>JBMDXP010000061.1:0-31489 GCA_048819475.1 Algoriphagus sp.
ATGTATGCTTATACTTCGAATGAGGGCAACGTAGAAGATGGTGGGGCTGAGGCTAGCTCAAAAAAATACTGTTTTTGGATTTTCCGGTGCATGGATAACGGGTTATTGTGGTCAAAAAGCTTGCACTTGCTGAAAAACAGCTTGCCTTAAAAATGGTCAGATAATTCAAAACTATGGCTTCCACTCTTTTTACTGGCGTTTTTCAGCAGGCCCTACTTATAGAAATCATACCTGCTTCCGCATCAAAGCGGTCTCTCTTTCCTGGTTTTTTGTATTTTGTAAAGTGGAAGCAGACCTTCAGCAGGAGCTGAACCTTTCCAATAAACTGCCAGACCATGGAAAAAAGGGTAAAATTTGACTTTGAGATCTATTTCACAAACGGTGGCAGCATACGTGGGGAAGATTTCCGGCTGGATATAACTGGAGACTGGATCTCTGACAGCGACCTTGCCTACTATGTGGTAGCAGATTTGGGACTGCTTATGGTAGGAAAAACCAAAATCCTGAACAAGGAGATTTTTACCGAACTGCACAAGAGAAAACCAATCCATAAAAAAAAAGTCCGGGAAACCCTGGTGGACTTAAGCCATGTGATCACCGATGGGCTGGTGACTTACAAGGGACTCCCTCCTCCCATAATCTGCGACTATCTGAGTCGGAAAGACTCACGGCAGCTGTATGCAGACGGAACGGAGTTTCAGATCGGGAAAATTGAACTGGTGGGAAACACCGGCACTTACATCGACTGTCCTTTTCACAGGTATGAAGACGGAAAAGACCTGGCTGACATCGGACTGGAAAGCTTTGCGGAGCTGGATGCCGTTGTGATCAGCGTCCCTTTTTCCGAAACACTGGAAATCACCGAAAAACACCTGAAAAACCACGAAATACGAAATAGGGCTGTACTGATCCATACCGGCTGGGCCAGCCACTGGAATACGCCCATGTATTACGAAAACCACCCCTTTCTGACTGAAGGTGCCGCCAAGTACCTGCGTGACGGCCTGGTGAAACTGGTCGGCATCGACTCGCATAACATCGACAACACCACCGGAAATACCCGGCCTGTCCACAGCATCTTGTTGGAAGCCGATATCCTTATCGTAGAGCATCTCTGCCAGTTGCATCTCTTGCCAAAGGACGGTTTTACCTTCAGCGCGGTTCCTCCAAAGTTTAAGGGAGTGGGTACATTTCCCGTAAGGGCTATGGCCAAGCTTCCCGTGAGCATTCCCTGAGTCCTGTGCCAACCCAGGGAGCTAAAAGCCGCAAGTGGAAAGAGCGGCATCCCTGCCTTGAGCCGGAATCCCTTCACCCAGCCCTGATTATGTACCGGGCCCTATAATCCAATGTAGGAAAAGCAGGGAAAATGGAGAGTGGGATATAACAGCTGTAACGACGCCAAAAAGAGCGGTGTGGTGATCTAAGCCATTATCGCGTCTAGGCCAGGACGGGCACTGAAGAGAAGTAAGAAGGAAGCAGGACTTAGTCCTGCCCCTTAGTAATTTAGCATTACCCGTGTAAATCAGTCAACGGTGGTCGCTCCGGATAGCCGGAAGCGGGGATCAATCCCACCCACCGGTATATTGCATGCCGGTAAAAACCGGCTACCTGTCCGAAAGATACTACCAGCCCAAAGAGCACGCTGGCCGGTATACCCCTTTCCGGAAATCAAGGTGTCAGAATTCACCTGGCCATTTCACATTCCATTTGCCAGCTGCGCCAATTCCGGGACCAAAGGAATGGCGATTGCCTCTTCCTTAGCTGATCAGTCAGAAAACCATCCCGGAATCCGCCCTGTTTGAAAAAACCGCATCCAAAGCCTCTTCGGACTACGGTGGCCTAAACATGATTAAAAATAAAACAAATTACAATCGATTTCAAAAAATCTGTTTTATCAAAACTAGAAAGATGCGGGTCAAATCCGCTTATTCTGCCCTGCTACTTGGCAAGACTTAGGGGATGGCCGATAAAGTCCACCAAACGGCCGGACAGCAGTAAGTCTATCGGTTCCTGGGTCGGGCCTGGCGGCAGTGCCGTAAACAAAAAAACAGGTGGCTCCTGAAGGCTACCCGGTCCAGTGATCAGGTTTATTTTGTTGAAAAAAAATATAAATTACTGATAAACAAATAATTAATTCCAAAAATACAAAACGTTACCACCGCTATCAGGTGACTTTGGACTGAAGAAGAATCCGGAAAGGCAACGGAGTAAGAACAAGTATCGCGTATGCCACCTCAACCGATCAGGGATTTCCCAAGTACTAAAATGAGAACACTGAACAGCCATCGCGTAACCGGGAAATCAAAAGACTCAAAATGAGCGGATGGCTGTGCTTTTCTTTTACATTAATAGACAGGACGTTAATCAGATTGATATTTTCATGAAATCGGTTGCATTATTTATTTTTTTTAAAGAGTTTTAACTCATTATACTTTCTTCGGCATCAGTTCCCATGATGGATCGCTGCAGGAGAGGTTAGAAATCACATATTAACTAAACCCTCAAAATAATCTGAAATGGATTTAACATCTACCAAGTATACCCGGGCGGTAATCCTACCCAGCTCAGGTAATTGGCTAATTCGCATGATGGGATTGCTAGGATTTTTAGTAATCAGCTTCTCGTCAATCGCCCAGACTGTACGGGTCTCGGGTGTGGTTCTTGATGACACGGAACTGGGCTTACCGGGAGCATCGGTACAGGAGAAGGGCACCACAAACGGTGTGGTGACGGGTGTGGACGGAGAATTCGCCATCAGTGTACAGCCCGGAGCCACGTTGGTTTTTTCCTTTATCGGGTTTGCCACGCAGGAATTGGTGGTCGGCAACCGCACTTCATTGACGGTAACCATGCAACCTGACATCAGTGCACTGGATGAAGTGGTCGTGGTCGGCTACGGAACGATGCGCCAGGAGGCTGTCACCGGCTCGGTGGCATCCATAGGTGGAGAGAACATGCGTGAAGTGGCATCTGCCAACATCACCCAAGCCCTGCAGGGTAGGCTGCCCGGGGTGGATATCTCACAGACCTCCTCCCAACCGGGAGCCGCGATGCAAATCCGGATCCGGGGCAACCGGTCACTTACGGCAAGCAACGATCCTTTGGTAGTACTCAACGGGATCCCGTTTGCCGGATCCATTGGGGATATCAATCCGGAGGATATAGAAAGCATAGATATCCTGAAGGATGCATCAGCCACTGCGATCTATGGGTCCAGGGGAGCCAACGGGGTCGTTTTGGTCACCACCAAAAAGGGCTTCAAAGGACAGGAAGCAAAAGTCAGCTACAGCGGTTTTCATGGACCGAAAACTGTTTTTTCAAAGTACCCGATGATGAATGCTTCCGAGTTCATCCAAATGAGGGAAGCAGCAGGGTTATTCACCAATGGCCCCAGCGAGTCCAATGATGTCAGCACCGATTGGCAGGACCTGTTCTACCAAACCGGTGTGATGTCCAACCACGATGTGAATGTGACAGGAGGAGGAGAGAAAAGCACGTATAGTTTTGGGCTGGGCTATTATCATGACGAGGGAGTGGTACCCACGCAGCAATATGACAGAATCTCCATGCGCGCCGCAGTAGATCAGGAAATCGGAAACTATTTCAGAATCGGCTTCAACACCAACAACAACTATAATGTGACCCAAGGCTCCCAGGTGGGCCTGTACAATATCCTCAGCATGTCTCCGATCGCAGATCCATTTAATCCGGATGGCAGCCGAAGAAGAACGATCAACATGCCTCTGGACGAGACCTGGGTTTCTTCCAGGGATGTATTGAGGGATATAGAAGGCCAGTGGTTAAATGAGACCCGGTCTTATGCGACCTATAATGCGATTTATGCCGAGGTCAAAATCCCAGGTGTGGAAGGACTGAAATACCGCGCCAATGCGGGATTGGATTACCGGCAGAGCAATATCGGGGAATATACCGGCAAAGGTATCAACAGCCCGAACCCCGAAACCCCTTCCACAGCTGCAGTGGGTAATTCACACAACTACCACTGGATAATGGAAAACCTCCTCACCTATGACAAGATATTTGCCGATAAGCATATCGTCAATGTGACGGCCCTGTACTCCAACGAGCAAAATAAATTCCACAGCTCCAGAATGTGGGCACGTGACATTGCATCTGACCAGTTCCGGTTTTATAACCTGGGCCATTCGGATGGGGAGATCCAGATCAATCCCGCTGACCAGCACTACCAGTTATGGGGGCTGAGCTCCTACATGGGACGGGTAATGTACTCCTATGATGACCGCTACATGATTTCTGCCACCATGCGTTCTGACGGATCATCCAGGTTAGCACCTGGTTACAAATGGCATACTTACCCTGCTATTTCAGCGGGTTGGAATATCGGAAAGGAACGTTTTATGGATAGAGTGTCCTTTGTGGACGGGCTGAAAGTGAGAGTAGGCTACGGGCAGACATCAAACCAGGCCATTGCACCCTATGCCACACTGGGGGGATTGGCCACCCGGCCCTACAACTTCGGCAATGACACCTACGCCACAGGATATTTTGTGAATGCCCTCCCGAACCCGAACCTGGGTTGGGAATATTCAGAGACCTATAATTTCGGGGTTGAATTCGATCTGTTCAACAACCGGCTCACCGGTAGTGCAGAGTATTACATCACCAATACCAAGGATATCCTGCTGGGCGTAAATCTCCCAGCCACCTCCGGGGTGGGCAGCTATACGGCAAATATCGGGGAAACCCAGAACAAAGGGATAGAGCTTGCCCTGAACGGTCTTATCCTACAGAACAGCAACTGGAGCTGGGAAGCAGGACTTAACCTCTATGCCAACCGCAACAAACTTGTTTCACTGTCCACCGGACAGAACAGGGATGAGAGCAACTGGTGGTTTGTCGGCCATCCGATCGATGTCATTTTCGATTACCAATACCAGGGACTTTGGCAGGAGGGTGAACCCCACCTGAACACCTTGGAACCGGGAGGAAACCCCGGGATGATCAAAGTCACGTACACCGGGGATTACACGGAGGAAGGTGTACCCACCAGGGCAATCGGTCCGGATGACCGCCAGATTCTTGATCTGCAGCCAAATTTTATGGGTGGGTTCAATACACGGCTTGCCTATAAGGGATTTGACCTGACCATAGTCGGTACATTCAAGAGTGGCGGCGTACTGATCAGTACACTCCACTCCTCCACGGGCTATCTGAATATGCTCAATGGCAGAAGAAACAATGTCGCAGTGGATTACTGGACACCTGAGAACACCGATGCGAGATACCCTGCACCGGGAGGCCTGGCCAGTGGAGACAACCCCAAATATGGCAGTACCCTGGGATACTTTGATGCTTCCTACATGAAAATACGGACCATGACTCTGGGCTACGACTTCAACCAATCCAACAACTGGATGTCACGGGCTGGCTTGAGCAGGTTCAGGATATATGGTGCGGTACAGAACCCATTTGTACTTTTCTCCCCATTCAACAGAGAGACGGGATTGGATCCGGAAACCAATTCTTTTGGTGATGAGAATGCGGCCACCACGGGTACCTACCCCAGCCGCTTGCTGACTATCGGCACCAACTCTCCCGCCACCCGCAATTTTATACTGGGCATTAACCTGACATTCTAACCTATCATGAAAAAGATTCAGCTATATATAAATTCAATCAAGGGATTAATGCTGACTGCACTTTTCCTTGTTTCGTGTAACGGCATCCTGGATGAAGAGCCGCGCAGTATTTTCGAGCCCGGCTTTTTCCAGACTCCGGAAGGCATCCAAGGTGGCCTTACGTCGATGTATGCCCACCTGCGCTATATCTATGGTCAGGCCTATTACTACAATACCTGTCTGACCGGCACCGATGAAGTGACTTACGCACAGAGTGCAGATCAAAACTTCCTGGTCATGGATCTAAGTGGACAGGGGGAAATCGACCCCAATAACAGCCGTGCGGACGCTTTGTGGGGCGCTGCCTTTTCCAATATCAACACAGCGAGCGGCATCATAGCCTTTGCCCCTGAGGCGGGTGTTTCTGAAGCACTGGTGGCAGAAGCCAGGTTTTTCAGGGCATTTGACTATTTCCTGCTGGTGCAGACCTTTGGCGGTGTACCACTGGACCTGGGAGCGGGAGAGCTTGAATTCAACATCAATCCTTCCAGGACATCGGTGAGAAACACAGTGCCAGAAGTCTATACCCGGGGTATCTTCCCGGATCTGATTACTGCAGTCAACGACTTGCCTGAGACAGGCAGGCTTACGGGTACCGCGACCAAGACCCTCGCCCGGCTATACCTGGCCAAGGCATACCTTACGTACGGATGGTGGCTGGAAAACCCCAACAATATCCCTACCTATCCGGAAGCATCCCGGGTAGACCCCGATGGACATGATCCCCAGTGGTACTTCCAGCGCGCCTATGACATTGCCATGGAAGCAATCCAGAACCCGGGGCCTTTTCGGCTTCAGGACACATTCTATGACGTGAATCTTGCAGAAAACGACCGGAACAGCGAGCTGCTGTTGTATGCTGACCACACGGAAACCAGTGAGTTCTATAACGGCGGGAGCCTTACCTGGGGTAACGGTGGAGCACCCGACAACTTTGCCGGCTGGATGATGACGTGGAATTACACCGTGCTGAGAAGCAGCTCATCCAGTTCGGATTGGTTAAGCAACGTCGAGTCAGTAAGAAGAGCGGCTATCCAGGCTACCGGGCGGCCCTGGACCCGGATGGCCCCCACCATTGATGCGGTTACCGGCACGTTTGCGGACAAGACCAATGACTCGCGGTATGACGGCACATTCACCACAGTATACCGGGCCAATATAGACAGAGCCCCTGTGATCAACGGTCCTATCTACAATGCCAACCTGATCCCTGTCCAGGCTGGAGATCCTATACTTACCTTCCTGGATGAAGAGCCTGCCCAATCCATCAACTATCCAACCCCCGCAAGTCTGGGCGGAAACATAGGTGCTGGCATCTTGCCTGGAAGAGCTGATTTTGTGGTTTCCCCAAGTGGAATAAGCAGGATCGTGTATCCTGGGCTTTGGAAACTCGGTCCATACCGCACCGACAGCGGTGATGGTCTCGGAGAACCCAATGCAGGCAGTACACGTCCCTTCAACATCGCAAAGCTTTCTGAACTCTATCTGATTGCCGCAGAAGCTGCCGTAAAAGGGGCAACGGGAGCACAAAGCGCAAGGGACCTCGTCAATGTACTGCGTGCAAGAGCAGGGGTTTGGCGCTGGGACAACAACGGTAACCAGGAAAAAATCAGTGACAACAGCGCGCAAATGATAGCAGCCACCCCGGCGGAAATTGACATCAACTATATTTTGGAGGAGAGGTCACGGGAGTTTTATGGAGAAGGATACCGATGGTATGACCTGATCCGGACCCAGAAGTGGGAAGAACTCGCCGGTACATACAGGATAGGCGGCATGAACTATGGGGATCACACCCCGCAGACGATCTCACGGAATATCCGGCCGCATCACTACCTGAGACCTATTCCCCAGGGCCAGATCGATGCCATGGAAGGAGACAGGACTATCTACCAGAATCCGGGCTATTGATCCGGGAAAAAATTAAAACCCACTGGGTGTGGAAAACTCCCGTGCCCAGTGGTTAATTTGGTTTTTCCATCAGGCTTGCCAGCCTTATCCTCAGAAGGCTGCCGCACCCAATCCACCTCAGCACAGACGATCACAAATCCACCCCTATCGGACGTAGACCTCTATGAAACCGATTTCATCGCGTGGTTGGAATAAGATATTTAAATAGATATTTTTGTCCAATCCCCATTAATGAGTAAAATGGACAAAAACTTACAGGGAACAATCAGGTCAAGAACGGCAACCATGGAAAAGGAAGTGACAATATATGATATTGCCAAGAACCAGGGCATTTCTCCGACGACGGTAAGCCGGGCACTGAACAACCATCCTGCCGTAAACGAGAAAACCAGAAAACGGATCTTTGATGCTGCCATGGAGATGGGGTACCAGTCCAATATATTCGCGGCAAACCTCCGCAGCAAAAGAACCCACAATATCGGGGTTATCGTGCCCAGACTGAACAGTTCCTTCCAATCCTCAGCACTGGCGGGAATGGAAAAGGTGGCCAATGCAGCCGGGTTTAACCTGATCATCAGCCAGTCCATGGAGTCCAATAAAAAGGAAATAGCCAATGCGCACTCCATGTTCAACAGCCGTGTGGATGGGCTGCTGGTCTCCCTGGCAAGTGACACGGCGAGCCTGGACCATTTCAGTCCTTTTCTGAAAAAAGGAATCCCGGTGATCTTCTATGACCGGATCGGGGATTCCTATGAGTGCATGGGAGTCACCATTGACAATATGCAGGCAGCCCATGCTGCCACCACCCATCTCCTGGATCAGGGCTGTACCCGAATCCTGCACGTACTAGGCAATGTGAACGTGAATGTGTACTCCGACAGGCTAAAGGGCTATAAGTATGCCCTGATGGACAAAGGAATAAGCTATGAGGAATCCCTGGTGGTCTATACAGACCTGAATGAAGAGGTGGGCGAAGGAATCGTGGAGCGGATCCGGAAGATGGATCCGATGCCGGACGGGTTGTTCGTCTCCAATGATGCCTGTGCTGCCAGCTGCGTGCGCCACCTGAAACTGGCGGGGTTTGGTATCCCCGATGATATCGCTGTGGTAGGCTTTAACAACGATGTGGTCTCCCGCTTGATAGAACCCAACCTCACCACGGTAAACTACCCCGGCTATGAGATGGGGGAAGTAGCCATGAAAAACCTGATTCTCCACCTGGCAGGAACCAAAGACAGCACGCTTTTGAACACCAATAAGATCACACTGCGTTCCGAACTGATCATCCGGGCATCTTCCCTGCGCAAAAAACAATAGCTGGCCCCCGGCCCGTATCAAATCCATTAACAAAACCCAAAAGGATGAAAAAATTATCATTTTGCCTTGCTCTTAGTTTCATGTCATTTTTTGTGCTGGCAAATGACGGCTACAAACTCTGGCTCCAGTACTACGCTATCCAGGATCCGGCGGACTGGCAAACAGAAAGCCTGTCGGATGTGGTGATCCAGGGGACCTCTCCCACCCTCTCCCTGATCCGGAAAGAAATCAATCTGGCGAAAGAAGGGTTTTTCCCGGAAGAAGACCAAGCCAAACCTGGGAAGACCAAGCTGTTGATCGGTGAGCTATCGCTGCTCCCCGCTTCCGTCCGGGAGCAGCTGGAAGACCTCAGTTCGCTTGGGTCCGAGGGATACCTGATCCGGAAGACCGGAGGAGATGGCAGCGACACCATCCTGATCACGGCCAATACTGACATTGGCCTGCTGTATGGCACGTTCCATTACCTGAGGATGGTACAGCTGGGTACCACGCCCACTGTAGCAGGGACACTCAGCACCCCAAAAATCCAACACCGGGTACTGAACCACTGGGATAATTTGAACCGCACCGTGGAGCGGGGCTATGCAGGTTTCAGCATCTGGAACTGGCATAGATTGCCGGACCATATCGACCAGCAGTACCACGATTACGCGCGTGCAAATGCCTCTCTTGGCATCAATGGCACCGCCCTTACCAATGTGAATGCCAATGCACTGGTCCTCACACCTGAGTACCTGGAAAAAGTGCGTGCCCTGGCCGATGTGTTCCGCCCATATGGCATCAAGGTCTACCTTACTGCGCGGTTTTCCTCACCCATGGAGATCGGTGGCTTAGAGACTGCGGATCCGCAGGACAGTAAGGTACAGGAATGGTGGAAAAAGAAAGCCGAAGAGATCTACGGATACATTCCTGATTTTGGCGGGTTTGTGGTCAAAGCAGACTCCGAAGGCCAGCCCGGTCCGCATAACTATGGGAGGACCCAGGCCGAAGGGGCCAACCTCCTGGCGGATGCGGTACGTCCACATGGGGGAATCGTGATGTGGAGAGCCTTTGTATACAGCGAAAAAACACCGGAAGACCGGCACAAGCAGGCCTATAATGAGTTCAAGCCCATCGACGGTGATTTCCGTGACAACGTCATCGTGCAGGTGAAAAACGGCGCGATAGATTTCCAGCCCAGGGAACCGTTTCATCCGCTGTTTGGCGCTATGCCGAAGACACCGCTGATGATGGAGTTCCAGATCACCCAGGAATACCTCGGTCACGACACCCACCTCGCTTACCTGGCCCCGCTGTTTGAGGAAGTGCTGCAGGCAGACACTTTTGCAGAAGGAGAAGGCAGTACTGTGGCCCGGGTGGTAGATGGATCCCTGCATCAGTCCCCGATCACAGCCATGTCCGGGGTAGCCAATATCGGTACAGACAGAAACTGGACAGGACATCATTTCCATCAGGCAAACTGGTTTGCCTATGGGAAACTGGCCTGGGATCCCCAGGCAGGATCTGCCGAAATCGCCGACGAATGGCTGAGGCTTACCTTCACCGATGATGCGGAATTTGTAAGTACCGTGAAGAAATTAATGCTGGGTTCCAGAGAGATGGTGGTCAACTATATGACCCCACTCGGGCTGCACCATATCATGGCCAGAAGCCACCATTACGGTCCCGGACCCTGGGTGACCGGGGGAAGAAGGGATGACTGGACCTCTACCTATTACCACAAGGCCTCCAGTTCTGGTGTGGGTTTTGACCGGACGGCCAGTGGCAGTGATGCACTGGGCCAGTACGCCCCGGAAATCCAGAAACGGTGGGGAAGCCCGCAAGATATTCCGGAAGAATACCTGCTCTGGTTTCACCACCTACCGTGGGACTACCAGCTGCAGTCCGGAAAGACCCTCTGGGACGGGATAGCCCTGCATTACCAGCAAGGCGTGGACGAGGCCAAGGCCAATGTGGAGACCTGGAAGAAGCTGGAAAACAAAATAGACCGGGAGAGACATGCCCATGTCCTTTCCTTTCTGGAGATCCAGGCTAAGGAAGCCGTGTGGTGGAGAGATGCCTGCCTGCTATATTTCGGACAGTTCTCCGGAATGCCACTCCCTGCCGGCGTAGACCCGCCGCAGCATAGCCTGGAATACTACATGAATCTCGATCCGAAGCACGTACCGGGAATCTGACGACTCCCTGGATGGGGAGGCCCACCGTCCGGAAAGCTTATTCCGCAGCCGGCTCCTCCCGCTCCCCAAACCGCTTGGCGATAATGCTGATCAGCAAAATCTGGATGGCATGGAACAGCATCAAAGGCAGCAGCACTATCCCTACGGAGCCGGTATTTGCGAAAAAAACCTTGGAAAACACCGTACCATGGACGAGGGATTTTTTGGTGCCACAAAACTGCGCGGTAATGCGGTCCTCCAGGCTGAAGTCCAGTTTGCGGGAGACATAGCCTACCAGGGAGTATACCAGATAGAAAAGAACAAAAACGGCCAGGATCATGATGATAAAAGCAGGGACACTCAGGGAGCTGAACATGTTGCCTTCGAAGGATTCCGCAAAGCTCTTGTAGATAATAAGCAGGATGATGGTTTTGTCAAAATAGGCCAGCTCACTACTGTATCTGTTTGCAAATGCGCCCAGAAACCGCTGCAGCATGATCCCCAGAAATACGGGCAGGAGGATCTCAGTGGCCAGTTTGATATAGATCCCCGTGAAGTCGAAGTCCATGCTGGTTTGCTGGAGAAAAAGCCCGATCCATAATGGGGTAATGGCAATCCCAATGATCCCTGAAATACTGGCATTGAAGATCGCCGCGGGAATATTCCCTTTGGCGATGGAGACCATCACGACCGAGGAAGAGACCGTGGAAGGCAATGCTGCCATAAAGAAGACCGCCAGCCACAGGAGGTACAGCTGCTCGGTCTGTGCCAGTGGCAAAAATACCAACACCACCAACGGGAACAGGAGAAAGGTACTTGTCTGGATGAGCAGGTGCAATTTCCAGTTTTTCAATCCTTCTTTCAACTTGGAGCCACTGAGCTTCAGCCCATAAAAGAAGAATATCAGCGAGACCCCGATACTGGTGATGCTGTCCAGGGGAACGAAGCTATGCTCCGAGCCCAGCTGGGGAAAAAAATAGGCTATTACAATGCTAAAAATAATCGCCAAGACAAATTTATCCAGTTTCATTGCTTATTCACTTATTGCTGTTGCTGTTTTTTTACGGTTGGCCGGGACCAAGTGACACGGGTTTATCAGCCCAATCCAACCACTCTTTTCTTTTGGTGGAGTCAATAAGGGTGAGGAAATCAGGATCAGCTGCGTATACCTCCCTGAGCTTTCTCCTGGTCAGCCGGTATATCGGGCCGTCCAGCGTCCTGCTGAAGTAGTAAGCGGGGCTGGTCGACGAGTACTTGATATAGATCACCGGATCGCCCCCACCGAAAACCCTGTACTGAAACTTGCCAGACACCCTGATCAGCCTCCCTTTATGATCCGTGTATCCCCAGATGGCTTCCCTGCGGAAGACCACCCTTTTCTCAGGCGTCTTCAGCTCCGGATCCCTGCTTACGAAGAACCCTTTAGGCCAGATGCTATAGCCCTTTTGGTTCCTCATAAACCCATGGGTCACCTTTCCGCTGATCACATCATTATAGGTCATATAAATACCGGATGAATCATTGGGCAGGCTGTAAGCCTGCTGCGCAACTGACCTGGCCAGCACCATTACCAGCGCAAATGTAATGATAATCTTATTCTTCATCGGTAGCGTGCTGTCTTGCGGTATGCCCAGTAGAAAATCTGGGGCAGTACAGTAAGGGTGAAGATCATACAGACAATCAGCCCTCCCACAATCATGATGGCTAGCGGTTTTTGGATTTCAGACCCCATACCATCCGACAGAGCCGCAGGGAGGAGCCCCATGGATCCCATCAGGGCGATCATCAGAATAGGCCTGATCCTGGAATATACCCCCTTAGAAATTGCCAGCTTCAGCGGATGACCTTTCTTCAGCTGCTCCTTGATATTGCCTATCAGGACGATGCCGTCTATGGTGGCCACACCGAACAGGATGATAAACCCGATCCCGGCAGAGATCCCGAAATTGGTACCGGTGAGCAGCAGGGACAGGTACCCACCGATAAATGCAAAAGGAATAACTGTCAATGAAATCAGCGTATCCTTGAAATTCCCTTCAAAATTCATCCACAGGAGGAAGGCGATCATTACCAAGGAGATGGGAACGATCATCATCAGCTGGTTGGTAGCCCGCTCCTTGCTTTCAAATTCGCCGGCCCACTCCACCTTGTAGGCCTCCGGAAACACCACTGACTCATCCACTTTGGCTTTGGCCTCAGCTATGGTACTGCCCAGATCCCTGCCTTCTATGCTGAATCCTACGGCTATATAGCGGCTACTGCCTTCCCGGTAAATAAATGCCGGACCGGTGATAAAGCTGATATCCGCGATTTCGCGTAAAGGGATCTTCTTGCCGTTCATGATCGGGATCAGGATCTCCCCGATCTTATCCTGGTCTTCCCGGTATTCCCGCTGGAAGCGGATACGGACGTCAAACATCCGCTCATTCTCGTAGAACGTAGTGGCTGCACGGCCACCTATGGCCATCTCTATCACCGCCTGGGCATCAGCCATGGCCACGCCATATTTACCCATCCTGATCTCATCGAGCTTGATCCGGAGCTCGGGCAATCCGATATTCCTGTAGACATTGAGGTCTTCGACCCCCTGCACATCCTTGATGCTTTCGGCCACCTGGTCTGCATATTTTTCCAGTTCGAACAGGTCCTCCCCGAAGATCTTCACCACCAGTGCACTCTTCACCCCCGCCACGTATTCCTCCACATTATCCTGGATCGGCTGGCTGAAACCGAAGACTATCCCAGGGTATGTCTGCAGCTCACTTCTCATCTCTTCGATCAATTCATCCTTGCTCAGATGGCTGTTCCATTCTTTTTCGGGATGCAGCTGGATATGGAACTCAATGTTGAAAAACCCAGTGGGGTCAGTACCATCATTGGGCCGGCCTGTCTGGGTAAGCACAAACTCCACCTGCTCAAACTCCCTGATTTTCTCTTTCATTTCCCGGGTAATCCGCACGGACTCCTGGAGATTGACACTATTAGGCAGGGTAGCTCTCACGTAGATGGCCCCTTCATTCAGCTTGGGCAGAAACTCCGTACCTATCAGCGAAAACCCGATCACACTCAGGGTCAATACACCTACAAAAGTAAGCATGGTGACCTTCTTGAATCGGGTACTCCACTCAAACAGCCTATACAGACCAGACCGGAAGGATCGGGTGATCACGTTCTCTTTTTCTTCGATATTTTTGGTAAGCAGCAGCTTACACATCGCGGGAACATAGGTGAGACTGAGCAGTAAAGAGCCCAGCAGCGCAAACCCCAAAGTGTAAGCCAGCGGGGTAAACATCTTGCCTTCTACCTTCTGGAAGGAGAATATCGGCATCAATGCCACGATCAAAATGATGAGGGCAAAAAAGATATACGTAGCGACACTTCCTGCACTCTTCTTGATGATGCCCAGTTTTGACATCTTGTTGAACCTCGTCATCCCGATCTGGTGGGCCTTCTTCTCCAGCGCCACAAAGACCGTCTCTGCTATGACCAGGGTACCTTCCAGCAGCAGCCCAAAGTCCAATGCCCCCATGGAGATCAGGTTGGCTGGCATCCCCTTCAGGCGTAGCATCACCACGGCAAAAAGAAATGCCAAGGGGATAACTGTGGCCACAATCACGGTCATCCTCCAGTTGTACAGGAACACAAAAACCACGATTGACACCAAAATCACCCCTTCGATAAGGTTTTTGGTCACGGTATTGACGGTGACATCCACCAGATCAGTCCTGTCGATAAAGGGGACTATTTTCACATCCTTGGGCAGGATCCTGTCGTTCAGGTCAGCTATTCGTTCCTTGAGTCTTCCGATGACCTCTCCGGGGTTTTCTCCCCGCAGCATCACCACTATCCCCTGCACCAGGTCTTCGTCATCCTGCAGGCCCACCACCCCCAGCCGGGGTCTGGCCGACACGCTCACCTGGGCGACATGCTTCACCAGAATCGGGGTGGAGCCCCTTACTTCTATCAGGATGTTTTCGATGTCCTCTATGCTTTCCAGCAGTCCCACTCCACGCACCACATAGGCTTGGCTACCCCGCTCGATCACATCGCCCCCGACATTGATATTACTGTTGGAGACCGCCTCGAACACCTCCAGCGGAGATAGATCATAGTTGGCCAGTTCGGTAGGGTTGATCTTGATCTCATAGGTTTTTTCCTCACCTCCGAAACTTACCACATCAGCGATTCCCGGCACGGATACCAGCTCCCGCTCGATGACCCAGTCATGGATAGCCGTGAGCTCCTTGATAGGCCGCTTGCTTTTCACCACATACCTGAAAATCTCACCGGTGGCCCCATAAGGAGGTTCTATCTCGGCATCGGCACCTTCCGGCAGAGATACCCCCTGCATCCTGTTTGAGGCATACTGCTGGGCATAGAAGTCTTCTATCCCGTCCTCGAAAATCACCGTGACCACCGACAGTCCAAACAGGGAAATGGAGCGTACCTGGGATTTCTTCGGGATGGTATTCACCTGCTTCATGATCGGCAGTGTCACGAATTTCTCCACTTCCTCAGCACTGCGGCCGGGCCACTGGGTGATGATCCGGGCGCGGGTATTGGTCACATCCGGAAAAGCCTCTATGGGCGTATGGATGTAGCTGACTATGCCGGCTACCAGGAGCAAGCCGGTAAAAAAGAAGACTAAAGCGCTGTTTTTTAAAGAGAAGGCTACTATTCCCTGAACGAATTTCTGCATCTCAATCAGTTTTGGAAGTTCTTGATCTGTTCATAGATCAAGAGATGGTTTTTAGTAATGACCTGCTCATTCTCCTGCAAGCCGCTGGCTATAAACGTCACGCCGTTGCTATGGGAAAGAAGATCCACCTGATGAATGGCAATCTCACAATCACCGGAATAGACCACCACATAATGGAGGTTATTGTCAAAGATCAATGATGCGGTAGGCACTGCCAGGGCCTCTGTGTTCTTCTGCTTGGTCGCGATCACGTCCACCAGCATCCCAGGCTTCAGCTTAAAGGCTGAATTCTCCAAGACCACCCGTGCCTTCAGCACCCGGGCATCCACATCAAACACTTGGGAT
Source organism: Algoriphagus sp. (assembly GCA_048819475.1). GTDB lineage: Bacteria > Bacteroidota > Bacteroidia > Cytophagales > Cyclobacteriaceae > Algoriphagus. The sequence goes on from JBMDXP010000061.1 coordinate 16,089, forward strand.
ACCACGGAGATCTTGCCCTGAAAAAGCTCTCCGGGATAGGAAAGCGTCTTGATGCTCACATCGAGCCCTTCTTCGATGTACTTGATGTTTGTCGCATAGATATTCACCATGACCCAGACCTCACTGAGGTCCGAAATAGTGAACAGCGGGTCCCCTTCTGAGGAGATCTGGGTGCCGGAGGATATCGACTTTGCAGTTACTATTCCCGAGGAAGGGGCTTTCACCTGGAAGACACCTTTCTCCTGGCTGGCGCTGAAAAGCTGCAGAATGGCGTTTACCTTCTCCTCCTCTGCAATCAATATGGCGTATTCGCTCTGCGCCTCTATCAGGTCTCTCTGGGAGGATATTGCCTCCTCATACATGGACTGGACCGTCTCAAGCTTCCTCTTTGCCACCTGGAGCTGGGACTGCAGTGACTTCAGCTCTGACTGCAGCGAGCTCAGTTCGGCACTGCGGATTTCTGCCAATACCTGCCCCTTTTCCACTTTGTCCCCCAGTGAAAAGTAGGTGTTCGAGATAATACCGCTTACCAGGCTCACGAAGTGTACGACGTTATCCGGATTGGTCTCCACAGAGCCCGTGAGGGATACCATTTCTGTAAGGGGCAGCTTCTTGGGAAGTTCATATCCTGTCGTTTGCCTGAATTTTTCATCGAGGCAATAGGGTGCCCCATTGGCTTCCAAGGCGGGAAGGTGCTTATTTCCGCAGCCATAAAAAAACAGTACTATACTACTGATAGTAAGGGTTTTGAATAGATTCATTGTATGCTTATATTTCTTCTATTTGATGATATCCACACCGACAGCACTGTTGAGTTCCTCGGATTTCTCACTGACTTCTCTTCCTGCCTCCAGGATGATTTTCTTGTTTTCCAGATAGGCATCGAGGTAATCCAGGTATTCGAGAAGGCTGATATTTCTATCTGTGAAATTCTTGGTGAAACTTTCCAGCAGCGAATCCAGGGTAGCTTCGTATCCGGTTTCTATCTCATTTTGGAATTCCACTGCATGCTGCAGATTCTGATAGGCCAGGACGATTTCCGTATCGAGCTGATGGCTCATCTGCTCCACCATGATTTCGGCATGCCGGACACCGATCCTGGCTGATTTGATGGCTCCCTGGTTACGGTTGAACACAGGCAGGTCCAGGGCCAAGCCAAACCCCACGAAATTGTACATGAAGTTACCCCCCCGGTCATATCCCACACTGAAGGTCACATCAGGCACCTTTTGGGCCTTCTCCAGCTCATACTGCCTGCTGAAGTACTTTTCATTCAGCTGGCTGATTTTATAGTCGGGACGGTTCAGCTTCCCCTGATTGAGAAGGTCTCCCAAGTTCAACAACCGGATCTGTCCGGTGTCTTTCAAAAAGCCATCCCCCTCGATCACCAACACTGTGGCAGCCGGGATGTGCATCAGCAGTTTCAGCTCCTGTTGTACTTCGTTGGTTTCTATGAGCAGGTCATTCGCGGATTTGGAGATTTCGAGTTCCAGGGCCTTCAGTCTGATAAATTCCGCCTGGGAGATATTGCCGCTTCCGAGTTGCTTCTGGTAAGCCTGCGTGAGTTTCTTTACATTGTTCAGCTGGCTTTGGTACAGGGATTTGCCTGATTGCAGATACTGCAGCTGGGTCAGCTTGTTCCTGAATTCCAATTTCAGGTTCCTGAGCAGTTCCTCGTATTCCTGAACGGACTGATCCACTCCCACTTCCTCCAGGGCTATGCGCTTCTTCCGCTTACCCGCAGTCTCCACCAGCTGCTCCAAGGCAAAACTAAACTGCTGGTTTTTACCGACACTACCCCCGTTAAACCCCTGCAGCTCATCCCCGAATACGGCCAACTGCCGCTCGGTAGCCCACAGGTTGACCTCGTCCACCGCAAAATTGGGGTTGGGCCAGAGTCTGGCCTGCATCACCATGGCTTCAGCCCTGGAGATCTGCAGCTTTTCAGCCAGCAGGAACAGGTTCTGCTGCAAAAAGACAGCTTCGCTCTGAGCCCGGCTGAGGGTCAGGGTCTGCTGTGCTTGGATAGAAAAAGAAAACAGAGATAGGAAAATGCCAAGGATGCATTTGTTGATTTCCATTTTTGCTTGTTTTGAAGGCGATGCGCAAAAGTGGAAATGACAACCTTAAAAAGACCTTAAAGTGGATTAAAATCCACTTAACGGGAAGCGTATCTCGAACACGTTGAGATCCTTGGAACTGTTCGAATACACGATAGTCCCGGAGTTTTGGTTTATTATTTTCTTGGTAAGTACCAATCCCAACCCGAAACCAGCCTTGCCAAAACTGTTTTTCCCCCTGAAAAAATGGTAGAACAGGTACTTTTCCTCTTCCTCCGTAACCTGGGGTCCCTTGTTGGAGATGGCTATGAGAAGCTCATCCTGGAGAGAGCCGTCCAGCCTGATCTCTGCTCTGGCATCTGAGCTATAGGTGATGCAGTTGCTGAGCAGGTTGTAGAAAGCCTGGCTCAGCAGCATCTCATTCACATTGAGAATGAGCTTCTTTTCGTCCACGGAATCCGGAGAATAGTTCACCTCGAAATGGAAGTCGGGGTAAATATCATTGAGGGTCGCTATCGTGTCAAAAAGCATCTCATCCACCCTTACTTTCTGTCTTCGGATTGCCTGGCCTGATTCTATCCTCGATATTTCCAGCAGTACATTGATGATATTGCCCAGGGACTTTGCCCGGTCCACCTGCATGCTGATCTCGGACTTGATCTGGTGGATATCGGGATAATTGTGGAGCTTCTCCAGCTCTGAGACCAGCACGGCGATAGGCGTCTTCAGCTCATGCGAGATATGGTTGACGATGTGTTTTTGAAACGTAAAGGCTTCATTGGTGCGCTTCAGCAGCTCGTTAAACCTGATGGTCAGGTTACGCAACTCATAGGAAGACACTTCTATTTCCAGTGCTGCCGCCTGCTCATTGCCCAGATCAAAGCGGTTCAGGTTCTCCGTCAATTCGGTGATGGGTTTCGATATCTTATTGGAGAGATAGAGTGCCAGAAAGATCACAATCAGGGAGATGGAGATAAATATCCCGATCAGTACATTCCTCAGAAACACCACTTTGGTATAGCCAAAGGTATCATAAGCCTTGCTTACCGCATAGTATCCCTCTCCCTCATAGTCTGTATACACGCCCACCACGTCGTAGTTTTCTTCCCTTGTCTCCACCCACCGTGACGTCGGGGACAGCTTCGCCAGGATCTCATTGCTGATATTGATGGGCAGGTCATCGATACTTGAAAAAATCAGCTGCTTGTCGTTGTCATAGACCATCATTTTCTCATCATAGAAATCGTGGATGTCGAGTTCATCCATGAGCCCGGCCAGCTCCTCGCTTTTTTCCTTGAATTCCGGTATGATTCTTATCGTGTATTTGATCTTCTCCTTTTGCCTCTGCTGAAACTCCTCCTCCCTATACTCTGAAAACAGGACGTACAGAATCGTCAGTGCTATCGCGGTAAGTGCGATGACACTGCTGGAAAAGTAGATCAGTATTTTGTTCCTTATTTTCATCTGTTTATAATTATTTTTCAATGGTCATTACCTGTCCCGAACTCGATTCGGGAGAATCTCGCATAGCTGATAATCATCCCAGTGTGTGTCGCTTGCGTCATGCCTGTCTGCGGTAGGCAGACTCGATTTCAGCTACTTATCGTTTTTTCAGCTGCCTTCACCCATCCCTGTTTTATCCGGGAGAATCCCGAACTGAAAATAATCATACCCTGTGTGTCTCTTGCGACATACCAGGGGCTTATGCCGTATCAAAGTAATAGCCATACCCGACTTTGGTCTTGATGGATTTGGTACCAAAAGGTTTGTCCAGCTTATTTCTCAGAAAATTCATATAGACTTCGATGGTATTGCTGTTGGTGTCAAAGGAGGTGCCCCAGATCTCCCTGATCAGCTCACTCTTGGATACTATTTCATTTTTATTCTCGCACAGTTTCAGCAGGATCTGATATTCACGGGGTGTGAGATCCAGTTCGGTTTCCTTGCGGAAAACCCGCTTTTGGGCGGTATGGATAATAATATCACCTGCGATGACCGTGGTGTTTGCCAGGGGTCCGGATTTGCTCTTGTTTCTCCGTATCAGGGAATTCACCCGCATAATCAGCTCCCTCATAAAAAATGGCTTGGTCAGGTAATCATCCGCTCCATAGTCAAACCCCTTCACCTTGTCTTCCAGGTCACTGAAGGCGGTCAGCATAAGTACCGGAGTCTCCCGGTCAAAGTTCCTGAACTCCCTGCATAAGTCAAACCCGGTCTTTCCCGGCAGGTTGACGTCCATGATCACACAGTCGAAATCTTCCTTTCTGAGCAGTCTCTCCGCCAGCAGCCCGTCAAAGACACTTTCAGTCTGGAGACTCTCTCCCTGAAGCGCCTCCTGTATGTTTTTGTTCAGTGTCGGGTCATCTTCTATGATCAATACTCTCATAAAACAAAGGTAGCATATCCCTGCTACAGAGTTTATATCAGGGAGGTTGATCAGCTTACAATTGTTTACCATGTGGTAACCTATCCCCCGTGGAAGGAAACTGGATAACCTATCCTGCATCAACCGGAGCGCGTCGGGTATATCGTGCGCCCCATAGCGACAACAGGCTACGATTTCTGATAAAATAACAATATATTTCCGATCAATTAACTAGTATATACATGCAGACCTCACACGGCAAAGGGTCCTTTCTAGGCCTGTTTCCCTTACTGGTGTTTATAGTCACTTATCTGCTGACTGCGATTCTGATGAATGATTTTTACAAGATGCCGGTTCTGGTGGCATTTGTCTTTTCGGCCATAGTCGGCTTTGCGCAGTATCCCAAAAAGCCCTTCGAAGACAAGCTGGCTGCTTTTTGCCAAGGGGGCGGAAATCCCATCATCATCCTGATGTTGATGATCTTTCTTTTGGCGGGAGCATTTGCAAAGCTGGCAAACCATATCGGTGCCATCGATTCGATCATCAACCTTTCCCTGACATTCATTTCCCCCTCCCTGTTTATCGCCGGACTGTTTCTCATATCGGCGTTTGTGTCCACTTCCATCGGCACTTCCCTGGGCACGATTGTCTCCCTGGCCCCTCTTGCGGTAGGTTTCAATGACAGCGTACCCGGTACCCTGGCCCTGGCCTTGGCTGCCGTGGTGGGAGGGGCCATGTTCGGCGACAACCTTTCGTTTATCTCCGACACCACGATCGCCGCATCCAAAACACAGGATGTGTCCCTACGGGATAAGTTCCGCGTAAATATCAGAATTGTCATCCTGCCCGCAGTGGTTACCTTTATCGTTTATGCGTTTATGGGCAATACAGCAGAGGGCGCGGATTTTACGTTGGGGCCGTATTCTGTCCTTGAAATAGTTCCCTACCTCTTGGTGCTGGTGTTGGCAGTCTCCGGGCTCAATGTGATCTGGGCTTTACTGGCAGGGATCTTCACCTCCCTGGCCATCGGTTCAGTTTACAAAGGCATCGATTTCTGGGAAGCGATCAGGGTAATCAACGAAGGGTTCGGGACGATGTTCGAACTCAGTCTGATCTGTATCGTGATCGGAGGGCTGGTGGGGATCGTCCGATTTAACGGGGGTATCGACTACATCCTATATCAGGTAAGCCGCAGGATCAGGTCTGAGCGTGGGGCGGAGCTGGGTATCGCCGGCCTCACCGCGGTACTGGATGCTGCCATAGCCAACAACACCATTACCATCATCATCGCCGGGCCTATCGCCAAAGATATCGTGGACAAGTACGGGCTCGACCCCAGGAGAAGTGCCAGCATCCTTGACACAATCGCCTGTACGGTGCAGGGGTGTCTGCCCTATGGTGGTCAGATCCTTGCCGTGATGGCCATTTCCGCTTACCAGATCAGCCCGTTTGAGGTCATCGGGAAGTTGTATTATCCCATGCTGGTGGGTATATCGTCCCTCTTGGTGATTCTTCTGCGGAAGTACTTCCAACCCAAAACCCGCAGCCTGCGCCGGCTGTGGACCAGAAATAAACGCCCTGCCTGATTTATCCCAAATCTACCTGACTACCGATGTGAATAGGCTGACAGCAGCTCTCCACTAGGAAAACAGAAAGTAAGCTATGACCAACGTGATCAGTACATTGAATCCCTGGGCGATCAGGAAGGCATATAGGGGGCGCTGATTGCTCTCCTGGACCAGCTCTTTGAAATTGGTCTCCAGACCGATAGCGGTAAAAGCGAGGGCAAACCAAAGATTCTGCAGGCCTTTCAGGCTTCCTTTCACCTCATTGTAGAGCGACTCTTCCACGAAAAAGGAAAACAGCAGTGAAGCACCTACGAAACCCAATACGAATTTGGGGAAGCGCTCCCAGATCACTTTTAGGGTGGGCTTTTTTTCCGGATCCCTGGCCTCGGGGCTTTGGGTATAGGTCCAGTAGACCGATATGGCAAAAGCAGCTATGCCGAGGAGTACGTTCTGGGAGAACTTCACAATCGTGCTCACCTGAAGTGCAGTCTCACCGACCAGGGAGCCGGAGGCCACCACGGCACCGGAGGTGTCGATACTTCCTCCCAGCCATGCCCCGGTGACCTCTTGGGACAGCCCCATCAGCTGGGCCAGGTATGGCATGAAAAGCATCATGGGGATCGCTGTGATCAGTACCATGGATATCACGTAAGAGAGCTTCTTGGGATCACCTTTGATAGCCCCCGAGGTGGCGATGGCGGCGGATACCCCACAGATGGATACGGCCGAAGAGATCATCATGGTGAGTTCCTCGTCGACTTTCATCTTCTTGCAGAGCCAGAAGGCAAAGTACCATACAGACAGCACCACGATCAAGGCCTGCATGAGCCCCAAGCCACCAGCCTTCAATATATCGGAGAAAATCACACTCGCGCCCAGCAGGACCAGACCGATTTTGACGAAGAGCTCCGTGGTCAGGTTTTCCCTGAACCAGGCAGGTAGGGTAAACAGGTTGCCTACCAGCAGCCCCAGTCCCAGACTGAAAATGACAGCCTCCAGGTTAAACTGCTGGGCCAGGGTACTTCCTCCCAAAATCAAGGCCACCTGGGTAAGTAAAAAGACAAACAAAAAGACCAGGGTGTAGGGAATGGCCCGCTTTCCGATCATGACCGCAGCCACTATGGAAAAAACCAACACCACCAGAAACTGTACACCTATCAGGCTGAGATTTTCGCTGCTCCCCAGCACCTCCCCGAGTCCCGACACGCCATCCCAACCGTATTTGGGAGCGGTGAGTCTAATCCTTACCAGGGCCAGTGCAATGACCAGCCCTCCGATGATCACGGCCGTCCAATCTTCTGAAAGTATGTTTTTTGAGGGTGTACCCGCGGGCAGTTTTTCTTCTTGATCCATTCTAGGTTTTATCAGTTAAATAGGTCTTTAATCGCTTGCTCTGCTGCATGAAATCCGCACATACCGTGCACCCCTCCGCCGGGAGGAGTGGAAGATGAGCAAAGGTAGAATCCTTTGGCAGAGGTCCTGTAAGGTGACCATCTCAGTGCAGGCCTGGTAAAAAGCTGTGTGATATCCAGTGTACCGCCATTGATGTCGCCCCCGATGTAATTGGGATTGTACTCCTGCATCTGCATCGAATTGAATGTGTGCTTGGCCAGGATGGTATCTTTAAATCCCGGTGCATACCGCTCCACCTGGTCTTCGATGCGCTTGGTCATATCCTGCGTGGATCCATGGGGAACATGACAATACCCCCATGCTGTGTGACGGCCTTCCGGAGCCCGGCTAGGATCCAGCTGGCTCTGCTGGGCCAGCAGTACATACGGCTCCTCGGCATGCTTGCCTTTCCAGGCGTCGGCTTCCGATTTGGCGATTTCCTCAAACGTCCCACCGAGATGCACTGTACCCGCCCTGCGTGCCATTGCTGCCGAAAAGGGAATCGGGTCGCTCAGTGCCCAATCAATTTTGAAAACCCCCATCCCGTACTTGAACCGGTTCAGCTGCCAGGTATACAGCCGGGAGAACTGATCCCCTGCTATCTCAAGCATCTGTCTGGGGGTCGTGTCGAAGAGTATTGCCCGGAACTTGGGAAGAGTGGCGAGCTCTGTGACATAATAGCCCGTCTCGATCTCTCCACCCAATGACTGGAAATATCCCGCCATTGCATCGGCTATCGTCTGGGATCCCCCTTTGGGCACTGGCCAGCTCCTGTGATGCCCCGCCGCCAATAATACGATGCCGATGGCAGCCGTAGTGAAATTGGTCAGGGGTTGGATGGAGTGTGCGGCCATACCAGCCCAGAATCCCCTGGCTTTGTCTGTCTCAAAGATGGATTCACCGAGCATTTTCGCCGATTGCAGGGCCTTCAAGCCGAATTTTGCCAGTCTCACCGGATGGCTGGGAATCCTCAGCGGAGCCAGAAAGTCCTTCAGCAATCCGTCCCAGTTCTGCAGCAGGGGCTGGAGTAGCGCTTTGTAGGCTTCGGCATCCTTCCCCAGCTGCCGGGCTGTTTCATCCAGGGAGTGATACAGGGAAATGGCCGACCCATCGTCGAAAGGGTGGGCGGCAAGCACCTCCGGTTCCAGCCATTCCAGTCCAAAATCTGCCAGGGGCAGCGTATTGAAATAGGGGGACGAGACCGCCAAGGGGTGGATCGCCGAACACACGTCATGCCTGAATCCGGGAAGCGTAAGCGCTTTGGTCCGCATCCCTCCACCCACAGTCGGCTGACCTTCCACCACCAGGACACTGAGGCCGTGCTGCTGCAGCCGAATCGCCGCAGCAAGTCCATTGGGTCCGGAACCTACCACTATCGCATCGTATTCGTTTTTTCTCACAGGTCTAAATTAAAAATCATCATGGAATAAAACACTACCATCGGGCCTAAGAACCCATCCGGTGACCGGATTAAAGTGGTAACCGCCCCTACTTCCCCGGGCCTCCCGAAGCACCCGCAGCGTGGGCTGCACGTAGCCTGTTTCATCAATAGCCCTACTTCTGATTTCTGTTTCCCTGCCATCCCAATACCATACATGCCTGAACCGGACATGGGCTTTGTCCAGGATAGGCCCTTGTAATTCAGCCTTCTGCCACTTTTTACCTGCATCTGTGCTGACTTCCACTGCATGCACCTTCCCTCTTCCACTCCAGGCCAACCCTTTGATCTCTATCCATCCTTTTTCTATCTGCTGTGGATAGGATGGATAGGTGATGATGGACCTGGCGTCCACTTCCAGGCTGAACTGTCTTATTTTACCCCCCACCGTTTCAGTGTATCTGGAGGTCTCTTCGCGTGTCATAAAAGGCTCGTCGGCAAACTCAATCCTTCTGATCCATTTCACCGAAATATTCCCCTCCCATCCCGGGATCAGGAGGCGGGCTGGGTAGCCCTGCTCCGGTCTCAGTGCTTCCCCATTCTGGCCATATACTATCATACCTTCCCTGACTGCACGCTCCAGGGGTACACTGCGGGTCATCACGGCAGCATCGGATCCTTCTGCCAGAAACCACTTGGCACTGGCCTTCACCCCTACTTCCCGGAACAAGGTACTCAGCATCACTCCAGTCCATTCGCTCTGACTGGTAAGCCCCGCCACTTGCTGTGGACTTAGATTCTCCCGCCCTCCCCGATAGTTACCGGAGCATTCCAAAAAGAAAATGCGGCTGACGGAAGGGAATTTTTTGAGCCCCTGAAGGGTAAACACCAATGGCTTTTCCACAAGCCCGTGGATCATGAGTTCATAGGAAGAAGGGGCTATGGTGGGTACCCCTGCGTGGTGACGCTGAAAATGCAGGTCTGAGGGGGTGATCATCCAGTGACCTCCAGCTTAGTAATCGTTTTTATAGGTTGATAATGGATTTTTAGCTGATGTACCGGATATACCAAAAGATTATTGTGAAGGGGAAAGTTTCTCATCACCGGAGCACCCAAGCTGCCCTGTCTCTAGGAAGTATAGGGCTTAGGAAGTAAATGCACAGAAAGGATGAGATGGAATCGCCTTACGGTAATCATGCTTCCTTTAACAAGGTATCCACGGTCTCGTTGAATTCTCTTTTGAACTCATCAAAATGAACGCCTGTGGCGGGACCGGAGAAGCCCGTATGGATCTTGCGGACCTGTCCTTTCCGGTCTATGAATATGGTCGTGGGAAAGGACAGCACTGCATTCAGGGCAGGCAACTTCTCCCCCGCCTGCTGCTTATCTGCCTTGCCGGCAAAAAGCACATCGTAGGACACCCCAAACCGCTTGGTGAATCTGCCTACCCTTTCCCTAGCAAACGCGAGATCGTCTTTCTGCTCAAAGCTCAGCCCGATGATCTCCACTCCCCTGTCCCTGTTCTGCTCGTACCAGGGACCAAGAAATGCTGCCTCATCCATACAGTTGGGACACCAGCTGCCCATAATCGTGATAATCTTTACTTTGCCCTGGTACTTTTCGTCCTGCAGCGATACGGCATTCCCCTGAAGGTCAGGAAAGGTGAAGTCCAGCGTTTCATAGCCGTCTTTCAGATAGGTGAGGGTAAACGCATCGGGTAGCTGTGCGTTGGCGTTTCTTACAGCTATAAACTCTCTTCCTCCTGTCAAGCCGCCAAAACTGCCCTGGATGGAATCCGGGCTTACAAACCGCGCCTCCAACAGCGATGAAGCCCCTCCTGAAAAGGCAGACAACCTGATAAGATCTCCGGAGGCTTCCCCTTCCAGAAACCGGTAGTCACCGGTAGTGGTCAGGATGGTCCCCTCCAATTCCGCGGCTTTTTGCCTGAACTCCGCAATAGCCGCCGTACGGTTGCCGTCATTGGTATAAAATGTCACCTCCCATCTCCCGGTAAGGTCCGCTTCAGGGGCTGCAAGCTCATCAGCCTTCCAAAATCGGTGCTCCCCGCCAAGACCTGCCTTCCATGTGAGTTTTCTGGCAGGGTCTGAATTCCTGGCCCAGTATCCTTCCAGGCCGGAAGAACCGGGAAAAGCCACCAGAAACGCATCATACACCGCTACGGGAAAGACCACGGAATCACCCTGATACCATGCCGAATCGGCTCTAAACTCATCTCCGGCATTGAGATAGGTGAGGACTGGCTGATCCCCCTCGTGGGAAATCCTGAAGTTGAACGGGAGTTCCCTTTCACCCTCCCCGAACAGTCCCCGATAGGTTCCCTCCTCCAGTCTGCCGGAAGGCGAAGTACAGGAAGCCATCAATGCGATCAGGACAAATAGCAGGATATGCCAGTTATTCTTGACGAAGTTTGTCAAAGGGTGAGTGGGAATACGGAAATCAGTCAGTTTATGGATTGGCGTCACCATGTTGCAATTTGTTTAGCGTTCGTAAATAAGGTTTGGCAGAAATGTAGCCCTGGATAAACAGGTCAATCGCTTCATCCGCAGACATGCAGGGCATCATGCTGGTCTCCAGCTCATCCTCTGGATGGTGTATGGCAGGGACGGTTTTAGCTTCGGTGGACATGCTGGGACTGTCTACTTTCTGCGGGATGTGATGGTATTCCGGCTTCGTATTGGATGAGTACAGGGGCCCCGGCTGCGCCGGGAGGTCAGAAATAACAGTATCCCACTCAGCCCCCATCTTTCTCATCAGTTCGTTTCCGGAAGTCTGTTTCTTCTGCTGTCCAGAAAATCCTTGACCAGCGCACTGAAATACCAGGGATTGTCCTTCATGGGAAAGTGGCCTGCATACCGGATGATCTTCACTACCGGGGCTATGCTGCGGTCCCTGAACCAGTCATCCATGTCCTTTCCGGAAAAGAACCTGTCCTGCTCCCCTGAAATAATCAAAAACGGGATAGTGGAGAGCACAGTAGTCCTCGCCTTGTTAAGTTCATTTTGCTGGTTTTCCATCAGGTGATACCAGTAATCTGCCTGGGAGGTGCGTGCATTTTTTTTCACCAGAGCCTGGTGAAGCTGGTCAAACTGCTCCTTATCCTGCAGGGCCCGGGCAGGCATGTTGGCAAGGATCAGCCCTGTAATGGAACCTGCAAAGTGATCTGCAAAACTGAGGGCAATCCAGGAGCTGATCGAATGCGCCAGTATGGAGAATCTGGTGATCTGCAGCTCACCGAGGAGGCCCTCCAGATACTCCACCACTGTCTCTCCATTGGGCTGCTTCTGCAGCACTTTCCATGAAAATGACGGGATGACCAGCGTATAATTGGAAGCCAGTAATTCCAGGGTTCCCCCCCAGTCCTGGTTTGCTCCTCCCAGCACCAGCAATACGGGGCCCTGTCCTATCATCCTGAACCGGTAATGCTTGGCGGTTGGCTTGGATGTGGTTTGAAAGGATATATTCATATATATTACACCGATTTAATATGAAATAAATTACAGAACTATACGATTTCTGCCCCAACCTGGAGCATGCCTCTAGTGGAAGTATAGGACCTCTTGTTCCTCTACCTGGTTAAAAGCCTGCTGGAAGTCACCGCGGATATCATCAATGTGCTCTATCCCCACGGATACCCTGACTACTCCCGGAAACACACCGGAGGCGAGTTGTTCTGCTTCGGACAACTGCTGGTGTGTGGTGGCGGCAGGCTGGATGACCAGTGTCTTTGCATCACCCACGTTAGCCAGGTGGCTTACCAGCTTGAGACTGTCTATCAGCTTGTTTGCCGCTTCGCTGCCTCCTTTGATCTTAAAGGACAGTACTCCTCCGAAGCCGTTTTTCAGGTATTTGTTTGCCAGTCCATGGTAAGGGCTTTGGCTCAGACCGGGATAGTTTACTGACTCCACCAAAGGATGGTTTTCCAGCCATTTTGCAAGTTCGAGGGCGTTATCCACGGTACGCTGCACCCTTAATGAAAGCGTCTCGAGTCCCTGCAGCAGCAGAAAGGAATTGAAGGGGCTCAGTGACGGACCGAAATCCCTGAGTCCTTCCACGCGTGCCCGGATGGAAAAAGCAACATTGGGCAGCCCCAGCGGATTGCCTTCGCCGAAGACATCCCAAAACTTCAGTCCATGATACCCTTCGGAAGGCGTTGTAAACTGTTCAAACTTACCATTGCCCCAGTTGAAATTCCCACCATCCACGATTACCCCGCCCACGGAAGTCCCATGCCCCCCTATCCACTTCGTAGCGGATTCCACGACCACATTTGCCCCATGCGCTATGGGCCTGAACAGATAGCCCCCTGCCCCGAAGGTATTGTCCACTACCAGCGGGATATCATGCGATTTAGCGATGGCCGCTATCCGGTCAAAATCAGGGATATTGAAGCCTGGATTTCCGATGGTCTCCAGGTAAATGGCTTTTGTTCTGGAATCGATCAGTTTCCCGATAGATTCCGGACTATCCCCGTCTGCGAAGCGCACGTCTACCCCCAGCCGCTTAAAGGCGACTTTAAACTGGTTGTAAGTGCCGCCATACAGGAATGATGTGGTGACAAAATTATCCCCTACCCCTAAAATATTGTTCAGGGCGATAAACTGCGCCGCCTGGCCGGAACCTACCGCGAGTGCCGCCACGCCACCTTCGAGGGCTGCTATCCGCTTTTCGAACACATCCGTGGTCGGGTTCATGATGCGGGAATAGATATTTCCGAATTCTTTCAGTGCAAACAGGTTGGCTCCATGCGCTGCATTGTCAAACACATAACTTGTGGTCTGGTATATCGGCACCGCACGGGCATTTGTAGTTGGATCCGGTTCTTGTCCTGCGTGCAGCTGGAGGGTTTCGAATCTGAAATCTTTGGTTGGCATGACGTAGTGGTTTGAAAGTGTCGGAACAAAATTAAGGATGAAAAGATGAAAACAAACTATTCCTATCAATTTTATAGGAAATAAATCAATCAAGAAAGGATTGTTCTCTGATAGTAGGCTTTGATGGGCAGTAGAAGTATCAGCATGCCTATCAGCACAGTGGTGGCGACCACATACAGCTCCCACCCGGACACTTCCCATCCTATCAGCACAATCAGGAAGGCACGGAAATGCTCGAGGTAATAGACCCATTTCTTTTGCTCGATGAGAGCACATATATTGATCAGTGTCACCAGCAGCAGCCCCCCGGACAGCCCTACCAGCTGGGCTGGAAGCTCTGCATAGAACCGGGTCACCCACATCAGCCCCAGCAGTGCCAGCAGCATCTGGATGACCAGGTACAGTTTCGCTTTTCCGTTCAGCGGCCTGGATGAAGAGTGTATGCCATATCGGTGACGGGCAGCTTCCACATACTTTTCGTCGAGGGATGCAGGAGCACCGAATACCAGGGCGAGCTTGTCTTTCCAGTCCGGCTTTTCCCTGATCGCCTCAATCAGCTCCAAATAGAAATGAAAATGCCCCCACAGGAATGAATGGCTCCCGAGTGGCTTGACCAACCCATAGTTGACCGGGGTATCCTCTTCTTTGAAAGTCCCGAAGAGTTTGTCCCAAAACACAAAGATATCCCCATAGTTCTTGTCCAGGTATTCGGGATTGGAGGCATGGTGGACCCGGTGATGCGAAGGTGTAATAAGTATCTTTTCCACAAAGCCAAGCTTCCCCACCAGCTGGGTATGGGTGAAGAAGGAATAGGCACCATGAATCAGCAAGACGGAGATCACCATGTCAGGATGAAAGCCCACCAGGGGCAAAACACACCAGAAGGCTGTCCGCACCAAGGACTGTAGCAGCGTGATCCTGGCAGCTGCGGTGAGATTGAACTCCTCACTCTGGTGGTGTACGACGTGGGCACCCCAGAAGATATTCACCTCATGCCCCAGGCGGTGATACCAGTACCAGACAAAATCCGTGGCCAGCAGCATGATTATCCAGGTGAACCAGTTGGAGGGAATGGTAGCCAGCGAAAATTTGACGTGAACCCAAACGAACAGTTCATAAAACAGACCTGCTGAAAACAGGTAACAGAAGCGCTCCCACACTCCTATACTGAGATTGGAAATGCTGCTTTCCAGCCTGAATACCCCTTTTTTCCCTTTGTACCAGGTCAAGGCGTACTCCAACCCCATAAAGAAGATAATGAGAGGGATAAGAAAGTAAGTGTAGCTAATCATGACCAAATCTAAATTTTATTCATATAATTTACACCAATTTAGTATGATTTTACTATTTTTGTATCTGTCAAATGTCCGAGAGGCTAGGTAGTGGTCTGCAAAACCATGTACGGGGGTTCGATTCCCCCTTTGACTTCAAGAGACAGCATGGGACGTTATGCTGTAAGTAAGAGTAAAACTGGGAGGCTAAAAAAGGAATTCATTTCAAAGGAAATGGGGACACGGAGTAGCACGGAGCGTTGAGGGTTAGAAGGGTTAGAAGTTAAATGTTAAAAGTTAACCGTTAATTGTTAACTGGATACGCCAACTAGTCATAGTGGTTGGTGGGGACACCAACCACGGGGGCGGGAACGTATCAACCCCATCGGGGTGGCAGGTATCCTGGCATCGGGTTTTAACCCGGTGATAAGAAGGATAACAGTCCATTGCCTCCTACGCAGGATCGTCTTTCGGA
>JBMDXP010000062.1:0-130386 GCA_048819475.1 Algoriphagus sp.
TCCCCGGTTGGCATTGATCATTATCCCGTTAGTGGAACCTGCATCATTTGTCGTGGTTATAAGACCAGCCGAATTCCCATCTGCTGAGTTGACATAGTAGGTCCCCTTCACCATGATATTGCCCAGGATCTCCAGGTTGTACCCGGGACTGCCCGTCCCTATCCCCACATTGCCGGTAGCAGGAAATGTGTTGCTCTGGGAAAACCCCGACTGGACGATAAAAAATGCAAGTAATAATACTAATTCCCTCTTCATAACGTTGATTTGATTCCGCAATGAAAAGTGAAAAATTTCAAAATTAAAAATACCCTATATAGGGTATTTCCTATGTGGTTTTTTTTACAGTTTGACCAATTACCTTGAATTTTCAGGATAAAATCAACTAAACTGTATTTGAAAATAAATTCCGGCAACCGAAAATATTTTACAGCCGATTGTCATCGGATTCCGATAAAATATCCTATACCCTCTAAAAAAAGTCCAATAAATCAAACCTTTCGTTTTACATATAGATACCAATTAAACAAAACCGTGGATTCTGTATAACAAAACCGCTAAAAACTATTTTTGGATTGAACGGAAGTCAAAACTATTTTTTCTGGCTTAACCCGTAAATCAGCAAGATTCCCATCCCCTTACCTTCAGGGTGTTGGCAGCAATACGCTCCGAAAAACCAGGGACAAGATCTGCTGACTTTAATCGCCCACGGTCACTTTGGTTTGGCCAAACCTGCTGATAAAACGGAAAGTCTACTGTCCTGCTCCTCTGGATTTCAGGTTGACCCGCCTGAGCTTCATCACCGCATAAGTGACCCCAAATCCCAGCAGTCCGGCAGTGACCGATAGAACCACTGCACCGATCAGGTACTGGTGCAGCTGCAGGTAGATGGTCGCCGGGGTGATGGAAGAGAAATCCGGTATCAGGATGCTGTCCTCCACAAAAAAACTCCCGAAGAAATAGCTCCCCACAATGATAACCGGGATAAACGGAGGGATACTGATATTGGAGAAGGTAAGGACAATGACCCTGTTCAGACCAAGTAAACTGGCCACAAAGAATGCCGCCATCATCTGGAATCCCCAGATCGGAACTATGCCGAAAAACAGGCCCAGGCCTACCGAACCCGCCATCTTTGCCGGATCGTGCTGGTGCCGGAGAAACTCCCGGCGAAGCTGTGTGAAGATATTGCTCTCCCCTTTCGTGAAAAAAAGCCTTTTCGGTGCATAATAGCCCAGCGTCAGAAAGAAAAACAGGGTGTTCAGTACACTGATCCTGGCAAAATCCTGTAAGGGCCTGAAATGGCTGACGCGGTCTTCGGGGTAGTTCACCTGGACCGGAACTTCCTTGATGGCCACACCTGACCAGGCCAGACGTACCAGCACTTCTACCTCAAACTCAAACTTCCGCGTATACCATCTCTGTCCTGCCACTGCCTTCAGCGGATAAGCCCGAAATCCGGTCTGGGTATCGCTGAGCCTGATCCCGGTATTGAACCACACCCAGAAATTGCTGAATTTATTGCCGAAACTGCTCTTCTTTGGAATCCCCTCCTGCCCCATATTCCGGGAGCCCATCAGCACCGTTTCTTCTTCCTGACCCGTGAGTTTTTCTACCAAGGCAGGGATATTGCCGGGCTCGTGCTGCCCATCCGAATCCAGAGTGACTGCATAGGCAAACCCACGTGCATATGCCCGCTCAAACCCTTTGCGCAGCGCATACCCCTTTCCTTTGTTCCTGTCAAAAGTTACCAGGTCCACCTCAGGAAATCCCTGCAGGACCGTGGATGTATGATCGGTAGATCCATCGTTTACCACGATCACATCCGGACATACTTCCAATACCCCAGTCAGGACCCTGCCCAGGGTGGAAGCATTGTTATAGGTAGGAATAAGCACACAGTAGGGTAGATTCTCCATCATCCCGGATTATATACCCCTTTCATCTTGAAATAGACCGTGGATTCCGAGAAAATCCGCGCTTCTATCGCCACCGTTTCATTTTCTTCCTTCACTGCCTGCCAGGTTAAGGAGAGCCGGGCGAGTGGTGTCTCATAGGGATTCAAAACGGCAAGGAATTTAATATGATGGGCGGTGTCCAGGTGATACTCCCTGCCCAGCACATCCTGAAGCGCTCTTCTCACTGCCTCCACCATCACCACGCCGGGCAGCACCGGATTTCCGGGAAAATGTCCCCCAAACACCGGACTGTCAGCAAAGACCTTCAGGTCCAGCATTGCACTGCCTGCATCCCGGGTGACCAAGTCGAGGCGGAAAGTTTGGGCTATTCTGTCTTGATTCATTGGAAAAGGGCTGGGGAAATGGGTGCGTTGAGTTGCTGGGATAAAAAGGTGATCTCGGTAGTTTCCCCGTTGCTCTCCACCAGTTTCAGCCGCTCCAGAAGTAAGGTCTTCCCATCAAAAACGAGTTGGATCGCATCAAGCCTTTTGGCCATCCGCCTGTCCAGAGGCTCCAGGTGCACCTCCATAATGCCCGGTCCTGGGGTATATGTCTGCCTGAAGTTCGGATCCTTCAGGATCGAACCATCCACGGTCTTGAGGATAAATTCCCTGAATACATTCAGCTGCGCATTTCCCCCCGTCGACTTCTTGGTGGATTTCCCGTCAAACTGGATCACCCCCTTCCCGTCCAGTATAAAATAACTGGCGGTGGGTGATACCTGCTCCCACCTGATCTGATCGGGCTTGCTGAAGTAAAACTTCCCCTTGGACGTCAGTGGCTCTTCAAACAAGGCACTTTCCTTGTGCTGGGTAAAATCAGCCTGGATGGTGGTTACCGTCCGGTAATGGGCCTGCAGCCGGTCAGCAAACCCTTCTGACTGGGGGGCTTCGGGTGACCAGAGGAGAAATCCGGCAAGAAAAAAAAGAGAGGCATACTGCATTACTTCAAGGTTGCTTTTAAGGTAAGATTTTTGTTTTTCAGAGCCAAGACCAAAGGTTCCAGCACCTCCGCCGTGATGGACTGGGTATCGTGCAAAAGTACAATATCCGAGCCTTTTATGCTTTTGGATAGCTTTTTTAGCAGTTTTTCGGGGTCTTTTTTCACCGTATCATAGCTTCTGACAGACCATCCCACACTTTGCATCCGATGCTGGGCCAGTACCTTGGCTATGGTGGGATTGCCTACGCCGAAGGGAGGCCTGAACCAGGGTCCTGCCTCCGGCACCACCGCCAAAAGCTGCGCGTGCCCATCCAGTATTTCTCTCCTGGTGCTTTCTGTAGCGTAGAATCCCATCCAGGGGGAATGGTTGAGGCTGTGGCTTCCGATCATATGTCCTTCGGCAGCAATCCGCCGGACCAGCTCTTCATTTCCCGGGATCTTCTGCCCGATCAGGAAGAACATCGCCGTCACCCCGTGCTTCTTCAGAATATCCAGGATGCGGACGGTATGCTCCGGATCCGGCCCGTCATCGAAACTCAGCAGGACATTTCCCGGAGCCGTGTGCAGCACCGACTCCATAAAGAATCCCGCTTTAGGGCTCATGGACATCACCAAAAGAAACAGCCCGGCCAAGACGACCCCTATCCCGGGCACGTAAAGTGGGACACCGGACAGAATCAGGAGCGCTATCCCCGGCACCACCACCAGATAAAAAACCGTAACCTTACGCATGGCTGATCAGGATTAGGCCTAGATCATTGCCGGAAGTCCGGTTCACCACCAGCACATGACGATACGTTCCCTCGCTTACGGCGGAGCAGGCCACATGCATGGCAAATGCCGGGCGAGTCATGTAATAGCCGGTATAGCCGGACAGGTCCTGCACCGACCCGGTAAAAGACTCCCCCAAAGCACCGAATGTAAGCACATGGCAGGCAGTGGCTGATACGTCGTTCCGCTCCAGAAAATCCGTGATGTCCTTTTCTCCGCCGGAAGCAGCACGTGCCACAGCGACATCCCGGAGGACTACACCGGAGGTCTGCACGCGATCCATCCGGAAAAATGAGGCACCCTCTCCCAGGCTTCGGACAAACGGCCCACCGAAACCACCCGCCTCAGCCAGCTCATCCAGCAGGGGAATATGCTCATCAGCCGCTCCCAGAAGCACGGACTTCATCCCTAAACTGAGCTGCATGCAGGCATCCACAAGAGCCTGCTCAAAAGAGAGCATCCCCTGCACATGGGTCATGTTATAGCCATGGTTTTGGGTGGCCAGCGCGATCTGGCCTGAAAGGGTATTGTGACTGGACTGTGTGAACGCAGTCGGGGAGATCAGACCGGAATCTGCGGAGTAGACCGCCTCGAGGAACTTCTCCGTATCGGCAAGATTCCCCAGCCCGGTGGCCACGATGATCCCCTCAGGAGCAGCGGACTGGCCGGCCATCAGGGTGTGGGCACACATCAGGGACATTCGGGTAATTTTGGACATCCTCCGCAGCGCCATCGGGGGGATGGCGGGTTTATAGTCCGGTTCCGCTGCCCGGAACCTGTCCAGTTCCTGCTGCAACTTCCCTAGCCGGAGCTGCCCGGCAAAACCCTGTGCGGTGATCGATGCGGCGTTATGGATATAAATCTTCATGGGACTTCGGAAAAGATCAGGGAGGTGGCATTGCCGCCAAACCCAAAGGAATTGGACATCACCTCCCGGACAGGAGTCTCCCTACCGGAAGCCAGCAGGCTTTCTGAGGCATCCATGGGCTGGTGCAGCCCGACTGTGCCATAGGCATAAGCTGCCAGGATGCTTTTGACGGCAAAGGCAGCTTCAATCGCACCGGAAGCCCCGAGCGTATGTCCTGTGGCCCCTTTGGTGGAACTGAAATAAGGAAGCCCTCTGCCAAAAATCTCCTGCATGGCTGCCAGTTCGGAAGCGTCGTTGGTTGCCGTGCCAGTGCCGTGGGCGTTTATGTAGCTAACTGCTCCAGGCAAAAGCCCGGCCTGCTCCAGCGCTGCCTGCATGGCCAGCTGGGCACCGATTCCGGTCGGGGAAGTTCCCGTGTGGTGGAAGGCATCGTTTCTATTGGCCCATCCACTGAGCCGCGCCAGGGGCTTATTCCCACTGGCCTGCAGGCTTGACTCACTCTCCAGCAGCAGGTAGGCGGCGCCTTCCCCCAGGTTAAGCCCTTTCCGCTCAGTATCAAACGGCCGGCAAAGCCCCGGATCATACACCATCAGGGATCTAAACCCCTCCAGGGTGAACCTGCAGAAGGACTCTGTCCCTCCTGCCAGCACGCGGTCTGCCCTGCCGGACCGGATAAGCTGCGCACCCAGCATCAGGGCATTTGCACCGGAAGAGCAAGCGGTGGAGAGGGTCTGTACGGCGTGGAACGCCCCGAGTTTACCCGCCATCCATGCTGTCATTCCTCCCAGGTCGTGCATGCCAAACACACGCGGGTCCGCAGGGCGCTGTGCGGCTTTGGCCTCGAAATACCCCTCACTCAGGTCCATCCCTCCGACTGTGGAGCCGTTTAAAAAGGAAGTGGGAAACCGTGCGTCCACCACCAGCCCGGCGAGCGCCTGTCTGGCAGCGGCGATACCCAATAGGGCTGTCCGGCTGTAGTAACGGGAATAAGACACGTCGATCAGCTCACACAGCTGGCGGTTATCCCAGGGGACTCTGCCCGCATAGCAGGACGGGCCGGGTCCTTCATAAAAAGTAATCCCGGTGGAGCCGGTCCGGAGTTTTTCATACTGGACTTCCAGCCCAAGCCCCAAGGCACTTACCACTCCTACTCCGGTGATGTAAACTTCCGTCAAGATTTTTGTTTTTGGATAAAAGCAGCAAGGGTATTGATGGACTTGAACACCTCTTTTCCCTCCTCCGGGCTGGTCAGCGCTATCCCGTAGTGATTGTCCAAGAGGACGATGATTTCCAGTGCGTCAATCGAATCCAGGCCCAGGCCATCACCAAACAGCGGCTGGTCGTCTGCTATATCAGCCGGGGTCACCCCTTCCAGGTTCAGCTGCCCGATCAAATGGGTCTTTATTTCTTCGTTCAAACTCATAATAGGTTACTGTTTAATTCAACTGTTGATTTGTCTCCGTGCTGCTGCCCACCAGGTATAGCTGCAACTGGTAGTGATCCTCCAAAACCTCCACCCATCCCCCCAGGCAAAACCCTGCTTTTCCGGAACTGATAAGAAGTTCCGCTTCTGCGAGCCAGGCCTGCTCATCAAACTCCCCTGCTAAAATAAGTAGATTTTCCCCATACCATTTATTCCGGATAGCGATTTCGCCCAATAAGATGTTGGGAAGTGTATACACAAAAACAGACGGGCTTACCTTCGCCCCGCTGTCGATGTGCTGCTGGTGGCGGTAATCCGTATCCAGACTGGAGCTGCCACAGAAAAAGCACAGGGCCACCTCCTCGTCCCCGAACCGGTCCTTCCGGGAGTTCAGCAGGTATTCCGAACCCAGAAATGCCAGTTTGGACAACCGGTCCATTTTGTGAAACTTGGGGTAATCCACGGCGAGGTGGTGAAAGGCCGCTTTGAGAAAATCATCCCCACCCAGCTCTTCCCCATCAAAAACCAGTGCTCCATCCACATGCACCCTGCCGGGCCCTACTGTACAACTGGAAAGAACTGTAACTGCCATAGGGTTAGCTTTTTTCGATTAAAACTGCCGCATTGCACCCGCCAAACCCGGAAGCGGTTTTGAGCGCCACCGCGATATCGGCAACCAGGTTTTCAGTGAGCACATGCACCTCCGAGACAGTACCTGGCTCCGCGCATCCTTTTGTTTTCAGAAACACTCCCCTTTCCATACTCTCCATGGTCATGGCCAGCTCGACGAGTCCACTGGCTCCCAGGGTATGGCCAAAGAACCCTTTGAGGCTATTAAGCGGTACGTGCTGCAGTCCCATCCGGCTGAAAGCCAGGGATTCCATGTCGTCATTGAAGGGTGTGCCCGTGCCGTGCGCAGAAATAAACCCGATATCCCCCACCTCCCGCTCAGCCTGCCGGAGGGTACGGATTATCGCCCGGACCAGCCCCTCCCCTGTCCTGGAAGGTCCTGATATATGGTTGGCATCATTGCTGGTAGCACCTCCGAGGTACCTAAAGGGGGTCTTACTGAATAGTTCTTGGTTCCGGGACAGCACGAGCGACCCTGCTCCTTCTCCCAGGTTCAGGCCTTTTCTATTCCT
Source organism: Algoriphagus sp. (assembly GCA_048819475.1). Classification (GTDB taxonomy): domain Bacteria; phylum Bacteroidota; class Bacteroidia; order Cytophagales; family Cyclobacteriaceae; genus Algoriphagus. The sequence continues at coordinate 7,102 of JBMDXP010000062.1, forward strand.
GTCAAAAGGCTTACACGGGCCATCTTCCAGCGCAAAAAAAGAGGCAAAGCCCAGGGTGGTAAACTCGCTGAGAAGATCTATCCCCAGCACCAGCGCATGGTCGAAATGACCAGCCGAAATCCTGTCTGCGGCATAGCTTACTCCCGCTATCCCGGAGATGCAGGCACAGGAAACCACCGTGCCCGTACTGGTAAAAGGCAATGCGGCCTGAAGTTCCTTCATCAGATTGACCGGATTTGCCCGGGCAAAATCGCCTGCCTTCAGGTAGTCAATGTCGCCTTTGGTAGTGCAGAGGACAAAAAGCCACCTGGAACCAGCTGAGGCTTCGGGAACTACCGCTGCCAGACTCCCTGCTATACTCTGCCTGGCCACGGCGTGGATCAGCCGGGAACCGGGTGCATGGGGTGTAGTGATCTTGCCTGCATAGAGCCTGTCCACCTGGCTGAAGGGCCTCTCCAGCCAGTTGAGCCCGTCGTATCCCGCCACCGCTTGGTCAAAGTTCTCCCCAAGTGTAGTACCCAGTGGCGACACCACCTGTGCAGCCCCGAGGAATACGGCTATTTTTCCATCCATACCTGCGCTGCCTTCCATTGCTCATAGACTTCCGGGGTCACAAGCTGCAGTTCCATCGCCTCATCCACAAATACCTGCGTGGTCTCCCCCACTGCCGCGAGCTTTCCGGTGGTCTGGTTAAACACCTCGTAATGATAGATTATCTTGGCAGCCTTATGGTACAAAAGCCGTGTGGTCACCGTGGCGATATGGCCAAACTTCAACACGGACTTGAATTTCAGCTTGGTATCCACGATGGGCACGATCAGCCTGTGCTCATACAGGTCATTGTAGGACATCCCGAATTTTAACCCGAGGTTTTCCCGGCCGTCTTCAAAAAATTTCAGGTAGTTGCCATGCCAGACTATCCCCAGTGAGTCCACTTCGGAAAAACGGATGTTTACCTGGATTGTATCCTCTAAATATTTCACGGATTGATTACGATTTTCATGTGGCACTCCAGCAGTAGTCCTCCCTCACAGAAGCACTTCCCCTGTATGAGTGTGATATGCATTACTTCCTGAAGGATCTCCACTTCAGTGTACAGCTCCTGTCCCACGCTGGGCAGTTGATGTACTTTAATCTTGTTTATTCCACCGATAAAACCAAGCGGTACCGGCACGTTTTTCTCCAGACACGCCAGTCCCACCATAGCGGCGGCTGTCTGCGCGATATTCTCCAGCATCCCCGATTCGGTGAGGTTCTCTCCATCTACAAACAGGCAATCCGCCCCGATCAGGAACCGGGAAGCCAGCTTACCGGTGTCGGCGCTGACCACCGAACTGATCATCACCATAGGCGGACGCTGCGGAATCAGCGAGATGACGGGGAGCTGTGCAAGCGTACGTTCCATTGCTTCAGGAGGGTTTTTGGAAGAAGTCATAATAGTTAAACCACTGCCCGGGAAATTGTTTCACTTTCTTCTCCAGTTCCTTGACGTATTCCCCGGCTATCTCCAGAACTCCCTGGCCTGCTTTACGTGGCGGAGTGGCGGAGAAACTGTAGCTGAATTTGCCCGATTTCACGGCGAAAACAAAGGTATAATTTGCCTTCAGCTTATTCACTATGGAAAAAGGCCCTTCCGGAAATGCCGCTACTCCGTTCAGAAAAGGGAGGCTCACGGTTTTGCTTCCCGGCAGGAACCTGTCTGCATTGATACAGATCAGTTCTTTCTTCTTATAGGCCTCGTATATTTTAAGCAGGTGGGAGAGATCATCCTTGATGGGAATGATCGTGAAATGCGGTTTTGACCCGATCCGGTCCAGAAACGCATTGATCTGTTTCTTTTCATTCTCCAGCATCACCACATTGACCGGCACATCCAGATCCTGCAGCAGGCTGCCCGCTATGTCCCAGTTGCCCACATGGGCTGAGAAAAGAAACCCGCCCTCACCGGATCTGGCCAGCTTCACCAGCTGGTCTTCCCCGTCCTGGGTGTAGGTGATCTCTTTGGCGTAGCCGATGTTCATGGCCATCTTGTCCAGGATGCTTTGGGCCAGGAGGTTGAAGTTATCCCGGCAAAGGCGTCTTGCCTCCCGTGTGGAAAAACCCAACTGCTTCCGGTAAAAATCGACTATGGCAGCCCGGGGAGTCCTGGCAAACAGGTAATAGTAATACGATATCATGCGTAGAAGCCGGTAGGTTCTGCCCAGCCCGAACGTACGCAGGGAAAAAACCACCACACGATACCCTGCTACATTTCCCCGACTTTTTCCCGTCCAGGTGGCCATTACGCCGCGCTCACCTTGGCATAGATCAGGTCGTAAAAATCCTGATACGTCTGCACCCCTTTGAAGTCTTCGCCAGTCACTTTAAATCCAAAATTACTCTCGATCACCACGACCAGGTCCACATAATCCAAGCTGTCCAGCTCGAGGGTCTCCTGCAGGTTGGCAGAAGGCTCGATCACCGCTTCACTCACTTCAAATTCTTCAATGAGAAAACTGTTGATTTTCTCAATCACTGCTTCTTTGGTCATAACTTCTTTAAAACTAAAGTCGAATTGGTCCCTCCAAATCCAAAGGAATTTGAAACAACATGTTTTAAAATGGCCTTTTTTGAATTTGCAATAATATTAAGTTCACTAGAAACATCATCGGGATTTTCGAAATTTATATTCGGCGCGATGAAATCATGCTGCATCATCAGAAGGCAATACACTATTTCGCTGGCCCCTGCCATCCAGCATTCGTGGCCAGTCATGGACTTGGTGGAGCTCACAGGGGTCTTGTTGCCAAACACTTCGTGGATGGCCATCGCCTCGTACATATCGCCCACCGGAGTGGAGGTGGCGTGGGCATTGATGTAATCGATCTGGTCTGGCCTCAGGCCTGCCCTGTCCAGGGCCATCCGGATGGATTTGACCTGTCCCGCCTTGTCCGGGTTAGAGATATGGTCGCCGTTTGAGGAAAAACCGTAGCCGACCACCTCGGCCAGGATAGTAGCCCCACGGGCCACCGCGGACTCGTAACTCTCGATCACCAGACTCGCTGCTCCCCCACTGGCCACCAGCCCGTCCCGGTCCCTGTCAAAAGGCCGGCAGGATTTCTTGGGTTCGTCTTCCCGGATCGAGAACACGCCCAACCCGTCAAAACTGCCAAATGCCAAAGGGTTCACTTCCTGGGCTCCTCCTACCAAAATCATATCCTGCATCCCGGATTTGATCAGGTGATAGCCCATTCCTATCGCGTGCGACCCGGAGGCACAGGCAGCACTGATGGTGTAATTGATGCCCCGCAGCTTGTATATCGTGGCGAGGTTCATCGTCACGGTACTGTTCATGGACTGGAAGATGGAGCCTGAGCCCACCAGTGTGGTATCCTTCTTTTCCCGGATGGTATCCACCGCTTCTATCACTGCCTTTGCGGAGGAATCGTTGCCGTAGATCACCCCCACATCATGGGCCTCAAAATAGGCACTTGTCAACCCCGCCATGGCAAACGCCTCCTCGGTGGCGACCACCGCATATTTTGCTTCCTCACTCAGCGTGTTCCGCTGCTTTCTATTCAGTACACTTTTCAGGTCCGGCTCAGGTACCAGCCCGGCCAGCCTGGACCGGAACCCCATCTCTCCCCTGCTGTGGTCGACCACAATCCCGCTCAGGCCCTCCTGCAGCGAATGCAGGACCTCGTCGAGATTCAACCCGATGCAGGAGTAGATCCCCATGCCTGTGATCACTACCCTGGTCATGAGATTCCGCCGTTTATATTGATCACTTCTCCGGTGATATAGGCAGCTTTGGGAGAGACCAGAAAGGACACGGCCCCGGCCACCTCGTCCACAGTACCGAAACGGTTCATGGGTATCAGCTTCCTGAGCTCCTCTTCATTCAGCCCTGCCGTCATATCCGTGCTTATAAACCCGGGAGCGACGGCGTTTACCGTGATTTTCCGCTTGGCCACCTCCTGGGCCAGGGATTTGGTAAATGCGATCATGCCACCTTTGGAGGCGGCATAGTTTGCCTGTCCCGGTACTCCCTTCACTCCGGAGATGGACACCATATTGATGATCCTGCCATACCTGTTCCGTACCATGTGGTTGATCACCGACTTGGTGGTGTTGTAGGTCCCTTTCAGGTTGATGTCGACCACCTCGTCGAAATCCGGCTTTTCCATAAATACCAGCAGGTTATCCCTGGTGATGCCGGCATTGTTCACCAGCACCTCGATTTTGGAATCCGGATGCGCCTTCAGCCATTGGCCGATTGCCTCGCTGGTCTCCCCGTAATTCTCCACCCGGAATGGCAGCAGTTCCGCACTTCCTCCCTGCGCCTCTATGGCCGCCACCGTTTCCTCTGCTGCGGCTACATTCTGGGCATAATTCACCAGGATATGGAACCCATAATCCGCCGCCAGGGTGATTGCGATCGCTTTTCCTATTCCCCTCGATGCTCCGGTAACCAGACAACTCTTCATATCAAAATGCCACGTGGGCTTTAATCAGTTTAGTTTTCAATTCGTTCAATTCCAGGTAATTGGGCCTGTCCTCCACGATCATCGGCACGGATTGCCGCACTAGGGCATGCAGCTCCCTGGTGGCAGTGGATAGCCGGTCCCGGCTTCCATCGATATCAATGGCCTGCGCCAATGCCACCAGCTGCACGGCCAGCACCTCAAATGTATTGTCTATCACCTGCCCGGCCACCAAGGCTGCATTGGTCCCCATACTCACAATATCCTGGTTATCCCCGTTGGACGGGATGCTGTGTAGGTATACCGGATTGCTTAACGACTGGTTCTCTGCCGTCGTGCTCACCGCGGTGAACTGCATTCCCTGCAGGCCGAAGTTAAAGCCAAGTTTGCCCACGTTCAAGAAAGCGGGGAATTTATTGTTCAGCCGGTCATTCATCAGGTAGTTGATCTGACGCTCCATGAGCATACTGAGCTTGGTGACGGCGATCTTCAGTTTGTCCATCTCCAAGGCCACATAGTCCCCATGGAAATTCCCCCCATGGTATACATTTTCCGTCTCCGCACACACGATGGGGTTGTCGTTTGCCGAGTTGATCTCCTCTTCCACCACCTTGGCTGCATGGAGATATGTATCGTAAATAGGCCCCACTACCTGTGGCACACAGCGCAGCGAGTAGTATTCCTGCACCTTTTCGGAGAAATACTCCCTTCCGTCTATAAAGTCCTCGTTGAACAGGTGATCCTTGCGGTTCTTCAGCACCTGGCCGTCTTTCAGGAAATCCCGCATCCGGCTGGCCACATACTGCTGCCCAGGGTGGAGTTTGGAGCTGTTGAGCTCGTGGCTGAACGAATCCGTATACGAGGCCGTGAGCTCATTCATGACCGAGGAGCACAGGACGGCATAATGAAGCAGTGTGGACACCAGAATGAGATTGACTGCCGCTATTCCACTCATGCAGGAGGTGCCGTTGATCAGGGAAAGCCCATCCCTCAGCCGAAGTCTGGCCGCAGCTACACCGGTCAGGCGAAGCGCTTCTGCGGTGGGCATCCGCTCTCCACCATAATAGGACTCTCCTTCCCCTATCAGTCCCAGCGCCAGATGGGCCAGCTGCACCAGGTCTCCACTGGCACCCACCCCGCCATGGCGGGGGATTACCGGATAGATCCCGTGCCTGAGAAAGTTCTCCAAAGCCTGCAGAACCCCAGGACTTGTCCCAGAAAATCCCAGTGCCAGCGTATTGAGCCTGCAGCTCATCACGGCCCTGGTCTGGGTGGCACTGAGCGGTTCACCTGTCCCGTTGGCATGGCTTCTCACCAGGTTATACTGTAACTGCTCCTGGTTCTCCTCACTTACCCGGTACTGGGCCATTGGACCAAATCCGGTATTGATTCCGTAGATCACCTTGTTCCGGGAAAACTCCTGAAGGAAATCAAACGACCGCTCCACCCTGTCCCATTGGGCTTTTCCGAGACGGTAAGGCTGCTCCCCAAAAATAAACTGCTCCAGTCCGCCTAACTCCAGATAGCCTTCCGACAAATTTTCCTGCATCGTACGCTAAGTTATTAAATCAACCACAAAAGTACCTTTTTTAGCAACATGGCTAAGGTAGCAGGGTTAAAATTAACCGAAACCCTTCCTGTGCCGTGCTTTCAGCAGGAACCGAAGTCTAGGCCATATTTCGGTTCTAACCCATATTTTAGGCAGATAATTCAGACATTCCTTTACCATAGTGTTAATATTGCAGGTCTCTTACATGCATTCCGAAGTCTTTTTTCATGCCGGCTTTCAAAAATTACCTATCGGTACTACTGGTCATCCTTGTACTCCTGGCGGGTGCTTTCAGCGCCTATCACCTGGAGATCCAGGATAACCTCACCACATCCATCCCGGCGGATCAGGACTTAGAGGCTTTTATGCCCGTACTGAAGAGAGGAAGCAGCACCATTGTATTCTCCCTGGCCATCGGGCACTTCCAGGGAGACACCTACCGCATAGACAGTGCTGCCGGGGCTGTCAGCCACCGGCTCAGGGAACGTTTCGCTGCTGAACTGGATTCCCTGCATTACAGGACAGATGTCGATCCTGAAGACTTCAATTCCTTTATAAACGACCACCTCTACCTTTTTCTGGAGAAGGACGATTACCCCATACTCGACAGCCTTATCCAGGAAGAGGCAATCAGGGCGGCCCTTGCCGAAAACAAGCAGCTGCTCGGTAGCACGCAGGGATTGGGCATGACCCGACTCCTCACCGCTGATCCACTCCATTTCAGCCGGATTGCCTACCGGAGACTCTCCGAGGGGATGGACTTGACCGGGATTCAAGACACGGAAGGCCTGTATCTCACCAAGGACCGGGAGAAAATCCTTATCCAGGGCAGTCTTCTCGTGGACCCGCAGCAGGTACAGCCGATACAGGAGTTCAAAGCCGAGCTGGAGGAGTTCACAGCCGGGTGGAACGGGCAAAACCCGGCGTCCAGTCTCAGTTATTTCGGGCCCTTTCTGATCACGGCTGAGAATGCCGCCCAGATCAAGAGAGACATTGTCCTCACGGTAAACCTCGCCCTGGCCTTTATTGTGGGCCTCCTCTATTTCTATTACAGAAGGCTCAGCACCATACTGCTCTTCGTACTTCCCGGGCTTGTCGGCATCGCGGCTGCACTCACTGTGGTGTACCTGATGCATGGAGGTATCTCGGCTTTGGCACTGAGCGCCAGCGCGGTGATCATGGGCATCGTGGTGGATTATTCCTTTCATTTCTTCTCCCACCTGAACCAGGAGAAAGATGCCTTCAAAACGCGTGACAGCATCGCATTCCCGCTGGCGATCAGCAGTATCACGACGGTCATTGCCTTCTTTTCGCTGCTGTTTGCCAACTCGGAAGCGCTTAGGGACTTTGGTCTGTTCACCGGTCTGAGCCTGGTCTTCACCTTACTCTTCATCCTGCTGGTCTTTCCTTACTTTCTCCGGCTTTTCAGCGGCAGCACGCCCCAGAAGAGCAGCCCGAAACTGGACCGCCTGGTGTCACGGCTGGGAAGCAGCAAGGTAAATCCTCCTGCCTGGCTTTATGTAGCCATTCTGGTGCTGACGGGGTTTCTGGCCTTTTTTGCGGGCCGGGTCGCTTTCGAAGAAGATCTGCACAAGCTCAATTACTACCCCGAGGCACTCAAGCAACAGGAGATCGCCCACCAAAACATCAACCCCGATACCCAGAAACGGATCACACTGCTTTCCTTTGGGGCCACTGCAGATGAGGCCATGCAGGCTAACCGGACTGCCTACAGGCAACTCACCGGGCCTGCTGCCGGGGGCTCGGTCGACGTGAACTCCCTGGCTTCCTTTGTACTTCCCCGGAAAGAGGTGATGGAGAAATCCACCGCCTGGAATTCCTTCTGGCAGTCACGCCAGGAAGCCTTTGTTGAGCGGTTTGGCAGGAGCTCGGACTCCCTGGGCTTCCGGAAGGGTGCCTTCTCCGGGTTTCTATCCCGCCTGGGCAATGCTTCCACAGCTGCTGACGGACTTGAGTTTGCGGAGCAATACCAGACATTCTCGAACCTCATCATCCGCGATGGACACACTGGGTTAATATCCACGGCTGTATTTGACAAAACCCGGTATGAGGAGGTGAAACGCCTACTGGCGGATATACCGGGAATACTCATCGTGGATGGGGAGAGTGTGGCATCTGCCCTGGTGGATGCGGTGAAGGCTGACTTCAACCTCCTGCTTATCCTGGCCAGTGTCACGGTGTTCCTCACCATGCTGCTGGTGTACGGCCGGATAGAGCTCACCCTTATTTCATTTCTCCCCATGGTGCTGAGCTGGCTATGGATCATGGGACTGGCGGCACTCTTTGACCTGAAGTTCAACTTTATCAACATCATGATCGCCACCATCATCTTCGGTCTGGGGGATGATTTTGCGATCTTCATCACCGATGGGCTCCAGAGCAAATACAAAACCGGAAAGAGCGCGCTGGCTACCCACAAAGCCGGGATCATCCTCTCCTCGGTCAGCACGATAATCGGAACAGGGGTACTCTTCTTTGGCCAGCATCCTGCCATCCGGTCGATCGCCGCGGTCAGCGTAATCGGCATCAGTACGATAGTGCTGTTGAGCTTTGTGGTGCAGCCCTTCCTGTACAGAACCCTCATCACGGGCAGGACAGAGCGTCACCAGCCTCCCTACACCCTGCTGGAGACCGTGATGAGCCTCTATGCGTTCTCCCTGTTTTTTGTGGGATGCATGCTCACCTCCCTGGTTACCCTGTTCATCATCTGGATTCCTTTCTGGAAGGTAAAAAGCAAGAAACTCCTGATCCACCGTCTGATCAGGTTTTTCACCTGGCTCCTGATGACCACGATGTTCATCCTGAAAAAACGCTATTACGGCATCCAACACCTGGACTTCGGGAAGCCCTCCATCCTTATCGCAAACCATAGCTCCTTCTTGGACATCCTCTACATCGCCATGCAGCATCCCAAGCTTACCTTTCTGGTGGGCCCCTGGGTCTATAATTCCCCCATCTTCGGGAAGTTCATCCGGTTTGCGGACTATATCCCTGCCTTCCTCCCCATCGAGGACAGCCTGGACAAAATCCGTGAGCTCGTGGCAGACGGCTATTCTATCCTGGTCTTTCCGGAGAGCCACCGATCTGCAGACGGGCAACTGACCCGGTTTCACAAAGGGGCCTTTTACCTCAGTGAATTACTCGGCCTGCCCATCACCCCCATCCTACTCCATGGGCTGCATTACTGCCTGCCCAAGGGAGAGTTCTACGTCAAGTCCTCCTATACGAATATGAAAATCCTCCCCCGGATCCACTCCGATGATCCCACCTATGGGTCCGGCTACAGGGAGAAGGCCAAGGCGATTACCCGGTATTTCAAAGCACAGCACCAGGCCTTCACCCTGGAGCGGAGGGATGCTGCCTACCTGCGCAAGCCCCTGCTCTACGCCTACCTTTACAAGGGACCGGTACTGGAGTGGTACTTCCGCATCAAATACCGCCATGAGCAGCACAACTATGAACTGATCCATAACGAGATCGGCCCGGCCAAAACCATCTATGACCTGGGCTGCGGCTATGGGTTTCTGACCTACTTCCTCAAGCTGAAAGACCGCAGTAGACACCTCACCGGGATCGATTACGACGACGAAAAGATACAGATCGCCCAGCACAGCTACCTGAAAGAGAGCGGGATCCACTTCGAGCAGCAGGATATAAACGAAGCATCATTAATTGATGCTGAGGCCATTATATTGATGGATGTACTGCATTACTTAAAGGAAGAAGACAGGCACCACATGCTGATGAAGTGCCTGCCCTGCCTGGAAAACCACGGCGTGGTGCTGATCAAGGATGCCCTGAAAGATGAGACGGAGAAACACCGGTGGACCATCCGGTCCGAAAAATGGAGCACCCAATGGCTTGGGTTCAACAAGACGACGGCACCACTTTCATTTTTTGACAGGGCTTCCCTGGAAGCATGGGCGGAGACCTATGGACTCAGCATCCGTATCCTGTCCACCTCTGATGCGTCCAGCAATGCCCTGATGGCGATAAGGAAACGCCTCTAAAAGAGTGGCTTCACAGTTCCTTCAGCAAGGCTTCGATGGACTTGTTTTTGATCGAAATGACTTTGGCCAGGGTACGGAGTATTGTGCGGTGTTTTTTCACAAAGGGATTGGTGGTATCCCATACATGCCCGGCGAGTACCGAGCAGATCTGCTCTTTGAAGTCCCTGGAGATCTCATGGTTGAAAAAGATGGCCTGGAGATCACCGCTATACCAGCCGTCCACATAGGACCTGAACACCTCAATGCCTTCCTGCATCTTGTCCTCATACGCCACCTGCCAGTCCACTGCTTCGCCACCCAGCTCCCTGATGGCCAGCTTGGCAGCCAGGAGTCCGGAAGTGGCCGCCAGCGTGACACCGGAGGAGAATACAGGGTCCAGAAATTCGGTGGAGTTGCCGCAGAGCGCAAATCCCGGCCCGTACATCCGCTTCACCCCGATGGAGTATCCCAGGATGGAAGTGGGTGTGCGGATGTAGGCGGCCTCAGCAAACCGGTCCTTCAGTAGTTCAAACTCCCTGATAAACCTGCCATACCCGGCAAATCCATCCGCTGCGAAGTCGCGGATCCGGTCGTTATCCCCTACGATACCCACACTGCTGGTACCATCGGCAAAGGGGATCACCCAGATCCAGGATTTGTTGGAGTCAAAGGGGTAAATGTAGATATCCTCGGCTTCCCTACCGATCCGTTTGGGATCCTCCAGATGGGCAAATACAGCTCCACGGGCAGGCTGTACCGATGGCTTCTCCAGATCCAGCAGTCTGGGCAGCACGCGGCCATATCCGCTCGCATCGATCACAAAGGCCGCATCCACGGTATGGGATTCGCCGGACACGGTCCGGTAGGTCACCCGCCTGTGGGTATCGGTAAGCTCCACTGCTGTCACCTCACAGTCAAACCTGAACTCCGCGCCGTTGGCGGTGGCACCGTCCACCAGCGTCTGGTCAAAAACCACCCGCTGGACCTGCCACGTCCACGGCCAGGATTCGGTGTACTGCTGACTGAACAGAAAGGTGCACGTCTGGTCATTTCTGAAAAAAGTAGCACCGGATTTCTTCTGAAACCCTTTGGTAAGTAAGATATCCATCAGTCCGGCCTCCTCAAGCTTCTCCATACAGAGTGGAAGCAGGCTCTCCCCGATCACAAACCGGGGGAAACCTACCTTCTCCAATACCAGAACTTGATACCCTTGCCTGGCCAGATAACTGGCCGCCACTGCTCCGGCAGGGCCGGCACCGATCACTACGATGGTCTTCATCACTACGTCTAAATTCGAATTACTACCGGTCCAGTCGGCCTTGCTTCTTGCTATCCTGTCTACTGCTACCACGCATGGACGGAAGCTGGATCTGCCTGCAGACCGCTCATGCCCCGCAGCACACAAAGATCTTATTTTTTCTTCTTTTCCTCCTTCTCCATCTTCACCATTGTCTGATAAATAGTGTAAGCCCAGTAGTTACGCAGGCCAAAACCTCTCGGCTTGGCCACATAGCGCTCCACGGACTGGATCTCCCCACGCTGTGCATCCAGTTTCACCACCCAGTGGGATCCTTCCACGAGCTTCTTGTTATAGGATTCAGCCACCAGCAGAACTGCCACACCCTGGATACCGGACAGGTCATAGCCGGCTGCCACTTCCCTTACCTGGGCTTCCGTAAGGGTGTGCTCATCCTCCTGGATCATGTCTTCCGGGGATAGATCCTTGTTTTTTGCATTGGTCAGAGCGAGATCTATGGTTACATCACTGCTGCCCAGAGCCGCATCCACATTGTATTTTTTCGGCTCAGTGAGCACAAAATCATTCCAAGCCTGGATGATGGTGGGTAGCTCCTGGGGGTCGGTGAATCCCGCAGCCCCGATAAACTTTGCAGCGGAGTAGTCTATCCCCAACCAGGTCATCGGATCTTCCTGCTGTTTCGGGGCAGAAGAAAACGACATGGCCAAAAATGCCAGAACGAGCAGCGACGTTGAGTTGATAATTTTCATAAATTTGAAGTTTAAAGCCGGAGTATGCATTAGGTTTCGTTATAAAGCTATGAATGGCTGTAACAGCACGGCTAATGCATGTATCGGGTTAAATGATTAGAAGATAGTAACCTAGTAATGACAAATACGATTTCAGGTTTTAAAGTTAACTAGAATTGCAGAAGAAAAAACCTATTCTAGCCGCAGTCGCGTTACTGCTCCTTATTTTACCGATCGTATTTGTAAGGCTGGTCATCTACAGCCCACTCCCCCTCCCGGACTATTATGCCACCCCACCGGAACGAATCCAGCTGGACAGCACAACCTTCCGGCTGGGAAACAACTGGCTCCGCAAAAATGAGTCCGGAAACTGGGAAAGCTACATCGAAGGGGACGCTTACGAGCGGGGGCTGGCCCTGGGGATCCTCCACCGTGAGCTGATAGCCAGCCAGGAAAGAGCCTTTATCGGAGAGATCGAAAAACTCCTCCCCAACCGGTTTTTCCGAACGCTGATCCAGTTGGGCATCGCGTGGTTTAACCGTAACCTGGATGAGTCCGTCCCGGAGGAATACCTGCAGGAAATCTACGGGGTGTCCCAGTACTTCTCTGAAGATTACGGGTACGTCGGCCCCAAATTCAACAGGATCCTGAATTACCATGCGGCCCATGACATCGGGCATATGGTGCAGAATATGAACCTGGTCGCCTGTACGGCCATTGCCCAATGGGACTATGACAGCGACACGCCACAGCTGATCCACGGCCGCAACTTTGACTTCTACTTCGGCGACAAGTTTGCCCAAGACAAAATCGTCCTCTTCGTCAATCCTGACGCAGGCTATAAATTTGCATCCGTGACTTGGGGAGGATTCAGTGGGGTGGTATCCGGAATGAATGAAAAAGGGCTCTCCGTCACCCTGAATGCCCTCCCCTCAGAAATCCCCGGCCATAGCTCCACCCCGGTGTCCCTTATCGCCCGGGAGGTGGTACAGTATGCTGCCACCATCGAGGAGGCCTATGCGATCATCTCCCGCTACGAGGTCTTCGTCTCCGAATCATTCACCATCGCCTCTGCGCTGGACCAAAAAGCCGCCGTCATCGAGAAGACCCCACAGCACACAGCCATCTACTATTCGGATGAACCGCAACTGATCGTCTCCAACCACTTCCAGAGCGCGCTTCTCAGGGATACCGAACTGAACCGCTCCCACCTGGAAGAATCCGAGTCGCTGCATCGGTTTCAGCGGATGAAGGAGCTGGCCGATGCCGACAGTACGCTGAGTGTGGCCCATACGCTGCGCTATCTCCGGGACCAAAAAGGCATTGGCAGCCAGGAAATCGGTATGGGGAACCCCATGGCTCTGAACCAGCTGCTGGCCCATCATGCGGTGATATTTGATCCGGTGGGGTTGCTGGCCTATATTTCTGCTGCACCCTATCAGGAGAATGTGTTTGAGGCTTACTCCCTCTCCAATATCGGATCCATGGGCAGCCATGATCCCGGCCGGAGTGCCGGGATTGATTCGCTCCTGTTACCTCCAGACCCCTTCTATCTGAGCAGCGGCTACCAGCGCTATGGCCACTACAAAGCTATGAGGGAGGCGCTCCATACCATGGAAAAAAACAGGGAAGAGGTGGACGCTGCTTTTTTTGGTGAACTTATCGCGGCCAACCCGGCCTATTACGAACCCTACCTACTGGCTGGGGATTACTATTACCGAAAGGAAGAGCACGGGCTTGCCCAAGGTTACTATACCGATGCGCTCACCAAAGCCATACCCTATGCCGCTACCAGGCGCCATATCGGAAAGAGACTGGAGGAGATCAAATGAGAGGGATAGGCATAGATATCGAAGAAGTGGACCGGGTAGCTGCCAAGTGTCGGAAGCAGGCCTTTATGGAGCTGGTTTTTACAGCAGGGGAGCAAGCCTACTGTCTTGGAAAAGGGAAAGCGGGACAGGCCTTTGCTGCGCGGTTTGCCGCGAAGGAGGCATACATGAAAGCCATCGGCCAGGGCTGGTCAGACCAGGCGCAGTTCCATGAGATCGAAGTGATCCACGCCCCCTCAGGACAGCCAAAGCTGGTTCTGCATGGAAATACCCGGAAGTTTTTTGAAAAGGAGGGCTATTCAGCTGTATTTTTGACACTGAGCCACACGCCACTCACTGCCGTGGCGGTGGTGATCGTACTGTAAGTAAATGGAATTTGACCCACACCATACCCCCGATTACCTTTCGCAAGCTGAGCTCAGCTCACTTCAACTCACACTGCTGAATAAGCACCTTAACTACCTGATATCCAGATCTCCATTCTATCAAAAAAAATTGGAAGGCCTAGCCAGTCCAGTCCTCAGCGACCTAGGTGACCTCCGCACACTGCCCACCACTTCCAAGCAGGAGCTGTCGGCATACAACGCGGATTTTCTCAGTATTCCACGTCGGGACGTGGTAGAGTATGTCACCACCTCCGGCTCCACAGGCAAGCCGGTAAGTATCGCACTCAGCAGAAATGACCTGCGCAGGCTGGCCTATAATGAGTCCCGGGCATTGACCATCGCCGGATTCACAGCGGATGATACCGTACAGCTCACCGCCACGCTGGACAGGTGCTTTGTGGCCGGGATGGCTTACTACCAGGGCCTGACAGAGATCGGGGCTGCAGTCATCCGTGCCGGGCAGGGCTCGCCTGAGTTTCACCTGGAGACCATCCGGCAGCTGCAACCCACGGCTATGATCGGCGTGCCCTCCTTTATCGACAGGCTGGGCAGGCATGCCCGATTTGCCGACAGCGGGCAAAAGATCTCCCGGATCCTCTGCATCGGCGAACCGCTGAGAACGCCTGAGCTCACTCCCAACCGGCTGGCCCAGAACCTGGCCATGCACTGGCAGGCGGATTTCCTTTCCACCTATGCCTCCACAGAGATGGCCACGGCCTTTACGGAGTGCCCGGCCAGACAGGGCGGTCACCTGCTTCCCGAGCTGATCCTGGTGGAGATTCTCGATGCAGATGGACAGGAGGTAGCCGACGGGGAGCCAGGTGAGGTGACTGTAACTCCTTTCGGCGTGGAAGCCATGCCCCTGCTCAGGTTCCGGACAGGGGATGTCGCCCGGAAGCATACCTCGCCCTGCTCCTGTGGCAGAAGCACACTCCGTCTGGGCCCTATCGAAGGCCGTCTCTCCCAGATGATCAAATACAAGGGCACAACCCTCTTCCCTACCCAGCTCGAGGAAATCCTCCTCACCGAACCCAAAGCATCGCAGTTCGTCATCGTAATCGATCTCGATGAAAACGGACTGGACCTCGTGAGCGTGTACCTCCCCGATACGATGGACAGCGGGGAACTGTCCGGCCTCAGTACCGCCATCCAGGCCAACCTTCGGGTGAAACCCGTGCTGCTCACCCTGCCTCCGGGCGAAATCCAGCAGCTGCTTTTCCGTGACAACTCCAGAAAACCAAAGAAAATCCTAGACCGACGCCATGCCCAGAATTAAAGAACACTACGATATCGTCATCATCGGATCAGGACTGGGGGGGTTACTCTGCGGCTACCTCCTGGCCAAGGAGGGCAAGTCCGTATGCATACTCGAGAAAAACGCCCAGATCGGAGGCAACCTGCAGACCTTCAAGCGCGATGGGGTGAAGTTTGACTCTGGTGTGCATTACATCGGCGGACTGGACCCTGGCCAGGCTTTGTATCCTTTTTTCCGGTATTTCAACCTCATGGACACCGTGGAAAAGGTAAAGCTGGACACCGACGGCTATGACCTGATCACCTTTCAGGATGATGCAAACGTGTACCCCCATGCACAGGGGTATGAAAACTTTATCCAGCGGCTGGTGCATTTTTTTCCGGAGGAGGAATCCGGCATCCGCAGGTATTGCCGGGAGATCCAGGAAACCTGCAGGAATTTTGAATGGTATAACCTGCAGCAGGTCTATGGGGAGACTGATGAGACGGGCTCATTTGGCTTAAGTGCCAAGTCCGTGATCGCGCAGTGTACGGGTAACACCCGCCTGCAGCAAATCCTCGGGGGATCCAACATGCTCTATGCCGGGGATGGGGACACTTCCCCCTTTTACATCCATGCACTTATCCTGGACTCCTATATCGGAAGTGCCTATAAGCTCCGGAGCAGTGACCAGATCTCCAAGCAGCTCCGCAAGGACCTCCGGGCCATGGGTGCGGGGATCGTGATCAACTCGGAGGTAACCCGCATCGAAAATACGGCCAAGCAGGTACTTGCTGTGGAGTTGGCATCCGGCCAGCGGGTCACAGCCGATACCTATATCTCCAATATCCATCCCAGCCAGACATTTCGGCTTATCAACCCGGAGGGCATCCGCAGGGTAAACCTGAACCGGATGCTCCACCTTCCCAATACCGTCTCGGCTTTTATCCTTTACATCAAGCTCAAGCCGGGCTCCCATCCGTATACGCATGCGAACCGCTACCATTTCTTCGGGGAAGACGTGTGGAATGTACACCGCTACACCGCGGACGATTGGATCAAAGGTCTGGCGGTGTTCAACTCCCCATCCCGGCAAGACGGCCGCTATGCCGAGACCCTTACGGTGATGGCTTACATGCGTTATGAAGAGGTGAAGCAATGGGAGCATACCTTCCATACCACCCTGGACGAAAATGACCGGGGCCAGGATTATGTGGATTTCAAAGAGGAACGGGCCCAGCGGATTTTTGATGCGATGGAGCGGTTTATGCCCGGAATCAGGGCCAAAGTGGACGGCTATTACACGGCCACTCCCCTCACCCAGCGGGATTACATCGGCTCGGTGGATGGTGGCCTATACGGGATCAGGCGGGACTTCAATGCGCCGCTGAACTCCTACATCAGTCCGAAGACCAAGCTTGAGAACCTCTTCCTGACAGGCCAGAATGTCATCCTGCACGGGGTGCTCGGGGTGACCATCAGCGCGGCAGTCACCTGCCAGCATATCCTGGGCAAGGACCGGGTGATGCGTGCCATCCGGAAGTTTTGCTGAATCCCTGCCAGCCGCTGTCCGGAAGCCAGTGTTGCCCCCAGAGCCGGTGAAAGTGGCATACTTGGGTATGTAGACGGAGGATATAGCTAATCAGCTACACCTTAGATCAAAAGCTAATTTAGCCCGATGGGTTGAAGTGGGTCTGCTGCTGCCTGCAGACGGAAAAAATGCGGGGGCAAGCGGGCAAGCTATTCCGGCCCGGATACGGGAGTGGCGGGCGTGGCCCGCTTCCCGCTCCTGACTTCCGGAATTCTATTTGTTATTCTAAACGCTGCTACCGGGGTATCAGCCGGATTTCCACTTTTCTGTCTGCCTCTACTGACCCGCGGTCATTTCCCCGGACGATCATCCCTCCGGAGTTGCGCTGGATACGGCCCGGACTGATCCCAAATGCCTCACTGAGCACTCTGGCCACTGCTGCCACCCGCTGCTGGACCAGCTGGAGGTTATAGCGCACCGACCCGGTATTGTCCGCGTAGCCAATCAACTCCACCTGATAGGTTTGGTTTTTCTCCAGAATGGATGCGATACGCTCCAGCTTTTGCTTCTCCTGCCTGGACACGGCGGTTTCATTGATCCCGAAGAGGACCTCTACCTTGCTCTCACTTAGTAGGACCGGGACTTCCTTATCCACCACCACTGTATCTATTTTAGCCGGCAGGTTGCGTAGGCTATCGATCAGCAGGGCATCCCGGGCTATACGCGCCGAATATGCGGAGTCTGAGGTGGCGGTATATTCCTGGACTGGTACAGGCACCGTGACTGTCCCTTCCACCTCCGGAGCTGCAGCGGCCGGCTCCTGCCTTCTGCCCGGTGAAGCGGCGGCCGATACAGCGGCGGCCGTCCCGCCCATGATCAGCGCATCCCTGAGCAGCGCATTGTTGCGTTCATTTCGCCTTTCCTCCCGTCTGCTGCCGCCAAAAAGGCCTCCAAACAGCCCTCCCGATCTTCTCCCTGGAGCAGGTGCCGGGCTGCTGTAGTAGATGGGCTCCTGCCTGCTGTCTGGCTGGTAACGGCCACTATATACCGGACCGGGATAGTTGTACTGCGCCTCTGGCTGCCTGTAGGGCTGCTGCTGGCGTAGCTCCTGCCGCAGCTTTCCCAGCTCCAGTTCCAGGTCAGCCCGAGTGAAGGCATCATCCGACCGGGTCGTGTAGCCGTACGGCGGAGCAGCGGCCTGGGAGCTGTCAGCCCCGGCTGTTGCCGCGACCGGCATATCCCGGTATACCGGGTATGCGGAATCAAAACGGGACAGAAACCCCCGCACTTCATACGGCAGCATCCGCAGCCCATCCGTGACGGCTGTACTGTCCATGCCGGAACCCGGATGCACAGCGACCAGTCTCATTTTCTCCCGGATCAGCGCGTCCATTTGCTGCTGGTTTTCATCCAGCTGGGTGGTGATCCCTGCGATCCTTTCCTCCGCTATCCCACGCTGCTCTTCCAGCGCACTGACCTGTGCCTCCCGCTCCTGCTGCGGAAGAAGGGAGTCCCCGCCTACACGGTCCAGTTCCCGCACGAGTGAATCGAGCAGGACCTCTTCCCCCTCCAGCCTGAGGAGTAGGCTGTCCCGCTGCTGCTGCAGTGAATCCAGCTGCTGATTGATTCTGGCCACATCTCCTGAAGCTGCCGGACTGCCGGATGCCTGCCCCTGCATGGTGGGAAGCTGGATCAGGGTAAAGTAATTGGTGGTGTTGGTGACCCGGGGGACTGCCGGCTCAGGTATCGAATCTTTCGGCACCCAGGCCGCCGGAGCCGCCCCCACGGGCTCATAGGTATACCGCTGGGTGACCACCGGAGGGTTGAATGCCTCCTTGTTTGCCCCGAAGCTGAACTTGATACCTATGCCGTGGTAGATATACCAGTCCGGCCTGCCGTCGCCCATTCCCCGCTGGGGATCGTCCACAGGGACCACAAGGGGTCCTGGCTTGGCGGCATAAGCTTGAAAGTCGCTGTCATAACCGGCCCTATACTGTCCTGATACATCGTCCAGGTAGTCCGTAGCTGCTCTTTTGAAGTCGGACTGGGCAAAGAGCTCGAAGGAGTTGGTGATCCGGAAGCGGATGCCCAGCCCCAGGTTCGCATACAACGTAGTGGTATTATAGGGCGAGTCCCGCTCGGTGTTCAGGGCCGTCAGCGCCGTCTCGAAATTCCCGTCCGGTATCAGGTTGGGGTTGGTGTAATCATACCTGTTGCCGTCAGCATCCAGCAGATCCCCCCACACCTCGAAGGTCTGCACCCCGAGTCCCAGTGTGAAATAGGGCGCTATAAACGACTTTCCGGAAAGCAGCCAGTTATTGTCCGGCTTGAATACCAGCGACAGGCCGGCATCCCGGAGATCGGTCTGGAAGTTCAGCGCACGGTCAAAATCCGGGCCGTTCCGATAGAGCGTACCGTCGTTTTGCACCAGGCGGTCGGCCGAACCAAACTGATAGCTGCCCGCTGACAGCATCAGGCCCACGGAGTTGCCAAGTGCATATTCAAGCGAGGCCTGGTAGGAAAGTTTCTCCGCATAGCGGTCGTACCGCCTGTAGAGGTTTCCCAGTCCATCCAGCCCGCCAGTCTGCAGCGGACGTATGTCACCGATGTAATTGGTCGTACCGGCACTGAAGCCGAGGCGCCATTTGTTACCGTGCAGTTGGGCGTGGACGCTGGTGCCCATCACCAAAGCCACTGCCAATAGGATTAGTTTCTTCATCTGCTTATACTTGTTTTTTTGCGGTCCACTGGCCTGTCGTCGGGCCCTATCGTTTGTTTCCAAAACCCAACCATACATTGATCTCGGCACTTACCCCCACAAAAGGCTGGAAGCTGTCCCTGCTGCCCCCTGCTGACTCGGTGGTGATAAAGGTCCCTCCTGCATTGAGCCGGATAAACCTGAAAAAATTATACCCCAACCCGACGTAGATAGGACGGTCTATCAAGGGTCCCGCTATCCGCTCATTCATCCCGTTCTCCATGGACCCGGAGATAAACACCCCCGTAGAGAGGGAGAGGTTGTTCATGACCCTGGCAAAGGTCCTGTTGCCCAGCGGAAAGGAGAAGCCCACATAGGGACTGTACACAAACTCCTGGTTTGATCCCCCTGTGTTTAGGGAAATCGCCCCATAGCCCACATTGAGCGGGATGGTATGGTCCAGCTTCTCGGTGGGGTAATTGTCGATCACCTTGTCATCGATCCGCACCAGCATATTGGGGCTGAGGTACTGGTCCAGTTCCGAGGCGATGATCCTGTTCAGTTCATCCAGGTACTGGCGGGCATAGACAGCCCGGGCGTTGTCGTTTTCACCGACGTTGGTGGCATTGAACCTGGCCCTGCCCAATCTGAGTTTCTCCCGCTGCTCCAGTTTGGCCCGTGTGATGTCACTGAAGCCGGGAAAAGGCTGGCCGTTTGGCAGTTCGAAGTAGAGCGTGCCCTGCTCCACGATTTTCTTCATATTCGCCAGGATCACTTCGTTGGACTCGGAAAACTGGATTCCTCCCCGCTTTACGGAGGTGATCGTGGACAGATACGTCTGGAGGTTTTGGGTGATCAGCTCCCTGAGCTGCCGGATCTGATCCTCTCCTGCCTTCTGGTAGAATCCAAATTCCAACTGATAGGCAGAGGAGGCCCGCAGCGGATCCGATACCAATACCTGATAGGACAGCTCCTTGTAACCAAAAGGGGTCCTCCACAGATAGGTGACTCCGGATTTAGGTGATTTTTTAGCCTGATAGACCAGTACTTTGACCATTTCCACCTTCTCAGGTATGGCCCCCTGGATGTAAAACTCCGTTTCAGCAGGAAGCGGCATACCGCCGTTGATCCTGTTCTGGATCAGATCCAGATTGACTGTGGTCACCTGGCCAAAAAGCCGTGGACATACCAGTCCTGTTAATATGACAATCCATAAGCATTGTTTCATAGATATTCGCTTTGTGTTAAGTTGATGGGCCCATGTGCGGATAGCTGCTGGGACCGGACAGCATAGAACTTGTGTGAGCATGTCTTTTGCAGGCGTCATTTCCCTTTCGCGCCTGCGCCGGGATTGCTATTCGGCCAATTTGTCGGTTTAAGTACAACCCTCCTCCTGCCAAATTGTTGGCCATCCGGGAGAGAAACGGTCGCCGTCCTGCTTAAACGACTGATTACTAACGCTAAATTTCAGGTATTGCCCAAGGTGGGGAAACCTGTCGACACCACAAGTTGTTTCTGTCGGCTACATACAGCATCTGTTTTTCCGCCGTTTGGGAAGAGTGGTGGGTGAAAGTGGTGTTTCGACTGCAGGGAGAAATCCCTCCCGGTTGGGTTAAAAAGTTAAAGGTTAAGAGTTAATGGGTTAAAGGTTAATAGGATATATCGGCTACTCACGCATGAGCAGTGGTTGGTGGGGACACCAAACACGGAGATGAGGACTCCAACCACGGAGACGGGAAAACCAACCACGGACGGAATACTTTCTATTTTATAGATCAAATCAGACAGTTGGAGCCGGGTGCAGGGAGCTCGGTTTGAGGTGAATCCCATATGTAAACCGGACCACCCGTAACTTCCACAGCGTCAGTGTCTGCTCAGCAAACAGGTTACCATCCCGGCTATAGATAAGCAATTCGTCACTGAATGAGCTGACGAAGCGGGCCCAATAATCCCCTTTGGCATCGTTGAGCAAAAAATAAAAGCCAGGCTCACCAAACTTCCTTCCCGTTGACCTAAGGCGGAGCTCACCACCCTCCCCTACTCCCGGGAGCATAATGACGGTTGCATTTCCATGGGGCAAAGGGAAAACCGCCTTGATGCAGGTCTCGCCCGAAGGCAGTTGGCAGGTAGAGTACACACCGGAATACAAGACCTGCCCGGTGGCCTTAATTGTCCTATACCACATCCTGTATTTCACCTCTTTTGACTTGGGATCTGATAGCGTTATGATCTCACTGCTTACTTCTTCGTTGCCCAAAGTGCTATCTGTAGGTATATTCAACTGGCCCAGCCGATTGCTGAACAGGTAATTGACCAGCTTTCCAAATTGTAAAAACAAGGGATTCCATTTGGCGGAAAATCTCAGGTGGTAGCAGGATGTATTCTCATAAAATCCTATTACCTGCTGTGACAACCGTCGTGCCTCTGCTTCAGGGAGATTCAGTTTGGCTATAGACGGGATAAGCCCTGATTTGCTGTTTCTCTCCACCACCAGCCCCTCTGCTTCTGCCAATTGATTGACAAAACCATCCCCAATGCCCCCAAGTTTGCCAAAGGGCCCCATCAACCAGGGAAAAGTGGCGGGGTCTATTCGACGTCCCCCTACTATTGCCCACTGCTGGGTAAACCAATCCTGAAACTTCTGCGAGGGATTAGCCAGGCTCATAACTGCTGATCACGAAGATTTGGAATAATCCGGGATCTTCCTTTCCATTGCCCGAATTCTGCAATCGGCTTAAACCGCAAGGTGGTAAACTGAAAATGAAAATCTTTCCGGTTTCTCTCCACCATCGCATCTGCATGACGCGTAGGCTGAGGAACAGCACTATGGCCCTGAACCATATCCAACATTCCCTGTTGGGAATTCCATACTGAAAAAGTGGAGACGGTGCGCGGAAGCCTCAGCGCCGCAAGGGCCATAGCCGCTTCCGGGTGGTCACGTACCAGTTTTTCGACAGGTCTACCCCAGCGGATAAATCTAGGCACCTGCGGAAGCTTCATACGGGCAAGGGTAACAGCTACCACCGGTGCATTTGGATCATCCAAGTCATCCGGCTCTTCGGGAATTACAAACCCATCGATTTTGCCCCATTGTCTTAAGTACAGTAACCGGGTATGCCATCCCTTGGCCAATCTTTTCCCCAGGGGATCTTTTTCCAGGAACTCTTCAAGGAGCGTCTCATTTTCCCATTGGGCAAAAACGGCCAGTTGTCTGATCAGCAACCGTGATGTGGAGAAGACCCGGGAACCCAATGTCATTGCGCTCATGCATTCCATATGGACAAGCCCGGGAATATCGGCTGCTTTAGGTGGATTGGAGAGCACCCTGAAAGCAGCTATCACAGCTACTTCTGCTAGGTGGAAAGTAAATATGCCCATCTTTAATTCCTAAAGGTCAGTTTCAAAAAGGCAAATTAGGTAATTCCTTCAGAAACTGCCGACATCCGTTGACTTTCCGGTCAAAAGTTCTCTTCCCCTGCCGGATTCCGCAAACTCTTTGACAATCCGATTGCGCTCTGTGGATAATCCGGTCCTGTATCTTTTGGGAATAGTTTTTCCGTAAGTCGTGGAATAGGAAGAGCTCTGTTGCTTTCACCCCTCAAACCCGCCATTTGGTCACATTTTTTTGGTCCGACTGCCCCTAAGTGCTAAGCTTGTTGAAAAATTCCAAGCTGAAAAATCCCTATTCCCTACCCCAATCGACAGGCGCAAACACCAAACGGAATGTTGATGGAAAACCCACCTGTCCCCTCTGGTTGGGATGTGATTCTGAGCCGTTTTAAGATTTACCGGGTAAAACCATCCCTAACCAATATGAAATCGAGCATAACTAAAAAGTCACACACTGGGATGATTATAATCGCTGCGAGATTCTCCCGAATCGAATTCGGGACAGGTAATGACCGCTAAAAATCAAATTATAAACAGATGAAAAGAATCAGTCTGACATGCGTATTGTTTCTTATTGCAGTTGCAGTCTATTCCCAGCAGCCCGAAGGTCTCACGATAGAGGTCGGGGGAAAAAAAATCGCCTACAAAACATTCCAGCTTGAAAACAGGAAAGAGGGCGACCCCATCCTTGTCTTCGAATCGGGACTGGGGGGTGGAACCTTTGACCCCATTCTCCCCTACTTGCCGGATAATATTGCTGGAATCCAGTATGACAGACCGGGGATAGGACAGTCTGACCCCGATCCCGGTATTGCCACCGATTCCCAGCTAATGGAGCGGCTGCATGGACTATTGGAAGCACTTGACATCAAACCTCCCTATCTCCTGGTGGGGCATTCCATCGGTGGCCCCTACATCAGGATGTTTGCGGCAAAGTTTCCGGATGAAGTCTTCGGGCTCGTTTTTTCAGACCCAACCGACTTCCTATTAACCCAAGAAGAAGATCGGGAAGCAAAAAACAGATCCGGAAGTGCCACGAGCTACCGGGAAATCCTGCCTATTCTCATGAAAAACATGTATGAAAATGAGGGGTTCAGTTCCGGCACAAGGTCGGACGCGCTACGGGCAATGAAAACGGGCTACTTTCCGGAATACGGATCTTTGCCTCCATTGAAAAGCTCCATGGCTGTCACTGTGATCATCTCATACCACAAGCCTATCGAGCAGCCGGATATAGCTATGAACGAAAGCCTGGGGCTCGGGATCAATTTTAAGCCCTGGTGGAAAGAATACGACAACCTGCGGATACAACATTATTCGGATTTGATAAAGGACAACGATAACAGTAAGATCATCCTCTTGCCGAAATACAGCCATGGCATATACTACCAAAATCCTGAAATGGTGGCTAACCTTATCGTCGAAAACTTCAACAGCCAGCCAAGGGAGTAAAGAAAATCCAACAAAAAATGATTCCGGCGGCCAGACCAAGAACCAACACTGCCCTCTATGCACTAGCGTACTGTTAGAAGAATAGTCTGTGAGCCTATAATCCCAAAATATCCCTACACGATTGACACTCAAAGCTATCGGTCATAAGCGTCACTCCCTTGTAATCTACAAATGATGTTCGTGTCAGAAACTTCTTAAGTCTCCAGAAACCATCCCATCCGCAGGGCGAATAGGCTTATTGAATGCTGTGATTTTTGAGATAAACGTCTGACATACAGAATGATGCTTGGTTATCCACTTTATACTTCCATTCAGACCTATTTAGCCAGTAAATGGCTCACTATTTTAGCTCCTGTCTATAGGCCAATTTATATTCTCCATCCTCATTGAATATACTTTCAAATTGCCTGTAATTTATGAAGCCATCAAATGGATCAGAATGATGGGCCCCTAATGCCAATCTCAATTTTGTCTTAAAATCCCCCTTAAAAATGGGTGCAAATGTTATTACACTTTCATTTGGAGGCAAAAAAATCGAATTTACACCTACACCGCAAAAGTAAACAAAAGGTTCTTGGATAGGTATCCACGTTCCGATAGAATCCATTGCTTCGAGCACTAGCGGAATGTGGGTCCCATAACCTATTAATACGGTGTCCACATCTAAATTGGTTAACCAAACCGGGAGCGCATTATAGATGCTTTTAGAACTATCTACACGGATTTGAATTTCTGATTCTTCAGCGTAAGGATAATCCACTTCTTCCAACCAATCTATGTAATATTTCTTGAAGTGTGAGGCTTCCGTCCTGTAAGCGATGACATTTTGCTGATTTGTATCTTCTAAAATAGGCGGGACGGGTGAACCAATAAAAGGATTGAGAAAAAGCGTATCACTTTTTAAGCCGATGTAGTAAATTCCATATTGCGAAGTGGTCAACCAGGTAGCATTCTCATACGCTTCACTTAAATCAAGTCCATCGGATTTAGTGGAGTCGATCAATATGGGGAAAGGCTCAATGAGCTGTGCTTTCTTGGAAAAACCGCTATTTTCCGAGTGGCAGGCACCGCTCAAAATTGCCAGAAGAAATAGTATGTCATTCCTTTTCATTTAAATCCTAAGTGATATAGAATCCTGAATTATTGAAGAATTGCCTTATGCTTTTAAGCTATATCTTTCTTTGCATTTTACTTATAAAAAGTGGATTAAAAAATTCCCGGGGCGAGCAGGCTTTCCTATCTGAACCAGATTTAGTTTAAACCATCTCTTTTATCAAAACAACTATCATCTTTTTTCATGTATCTTTTTACCGTATTTTTGAATTATTGATGTACAATCGTCCATTTTAAAGGTGTGATCATGGTTAAAATAGGGGAGAGAATAGCACAGCTGCGCAAGCAGAACGGCTGGTCGCAGACCGAACTGGCCGGGAAAATAGGGGCTTCCAGGGAAGCCATCGGAAAATATGAACGCAACGAGGCCCTCCCCTCCGTGGATACGGCAAAAAAAATAGCGAATGCCTTCAGCGTCACCGTAGATTACCTGGTCAAGGATGGGGAGTACGAGCGCATTGACAACGAAACGCTCAAAAACTGAAGGAGATCCAAAACCTGGATCCTGAAAACAAGTCACACGTCTTCGCAACCATCGATGCTTTCATCAAGGCCGCCAAACTCAAAAGTATCGCTGCGTTGTAAAGCAAAAAGCCGGGACATAAGCTAGACCATACCCGATTTTGATTTAATACAAACATGAACAAAACCCCGTCCAACAAAAAAGTAGTTTTATCCCCTGCGGGAAACAGGATGGCGGCAATATTTATCGACAGCTTGATACTACTGATTCCCGCTTATCTCGTTACCGCTCTTCTTCCAGAGACGTGGGGTGATATTCTGGGCTTCAAAAACTCGGTTGTAATGGCACTCTTTCTTATTTACAATCCCATCATGGAGTGTCTAGGTGGTACTTTTGGGAAAAAGTTCGTAAAAAGTTATGCTATAGATCTAAAAACCCAATCTCCCCCTACATACTTGGTCGCATTGGGCAGGTTCACACTTTCGATTCTTCCTATTCTGGTGGTGGGTTATGGATCGGCGGTTAAAAGCCCCACAACCACTCTAACGGGCATCGCATTGCTCGCTATTGTCATTGTGCCCGTCTTTTTTTCAAAAAGGAAACAGACCCTCTATGATCATCTGACCAATGTCATCATTATTGAATTTGAGCCCACAAACAATAAAAACGTAACCACCCCCGATAACTGAAGTGGTTACATTGAGCAGTCGGAAAACTGAAGCTCAATATTCCCGAACGAAACATAGCTACTTCCCTTTTCCTGAGAAATAAAAGAACAAAACAACTATGACTGCTGTCAAAAAAAGATAAAGAGGTTTGAGATAAAGGTTGTTTGACCGTATAATAAGCAAATAAAACAGCCCTAAAATTATTAACACAACCCTATAAATCTTTAATGCCTTTTCACTCATTATCTTTCATCATTTCATTGTCAGGAATCTCAGGAGAAGTCGTCTTGTACAGCCGATCTTCAATACCTAAACTAATCTTATCTAAGATTCCCTTAACATCCAAAAAGTCACCGGTTAGTTGAGTGGCTCGCTCTAAATTATTATTGAATTGGAATATATTTGATCTATACAGCTGATATCCCTGACTCCTCAATGTAGTATGGTGTACACCATTGGTATTCTTAAAAACACCAATCGTCTCACTTCTAAATTCCGAAAATGTTTTTACAGGCTTTGCAAATGTCTTAAATAGCTGAGCCCCTAGGTATTCCTGCAAAAATATTGAAGGGACTTCCTTACTTGCCGTCACAAACGTGGATGCAAAACCAAATGGATTATCAGTTGTACCGCCTCCGACGAAAGGTGAGGCTTGGGACATATATTCTTTCAATCTAATTAGATTACTCTCCGCTTCATATTTCCTGATTAATCTTCTGCTATCATCATATGACAAAGGGTGGTTGTTTGGTCCTATAAAGGACTGACTGGAATCTTCCCTCCTCGAAAAAGGCTTAAGTCCCATTACTTGCCTTTCAGAATCAACCATTTTTTGTAGAATAGAATTGTTGTATTTTTCCATATTTATAGGGCCGGTAACAACGCTCCCATCTATCGCCAACTGATCCTCAAGCCCGTCAACGTCAATATTTGCAATAGGGCTGTTACCTGCGTATTGAAATGGCGTATACCATGGGTAATCTGCTGCCAGCGGATCCACACTCAAAAACTTCCCAATCTCCGGGTTATAGATCCGGAAGCCGTAGTCGTAGGTGTTGCCTCCCCCGCCCATCCCCGGGCTGTCCTGCTCCTTGCCGTTAAACCCATAACGGTACCCACTGCTCTCTGTCCTGCCGCCCATCGCCAATCCAAATGGATAATAGTCCGACCGGGAGATTACTTCTGCCCAAGTACTGTCGGTCCGCATGTGGATCCGGTCAGAGACCACCGTCAGCACATTGCCCAAGTGGTTGGACAGCTCGTAACGCTTCAGCCCCAGGGTCCTGTACCCCGGTGCTGACGCCGAATCCACCTGGCCCAGTCTGCTGCTCCCGTACACCGGCCGCTCCACAAGTGTGCCGTTCTGGTAGACCGCCATCACATTTCCCGAGGCATCCCTCACATATCGGGTCACATTGGCCCCCTGCTTCTTCTCCACCCGGTTGCCGGAAGCGTCATAGCGGAACTCCAATGGGTCTCCCGTAGCCTTGCTCACCCGCCGCACCTTCCCGGACGGCGTCCACTCAATCTCCGTGATCCCCTCACCCGCATCGCTCACCAGGTTGCCGACCGCATCGTATCCGTACTGACCCTCCGCCGGGATCGGCACACTTGGCGCCTCTTCTATCACCGCCCGCAGGTTTGACCCGCTCCGGATATGCGAGCCCGGCTGGAATACGATCCTGTCCGTGGCCCTCAGGTCTGCACTGGATCCGGATGGCAGCACCGCCCCATCCGCCACCGTGATCCGGCGGTACTGCTGCCCGTCCGACACCAGCGGGTTGCTGTCATACACCTTCTGCTCCGGCACGATCGGGCTGTATTCCCCTGCCACCTTCCGCAGCCGGTTGGTCCCCGGATAGTACTCATAGGCATAGTCATGCAGCAGCGAGGCCCCGGAGTCCCGCCGCTTCAAAGTTAGCAGATTCCCGTTCCCGTCATAGCTGTAGTCCGCATCATAGGCCCTAGCCGACGTCGCTGTCCGCGAGGTGAAGTTGGTCGTGTATTCCCGAAGGCTCCTTGCCTGCACGATCCGGTGGAGCTGGTCGTACTTGTACAGCATCGCCTGCATGTCGTACTGGTCCACGGACCCTGCCAGCTCGGTGTTCATCCAGGAGATGTTGCCGTTGTAAAGCCCCGTGTTCCCGCTTACGGCGTTGTTCCGTGTCCAGAGGGCGTCACGGGTATCCGTACGCACAATCCCTGATCCTATCGGGGTGTAGTCCCCGTTGAAGTATCCCAGGGCGAAGGCCATCGCGTCCTTTCCGGTACGCTGCGACAGCCCGTCACCGCCCGGGTCGCCGCCGCCGGGCATGTTCACGCCTTTCAGCCAGCCCTGCAGCGTGTAGTAATAATCCAGTCCCTGCACCTTGTGCTCACCCAGTTCCACCCGGGCCAGGGGCCCATGGGGATAGTAGTAGTAAGTAGCGTCCGTGGTCCACACATACCCGTCCGTGCTCGTCTGCACGTATTCGATGCGGTTGTCCGCATCATAGCTGTAGCGGTGGGCCAGCTGCTCGGCTGTCCCGGGCTGGTACCACACATAGTTCACATTGCCGCTGATCTGGTCGTAGCGGTATGTAGTCACCTTCGCCTCCATCCCCGGGATACGCTGCAGCAGGGACGACACGTTCCCGTGTGGATCATAGCTGTAGGCGGTAAGCAGCGTATCCGCTTTGCCCTTCTCCAGCTGAGCGGTCCAGCTCACCCGGTTGCGCAGGTGCTGCTGGGGAAACACACCCGAAAGCCCCGTCTTTGGCAGGTCGTAACCCGTCAGGGTGATGTCGTGGCACGTGTACTCCTCCCGCTGCGGAAAGCCGATGTTCCGAAGCTTCACCAGCAGCGAATCCACGGCCTCCCCCGTCTCCAGTTCCCCCGTCTCCACCACCCTGCCGAGGCGGTCATAGCGGGAATAGCTGTAGGCAGGGATGGCCGATCCGGCCTGTACCGCATTCTGGGAAAGGCGGAGCTGACCTACCGCATTGTACCAGAACCGGGACTCCCCATCATCCGGGGTACTCTGCCATACCAGCTGGTCCTTGCTGTTGTAGCGGTAACGGGTCGGCAGTCCATGGTCCGGGCGCACAATCCCCCCCTCTTTTACCTGTGCCACCTGGGCGTTGTCCAACGGGTTTACCCCCGCGGGCGGCACGGTCTGCACCAGGTTGCCGGACTGGTCGTAATAATACAGCGTATAGTGGTACTCCTGGACAGTCGCCGTTACGGTGAACACCTCCCGCGAATCCTCCAGGCAGCTCCCGGACGATTCCCGGTAGATCTGCTCCACCCAGCTGTTCTCCAGCACTTCCACCGCCTCCCCGCGCAGCGCTTCACGCAGCTCCTCCTTCTCCGACTCGCAGCGCTCCAGGATATCCTCCCAGTCAGGGACATAGGTCACCGAACCCAGCCACGGGTTCGCCGAAGGATCCAGCTCATATTCCACGCAGACAGTTATTTCTTCATATTGTGGCCGTGATCTTTGAGGCCAATAATTCCAAGTCGAGTAAAAATGTGGCGCACTGTTCTCCAGATCCTCACAACTGTAATAATTCATGGAGATCCAGTATTCGGTCATATTCCTGTCAAACAGGCATGGAGGAAGAGCTCCTTCAAGATTGTTGTTATTGAGAACGAGAAGATTTATATGCGAGAGGTTGCAGAAGCTTGGTGGAATGGATCCTGATAAATTGTTGCTGCTTAGCCTCAATTCTATCAATGAACTTAGATTCCCCAAAGAGGAAGGAATTTGCCCGGTCAATTTATTATGGTCCAATCTCAGATAAACCATGCTGGCCATGTTTCCAAAGCTTTCAGGAATAGTGCCTTCAAGTAAGTTGTTATGGGCATAGAATGTGTGTGTCTTGTTATAATTCCCCATTGAACTCGGTAGTGTTCCAGAAAACCTGTTTGAGTATATCCAGAAGCTTTCCATATTGGTCAAGTTTCCAAGTGTAGGGCTTAGGTTACCACTGAAATTGTTATAGTGCAATAACAGGGTGGTGAGGTTGGACAAATTGCCTAACCCCGCAGGGAGCTCACCTGAAAAAAAGTTGGTATGGAGTCCAAGAAACTTGAGTGTCGATATATTGGTAATAGATTCGGGAATAGGACCTGAAAAAAAATTCCGGTACATGTACAGATATTCCAACTTGGTTAAGTTGCCGATGTCCGCAGGTATTCCGCCTGTGAGATTATTGTCATAAAAAAGCAACCACCTCAATTCAGTCAAATTGGTGAAGGAGGACGGGATAGTACCTACCAAGTTGTTCCTGTGAAGGGCTAATTCTTCAAGCTTTGTGAGTTGGCCGATTTCCGCAGGAATCGTGCCGGTAAACCTACTTTCAGTAAGACTTAAGTGGGTCAGCTCTGTCAAAGCATTAAGCCACGTAGGAATAGGGCCTTGGAGGTTATTGCCCCCTACCTGTAAATACTTGAGGTGGACCAAGTTTTGAAGACTTGAAGGCAATTGTCCGTTAAGCCCATTAAAATTCAGCATCAGGTGTGTAACATGCCCATCACTGTCAGTTAGTATGTTGGACCAGTATCTGACCGATTCGACCACATTGGGATTGGCAGTGCTCCACCCTGAGTTATGTACCCAGTTTGCCCCATTGGTGGCCTGGTAGAGATCCATCAAGGCATCGTACTCTGCCTGGCTGGGCAATGCATTGGACATGATGCCCATACCTCCGCCTGACTTGGCCATTCCTGACTGCATCCCCAGGTCTGCGAGCAATTCCTCCTGATGTTGTGTCCAAAGAGATTCCCAGTACAGATCCATAGCCTCCTCCTCTTCTGTCATTTCTGAATCTATGGCTATCTCTCCGGAACTTTGTGTCGAGAAAGCCATAGGGGCACTTGTCTGCATCCAACTGCAGTTTGGCAAGAAACCTCCATTGACTGGCTCACCTGACACCCTAATCACCGAATCACGCACACAGATAATCGGGTTGGGGACGGCGATATCGGCCAGCGTGCAGCCCTTGGACTGCAGCAGGTTGGACAGCGGAGCCAGTGCCGGGCTTCCCAGGTCCTCCTCCATCACCAGGTTGAAGGGATTGCCCATCCTATTCGTGTTCAGGTAATTCTCCAGCGATCCGGCTATCACCGAAAGTTCTGCCGGGGTGTATTCAGCCGGACAATGGCTCTGCACCATGGCCAGTACCTGGTCCAGCTCCTCGTCAGACACCGGCTCGTCCATCAGGTTTTCCGTTTCCAGAAACGCCCGTATCCCCTCCTCAGTCCGGGGAAGGTCACTCCCTTCATTTACCGCGGCCAGGTAGGAGGCACATCCCTGGATCTCCGGGATCCCGTTCTTCACCAGCCTGCTCGCCTCGGTGTAGAAGGAACGGTACAGCGCCCATCTGCGCTGCCCCAGCTGTGCCTGGAACTCGGCGGGATCCAGCTCCGCCTGCGCGGCAAACAGGTCGTAGTACAGCAGGTGGTACCCCGAGGGACTGATGCTGCCGTTTCCGTCCACCCGCATGGACGGGTTGTACGGGTCCGTGACCGCTGCCAGCGAGCCTGAAAGGCCGCCGCCCAGCTGGATGTTTGCCAGCCGGGCATCCAGCGCCGCACGGTGGCCCGCCCCGGACTGCCCGGCCCGGTAAAACGGATCCCGGTCTGCGAGGGGGACCCACCCCCCTGCCACCGCACCGGACCAGTCTGAAACCTGGACGCTTTCCAGCTCAGTTATCCGCGCGGGACGGTTCTTCTCCAGCAGGAGCACGTGGCAGTAATCTCCGTGTGCCGCCACTGCCGCACCCACCGCCGCTGCATCCAGCGGGTCCAGCTGTGGGTCCGCCGCCAGCACCTCCTGGGTGATGCGCTCACGTATATTCGTGATCTCCTGCTCTGCCATCGAGCCCATGGCTTCCACTATGGCCGCATCGGCCTCCGCACACTCCTCCATGCACAGCACACAATCGTCCACTTCCAGTCCCGTGGCCACCTCCACCGCTTCTTTCTGCTGCAGGAACTCCGTACTGCTGTGCACCTGGGCCAGGATCTCCGAGAAGGAGGGTTCCCGCACCCGGAGTTCCTTCACTACCCGGTATTCGCCCACTTTGTCCAGCGTCACTGCGAAGGAGACACCCGGGAAGGCCTCTTCCACCTGGCAGTCCACCGCCGTGAATGTCCTGCTGAACAGCCACGGTTCCGGCGACTCATCCCCCGCCATGGCCGGCAACCCCACCCGGGTACCGTCCGGATCCTCCAGCCAGAGGCCAAGGGAAAACACACAGTCCCGGCAGCCTATCTGGTCCAGCTCACTGCCTATCCCGTACAGCGTGTAGCTGAACGAATGCGGGGTGTTTGCCGTGGTGTTGATAAACGAGGCATCCACCAGGCTACCGCTTCCCGATACACGGTTGTGCGCGGCCAGGTCGTACACCACCTCCGGCCATCCTGCCGATGCCCGGACTTCATACTCTGCCAGCGGCGCCACGTTGGCAGGCATACCCCCGGCCAATGCCGTCGCGATCACCTGTCCCTCCTGGTTGATGTACTGCACAGCGGCCTGCCCGTTCGGGTCCACCACGGCTTCCTTGCGGTAGTGCCCCGCCTCGCCCACATCCACCCCGAAGAGCCTGATCAGGTCCTCCGGAAAAGCCTGGCCGTAAAACTTCCGCGTGGTGTTTTCCCCGTCGATCCGGAACCGGGATCCCGTCTGTCCCTGCTTCCTCACCCTGCCCGTGGGATCATCCGCGTACTCCACCGCCGTCATGGCATAACCGCCCGCCGAAGGCGTGTACTTGATGTTGGGCCCCGTGAACGTGTTGCTTGCGGAATAGTACCTCGCCGCCCCGCCCGCAGTTGACCCTGTGTTGTTTGCCACCGGGCCGTTATCGTATTGGTACTTCTTCCTCCGGAAGTCAGAGGTAACTTCCTGGAATATCTCCGATCCGGAGGGATTGCTGAACCGGTTGAAGTTCACCCGGAAGTTCATGCTCGTGCTCAGCACAGGGGTGGGCAGAAACTGTAGCGACTCCCTGCCCTCGAAGTCATACCAGGTTTCAGAGACCAGCGTCTCCCGGCTGCCGTTCAGCGTGCTGATATGCTGACGCTGGCGCAGGGTGCCATCCAGGTAGCTGACCGACTTGCGGAACCTCCCCCCTTCGATGAAATCCGTCCTCACCTGCCAGTTATACCCCACCTGCGCGTTGGAGGCCGCAGTGCCCGAAACGGGACCGTAAGCCCAGTTCCCGAGCAACTTCCGGTCAGGGAAATCAGGGTGGTACCCCACAGCCCTGATCCGGTAAAAAACACGGCCGGCCGGATAGTATATCGGGTGCTCGTACGAACTTGCATTGAGCCTTACCCGTACGCCATCCCGTCGGCTGAATGCCTGCACCGCTGTGGTGCCCGTAAGGTTGTCATAGGAGGAGATAAACACCCACTCCAGGTCAAACTCCCGGAACTCGTCATTCGGATACGTCCAGCTGAGCGTGGATCTCCGCGTGCTGCCGGAATAGCTCAGGCTAAGTACCGGCACATCAGCGGCAGAGAAGGTATCCCCAGTCTTCCGGAACAGTTTCTCCTTCAGCACCAGGCGCGCAGCCGGGACACTCCCTGTGCCTGTCCTGGACTGGATCCGGAAGCGGTAGTCCGAATGGCACTCCAGGGCCACATCATGGAAAACCGTCCCAGTCCAGGTCGCGGTGGCAGACCGGAGCGACAGCGGCTTGGTCCACAGCACCGAGTTGCCTTCCAGGAAGACCAGCTCCAGGTCTGCGGTCCACTCCGGTCCTGTGTTGAAGTCCCCGAGATCATACACCAGCTCGAAACCCACATAGTACTCTCCCTCCAGGCACGGTGGGGTCTGGAACACATCGTACGTGTTGCCCGGGGCCAGGGTACTCCACGGGAGCACCTGCTCCACCGGTGCCACAGGCAGTACCGGCTCCCTGCCAAGCGTCACCCCTGGCGGGATAAAGTCCTTCTGCACCGGAACCGTCACCCGTCCCTCACGCCCATAGGCGGAATACACACTGCCACGCCGGGTCCTCACCCGATAAGTGTAGGTGGTGCCAGCAGATAGGCCCGTCTGCACATAGCTGTTCTCTGACCCCGGCACCTGGGCCACCTGTGTGAAGCTGCCTCCGTCCACCTTCCGCTCCACCACAAAAAAATCAGCAGGCTCACCCACATACGACCACACCAGCCGCACAGCAGTATGCGAGGACAGTTCTGCACGGAAATCCTGCGGGGATGGCAGCACCACTCCCCCATGGCCCGCAAGGGGCACTAGAAGGAACAGCAACAGGGCCACACGGAATCCTGCCGCGCCCAGATACCTGTAAAAATCAAATCGACGGAATGTTTCGGCCATAGCGCTCACGGGTTGTTGCTGTTGTTCTTGAAATACTGCTCCACTTCGGTCACCGTCACCACACCTTCAGCGGTCTCCCGCTTCAGCAGGCGGAGATTCCCCTCCTCATCGTACTGGTACAGGGTGGCATAATTCTCTTCGTCCAGGGTGGCCGAAAGTCTGAGGGTACCGGTCTCATAGACGAATGACTGCATTACCGCATCATTCGGCATGATCCGCACATCGTCTATCCACAGTGCGGCGGCGGCACCTTTTGAGAACCTCACCTTGAACCTGCGGGTGCCGGGAGGCACCACAAATGCCCCCGTGATCCTTCTCCAGGTATCCACAGTGTAAGGCTCCGGATAAAGCCGGGTGGATGACAGCAAGGTCCCTGCTTCGTTCTCAAATACCACCTCTGTATAGAGATTGGGATCGGCTATCCGCTCAGAGACGGATTGCCCCGTCGAAGCCCAGGCAGAAAAATGATATTCTTTGCCTTCTTCCAGATTCATGAGGTCCTGTGTCACCGATTCGGAGGCATTGATTATTTTCATGCTGGTTTTACCGGTGTGGGCAAAGCCGGAATCAAACAGCAGGGTCTGCGGTGTACTCAGGGTAACCTTAAAGACGGCCGTGGTGAAGATTCTCCTGACCAGATCAGGAAGCTCGCCTACAGGGATCACCAGAATGGTCTTGGAAGGATCTGTGGGATGCTGCTGCTTACAGATGATGGCAATATCCCTGAAATTTGAAAAGATCCCTTCAAAATCGTTCTTGGCCACGAGGGAGACCGTTCCGAATCCTTCGATCTCCGAAATCGGGATGTCCACCACAGCCAGGAACCTGTTCATCGCGACAATATCCGCTGTGATCAGCTTTGTATTCACCTCATGGGAAAGCCGCCAGTTGCCGATTACCGATGCGGTGGGATCTTCAAAATCTGTAAAAAGGATTTCACTTTGCTTCGCATTGACCGCTGATGCGATCACGGTGGAACCATGGTAGCCGTATAGATTGGCAGAGTAAATGCCCAATGCGTCCACGGACTCGTCCTCAAACCCTTCTTCACTGAACGACATAATCTGGCCGGAAGCTATCCACCCCGGGACTATTTCCTGCTCCGGATATTCGTAGGAAAACCCGTGCTGCGGATAGGTACCATCTGTCGCCAGATTAATCTGGCCATGGTCAGTCCGCTCGGTATCGAAGAAGTAGCCGGCCAGGGGATTCCATACACCGGATTTTCCGTTTTCGAAATCACTTAATCCATCCACAGAGGAATTGCGGAAGTTTCTCCGCCAATTGTCCCCGTAGGTCTGTACAGAAGACTGCAGGACCTGGTTACTGGTAACTGTGGTGACCGTGTACAGATCCGCTATAAAATCCCCTTCAGTGATCGTGGACGACTGGAAATTGACCGGTTTGGTCGCAGTGG
This sequence comes from Algoriphagus sp., assembly GCA_048819475.1. GTDB lineage: Bacteria > Bacteroidota > Bacteroidia > Cytophagales > Cyclobacteriaceae > Algoriphagus. Next base: position 43,620 of record JBMDXP010000062.1, read on the forward strand.
TCTGGAACAGGATCGTATTGCCGCATTTGAAATCCACCTTGAGCGTGACGGTGTACGTCCCATTGGAAGCATAAACGTGTATCGGGGTCTTCTCCACAGAGGTATTCCCGTCACCAAAATTCCACTCGTAGGAGAGCGGTGTACATCCGCTGATCAGCTCGGAAATGGGATCAAATGCCACCCCACAGTAGACATCGTAGACGTCTATCCCCATGGAACCGAGGGAAGCCGTATTTTTGGAAAGTGTGCGGTTGTGACTCCTCAGCGTAAGCAATGGTGCGTCATCGTTTACGATCTTGTAGAAGTAAATTCCATACTCCTCATCGGTCAGATATGGGGTCACATACCTCCAGTTAAACCTGTCAAAGCTATCCTGAAGAGGCACCTCGTTACCATTGATCAGCCTGTACCACCGGTATTTGGAAAAAGACCTGGATAAGTGTCTGTCCACATCCGCCCCGAAGCTGAATGTAAATCCTATCCGCTCAGCCACCTGCCTTGGGACATCCACATTCCCCTGCGGACTGTATACAAAACTGGAGCCGTTGAAGGCCCTGAAGGTATTCAGGAAATCGGCAAAAGTGAAGCTGCAGTTGGAGATATCCACCAGTCCGGATACCATGCTGAGGGCCGGTGGGATCCTTCCATTCAGGCCGGGGTTATTATTGACCCTGAACTCCAGCCTCGCTGACGACAGCCGCATGAAGTTTTCCGGGATCTCCCCGGTAAAATTGTTATACCCCACATTGAATGTCTGGAGGTTACTCTGGTCTGCCAACCATTGCGGGATGGCTCCCGTGAAGCCGGCGGCATAAGCCACAAATATCCGGAGGTTGGAGAAAATAGGGCTCCCGGTAGGAAGCGGGCTCGAAAAGGAATTCTCGTACAAGGCGATCTCTTCCAGGTAAGGTGCCTGCAGAAGTGTGGCGGGGATAGGTCCACTTAGCTGGTTATCTCCCAACTGTAGGATGCGGAGGGAGTTCAGCATATTGATATCACTGAATATCGGTCCGGTCAGTTCATTCCCGGTGAGGTACAGGTGCTGCAGGCCAGCCAGGTTTCTCAGGGTTGACGGAATCCCACCCTGCAGGTTACAATACGTCAGCAGCAGCGTGGTCAGCATCGTCATGTTTCCGATCTCGGGATGGAGGTACCCGCCGAGATTGGTGTTGTTTGACAGGTTGAGATACGTGAGATTGTCCAGGGCTCCCAGCGCAGGGGGTATGCCCAGCGTGAAGTTATTGTTGCTTAAAGTCAGGCTGTTCAGATCCGAAAGACTGCCCAATGAGGCAGGGATAGCTCCGGTAAGCTGGTTACCATCGAGATTGAGAATCCGCAGGGCAAACAGGTCTGAAATGGATGAGGGCAACGTTCCCACCAGGTTGTTGAATGGAAGCTCCACTTTCACGATGCTTCCGGTGGTGGGATTCACTTCCACCCCATACCAGTTGCTCACATCTTCCACCTGGTTTGTGGCAGTCACCCACCCCGTGTTGTTAGACCAGTTGGCACCTCCGGTAGCATTGTATAATGCCCGCAATGCCATGTATTGTGTGGTACTCGGTAAGGGTGCCATCATCAGGGACATGGTTGCCTGGGACATGGGAGAACTGGTATCAGCAGGTATCTCACCACTGAATTCGCTTCCCGTTCCATAGGCAAACCGATCCCTTAGCTCCTGAAGGATTTTTGCTTTCATGCCGGCCTTGAGCTCATCCAGATCCGCACCCGGATTCCCGCCCGCTTCCTGTGGGAATGCCACCTGTGACAGCATCAATCCGGCAACCAAAAAAAGACTGTGTAGTTTCATTTAATCAAGTTTCTGGACGCGGGGAATAAGTATATTTTTTGAGAAGGTCTGTTCATCACCGTCTTCGGGTACCTCCAGTGCCGTGGTACTGCGTGTGATCGGCGTCAGGTGGTTTCTGTTTCCGGACCGGTACACCTTCGCCTGTAACTCCCCGTATTCGCTAAGGTCTTCGCCTGCAGTGTGCAAGATCTGCTGCCCATTCACAATGCCCAGGTAGATCGCTTTCGCTACAGGTACCGGAAGGGTATTCACGGACTGGTACAGCAGTAGTTCATCCCCTTTTCTCAGGAAGTCAGGATTGGCCTGAAAAGCATTGAAGACAAACTCACCAGACTTATCGGCATGTGTGGCAAAATTGGCTATGGGAAAGGTATAGCCTGTGTTTTTACTCGCTGCCCCCATTGCTGCATAGGCATGATAGGCGGGTACATCCAGCCTATAGATAGGCGCCTCAAAATTATTGTTGAGTTTCTGGAGGATCGGCTGTCCTGTGAGCCTATCCCACCGCAAATGCTCCGAAAGGATTTTGGAGCCAAGATTGGACGACTCCACCGCCTCCAATATACCCTGCTGATAGATCACTTTATTGGTTACGACGGTCCTGAGGGTGTTTTCCACACGCGTGGCATAGGGATAGGCAGATGGAATCGGAAATATAAACATCGCATCCACATTGAAGTTGCCGCCCGCAGAGGAAGAGATGTCCGCTATCTCCCGGACATCCACGATAAAGTCAGACTGGTAGCCGAAATAGACCGTTTCCTCCTGCTCTGGACCTCCACTGGAGGAAGAGAGGGAGTTATCGCCATTATCAAAGAAAAGGCTATTCAGAAAGCTGACCTTCTTCCTGTTCTGGACGCGTACATCGGACCGGTACCTGTAGTTAGTCCAGGAAATAGGCTCTCCGCCAATCTCCCCCGTCCTGCTCTGCGCAAAGGCTTTCTCCGCCTTGGGCTTCCCATGCATGTCATTCAGGATAATCCCATACCCTTGACTGGCGGTCATTTTCCTTATGTGCATATTCAAGAAGGGATTCGGGAAGTGCATGAAATTGGAGTTTTTCCTCGATATAGCCGTCTCCAGTGGAATCACCGGATAATCCCTGGCCGTATAAAACTCCAGTTGGGTCATCCCGGTGGTACCATAGGTAGGATTGGATGGGAAAACAGCATCTCCCAGAACCTCATACCCTGCTTTTTTGGCGGAAGGTAGACTCAATATCTTCACCTGTGCATAACCGACCACAGGGCTGGGATACAAGCTTTCATTGACGGGATATTCGAAGTAGAGATTTGCGTTGCTTTTCAGCTTTTTCAGTTCCTTGTATTGCTTTGATCTGCGCAGTGTATTTTCGTTTCCTCCCACAAACGGTTCGAATGAGGACACCCCACTGCTGATCGTTTGCCCGTTCTCTTCCATGGAATAATCATAGACCTGTCCGTAGTACCCCTCATCATCGTGCGCCCAGTTATCATGGACCGTGAGCTGCCTCACGCGGTGCCCCCCGCCGATTTTCACCCCGTCCACATTCAGCAGCCGGATGCCTGAGGTCCTGACATCTATCTCCCGCCCCCACTGGTTTACAAGACAGTGATTGTTGAAACCTAAAAATGTCTGGGTGATCGACCCTGCAATGCCTGCCAGTCCCCGGATCAGACTTATCTTATCCTTGTTGCTTGATTTGGGTGTGAAATCCTTGGTTGCATTGGCCAGATAAGGCTGGTCTATCTCGATATGCTTCCAGGCCAGGACGGAGAACGGGTGAAACCCGTCCAGCTTCTCCAGCTGGAACTCCCCGTGGGTGTAAGCACCAGATCCCCCGGAAATCAGCGTCATGGGAGCTTCCAGGTCAAATTTCAGATACCCTTCCACCTGCTCGAAGAAATCCTGCTGGGACTTCCGCAGGTTGATATCCAGCTTCACATACACTTCTCTGGACTCCAGGTCGAGGTACTTCATCACTTCCTCCTTTTGCTCAGTAGCTGACAGGGTACCCGTGATAGGCTGGTTAAGCCGGAACTTCACCTTCGGTACAGTAGTGGAAGGATCCAGTGAATACACCATCCTATCCCCATAGCCCTGGGTGACATTGTCCATGCTGAACCTGGTCATCTCGCTGGCCCTTACATGCTGTACATAGGCATAATCATCAGCCTCATAGTCAACGGTGATACTTCCGCCCGAAGGGAGTGTGATTCCGGTAAGGTTCCAGGCACTGGCATACTGGTCCTGAAGCCCCCTGTCTTCCTGATCGGTGTAGGTCCAGTCTATATTGGACTGGTCAGTTTCCACCGGCAGACGATAGTTGCCCCATCTGTCCTTCCCATAAGCCGAATAGGAAGGGTTAAACTCTGAGTAGCTAAAGCGGTAAGGGATCTGGCTCCCCTGTGTACCGGAACCATACTCGATGGCCAGCTCTTTCAGCGTCAGTTTGCCCAGCTGATCGGGGGAGTTGGGCACACCGGGACACAGGTCATACCCGTAGGTGAACTTCATCTTTTTGAGGGGGTTGCTCTCCCCTCCTGCCCGTGTAAAGAGCCTGACTTCTTTCAGCCGCTTCAGGGCCATCCCCAGATTACCTGCCGCGGCATCCTGGAACCGTTGCGCCGCCCCACGGGAGTCGCTGCGGTTTTCGGTATCCACTTCGAATCTGGCTATATGGGACTTGGTCTCTGCCTGGGCGAGGTAGTAGATATCCTTCTCCCCGTAGGTGAAATAGCCCTGATCGTCCCGCGCATCCGTGGCATAACCTCTCTGGAAATGCGCTTTGATAAAAGGATCCCGCCACTTGTAGCGTTCCGAATCGTCGGTGATCTTCCGGTAGGTGAATTTCACCCAGTACCCCAAATCATCGGGAGTAATCCCGTCCCCGGTCAGATCCACGTAGTTATCGCCCTGGATGGAGGTCAGCAGGTAGCTGTAGGCATAGGGGGATATCTCGGTTTTCCTGTAGTATTGGTTGGTTCCCTGGATTCTGTAACCGGGTGCATTTCCCTGTGCGGCTACTGTGGTGAATACGCCATCCCCCCTGTTGGTCGAGAAAGTGTATTCTTCCTGCACGTGGTTATAGACAGGCAAGCCAAAGGTATACCGGAGTCCATTCTCATCGGTGATGATATATCCTGCGATATGGTGTCCGGGAAAATTGTCCCGATCGAGACTGACCGGATTATTGTTTTTATCCAGGTACTCGATATTCAGTTCAGGGATAAGGCTGAGGTTGTTTTTCAGGATATCCTCATTGAGAAGTGGGGTGATGTCACGTTTGGTAGCTACTTTATACCTGGTACCCAGCGGTACGCTGTTGTCCTGGGGATATCCCCGCTTGGCAAGGTTTATCTGTGGGTCTGTCGACTGGGAGCCCAGTTCAAGACTTACGGCATCCAGGCCTCCGGATTTATCAAAGGCCTCCTGGGAGAAGGAATTGCGGTCGCCTAAAAAACTGTAGGAAACGGGTGGGACTTCACGGTCTTCCTCCATGCTGTTGAAGAAGAAATCCCTGATCCTGTTGGCTCCGGCTCTCCAGAATCCCGACTTGTTTTCTGAAAAGGCAGGCTCAATGTTTGCGCCCACGTGACCGGGAGCCCCTAAGTCCACACCTGCACTGATGCCTATGGAGACAGAAGCCACGTCACTCTCCGGTATGATCCCCACCTCATTTCTATAGGCCCTGAACGTCCCAGATAAGCCGATCGCAGCTACGTTGAATAAGTCATAAGTATAATGCGGTACGGCCAGGTTTGGAGAGAAGGAATTGATCATCCCGTCTTTTTCGCGGTTGAGATCGATCAGGTAGTCTCCTTCCGTCGGCACCTGATGTAAGCTGGCATAGCCATAGGCAGGAGTGGCCACCCGCTTATTGTCATACTTGAATTTACTTTCGTTATAGTAACCGGAGATCACTGCATTGGGAAATATGCCAAATGCACCAGCACCCAGCTTCAGGGAAGCAGTAAAACTGGTATGGATCAGGGGAAACGGATTTTGGGGAAAATACCCCGGATGGGCAAAAGAAATGGAGGGGGAAGGGCCTCTGATGCTCACTTCTTTCTCTATGGATTTCCCAGTCTCTTTACTCGTGCCTTTTACAGTTTTATTGTACGAGCTGTTCATCCCCAATGAGCTCAATCCCTCTCTGGAGTGGTAGGCTCCACGGAGACCAAACTGCTGGCTTTTCCCTTCATAGCTGAGCCCGGCACTCACAGAAGCTCCACTGTTGGAGTCAAAACTGATATCAGCCGATCCCATGATACCCGATTTGGTAATTTGCGACAGGCCGATATCTGCCGACAGGGTATACCCCGGACCACTCAGGTTATTATTGGACACCCCCAGTCCTATGCCCCCGGAATTCTTACCCACAGGGAATCCCAGCGCTTCAAGACTAAGGCCGGTACCCACCCCCACCGTGACGCTGGGAACCATACTCACCGTATTGTAGACCGGATCTTCCTTAAACTCGTCAGGATATCCCCTGAGCTGGCGGTTGATGGCCCCAGACGAAAGTGTCCAGCCCAGACCTACCCAGGAAGCCTCGTCGTCCATCTGGACACCTGCCGCATAGGAAAGGCTAAAGGGATAGCCCCCATTGGGTCCGGGAAGCTCGAAAAGCGGAATGGTATAGGAGAAATCCCCGGTAAAGGGATCCACCATGTCATTTGCGGAAAAAGCCTGAAACCCCTGGAATTCCGGAGCAGAAGGGCCGGCGGTCAAGGCCATGTTCAACGGGATCTCAAAAAAACCAATCAGAAACAACGTCAATAGCAGCCTTGCCAGAAATTTTCTCTTCGTTGTAATTTTTGTATGCAATCTCATGGGTTGATGATGGTTTCGAAAAAGTTATCTTTCGGTACTTTTTAATGCTGGAACTATACTGAACAAAAGGGAATTGGAGGCCTTATTGGGAGTTTCACAGGAGACCTGCAGCGTCTGAAACTCCACCAGGCCACAGGAATCCGTCACTTTGAGCGAAATCTGGTAAGGAGGCGGAAGGGATACCGCTATCCCGCTGGAATACCCCTGCAAAGGCAGGAATTCCTCCATTTTATCAGCCGCTCCGCCAAACTTCCATTCCAGCTGGTAGGGAGCCTTCCCCCCTTTCACTTCGCTGAAAAACTCGATAAATGTATTTTCGGGAATCTGACAGTCCACATTGACCGGGGAGTTGATGATGTCGATGGCCATCTCGCCTCCATCAGGCCGGTCACTGACGATGAGGTATTTCTCACGGGATTTGCCCATGTCGTCCTTCATGGCCAGCTGGAAGGTCTTCACTTCTCCCTCCTGTACAAAGGCATCGGTCTGGACCAGGAAACTGTTCATGCCGAAGCTCTTTCTGAACGATTTCACAAAGGAATGATCCGTCCCCAGTTCCAGGAAGTTGATGGAAATGGAGTCCGTGGCCCCAAACTGGTCCTTAAACAGGATCCCTATCTTGTTGCCCCTGGCCACCGAATAATTGCTGGCCTGGTTTCCCATCATATCGATAAAATAGACCGTGGTGTCCGCCGTCCTGCGGTGCTGCTCCAACTCATCGTATTGGGTCTGGCTGAAAAGGGGAATCCCCAACAAACATAGCAGCAGCGTCATTAAGTATCTCATGGCATCAATTGGTTTTGGAGATTCCCAGTCTTACTTTCAGCAGGTTCAGATCAGGATTGGACAGGTACATGGGATTAAGGAGAGTCTGGAAGTTCAGGCGGGTTTTGCTTTTCCCCAGTACATTGATCATAGTGCCAGCTCCTATCCCCCAGTTGTTCATCCATCCGGGTCTTCCCTCCTGCTCCAAATCCCGGTATGCTGTGGCCGAAGAATTCTCCAGCAGTGCAAAAAACCTGTCAGAGATCAGATCCCGCCTGGCGAATATCCGTGCCCCTACGGATTGGATATTCCTCCGGTCAAAAAACAATTCCGGCCCGGCACCGAGCGCAAACTTATCGGTAAGCTTCATGCCCAGGGAAGTGGACACCTCTGAGACACTGAACTGTCTCTGGGCCTGCTCCCCCGAAAAGATAACTTCGTAGAACATCCGGTCTTTCATCTTCAATTTCTCACTGAAGGCCACTGCCTTCAGCGAATCCCCATATTTCTCCCTCACATCTGCCACACGCTGGGTGAGCTGGCCCCGTATGCTGTCCAGGTAGTCCCTGTCTTGGATACTGAGGATGCGCTTGGAGGCAAAACCCAGCTGCTGCACCAACGAATCACTGGTGGATCCTGCCGGAGGGACTCCTGACCCGGGGATCTGTAAAGCTTCCTGCAAGGCATTGTCCTGGAGTAACCCCTTCCCGAACCGGGATTCATCCAGCTGCTGGAAGCGGCGGATAGAATCGGGCACAGTACTGGGCGGAATAAGTCCGGGATCCGTTCGCCTGACCAGGGAAGTGTCCCTGACCTTCAACAGGACCGTTGCGGTGTCCATTTTTTCCCACCGGATAGTGCTGACGGAATCTATCGGGTAGTTCTTTTTCAGTTCACGTGTAACAAATAGCGAATCCGGTATACTAAGCGGATCTTTGGTACGTTTATAGCTTATATCCTGGGACTGGGCAGTGGCCATATGGGCTACGCAGAACCAAAGAAGAGGGAAGCATACGTTGAATTTTACCATGGCATTAAGGTTATGATATATCTCCCCACTAAAAATCCGGACGGCACAATTCTATCTAAATAATTCTTAATAAAGAAATACCCTATAGAGGGTATTGACTTAATCATTTTTTTTCCAGTATAGACATTATACTAATTAAATAGTATTAAATACATTTTTTTATACTTGAAAAAAATATTCCGTGAAAAATAAATTTTCAGTTTCATTTTCTACTAATTTTATAGAATAACAATAAACATAATTCAAATAGTGCAATTTGCATGAATTGTAAGCCAAAGGGTTTTCAGAAATAGAACAATTCCTGATGACCATTTAGGATTATTTTTATAAAAAAATTTTTAACTGATAAATTCTTTTAAAAATTATTCCTTGATTTTGTTTAATTTATCTTAAGATAAATTAAACAAAATCAACTTAAAACCCATTCCTAGTATTCATTCTAAAGCAGCGGTTTTGTGAAGAAATTGCTTGGGTATGCTTCACAATTCAGGAAGTGGACGCATCTTTATCCCGGGTAAGGCAGAGCTACTGCCCCGGGCCGGCAAGGACCGACTTCCTCAGTTCCTCCAGTTCCGACTTAAGCGATAACACCCGTTCCTCCTGGTCCAGGAGGCGCCTGTTCTGCCCTATCAGATACAGGGTCAGTTCCTCCACTTTCTCCAGCAGCTTCACGTTCATTTCGGCCAGATTCACCCCTGTTTCCTTTACCTCGGCCGCGGTGGGGATATGGGGCAGGTGGCCTCTTGACCTGATAAACTCCTCCAGCCCGTCCAGATCCATCAGTTCATATCCCGGTTCAAATACATGATCCGCCCAGCCCGAACTGGTCACATTCACCTCTTTGGTCTTGATCACCCCGTTCACATTGATCCCACCGTTGTTAAATTCGGCCTGCACGCCGTTGTTGGAAAACCCGCGGATTATCCAGCTGCGGCTTGTGCCGTTGTTGGCATATTGGATCATATACTGCCCGTTGCTGTTGGAATTAATCTCCGTATAGCTGGACGCATTGCCTGTCCATTTGGCATTCCCCGCCACATGTAACATATGAGTAGGATTCACAGTCCCTATACCCACTGCTCCATCCGCTTTGAAGGTCACTTTGTTCCCATTGATATTATCATTTCTGGTACCAAAGTTGAACCGTAAACTAGAATCTCCTATTCCTCCCGTTGTCTGTCTTGTAATAGACCAACTATCCCTGTTTAAGGTACCATTGCCCTCTATCAGATTAATACTGGATCCCCAGGAAAGAGAAGAATTTGAAATAATATCCAGCTGGGCATCCACACTTTCGATTATTGCTACCCCATTGACGGATTTTACACCTACACTTTCCCCAGAAACCACATGGAGTTTAACTGCGGGACTGGAAACCCCTATCCCCACATTTCCGGACGAGGGAAATGAATTGGTCTGGGCAGTAGTTACGTTTGCAATTCCCAAAAGCAAACTAACGGCAATACATTTTATTCTCATCGTATATTTTGATTAAGTCCTTACTCTCCGTTTTTTAGTTGCCTTGTATGCTTATGGCTTTTTTTTCTGAACCTCTATTTTCGACTCCAATTGTTTTATCCGCTCGTTCTGCCCTATCAGATACAGGGTCAGTTCCTCCACTTTCTCCAGCAGCTTCACATTCATTTCGGCCAGATTCACCCCTGTTTCCTTTACCTCGGCTGCTGTGGGGATATGGGGCAGGTGGCCTCTTGACCTGATAAACTCCTCCAGCCTGTCCAGATCCATCAGTCCATATCCCGGTTCAAATACATGATCCGCCCAACCCGAACTGGTCACATTCACCTCCTTGGTCTTGATCACCCCGTTCACATTGATCCCACCGTTGTTAAATTCTGCCTGCACGCCGTTGCTTGAGAATCCTCTGATAATCCATTCTTGTGAATTGCCATTGGAGGCCACTTGGCGTATATACTGACCATTGCTGTTCGAGTTAATTTCCAGAAAACCTGATGCGTTCCCGGCCCATTTCGAATTGCCAGCTATATGAAGTTTGTGGGATGGATTAACTACACCAATGCCCACTGAACCATTCGTCTTAAAAACCACCTTACTTTCATTCATCTGGCTGTTCACTTGTCCGAAATTAAAGCGTAGGCTTGAGTCTCCTGCCCCATGGGTTGTTTGCCGTGAAATGGACCAATTATCAATATTGGTAGAACCATTGGCTTCTATTAAGTTTATAGTAGACCCCCATATGTGTGAGGCATCTGAAATAATATCCAGCTGGGCATCCCTACTTTCGATTATAGCTACTCCATAAGTGGATTTTACCCCTACCCTTTCCCCTGAAACCACATGGAGTTTAACTGCGGGACTGGAAATCCCTATCCCCACATTTCCTGACGCGGGAAATGAATTGGTCTGGGCAGAAAGTATACCTGCTATAGCTGCCAAGCATACGGTTGTGATAATTTTTCTCATTGTTTTATCTCAGTTGATTTGATGATTAATTCCCGGAGCTCCCTGATTTCATCCCGTTGATTGATCAGATACAGGGTCAGTTCCTCCACTTTCTCCAGCAGCTTCACATTCATTTCGGCCAGATTCACCCCTGTTTCCTTTACCTCGGCTGCGGTGGGGATATGGGGCAGGTGGCCTTTTGACCTAATAAACTCCTCCAGCCGATCCAGATCCATCAGTTCATATCCCGGTTCAAATACATGATCCGCCCAACCCGAACTGGTCACATTCACCTCCTTGGTCTTGATCACCCCGTTCACATTGATCCCACCGTTGTTAAATTCGGCCTGCACGCCGTTGTTGGAAAACCCGCGGATAATCCAGCTTCGGCTCGTGCCGTTGTTGGCATATTGGATCATATACTGCCCGTTGCTGTTGGAATTAATCTCCGTATAGCTAGATGCATTTCCTTCCCATTTTGCATTCCCCGCCACATGCAGCTTATGGGTCGGTGCAGTCACTCCGAAACCGGCATTTCCATTATGCAGAATCCTGAGAAGGCTAAAATCCGCCACCCGCTGTATGTTTATCCCTCCAAATGATCCATCCCCGTTACCCCCAACCCGTATCCGGGCTACATTATCCTGCCACCCGAGCTGTACGGAAGCAGACGTGTTTAAAGGGTTTGTCACCCATAAATGATCATTCGCTTTTATAGCTCCTACTACTTCAAGCTTCTTTTCTGGGTTAGCTGTCCCTATCCCCACATTTCCGGAAGGTGGAAATGAATTGGTCTGGGCAGAAAGTGTACCTGCTATAGCTGCCAAGCATACGGTTGCGACAATTTTTCTCATTGTTTTATCTCAGTTGATTTGATGATTAATTCCCGGAGCTCCCTGATTTCATCCCGTTGATTGATCAGATACAGCTTTAGTGGGGTCTATGTTATACCTGCTGCACTGAAGCGTAGGTGACCTGCCGAAAACATTCCGTTCTTACCACCTCATTAAGGAAAAGTCAGTTAAAATTTTCTTCAACCGTTGACGTTAGTGAAAAGTGGATGCAATTATTAGGAAAAATAATCTGTAAAAAAAATACCCTATATAGGGCATTTTAATTCTATTGTTTTTACATAACTATACACATTACAGTTATCTGTCCACAAAAAACATTAAAAATAGTCTGTAAAATAATTTTACCTGTTGTCATAATTTTTGGAATTAAGACAATTCTCAACTATTGAATAAATTATAATTTTTCGACACATAATACCAAACCTTTTATCCTAAGGTCAACGCTTCCTTTCTTTTTGAACAAAACCAAGGCGAAAAGTAATAAAAGATCTGACCGGAGAGTAGCGTGTTTGCCCAAGATCAGAGACGGATCACCCCTTTTCCAAAAGGGACAGCATGCTTCATGACAGTAAGATATCCTCTTAAGCCTCCGTCCCCTTAAGTTTCTCCCGCCTCATCTTTTGGCAAACCAGAGCAGAAAGGCCTTTTCTGAAGCTGATACCAGCTATTTCCAACCGTATATTTTACAACAAAATCACAAAACTCTGTAAAATGGATGGTATGGGCGGCATCTACCTTTACCTATTGGACAGTAACCGTATCCCTCCGCTGCCGGTAATTAAGCCGAAAGGCTATACCAGCATGTAATCCGGTCTGGCTTGCGGTTTTGGTGCATACCAAAACCGCAATGGGTCGCCCCACCTCTGAAAATGGAAGAATGAGAACAAAAAACAGACTGGCTGTATCCATAGCCGAAAGTATCAGAACCTTTGCCATAGCCAGCCCCCGGGATCTTTTGGGACAAAGGTGTGATGCCCTACTGCAGCTTCGATTAGACAGGAGTATGATTTTTCCCAGCTGCCTCCCTGATGAATGATTGATCAGGGCAGGCGCTAGCATCCGGCATATTCGCCCATCATCTGCTTGCCCAGGGTTTAGGAAGCCCTGCCATACTCCGGGCAAACTGACCGGACCTTTATACCTCCGCAGGTGGGTCCGGACACCAATTCAAGTATCAGAAGCCGCCGCCTCTTTCACCTGATCTACTGAAAGAATAAACCCAAAATATCCGATAGAAAAGCAGTACCCATCCAAAACCCAACACTAACAACAACCAGCAAACCTATGCAAATCCTATTGGCAGACGACGATGAAGATGACCGGTTTTTCTTCAGCGAGGCCCTCAGCGAACTACAGTCTGATATCACTTACAAAGAGGTGATGGACGGGGCAGAACTGATGGATTACCTGAAAGAAAATTCGCATGCTGTTCCGGAATTGCTGTTTCTGGACATGAACATGCCGTGTAAATCCGGTTCCGAATGCCTTTCGGAGATCAGAAGCGAAAACAAGTTCCGTGACTTGGTCATCATCATCTATTCGACCTCCTCCGAAATGGAAGAGGTGAAGCGGGCCTATTCGCTCGGTGCCGATCTGTACCTCCAAAAACCAAGCAGGTTTGAAACCCTCAAAAGCCTGCTGTCGGAAATAATCACGAAGGACTTCAGTAAGGATAACCCCGCTGATAGCCTGGAAAACTTCTTATGGAAGGAATAGTAACCGCAAGTCCGTGTAACCCTCTGCGGGTGCCTACCTAGGGCTTGCTGAAAAAGTCTCAGCTGTACCAGCTTCAAGGCGCCCGGTCAATGAGGTATGCTTCTACTTCGAATGAGGGCAACGTAGAAAAGGATAGGGCTGAGACCAACTCAAAAAAACACTGTTTTGGGATTTTCCGGTACATGGCTAACGGGCTATTGGGAACAAAAAGCTTGCACTTGCTGAAAAACAGCTTACCTAAAAAATGGTCTGCTAATTTAAAATCATGGCTTTTAATCTTTTACGGGCGTTTTTCAGCAGACCCTACCTACCCAGGCCCTTCTGCTTTCTCCCCACATCAGCGGAGTTGACCGCTTCCGCATGCTAGTCCACTTTTGCCGTTGACTTCTTGGCAGTGTGGGCATGTCAATCATCCGGTCCAGACCTAAGTACGTTGGACAGAATCACCCAAAAAACAGGGATGGGGCATGGTACCTCCTGATAAATCCCATATCTTCAATCCTGGATTGTATCGATCCTGCTAGCTGATACCCCCAGGCAGAAAAGTAACCAAGATTATGGCACCTGTGTTCGCTTCATTTTTCAGGCAGTTATACCCCCAAAATCACCTGATCAAACATCCCGTAAAAGGGGGGCTCGTCCTCGGTCTTTTCTGCTTTTTATTCCTTGTCGTCTACAAGCCGATGGACATCCATCCCAGAAACGGGTTTAGTATGGAAATAAACATGGCCATCTATGCCCTTACTCTGGTCATTCCCTATTGGATGCTGGTAAAGGCATTGAAGCGTATCCCCTGGTTCCGTTCTCCAGTGGAGTGGACGGCCGGAAAAGAAGTTTCAGCCATTGGCCTTCTTTTAACCGGCCTGGGGATCTTTGTTTATTTTGCGGGATTTGCGGTAGAGGGCCCATCTGGTCGGTGGAACCTGGAAACCTTTTTTGATTCCTGTAAAATCACCCTTCTCACCGGCTTTATTCCTTTTGGGTTCTATAGTGCTGTCAATTTCAGGCATAGAGGGATCATCGATGTGCATACGAACCCAACCGAAAAAGATGAAGCATTTTTGCAGATCAAATCCCAGCTAAAGAAAGAATCATTTACCCTAAACCTGTCCCGGTTTCTGTATGCGGTGTCTGAGGGGAATTATGTGATCTTTTATTTTTTATCAGATAGCGGTGTGGAAAAACAGATGGTGCGTAACAGCATGCAGGATATCAGCAACCAGCTGGCTGGTATACCTCATGTGGTTCAGACACACCGGGCCTATATTGTCAACCTGAACAAGGTACGGGACAAGCGCGGAAACGCTGCAGGCTACCGGCTTACAGTGGAACAGGTCAGTGAGGAGATTCCCGTATCCCGGAGCCGGGTGGAAGCATTTGAAAGGTTTTCATCGGAAAAATAGCTCCGTCAGCTATCCCAAAAACCTGTCATTCTTACCAAAAACAGCCTTGCTTTTGTTTTTGGAATCAAAAATCTGCTGAGTATCCCACCCGCTTGCAGAGAGTATTGCCCTTGGTTCATCTTGCAGAGGTTATCAAAAACAACCCTATGACCGCTGTCACGATGAACTGGAAAATCACCCTTCCCCTGCTCCTATTTATATGGGCCGATTCACTTTATGCCCAAACGACCCCATCCGGGATAGCCGGTATCACGATGGATTCGCTCACCAGCTCCCCTGTTCCCTTTGTCCATATCAGGCTATACACCGCAGGGGACACGGTCCTGCTTTCCGCAGGGATAAGTGATGAAAATGGGGCGTTTGAATTTCAGGATTTGAAAGCGGGAAGCTATGAGCTCCATTTCAGGGCAATGGGATATCATTTCCGTAAAATCTCCCTAGACGTGAGACACCAGCAGGATGACCGCGTAATCCCAGTGACCCTGGTAGAAGATGAACGGGAGCTCCAGGAGTTTGTGGTGAGGGGAACCAGGGATCTGGGAGAGACTACACTGGACAGAAACGTCTTCCATATCCAGGGGAAAATGGTAGATGCCTCCTACTCAGGGCTGGACATCCTTAACTATATCCCAGGGATACAGGTGAACCTCATGCAGGAAATCCAGGTAGAAGGCAGTTCGGAGATCCTGATCCTGGTAGATGGTAGGGAACGGGACCGGAATTACCTGCGCCAACTGAGCGCCCAGCAGATCGAAAAGGTGGAACTGATGACCTCTCCTCCCGCCCAGTATGAAGGAACAGCTGAGCGTGTGATACAGCTCGTCCTTAAAAAGACCGGGAAAGCCGGTCTGGATGGCCACCTGAACCTGGAAGCCCCCACCCGTCGCTCTGAAATCTACGTGTTCCCTTCCGGAAGGATCAGCTATGGAGCAGGAAAAATCAATCTCTTTGCCTCCTACGACGGTGATTTCAGGTATTTCGATGTGGTGGATCAGGTGCACAGGAAAGCAACAGCTATCGGACAGGAGAACTGGACGCTGGACTCCAGGCAGTATGTCAGACAGGAGAACTGGTCACACCGGTTTCATTATGGGGTGGATTACTTTCTCCATCCAAACCACCAGGTGAATTTCTATGGCTACTACAACCCTTATTCCCAGGAATACAACGGCATCAGCCAACTGGAATTTGCAGGTGGTGATACCGTGAGATGGGATGCCCGGAAAGAAGACCACAACAGGAACAAAGGGAGCTACTATTCTGTGTTTTACAAATGGGCATCGCCCGATACCCCCTCACATCAGCTGACCTTGGATGCCGGCTTTCACAGGTTCAGGTCTGTACAGCTTACCCGGTTCGTTCCCACGGATACCAACCAGGCCTTTACCAATCACCTCTTGCCCAAACAAAACTCCTATAGCATACGCATCGATTATAAACGCCCTATTGGTAAGAAATTCAAGCTCGCCGGAGGGCTACAGCATAAACTTTTGGATATGATGGACCGCAATGGGGAAGGTTTTCGGTTTGGAAGCCGTCAGCAGGGCTATTACAGCAGTATAGGCTATGCAGGCAAATCCATTCAGCTCGAAGCCGGACTGAGAATTGAAATCGCAGACTTGGGCATGGACCATGAAGGTTCCGGAAAATTTACGTCCTATCTTCCGAATATCTCCTCCAGCATCAGGCTGGGAGAAGAAAGCAACCTGAAACTCACCTATAGAAAACACCTGGGTTACCCCAGTTTGTACCACTTGAACCCGTACGGAATAATGCCGGATCCCTATTCCCTTGTGGAAGGCAATCCGCTACTGAAACCCGCCATGAATACTGAGCTTGGCATGGAGTACAGTAGGAATTTTTCAGGCAACTGGTTTTCGCTACGGACTTTCTATGCCCGGAACAACGATGTCATCAATTTAGTCGGAAGCCTGGACAAAGACCGAATTTTCCGCAGTGTATGGGCTAACCTCGGTGATATTAGCAGGCTGGGCATGCAGGTAAACGGTTCCTACACACTGGGGGAAAAAATCTCCATCCAGCAGTTTGCCAAAATAAGCCGGCTCACCGCAACTGCCCGGGATGGGTTTTATCCAGAATTGGGCACCAGACAGCGGTTTGCCTATGAAATCGGACTCACCGGCATTGTCTCCCTCCCGTATTCATTTACCGCCTCCGCCCAGCTTTCCTACACCAGTCCACTGCTGGAGGTACAGCGCACTCTATACAGTGATCCTTTGTACTTCCTTGCTCTGGAAAAAGAATTTGGAATCCCCCTGAAGGCAGGAATTACCACCGCTTTACCTTTTGGAAGAAATTTCATATACAGTGGAAGCCTTATTTCCATGGAAGGCTTCGAAAACAGACAGGAAGGGATAATCCATCTATCCAGAATCCCCGTTCTGTTGAAGGTGGCCTACTCCTTTCACAGGGGGGCGGAGCGGAAGAAACTGGAAAGAAGCCGGGACGGGTTGGATTTAAGGGAAAGCAATGGTTTCCGTTAAACCCTGATTCTAAGACGTAGAGCAAGTAGCGTAAAGGAGCGAAATGGCTTTCACTCTGCCAGTGGAACGGGCCGGGAGGTTTCGGACACGAAACTGCTCACCGGCAAAACCCGGCGCTTTTAGGCCTGGATTAGATGTTCATCCAGACAAGGAAAATACAGGACAGCCGGATAACTGGTGGTTTCAGCAGGAAGAGATGAGGGGAGGTTAAATCCGAAGAATTACGGCCTGGGATGTGTTTCCGCGTTCTGCTTCCGCAGAAAACCATTAGTCAGAATCTATTTTTGGAAACCCCAAAAAAGTATCCTTGATAAACAGAATAGGCCTATTCTTGCTTTGTCATTGGAGATTTAGTTGTATTGGATATATTTGTGAAAAAAAATAATGTTTAGATTTTTATCTCGCCGCATCATTGCATCGGGAGCCTTGGTGCTGGCATTGGGCAGTTGCTCATCCGATCAAGCCTATGAGGAAAATTATGACGACGATGACCTAAGTGTCGCCGAACCGTCCTATGGCAACTATGAATTGACATCGCGTGGTGTCACCCATAAGTGGGATGCCAGTCAGGTCTATTTTTCATTGCATCAAGCCCGCACTGAGCACGATGGCGTCTATTCTATTGCAGCGAGGATGACCTGGCAAGATGCTCCTGATAATGCCGCCGCTGATGCCGCGTTTACTTTATATACAGACAAACCCATCATTCAGGAAGATTTTTCCCTGGCGGCAGATTTGGTGCATATCCATACCTTCTCCCAGGAGCTGGACTGCTTCAAGAATCCAAGCGCTTGTATAGACAAAGGTTTTGGACTGATCGGCGGGACTACACCCAAGGGCGGTCTCAATTCGCTTTCGGGTGGCGATGATGATATCCACACTCAGGCAGGAACCTTACAGCTTACGGATCTACGGGTCATTTCCAATGACGGCTACGTCATCAAAGGGACCGTTTCTGGAAAGTTCAACCTCAGTGGCATCAACACCAATGCCTCCAAACCCAATCAAGGCAATGCCCATGGCCACTTCAAAGACGCTCCCTTTGAGACATTGAACCTCAGGCGCTGAAGCATAAAACTGTTTACCTCTCTAACACATAAAAACTGTGGCCCCACCTTATCCAGGGGATCTGGGAAAAGTGGAAGTAAGCCTGTTCAGGACCGGTATATCCCGGTAGATGGGATCTGGCCGTTCTTAAAAAACCAAGCGGATCATAAGACTGAATTGATTTTTCGAAGACCGTCGGAAGCGGATTAAACCGTGGGTATGGTGCAAATTGCCAATCTGACACCTACATACCTACAGACTTCACCGAAAGCCAACTACCTGGCTATGCCATAACCACGGAAGGTTTCTCCACATTCCGCCATCCTTTTTTTCAAAAAACTGGTTTACAATCAGTTACTTATTCGCCATATATCTGGAATAGATACTTAGGTAGCCTTCTTTTCCATGCGAATTGACAAACCGGAAGTAAACCACATCTGCACTGGAGGTCAGCATCGGATTGAAATGGTGCTTCTGTAGCATTTCCCTTTCCAGATTCTTAAAAGAAGGAAGTATATTCTTGCTTTCCACGGTAACTACTTTATCGCAGACCAGCTCCCGTATAACCCGCTTGTTTTTGGGATCAAATAACGGATAAAGATACTCCTGAAGAGGTTTTTCCCACTTTTCAGGCAGTGGTCTTTTACCTGTCAACCATTTATGGATGGACTTCCCGGTAATCCCCAGGTCATCCTCGATGGTAGACACCCTGATCAGGTGCCTATATTTCAATAAAAACTGTCTTGTCAACGAATCTGCAACCATGGCCATAGGATTTCTTCTACAAAATTACTAAGAAAGCACAGTTGTTATCTACGTATTTTGACAAAGTTCTGGAGCCTGACCCCAAAACATTTGTAGGCAACTGTAGACTTTTTAAAAAATCGCCCCCAACTTTCCACTTTTACTCGGGACAGTAGTTGAACTTAGGCGCTAATAGCTAATCAGGGAGAAGCCTTGCACCCAAGCAAACAGCCATACCATGCAAGACCTGTGACCTGTTTCCTCCGGGAGCTAGATAAAAGACGGATCCGGATTGATTGTATACGCATTAGCAAAAACCTCTTCGAGCTAGTCCCATATCCCGAACAGATGCCCAAAATGCGACGGTAAATCCAGCTGCTTTCGGCTAAATATTTCAGCCGCTGGTTCTGATAAGCATACCGTTCATCATATAATTGAACCAGTTTGTCATCTTCAATAGCAGATTGAACCCATTCTTCCCTTCACTTTATCCTTTCGGATAATTTCACGAAATAAAGTAACAGATAGCAAATTAATCTACGTTAAAACCCCTCAGGAGGTCTTTGAGCGTATATTCTTCTGATTTCAGTCACTATTTTTATGAAAACAGCCATTTTCTTCCGATCTACCGATTCTTTCCTTTCCTATAATCCATAAAAAATATGATTATTTTGATCCTTAATATTTTAAATTGATTTATTTCAATTTTTTAAACGCTAAAAAATAGGTTGAACAACCTCCATTTTGTTTTTCAAGACAGTAAAAATGAAGTCTATATCGACTCATGTTTTATCCCGAAAGGTGGCTATTTCTCAAAGGAGGAAGATTATTCATTTTGTTTCGTAGAATTTTAATTGGAACACACCGGGTTAATCAATTCATTTAAACGCTGAAAAGTCCTGATAAAGGAAAAAGCCAATTTTAAAGAAATAATTCAACTTATCATTGAACTAGTATGGTATTCCGCCTTTTACTGATTTTCTGCTTTCTGCTGCCTTGGAAGAGCATAGCCCAGACTGGCGGCGGCGGCCAACTATCCAGTATCGAAAGTAAAGCAAACGAGATAGCCAATCTGGAGAAGCGTATTCAGACGCTCCAGCATGAGATCCCGAAATTACAACTGGAAAAAGACCTGCTGATAGAGTCTGCCAGAAAAGGGCTTGCCGATATGCTGGACAAGATCGAAAATGACCAATCCTGGAAAAACCGCAGGGAATCTGCCCGCTCCGGGTGGGAAGAAAACAATCCGGGCACCTGCAGTGCCGGGGGACCACCTCCGATCTGCGTGGCAGACCATTGGCACAGAGTCCCCAGTAATGTAGCCTGGGCCAAGTACCTGGAGTACCGGGATGGCGTATTGGAGGAGTATCACGAAAAAATACGCAATGCCGGAAAAGAGCAGGACAGTAAAATCGTAGAGGCCAACCATAACATACAGGAGGCTCACGGGGACATCGACAGGTTAAGGCGGGAAATAATTGCCCTTAGCAGAGAATACAGGGAGCGGGTAATAGAAGCTGGCAAGTCCAGGCAGCGTAGCCCCATCATGCAATTGATGAAGCTGGTGGCGGAAAAGCACAACCTGGAAGACCGCGTAGACATCTATAATGTGCGGCTGAAAGATCTCAACCAGGATGAAACTAAAATGCTGGCCGAAGTGCGGGAAAAAGTCGCGCGCCAGGCAGACGAGGAAAAAAAGAACCTGGAGCAGAAAATCAATGAGAATGAGACAAGGATGAGCCAGCTGGAAAAGGCACATATGGAAAGGACCGCCCTACTCTATGGCCAGGTCCAGGACTGGACCACTGAGCTGCGCGATATCCACTTATTGCTACAGGACACTTCCCGGTTAGAGAAGGGTCAATACCAACCTCTGGTAAGCCGTAAGCAGGAACTTGATTCGCGTATCCAGGAAGGCCAGAACCAGCTCCGGGAATTCAAGTCTCAATTTGATCAGGTGTCCCTTGAAATCAAGACAACCAACAAGGCCATGTCTGACAAAATATGGGATTATACTGTGAATCTAAGTAAAGTCCAGGATGAAGCCGTAGCAGCTGTGAAAGAGGCGTACACGAGTAAAAGGCAGATATTAAATGAGGGGAAAGCAGCCCGTACAGCCGCACTGCGGAGCATGGGAAGCAGGCTGGCCGATAGGTCCGAAACAGAAAAACGGAAATTTCTTGACTGGACAGCCCTGATCGATCAGGAGCGCGTGAGGCTGCTCAGAGCCTGCCAACTGGCAGGTTGCCAATGCTTCGGAAGTGATACGCAGGGGCAGGTGGTCCTCAACTGGAACAATTCGTTTGACTGCGTCAGTAAGGTTGATTTCTCCCGCCGATCCGCGTCAGCTATCTATGGTTGTGCGGAGGAGAGTGACGTATACTCGCAGTATTATGCCTCCCTCCAAGGTAGCCTGAGTGATTCGGACCAGGCTGCACTGAAGCGTGCCACCACCAGGACCCGCCTTGATATGATCTACAATAAAATAATCGAATGAGCATGAAATCCCTTATCGCCATTTTGTTAGTGGGTTTCCCGGGTATGCTACTTGCACAGTCCCGGCAGTTCAACACACTGGAAACCAGTATCCACACGCTCATCGAAAAGGAACAGTGGGACGAAGTTCTTATCCTGAGTCCCGATCTGGTAATCGAAGAACCTTTCAGAGGGGATGGCTACTATTATACGGCATTGGCTTTCCTGAAGATGGAAGAGCCGGAAAAGGCTGAATCCTGGCTGGATAAAGCCGAAAGTATGGCGGACGATAAGCTGAAAGCCAAGATCAATTCCCTGAAACAGGAAATAGAAAAATCCCGGCAAATCCAGGCACTGGAGTCATCTGCCCTCAATAGGGAACAGGGAGACCCAGTGCGTGCGGCATCGGAATGGAATGAGCTGTGGGAGATGGATAAATCAGCAGTCGGCTATGCCTTGAATGCGGTCGAACTCTATGTTGAAAACGGCGAGTATGAAGCTGCCATGCGTATTCTGGAGGATCCCTTGATGAAATCGGACCCCTCCTCTGCAAACCTGAGGACAGCGCTGGGCAACACGCCTGAAATGAAGGAGGTATACCGCTATGAAGAGGCTATGCAGCAAGCATTTGCCTCCTTTGAACAGGGAGACTATACCGCATCCAGAGACCTGTTCGCTGATGCGCTGAGGCTGAAGCCGGATGATGAGGATGCCCTTATCGGCAAAAGCCGGGCAGAAGACGAACAGGCATGGCAAAAAGCCCGGGAGATCAACACCATAGATTCATTTGAAAGCTATCTCCAGGGCCCTACTGCCAAAGCTTACAGTGACAACGCCAGACAAATCCTCCGCAACTCTATGCTGAAGTACGGCAAAGAGTATGCTGAAAACGGAGAACTGGACCGGATGGAGCTCTACCTGAACAAATTAAAATCAGACTATGCACTCAACTCCTCTGATATCACGCAAGCCGATGAAATAATGGTGGGCACCTATGAATCGGCGGCAGAGCGGGCAGGCCGGGAAAAATACTACAGCTCCCTTTCCAATGCTATCAACTACTATCAAAAAGCAGATGCATTGAACCCCCGGTTTTCCTATTCCTCAAAGATACAGCGCTTGGAACGGAAAAGGAGGAGATACGGAAGATCCGATATGACCTATCTGGCCTTTGTCTATGATTCGGTGACCAATGTGGGACTTAGCTTGGGCGGGCTGAAAAACAGGAAAGTGGGCGCCTATTTCACCGCACGGCTCAACCCTGCTATTCTTGCCTCCCCGGCTGACTATTCACTCAATGCGGACGGAAGTTTTGACGGCACACTGAGGTACAACGATATCCGCTACGAAAACAGAACTAGGACGGGAGATCTGGACGTGATGTTGGGTATCACCAAGAAACTGGCCTACCCGCTATGGATATACCTGGGAGGCGGAATGACCTATTCCCAGAAATGGCAGGAAATGTCCATGTATACCGATACCGGAGAGCTTCACAAAACAGAATGGGTCCTGATGAACGACGAGGAAAAAATCCTGCCTATGGCTGAAGCAGGACTGATTGTCAATTTTGCACGGATCCACCTCAGAGGAGGGGTAAAGACCAGTGATTTTGAAAACTTTGAAAATCTCGCTCTAAGCGTGGGAATAGGTTTCTCTTTTTATTGACAGCTTACACTGAATACGCCGTGATCGGTTTGCCCTTCCCTATCCAATGCAGAAGGCAGCTGCGGCTTCAGCTCTGCCCTGGTGGAGTAGCCGCCGTTCCGGTATTTTCAGTGAAACAGATCCAGATAAAACGCAATTCAAGTCACTCAGCAAGCCATCGGAACAGTCAGGCCCGGGGAAAATGGCAGCTGTGTCCCCCATCCCTAGCTGGTCACTCCCCGTCGATTACTTTCAAATCCCTGAAAATTTTCAGGGTAACCTCTTTTCTGCACGGCCCAAAATCCTGCCTTTGCAGTGCCCTATCCTGTACTAACCGGGTAGCAAAAAAACAGACCTTGTCCGCATCTTTCAGATAACCTATCCACCAGCCTGTATTGCGTCCGTCCTCACGGGTCCAGCCGGTTTTTGCATGCAGGGAATAGCCCTCCTGCTCCCCGGTCTGCATCACCCGTTTCACTGTTCCCATGGTTTCCCTGACGTCTATCTCCTTCCTGCTACCAAAACCACCCGATCCCAAACTTCAGCCAGCAAATAATCTTCCATAAAAAAACAATAGGGTTAAAAACAGGTGGACCAGTCCAAAAAAATCCCGAAACCAACCTGAACAGCCGCCTTCGGGATTTGTAAACCTGTTGATCCGGCAATGGCACGGTGCCGGGATTTCCGGTCAGACCAAAGATTAATTCCGGGGATATCCTTCGAGGTTACTGATCTGATCCACATACGGCTCGATCGGTGACCAGTCTTCCACAGCTAACCCTCTGAGATCGAGCACTGCACCTCCCGCGGCTTCCGCACCCGGTGTGGTATCAAGAAGTGCTCCCTTCGCCATCAGTTCTCCCAATACGGTAAGATCGGTCACCCCTGTACTTCTCATATTGATGCGGTAAAGATTGACGAAATTCGCCAGCGTAGCCATTCCTTCGTCTCCAAAAGGAACACTTCTGAGAATGATCTCCTTCAGGCCGGTATTGCCTGACAGCGGGCTGATGTCTGTGATTCCTGTCGCCGTATTGGCATTGAAGTAGGTCAGCTGGGTGTAGCCGGATAGTGGCGAGAGATCCGTTACAGGGGTGTTGTTGATCCTGAGGTAGCCCATCTTTTCGAGCCCTGCCAGGGGCGAAAGATCAGAGACACTGGTATAGCCGAGGTGGAGATAGGTAAGGTTCGTGGCAGCTTCCAATCCGGTAAGATCAGAAAGTTCATTGAGGTTTCCGGCAAGGTCCGTCTCCGCATCCAGTACCAGTTCAGTGAGCAAGAGGATGTTCTCTTCTGTGACCTCCTCACCTGCTTCCAGGCCCAGCGTCTGCCTGATCTGGTCTTTCAGTACAGCATCCGGTACCTGCACCACCTCCGGAAGTACAGGAGCGGTGTCATCACTGTCAGAGCAGGAAGAATTGAATAAACATAAGGCCAGACAGACTGTTGCTGTCAAAGGGATTCTCCGAATGGATAAGTTCATGGGTTGGTATTTATTTGATTAGGTATTTGAATAAAACCGGGCGGGTTGTACTGTTCATTTCCTCGCTCAGAGTATAGTAGTTTAGGTCGGGGTCAAAGCAGATTGCCTCCCCCTGGGGTTCTCCAATATATGGCGCACGCACCGGAGTACGGGAGAGCAGTTCGGCCATATCCACCTCTTCTGCAGTCCTGTTCCAATAGAAGATCTCCTGCCTGTTCTTGATCATAATATGTCGGCCATCCACCGAGGCAGTGGCAGCAGAAGCCTGTCTGAACGAAAATCCCCCTACTTTAAATGCCTCAGAAAATCCCGCTGTATCCTGGGGAAAGGGGAGAACATAAAGCATGGACACCACGTCCCTTTTGGTTACCAGGAAAATATCCTTGGTCCAGGGATCAACCAGCATCCCTTCAGTATCGTGGCTGCCATCCGGAAATCGGAACCTTATCCGTTCTAACCTGAAATCCTCCAGCGTCACCGTTCTATCCCGATGGTCCTCGGTGAATTCAGGTTCAGGAAACCGATAAATGCTATAATCCGGGCGCCTCTCATCATTATCTCCCGTGTCGGCCAGGTAGATGTAGGATTCTCCGGCTTCTGGCCCAACTGACACTTCCATGTCTTCCCAATCCACATTCACCGTGCCCGGCAATAGGTAGCGTGACACGATATGTCCATCGGCAGCATCGATCAGAAAGATCATATTGCTGTTGCCAGAATCATTGTGGGTCCAGATGTGTCCGGGATTCCGGAGGCTATATCCCAATCCGGATGCCTCTCTTATCGCCACTTCCCCCAACTCTACCGGAACCGGCTCAAACCGGTCAGAAAACGGCATGCTGAAGGTATTGTAATCAGTGATAAAGGGTACATGCCTGTCCCAGCGATAAGCATACGGATAGTCTTCTTCTATCCCGGTATCCGGCACACAGCTCCCCATCCACATGGAAATCACTGCGGCACCTAACAAAGAGTTGATTTTCATGGCAGGTTACAGAAAGAGACAGGCAGGAAGCCCGTCTCTCTTAATTGGGTCAGTTGGAACCGTATGCACCAAAGAAAACACGCGGTGCCGGAGGGATGAAGGTGATTGTACCGTCCAGGGAGCTATAACTTCCATGTACCGGCTCAAAATCAGTATACCCTCCCGTCAAGGCAGGAGAACCTGACTGAAGTCGAAAATCCGCACCGCTGGGAATAGGATCTATATTTCTTGCCAGAGGATCAGTATTGATGGTTTGGTTGCCGCTGAACGTGAAACCAGATGGGTCATAGTTCACAAACATCGGATCATTTTCCCCTGGTCCGCCTGCCACGTCAGTCGTGGGAACCGGAGTCCGGGGATCATTTCCTATCAGTCCTACAGAAGAAGTGGCACGGGTAGGGTAAAACTCATTCACCAAAGTTTGCACAGCACCATAGTTCCAGTTGTACCCGTAATTAATTCTGGACACATCCGGTTCTGCTTCCCCTGCCACCAGGCGAAGTCCAAAACGGTTGTTTACCAGCAAGTTGTTATACACATCACCAAATGAATTGGACTCATAGTTCAGTCCCGCTCCTCTTCCTGGTTCAGATCTGCGGTACCCGGACGCGACGATGGTATTGTTATAGAAGTTAGTCTGGTTGATCCCTCTGATGCCCGGTCCGGTATCAGCAGATTTCAGCCCATTGGTAGCCAGATTATAGAACAGGTTAAACGCAAAATCGCCTGAAGTTCCAGCCTTGATATTGACTGCATCCCCTCCTGTGCCACCTGTCACTTCAAATACATTGTAAGTGAGCAGAGTCTTACCGCCGTTGATCCGTATGGCATCATCCGGGGTAAAAGCGATGTGGGAATGGTTAAGCACGAAAATACCGTCCTGTCTGCCGTCTGCCCCACGTATAAAATAAAGCGCATAGCTGGCGTCCCCTGCACTGAGCTCTCCCCCACCGCCTGTAGCAGGCTGTGCCATCGCATTCTCCTCCCGGGTAGCACCTCCCGCATGGAATATATCCGTATACTCGATCACCAGGTCACCTGTGGTCACTGTTCCGATCACCCCTCCCCACAACTGTCCGATGCCGTTGTTGCGGGAGGAACTGATCAGATCTTCCGAAGCGGTCAGTACCACACGGCTGGATTCCTCACCCCGTATATACAAAGAGCCATATACCTCTATGAACCAGGCTTCCCCGTTTGGACCTTCCTGAAACTCAAGCGTTACACCGGCGGGTATGGTGACAGATTCACCTTCAGGAACAACCAGGTCACCTGTTACCTCATAGGTTTCCCCGGATTCAAATTCAATTGCTGTCATATCCCCTGATATGCCTTCAGCTATATCGTCCCCATCTGGATCCGTAATGACCGGATTCACTTCGTCATCTGACGAACATGAGACAAATACTGACATGGCTATCAGAAAAGCAGCATACACCATTCTGGATAGATTTTTCATAGTTCTATTGTTTGTTTAAAAGTTTATTTGGATCAGTTGAGTGTGTATCTTAACCCGAGTCTATAGGATTGACCATACAGATCTCTCCTGACCAAAGCCTGGTTAAACGGGTCTGTCTGGTAAGGATAAGGGTCTTCGGGTACAGCCAAGCCCCGCTTCACATAGAGTTGGTAAGGTGTATTCAGCAGGTTGTTTGCTTTGACGAACAGGATCAGTTGGTTACGGAATCCCTTCTCCACGGAAATATCCAGCTGGGCCATCGGCTTCATGTAGTGGTCGGTGCCGAGAAAGGGAGATACGAATGCAATCCGCTCCCCGGTGTAATTGAATACAGCCTGGATATCCAGCAGCCGCTCCTGATCTTTGAAGAGCAGGCTGAAATTCCCCACATGGTCTGACTGTCCCTGTAAGGGCCTCGTCTGGGCGACCAACGTCCGGCTGCCCCCGGGGTTATT
Organism: Algoriphagus sp.; assembly: GCA_048819475.1. GTDB lineage: Bacteria > Bacteroidota > Bacteroidia > Cytophagales > Cyclobacteriaceae > Algoriphagus. The sequence goes on from JBMDXP010000062.1 coordinate 71,233, forward strand.
CTGCACTTTATCTGTGGTGATGGATGACTTGGTGTAAGTATAATTCAGGCGTATACCAAACCGGCTAAAGTATTTGGTGTAATCCATCTCCAACCCAAAATTGGTCGCATCATCAAAGTTCTGGGGAAGGATCCTGCTGGTGTTCGGGCTTTCTTCAGAGGAAGTCACTCTGGGAAAACCGTATTCGATGGGATCGATGATTCTCTTATAGAAAACCCCGACCAAAACCTGGTCTACCCCTGACGGGAAAAACTCATAGCGCATATCCGCACTGTGTCCAATGGACGGCTTAAGAGCTGCATTCCCCTGCTCCGAATAAAAGGAGTCTCCACCTCCCGCACTCCGGACCGTAGGGACTATTTCATAGAAGCCAGGCCGGCTTATGCCTTTAAAATAGGTCGCCCGAAGATTGGTCCTGCTGTTCAGCCCGTGCTTTACACTGAATGAGGGAAACAGGGTGAAGTAGTCCTGGTCCTGCGTCAGGTCCACATTGTTGCCGGAGGCGGACGTAGAATTGATCTCATAGCCCTGAAGTGTCTGCTCCGCGCGTACGCCTGCCTGTATATGGGTTCTATCCAGTTTAATACCTGCATTTACATAGCCTGCATAGATGTCTTCGTACGCATCATACACCAGGTTGCTCCGGTCTCCACTGCCCAGTGGATTAGCCATTGCCGTAAAGGGTACCTCCCCGAAATTATCCCAATCCACCCCCCTGAACTGCCCGAAAATCTGTGCGTAGTTGTAATAATTGAAGTAGTTATCCCTGACCTTCCGCCTGGCAAGACCTCCAAAAAGTATTTCTGTATCGCTGTTGATTACATCAGGTTTATACTTGAAATTAACATATAAGCTTATGTCATTGTCCTCGTTTCGCTCCCAGGCCCTTGAATTTCTAGTCCCCTGAAAGTACACCGACTCATTGATGATTAGTTGGTTTTCAGCATCATAGGTACCACTTCTGGAAAACACCCCATCATCAGGCCGGTCATTTTTGGCTGTGGAATATATCGCCATCCAGTTTAGATCCAGCCTGGCCAGCACCTGATGGGTGCCCCGTAGGTCATATGTGGTGATATCCTGAAATATGTTGCTGAAACGGGTAAGAGGGTAAACCGCGTAATTATTATCCACCACAAAACTCTCCCTGCGTACCTGATCCCGCACCCTGAATTCATTAAGCAGGTATTTGCCAAAGTAAAAGCTGAGCTTATTCTTCAGGTTCAACTCATAGTCCAACTTCCCATGGAAAGCCAGTCGCTGTAACTGTGAGCTCGTTTTGCGCTCGATAAGCTCCCGCATGACCAGCGGGTTACCTTCGGTGAAATTGGGTACCGGATCATAGAGGTAATTCTCCACCGGACGGTAGGAGTTCTGGAAGCTTCCCCCGAGCATCACACCCAGGCGCTTGTCCAGAAACCGGTTGCCGTAAGTGGCGTTTGCAAAAACATCGGGAGGTGCAGTGATTTCTTTCAGCGTCATGTTGGCCGTGGGAAAATCCGCAGGCGTGGCTCTATAAGCCGCTCCATACTGTTCTTTAGGGGATTTCCTGTTCAGCGAAGACCTGTCATAGGTATGAAACGGAGAGTTAAAGTTCAACTGGTTATACCCTGACTGAAAATCCGCATCGATGAGCAGTTGGTCAGGGGCACTTTTCATGACCATATTTACAGTACCCCCTATCGCATCAGCCTCCATGTTGGCCGTGAGGGACTTGTACACTTCCAGTCGCTCCAGGAAGACAGCCGGAAAAATATCCAGTGGTACAAATCTGTTTTCATTGTCCGGAGACGGGATTTTTATCCCATTGATAAGGGTGTTGTTATACCGCTTGTCCATCCCCCGGACGATGGCATACTGGGGGTCCCCGCTGGCATTCCGCTCTATAGAAAGCCCGGAGACGCGCTGGATCACGTTGGCCACCGTGATATCGGGAGACAGCTGTATCTGTTTGGCAGATATTACATTCAGCACACTGGAAGACTCCCGCTCTAACTTTCTGGCCTGGGCGTCTGTGCCTTTATTGTTTCCGGTGATGACGAATTCGGCAAGCATCTGCTCTCCAGGTACCAGTCTAAGCTCAAGTTTGGCTGTGCCATTTGCTGATGTGAGACTTGCACTGGATTGGAGTGGTTCGTACCCCAGGTAGCGTACTTCCAGTCCATAGTCCCCTACCGGCACTTCCCTGAAGGAAAAGCCCCCATCCAGACCTGATATGTCATTAAGGACAGTCTTCCCGTCTGGGAAAGTCAGGGACACCGTCGCCCCGATTAATAATTCTCCACTCTGGTCATCTTTGACCGTTCCCGAAATCTCCCCTGCAAGCAAGATTATAGGGCATAAAGCGTAAGCAAAAGCAGTAATCCAATATTTCATTCCGTAGCGTCCCATTTGGTGCTGCTAAGCTATTGACGCCAGTTTACAGGAATTTTAACCGGATATGTCTTTATGGTTACTATTGGTTCCGGTATGTTATCCAGGGATTACATCTGGAGACCTGTCCGGTTTCGGTCTGCCTGTTCCGGTGGTTGTTATCCTCACCTCAAGCGCATTGGGACAGGATATTGCCAAGTTATCTATAGTTCACATACACGTAAAAGTAAGCAGACCGAAAGGAGGCAGTCGGCGGAAACTTGAGTATAGGAGGATGGCTATGTGGGATCAGGTTTTGCCTTAAACCCGGATTAGGCATTAGGTTTCGTCAGGAAGGCAATCCCCTTTTTACCGGATGCCGGGCCTTATCCGCTTTCTTCATTGAGAATGAGCATATTTTACGAAATAAATTGGAGTTGGACATAGCTTATTAAACCATCCAACTCCTTTGCTTTATTTGATGATAGGTAAAAGCCGGTTCCAATTCGCTGCTATCACCCAAGTGTTGATTGCAAATAGCACTAAGGAGATTCCGATACCAGCCATATCATGTACTGCGTGATGGACAACTATACCGACCATTACCGGAAAAATGATCAGAGCTCCCAGAACCCTTGTTTTGGGGATGGCAATCAATATTCCAGCGATAATTTCAATAAGTGCCACCAACGGCAAAATCCATTTTATGGCCATAAAGCCCTCCATTACCTGCATCATTTCTTCGGACATTTCAGGCATAGGCATGTAGTTGAAGAACTTGTTCAAGCCCGAGTTAAGCATTAATACCCCAAACATCACACACAAAACAGCTAGCACCTTGTTTTTCATTTTTTTTGATTTTTGTTAGTTATGAATGCAAACCTAACTAACTTTGATTACCAAATGTAATCAGATACCTTTAGGTAATCAGTAACCTGGCGGTAATCACTTAATCAAAACGGGATGAAAAAAATGGATCATCATGAGTGTATGTCCGCCTTATTGCCTGTGCGGGACACACTGGATATTATCGGTGGCAAATGGAAAATTTTGATCCTGATCTCCATATGGGAAGGCAACAAGCACTTTAGGGAAATTGAGAGAAGTATCCCCAAACTAAGCACCAAGGTATTATCCAATGAACTGAAAGACATGGAAGAAAACCAGTTGATAACCAGGACTGTCTTAAACGGTTTTCCCGTCAGGACAGAATACAAGTCAACAGCATACTCTGAGACACTGAAACCAGTCATCGAAGAACTGCATACCTGGGGCCTGAATCACCGAAAGAAAATCCTGGGCAACTAGTTGCATCACCGGTTTTTTCTTAACCAAAGAAGATGGAGGCACTGAGTTATACTACGCTCTGGTCAGTGTATCCCCATAAAATTGATTTATATCCTACGCCATGGGCAGCGCCTGGACCAATGTCCCCACTGGTTCTGTTGAAATCGCCCGCCCTGGGCAGCGTCTCCACTGCCCATGAAATTCACCCTTATATTCTTGCCAATTTGCAATTGGCGGGCAAGAAGTGAAAGCATCGCTTCTCCGGGCCGGCTATTCCCCCTTGCTCAGCTGGAATACCCGCCACCCGTCAATCGTCACCAGCTCCTTCCATATCCCCCGCATTCTTGGATCTGGCAGTGTTTTATTCTCCTTCACCACCCATACCGACTGGTCCGGAGCAGTAGTGCTAATCCAGGCTGGATCCGAACGCAGGTCTATCAAGCTGGCTTTCCAGTCTCCATTATTCTGAAACTGGGTCTCCCTGTTCAGACTTTCATCCCCATCATAGACTGAAATGACCCGGTAGTCTGAATTGAATAGCATGGAGGGCAGACGCTTGTTGTAGACAATTACCTCCTGCAACGCCGGATGGTTTGCCTGAAGCCAGCCAGTCACCCGACGGGTATCATTGGAAAGCCCCGGGTTCTGTCCGAAAAAATAAGAAGTCATCCCGGTAAGTCCCATCGTGAAGATAAAGGCTGAAATGACTGCCCGGTCCGTTTTTCTGATAACCACTCTCTGCAAAGCCAGCAATAGGCAAAGCACGATAGCCCATAGGAAGTAAAACTTATAGTTAAGCGAGATACGGCTATCCAGCAGGGGCAATGCCAGTAACACCAAGAGTACCAAAAGCTGAAAACCAAGCTGCCACTTTTCCCAGCTGGCCCTCGTGGACTCTTCCAGTCTTTCCCAGAAGTAAACCGCGCCTATAGCCAGACCACCATACACGGGCAGGATATAAAGCACCAGTTTGGACTGGCTCATCGAGAAAAACAGCACAGGCACCACCACCCACAGCACAAACAATGAGCCGGGCTCTTTGAACTGCTTCCAGCTGCTCGGAAAACCCCGTAACAGGAGCAATACCCAGGGAAAAGCGGTCACCAGAAGCACCACAGGATAAAACCAGAAAGGCTGTCCCCTATGGAAAGTATCCGTGGCAAACCTGTCGATCGTGTGCCTGAACACGAAGTAGTCGAAAAAGCGGGGATCTTCCAGCTGCAGATAGCAGAACCAGCTCAACCCAACCCCTAGCATCAATGCGGTTCCGCACACGTGGAGTTTCCAGTCTCCAAATCTGACACGCAGCACAGCTGCCTGATAAAGGCCTACCACTACCGGCACTATCCACACCACAGGTCCCTTGGTCAGGAATCCCAGCCCCAGAAACAGATAGCATAGGATTAGGTGATACGCCTTTCTCCGGTCCAGAAAGACAAACCAGTAATAGCAAGCAGCCATTATGAAAAGGGTCAGAAACCCATCGGTTGTCAGGGCTCTGCTGGATATGATAACTGCTGGAAATGCCGCATACAGCATAGCTGCAAGAAATGCCGCATGGGGACGCTTCAGTAGAATCAAGGCAATCCTGTAGACCAGCCATACCTGGAGTATAACAGAAATCTGGAGCAGAAACCTGGCTGAAAACGGAGAAATACCCATAACCTTATAGCTCACGGCAGTAAGCCAATAGGTCATGGGGGGCTTGTGGTAATGATAGATCCCCATCAGCTGGGGATGCAGCCAATCTCTCGTCTGGACCATTTCTTTGGCGATTTGAGCGTAGCGTGCTTCACTCGATTCGGTCACTGACCAAGCTCCCAGGTTGAAGAATAAGACCATACCGGTAAAAACCAGCAGCAGGGGCAGTCTAACCCCCTTGATGCGCTCCAGCAAACTGAGCTTTTCCGGGCTTCTTTCGCCAAAATAAATCATAAGGTTCCGCACATAGACCAGGATACCAAACGCCTGGCCGATAAAAAGAACACTGTCCCTACGCAGGACCGCATATAGTGAGATCAACACAGCACCTGCCAAGCTGATATACCAAAAACTTGGTGGAAACCGGGACTCCCTGCTCCGCTCTATATCCCACCACTGCACCACAAACCTTGATACAAAGACCAACTGACCTAGTGTACCCCAAGTCAGAAGCATACCCCCTATTTCAGGATTCCGGAAAAGCAGGTAAAAATCATAATCAGCATAAAAAAGCAGATACAGGAGAAAGACAACCGGAAGTACAAGAAAAACCCAGCGTATCCATTCCGGAAAAAGCTTCCATGCATGCTGGATCTGAAGGTTGCGGATATAGATAAAATAACTGATCAACTGGCCGCCGACAATCACCACATCTTGCCGGAAGGTACCGTACACCAGCAGTAAAAAGGATGCTACCAGGCTAAGCTGCCAGAAAATCACGGGAGACAAAACTTTCCCGGCCTGCTCTGACTTCACCAGCTGGATAAGAAAACGGGCTGAAAACAGGCCTTGAGCTAAAAATCCCACTCCAAAGAGGACCCAGTTATTCATGACGGACGGATTTATACAGGATCCTCGAATTCTCCGGGATTTGCGGGGAGCCTGACCTTCTGATCATCCATCTGACTGCCAGTGTATCCGTGAATGGGGCTACAAGCCTATTCCACATATTGAACTTTGACTTCCCCGTGATTCGTGGATAATGCTTGACCACCACTTCCTTTACCTTCTTGCCCTGAAGTAATGCCAGTGCAGGAAAGAACCGGTGCATTCCTTTAAAATAAGGCATGTGAAGAGCCATCTTCCTGTTCATGATTTTGAGAGGGCATCCCGAGTCGTGTACGCCGTCATGAAGCATACTGTCACGAAACCAGTTGGCAAAGGAGGATGTAAGTTTTTTGGACACGCTGTCCTGGCGGTTTACACGCTTCCCTGTAACCAAATCAAAATCAGGAACATAATATTCCAGCTTCAAAAAATCCATGGGATCGGTCTGTAGGTCTGCATCGATATAGCCTACCCATTTTGACTTGGCCTCCTTGAATCCGGCCCGCAATGCGGCACTCAGTCCGGCATTATTCCCAAACGACAGGAAATCAACCCAGGTGTGGAGCAAGCACAGCTCTTTTATCACAGCCAGGCTGCCATCAGAGGAACCATCATTCACAAACAGGACGGAAACCTGAAATTTCGAACATTGGATATAGGGCTCAATGGCAGGTATTATGCGCCTTATCCCATCCTCCTCATTATATACCGGAATTATTACTGTCAGCTTTTCCCTGGATGTTTTCATCACCTTTGTTGCTGTAAAAACGTCAATAACCTATACTCTGTGTAGCTCACTCTTCCGCCTCAGCGTAGCCGAATCCTTCAATGGGCTTGTCCCATTGGATCCAACCAATCCCTTGCCTTAAAAAATCAATAGTCCGCCCTAAGCCAAACAGCCGCAGGCCAATTCACATCAGGCTGTCTTCCTGCTGCCTCACCTGAGCGGATCCATTACTCAACTGAAGTAAAAAAACCTTCAGATAACCTGCAAAAACCACCCTGGACTCCCAAGTTAGATCCCCGACCTATTTTTCCGTCAAAAACTTCCTATCAACCATCCATAATCACTTGAAAGTTACAAAAATGAATAACGACTATAAAATTAGATATTTTATTGAGACAATCTACCAAATTCACCGCTATTGCATATCATTTTTTGTCACTTGGATATCCAATCAGCGTGAACTGATTTTTCAGAAGGTGATGCCTCCAACACAGACCTATAGCCGCCCATACTATCCTACTCGGATGGGTGCTCACGCTGTGCGCGGAAACCATCACCTGACTGGCAAGGGCCTTGGTGTGAATACCCCAGTCACCAGTAGATTGAAACCGGTAATTGCTTACGGTATATCCTTGAAAAAACACCTCCTTATCGCCACCTGTAATCGAGTCCGTTTGTGAATGACTCACATGGGATGCCGGGATCTTCCGTACTGCTAGAATCCAAACGAGAGGTGGGTCATCAATCTATTTCCTGCCAGGACCCTTCCTTCAGCCAAGTTCTGGGAAGCGGGGGACTGGTAGTTGAATCCCAATGAGATCTTTCCCAGATTAAGCTCCACCCCTCCTATCAGGGTAAAAACATAGCCTCCGGACTGAGCCACATTATACCTCCCATACAGCTCATCCTTCTGCTGGCGCTCATACATCAGTCCCACATTAGGGGCAATGCGGACCTTGTTTTTGATGTTGAACTTATAATAGACCAGTGAATTCGCCGTCAGCTTATTTCCGTAACGGAAGTCGTAGGTATTCTGGGTATTGATTTTGTAATTGACATTTACATTCATCCCCAAATCCATCAATCTCGCATCATAGGCTGCATTCAGCATAAAATCCGTGCTGGCAGTACCCAGCTGGAAATTATTGGGTGACCCCTGTGAGGCTGAGGCCTGTTCCGCCTGATCATACATCCCAGTGGGCGCCTTCACACCTACTCCCGCCCAGAGCGAATGGACAAAAAATTTATAATTGGAGGTGACTGTAGTGGTTTCAAACAACCGGTAATACCCCATGAGGGCCACGTCCCCCAACCCGTCTTTTCTGCCTGTTTCCCCTGCAGAAGGGATTTCCCTCCGGTTGAAATTATAGGGAAGAATAGCCATAATGCGCCATTTCTCCCCCAAGTTCCAGGCAGTCCACAGCTCAATACTTTCATAGACCTCATCGTTGGTAAGCGGGGTGCGGTTACCCGTGGGGCCAAGATGGGTCTGCAGAGCCTTGTGTTGATACCGGAAACCTGCAAAACGCTTGTTGAATTCGGGAAGGATCCCCAGGTAATAACTGCCTACACCACACCCACAGATATCACATGCCAAGGCCGAAAACTGGGACAACAATACAATCAGACAACTCAGTACTATTCTTTTCATTTCTTTTTCTGTTTAAGACCTCTTATAAAGTAGGCTCAGCCAGCAGGGGCGTGGTGACAAAATCCAGGTCATTCAGCGTCTTGAGAAAAGCCATCAGACTTTCCTTTTCATCTTCTGTCAAAGGCACGCCCACGCTTCCATCCTCCAACCTGAATACATCGTCCAGTGTCTTGCCGTCACGCATGCCTGTCCTGTAGTGATCCAAGACCCTGTTCACGGTAAGAAAACGGCCATCATGCATGTATGGACCGGTATAGTCCAGGTTACGGAGTGACGGGACTTTGAATCTGTAGCGATCCTCCTCATTCAGCGTGACCTCATACCGGCCTTTATCGTCCACAGGGTTTGGAATCAACCCGTTGTTACGATAACTGAAATCACTGAAAAGTGGCTCCTTATGGCATGAGGAACAGTTCTGCTCAAAAATCTTATATCCTGCCAGTTCTTTTCCGGTGAATTCTACCCCATCTTCTTTTCTCATCACCTTGTCGTATTTAGAGTTACTGCTTACGGCCATCAGCATGTATTGGGACAAAGCCATAAAAAAACGGGCGTCGGTGATCTCTTCGCTGCCAAAGGCCGCATTGAAAAGCTTCGGGTAATCCGGGTGCTCCCTAAGTTTGGTGATCACATTGGGAACCGTCTCGTCCATTTCCACAGGGCTGGTGATGGCATTGACGGCCGACAGGTCTAGGTGAAATACTCCCCCATCCCAGAAAAACTCCTTCATCCAGGCCATATTCATAATCGGCATCGGATTACGGGTGCCCAGTCTGTCATCGATCCCATGGCTTACATCGTGTCCGTGATGGGTAAATGCGGCAGTCTGAATGTGGCAACTGCCACAGGAAATTGTATTGTTGCGTGAAAGCCTGGGTTCGAAGAACAACCGTTTCCCCAGTTCAAACCCTTCCTTGGTAATGGGGTTTCTGGATTGGTCATATTCGGGCTCCGGAAAATTTTCCGGCCGCTGGAAGCCGGCAAACAATTCGGGTGAACCATCACCGGAATCCATATCACAGGCGACACAGAATAGGAAGAACAGGGAACAGATCAGTATTTTTCTCATGGGAATGGATATAGGGGTTAGCCGTCGCTATCGAAACAGCTTATAACTCTTCTTCACTTCTTGCAAAGTTCTCCGTATGGTCATGTGTAAACATGGAAGTGAAGTTATTTGCGATGTTCACACTGTATTCACTAAACATCACATTGGGGTGTTCGGGAATACTGAACGTAAGTGGACCATTAAACACCTGCATCAGATCCACAAACAGGTGTACATTGCTTCTCAGCCCTTCCCGTACCTGGGCCAGTCCGCCTGCATTCAGGTCCACCGTTATTTCCCTGATGTTGTTCAAGGTAGGCGCACTATAGCCCCCAAAGCCACCGATATGGTATTTGAACTGCTTTTTACCCGTGGGGTCCCCTGCCTGATCATCTGAGATCAGCTCACAGTTCCCCTCGAACTTAAAGAATATGTAGCCACTGTTCCACCCCCAATACATTCCACCTCCTTCATGGCCTTCGTGGGGATTAAATGACAATACACCTTTCCGCTCTTCCACGGGCATTGTACTCCGCAGGCTGTCCACCCCGAGGATAAACTTCACCTGGGTATAGTCTCCTTCCGGTACCCTCACTTTGGTAAACCTGGTACTGCGGTCGGCTCCGTTCACCAAAAAATAGCTGTCTTCCTGGGGAATGACATATTCGGTTCCGTCAGAAGCAAGTAATTTGATATTGCTGACAAAATACTGGATGAGATTGATGGTGAAGGTTTCCCCCTTCGCATTCACATAGTATCTGGATCCTATACCCAAGGTCTCCTCTCCTACTATATTGTCAAACTCAATGGAGAATTCTCCCGTCTTTGTGGTATCAGGGACTAGGGTATCCGTGACACAGGAGTAGCTGAACAGTGCACTGACCAAGAGAATGACAATTCTTTTAATATGTTTCATAGTATTTAATTAAAGTAACTGGCTATCAGCGCAATGCCGATAGCGCTGGATCGGTAAGAAATACGGAGTCTGTAAGTGCATGCAGAAAGGCTATCACTGCATCTTTATCCTCCTCGGTGAGTGGTATTCCAGGTTTACCGTTTTTTTGATAGAGAAGGCTACTGGTGGTGGGGGCATCTTTGACTTCTTCGGTATAATGCCTCAGGACGTCTTCCATAGTCCCAAGTCTTCCATCATGCATATAGGGAGCACTGACCATTGCATTCCGCAGCGTAGGTGTCTTGAAAGCACCGGTGTCTTCCGGCCTGAATGTGACCCTAAACCTGCCCAGGTGGATAAGTTCGTGGCCAGGATCCGAAAAATCGTCATCCAGACCATTGTTATGAAAACTGTTGTCGGTAAACAGCTCGCCCATATGGCAGCTGGCACAATGCTTTTTCACCAAAGCCATCCCCTTTAACTCCACTGCATTCAGTGTCCCCGCCTCTTGCCTCACATACCGGTCATATCTGGAACCAGCCGAGATCAAGGTGCGCTGGAACTGGGCCAAGGCTTTTGCCACGTTTTGTGCGGTCACCCCATCATCAAAAGCACGGGTAAACAATACTATATAAGCTGGATCACCAAGCAACCTACTCTCCAAACCTCCCAAGGTCATCCCCATTTCATCCGCATGGGTCAATGGGCCAAAGGCCTGGGATTCCAGATTCTTGGAACCTCCATCCCAAAAGAACCCGTTCGTCATCCAAGCCATGTTGACCAAGGTAGGCGAGTGCCTCTCCAGAAGTCTGCCGGAAACTCCGTGCTGCCCCAAGTCCACTCCATCTGAAAAAGCCAACTGCTGCTCGTGGCAACTGGCACAGGAAACCTTACCGGAAGCAGAAATAGATGGGTCGTAAAACAAGGTCCTTCCCAGACGAATTCCCTCCTCGGTAAGCGGGTTGGATTCCATCAGGACCGGATTGGGAAAGTTTGCCGGCCTGGACAGCTCTACCGGATTTCTTCCTGTAGTAACCGGTACGGGCTTTTCTTCCACCACAGTACAGGAGGCTATCAGGCCTCCTGCCACTATGCTGAGTAAGTGGATACTGCTACTCTTCTGCCCTACACGCTTTAACATCTAAACTCCGGCAAAATCATCTATTGCTACACGTTAGTATTATTTTGCTGTGGATTCAGCGGATTTCAGTGTAAATGATTCCAGGTAATTCGTGGTGAGCGTCTCCATCAATTCAGGATTTGTAGCTCCTATGACATTATTCACCCACGGTAAATCAAACTCAATCACCTTTTTCACATCCAGCTCCAGATTGATCTTGGAGGAATTCTCAGAGCTGATGGTAATCGGCTGATCAAACTGGATTTCCTTCTGGCCATAAAATTCATTGGAGCCTGTTTCCCAGAAAAAATTCTTGGATTCCGGCTCGCTCTTTACCCAGGTCATTTTTCCGGATATAGAGGTGAAAATATAACTGGTAAACCACATCCAGTTGTCTTTTGCCATCCCGTTCAATGGAGTAAGCTCTCCCACCTGAAGGGTGAGGTTATCGTTATACTTGGGCTCCACTCCTACATGGAACTTTACCGCTTTGTAATCCCCCACAGGAATACCGGTAAGCACCACTTCTTCCCTCTTGTTCGCAGGGTATACTTTATCAAAGCTGCCGTCCTGAACAGGGATGGGATTATTCTCCTCGATCAGGTAGTAGGAATTCGGTACAAGGAACTCTTCACCCTGCTCAGTGATCAAGGTCACATTACTCACCCAGTAGCGCAATCTGGAAAACTCATACTGAAGGTCAAACTCCCCGCTCTCATTGTTAAGCTTGAAATCCAAGGGTTTGTTGAGTTCAAAATCAGCATCGCCATATCGCGCATCGAAACTGATCGATGCTTCTCCCGGAGATGCCACTATAATTTCCCTATCGATATACTCTGTATCTGTACAAGACATGGATACCGCAAGCAATGCTCCGAATGCTATATATTTTTTCATTTTTATTTTTGCGTTAATTTTTATTTTCACTTTTTTGGAAACCTCTGGCAGGGCTGACCTACGTCTTTGCCTTGCCTCTGTCCGGCGAGGCCTCTTCCCTTCCATTGGGCCTATCAATAGGTGTATTATTCTTTCTGGGGTAGAGATAGATCTCTACCGCCTTGCATACGGAATTGGACACCTGGCGATAGCGAGCGGGTAGCACACTGAACCTGCATAGTACCCTACCCAGTCTTAGAGGTCAATGAGCCAAGCTGTAGAAAGCACTTTGCATACACCGTGGCCTGGCTGGCTGGTAATAAGGGATGATACTAAGACAAAATCCTGTTCAAAGGGATATGGGCGGACGGAAAACCGAGCCTGTATGACTGGCAGTATAAAAATGTATCCTGTAAGGAATGAATGTAAGGTAATGCTGGGTCATATCCGAGATCCTGGGCTGAAACACCTCACTCAACTGATAAAACAGCTGCACAGGCTTAATCTCGACTTCCACCTGTCCTTGCTTGCTATCCTGCTCTTCCTGGAGCTTTTTCATGAGTACACACTGGCCCTGGCAGCTATTCTCCGGTATCGCTCTGTATACACATTCATTCTTTGCTATGTACTCCCGGTTCGCATAAAAAGTCGCTGTAATCCATACCAATGCAGTCCCTTGGAACAGCATGATAACGGATAAAATAAGGACAGCTATAAATCTCATGGCGTAACTAGCTCTGCATTCCAATCCACCTTTACTTACCTGAATACCCCTTTTTGGAAGGGTTTAAAGGTATCGGGCTACCGGATTATCTGTTTACAAAAGTATTTCTTTTCATTCGCTTCTATGCTTCTATATTTAGACCAATCATAGCATTTTACACTAGATAAGATTTCGTTTTTCAATCCTAAAGTTGAGCCTTTCAATATCCGCTAACAGATATACAGGGAGTTATCCAGCGGGTGAAGGTAAAGTCTGAAAGTGGGAGATGATAGGTTAGATGATACAGAGCTGTCCCTACCCTCTTATGCTAGTACAATCCCTTTATCAGAAGGTAGTCCCGCTCCATAGGGTTGGGTTCTCTTCTAAGCTTCGGGTCTTTACCCACCATTAAGGTAAGAGTGTGAATCCTGATTACGGCACCCACGATCGCGGCCACAAACAACAGGGAGCATAGGATGAAAACGGTGTTCATGTTCATTTTAGTTTAGGGATAAGATGTAATTGGCGAGTTCCTGAAGTTCATTGTCAGATAGCTGTGGAAAACCTGGCATCTGGGGCATATCATCCCGTTTTTTGCCGGGACTCTTGATCCAATCAATCAGCTGACGGTCATTGCCGGTATAGATTGAAGCCATTTCAGTGACGGGGGGTCCCACCAGTCTCTCCGTCTCCCGATGACAAGCAGCACAGTTCATTTTAAAGAGTGCAGCACCTACAGCCACTTCTCCAAGGGACGGGTCTACTTCAAGTTCATCCACTACCGGGTTTTCCCTCGCTTCCTTACTAAGCCGCTGGAATTCCGAGGTATGCCCGGCCATGAGCTGCTGGTGTTTGTCCAAGGCATTGTGACGGTACCACTGACGGCTACTTCCATAAAAAACCATGAAAACGAGCATAGCAGCCAGAATCTTATTGAAATGCAAATCGATAGTGGCGGGAGGGCCTACGATACTCCGATAGCTGTACCACAATGCAGCGAGCAAAAAGAGTCCCGCTCCTCCCATCATCCCTACTATCCCATACCCCATTCCTTTTGAGGGAAGGGTAAACAGGACAAGGATACCAAAGAAAATCTGGAGCGCAAGTCCGGAAACAGTGATCACATAGCCCAGCTTTTTCAACTCGTACCGCTCAAAACCACCTTGGTATAGTCGCGCTATATCGTAATTTTTACGGCCATGATACCAGACTATAAACACACCGGTGACGGCTACACATGCACCCAGGAACTCAAAATATCTGGGTAAAACATTGGGCAATACCAATGCACTGATAAACCCTCTCACTTCTCCCCATTTTTCCGGGAACATCATCAGGTTGACATTGGTAAGGAATATAAGCGGGATCACCAAGAATATGGCTGCAGAGAGTCCTATGATGGAAATATGCAACCGCTTGTGATGTGCTAGGCTATCCCAGGTATACTTATGCAGGTAAGTGAGTAAGAAAGCAATGGTAACCAAGGGAATAATCATGATCCATGCAAAACCTGTCAATGCATTTGCTGAGTAAAAGTAGACGGTGTACAGGGTGTTGATACTCAGCAGGGGAGCCACTCCAAGTACTACGGCCATACTTTTATTTACGGTGATGGTCTTGGCTATTTCATGGGCGAAGGTATCGTACTTCTTATCCTTCAGTCCCTTGATCTGCGCCCAGAGCGTTACCAGGCTCCCACCCACCATCAGATTGATAAAGGTAATATGGAGCAGAAAAGAAATGACCAGGAAAAAAACCAATAATCCTTCCGGTATGGGAAGTGGTAAGGGGAGATCCTTGGGTACCGGTGTATTTACCTGTAAGAGCATGTTCATTTTTCAGTCAGTTGTTTCTCATTTTCTTGTTTGGACTCCTGAAGGTCCCGGGCCACCGTCTGTGTGCTGTGCCTGGGATTTATGGCCACCCCACTGGTCTGTACTCCATCCAGACCTTCCCCGGAAAGCTGAAGATGCCTGATATAGGCGACGAGCGCCTCCAATTCTTTTTTATTGCCGGGAAAAGGCGGCATGTAGGTTCTTCCCTGGTGCATGGATGGGATGTACGAGGCCATAGATCCTTCATCGAGTGGCTTTCCCATACCATACATTCTTTCAAACACATAGGTGATCGAATTCACCCCTTTCGCTGTGTGACATCTACTGCAGGTGTTCATGAAAACATCCCTGCCAGCGATCAGCTTATTGTCTTCAGTGATTTCTGTGACTGAAGTATAGGTGGCATGTTTCAGTATACCATCTTTTTTATACAGTGGATAATCCTCTTCCCTGAGCAAATTGGAATACATATATTCTCCGATCACATAGGGCTTCCGGATAAACTCCCTGACGCGTTCGAAAATCCCAAGGAAACCAAACAAAAACAGACAAGGGACGATCACATAGGCAAGCCGGAGAGTCTTTGGCTTGAGGATAGCCCAACCAGCCACGACCACCGACAGGATGCCTGCCCCTACGATCAGGTATTTCAGCAGGTCATAGTATTGGCCAAACTCCATGGTCCCCACTGCTGTACTCATATTCTCTTTCATTGCCCCTGGCATGACATTCCAGTAGAACACTGCTCCAATTAGCACAAAAGGAGTCCATACCAGGATCCATTTGCCGGCATAGCGGACTGCTTTGGTCCGGTGTACACTCTTTCTGTCTGTGAAAAGAAATGTCAGAACCATACCAAATATCCCTGCCACCAGCATAGCCGTAGGTGTCCTGAAGAGCAACTGTGGAATATAGATCGGGTTGGTAAACCCATTGAGCAGGGTTTTGTCCGTATTCCAGTTGCCCGGGTCCATCATAAATCCAAGTATCGATACGATTATCGCCATGGTAATCCATGAAAAAGTTGCCAAAAGCCAACCGAACCTGATATGGCGTAGTTTTGCCTGAAGCGAATTATTGGCATTTTTCCAGGTAAGAAAGTAGATAAGGATCAGCACAACTTCGGTCACGAAAACGAGCCATTCTGTAAACCATGCCCAATAAAACACCCGGAGAAGACTCCCAATGGATGAAGGGCTTACCAATGATGCCGAAAACCAAATCCCAACCCCTGTCATGGCCCCGATCGTCGTGGTGATGATAAAGGCTACCTTCATTTTATTATAAATGAGCTGGTCCCACTCCAGATCGGTAATCTGACCCCTAGCCGAATTCCTGACACCTTTCTGTTCGAGCCAGACAATGTAGGGGATATAGCCCACCGCCAGGCCATGGTTGATCAGTACATGTAGGATTGCAATTACAGCGATCAGAAACCGGTTGTTCAGCCAATCCAGATGAAACATGGGGAAATCCATAGCACAATACATTTTATTCAGGTGCAAAATTCCGCAAATGGCATCCCCCTACCTAAGAAAAACAAAGCTGGAAGTATTGATCTTCATGCCTAAATCCTTGCTGAAAGCGGAGAAAAGCTGATTTTTTTACCTCTTGAAAATTAGAATTTCAATCCTCCCCTTTTGCTTTTTAACCTTGCTTCTGCCTGAATTCCTCAGGCGTCACCCCGGTGATCTTCCTGAAAAAAGTCGCAAAATACGAGGCGCTGTCGAAGCCGAGCTGTCCGGATATTTCACTCACTGTAAGCTGCGTGTAGTAGAGTAACCGCTGCGCTTCTATTGCTATACGCTTCCGTATCAGATCACCTGCCGTCTGGCCGGTTTCTTCTTTGCAGATCTTGTTCAGGTAATTGGGACTCACATGTAGCATCATCGCATATTCGGAAGGTAATTTCTTCTCTACAAAATGCCTGTCTATCAACTCTTCGAACTGTTGGATTTTCCCGTGTTTCAGATTTTTGCTCTTCACAAACCCCACCGCTCCATGAAACCTTTCCAGCTCGAACAGGATGATGTTCAGATAGGAGCGCATGACTTTGTCACTGCCCTTTTTGCCCTGTCGGAATTCCTGTGAAAGCAAATCAGCCAGCGTGTCCCAGCGCTGCTTTTGCTCCTTATTCAGCCGCATATAAGGCCTGGTTCCCCTGCGAAACAGCGAAAATTGGTATAGGACATTGTTGTTATATCTCAAGGAGAAAAAATCCTCGGTAAAACAGATGATCCTTCCTTTTGCCTGCCTGTTGATATCTATCTGGCTGATGCAGTGTGGCCTGATGATGATCACCTTGGTACTGTCCAGACGGATTCGATCGTGATCAATGATTACTTCCCCGTTTGCCTCCTCCACATAGAGAAGCATATAGAAGTCCTGCTTGTGGGGAAATTCCAGCTGGGGAAACCTCTCCAAAAGCTCCTGCAGGTAATCGGTGTAGAAATGTCCAATGCCAGTACCAAACAGATCCATACGGCATATGACCAATCCTGATTCTTGCATAACAATAAAACGATTGATTTGTAAACTGATTGATTTAAAATGCAGGAACCCCACTGGGGGAACCAGCACCAATACAGGCAATAAGAATCACCATGACCACTATTCCCATAAGCAGTAGCAGTTCTGGTAGCGAGCAGTCATTTATCCACTTCCACACCCCATCCAGTGTGGACGGTTTGGTATCCACCAGCTTTCCCTGACAGGTTATCACCAAACTGGAAAGCTTCAGCCTCTTTCTATCACTCAGCTCTTTACAGTCCTTTTTCATGCATTTGTTAGTTGTGTATAAGTGGTCAGAACCTCTCCCACTCTTATGGGAATGGAGTGGCCTATCCCGGTTTTTAATAGGCAGTCGCACTCAATAAAGGGTAATCATCCGGCTGAGTTGGCTGGATGCCGCTCGGGCTTCATATCCGTATTCAGCTACCTTTCACAGGCAATACAGCCCCCTGCTATTCAGTTAATTGACTGATTTAATACAGGTTCTACTTTCATATCCTAAGCTTACCCGATCGATTCCCAACTACCCGGAATAGGTATCCGCATCCATCTTCCTTTGATAGCTAATGTGTGAAAACACCAACTAAGACCGGATAACCAATCTGGGTTGATAGCTATACCTGGAAGGATCATAGGAAAGGGTGTGGAGGCACGCTGATTTCTGCCCTGATACCACACTGGGATGCCTTCTTCTACATAGGGCCGCTGAAAAACGCCAGTAAAAAGATTGGAAGCCATAGTTTTGAAGTATCAGACCATTTTTAAGGCAAGCTGTTTTTCAGCAAGTGCAAGCTTTTTGACCACAATAGCCCGTTATCCATGCACCGGAAAATCCAAAAACAGTATTTTTTTGAGCTAGCCGTAGCCCCACCATCTTCTTCGTTGCCCTCATTCGAAGTATAAGCATACATCATCATGCGGACGCCTTGAAGCTGGTACAGCTGATTGGCTCATGCAATTACAGCACGTACAGGAAGAAGGATGAAAGGGTCACCCCAGTGGTGGGGGATGAAAAATATCCTGAAAATAATTGGAAAGGTCTTCCTGATAATACAGCTTGGTTTTCTTCTCCACCCCCTGCAGGCCTGCAGATTGGTTATAATCCGGGACAGTGGGAGGAAATAAAGTAATATCCTGTGCAATAGGGAATTTAGCGGGAACCTCACCTCTTTCCTGATCGGAATTGAGCTTCAAAAGATCCTTTAACACATCATGTTTTTCTGTACACAGGGTAATCGGCACATGGGATATCAGGCCCGCTGCATAGGCGATATCATTCCTCTTCTCGTACAAGTACGAAAGCACACCAAGCCTGCTGACACAATGCAACATCATGGTAAAAAGAATAAGAATAATTACCGCATTTCTAAACACGGCTGCAATTTATCCCAAATAGATTCAATATCAAAGTACAGCCTGCCCTGCTGTGATCCACGCTTAACAGGGGTTTGTGAATAAAAAAGCTTGCTCTGTTTCCTCCGCTAGAGTTATCGTTATCACGAATGTGCTTTGTGTGACGTATGGAAACAGGGTAAGTTGGGTATAATGCAAAAAAAACGCCCTTTCGGGCGTTTCAAACTAGATTGGATGGTTTTTAAAGACCGTCAATAAAGCTTTTAACTTCATCTTTTGTCTTACCGGTTCTTTTTTGGATCTTTCCAAGAAGCTCGTCTTCCTGACCTTCTGCATAGACCAGATCATCATCAGTTACTTCACCGTACTGCTTCTTGATCTTACCTTTGATCTCATTCCAGTTTCCTTTCAATTTATCAGAAAATGCGCTCATGACTTTGCTTTTTATGGTTTATAATTAATTAAGTTGTATAACCTTTAATCCATAATCAATGCCCAAAAACCCCTCTTTGCCATCTAGCTCAACAACATATTGAAATACAGTCAATTACCGATAAATCCTGGTACTAAATGATGTTATGTGCCAAAGCTATCTCATGATAAATAGCTTCAGTTTGGGGAAACCTATGCCGATTTTAGCCTTACAGCCGTCTGCTATCAAGCACCAGATTTACTCGGGAAGCGCTGGACTTTCTGGAGCCTCAGCTCTTCTGACCGAATCTCCAAGCATTGGGCAATCTGATCACAACAGGAATTTAAAGGTAAACTTGCAAGTGGGGAAAATACCCTGAAAACAACCCGGTCCCTGCGTCTCCCTTTTTCAGGATGACTTAAGGGCTGCCTGCTATATCCGTAAACTTTAAAAGCCAGGTTTCCGATTAGCGGCAGGGGATCTTCGATACTCTTGACGTAAAGGTTTAATGTAAATTCCTGTGATTTTATAAGCCTGCTTTTTTCACCTATACTTTAATTTGGATAAGAAGTCTTGCCAAATGCATAGAAAAAGCTCATATTCGAGTAGCTATGATGTGTGGGATAAGCAAGATTAAAAACTGATTATCAGAATGCCCCAAGGCAGTCTGTGCAGTAAAGTGGGGGTATCCCCTCTTACAAAATTAACTTATCGCATAAATCAAAAGTCAAACAAATCAATCTTCAACACATGGGAAATCAACGTCGGGATTTTTTAAAGAAAGTGGGTGGGACGATGGCTTTGGCAGGCTTGGGATCAAGTCTGGATACCCCGGCCTTCGCCAATTCATTGAAACTACGGTCAGCCATCAAGGTCACGGCAAACGACCGGATCAGGATAGGGCTGATCGGTGCCGGCATCATCGGGCATTATGACACTGATACAGCACTGTCTATAGAAGGAGTAGAATTGGCAGGCGCATGCGATCTATATACAGGCCGACTGGACTATGCGAAAGAAAAGTGGGGCAACGATCTGTATACGACCCGGGATTACCGGGAGCTGCTGGCCCGTCCCGATATCGATGCGGTACTGATCTGTACCCCGGATCACTGGCATGAGAAAATCGCCGTAGATGCCATGAAAGCAGGCAAGCATGTCTATTGCGAAAAACCCATGATCCAGAACATCGGGGAAGGGCATGCCATCATAGCTACCCAGAAAGCTACAGGAAAGGTCTTTCAGGTGGGAAGCCAGCGGGCAAGTTCAGTGGCGATTCTGGAAGCCAGAAATATCCTTGAAAGTGGCATCATCGGAGACCTCACCTATATACAGGCATTTTGTGACCGGTCCGATGCGAGGGGAGCTTGGCAATATTCCATCCCGACGGATGCCTCGCCTACCACGGTGGATTTTGAGACCTTTCTGGGAAATGCCCCGAAGATCCCTTTTGATGCCACCCGTTTTTTCAGATGGAGAAATTACAGGGAATACGGGACAGGCGCCGCCGGGGATCTGATCGTTCACCTGCTTACGGGGATCCACGTGATCACCAATTCCTATGGGCCGGACAAAATCTTCAGCATCGGTGAGCTGAAATACTGGAATGACGGACGTGATGCCTACGATATCATCAATGCGTTGATGAGCTATCCCAAAACGGACGCCCATGGTTCCTTTCAGGTGTATACCCGTGTAAACCTCTGCGACGGAGAGGGAAAAGGTGGTTTTGGCTTGAAAATATACGGGACAGATGGGATGATAGACATCGGATGGAATGACCTCAAGGTGACCACACTAAAACGCCGCCCCGAGCCTGGGTATGGTGGCTACGATTCATTCGAAAGCTTTTCTGCCAAACAGAAGAAAGAGTTTGAGAAGTGGTACAAAGACACCTACGGATCGGGTAAAGGAGGAGTGGACAAAGGAGAGGAAATCAACTTTACGGCTCCCCAAGGGTACGATGACCGATTGGATCATTTTATTTCGTTTTTCAACGGAATCAGATCGGGTACCCCCATCGTGGAGGATGCTTCCTTTGGCTTGCGTGCGGCAGCCCCTTCTCTTGCCTGTAATCTCAGCATCGACCTCCAGGAGCCAGTACTATGGGATCCCGTCAGCATGAAGCTTGTATAGTGCTCCCCCCCTTTCAATAGAAGTCACCGGGACGGATACGGGAGGTATTTAAGCCACCAGATCCCCTGCGCGCTTAAGGTGAAATCTATAGTGGCTTTGTCTCCCATAGTGGGCAACCCTAGTTTGATGTAGTTATATGACAGCAGCATCAAGAAACCTATTAGTCCATCCGCCTCCTTCACAGGCCTATAGCTGTTCCGGTACAGTAGCTCTTTCTCCCTAGCCCGCTCTTCATGTGTTTTGGGATTCACGTCTATCACGAAAAGCCTCGTGATCATTTCCTCTATTGGGCAGTGGTTCCGGATAGGAAACTGGCCCTCACCCATCAGGATCCCATACTTCCGAAGAAGCAAAAGCCTAGCCTTCCTTGGGAGTGGAATGTTGTCCACAAGCGTGCCTTCCCCATCAAAAACAACTGCCTTCTTAACCTTTGCCATGCTTTTTCGGTCATCGTTTTCCAAAATGGGTAAGGAGGAACCGGAGCTATTAAAGTCCGCATCCTGCGCCATAAAAATGGAAAATTCTGGGGGAATTTCCTTTGGCTACCCAGCTTAAGCCATTCTGGTCCAGTCATGTATCCGGCACTCAGGTATACGGAAAGCTTTAGGATTTGCCCGCTTTTACCTGGAATTTTGTACTTTTAAAGGCTGAAACACGGCGTGTTTGCCGCACTAAACCAACTAATTGATGAATCTCAACGGACTACTGAGGTTATTCCCCTTAGGGTTGCTGCTCTTTGCATTTCCAGGCTTTTCCCAAAGTCTCTCAGGCGGGTATACCTTCCGGGTGGATGACCAGTTGGAGGAGCGGATTTATGCTATCAACCAGTTGGAATTCATAGAAGATGAGACCAATGAACTGGCTTTTGAGGATATCCTGCAGCCTAAATACCAGCAAAAATTCAAAGTAAATCCAGATTTTTCCAAAAATCAGTTTTCAACAGGTCACACCTACTGGGTCAAAGTCTCCATAGCCAAATCCACTTCCAGCAGCAGGAAATGGCTCATGGAGTTTTATGACCAGACCATCGATGAAATCACAGCTTTTGTCCCTAGGCTGGACGGTACTTATCAGATCCAGCGGACAGGAGACAGGTCGGATTTCGGGCAGCGCACCTTTTCCCACAAAAATTTTGAGATCCTGGTAGACAACAACGAGACCGGGGTAGACAATTATTACTTCAAGATACGCTCTTCCCAGAAGGCGGATATCCGGATCGCTTTCCGCTCCTTCAACAGATTTGTATACTATGCCTTAAATGAATACTTTCTGTACGGGGTTTTCTATGGCATGATCTTGATCATCGCCTTGTACAACCAACTGATGTACCTGGCAATCCGGGAGGTAAAATACCTCTACTATGTATTCTACCTGGTTAGCGTAGGGATCTACGCCATGTGCATAGACGGGATAGCCTTTCAGTACCTCTGGCCCAGGCATCCTGAATGGAATCAAATTGCCTCTGGGCTCTTCAGTTACCTGATAGTGGTGTTTGCTACCCTCTTTTCACTCACCTTTCTACATCTTAGGGTACGCATGCCCTGGATGGATAAGCTTTTGAAGGGAATTATATGGGTAAAGACACTGGTATTTGGAATCGGGATCATCGCTGTTCCCTCCCTACTGGAGATAAAACTCTATGACATCATTCCCTTCTTCCTCGTTCTGCTTTCCAGCATCTATGTCCTGTCCAGGGGATATCGCGTAGCCCGGTTGTTTGTGATCGCTTACGCTGTACTGTTGCTGGGTATTGTACTGAAGATAATGGTCCACACAGCCTTGATCCCACACAGTACCGTGCTCTACTACAGCCTCCATATTGCGTTTCTGCTTGAGATGCTACTACTGACCCTCGCCTTGGGAGACCGCGTAAAAATCCTGAAGGAGAACCGGGACCAGGCCTTGAGAAGATCACTGAAGCAGGCAGAAGCCAATGCGATGCTAAAAGAAAAAGTGAACAGGGAGCTGGAAATGAAAGTCCGCGAAAGGACCCAGGAACTTGCTGATAAAAATGCACTTTTGGAACAATACAACCAGCAGATTCTTGAAAAAGACCAGGAGATCAAGCGGATTAATTCACTGTTGGACAAAGACATATGGAAATTGAAAACACAGATCAGGGAGAACCTTCAGGCACGGGTAACCAATAAACGCATGACCTATGTGGATTTCCAGAAAATATTCCCTGACTCCTCCACTTGCTATCGTTATCTGGAAGAGTTGAAATGGGGAGAAGGATTCACCTGTAAATCATGTGACCATACCAAGCACTCAGAAGGTCCAAAGCTTTTTACCAAAAGATGCTCCCGGTGTGGGCATATCGAGTCGGTGACAGCGGGCACAGTATTTCATGGTATAAAATTCCCTCTCGAGAAAGCATTCTATATCGCATACACGGTAATATCCGAAACGGAAAAACTTACCCTGGACCAGCTATCCGCTCTTCTTGACCTCAGGAGAAACACCATCAGTGCCTTCCGGGTGAAGGTAAAAAACCTGTTGGAGCTTAACGGGGCCCACCAGCCGGAGTGGGAAAATATCATCCTGGAAAAGCATACCACATTTTTAAACTGAGTACTTTCTTCACATAAATCCCAGAATGGTACCCAACTGGAATAAGATTTTCAAAAAACCATCTATACTGTCTCTAATCAACCTTTTCGCTGTAATCCAAGCGGTACAAATCAAGGTTAACGGACGTTAAAAACGGCAGGGTTTTTCACTTTTTGGATAGACCGGAGAGCTCTAATACAACTTTAATTCTCTAGCTTCATTTCCGGATTTGCACCTCGGGTGCAGATGTTTCATTTTAAAACTAAACCCAACAATTACCATGAGAAAATCATTACGGGGTAAAGGGAAAGCCAGCTTCTATCCGAAGGGCTTTCTTCCTTTATTGTTAATTGTCTTAGGTGTTTTCTGCAGCTTTGCAGGCTACGCCCAGGAAGCCACCACTGTGACGGGTACCATTATCGATGGCACCGGCGAACCTCTTCCAGGAGTCAATGTAGTCATCAAGGGAACTACCATGGGCACCGTGACCAACCTGGATGGGGAGTATACACTCGAAGTACCCGCCGAGGCCACGCTGGTCTTTTCTTTTGTGGGCTATAATACCCAGGAAATCCCGGTCTCTGGCAGGACGACGATAGACGTTACCTTGGCTGAAGACCTGTCAGATCTGGACGAGTTTGTCGTAGTGGGTTATGGTATGCAGCGTAAGAGTGATTTGACCGGCGCAATCTCGAGTATCAAATCCGAGGAAATAACGAGACTTCCTACGTCAAACGTCACCCAATCCCTTCAGGGAAGGGTAAGTGGAATCCAAGTCACCTCAAATAACGGAGCACCCGGTGAAGGGACCACCATCCGGGTACGTGGCGTGGGGACCTTGAATAACTCCAGTCCACTGTTCGTAGTGGATGGAATGCTTCTGGACAACATCGATTTCATCAACCCAAACGATGTGCAGTCGATGGAAGTGCTGAAGGATGCTTCTGCTACGGCAATCTATGGTTCAAGGGGTGCCAATGGGGTAATCATCGTGACCACCAAGAAGGGGGATTTCAACGCCAAAACCACATTCTCCCTGGATGCTTTTACAGGTATCCAGGATGTGGAGCGGAGGATCGACCTGGTGAATGCCACCCAATTTGCCCAGCTGGCCAATGAACTGGAACAGAATGTGGGCAACACGCCCATTTATAACCCCAGTGATTACGGTGTGGGTACCGACTGGCAGGACCTTATTTTCAGGACTGCCCCCGTCAACAGTGTAAACCTAGGGGCAAGAGGCGGAACTGAAAACAGCAATTTCAACCTTTCAGTCAACTACTTCAACCAAAAGGGCGTCATCAAAAAATCTGAGTTTGAGCGGCTAACCGTACGTCTGAACAACCAATACAAAGCGTCTACCTGGTTGACGTTCGGGCATAACCTCTCGTTTATCTATACCAAGCGGCAGAATGCCCCGGGTGTGATTGCCAGTGCATATAGGGCCTACCCTATTTTTGAACCCTTCAATCCGGACGGAAGCTATGCAGACCTTACGCCTTCGGGAAACCCACTGGCTTCCTTTGAATACAATTCAAACAACCAAGCCAATAACTACCGTGCAAACGGAAGCTTCTTTGGGGAAGCCAAGTTCCTGAAGAACTTCACCTTCCGCTCCAGCCTTGGCTTTGATATGATTTTTGGAGACAACAGGGTCTTTACCCCTGTATTCTTTGTGTCCCCCACCCAGCAAAACATCGAGAATAATCTGGTGGTAACCAACAACAGAACGCGTAATATCCTGCTGGAAAACACGGTGACCTACGACAAAGAGTGGGATAGACATCGGCTAAATGTAGTTGGAGGGATCACTTCACAAAGCTTCATCTTCGAAGACCTTGAGGGTTCACGGAGAAACCTGCCGGGCAATGATCCGGCACTGTGGTATCTGAATGCCGGGGAGGCTACCTCCCAAACCAACAGCAATTCGGCAAGGGATTGGTCGATGGCATCCTATCTGTTAAGGGCTAATTACGTATATAACAATAAGTTTTTGTTTACCGGTACGGTCAGAGTCGATGGCTCCTCCAGGTTTGGAAGGGAAAACAGATACGGAACATTTCCTTCTCTGGCATTGGGTTACCGTCTGATAGAAGAAGGCTTTCTCCAAAACCAGAATACCTTCAGTGAGCTGAAACTCCGGGCAAGCTGGGGAAAGATCGGAAACGATAAAATCGGTGAGTATGCGGGTGTACCGGTGATCACAGGAAACCAGAATGCGGTATTTGGTCCCGATGAATCCCTGATTTTCGGAGCTACTATAGCCCAGTTGGCCAATCCATTTATCCGGTGGGAAGACACGGAGCAAGTTGACTTAGGATTCGAGATCGGAATGTTCGATGACAGGTTTACAGCGGAGATCGATTATTACTACAGAAGGACCAACGACATATTGGTGGCCGTACCGCTACCTAATTTCATTGGGTCAGCCAACAATCCCGTGGTAAACGCAGCCACGGTAGAAAACAGCGGGATAGATTTCTCCGCCAACTGGAGAGACCGTAAAGGGGAATTTGGCTATAACTTTGGCATCGTGGCATCTACCGTAAAAAACAAAGTACTAGACCTGGGGCAGGGAAATGAGGCCTTGTTTGGAGGGGCTGTCGGAATCAGTGGCCTGCTGGGTTCCAGAACAATCGTAGGAGAATCCATCGGTCATTTCTTTGGGTATAAAACAGCAGGGGTCTTCCAGAATGAGGAGCAGATCAGCAGTCTCCCGGTGCGTGGACCTGAAGTACCCGGGGATCTGATTTTCGAAGACACTAATGGTGATGGCGTGGTCAATTCCAATGACCGTGTCATCCTGGGAAGCCCAATCCCGGATTTTATTTTCGGTTTCAGCCTGGGGTTTGACTACAAAGGATTTGATCTGATGGCCGACTTTAACGGAACCGTGGGCAACGAAATCTACAACTCCAAGAAGCAGCAGCGCTTCAACACCTATAACTTCGAGGTATCCTACCTCGATCGATGGACCGGTGAGGGCACAAGCAATACAGAACCCCGTGTGACCAATGGAGGGCATAATTACGAAGTGTCAGACAGGTTTATCGAAGACGGTTCTTTTGTAAGGCTGCGTAACATCCAGCTGGGATATACGCTGCCAAGCCAGCTGGTCAGTGCTGTGAAAATGACCAACGTCAGGGTATATGTATCAGGGACAAACGTCTTCACCCTGTCTGGATACAACGGATATACTCCTGAAATAGGAGGAGGAACTATACTGGGTACAGGATATGACAGTGCGTTGTATCCCCTTGCACGGACATTCAATCTAGGTGTGACAGCAAACTTTTAACCGAAACCCAAACCAATCATGAATTATTCATTCAAATCCATATCCAAAATCAAGTGTGCAGTTTTCACACTGGTTTTATCCACCTGCATACTGTCTTCCTGTAGCGAGGAATTTCTCGACAGGTCGCCAAAGGGACTGCTATCCCAGGAGAGTTTCTTCCAGACAGAAGAGCATGCCCTCCAATCCATCAATGCGGTATACAGCTACCTCAGAAGTTTTGATGTACACGTATTTTCATACATAGGACTGACCGATATCGCCTCAGATGATGCGGACAAAGGAAGCGTCCCCGGTGACTCCGATTTCCTCCAGGACATCAACAACTTTACCTTTGATGCCAATAATACCGCAGTCAACGGCATCTGGACAGGCCATTTCCGTGGGATATTCCGCGCAAATCAGGTGATCGAGAAAGTTCCGCCCATCGAAATGGATGAGCAGCTCAAAACAAGAATCATAGCTGAGGCCAGATTTCTGAGGGGTTACTTCTACTTCTTTCTGGTAAGGATCTACGGGGATCTTCCGCTGATAGACAGGCCTTTGAACCCGGATGAATACAATCAGGAAAGAGTGGCTCAAAGTGAGATCTACGACTTCATCATCGAGGATTTCCAGTTTGCCGTGGATAACCTACCTGCAAAGTCAGCTTATCCGGCGGGAGACCTTGGCCGTGCCACACGTGGAGCAGCGATGGGCTTTCTGAGTAAAGCCTATTTGTTCAACAACGATTTCCAGAATGCGTTCACCCTGGCACAAGAAATCATCAATTCAGGCGAATACGCATTATATGAAGATTATGAGGAGATTTTCAGAAGAGCAGGTGAGCATTCTTCTGAAAGCATCTTTGAAGTAGGTGCCGTGGACCTGGAGCAGGGAGGTGGCGGACACCAGTTCAACCAGGTGCAAGGTATCCGCGGTACGCCTAACCTGGGCTGGGGATTCAACAGGCCCTCCGATGACCTCGAAGCTTCCTATGAGGAAGGTGACCCCAGAAAAGCAGCCACGATTATCTTTAATGGGGACACACTGTCAAACGGTATTGTGGTGGTAGCCGGTCCGAACCAAGGCTCGAATCCTAAGTTCAACAAAAAAGCCTGGCTCACTGAAATCCCTCCGGGAGGAACAGGAAACAGCGGCGCAAACATCAGATTACTGAGATATGCGGATATCGTCCTGATCGCGGCGGAAACGGCCAATGAACTGGGCAACTCAGCGTTGGCTCTTGACTATCTCAACCAGATCCGGGAAAGGGCAAGACAGGGAAATTCTGGTATACTTCCAGATGTGACCACCACGGATCAGAATGAGCTGAGGGCAGCCATCTACAAGGAGCGCAGGATAGAGCTGGCCATGGAGCAGCAACGTTATTTTGACCTGGTAAGAACAGGACAGGCCCAAGAGGTATTCTCCAATCTTGGCATCAACTGGATGCCAGGCAAACATGAAGTGTTCCCTATACCCCAGTCAGAAATCGATCTGAGCGAGGGTAGGCTACGGCAAAACTCTGGCTATTAACCTTTTATTTTCAAAGCACCTATCCTGATAAGCCGGGATGGGTGCTTTTTTTAGTTTATGCTTATCATGAAACCTACTTGCATTACACTACTTCTCACCTTCTGCTGCATGCTGGCTGCACCGGCCATCGCACAGACTATGGAACGTTACCAGTCGGCCAGCATTGCCGACAAGGAGGGAAACTCGCTACCCTACCGTATCCTGTTTCCGGAGGATTATGACAAAACAAAAAAATACCCACTGATACTCTTTCTCCATGGTGCTGGAGAGCGTGGGGACGACAATATGAAGCAGCTCACCCATGGAGGCAACCTGTTTCTCGAAGACAGCTTCCGGAAAGCATTTCCTGCGATAGTCGTATTTCCCCAATGTCCTGAAGACAAGTATTGGATAAATATCAGTATCCGCGAAGAGCTCTTTGGGAATGGAAACCCGGATTTCCACCAGAGTCTCGCTCCCCCTACCCCAGAGCTTCTGCTCACCCAGCAACTGGTGGATCAGGTAATCCGCACAGAGGCGGTAGACGTCAACAGGCTCTATGTTATGGGACTGTCTATGGGGAGTTTTGGGACATTTGAAATACTGGGACGCTGGCCGGAGCGCTACGCTGCTGCTGTGGCCATATGTGGGGGAGGCAATCTGGAAATGGCAAAAAACTATTCAAAAACCACTGCGGTATGGATCACCCATGGTGCCCAGGATGACGTGGTGCCCTATGTGCTTTCAGAGCGGGTATACCAGGTGCTGAAGGAGCAGGAAGCAGAAGTCAGATTCACCCTTTTTCCTGAGGCAAACCACAATGCCTGGGATCCCACCTTTGAATTACCAGGGCTGATGCAGTGGCTATTTTCACATTCTAAAACAACTGAACTATGATATCAACTTATAGAAACTTAGGCATGACCTTGGTGTCCGGATGTATCCTAGCTTCCTGCGGGCAAGCTGATGAAACCACCACGGGCGATGTGACAGCAAAAGGATACGACAGGCATGTGGAACTCAACTGGGAAAAATCAGAAAATGCGGATTCCTACTCAGTATGGGCAAGTCTGGATGGAAAAAACTTCACCAAGAGGGGCGAGACCCCCGATACCGTCTACCTGGATTTTGTGAAAGATCTGGGGTCCGAGCTGTCCCTTCACTACAAGGTAAAAGCCTACACCTCTTCCGACTCTTCCGATGTGGGTGCTGCCAGGGCCACTACCAAGATCATGAGCGATGAGGAGCTGCTTGACATGGTGCAGTATTACACCTTCCGGTATTTTTGGAATGGAGCGGAGCCCAATTCGGGAATGGCTCCTGAGCGCTTGCACCTCGACGGTGATTATCCGGACAACGACGCCCATATCGTGACCACTGGAGGTACAGGCATGGGCCTTATAGGACTGATCGCAGGGATAGACAGAGGCTGGGTCACACGTGAACAAGGCGTGCAACGAATGGAAAGAATGGTGGGCTTTCTGGAGAAGGCAGACAGGTTCCATGGTGTATGGCCACACTGGCTGGACGGACAGACAGGCAAAGTCAAACCATTTGGACAGAAGGATAACGGAGGGGATTTAGTCGAATCGGCATTTTTGATACAGGGACTGCTGGCAGTACGGGAGTATTATAAAAACGGGTCCGATGCAGAGCAAGCCTTGGCTTCGCGCATCAACCGGCTCTGGGAAGAAATGGACTGGAGCTGGTACACACGGGGAGGTCAGGATGTGCTTTACTGGCACTGGTCCCCGGAATATGAGTGGGACATGAATTTTGCACTGGAAGGCTACAATGAATGCCTGGTCACCTATATACTCGCCGCTGCATCACCTACCCATACGATCGAGCCGGACGTCTACCACAAAGGCTGGGCTAGAAGCGGAGGGATAAAATCCGATAAGGAAGCTTACGGCTTCCCATTGCTGCTGAAGCATAACGGCGCAGAAGAATTCGGTGGTCCCTTATTCTGGGCACATTACTCCTACTTGGCTCTCAATCCCAAAGGGTTGAAAGACCGCTATGCAGATTACTGGGAGGTGAACCGAAACCACACCCTGATAAACAGAGCCTGGTGTGTAGAAAACAAAAATGGCTTCAAAGGGTATGGGGAAGATCTCTGGGGCTTAACCGCCTCCTACTCCACCAATTTCTATAATGCCCATATGCCCAGCAATGATACCGGGGTGATTACCCCCACCGCTGCAGTGTCTTCGATCGTATACACTCCTGAAGAATCCATGAAAGTAATCAAAAACCTCTACTACAACTATGGGGAGAAAGTATTTGGCAAATATGGGTTCTACGATGCGTTAAGCCCCGAAAACGACTTCTTTCCCCAGCGCTACCTTGCGATAGACCAAGGTCCTATGGTGACAATGATAGAAAACCACCGGACAGGATTGGGATGGAAGCTGTTTATGGGTGCTCCGGAAATCCAGGAGGGACTGAAGAAATTGGAGTTTACCACTAAATGATTCCTCTGAACCTGGGGATCATGCCCCTTAACTGAGAAGAAACTCCACAAAATCAGAGATCAATAATCCGGTCTCCCTTGCTAAAGAAGCCTGTCCTAAAGTATGATATACGCCCGGGCAGGCTTCTTTATTCCTGCAAAAAAACAACCCTCCAAAAGCAAAAGACCCCTGTCCTATCTCCACTACTCTCTGTAAATCAGAAGAATGCACTGCTCGTGGAATGAGTACCCCCTGTCAAATGGCAGGGTTTTGGGTAGAGCTTCTATGAAAACATGTCAGTCACCGTAGGCTTCAAAACAGTGCAGTGAGTCTACAGAGCATACACTGGCAGCAAAAGAATAGGCCCAATAGATGATGAACCCTAAACCCAACATACCATGGAAAATTATTGCAAAACATTGGTCGCAGTCTTTGTGGTCAGTATGGCATATGGTTGCAGTCCCACCTACTATATGCCCAATACCCAACACGTTCCCGTAATCAAATCCCAAGGAGAAACAAATCTGGTAGTGGGCGGAAATGCAAATCAAGTTGAAGTCCAGGCGGCATATGGTATCAGTGACCGGCTGGCTGTTCAGTTAAATACGGGGTTCTTTATCCCAAAAGACTCAGAAAACGGCAATGGAGGCTCTGGAAGTCTGATTGAAGGAGGTTTGGGCTATTACAGGAATGTGAGTCCGAATTTCCTGTTTGATATCTATGGACTGGTGGGATTTGGAAGAATGGAAAATCACTTCCCGGCACCGGTTCAGGTAGCCCCTCCCACGTCAGGGGAAATCTCAGCATCTGTAGTCCGGTATGGGATCCAGCCTGGCATGACCTACCATAACAGGCATTTCTCCGTCACTGCTTCGGGAAGAGTCGGAAACATCTCCTATTCCAACATTCAGGGCAACTTGATATTTGAGGGAAACAATCAGGTGGACTATCTGAACAACCACCGGTCAAGCTATGTGCTGGAACCTGCCCTTACGCTCAGAGGTGGGCTGGAAAAACTCAAGCTCCAGGTCCAGCTACTGAAAAGCATCAATCTGTCCCATCAGGACTTCCGGCAGGAAGATGCCCTGATGACACTCGGACTCACTTATCAGTTCTGACCGCCGGATGATAAGTCTTGATAAGCTCCAGGAGTTTTACAAAAACCTCCGTATTCTCATACACTCCCCGGAACGCATCGGAATGGGCGCCGTAAGCAAAAACAGGTACCGGTATGCCCGTGTGGTCATCACTGTGGTAGGCCAGTTCCACCTCATTGGCGGCTAGCCTGCCTTGGGGAAGCGATACGCCACCTGTCTCATGATCAGCGGTGATTACCAGCAGTGTGGTGGGATTATTATCCACATACCGGATCATCTCACCGATTACCCGGTCAAAATCAAGCATCTCAGTTACAATCATTTCTGTGTTGTTGCCATGGCCACCCGAATCAATCATGGCTGACTCCACCATCAAAAAGAACGGGGATTTTCTGCTTTCCAAAAATCCCAAAGCCTGTACCGCAGCTGTCTGGAGAAAATCAGTCCGTCCCGCCATCACAGTGGGCAGGTTTTCCGCTGCAGCGAAATGCCCGACACGGGATTGGCTGGCCTGACTTACCTGGTCCAATGCCTCCACCAGTTCAAAACCCTGCTGCTTCAGATCCTCCAACCTGTCTTTCCCGAACTTAACAAAATCAGTTCTCCCAGCTCCGATAAACAAATCCAGATCACTGAATGCCAGAAAGGAGGCGATAGAATCCACTTCATCCCGCTCATCATGATGGGCATAGAAGGACGCCGGGGTAGCTCCCGTAACCCGGTCAGTGGTGACTATCCCTGAGCTGAAACCGTATGGCCGGATCAGCTCTGGAAGATTCCTAAGGAAGTTACCGGATGCATCCACTCCGATCGCTCTGTTGTTGGTTTTTTTACCTGTCGCATAGGCCGTGGCTCCAGCCGCTGAGTCCGTGGTGAAATCATCTTCTGACTGGGTCTTTACCAGTCCGATATTTTTAAGCTGAGTCATATTAAGCCGGTTGCCATTTGCAAAAAGGCCTGCCGAAATCTGAGCCAGCCCATTCCCGTCACCGATCAGGAATAGTATCCTGTCCACCTGACCTTGCTTACCATCCTGCCTGAACGATGGCTGGACTACGGGATGGATCTTCCGGTTCCCATAACTGTTTTTCCGCAGATTCTGAAGGTACTGTCTGGCCTCAGCCGGCGTATCGGTATTGATGTAGTCCACCCCCAGATCAGCAAAAGCTTTCCAGGCAGATTTGCTATCTGGAGAGCCCCAAAATCTGACCGGACGGTCAAAAGAATGCACCTGTGTTATAAAACTGAGGAGATTATCCTTCTCCACGGCTACCATTCTTCCTTTTCCATTCCATTTGGAAAACTGCCGGAAGCTTAAGCTCACCATAGCGATTTTATGCCACGGAAGAGATTCATCCAGCGTCGTATCCTGATAATCAAACAAAATATAATCAGGGTAATGGATATAGTCTTCTACCTTCGGTCTGTTTCCTGAAATGACGAGCTTCAATCCTGAAGGATTGTCCGGGGAATACAACAGCGGTTCAAAGCCGCGGAGTTCAGCGAGCAGTACCTCCATGGTCGCATAGGCTTCCGTTTTGAAATCCACAAGCAAAGAGAACTCAACCCCATCACGGATACCCAGTTTTTTTGCGTGGCTGATGGGATCCAGGTAAAGGCTCGTCAGCGTTCTGCCTTCCTGTATGGACTGGACCTCATGGGCGGCCATAAGCTGTCCATCCTGCAGAATCACATCCACTTCAATCGAAGCACAGCCAGCTGCCAAGGCTTCCCAAAAAGGAACATTCCGGAGGTAATCATTATGGGCATGCAGTTTGAACCCATCCGACTGCCGGGCGAAGATCTGGAGGCAACTTACCCCAAAGAGAAAAATCAGGTATATCTTTTTCATACGCAAAACTAAGCCGGTTTCCCATATCGGATGCGCTTCGCCCCCCTCGGATCCACATATTAACGAAAGCTTAATATCCAATGTCCAAACCCTTAGCGGCCTTAAGCTTCATCAGTGAGGGAAATGCCTGCTGGATCCTTATACTGGGACATTCCGTGAGCCTGAAGTGTAGTAGTCATCATACTTCCAGGAGAAACTTTCCCTCAGTCCTATAGTCCCTCCCCACCAGGCAGCTCCTTCCATAGGTAAAACATAACAATAAATTGAAGGCCAGTCCGGTAATTATATTCTTTATTATCTTGAAGTTTAACAGTTGGGTCCAACCCATAGGCTCGCGGACGGATCATTCTGCCCAGGTTTTCCGGCATTAACCAAAGTAAAATTAGCAGATACACCTCAATTCCATATAATGGCATCAAAGCAAACAGTAAGATTCAGGTATTTTTCGGGTTATCTCCCATCAATCCTGCTCCTTGCTTTCAGTGTAGTTTACAGAGATCTCCACGCCCAATCAGAACCCCAGATTGCATTTGTATCCGACATCCATCTCCAGGATGTGTTTGCAGATCTCACCGGATCCGGTTTTCAGACAGTCTATACCCCCTCCGGAAAACCAGCTACCATCCGGACCATGCAGGCACAGGCTACCTCTACCCGGCTTTTCAATGAAAACTATTTTGCCTTATTGACTACTCTCGACCAGC
The DNA here is from genome assembly GCA_048819475.1 of Algoriphagus sp. Lineage (GTDB taxonomy): Bacteria > Bacteroidota > Bacteroidia > Cytophagales > Cyclobacteriaceae > Algoriphagus. Next base: position 106,122 of record JBMDXP010000062.1, read on the forward strand.
TTGCGGCAAGAGGTATCAGGATCGTCGTACTTCCCGGTGATTTCACAGACGACGGCCAACCCATGAATGTGAAAGCACTCAGGCGTATCCTTGAAGGCTATGCCCAGAACTACGGCATGAGGTTTTTTATCACCACGGGCAATCATGACCCGGTCAAACCATTTGGAGGTCCGGCGGGAAAGTCCGATTTCATGGGAAAACACGGAGAAAGTCAAGTACTGGCCGGAAAGGACTGGAAGGGAAAGGATAGCCGGGAAAGTACTGCAGCGACCTCGGAAGAAATCAATTATTGGGGATATGATGAGATCTGTGATGAGCTCCGGGAGTTTGGCTTCTTTCCCCATGCAGATGACTTATTCTGGTCGCATCCTTTTCTGGATTTCGATTATGATGCCTACAGTTTTGAAGAGGTCAAAGCTCAATCCAGCCTGGACAGCAGGTCTTTCCGTGTCGGCCAGACGGGATACTTTCTCCCGGATGCCAGCTATGTGGTAGAGCCAGTGGAAGGGATCTGGCTGCTGGCTATTGATGGCAATGTGTACACCCCAGGGGATAGCACGGAGCATGGGAACATATCATGGACAGGTTCAGGGGCAGGCTTTAATCTGGCACTGGAATTCAAAAAGCACCAAATCGAATGGATCAAGAAAGTAACCCGGGAAGCTGAGAAGCGCGGTAAACTAGTGCTTTCCTTCAGCCACTATCCGCTGGTAGAATTTTACAACGGAACTTCCGAAAAAATGGCCAACCTTTTTGGACCTTCCAGGTTTCAACTCAGCAGAGCCCCATCGCCCAGCACCTCCGAAGCGTATACCGATGCGGGACTCCGCGTCCATTTTGCCGGGCACATGCATTTCAATACCACAGGTATCCATACTGCCCGGAATGGTTCCCGCCTGTTCAACATCCAAGTACCCTCTTTAGCGGCTTTTCCACCAGCATATAAAATTATGACTAAGAAATCTGAGATGAAAATCGAAGTAGAAACCGTTCTCCTGCAGGAAGTGCCAGGGATGGATGAGTTTTTCGATTTGTACAGACTGGAGCATACCAGGCTGGAAGAAACCAATAACCCCGGAGTCTGGGATCTGGCAATCCTGAACTCCACCAACTACCTGGAATATACCAGAAACCACCTCAAGGACCTGATACGGCTACGGTTTGCCTCTGAAGACTGGCCGCGTGAATTCCTGCAGGAGCTTACAGATTTGACATTTCTGGAAATGGCCTACTGGTCCAGCTGTAGTTCTATCCAGGAAGGAAATGACTTTCTATCGACCAAAACCATGGAGTCTGCCCAGCTAAAAGAAGTGCTTCTCTCCTACCCTGACCTGGAAAATATCAAAGATGTGTCAGGAATAAGCCTTTTGGAGGACTTCTATTTGGTGAAGAATGGAAATGAACTGGGAAAGCATCAGATAGCGGAGGAAAGGCTCGCATTCTATGACACTGTTTTCACGATGGCTCTTCAGAAAAAAACACCTGCCTCCCAGGAAGGATTCCATACCAATTTGGTCATGTTTTTGGATATCTTCCATGAGCTATTGGACAGTCACCCTTCAGATCATTTTTTGATTGACCTGCAGAAGCAGACAATCAGGTCCCTGAAGGAAGTCTATTGAGTCTCATCCAGTTGATGTGTCCAAAGGTGATACGCAGGAGAAGCCTCCTGACCCACCGGAGGGGTTTGTTTTCTGTCCACGTTTGGAAACAAGCGAGGGAAGACTTCCAAAGCGCTATCCAGCTTAAGCGATTCACTACCGTTAGCTAGGCTGGGCAGTCTGTTACAGGCTGATTTCTATCAACGGAATTACAGCACACATCCCAAAGCACCGGTTGAAAACGAAGATGGTATGGCTCACTTTTCCGGTCAAACCAAAGATGACCGGGATACAGCTATACCCCATCCGTCCACTGTGTGCCCCTACGCCACCGGTTTTTAAACCCAACGTATAGCTTGTCTGACCACAGGAGTCCTTGCGGCAGAGGGATGGCCAGGGAAGACCCTTGGCAGATAGCTTCCTTGACAAGCCACCGCCCGGGCCTACATAAAAAAATACCGCATGGGTGTCCATGCGGCAAAGTATCCATCCGTTCCAAGACAGAGGAAGGGGTTAGGACATAGATTCAGGTCCAACCCCCTTCCGGGATAGCCAAACTAGCTCAATAGCCGGGATTCTGCTCAAGATAGCCCGGGATATTGGACGCACCATCCAAGGCTGTCTGGGGAATCGGGAACAATCTTTTCTGGGGATTGCTGTCTGTTTTCTCTGTCCATTGTCCTTCGTATTTCCCAAACCTGATCATATCTGTACGTCGCTGCATCTCCCAGTAGAATTCAAAACCCCGCTCTCTGAACAGGATATCCAGGTCTATTTCGTTAAGCAAAGGGGCTGTGAAGCCGTAGGCCGTTCTGGCAGCTCTTACAGTGTTCAGGTCAGCGATTGCCCCTGCCCTGTCACCTGCTCCCCGCAGTTTGGCTTCAGCTCTCATCAGGTAGATATCAGCGAGCCGTATCAGCACGATGTCCGCATCACCGAAGTTTCTGCCTGAAGCAGACTTTTTGCCAAACTCATACTTCAGCACTCTATAGCCGGTGGAATAAAAGCTGCCTGCGGTGGTATAATCTATCTCACGTGTGAAATTCACTGCAAGATCAGGCCTGTTCCTCGTTCTTGAAAACAATTTCCCCACCCTATAACCTACACCGTCCGCACATCTGAGAAAGCCATCGGGATTTCTGATCAGACCATACTGCTGTCCTCTGAGTATACCGCGGTCCAATTCAAAATCTCCCGCACTTACACAGGAATCCGCCGGTATGACGAGGTTCTTTTTATAGAATCTGGGATCGGCATCCGCCGGATCAGTCGCGCCGTAAGCAGCGGTCCAGGTATCGTAGAAATCCGAAGTGATGCCCGGGCCATCTGTCCCATTGGCACTGGGGAAGTTTGGCAGCGGATAATGGTCACCGGAAAGGGAGAAATAAGCCAGACGGTTATGCCCGTTGAGCTCTGCACGCTGGTCATATACAAATATCAGTTCGGAATTGGTGTGGTTTTCATCGTCAAACATCGCGAAATAGTCTGGCGATAGCTGGAACCTGCCTGATCCGATGATCTTGTCACAGTATTCGATCACTTTGTCCATAGCTGCCTGGGTAAAATTAAAACTGGTTGCATACCGGTCCTTATAAACTGCTGCATTCAGGTATAACCTGGCCAAAAGTCCTTGGATCGCGGCTGTGGACATTCTTCCTGGGCCAATGTTGGGATTCACCGCATTCTCAGCAGCGAGGAGTTCTGCTTCTATGTAAGCAAAAGCTTCTTCACCCCTCAAAATCACCGAAGTGGCATTTACATCCTCCTTCACAAATACCAGCCCGAACAGATCAAAACTCAACAGGGAGTAAAACGCCCGCAAGGCTCTCATTTCTGCAATGTAGGCCCCGGCATTCTCCTCACTGGTCCCGGGGATCACATTGATGGCAGATACACATCTTGATATGCCTCTCATGATCAGGCTCCAGGTATCCCGTATCCTCGGATCTGTGGTGATAAAGTTATGTGTATGCATCCCCACAAAAATTCCGTTGTCCCCCCAGTCAGTCCCTCCCCTGAACGGAAGAATCGCCTCGTCTGTGGATATTTCCTGCAGGTTGAAATAATTGACGTGATTGAACAGATCAGGGAAGACTGCATAGGCGGCAGCCACGTTGCCTTCGACGATTTCGTTCTGGGAAAGCCCCGTCGCAGAGGTTTCATCCAGTATATTCTCTTCCAGATCAGTGCATCCACCCATTAGTAGGACGGGCAGTGTCAGGATAGCAATCAATAGCTTTTTCATAATTAATGTATTCAGGTAATTAAAGAATCAGATTAAGGCCCAGCGTGATAGTTCTAGCCCGGGGATAGCTCATATAGTCTATGCCGTAGGAAGAAACCCCATTTATGGTACGGTCGGTATTTACCTCAGGGTCATAGCCATTGTATGGGGTGATGACGAATAGATTCTGTCCGGTAATGGAGAACCTCAGGTTCTGAACCCATTTTCCAAAACCCAAGCTTGCCGCATTGACATTGTACCCCAAAGACAGGTTATTCAGTCTCAGGTAGGAAGCATCCTTCAGGTATCTGGTAGAGACAGGTGCCGGGTTGTTGACAGACTCTTCCGGAAACGCGATGGCTTCGGGGATGGTGTTGAGGCCCCGGGCAAGCCTCAGTTTAAAGAAGGAGGCATTGGCGGTGTTGTCGTATACCTTGTTGCCGGATACCCCGGTGAAGTTAAAACTGAGGTCGAAACGCCTGTAACTGAAACTTCCCGAAAAGTTATACTGGAAATTAGGCAGGGCTGTACCTGCCACGATCCGGTCTTGATCATTGACAATCCCGTCATTGTTCACATCCCTAAACAAGTTATTGCCCGCCTCATCAAACCCAATGTGCTCCAACAGGTAAAACGAGCCGATCGGATGTCCATTCAGGTATCCGTTGATGGTGGCCGAGGAGAGCCCCGCCCCCGTCGCACTGCCGGAAGGGATTATGGAGTACGGGGAGTTTCTGACCACATTGTCTATAAAGGTCACGTTGCCCCCTATGCTGTAGCTAATGGTATTGGATACCCTCTTTCTATAGTCTAGGGTAATCTCCACACCCGAATTGATGATGTTCATATCTTCCACATTCACCCAGGTAGTGGTCGCAGGTTGTACCGGATCCGCAGGGATCACTTCCAATAGGATATTGTTTGATACTTTTCTGAAGTAATCCACAGATCCCACCAGTGTGTTGTCAAAAAAACCGAAATCCAACCCGGCATTGAACTGTGTGGAGACCTCCCATTGGAGATTGGGATTGGCAAGTCTGCTAAAGGTGATGCCCGCCGGGAAAGACCCGGTTTCCGTGAGTGGATAGCTTGTCCCCGCACTTACCTGGGCGGTAAACAGCGGCCTTGTGATCTTGGAAGGGATCTCTTGGTTGCCTGTCTGGCCCCAGCCTGCCCTAAGCTTCAGTTCAGATACTACAGGAAGCTGCCGGATAAATTCTTCCTCTGATATCCTCCAGCCCAAGGAGAACGAGGGAAAGACGCCGTACTTGTTGTTTTCCCCAAATTTGGACGAACCGTCCGCCCTTACCGTGGCAGTAGCCAGGTATTTGTCATGAAGTTGGTAATTCAGTCTGCCAAAGAAGGACTGAAGCTCGTTCTGGGTGGCAAACCCTGTGGGCCTGTTATTGGCCAGCGAGAGATCCTGACCAAGCCCCGGATTGTACCGCGGGTCGATGTCCGATATAGGAAATTCATTGATACTGCTGGACCTGCCCTGCACAAAAATATCCTGGTAGGAGAAGCCTGCCAACGCAGTGAGTGTCTGGCGCAGATCCTTATAGGTATAAGTCAGGTAGTTCTCAATCAGAAAATTTTTGTTGTACCCATTTACGATCTCCAACCTCCCGATTTGCTGGGGTTCAAGACTGGGCAGAGTCTGGATATCCTGTTCTGAATTTGAATTGTCTATCCCAATGTTAGTCCTGAAAGTAAATGAGTCACTTATTTTCAGCGAGGCAGTAAGGTTGCCTATTACCCTGTTCACTCTGGTGTGGTCGTCGAAGATTTCCAATGCACGGAGCGGATTGGATCCCGTGGGATCCCTGAATGGCCTACCATCCGGTTCATAGGCAGGAAAGGTGGGGTTCGCAGCAATCGCATTGGCGATCATCGAGGTAATGGGCGGCCTTCTGTTCAGAGTCTGCGAGGCACTCAGGTTAAAGTCTACCGATAAGATATCCCCTTCGAGAAATTTCTGGGACACGTTTAATCTACCTGTATACCGTTTCAACTCACTGCCTTTCAGGATACCCTGCTGATCCTGGTAGCCCAGTGAAGCATAATAGACCAGCTTCTCACTTCCCCCGTTCATGGAGAGATTATGGTTTTGGGTAATAGCCGTTCTGGTGATTTCTTCCTGCCAGTTGGTATTGGCGAGCGAATCCTGAAGAATCCCCCCCACGGCAGGCACCTGAGTTCTGTATTCATCGGCATTGAGCACATCCAGCTGCCGGGCCAGATTCGCAATCCCATAGCCCAACGAGTAATTGATGGCAGATACGCCTTCTTTTCCTTTCTTGGTGGATACGATAATCACCCCATTGGCACCTCTTGCACCATAGATGGCGGTGGCAGATGCATCCTTTAGCACATCAATGGATTCGATATCCTGGGGATTGATGAAGTTCAGGGGATTGTAATTACCTCCAGTCCCGGAATTATCCAACACCACCCCATCGATCACAAAGAGCGGGGAGTTGCCGGTTCGGATACCCCCTGGACCACGTACCGTTATATTTTGGTTTCCACCGGGCTCTCCACTTGCTCCGAGCACATTCACCCCGGCCACCTTACCCTGGATCAGGTCTTCCGGGGAATTTACTATCCCACGGTTAAAGTCCTCTGATTTAATGGTTGCCATGGAACCTGTCACATCCTTCTTCTCCTGTGTACCATAGCCCACCACGATAAATTCAGACAAATCCCTGGCGTCCTCCAGCATACCCACTTCCACGCTGGCCCTGTTTCCCACCACGATCTCCTGGGTGGTGAAACCTAGGAAGCTGAAGACCAGGACGGATTCCGAAGATTGGACCTGGATGCTAAACCTACCTTCCAGGTCCGAGACGGTCCCATTGTTGGTGCCCTTCTCCAGTATGCTCACTCCGGGCAAAGGCTCACCCGTGGCATCCTTTACCAGACCGGAAATCCGCTCATCCTCCCTGCCTCCCGCTCCGTAGGAGAGTAGTGGTGAAGACAACCCCACTAAGAGCAATAAGTATAGTATTCTGATAGAAGTAAATACCCTATAAACTGAATTATCAGTAAAGTTATGCATAGTCAGTATATCATTTTGGTTTGAGACAGCAAAAGTACATTTCCGTCTATTCAAAAAATCAAAATGGATATTATTCAAAAATGAAATAACGACTTATTAAACTAATAATAAATTCACTTGTTATCAACATTTATTTAACCTAAATACTATAAAAAATTACATATATATTAACCTAACATTATTAAATCATTACACTACCAGCACTAAGTTTGCAACTGTCTTTCAAGAGCTGTTTTAACCTGCCCTAGTTGAACCGGAACAAAAAAACAACCCGGCACCTACAGAAAGCATGCGGCTGTCACCCATCGATCCCAGCACGTATACAACTGAAATCATAGAAAATATACACCCAATCCTCAAAAACGCCCATTTATACCCTAGTCTCCCTCCCAAACCAAGGAAAAATCCAGGCAAATTTAATTAGGCAAAAAAACAGGCTTGCGTTAGCAATCCGGATAGTTTGCTAACACAAGCCTTTCAAAAGGTCATTCACCATAGAGAGGAATCTAAACCACTTCTTCTCCACGGATAACCATGTAATAGGTACCAGTAATGTAACCGTAATAAACTGTTGCATTCGTATCGTAAACCTACCATCGGCCCACCATTGAAGTATCTATATTAACCAGTTTATGGAAGCACTATCTGGGTATGCGCGGTTACGCATACGTTATCAAATCATGGCATTGGTTATACTTATTCAAAGCCCGATATAGTTATCGTATAGGTCAAAGTTCCTCAACTTCTTCCACTTTCACCTCCCGGATGAAATCGTCATAATACGGATTATCCTGATCCGAGTAGGTCCCATATGCATTCATGATGTATCCCGTTTTGCCGTCGTGTGATTGGATGGCATAAATCACTGACATATCAGCAGGGTCCGATTCGCCTTCAAAGCGGTACACTTTTACGATGGTCAGCTCTTCTGGGCGATAATACCTCCCACTCGCATCCAACTGAGCGCCTTCCTTATCCAGTACCAGCTCAGTTCCGTATCCTTTTTGTTCCAGACTTTCCAATACTTTGGTAAGTGGAGTCATAAATCTTGGTGTAGCCATAGTCATAACAGGTTGATTTAACACATGTACATAAAATAATGGAGAACATAGCTCAAACTCCCGTCCAGCTATCCAAAACGGGCCAAAAGTGGAAAAAAGCAGGATCACCGAGGTTCTTCCTTCCTCCTATTTCCCTCACAAATCCTCAAAATGGGCAAGATTCATCCCTTTGTTTATTCCGTAACAGCCGCCTGACCCTGCGCTGTCGCACTTTAATCCGGGTGGTACTTATTTTTCCTAAATGAGAAAAATAAGTTACAGTTGAGGTAATCTGACTGGTGCTTCCGGTATCAAGCAGTACAGAGAGCCTCGGGAAGAGATCCGAAGGGAATGTAAAAATGTAATGGTTAACCCGGTTTAATACGAATTAGACAGGGTTGGTCTTTTTTGGAAAGAAACCGCCAGTTAACCTGCCTCATCGTGGAATGCTTTTGGGTAGTTAGTCATACCTGATTTTATTTATAAACGGACCACATCATGCCAGACAGCAAAAAAAACCGAGAAAACGAAAAAGAATTTGACCCCAAAGCAGAGGATCTGGAAAGATTCAAGGAGGATGGGACCAGTGAGTATCTGACCACTAACCAAGGACTACGGATCAATGACGACCAAAACTCACTGAAAGCCAGTGAGCGGGGGCCTTCCCTTCTGGAGGATTTCCATCTCCGCGAAAAAATCACACACTTTGACCATGAGCGGATTCCCGAGCGTGTCGTCCACGCCAGAGGTGCCGCAGCGCATGGCTACTTTGAGTTGACAGAGGATCTCTCAGCCTACACCAAGGCGAAGTTTCTAACCCAGGTAGGCAAGCGGACACCGGTGTTTACACGCTTCAGTACAGTGGCTGGCTCCAGGGGGAGTACCGACTTGGCCAGGGATGTGAGGGGTTTCGCGGTCAAGTTCTATACCGAGGAAGGGAACTACGACCTGGTGGGAAACAATATTCCGGTTTTCTTTATCCAGGACGCCCTGAAGTTTCCTGATCTGATCCACGCAGTGAAGCCTGAACCGCACAATGAAATCCCGCAGGCCGCATCCGCACACGATACCTTCTGGGATTTTGTCTCTGTCATGCCCGAGAGCATGCATATGATCATGTGGGCGATGAGTGACCGGGCAATTCCCCGCAGCTTCAGTATGATGGAAGGATTTGGTGTACATACCTTCAGGTTTGTGAATGCCGGCAATGAATCCTTCTTCGTCAAATTCCATTGGAAGCCAGTCCTTGGTACCCATGCAGTCACCTGGGACGAAGCGCAGAAAATATCCGGCCTCGATCCGGATTTCCACCGGAGAGACCTCTGGGAAGCCATAGCACAGGGAAATTATCCTGAGTGGGAATTTGGAGTGCAGCTGGTAGCTGAAAAAGATGAGCATAAATTTGATTTTGATTTACTTGACCCAACCAAAATCATCCCTGAAGAACTGGTCCCTGTCAAGATCATAGGTAAAATGGTACTGAACAGAAACCCTTCCAATTTCTTTGCAGAAACAGAACAGGTCGCTTTTCATCCCGGTCACGTAGTACCAGGGATTGATTTCACCAACGACCCCCTCCTTCAGGGCAGGCTGTTTTCCTATACGGACACACAACTTCTGAGGCTGGGTGGGCCCAATTTCCACGAAATCCCCATCAACAGGCCCGTGGCTCCGGTACACAACAACCAGCGGGACGGCTTGATGCGGCAGACCATCAATGTCGGCCAAACCAGCTATAGTCCAAACAAACTGAACGGAGGGTGCCCGTTTCAGGCACAGATGAAAGACGGTGGGTATGTCTCCCACCATGAGCGTGTAGACGGAAACAAGATCCGAAGCAGGAGTAAAAGCTTTATGGACCATTTCGGCCAGGCTAAGCTGTTCTATGCCAGTCAGTCGGAAGTTGAGCAAAACCACATTATCAACGCGTTGCGGTTTGAACTCGGCAAACTGGAAACAGACAGCATTAGAGAGCGGATAGTGGGAATGCTGACCTATATCGACGAAGGGCTGGCAAACAAGGTGGCAGAGGGTCTAGGGATAGCTCCTATCCCCAAGCCGGCAAAACCCCTTAACGAAAGTTTTCCCGCCGACGCCAACCCTGACGACTACCAACCTAGGGAAACTGACCATAAACTGGAAAAGTCACCGGCACTGAGTATGTTGAATACCAAAAAACCCGGTATTACCAACCGCAAAATAGCTGTCTTGGCAGCAGACGGCGTGGATGCAGCTGTCTTGGACCGATTCTCCAGCCTGCTGACGAAAGAAAAAGCCACCGTGAAGATCGTCAGCACACGCCTGGGGAAAATCACCCCTTCCAAAGGAGGCGATATCAAGATAGATGCTACCTTCCTGACCACCTCATCGGTGTTGTTTGATGCAGTATTGGTACCGGGAGGCAAAGAAAGCATCGCCACACTTCAGAAGAACAAAGAGGCCGTGCAGTTTATCGATGAAGCCTTTACACACGGTAAAGCAATTGCCTTGAGCGGAGAAGCGGTGGAGCTATGGAAAAAGACCTATGCATCCATGGAGGAAGCAGGAGAAGCGGAAGACCAGGCGTTGCTGATCGACAAGAGCCCCGGGGAATTTGTCACTGCCATTTCCAATCACCGAAACTGGGACCGGGAATCCAGGGTAAACGCTTAGTCCGGGAAACTGGAAAAATCCCCACAGACCATGGGCAGGAACCCATGGTCTGTATACTTGACTACCGGTCATCTTTTTCGGTATCCCACTTACAGTAAGGATGTTGGAAAAGGAAACGTGGCGCAGCTCCGGCTCAGTGAAAATTATTTTTCCAAACTATTTCCCAATCGGTACTGATTGCTAAATATTTTACTAGATTTGCACTCCAATCGAAGCAAAGCCCATAGCAATCTTCAATTCAGGTTAAAGAAAACCAATGGGTTTGGCGGAAGATCGGTAGGAGTTTCGGGGTGTAGCGTAGCCCGGTATCGCGCCACATTTGGGATGTGGAGGTCGTAGGTTCGAATCCTGCCACCCCGACAAAAGCCACTGATAATCAGTGGCTTTTTGTATTTCCGGATACATTTCGGACAAAAATCGGATCAGTCCTAAAAGTTGGGGGAATTGACTGAATCCATTTTCTTTGCTGAAAAAGGAACTGGAAGAAAAGGACTACCTCAGCTTGCTTTTGCCTCAGGGCTTGCATGAATTTTTCAAGGTTACTTCAGCGGCGCTCAAAGACATGCTTACCACATTTACCTGGAAGAGCTCAATATTCATCCCGGGCATTTTCAGGGATCCAAACTCACCTCAAAGGCTTTTATGATGAGGTGAGCAGGATCGGGCCCAAAAAGCAGACATTAAGGGCTAATCTAAAGTCTTCAATTCAATAGCTCCTCCACTTGCGCCGTTAAAAAGACTTTTGTTAGCGTCTACACGTGTGACAAAAATTCCCAACGAATACTGGCCAGATCTGCTAAATGTCATTACTGTTACGTGCATAAACAGCGCTGGATTAGCGCTATGGGCATAAACATTTCATCTGTTTATAATTTGTTTTTTCAGTGGTCATTACCTGTCCCGACTTGTCGGGATAGCCTGTCCCGAATTCGATTCGGGAGAATGCCCGCGGATAATCATTCCCCTGTGTGAGAACCTTTTCTCATGGGCATTTAATAATAACTTGTAAATAAACTCTGGGTCATTGTCTACATTGTTGCTTGTGGATGACCTACAGCTACTCTACTGTGCTCTCGATGACAACCTGGTAAGTGTAAGGGGACTACTCCCCTATTTCACTCCGCCCGCATAAAGAGTGGTCTGGAATTAAGTCTTATGGTGATTCAACTTAAGGTGAAGTAACGCTCTTTTTTGTCATCAAACCTGCACCCTACATCATAAATCCGAAAGCACTATGAGGCCACTTTATGTCCTCCTCAAAACCAAATATCCATGGAGGAAAGATAAGGACAACACCCACTAGTACATCAGCAACCAAGTGAGATTTAAGTGGAACAATCCGTGCTGCGGCAAGCTCATATTTAGTCAGCAGACTCATGATAATGATCATAGTTCCTACCACACCCATAATCCACATAGCTGACTTATGATGGTCAAACCCAAAAATCCAAGGACTCCCCACTAACAAAATTCCTGATAGATAATCTAAGACACCATGGGATTTTGAATCTATAAATCTCATAGGTTAAGTTATTCGAAGGGATCAGTATCTAGCTTGAGGACAGGAATCCCACTAACTGTAATCATCTGGTAGAGCAGCCTAATGACAAGCATATCATCCGTGCAAATACTGCACGAAAACAAAATATATGGTTTCTTTTCTAAATCAGAATCAGATCTTCAGCCTATTTTAATTATGAATCGGGATCCATCTGATCTGGCATTTTTTACCGGTTATTTAGATTCTTCTCCACGGTCTGACTTTTCATGTCAACTGTTATTTCCTCTGCTCTACTAAGATGGGCATTGACATGCTCAAGCGTGGTTTTGGCATAATCTATAAAACTAGGATGAGCATCCTCATCAATTACACTTTGAAATAATGTTTGGGCCTGCTCATGGGCTTTAATCTGTTCCAGCATATAAGCACTGTCAAATGCGGAACCCTGTAACGCTGAAATCTCTCCCTGAATACGCTTCTGATTCGTTTTCAACGTATCAGGAAGATCAAAACCTTCTTCTTTAGAGATTGCTTTTAGCTTATCCAAAGCAGTGGAGTGTTCTTTTACCACCATCTCTGCAAATTGGAGTACTGATTCGGACTTTGTCTTGGAACGGGCCAGTTCTCCCATTCTGATTTCTGCTAGATTAGAATAGGTTGCTTCAATTGCAAACGCCCTTTCCTCAACTAAATCATCGTCCATCTGAGAATCTTTGTTGCCAGTATTCCCACTATCGCATGCTACGGATAAGAAAAGGACAATTAGTAAAAAGCAGAATTTATTAAGCCTTCCGGATATTTGATCATGTTCCCTCATAATTTCTTAATTTATATAAGTGAATTATTTATTCAATTTTGTCATATGAATACCAGCTAAATCAATACCACTTTCAAAGGCACTTCAAAACAGTCCTATAACAGCTCCCCTTGCTAAAACTCGGGTTATTGAGCATTTAAAATAGCCACATATATGTAACACTTGTATACTTATGCAACACTTGTATACTAAAAATATCCAAAACTACTAATATTATAGTCAAATTATTACTCTCCTTTAAAATGGACCCTACCAATTTGACTTAATATCCTGTAAACAGATAGCATGAAAAGGTAGCCGGGTAATCATGGCCACTATACAAAAAGATTAAGTAAGATAATCAGATTGAAATAGCATTGCCTATTACTTAAAAAAGGTATTAGAGCGAATTTGGCTCATATTACTAGAATGGCATATGGTTAGAGCTATTAATGAAATCAATCACTAACAAATCACACAACGGCGTATTATTACCAAGGAGAAAAACCTCACTATGAAGTAAAAGTTGAAAAACGAAACGCATTATTAGCCAATGCATAGTAACAGGCGAAAGGTGGGTAACAGGGATGGCAGCTTTCTAAACCAGAATCCGATTCTTAAGCGGCTGCCAGATCCTACCATGTAAAACCCATCAGCATAGCTACCTTAATGAAAAGTGGGTATGCTTTATTCTTATCCAACGCAACGCACCTAGATTATATTATAAAATTTCCTTTTCAGCTAAATACACATACGCTCAAGACACCTTATTTTTGATCTTGAAATAAATATACAGTAAAACTACTATCGCCAGTAGAAATAAAATCCCTCCCATAAAGAATTCTATAACTTTCATCACTAAAGTAAGGACTATAATTGCCCCAAGTATAATAACACCTAAAATAATTAGACCGAATTCCCTCATAATTTCACATTGTAAATGATTAACACATAATTCTTTGCAGGCCTAAAAAGTAAGCCTTTTATATTTTAACGAAGTTAATGCCCACTTGTTCATTTTTTCTATTATAACTAAAAGTGAAACCAGCGAAATTCTTTACAATCAATACGCCATAATAATTAAATCCCGATATGAAGAACAAATTAACTCTATAAGTTGCGACACATATATTGCAATAATTAAATAAACAAACAAAACTTATCATAGGAATATAACTTGTAATTTTTACTATATTACCCTTTACAATAATCAGTATAGGAATAGGTTATTTTGTCAAAAAAAGGAAACAAGGGAAATAGCATCAAACTATGAGCTCGGGTACACACGAAATACATCAAAAAGCAGAAGGAATATATATTACTCACAAGACTGCATGCCAGGCACCTCAATCACCGAAAGATGTAGGCTGCCTTCGGATATAAATTAATCCATATCGATCTCACTTATCCTATTGACCTTGCATGTATCTTTTCCTTTTGTACCCTCCCGGTAAATGTTGTTGGAGCTAGGTGAGTAAACAGTTGTCAGAAGCTTGGATTTAATCATAGGACTATCCCTATCGGACCATGGGCTTACGTGATTTATCCATAATGGACAATGCAAAAGTTTGCAGAATTAACAACGTGCGATTACCTCACCAACAAATATAATTGCCATGTGATTCAGAAAATCAAAACACTATAATGCTCTGCTGAAAATTCAAAGTAGTTACTATCTAATCACTGGAATCTGGCCATTAATTTCGATGTCTACCTTCTTAGATATCACCGGGCCAAAAAATGATTTATGGCTGATCAAAGTGGTAGGGATTCTAATTTTTGTAATTGGACTGGTCTAATTCGGCATCATTTGAAAGAAAAACAAATTACCCGATTATACTTTTGGCTAATTTCATCTTCGATGGCACCAGGCCTAATAGATATCCTATTATTTCTAACCGATACCCTACCTGCTGTATATTTACTGGATGCGGTGGCAGAGTTTATACTTGTATTAGTATGGCATGGAATATCGGAAGAAGCACTGAATTATTCTTTCACTACAAACTCACATAAAATTCTTTCCACTTATAGATCTATAGAAGAAGAAGTATGTTATTGATCAGTTTCGGGTTGAGTAGATTTAGAGGTAGTGAGGCGGGTTGTCACAGTAATTGGATCCTCTGAAAACCATAAGAATCACAGGATTCCTATTGAGAAGGAATCTTCATTACTTTGCAAAAAAAAGAAAAGGGCAGAAATTCTGCCCTTTTTTTGACCCTCATCATGCTAAGCCAATTCCTTTTAGAGGAAGAATCCTAGTAAACTAGGCTGGCAAGGCTGCCCGATTTTTCCTCATAGCTCCTCTTCATTCAAGACACCATGTGGAAAGTCATTTCGGACATTTGTCTATGCGTGAAATGCAAATGCCAATGGTGAACCTAGGATCTCTTGTCAGAGCCTTCTGTTTTTACAATTTTATTATAAATGCCCAAAAGCATAAATGGAGCTGCCCATTGTCCTACAAACAAAGCTAAATGGTCTTGTTTACATAGCTTTAAACATAAAGAAGCTCCCATAGCTGAAAGTGACGACCACAAAAATACATCTGACGGTATTTTAGCGGTTTGCGATTCAATAGTTTTAGCAACTGTTCCTTCTGTTTGATCTGTGTTCATCGTGTTGTCTATTTTTAAGTGGTAAATAAATTATAGTAACTGAAATATTTCTGAATCTTATATCCTCATATGCCTAACGGATATAGCCTAAACTGGACGTATTAAAAGTCTCCGGAACTGGATGGCCAAATCTAACATCAGTACAGGCTAATGCCTTTTATTAACTTCGCCAATATCTTGCCAACCATAAAAATGGGGTAATAGAGACTTTTTAAAATTTCATTGAACACCATATTGTTACTAATTTTTCCGATAATGTCACATTACAAAGACAATGATTAACACTTGCCATATAGTTATAAATTAAGTCTTATAGTTTCAACAGTCATCCACCTAAGTTAATCTAAATAAAATACAAACAGTAGTTCAAATAATAATATTATAAATACTGCACTGGCACATAAAATTTATTGATTATTATTACATAGTAATTGCATTAACCAACAACTTGAATAAATTAATTGAATTATTTGAATTCCAATCCTTTGGTAAAAAAAACATGAGACAGATTAAAATACTTATAGCATGTAATAAAAATGGTGATAAATTGTTTTTTACTGAAGCAATCAAACGATTGGATTTAGTCATATCCCTTAAATGGGTAGTAAATGGATCAGAGTTGCTTACTTTCTTGAAAAATCCTGACATAGAGTTACCAGAACTCATTATTCTAGATCTGGATATGCCACATAAGAGGGGAATTGAATAACTTGCAAAGGTCCGGAGAACAGAGCAGTTGAAAAATCTGTCTATCGCTATATATTCTAATTCAAATTCACAAGAAGACATAGATAAATATCTAATCCATGGTGCCAATAATATACATAAATAAACCAGCCGACCTTGACCTACTCAAATCCATTATTCATAAAGTAATCACTCGAAATCAATACCATGATACGGATTTAAGCAAGGAAAATTTTGTGATGGTTGTATGAATATTAGCTTTGAAAACTATTAACCAATCATTAACCAATAAAATTAAGCTAAATGAATTCATTTCTCAGTACATATTACCCATAGTGATCTCTCTTACTCAAGTTATCATCTTGACAAAGACACCAATAGACAGCCATAGGCGAGCTTAAGCTTTCAATAACATTTAAGGCAGAGCCCATAAGTCGCCACGTAATCTCCCACTTTCCTTTCTATATAGAAGACAGGATAACACATGGTGCATCCCCTTTCCCCAACCCAACAAAAATACGCCATCAATATTCTCAGAACAACTATTGAAAGGCTGTGGGACAATCCAGTAACAACCTGTGTTTTTTTTACCACACCCTATTCTTTCGATATTCAATCCCTTTGATTTCAAAGGGATAATTATTATACCTTCTTTCAAAACTCAACTTGACTAAATAATCATCCGCTATGATACACATATTATTGAGCCAATTGGATTTTATTAATAGATTAACAGCTAATCGGCCCAGGTATTTGTATTAGAGACACCTGAATTCTCAAGCTACACTTCCAAAAATTCAAAGCAGCCACTCATTAATACAGCAGGTTATATTAATTTTTCAAGACACAGGATTTGAATGGCAAATACTTTGTTCATTCAGTATAATATAACCATTCCAAATTTAAATCAAGAGATATGAAAGCAGCCGTTTTTCACAGCCCCGGAAATATACAGGTAGATACTGTAGAAGACCCAAAGTTAGAAAATGAAAGAGATGTAATACTAAAAGTAACTTCTACTGCGATTTGCGGTTCAGATCTCCATATTTTAAGTGGGGCTGTTCCACAAGCCAGTAACATGATCATGGGTCATGAATTTATGGGAATAGTTGAAGAAGTAGGATCTTCCATTACCAACCTCAAAAGAGGTGATCGTGTAGTAGTCCCCTTCCCTATTGCCTGTGGGAAATGTTTTTTTTGTAACCACGGTGCTTCACCCCATTGTGAAAACTCAAATTATCAACATTATGGCCCAAACGGAGATCTAACAGATGACAAAGGTGGGGCACTCTTTGGATACACAGATTTATATGGTGGATATGCAGGAGGGCAAGCAGAATATGTCCGCGTTCCTTATGCTGACATCAGTCCGAGGATTATCCCAGAAGAGATGAGTGATGAGCAAGTTCTATTTCTTACAGATATTTTCCCCACTGGCTGGTCAGCTATAGATTGGGCCGAGTTGAAAGGGGGCGAAGTAGTAGCAGTATTTGGATCGGGCCCAGTGGGACTGATGGCTCAGAAGGCAGCTTGGATAAAGGGTGCTAGTCGTGTGATAGCAATCGATCCTCTTGACTACAGACTTCAAAAGGCCAAAGCGGTAAACTCCGTTGATATTCTTAACCCGCATAAAGTGGATGTAATTGAGGCAATCCGTGAGATGACAGGAGGTCGTGGAGCTGATGTATGCGTGGAGGCAGTAGGGTTTGAACCAGAGCGTACAATGCTGGATAAAATGAAAGCGACTGTCAATTTTGAAAAAGGCAGTATGAAAGTGCTCGACATGGCTTTCAAAGCAGTGAGGAGAGGCGGAACCGTTAGCATCGTGGGAGTATATGGGTCTACTTACGATAACTTCCCATTACATAGGATTTTTGATAAAGCAATCACGATCAAACAAGGGCAAGCTCCTGTATTGAATTACATAGATAAACTGTTCGACCTAGTTCAGAACAATGAAGTAGTCTTGGAAGACATCATTTCCCATACATTGCCATTATCTGAAGCTGCAAAGGGCTACAAGCTTTTTGATAAGAAAGAAGATGATTGCGTGAAAGTAGTCTTAAAACCATAACCGGAAAACTATACAATCATGGAAACTAAAACAACGTATGCGCTTATAACAGGTGCAACAAGTGGAATAGGATATGAACTAGCACTTTTATTTGCCAAAAATGGATATAACCTAATTATTATATCCAGAGATCTGAACAGATTGCAAACCAAGGCAATCGAGTTTAGGGACTACGGGGTAGATGTAAAAACCATTCAAGCTGACTTAATGGACACAGACGCAGCTTTTGCGGCATGCGAACAGGCAGAAGCCATGGGGGTGGATATAGAATTTTTGGTCAACAATGCAGCCCAGGGTCTTTATGGGAAATTTGAGGATACAGACATCAGACGTGAACTGGACATTATAAATCTAAACATTTCCTCTCTGGTAATTCTTACCAAGCATTTTGTAAAAAGAATGGCTGCTAAAAATTCCGGAAAAATACTCAATGTGTCATCAATTGCGGGAAAAGCACCAGGCCCTTGGCAATCTGTATATCATGGCACGAAAGCTTTTGTCTTATCATTCTCCGAAGCAATCCGCCATGAGGTTCAAGACAAAAATGTAACCGTCACTGCCTTACTTCCGGGAGCTACTGACACTGATTTCTTTAACAAAGCCAGTATGGAGGAAAGCAAAATCGTACAGGATAAGAGTAAATTATCCGATCCCAAAGATGTGGCAAAAGAAGGTTATGAAGCCTTAATGAACGATAAGGACAAGGTGGTTTCCGGTTTTAAAAATAAAGTAAGCTCCGTAATGGCCAACATCACTCCCGATGATGTCCTCGCCAAGCAATTTAACGAACTTCAAAAACCAGATGATAAAGGTTAGAACTTTTCTTTTACAGAGGTCATGTGGTTTGGAAATTCAGTATGCGGGATCAATTGCATTTTTTCGCACTGTTCCATCCTATTAAACAGCATGTAATGAATAAGCTACTGTAACGCTACGCTGAAGCCTGCTGCATGATGTCAATGACTGGAGCAGAGCATCCCCGGGTTCTGCTCCAGTCTATTATATCGGTATTGGGCTTTTGATCTCCTCTATTTTCAATCCAGCTTGGGTACTATGCCGGCGGCCGCATCATCAGACACTATTTGGACCCCGTTTGAGAAAACCATTGCTATATCCCTGGTATTGTTGATGTCTTCCAGCGGATTGGACTTAAGCATCACCAGATCTGCCTCTTTTCCCTTTTCAATGCTCCCGGTACGGCTGTCAATCTTAAGAAGCCGGGCACCGTTGATTGTAGCCATTTTCAGCACATCCCAATTATCCAGCCCGCTATCCACCAATAATTTGATTTCCCTATGATAACTGTCTCCTGGAATGATCCAAGGATTATTGCTGTCGGTGCCTACGGTAAGGAAAATGCCTTCATCATGCAGCATTTTCACAAACTTCTGGACCTTGGGCCATACCTGCTGGGCATTCCGAAAATCATCATTTGTCCACCCGATAGTGAAGTTGAAAAAAGTCTTCCAGCTATCCACCAGTGCCTGGGGATACGAGCTAAGCTGCGGATTGGAAGTATATTCCTCTGTGTCCCCGAAAAATGCTGCGTGAAAAACCACCAGCGTTGGATCTATGGCCGTCTTGTTTTCTTTTAGCGTACGTATCAATTCTGCAATAAGCTCACTGTCCAGATCAACGAATTCAAACCACTTGTATGTCGCCTTCGAACCTGTGAGTTCAAACTGGCGATAGGTCTCCCGATGCTCCGCCGGGAGATATACTTCACTTGCCGGGGTGATATGGACTATGTTTTCCAGACCAAGCCGCGAGGCTTCACTCCAAGAGCTGGCATGCAGGTGACCAATGGTACCCAAACCCAATTTTTTCGCCTCTTCCAACCCCGCTACCAGTAATTCCGGGGAAAGGGAGGTGTAGAATTTGATAAAATCCACACCTGCTTCCTTCTGCTTTCCAATCTCTTCCCGCAGTGCTGCTTCAGATTTTATTGTAGCTACCAAATTGACAAACTGTGTGGTATCGATGATACTGCCAGCTGTGAACAGTTCAGGTCCGGAAATTTCACCGGAAGCGATTTTCTCCCTGACATCCACCACGACTTCTGTGAGTCCACCGGGATCTCTGGCAGTGGTAATCCCGTGTTTCAAAAGCAATTGCCCGCTTATTCCAGGCAGTTTGGGTTCCAGCTCCATTTTCAAAACAGGCTCCCCGCCGGCAAAAGCCACCTCAACTTCCCCCATCGCCATGTGGACGTGCGTGTCAATGAACCCAGGCATCAGGTAGTTCCCGCCGCCGTCAATGACGGTGATATCTCTGCCATATGCGCTTTTCCCCCCATGTTTTGAAATGTTGAAAATAACACCGTCCCTGATTTCAACATCCATATTCTCTTCGATTTCCCCATTTTCCACCCTGAGCACATTGGTGTTTTTGATCACCAGATCCTGTGAGTAGGCAGCATGGTAGCCAAAAATCCCCACGATCCACATTAGAAAATACCTTATACCCAACTTTTTGATTGCTGTTTTTTTCATTGCGTTTTGATTTGTTCTTACCGCATTAGTGAAGGGAGGTCTTCATTCTTTACAAAAAAGATTTTTTTTTGAAGACTGTAAAGAATTGGGAGTTTTGGAAACTAATGAATTGAAAAGAAGTGGACACGACTATATAGGATGGCTCCAGAAGAAAAAGAAGAACATTTTCTTATGTTCATCAATAAACACAATGGCACAATCAGAAAACTCTGCAGGGGTTATTCCAACACCCTGGAGGACTTTGAGGACACCCTCCAGGAGGTTTATTATCAGATTTGGAAATCGATCGACAAGTTTGAAGAAAGGTCCCAACCGGGAACTTGGGTATATCGGCTGACTTTGAATGTTTGCCTGTACAACTTGAACAAGAGAAAAAAGAGACTGGAACAGCCTGTAGACAATGAGTTCATTACGGAGAAATCCAATCTGCGAACGGAATTATTCGACTCAAATAGCCCGATAAGCACGCTCTATGAATCCATTTCCTTGTTAAACCCGATAGACAGGGCAATCATCATGTTGTATCTGGAGAAGAAAAACCACATGGAAATCGCAGAAATAGTGGGATTGAGCGTAGCGAATGTCGGGGTGAAAATCCACCGCATCAAAAACCAACTAAAACAACTTGTCAATGAAACAGCTTGAGGACTTGTGGGATGAAATCCCGGAAAAACTGTTGAAAGCCGATGACATCAGCGGGGCTTTGCAGAGAAAATCGCTTTCGGAAGTGGAGCGCATCGCTAGACTGCTGAAAGTCGAACTTGCCCTGTTTTTGGTGGCCACCGTGGCATTTATATTCATACAACGCAACATTGATACAGCCATTACCTACCTATTCTATTCCATTGCCATTTTTTGTACCTCATTAAATCTCCTCACACTGAATAGCATAAAAAAACTCCAACTCGTGGATGACGTCGGAAGCTTCCTGAAAAATGCGCTGAAGGTGTTAAAGACGTTTGTGGCGGGGTTTATTGCGTCCATTCAAATTGTGGGGGTTTTCATGGTCAGCATTGTGAAAATGTTGGATTCCAAAACGTATACGTGGACAGCCTGGATTCAGTCAGATCAGGGAATATCAACACTTGGCTTATTATTGATCATTGAGTTAGCACTGTTATACTATGCTTGGGTCTTTTACATAAAACGCATATATGCACTAAAAGGACTGATAAGTGAAATGGACCCACTTCCTCAGGATTCGGCTCGATGATGGAAAAAGGGTGGACGCTGTCAGCAACAACGGCCCAAACTGCGAGCAGAGCTAAGCAGTCTCAATGTATAAGGATGAAAAGTGAAAGCTCAAAGTTGAAAGGTTGATCACTCGGTCATTTCGACCCATTGAATAGTAAAGACCGATTATCGGCACCCGGTTTTTAATCCGGTGAAAAAAGACCAACCTGCCAAAAGCACAATCAATGGTCCGGTACCCATGACACTGAACTGGTCAAATCCGCCTCAGAGCGGGACAGGCCATACCTCCTCCGAAGTCTCATTGACCAGATAGGCTGACCTTTTAAAGATATTGCAACCCTGCCCGAAAAGGAAAAGGAATGTCTGCTCACTACCGTTGACCACTTTATCAAAGCAAGCAAGATTTCTTTGATGTAAAAAAGCCCGGACTAGCCGGGCTTATAATTTTAAAGTCGGGATATATCAAGTCGGGATATTACAAAGTATACATAACTCCCTATAGTTCTTTCATCATCAATCCAGTTTCCAAAAGAAAGAGTAACAGCACCACAATCAATTATTACAGGGTGAATATTTTTTAATTGACCATAACAGTAATAACAACATCTATTATTCTCTGCTTGCATCATATCCCTTTTCTGCTCCTTATTCTCATCCCAAAATGCGGACTCGGATATTTCTTCTTCAATAAAACTAAAAAAAACGTTAGCCAATTCTCCTTCCTTAAAATTGCACGGATGACAAAAAGCCCAAAACTGCCTTCCATTTATTTCAAATAAAACTTCTGCTTCTGGATTTTCCTTATCAAGCCAATCAATTTGCTTTATGCTAACTTTATATCTATTCATATATTTTACTTTAAACCAAGCTGTGTGGCAGTTTTAATATGAAAAGTTGATATAGTTGAGCCTCCATTTTTCATCCCAACAAAACCAAACAAAGACTCTCCCTTCGCTGCATTACTCATATAATGGTAATAGCCGTTGAGTTTTGAACTGTAAGTTCCATTTTGAATTATCCAATTAGCATCATCAACATAGTTTTTAAGATTGTAAGCTGATTTACCCGTGACCTTCATTATTTGGTCTGAGTGCTTACCAAAATGCACTACTGCTTCATCACCGCCAAACTTCAAAAACTTAGCTCCCGTCTTAGCGGCATTAAACAAACTCCTGGCATTTTTTAAAACACTCCAAAAGCTTTTAATATTACTCCAGCCACCAACTCCACCTGGAAGAAAAGGGGGAGTCCCTCCCATTACAGGGGGTCGTTCTATTACTAAGCTTTCCCAGCTATTCTGCCCCTGCCTGAAATCATGCAACCCCATCTGTGATCTCAGGTTATCCCAAGGGATAGCAGAAAAATCAGGTAGGCGGGGTGCGGTAACCACCACTTCTGGCAAAGATGCACAACGTTCGCAGCTACTTTCCGGCCCCACCTGACCCGTGCCGGATTCCCGATTCCGTTTCACTCCATCCGGGACAGGCTATACAATCTCGCCCATAGTCATACAGATTCACTCCCAAGTGGCCCTACCCTGCAAGCTGTCTCTACGCTAAAATGACCCTAAGGGAACATTTCTTTACGCTCAGCCCTCTCCTTTCCATTATAAAGATAAGGGTTCACTCCTTCCCTGCAAGCTGGCCCCTCGCTAAAAATATCCACAGGACATTTTTACACTCGGTCCTCACCATACTGGTAACCCAAACCATCTACTCCCCAGGGATCATAATGGGTCTTCCCGTTACACTATGCCACGGGACAGGCCCTGCACAATCAACGGTCCGGTACTCATGACACTGAACTGGTCAAACCAGACATCGTCATTGGTCTCATTTACCAAGTACGTTTCAATGTATCCATCTTTTGGAACAGCGAGCTTTTTGATCAGTTCCTGATGCTTGTTTCTGGCCTTCTTGGAGAGGACTATCCTCCCCGCCACCTGGCTCTTTGCTAAAACAGTCCACTGGACTGTTTCTTTACGCCCAGCCCTCCTGCTCATACAGATTGGAATCTGCATCGTAGAGTGCATAACCCATATAGGCTTCCGGCACCGGTTTCTGCTGCAGTTCGGTGAGCACCAGTGCCACCACATTGGCAAGGGCTATTTCATTCACCCCACCTGCGGTGAGATTCTGGCCATATTCGGTAAGCTGTTGGATCAGCTTCTTATCCATTCCTGTGCGCACAAAACTGGCCGGTGATAACCGGATTTTCTTTGGATCCATGTATTTCCCAAAGACGCCCAGCTCCACACTGTCCCCATGCTGTACCTCCTGCGATCTTGAAGGGCCAAGTATCCGGTTTCTTCCCGCGTTCAGCCAGGCG
>JBMDXP010000063.1:0-38619 GCA_048819475.1 Algoriphagus sp.
TGAAGCTGTTATGTTTGAAAAAGCAAAAAGGCAAAGCTAAAATTGTTAAATTAAATAGTTCCTAATCAGTTTAACCATAACAACTTAGCTTATGCCTTCCATTAAAGTTAACGGAAATTCCTTTTCCGGACAAAATCTGTACGTGGGATTGGATGTCCACAAAAAAAACTGGTCAGTATCCATCTTAAGTGAACATCACGAACTGAAGACAATGAGTACCGATCCCAATCCTGATCATTTGGCCAAGTTTCTTTTCAAGAACTATCCCGGAGCAAATTTTCAGGCTGTCTATGAGGCAGGCTTCAGTGGTTTTGGTGCTTGCCGGCATCTTAAAAAACTTGGTATTGACTGTAGGGTTGTACATCCAGCGGATGTCCCTACCACACATAAGGAGAAGATACAGAAAACTGACACGGCAGACAGCAGAAAACTGGCCCGCATGCTCAGGAACAATGAAATATCCACTTTCCATATCCCGGGTATTGATCTGGAAATGGACCGTTCCCTGGTCAGACAAAGATTCAATCTCGGCAAGGATCTGACCAGACAGAAGGCAAGGGTGCGTTCTTTGCTGATGCACTATGGGATAGAAATCCCGGACCGGTTCACCAAATCACAATACCGGTCCTGGACTAAGGTATATATGGAATGGCTCAGGGATATCCCCGGTATCCCTTTACAGCTTCAACAGGTGATCGACAATTATGTTGATACAGGCATAATCCTCAAGAAGCAGCTATTGGCAGTTACCCGCCAGATAAGGGCACTGTCCAGGACAGACAGCTATAGAACCAACTGTGTTCTGTTGGCCTCCGTACCGGGGATAAGTACACTGGTGGCCATGAACCTGCTGGTGCAGATCGGTGATATTAACCGGTTCAGCCGTCTGGAGGAACTCTGCAATTATGTGGGGATTGCCCCGACCATGTACAGCAGCGGGGAAAAATCAGTGACGGGAAAGCTGGGCAACCGTGGAAGAAAAAGCATCAAGATCATGCTTGTGGAAGCGTCCTGGGTCGCTGTGAGAAGGGATCCAGCCCTGACCCTGAGATTCACCGGGTTGGGTAAACGGATGAACAAAAACAAAGCAATTATAAAAATCGCCAAAAACCTGCTCAACAGGATAAGGCACATTTTGATAAATCAGACTCCCTATGAAATGGGGGTAATCAAATAAGCATTTCAATAACCTTAAAAACTGGAAGGGGAATAAACGGTATTTGTGTATGCGGCGCTCTGAAAGGAAACGACCGTTCTGTGAAGACTACGTCCCCTCCTCTTTAAAATGAACAACAGATTGCAGCCCGACTGCTGATAGGAGATTGTTTAAAGAGGTTAAAGAAATCAAGAATAGGAAATGAGTATCCAACTTTTCTAAAAGTGCAAAGGTAGTTTCCCAAGAACACCTGTAAAGGCTATATAAACTGTGCTCCGCACAGGCCTTGACAGGTGTTCTCCGGAAACTGAAAAGCACCTAAGAGAAAAGTCTGGAAAAATAGTGTATAATTTTAGCAAAAACCTTGGTTTTCAACATAGGAGACATAAACCACGGCCTGAAGTACAAACCACGGCTGGGAAATCCAAGAAAACAGCCGAAATTACAAGCAAAATATCTGACTATCCGAGGCATGACATATATTGTCTGGGAAAGTATCGGCATGTGGCCTCATTTTTACTAAGGAAAGTAACTTTGCCCAACTCTCCCCAAAAACCCATGAGAAACACCCAACTCAACTATCGCTACCGAAATGCTCCTATTTACAAGCAGTTTGCGGTGGTGGTATTTCCGAATCCCCGCGGAATGTCTGTGGCAGAAGCCACTACTCCTGCCCCAGTTGACCCCGGAGGAGAGTTCGACCAGGCTGCATTAGAAGAGTGGTTTGTGGAGACACAAACCACGGCGGGAGACACAAACCTGGGCTGGATATACAAACCATGGCTGAAGACATAAACCAGGCTGAAACCACCTCTTCAGGAACGTGGTGTACGGCTTCTATCACTCTATTTCCACGCTTGAAATCCTAATTCTATGGAATGGAAAAACCTGTCTGGTGAAAACTAAAAGCAGTAGCTGGCCGTTTTTAAATTTCCTGATTATAGCATTTCCATAATCTTGAAACAGTTGTAGGTACATGTGTGTTTATCAGGGACAAACCCTATTAAATCCAGAATTGAAATCAAGGATAGTCTCCTATACTATAAAATAAGCTTAGCCTTACCCGCTCCCTAGGATCCCAGACATAGCGATTTGCGTAAAGCACCTGCTAATGAAATTATCGTGTCACACAAAACAAGTCCAGCCCCAGACAATCCAAAACTATGTCCTTTGAACGTATACAGGAAAAGCTAAAAATACTCGCGGATGCCGCAAAATACGATGTTTCCTGCTCGTCCAGCGGAAGTAACCGGAGTAATACAACCAAGGGTCTGGGAGATGCAACGGGCATGGGAATCTGTCATTCTTATACAGAAGATGGGCGATGTGTGTCCTTATTGAAAATCCTGTTGACCAACCATTGTATTTTTGATTGTGCTTACTGTGTGACCAGAAAAAGCAATGATATAAAACGTGCGGCATTCCAGGTGCAGGAAGTGGTAAACTTGACTGTGAATTTTTATCGCCGCAATTATATTGAGGGTTTATTTTTAAGTTCGGGGATCTTCAAGAGTGCAGATTACACCATGGAGCGGTTGGTGTCCGTGGCCAAAAAGCTGAGGCTGGAGGAGAATTTCAACGGATATATTCACCTCAAATCAATTCCCGGGGCTTCGGACGAATTGATGAAAGAGGCCGGTCTCTATGCGGATAGATTGAGCGTAAATATTGAGATCCCCACAAAGCAGGGCTTACAACTATTGGCTCCAGAAAAAAAACGTGAAGATTTCATCAAGCCGATGATCAAAGTCAAGAACGAAATCATCCAGTACAAGTCAGAAAAAAACATTATCAAAAGTACCCCAAAGTTTGCTCCTGCAGGCCAAAGTACCCAGATGATTATCGGTGCCAGTGGGGAAAGTGATCAGCAAATCATGTGGACTTCAGCTTACTTCTACAAGAAGTTTGATTTAAAGCGGGTGTACTATTCTGGATACATTCCGATAAGTTACGATAACCGTCTGCCACAAATAGGCTCCCAAGTGCCTACCCTCCGGGAGAACAGACTATATCAGACCGATTGGCTGATGCGGTTTTATGGGTTTGAGGTACATGAGTTGGTAAACAACGCGCATCCAAATCTCGATTTGGATATAGATCCGAAATTAGGCTGGGCACTGAGAAATCTGGAACATTTTCCGGTAGACGTCAATAAAGCAGATAAAAGCCTGCTCGCAAGAATTCCTGGCCTGGGTCTCAAATCTGTCTATAAAATCATTCATGCCAGACGTTTTCGGAATCTAAACTGGGACCATCTGCAGCGCATGGGGGTGGCCCTAAATAGGGCAAAGTATTTTATAGTGTGCGCTTCAACTGAGTTTGAACGCCGGGATTTGACCGGGGACCAACTGAAATCACTTATACTTCAACACACCAACAGCAAATATCAGAAGATGCTGAGTGGTCAAATGAACCTGTTTGTGTAAATGATTACTAATCCCGAATCAGTCCTGGTTTACGACGGAAGTTTTGACGGGTTTTTGACCTGTGTTTTTGAAGTGTATGAATTAAAATTGAATCAGGTTTCCATCCGCAGAAAGGAAAATGTACAGGAGTCCTTGTTTGGAAGTATCCGCGAGGTATCCACTGATCCGGCAAAAGCTGACCGCGTATGGAAAGGCATTTCTAAGAAGACTTCCGCATCGGGGAAGACACGCATTTACCATGCTTTTCTAAGTGAAGATGAAGCGATAGAAAATCTACTGCTACGCTACATCCAATATGTATTTAAGAGTGGGGTTCAGGTAGATTTGGATTTCAGCAATCCTGATGTGCTGAAAGTAACCCAGATAGCCAAAAGTGTAGGCAGGGAAAAGCACCGGATGGAAGCTTTCGTCAGATTTAGGCTGAGTAAAGAGGGGTTTTACTTTGCTGCCATAGCCCCGGACTTCAACGTGGTGCCACTCATTTCCGGCCATTTTGAAAGGAGGTATGCAGATCAAAAATGGATTATTTATGATCTTAAGCGTAATTACGGAATCTACTATGATCTGGAAAAGGTAGCTATCATTGAGTTTTCCTTCGCTGGGAATTTTAATGCGCTGCAAACCTCTTCAGCATATTTTGCAGCCGAGGAACTGGAATTTCAAACGCTGTGGAAGGATTATTTTAAGAGCACCAATATACCTTCCAGAAAAAACATGAGACTCCATATCCAGCATGTCCCAAAGAGATATTGGAAGTATCTGAGCGAGAAAACGGGATAGTGATGGACGGAGATAGAGCAATACTGCTTCGGATGACTAAGCATTCACATCCAGCCATGAGTACAGCCGGTAAAGTGGGCTGCCCTTATGCTGAATAGAATTAGACCTGATTCCGCCTATTCCATCGGCCCTATCAGCTCAATGAAAATACCATCAGGATCCTGCACCAGGACAAAGTGTAAATCCCCGTTCAGACGGGTAGGGGTGCTTCCCAATAAGTTTACATTTCTTTCTTTTAGCCGCTCCACCACCGGTTTTAATGCTTTTACATTGATGGTAATATACTGTACCCCTATACCATCCTGGATAAATTCCGGTTTGGATGGAGCTTCTTCTGTACCAAAGCTCATCAGCTTCCATTCATTTGCATCAGGGCTATTCTCCAATTTCAGGACGGTTACAGAGACAGGAATACCGTTTGATAGCCCCGAACGCTTTGAAAACTCCTCATTGATTATAAAATCATAGGCTTTCACCATGCCGATCCCCTCCACGTAGAAGTCCAGGGAAAGATCCAGATCGGATACAACCACACCTAAGCCAATTGACTTACTGCTGAAGTTGGATTGTGCATGGGCCGTGTAATTCACCCACAGGGCCACAACAATACCAAGAAATTTCAATAGCGGGTTTTTCATAAATTTTAGCAGGTTAAGATGGGGGTGATTGTATACCTGCCAAATTAGCAAAAAAACCAATACGGGGTCTAAGCCGGTTCCGGGATCTTGGCAGGGTGTATTGTTTTCAACTTCCCCACGGGGCTATGCCTCAGCTTTCAAACAGCCTGATTTTCTTGCAATTACATGCCTTTCCCCAAATAAACCCGGGAAAGGCTATAACGAACCCCACTAGATAAGCCGGATTGAATGGAGACCACAAAGCCATACCATCGAATGTTCCTTAAAAAACCCGGCAAATTACGCTCCTTATGTGGTTTCTGCGCTACCCTGTGTAAAGTGCCGCCCGACACTGAAAATAGTACCCGGTAGCCAAAGCTTGATGGGGGAGGGAGCTTTACCTCAGGTATAGCTCACCAATCAAATACAACGTGGCTTGTCCGCTAATCTCCACCCGATCGTCCAAAAGGCGGCATTGAAGATACCCTTTCCGGTCTGAAAGTTGGATTGCCGTCAACTCTGTCTTACCCAACTGCTTTGACCAATAGGGGGTTAAGGTGGTATGAGCCGATCCGGTTACCGGGTCTTCGTCTATTCCTGATTGCGGGGCAAAAAATCTCGATACAAAATCCACCTTATCTCCTTTGGCCGTGACGATCACTCCGCGCGCATCCAGTCTTGAAATCATATCGAATGCGGGAGTCAGTTTTCTCACCTCATCTTCGTGGTCAAATACGAGGAGGTAATCAGTTTTACCTTTAAACGCTGATCGGGCCGGGATGTCAAAACAGCGGGTAAGTCCGTCAGCTAATGCCACCTGCTCCACCCGGTCCGAGGGGAAATTCAGGGTCAACAAGTCCCCTTGTCTGGTCACCGTCAGTGCGCCGCTTCTGGGGGAATGAAAGTGAATGATGTCTTCCTTGTGCTCTTCGTGGTTAAAGAGCACAAAAGCTGCTGCCAACGTCGCATGTCCACAGAGGTCAACTTCAACGGTCGGCGTAAACCACCTTAGTACGTATTGGGAACCTTGCTTTACGTAAAATGCGGTTTCAGCAAGGTTGTTCTCCATAGCTATTTTTTGCAGCATATCATCCTGCAGCCATCCGTCAAGCGGACAGACAGCTGCCGGGTTTCCTGAGAAAACCCTGTCGGTAAATGCATCTACCTGATATATTTTCTGTTTTCCCATAAGGTATATTTTATCCTTTTTTTTTGATTTTACGCCTAAAACCAGCACTCCTCCGTTTTATCGCCTCCGCTTTCCCAGTCCTTTTTTATGCTGGAAAATTCGTGCCCTAGATTGCACTCCTTGGTTAACTGCCCAATACGAAATCCGAATTCCTGACTGATTTCCCTGGATGTGTTTCCTACTTTTATAACCTTTCGCGATCCTCAGTTTGATGACTTTGTCTAAGGATATTCTTCTGTATGCCTCATTGGTTCTAAGTTAAGGAGGCTTGACTTACACTCCAACTAAACGTCCCACTGAATAAAACATCATTTGCTCCATTGGTTCAGCCGCTTTATTTCCTGTGTCAGGGTTTGTTTCTCTGTCTTGGATTTTGTCCGTTTCACGGCTTCTTTGTAATGGAAAACAGCTTTGCCTCTATCTATGTAAGCGTATAGGTAGCCCAACAGCCCGTGATAATAACTGCTTTCCGTGAGTTGTAGCTTTTCGGCTTCGGGTATTGCTTTCTGAGCTCCATAGACTTTGGCATATGCAAATATCCTGTTCAATGCGGCCATGGGCGAATATCCGGTTACAAGAAGTTGATTGTAAAGCTGTAGGATATGTTTCCATTTGTTTTGGTCTGTCGTGGTAGTATGCCAGTAAGCAATGCCTGCCTCTAAATGATAGGTTGAAACTTCATTCCCATTGCAGGCATTTACCAAATAATAGTTTCCTTTCTCAATCAACGACTGGTCCCATAGTTCTTTGTCCTGTTCATCAAACAAAACCGCTTCACCTTTACAGTTGGTCCTTGCTTCCAGCCGCGAGCTTTGAAAACACATCAAGGCAAGTAGTGCGTTTGTTTGAGGCACATTGGTGAGGTTATGTTCTGTCAGTACTACCATCAGCCTTACAGCTTCCGAGCACAGCTCTTTCCTGATTAGCTGGTGGGTATTTTTTGAAAAATATCCTTCGTTAAACAACAAATATAACGTTTTCAATACTGTGTCCAATCTTGCTTTGACCTCCGCTTCCTTTAACACACTGATGTGAAAATTGCTGTGGCGAAGCCTGGCTCTGGCCCGGAGCAACCGCTTTTTAATGGCTTCCGGTTTTGCCAGAAAAGCATTCGCTATTTCCTCCACGCTGAAGCCACATAGAACCTGAAGTGCCAGACAGATCTGGCTTTCGGCAGAATTACCAGGATCGCATACTGCAAAAATCATGTCCAGCTGACTGTCCGAAATAGTTTGATGGCAATATTCAAAGCCTTCATCTGCTTCCCATCCACTTGGCTTTATGGCTTTCTTGATCTGGGTTTCAAAAACAGCCACATGTTTGAAATAATCTTTTGTCATGTTACCCGCAACGGTATAGAGCCACGCTGTCGGGTTTTCAGGGACTCCGTTTACAGCCCAATTTTCAGACGCTTTCAAAAAGGTTTCGCTGGCCATGTCCTCGGCAATCTCCATGTGCTTCAAACCAAAATGACGGCATAAAACAGCCGTCATCTTGGCATATTCCTGTCGGAATAAGTGAGGTAGAAGCTCGGAAGGAGATACCCGGTTTTCCTTCATCTATCCTCTTTTTAGCACTTCGCGGACTTCAATGTTTCCACCCACTTGCCGGAAAATCGGATTGCCTTTTGCCATCTCCACCGCTTCATCAATGCTTTCGGCGCTTACCACGATGTATCCACTGATAAACTCTTTGATTTCGGTGTAAGGCCCGTCCGTTACCACGTTGTCGGGTTTTACAGTCTTGGCACTTCCCTTAACGGGCAAAAGTGTGTTCCCCTTGTCCACCAATTTGTTCTGGGCGGCGATACTGGCTAACCAATTCATTCTTCCCTGCATCTGCTCAGGTGAGGGCTTAAAGTCGGCAAGGTCCTTTAGTCTGAAAATCAACGCAAATTCTTTCATGTTTTTTAAAGTTTTGTTGTTCGTCCTTATGACGATCGGCTTTTCAAAACGGGGACAAAAGCCCTGTTATTTTTACCGTGTGGATCCGACTTATTCTTTCTTTCCTCCGAAATCAGACTAAATATAAGTCTTCTCTTTTCATTTTTTATCCCGCGGATAATTGGCAAACCCTGCCATCCTTTTCCGGGGACCCTGCGGATCCAAAAAGGGAAGTGGTGGGTGATCGAAATAGCATGACATACTTTTCCGAAACCATGATTACCTTTAGTATTATGGAAGCACTGACGGACTAACTCGAAATCCAAAAGGGAGGCTATTTTTCTGAAGCTGGAAAAACACCCAGACACGTAGGGTTCCTTCTGGAAGGGGTAGTCCGGGGCTGCTACTACAGCGACAAAGGGGATGAGATCACGCGCTGCTTTATCAGCGAAAACAACCTGGTGGTAGATTATGTCAACTTTGAGGCAAATATGGACTCCTCGGAGTATTTGCAGGCAATCACTGACTGTAGACTTCTCGTGTTTTCGAAAAAAGACTGGGAGGAACTCTCACTTACGGTCGCAGGCTGGGACCCTATCAAAAACAAGATGGTCCAGCTATGCATGTACCAAAAGTCCAGAAAAGGCCCTGTTATTTCGCAGGACGCGACGACCCGCTACCTGGAATTTCTGGAAAACTACCCGATGCTCGTCAACCGTATCCCGCTGGCCCATATCGCCTCTTACCTGGGCATTAAGCAGCAATCGCTCAGCAGGATCAGAAAAAACATCCGCTAGGCAGCTTTTTAACATATGGTAAATCCATCCCGGATGTAACGGTGCAGTTTTGTGCACTACTTACAAAACAGCACAAAAAATGGATTCAACAAATGAGTACCTAGAAGAAACCCCAGCTAGCTATCCAATCAAAACAGCACTGATCACAGGGGCTAACAAAGGCATCGGTTTCGAAACGGCAAAGCAACTTCTGCAAAAAGGCGTGTATGTATACCTCGGCAGCCGTAACCTACAGCAGGGGCTGGAGGCTGCCGAGCAGCTAAAATCCGAAGGACTCACCCAAGTTGAAGCAGTGCAGCTCGACGTCACAGATGAACGATCAGTAAAAGCCGCCCGCCAAACCATCGGCAGCAAAACCGAAGCATTGGACATCCTGATCAACAATGCCGGAATCAACGGCGGATCTCCTCCCTACACTGCACTGGAAGCAGCAGCTGACGAATTTATGACTGCTTTTGCCACCAATGTAATCGGGGTGGCGAGGGTCACAGCCGCCTTCATTGATTTGATGCGGAAATCCGCGGCACCACGCATCGTGAACGTAAGTACCAGTGTAGCATCGCTTTCTTTGCAAAGCAACCCCGATTGGCCGGCATACGGATATGCGAAATTTGCAGTGTATGCTTCCTCCAAAGCCGCTATGAACATGTACACCGTACACCTGGCTTACGAGCTCCGGGATACCCATTTCAAGATCAATGCCGTCTGCCCTGGCTACACCAAGACCGACTTCACTTACCACCAGGGAGGGGAGGTAGAAGTCGCGGCAAAACGCCTTATCCCCTATGCCTTACTGGACGAAAACGGTCCCTCAGGAAAGTTTTTCAGTGAAGAGACCAATCCTGACACGGCTGGGATTCCTTGGTGAATCCTCCTGAAAAACAGTATCCGGAATGTGCATGAGACAGGCATGTTCCGGGTTTTGACTTATTGTAGGCTACTATCTATGGCATGTTATTGCATTTATTCCTATTTTTAACTTTGTTCTGTTTTCCTTTCGATGTGATGATGGCAAAACCTTGGATATACTAGAGGAGAACTCCTCCCTATTTTTAATGACTGTCAGCAAGCTGGTCTGTCTGATCGGCTAGTTGTATCCATCTATTCACAAAAAATCACCAGGGCGTAAGCCTGTCTGCGTCTAAGGACCTGACTCTTTCATTCCCACACTTCATACTGGGAGAGAAGTCAATCCACGCGGTATACTCCCGGCCTAGTCCGGGACAGGTGGTGACCTATAAAAACCAAATCGTAAACTCATGGAAAATAAGGAATTACTAAAACTGGCCCAGTCCCATGGTCTTCAGTTGAAAGAGACGATGACTTTCAATGATATGGGCATAGATTTTAAAATCTGCTTTGCCACTGCCTCAGACGGAAAAGACTGGGTGCTGCGTATCCCCAGAAGAGCAGATCTGGAAGCTCAAATCCTACAAGAGGCAAAAATCCTGCGTCTGGTGAAGAATCACATCACAGCTTCAGTCCCTGACTGGCAGATTGTCCACAGGCAGCTGATGGCCTATCCCCTTCTGGAAAACAAGCCCGTACTCACTTACGATGCACTCACCTATGAGGTAACCTGGAATATGGACCGAAATGCCCCTGGCTACTTGTCTTCACTGGCCAGCTTGCTGGTCGAGCTGCATCGTATTCCCGTGAGGAAAGCAGAAGTGCTGCAACTGAAAACCCTGTCTCCCGAAATGTCCAGAAAGGAGATGCTCGAGCGGCTGGAGCTGGTCAAAAAGGAGTTGGGGATCGGCAAAGACCTGGAAAAGCGGTGGAGAACCTGGCTTGACAATAATAAGCTTTGGCCTGAATTCACGGCATTCATACATGGGGATTTGTTTGCAGGACATATTCTGGCAAGTTCTGATGGGACTATCTCAGGTGTGATCGACTGGTCTGAAGGCCAGGTAAATGATATTTCGATTGATTTTGCCGGCCATCTGGCGGTGTTCGGTGAGGCAAGTTTAAAAGCCTTGATCAGCGCCTACGAAAGATCCGGGGGAAAAGTCTGGGATCATCTCTATGACCAGACGGTCGAAAGAAGTGCTGCTTCCCCGCTGAACTATGCCCATTTTGCGATTGGGAGCCGAGATGAAGGTCACATTCGGGCTGCCAGACAACAGCTCAGGCTTAGTTAAGGCAAAGAAATGGGATATGAGGGGAGGAGTGCAATCCAAAAAGCGATATACCTGAGAGGACTACTACCAGCTACAGCCAGAGTCCACGTGTCCACGGTTTGAAACAAACAGCTGTTGCGATCATTGTGGGTGGTCGGCAATGGCAATGGTCTATAAATACGTTCCCCTCCTCCCCATCCTTCGATAGCAATATATATACCCTGTAAAGATCTGCTTGCTGCAAGGTATTTCCATTCCGCTCTTCGCCAAAATGCAATGCTCAGAGGATAAACCATATCCCGTGATTAACTGCAAATAATCCAACTCGGATTTTGGAGTTAAGTTCTCTATTCCTATTTTTGAATTTATTTAAATTTAATCTAAATAGTAATAATAAATGACTAGAGGTATACACTTTATGCTGAGCTGCCTGCTGACGCTTCTTATGGGCAGGCTGGCGGCTCAGACAGGTACCATCAAAGGAACCGTTGTGGATTCCAAGGGCAGTCCTGTCGAATTTGCCAACGTCAGTATCAAGAACACCCACCAAGGGGCCATTACAGACCAGGTGGGAAACTTCTCCATCCAGGATGTGAATCCCGGGATTATCACAGTCTCAGTCTCTTCCATAGGATACGGAAATGAGTCCCGGGAAGTATCCCTTGCTGCCGGTCAGATCCTTCAGTTGAACTTCCGCATTTCTGAAAATCTTCTTGGTCTGCAGACCGTGGAGATCACCGGAAGAAGAGAGGTGGGATATGACAATAAAGAGACTTTTTCCGCCACCAAAACCGCTTCGCTGATCAAAGATGTACCCGCTACCATCAACTTCGTGACCAAAGAGCTTATGCTTGATCAGGTGGCATTCACTGTGAATGACGTGATAAAAAATGTACCTGGTGTCAATCAATACAGTTTTTATAATGACATCACCATACGGGGCTTTAGAGTGCAGGGTCAGGGAAATTCGGGAACGCTTCTGAATGGTATGCGAACATTCACCAGTTTTTGGAAACCCCAGCTCATCCCTCATATTGAACGGGTGGAAGTAATCAAAGGTCCCGCTTCCGCCCTGTTTGGAAATGCTTCGCCGGGAGGATCTATCAACCGGGTCACCAAGAAGCCGTTGGAAGAATCCCGAAAATCCATCTCGACATCGGTGGGTAGCTTCAATACGGTACGGACACTGGCCGATTTTACCGGTGCTATGACTGAGGACAAAAAACTGCTTTATCGGCTGAATCTTGGTTTTGAAAATTCTGATGGGTTCAGGGATCTGCAGTCCAGCCGAAACCTCGTCATTGCCCCTTCCTTTGCCTTCTTGCCCACAGCCAATACCAGTCTGAATTTCGATATCGTATATCAGGACTCCAAAGGGAGACTGGATAGAGGTCAGGCTGCATTTGGCAACAGGGATCTCTTTACCACACCTATCACCACTTCCCTGAGTGCTGTGAATGACTATCTAAACGAGACCACCATCAATACCACCGTCTCGCTACGCCACAATTTCTCCGAGCATATAAGCTTCAACAGTACCTATCAATTATCCAGCTACTCTGAGGATCTTTTGGAGCACAGGACTTCCAACCAGTTTGCAGCACTGGGAGACGGGTCATTTGATGACACCAAGGTAGCCATGCGTGTCTTCCTCCGTAAGCGGTCCTGGAACAACAACGCTTTCAACAATTACATCAATGCCGCTTACAGGGTAGGTGAAGTGAAAAACACGTTGCTGGTAGGGTATGATTATTTCCGGCAGGAACAACTTCCGGGGGGATCCCAATTGGAGGCCAGAACCTATCTTTTGCGAAATGGGTCCACTGCCAACAGTTTCAATCCCAACAATTCAAGCAACTACGTTCTGGATGCCGATGGCAATCCCATGACCAATGTGGCACATTTTGACCTCACCTCACCGATTGCCAATGGAATCCAGGATATAGGCAGTTACATCTACAATCAGGTTACCTATACGCAATACCTTCAGCAGACCCATGGCATATATGTGCAAAATCAATCCGAGATCGGCCCTCTAAAGATTCTACTGGGTCTGCGTCAGGAATACTTCCAGGATCTGCTCAACTACAACAGCCCAAGCGAGGAAGAGGTAAAACAACAGGCCTTACTTCCCAGGGTAGGCCTCGTATATACTGTAAATCCCAGCATCAATCTGTACGGGACCTGGGTGCAAGGCTATCAGCCTCAGGATGCTGCGGGGATCATCAACCCTGATGCAGGAGGACCATTTGATCCGCTCACCAGCGAAATGCTTGAAATAGGTACCAAAACTGAGTGGTTCAACAAGCGGTTGAGCGGAACGCTGTCATTTTTCCAGATCATAGAACGTGGCGGACTCTACAACGCCAATGACCCAGTCAATCCGGAGCGGCTCCTGCAGTTAGGTGAGGAACAATCCAGAGGTGTGGAAGTAAACCTCACTGGAAATATTCTTCCAAACTGGTCTCTAGTGGCAGGCTATGCTTTCAATGATGCCAAGATCACCAAAGCAGACATCGAAGCTGTCATAGGAAGGCAAAAACCGAATGCACCGAGGAATTCTGCCAACTTCTGGTCCAAATACATTTTTGAGAAGGGCTCATTGAACGGCCTGGGCATTGGCATGGGATATACGTATGTCTCCGATCGGTTTGGGTCCATCGTGACAGCTGATCAGCCGGATGTTTTTCCCTCTTATGGAATTGTCGATGCTGCCATTTACTATAAACTCGACAAAGTT
Organism: Algoriphagus sp.; assembly: GCA_048819475.1. Lineage (GTDB taxonomy): Bacteria > Bacteroidota > Bacteroidia > Cytophagales > Cyclobacteriaceae > Algoriphagus. Next base: position 13,712 of record JBMDXP010000063.1, read on the forward strand.
CAGTTTCAGGTGAACGCCAACAACTTATTCAACAAAACCCATTGGGTTGGGGGATATGATGTACTTCGCGCTTTTCCGGGAAGCCCTAGAAATATCATGACGACTGTTTCCTATACCTTTTGATCCTTTCTGAGAAGCCGTGAAGTTAAAAAAAAGAACGTTATTCAACCTCCATAGCTGGATAGGCATCAAGTTAAGCATCCTGTTTTTTATCGTATGTTTTTCGGGCACGCTGGCAACCCTGAGCAATGAAATGGACTGGTTGTTTTATCCGGGTCTACGGGCCTTAGGGGAAGGGGAAAGAGTTTCTTATAACCTACTCGTGCAGGCTATCCAGGAAGAATTCCCGGAAGGATCCCTGACCTATTGGGTGATGGCTGACGAGCCTTACCTGAATGATATCGCGTACGTGGAGGTGGAGGGGCATAGGAAGTATGTATTTGTGGATCCCTACGAGGGGAAAGTAACCGGGAGTACCACCGTCACCTTCCAACGGTTCTTCCGTGATTTTCACTACTACCTGTTCGTACCCTTCTATCAAATCGGCTATTTTACTGTCTTGGTATTTGCTTTTCTGTTACTGCTTTCCTTTGTCACAGCCTTGGTTTTCTATAAAAAATGGTGGAACAAGTTTTTCGAACTCAAATCCGGCAAAGGCAGTATTGTCTTTTTCCGGAGTGCGCATCGGGTAGTGGGCTTATGGTCTCTCCCTTTCGCATTTTTGATCACGCTCACCGGCATCTGGTACTTTATCGAGCGGACCAATATCGGGAATGTGTCGGGGATTTCGAATCCTGTACCTCCCCAGCTGGAAAACAGACCCCACCAGTTCACAGACGCTCTGGCCTTTTCGTATCAGCTGGACTATGACAAAGCAGCGCAACTGGCTCTGAAAGAAATCCCCGAGCTGAAAATCGGGGGGATTGTCCCGGCTGCAAGCAGCAGCGAGGCCATCTATATCCGGGGAAAAAGCCACGTGCCCCTGGTGAGGAAAAGAGCCAACAGAGTATATGTGGACCCTTTGAATAATGAGGTGGTGGAAGTACAAAAAGCCGAGGAAATCCCTGCTGTCATGTATGTGAATGACATAGCAGATCCTATCCATTTCGGAAGTTGGGGTGGCCTGGCCACCAAAATCCTATGGTTCTTTGGCGGATTGTCTATCTCGGGACTAGTACTCACCGGTATCTGGATTGCCCTGAAGCGTCAGGCCAAGCAAGTGGCTACACAGGGAACACAGGTGATGGGAATATGGAAATACCTGAATTGGGGCATTTCCCTGGTCATTGTGGGCTTTATGTATTTCTTCATGCTGGCACGTTACTCCGCTTCCTGGTCTTCGGTGATCATCGTCAGCGTATCACTCAGTACACTCGTACTCCTGTGCTGGTATGTATTTGAGTACAGGCTAAAGAAGGTAACCAAAGCTATGAAGAAGGAAAAGCTCATCCATTCCGCATAAATGGAGCTTTCCTGCCCGCCTCCAAACCCGGACTTTGCCACTTCCAGGCTTGGAAGAGGAGGACTTTCCAGTAAACGGGATTTAGATCGCTGGAGTAGCCCGGCGGGAGAGAAAGTAATTTACACCCAATGATACTCTTCCCAGATCCAATTGTACCCTGTTTGTAGATATGTAATCCACCCTATCCTGTACCGAAAGCTCTCCGATTTTAGCCAAAAAAGCCCATTTCGGGATGGGATTGTAGCTAAACATGGGGTGTATAGCAGCCCGGTAATCAACTGTAGATTGAGCCTGATCTCCATTGACGATTCTTCCAAGACCCGCCGTGACACTTCCCTCCATCGCAAAATAAAACTTGTCCGTAACTTGAAAGTGCTTCCTTAAAAAAACACCTCCTAAAAAGGAATGGGAATTCCGTTTTTCAAAAAGATTTGTGTATGGATTGATCGTTTTTCCCCATCGGGAATTAAGCTGGACAACAGGTCCCAATGCCAGGGTGTTATTGACAAACGCACCATAATAAATTCTGTCCCCATAAGGCTAGTGTTAATATCTTGGTTTTCAAAAGAATGAGAGCTATAAGACAGGCTCCCTCCGATAAATTTGGACCCTGTGGAGAATTGACCATGCGCAAGCAAGGGGAAAAAGAGCATTAAAAAGAGGATTTTTTTCATGTTTCAGAAATTGGATTTTATAGGTCCTATGGAATTTGAAAACGAAAGTAGTAAATCTCCTCAGTATATTGGAATTAATTTATTGTAGGCAATCAGGACCCATACGTTCAGGATGACAAAGAACCTTTCCTTCATTGCTTTGCATTGGCAACTATTCTATTTCATTGATATTACTTACAGTCACATCGGACATCTGTGAGAAAATATCCTGCATGTACTTCCGGTGATTAGCCCCTGCCACCACCACTACTTTATCCAACCCCAATGCCCTTGCGCGGCTTACTACGTTGTCACACATTCCCCTGTTCCTCATCCACCACCAATGGATCTGCGATGCCATCTCTTCCCTGGGAAAGCCATCCAAGTCATACATCTCCGGAAAATAAAAATCACCCGACGCTAAAATGGCCGAAGCCTCATCGGTATTCAACCATTCCGTCACATTCTTTGAGCTCTTACCCATATGCCCATATTTTTCAAAACCTGACTCTCTTTTGACCAGCATCTCTTCCAACTGGGAGGAAGGCATGTCCTTTTTGAGACTTTCAAACTTATCGTAAAAGGCCAAAGCAGATGCAGACCAATTCAGGTCAAAATCCTGGCAGTCCATCGGGAAGAGCTCTTGCATTCCCATTTCCAACATGACCGGAAATGCGATCATGGCATACTCAGAAGTTTTCAGCCTCTTCATGCTGCGCCCAGATATATCCAGTTCCGGACTGAGCAGCTTATCGACATAATTTTGAAGTGCTACATCAGGTGAATGCTGGAGACGGTTGAAGACCTGCCAGAAGAGATAATGTCCATTTGCCACATCCTGATCAAGATAGTAAGCATGTGCTAAATCGGCCTTTATCCGGAAGTCTTCCGGATTGCGCAACGACAACGCCCTCAAGCTATCAACGGTTTTCCGAAGCAATTCGGGGGCTATCCCCCTGTTCTTCTTAAGGGTTTCAAAGCGCTTCAGGTTATCCTGCTTGCACCAATAATCCATAACAAGCCGCTCATCTTCCTTACTGAGAAATTCCCCGAAAAAAGCCTCAGGTTCAAACGCTTTGATTTTACTATAAATACCTGAAAAGTCTTGCTCAGGATAATCCCCATAGTGATGTGAAACACCTAGTAGCAGGACATCTACCTGTTGGGCATAGCCATGAGATCCCAAAAATAGAAAGAGACAAAGACAGAAAGTATACTTCATGTGTTAGCGGTTATATTTCCAAAAACTTACAATTCTGAGGCCTTACGGTTAAACCCCGACATAGATCAAGACCCGTAATGAGCGTTTGAAGTACACGGAAAGCGGGTATTCTAAGCTTATTTTGAGGAGTTCCAAGTCCTATATTAATTAAAAAACCACTTTCAAAGGTATTTTGATTTACGTGCATTTCTTATGTTGACTTTATTCTATTAACGAATGCATTTAATTCAGGCGAACTATTTATGCCGCACACGCCACTGAACCTTAAATCGGGTCCATAAGGAGACCGAGTCCCTGGAAAATCAAGGGTCATCCGATCATCCCGAAAAAAGGTAGGATGGGATGGGGGATTGGTCTGCTTTAGTGCTGTAAAACAGAAAAAGCCTGCTCTTATAATGAACAGGCTTTCCCACTTATAGTTAATCAACTGTGTGTCAAGTCACATTTCCGATCACCACCAGTTTATCCAATGTAGGGGATTTGGAACCGCCTTTGGGTTCGATGGTAATGGCAAACACGCCCGCCTCTGCCACTTCAGCCATCTGCTGCATTGAGAACCGGTCACCGGGACTCACCAAACCGATCCCTACCGGCCCTTCGGACCCGATGGCCCAAAGCTGGTAGTCAAACTCATCACTTAAGGCATCCAGATTACTTACAGCAACAAACACCTCTTTTGCACTTTGATCCCAGAATACCTCGACTTCTGCATCCCGCTGAACCTGGAGTCCTCCTACTTTCAGGGGAACGCGCTTGAAGTTACCCGCGATCAGTTTCTCGATTTGGTTGTCATAGCTAAACTTCACTTGGTTTAAGTTATCAGCCATGACACTCTGCGCCTGAAGCAATGCGGTAAACTGCTGGTCTTTTTCGTAGTATTTGCTGGCGTAGAATATAGCTACACCAGAAGCCAAGAGCGCTGTGATAGAAGCTGCTACAGCAAATGACTTCCAAGGGGATAAGGGAATTACCTTTGCCTGCTCGGGAGCAGGGGTAGGTTTTAAATTTTCACTGGCAAAATCTCCCTCCAAACTGGCGAAAACTTTATCCTTTAATTTTGGTTTAGGAGGCGTACCTGTCGCTTGGTCAAAGGCGAACATCGCCTCTGCCAACTCATCCAACTCTTTTTGGATCTCGGGATGCTTCTTAGCCATGGCCAAAACTTCCTCCCGCTCTCTTTCATTGAGCTCTCCGAGAAGGAAAAGTTCCAGTTTACCTGATGCTATGTAAGAGTGAATATCCACTAGATTCTGTCTAAATTCTTTTTCAAAACTTGTAATGCAGCCCTGACCCGAGACTTGACGGTACCGAGAGGCATCTCGAATTCCTCCGAGACCTCTGAGTGTGTATATCCTTTGAAATAAATATACTCTATAATAAATCGTTGATCTTCATTGAGTTGGATCATCAACTCCCTCACTCCGATTCCATCTGTCATTTCTTGGGTGCCTGACTGACTCTCTAAACCATATACGAAGTCATCAATTGTATTGGTCTTACCGGATTGAGAAATTTCTTTCGACCGAAGTTTATCAATGGCAGAATTACGGCATATATTGGCCATCCATGTGTATAAGCGGCCCTTGGACTCGTCGTAACTTTCTATTTTTCTGGTTATTTTGATAAAAGAATCATGAAAAACTTCTTCAGAGATATCCTGATCTGTGATGATTCTAGAAATCACCGCAAACAGAGCCCTGGAATATTTATCGTATAAATATTCAGTTGTCTTCCTGTCCTTTGCCCTGAGTCCGGCGATAAGTTGTTCTTCCTGCAAAAGTAGATTAGGTTGTTGTGGTAATATGTAAAAATAGAATACAAGGTCAATTGTTTATGACCTTGCATACTTTTTTTTATCTTTTTTTTTAATCACAAATGAATCACCTCACCGTAAGCAGCAGCAGCAGCTTCCATAATAGCTTCTGACATCGTAGGATGTGGATGGACGGTCTTGATCAGTTCGTGTCCAGTGGTCTCCAGTTTACGGATAGCCACAATCTCCGCCACCATTTCTGTCACATTGGCTCCGATCATATGAGCGCCCAGTAGCTCTCCATATTTTTTGTCAAAAACCAACTTCACGAATCCATCCTTTGCCCCTGCAGCCGATGCTTTGCCTGAGGCAGAGAACGGAAACTTGCCGATTCTCACTTCATAGCCCGCTTCTTTTGCCTTAGCCTCTGTATAACCCACTGAAGCGATCTCCGGCGAGCAGTAGGTACAGCCTGGGATATTGTTGTAATCCAAGGGCTCGGGATGATGCCCCGCAATCTTTTCCACACAGATTATACCTTCCGCAGAAGCCACATGTGCCAGTGCCGGACCTGCCACCACATCCCCTATGGCATAGTAGCCGGGCATGTTGGTCTTATAATATTCATCTACTTTAATTTTTCCTTTGTCTACCAGGATGCCGACGTCCTCAAGCCCGATGTTTTCCAGATTGGATACCACTCCCACAGCAGACAGCACCACGTCACACTCAATGACCTCTTCTCCCTTAGCTGTCTTCACCGTCACTTTACAGCCGGATCCTTTGATATCGACTGCAGTCACTTCGGAGGAAGTCATGATTTTCAACCCTGCCTTCTTATAGATTTTCTCCAGCGCCTTAGACACTTCTTCATCCTCCACCGGCACAATACGGTCCAGGAATTCAACGACGGTCACTTCAGTCCCGATAGCAGCATAGAAATAGGCAAACTCCACACCTATCGCTCCGGATCCTACCACCACCATTCTCTTTGGCTGCTTCTCCAGGGTCATCGCTTTACGGTAACCGATGATTTTCTTGTCATCTATTTTCAGGGCAGGCAGCTCACGCGATCTTGCTCCGGTAGCTACAATAATATGGTCTGCAGAATACATCTCCTTCTTTCCATCCTTATCGGCCACCTCTACCTTCTTACCCGGCTGGATCTTGCCCCAGCCTGAAAGTATCTCGATCTTATTCTTCTTCATCAGGAAGTTGACCCCCTTGCTCATGCCATCTGCCACACCTCTGCTCCGCTTGACCATGCCTGAAAAATCAGCCTTGGCGTCTTTCACAGTAATCCCATAATCCGCCGCATGATTGATGTATTCAAAGACCTGAGCGCTTTTAAGCAAAGCTTTGGTGGGTATACAGCCCCAGTTCAGACAAATACCGCCTAACTCAGCAGCTTCCACTATGGCTGTTTTCAGACCGAGTTGGGAAGCACGGATGGCAGCTACATATCCACCAGGCCCACTACCTACCACGATCAAGTCAAATTTTGTCGAAGACATATCTAAATCTTATTAACGTATTGAAACTATGCAAAAATAGGCCTTTTGGGTTCAGAAAAAAATTTAGACCCAGACTTCGGTTTTTACTTTAAAAACCCAAAACACCTCCATACCCATCCTGTCTATCCGACAGATTTCACCAAATCCGCAAACTGTAAAATATAATCCGGTTATAATCAAAATTACCTATTATGTGTATCCGCAAGAATGCACGTAGCCAAAGAATGACAGGTTGTGACATTAGGTTGCAGGGTATTCAGAAGCGGCGTTATTTGGTTAAAAATAGCCAAGACCATGAATATTATCGACTTTATCAACCATTTTCCTGATGAGGAAAGCTGCGAAATTTATCTTAAAGAGCATCGGGAAAAAGCCGGGATCCGCTGTAAAAGCTGCGGGGACACCACCAAACACTATTGGTTCAGCGGGGCCAAATTTTTCGAATGCAGCGTATGCAGGCGCAGAAGTTCTCTCAAAAGCGGTACGGTGATGGAGAAAAGCAAGCTTTCCCTGCACACCTGGTTTCTGGCCTTTATGCTGATGTCAGCGACCAAGAAAGGCTTTTCCTGTCTGGAATTCCAGCGCCAGCTGGGTCTGCGCAGGTATGAGACTGCATTTAGGATGATGCATAAAATCAGGGTGTATATGGGTAAAAGAGATGCACTGTACACGCTGAAAGACATGCTGGAGTTTGATGAGGCCTATGTAGCGATTGCTACTCCTAGGCGTGTGAAAGGACACCTGAAAAGGGGCAAGGGAAGCCAAAGGAAAGCTGAAGTCGGTGTCTCAGCCGAATACATCCCTCTGGAGGGCTTGCAGACCGGCAAGACAAGCAGGTCCTGCGGTTACTTTAAAATGGAAGTTATGGGCAAAGTGGACGGTGAGCATGTCAAACAGTTCATCAAAAAGAACGCTGACGGGGATATTGTGCTGTTCACCGACAATAACACGGCATACTCACAGCTTGAAGATATTGTCCAGACCCATTTCACGGTTATTTCCGGAAAAGATTCCACCAACGACACGCTACGATGGGTGCATAAGGCAATCAGCAACCTGAAGCGGAAACTGCTGGGAATAAACCATATGATTACCTACAATTATCTCCAGAATTACCTCAACGAATTTGTCTATAAGCTCAATCGTAGATATTTTGGGGATAGGTTGTTTGACCGGTTGATTATTGCGGCAATTCATCCTTACGTGCAATAGTCCGGATACACATATTACCTATAGTTTTAATCACAAAAAGATCCTTTAGCAAGGGATTTCCTTATGCGGCTTAAAAGTTTTGGCTTTTTTCCTAATTTTGGCCAAACAAAATTTTAGACCCTATGGGATTACTTTCAGGAAAAACCGCCTTGATCACCGGAGCATCTAAAGGTATTGGTAAAGCGATAGCGATCAGATATGCCCAAGAAGGCGCCAATATTGCTTTTACATTTTTGTCTAGTGTGGAAAAAGGTCAAGCCCTTGAAGCTGAACTGGCTGGTTTTGGAATAAAGGCTAAAGGCTTCCGCTCCGATGCCTCTGACTTCAAAGCTGCCGAGGAACTGGTGAATGCCGTTGTCACTGAATTTGGCGGATTGGACATATTGGTTAACAATGCAGGGATCACCCGTGACAACCTGCTTATGAGAATGACTGAGGAGGCCTGGGATGAGGTCATCGGTGTCAACCTCAAATCCTGCTTCAACACAGTAAAAGCCGCCACCCGGACTATGATGAAAGCCAAAGCCGGATCCATCATCAACATCACCTCTGTGGTAGGTATAAAAGGCAATGCCGGGCAGGCAAACTATGCAGCTTCCAAAGCCGGTATCATCGGCTTCACCAAGTCCGTCGCATTGGAACTGGGATCGAGAAATATCCGGTCCAATGCCGTAGCCCCAGGATTTATAGAGACTGAAATGACTGCTGTACTTGATGAGAAAACCGTACAGGGGTGGCGGGACGGTATCCCCATGAAAAGAGGGGGGCAACCGGAAGAAGTGGCCAATGCCTGTGTATTTCTGGGCTCCGATATGAGCAGCTATATCTCCGGCCAGGTGATCCAGGTGGACGGTGCCATGCTCACCTGATTACTGGACATTGCCGTCATAGAGCAAGCGGACCGGACTGCCCGGTCCGTTTTTTTTACCGACACCTCCCCGGTCCATAATTCCTGTTCTACTTTCATACATCGCCTTTTATCAAAATTTAAACAGCCGATCCGCGGGATTTTTTATATTGGGATAATCTCCAGCTCTAAACCCAATTTATGAATTCACCTGCCTCCCCCTCCTCCCAGAGACTGGTATCTCTGGACACTTATCGCGGATTGACCATGTTTCTGCTGATCGCAGAGGCAGCACTGGTCTATAGCGCACTGCTGGACATCTTTCCCGAAGGTACCGGAGCTCATGGTTTTTTCCTTCAGTTCACCCATCACCCGTGGAATGGTCTCCGGTTTTGGGACCTCATCCAGCCATTTTTTATGTTCATAGTGGGAGTGGCCATGCCGTTTTCCCTCAACAAACGACTGGCTGTGGCTGAAAACAGAAGTGCTGTCACCCGACACATACTTAAGCGCTGTCTGCTGCTGTTTCTCTTCGGCACCGGATTGCATTGTGTCTATTCAGGCAGGTTGGTCTTCGAGCTGTGGAATGTACTCACCCAGCTCTCTTTCACTATTCTGGTAACCTATCTGCTTATCAGCAAACCCTGGAAAACCCAATTGGGCGTTTCACTGGGTCTTTTGGTTCTGACAGAGCTTCTCTATCGGCTCTACAATCCGGATGATCCCTATACACATGGGACCAACTTTGGCAATTACATGGATATGCTGCTGATGGGAAAAATCAACGATGGTGGCTGGGTGGCGATCAATTGTATCCCCACTGCAGCGCATACCATCTGGGGAGCGATCTGTGGAAACCTACTGCTTTCCTCCCGATCTGACAACCAAAAGATCAAACTACTGGTGGCCGCAGGATTGGCGGGATTGGTGATTGGATACGGGTTGGATCTAGCCGGCATCACCCCCATTGTCAAGCGCATCAGCACCACTTCATTTGCACTGGCTTCGGGTGGATGGGCCTTAGTGGTACTGTCATTCTTTTATTGGCTTATCGACGTAAAACATACCTCCGCTTGGGTGTTCCCTTTTGTCATCGTGGGCATGAACTCTATTTTTATCTATTTGTTTGCGGAGATCCTGGGCCATCACTGGCTCTCTGACTTTCTGGGGATTTTCATCAGCGGATTTCTTGGTTGGACAGGCATGTCACCCGCTGTTCTGTCCTTACTTACAGCACTAGCTACGCTGGCTGCCATGTGGGGACTGTGCTATTTTCTATACAGAAAACGCCTGTTTTTCAGGGTTTGACAGGCTCCTTACCGACTATCCAGCCAACGTGGCAGGCCTATCACATGCCTGAAGCCACGGTGGCTCTCTACTCATCAAGATAGCAGGATATGAATAATGCAGGCAAAAGAAGGCCCCAGACCAGAAGCGAAGAGTCAGCAAATGCACTCTCGCATGGAATCGGGCTGATCCTTGTCCTGGTAGGTGTCCCCTACTTGCTTATCCACTCTTTGGAGACAGGCCAGATGAGCAGCATCATCGCAGCAGGTATCTTTTCATTGGGTATGCTGATGGTCTACACCAGCTCCACATTGTACCATTCCATACGTAAAAGAGACTGGAAAGCACGGTTGCAGACGGCTGATCATATCTCCATTTATTACCTGATCGCAGGCTCTTATACCCCGATGGTGATGAAAGTACTGAAGAAAGACGAGGCGCTGATCTTCCTTTCCATACTTTGGGGGATGGTGCTGGCAGGGACTTTCTTCAAGGTTTTCTTCACAGGAAGGTTCAGGGTGCTTTCCATCACACTCTATCTGTGCATGGGCTGGCTGGCTTTATTTATCGCTTCCTCCGTAATCAAAAACATTCCCATGGAACAGTTATCCTGGATTGGGCTGGGCGGGGCATTTTATACCCTTGGGATATATTTCTACGTGAACAGCCATAGGTATTATTACCATTTTATCTGGCATATTTTCGTGCTGTGTGGCACGCTCTCCCATTACATTGCCGTATACCAGATCACATAAAAAAACCTCCTAAAAGGAGGCCTTTTTATGGTTACGGCTGCAGGCATGATTAATTGCCCCATTCCACTCCGGTATCTTTCCAGCTCCGGTCTTTTGCGGAATCCAGCACTGCTTCGCATACTTTCTGGGTTTCAAAAGCATCCCTGAAAGTCGGATGACAGGGCTCTCCCGTCTGGAGGCTTAGGAAAAAATCAGAAACCTGGTGGATGAATGAATGCTCATAGCCTATGGAAGTTCCCGGGATCCACCACCTGCCCATATAGGGATGGTCACCATCCGTGACATGGATAGACCTCCACCCTCTTACCTGTCCTTCATCCCCATGATCAAAATACTCCAATCTCGTGAGATCATGTAGATCCCATCTGATCGAAGCATGCTCTCCATTGATCTCAAACGTATAAAGCGCCTTATGTCCTCTTGCGTAGCGGGTAGCCTCAAACAACCCCAGAGAGCCGTTGTCGAAATGACAATGGAATATACACGCATCATCAATCCCAACTTTTTGAACCTGACCTGACCCCTGGTGTACCCTTTCTTTTATAAATGTCTCTGTCATGGCCGACACATCCTTTATGCCTCCATTGATCCACATCGCTGTATCGACACAATGGGCGAGTAGATCCCCGGTAACTCCGGAACCTGCCGCATCCACATCCAGTCTCCACAGCGAATCTCCCCCTTGTGGCAAATCCGGATTTATCGTCCAGTCCTGAAGGAAGTTTGCCCGGTAATGGAAAATCTTTCCCAGCTTGCCGGAGTCCACAATCTGTTTGGCCAGTGTCACAGCAGGTATCCTGCGGTAATTGTACCATACTGTATTCTTTACTCCTGCTTTCTCCACTGCTTTTACCATTTCCTCCGCTTCAGCCACCGTTCTGGCCAATGGCTTTTCACAGAGAATCATTTTGCCCGCTTCCGCTGCTGCAATGGCAATTTCGGAATGCATGTCATTCGGCGTGCATATATCCACCGCATCGATGTCATCCCGGGCTATTATCTTTCTCCAGTCTGTCTCATAGGATTCATATCCCCATTGATCAGCAAAGGCCTTGGCTTTCTCTTCCCTTCTGGAGCAACAGGCCTGAAGAACCGGGGCATATTCATATTCGGAAAAAAAATCAGTTAATCTTTTGTATCCATTGGTATGTATCCGGCCCATTAGTCCGGTACCGATCAGCCCTATTCGGATAAGTTTTTTATTGCTCATGATTAATATGTTGAAAATTAAAAGATTTGAAATTGGGGAAACCGAACATCCAGTCCTACTGACAGCGTGAAGGATGCAGCACGGAGGATACTGCATTTGTTCTGCTTCCCGGTAGATAATCCGGTATTACGCTGTCCACCCGTGGGCTTCACGCACCTTGATCATTGCGGCAAGAATATCATTCCAGGTCTTTTGCTGGGTCATGACAGCATTCGGGAACATACAGCCATCCCAACAGATATGCCGCATCGCCTTGGTAAGCTGTCCATTTTCATCTCTAAGCCAATGTCCCGCATCTACTGTTATGTCCAGTTTCCCATTGGGATCAGTGGCAAGACAGTGCCTGCCGGTCTTGTCGTGTGAGCCCGAGCCAAAGACAGTCCCATCATTTTGCGCCACATGGAAATCAATCGTCCACGGCCGCAGTTCGGCAGTCATTTGCTTCAACGCAGCTGTAAGGGTCTCCCTGTCTGACCATTCAAAGTCTTTTGGCAGCAGCCTGTCTTCCGGTGAGTTATACCCGAGTATATAGAGGAAGGTATGCGACATATCAGCCTGAAAACCTATATTCGGCCGGTTAACCTGCTCCAGGGTATCTATCATTGCCCTCCAGCTATGCATTCCGCCCCAGCAGATCTCACCTTCGGTGGCCAACCTCTCATCGTAATCGGCAGCCACATCACAGGCCTCCCTGAAGGTCTGGGCGATCAGCTTGGTATTGCCCACCGGGTCTTTTGCCCAGCTTTCCACATTGCTGGCCGAGTCAATCCTCACTATTCCGGAAGGACGTACCCCCAGTTCTTTTAGTTTCTGGCCAAACCGGCAGGATTTCCGGACCATTTCCACAAAGGTTTTTCTCTCTTCTGCAGTCCCCATAGCCGGGCCTCCCCATATGGGTGCTACCAGGGAGCCTATATTCAGATTCAGTCCTGCCACTCTATCTGCAAGCCTCTTTATTCCATCATCGGACATGTCCAAATCAATATGGGGGTCAAAAAGACCGATATCAATCCCGTCAAATCTGATTCCGTCAACTTCAGCTGCTGCTGTTTTTTCCAGCATCGTGTCAAAAGAAATCACAGGTTCGGAGTCAGGGCCTTTGCCCACTATCCCCGGCCAGGTGGCATTATGGAGTTTAGGGAAATTATTCATGGGTTAAATATGTTAATAGTTATTGGTTAATATAATAGTGTCAAATTCTGGTCATGCCATGGATTCCATGGCACCTATCTCACCACTAGATCAGGGTTGTTTGGCCCGAAATGCTTCAACATCACAATAGGATCTGATTTGGAATGGTTGGTGATTTTCACTCCCGCCTGCGCTGCTTTCTCCGTCACAAAAAACTCATCATTTGTAAGCTGGCCAAAACGGATCAATGCCGGGGTCTCAATATCCCAGCCGCCCATTTTGCCATGTCCCTGCATCATGATCAAGCCATAAGCCGCAGCATCTGTAACCGTCACAGTCTGCCCCGGAAAGACGGTGAGCTCCTTTGCGCTGAAATCATGCGAACGGTAACATATCCAGGTTTCGTGATATCCTGCAGCATTCATCTCCTCTGTGTCCAGCACCGGTATCGGCTCCATAAAGCGTGTTTCCAGTATGTTCGGGTTGGTGTTCAACTCCCAGTCTATCACTTCCACCAGTAGATCGTAATCTCCGATGCGCTCTTTGGGGGTCCCTTTCCACAGCAACTCATCCGGAATAATCGCCTCGTTTACCAAAGACTGGTACATGGCAAAAATATCAGATGCTTTTTGGGGCTCGTAGGTGCACAGGCTTCCCGGGGCATGGAGCATTCCCGGAGGCACATCCCACCCTGTTCCAGGCTGTAGCCGGAATGCCTGTGAATAGTTTGTGATCTTATTATCCCCTTTGCTGAAATTCATCAGACATTCTTTGATCTGCTCCTTGGTGGTACCCGGGGCAATTCCGAAAAATGTATAAGGATAATCCCCCCCGTGGTTATTGAGCTGGGGAGGAAAATAATATGCCTCGGGCTTCCCCTTTTGTCCTGTCATTGCCGCGTATTCATCGTTGTGATGGATATGATGTGGAAGTGGGCCCATATTGTCAAAAAACTTGGAATACATCGGCCAGCTTTTGAACTCATCCCAAAGCCTGTCCCCTATAATCTCACCCCCTAACTCTTCGATCGCATCTTTTAGGAGAAATTGTCTGGATTCGTTCCCATCTTCAAGCACAGCGTGACTCAACCCTTCATTCTTACTGGTCAAAGGACCATTTTCTGCAGGTGTGGTCGAGGACAGCCATCGCTCATCTATTCCTCCACGATTACCCCCGAGCACGTAGTAATCGTCCGGGTGTAATTTGATCCTTCTTCCTGGCACACAAAAGGACCGGGGCACCCAGGTCGGTGTCAATCTTAAAATTCCTTCTCCTTGCTCGAGAGCTTTTTTTGCTAAACTCATGTCTGGTTATTGATTATGGGTAAAAAGGGTTATTTACTTATTATTCCTACGCTTTTTTCAGTCGGCCTGCCTTGGAGCCAATCGGCTGCCCTCTGCTTTTCTATGTTCCGGATCTGATCCCTGCTAGCTTCTGAAAGCAGCTGCTGCTTCTCCTGTCAGGACTTCCAGTTCCAAATCATACATCTTCGTTTCTCCCGGCTGAAGGTGAATCAATGTGCCATTCCTCCTTGCCTCTGCCTGCCCTATTGGCGGATGCGTGGCGGGTTCCAATGCGGTAACGTATTCATTTTTGCCCCAGTGCTGCCAATTGATCAGCCAGGGCATCTGCTTCTTGGAAAAGGATATGCTTAAGGCAATGCCAAGTCCATCATTTGCATATCCGCACTTGACCTTATCCCCGGGTCCTGTATGGGGATCAATAAATGCTACATCCTCACCTGTACCGGCATGCTCATCCAGGGGAGGTGCACACGCTGTGAACCTGTGTGCTTTGTTAAATGCAGTATGGGAGGCGTCACCTGGCTTGGGCTTGATCTCACCATTCCACACGATCCGTGTGCCTTCATCGATCAGAGGCCAGCCACAGTTAATATGGTACAGGATCATATGTGGTGCCGGAGAATTTCCGCGGTTGGACACCTCATCCTTTATGCGGATACCGGCTCTGCCCAAGGTGCCCGAAACCGTCCGTCTTAACTCCAGGCTGGGGCCAAATGTGGTGGTCTCGCGGATCAACCCCACCAGTTGGAAATCCAATTTCCCAGAATAAATATCTGGCTGCACGACCGAGATCAATTCTGCCGGAGAGTTGCTGTAATTGCCATGCAAGCCTCTTTTTCCAGTCTCATCTTCATTGGGCGGACCCATCGAAGACAGTCCACAGGTAGTAAGGAGACCTCCCCCGAAAGTTCTGAGCCAATCGGCCCCCTCATTGGAAAAGGGCTGCGGGGCTACATGACCTGCGTGACTCATCCATCCCAGGCTGTATCCATTGAAAAACGCGTCCAGAATATCCATGCCCCTGTCCAGGACAACTTTGTAACGCAATCCTGACCCCGTATTTACCCAGGCAATCCTAGTGCCCATGCCCGGGCCGTTATCCAATACAGATGTTTCTATCCCTCCTAACTGATGGGGGTTGGCCACCTTAAACTTCCATTTAGCGCTATCCAAAAGGTTCATTGGGATTACTTGGGTGTGATTTAAACCTATAAAAAAGACTTTCTGAGACTATCCTGTGGTATAAGGGTCAGCCCAAAAAACCATTCTAAAAATATAGGGATTTAAAACTGATCGCCGGGCTCCTTTCATCAAAAAACGCATGGATTTTAACCTCTGACTATATTCTCCTTTCTTTGCTCTTGCCTGATAGCGTATACCCGCTACGAGCAAACCCCTGTCCTTCTGCAACTATACCTGGTAATTTATGACCGGATGACCTATCAAGCTCTCCGTAGTTCCCAGGCATCTTTTTACCCCTGACATTACTGGGGAAAAGCCCGATCCCCAGGAAGGGAAAGCCAATAATAACCTGATGACCAAGCCGTAAACCCACTTACACAAAAGAGGAATAGCCAATAAAAAGGGACGGGTTAAGAAATTGCTATTTCTAACCAGTCCCTTTTTACAGCTTCTGCCACTTTCCTAGGCAGAAGGCTATTACATTCGCTGACGGGCTACCCCGAAATTCCTGTCCTTATGCTAGAGTTTTTTCAGCATCACATTCTTAAACTGGACTTTCATGGGCGGGCCTACATGGACCTGCACCCCAAGCAGTCCGGACATTTTCCTGTTTTTCTGATCCTCATCCACTACCTCACTCATCAACACCCCATTTACATAATGCTGCAGGACATTTCCCTTGATCACCAAATGCATGGAGTTCCAGTCATCCGCTTTGATCAATGTCTTCAGCGAATCCGCATTCCCTATTTCAGATTCAAGATTGAGTCCTTTCCAGGCATTTCTTTCCACAAATTCGCCGACCGCCACACCGTCCCCCTGGCTGGTGATACGTGTTTTCTGTCCACGGTACGCCAGCGTAGTACGCTTACGCTCCTCGTAGTTCTGTCCGGTATATCTGTTGGCCCCATCAATATCTGCTTGATAGCCCCTTAAGGCAAAAGGAACGTCCTCCACGCGATCACTTCTGTAGTTGATGCCGGAATTACCACTTTCACTTATTTTATAATCCACCTTCAGTTCGAAATCTCCAAGTTCTCCTCCCTGGTAAATAAGAAAAGTGTTTGCTTTCAGCAATGTCTCGGGGGTGATCTCCCCCGTGATAGCCCCGTCCTGTACGGACCAATACACAGGATCCCCCTCCCATCCGGCCAGGGATTTTCCATCAAAGATGGCTTCAAAATCTGCCACACTGCCAGGCAGTTCAGAAGGCTGTACTTCCCCGGCCTTTTCTGGTGTGTTTTGGCAGGACATCAATACACTGTAAACAAGAAGTGCTGAGAGTCCCAGCAGTTCCGTTCTGACTAATTTAGAGTTAAATAAAGACATCATTTCTGTGCTACTTTTTTCGGCTTGTATACTTCATGCTCCGGATTGCCACCTGAAATCAGATAGGCCATCAGATCCTTCAGTTCTTCCTCATTAAGCCTATTGATCAAGCCTGGCAGCATGATGGACACTTCAGAGTTTTTGGTACTGGCCACGGTGTTTTTAGGTAATGTTCTGAGCGTCTCAGGATCAAACGGATTCTGCGACACAAAGTAATTGTTATCATCCTCATCCGTAAGTTTCCCTACTATAGAGCCTCCATCCTTGAGCTCAAAGATGGTAGCATGATACTGATCCGAAATCACATCACTTGGATTGATCGTCGCTTCCAGGATATCCTTGGCAGAAAAGCGTGTGCCTAACTGCGTCAGATCAGGCCCGATAAAACCGCCTTCCCCTTGCATGGTATGGCAGGAAATACAAAGTGTAGCTGCATACATGGCTTTGCCCTTTACCAGATCCCGCTCAGCCAGGGTGTCGACTACGGCCAAGGCTTCTTCTACCGTCCATCTTCTACCTGGTCCTTCAGGCTGTACATCTGTATTGACGAGGTCATTGCCGCTTCCGGTGAGCATCGCGGCTCCAGAAAGCTCGTTATACCTTTCAAAATCAGCTTTATCTACCCGTGTCAGTGCCATTTTTCTAGCCCTGTCTATAAAGCCTACATAGCTTCTGCCTCCCTTGTATTGGAATGCATCGTGGATCCATGTAAAATATTCTTCCCTAGTCTCAGGAGTCCAGCCGGAATCAGCTTTACCCAGCACGGTCGCTAAAAATGTCTGCTGCGCTGGAGGAACGTTGGCCAGCATATTGGCGATATCCAAACCATACTGTGGATTTCTGAACACAAGATCCGAAGAAGAGGTAAACGTCTTCTGGTAATCAGGGTCATCCTTTGCATCTTTCAATAAAGCCAGGGTTTTCTCTACTGCATTTGGAGCATTCAGGTGCACCATCAAAATACTCAAGGCCCTGTCCAGGTTATTGTTGTTGGCAGGATATCTTGGATCAAGGTAGGCGATCAATTCTGATTTCACCTGGGCGCCCGGTTCTCCCTGTCTGAATAAGACGACTTCAAACGCCCGCAGGAGATCCTGCTTTCCTTTTTCGTTCAGCGTTCCAAAATCAATCCCCATCAAGGCGCGTAACATCTGATCCCCAGTGCCTTTATCCGCATGGCGGGCCATGGCTAAGATTGCCTGGGTGAGGATCACAGGGTCTTTTTCTGCCAATGCCTTTGCTTTCCAGGAGTCCAAGGGCTGGTGCTCCAGTGCTATTCTGGCAGCATACTGTACGAATCTATCGGAGTGGTTCAGATTGGCCCAAGCCGCTTCAAGACCAGCCGCCGGAGCTGATGCTGTATGGTATTGCTCGAGGCTTCTACGGACTTTGTGCTCTTCCGGAAGGTCCTCCACTTTCAAGGATTTACGCTCACCCTTTACATCCCCGTCATAGTATACCCTGTACAGATCTGACTCCAGCCTTCTACCGCCTGTCATAAAGTACATAGCACCATCCGGCCCGATCACTCCGTCTGTAAGGGGAAGTGGGGATCCGGAAATAAACTCTTCAGCAGAGGCTTCATACGTACCTCCGGAAGGGGTCAATGTCATGGCATAGATTATCCCGAAGCTCCAATCAAAGGCAAAGAGTGCTTTCTGGTATTTTTCGGGAAATTTTGCCCCCGTACCAAACATCACATTGGTAGGTGATCCCTGGCCAATGTTTAGGATGGCAGGAAGGTTGTCCGGATAAAGCGGTGACCACTTCTGATTGCCTGTTCTCCAGCCATACTCTGAGCCACTCGTTACATGGCAGATCCGTGTGGGCCTGTACCACGGCATACCAAAGTCCCATTCCATATCTGAATCATAGGTAAACAAGTCACCTACCTCATTGAATGCTATGTCAAACGGATTACGGAATCCTGCAGAAACCAGTTCCCAGTTTTTCCCTTCAGGATCTGTGGTGGCTACCCATCCTCCAGGTGCCATCCTGTTGTTTGCATGGCCCCGGGGATCTTTGATCACCGGGAAAAGGTTGTCCTCATCCCACACCCTTGGTAGCCGATAAGCATCCATGTCCGGCACATCCACATGGTTTCCCGCTACCACATAGATGGATTTACCATCCGGTGAAAGTTTGATACTGTGTGGGCCATGCTCGCCAGGCTCGCCTGAAAAAGCTTTGAGCAGCGTGACGGATTCATACTGGTCATCCCCATCCAGATCCTGGATCCTGTATAGGCCCGTGCTCTGGGCAAACGTGTCATCTGCATTGTGGTTTACCATCACATAGATGCTATTGAAAGCATATAACAGGCCCTGTGCATACCCCATACCTACCTGTGGCTCCTGCACACTTCCGATGATAAGCCTTTCTATTTTGGGTGCAAGTGAATCTGATCCGATCTCCGGGATTTCCAGTCTGTAAATAAATCCATATTGGTCAGCGGTAATCAACCTGTCTTTATCATCGAATGTCATCGCTACCCAGGACCCTTGATCCAGATCTCCAGGACTGTAAATGTGCTCGGCCACAAACCCTGACGGAAGCTTAAGCTTATCCAGTTTAGGGTTTCCCGTTAGTCTTTGTTTCTCTTCTTTGGCACATCCTACGCACAATACAAGCAGGAATGAGAGGAAGAAAAGGTTTCTAATTGAATTTTTGACAATCATTGGTAAGGGGTTATTGGGAATACATATAAGCAATATTCTGTCTAGAATACAAATTGGTAAATTATTGGCGGGTACAGCAACCATTCATGAAATAAAAGAGCTCTCCATAAGATTAAGCCCTGTTATCTACCTTACATCCTGGATTCCGGACGGAAAATGGCCCGATGTCCAGACCATTTTCCAGAAATCAGAAATAAGGGCTCAAATCTGCCTCTGCTGCAGGCAGTGCATAAAACTTGTCCAGGTTGGTAAATACATTTGATCTCGGAATGGCGGCAGGCCCACCCACAGGAGGATAGTAATAATCCAATGGATTGGCTACGATCCGCTGTCCATAAGGAACAATGATCTCCTGTATCCTATCAGTCCTTACTATATCAAACCATCTTTTGTTCTCGAAAGCCAGCTCCACCCGTCTTTCCCTGAAAATAGCTTCACGAAGATCACTCTGTCCCGCTGCGGGTGAAGCCGCCAAACCGGCCCTGTCTCTTACCTGGTCCAGATACCCCTTTGCCTCTCCGCTTTTTCCCTGCTCATTCAGTGCCTCTGCCAAAAACAAGAGTACTTCTGCATAGCGGTAGATGGGCCAGTTGGTGCCGTGGTTGCCATGGAGCGAGTGGGCCTTCGCGTATTTTTTGATATAGGGATGGACTTTATCCTCCCTGAAACTACCAGATAGTCTCACATATCCTATGGACACATCCTTACGCTTGTCACCGGCCTCATAGGCTGCTATCATATCCGGAGTAGGGACGTTGTTTCCCTCACCGTCCAGTGCCTGGGTGTTGGATGTCCCTGTGATCGGCTGAAGCTCAGTCTCAGTGATAGGACGGGGCATGAAGTTGTAAATAAAGCTCCCGTTTAGTCCTTCAGGGCCTTCGAGAAACTGCACTTCAAAAACTGATTCACTGTTGTTTTTGTTGGAAGAGTTGCCGGAAAACACATTGGCATATTCGGGGATTAGCGAGTACTCCCCGCTGTTCACAATCTCCTTGAGCAAAGTTTCTGCCTCAGCCCAGTTTTGGCGGACGATGTAGACATTCGCGAGCAGCATCCGGGCTGCACCGGAAGTGACTCTTCCCGGCTGCTGTGCTGACTTCAGAGGCAGTAGTGGCACCGCAGCCGTCAGGTCAGAGATAATCTGTGCGTAGATCTCATCTTCGGAGGAAAGAGGCAAAGCTGCCTGCTCCCGGTTTTCTACCGGAGTAAGGTGGAGTGGAACGCTCCCAAAATAGCGTGCCAGTTCAAAGTATGCGTAAGCTCTGAGAAACAATGCCTGTCCTCTTACATTGTTCTTCGAATCAGGGTTAAAGTCTACCCCATCGATCAAAGCTAACACCTGATTTGTCCTGGCAATGATCTGGTAATCCAGCCGGTATTGGTTAAGCACGTGGGTATTGGTGGTGACGCCGTTGTTCACCGGAATAGCAAAATCAGCGATATCTTCCTGCTGTTCTGTTGCCCCAAAAAGGTGATTTCGAACATAATAGGTATTATCCGAGTGCATTTCCCCAAGTAACCAGGCCCTATCATTTGTGATAGGTCTTAGTGGTGCATAAGCTGCATTTACAGCCTGTACAAAATCGCTTTCTGTCTTGAAGAATGTATTGGAACTCAACTGCGTTTCAGGAAGAATTTCCAGAAAGCCTTCCTGACAACTGGTAAGCATCAGTCCGGCTGAAAATAAGGTTAGAATATATTTTTTCATTTTTTCTAAGTCAATTGGTTAAACTGGGTGAATGGGGGTTAAAAATTGATATTGGCCCCAATGGTGATCGTCCTTGGCACAGGATAGTTTGACAAGTCAATTCCCGGACTAAGGTTTCCGCCGTCTCCCTGACCATCTCCCTGTGCACTCGTCTCAGGATTGGAACCTCCCCAATAGCTAGTGAAAATAAACGCATTCTGTACGGATGCATAGATCCTGGCAGACTTCATCACTTTCGACAAGGCGCCAGTCGTATAACCGATGGTTATATTCTTGATAGAAAAGAAGGAGGCGTCATAGATAAAGTGACTGCTCATCCAGTCCCGCTCGATCCCTGTTACATTGCCACCACCCACAGTGGTTCCGAAGATACCCGCACCAGGATTCTCTGGAGATCTGAAACGGTCACCTGCCCTTCTGACCATGTTAAACACCCCATCCAGATTGGCAGTACTGTAGAGATGTCTCATCAGGAGTTGATTACCATGGGAACCGGAAGCGGTAATGCTCGCATCCCATTTCCCATAGCTGAAGTTGTTCACAATTCCATACGTGAAATCAGGGAAGGGATTTCCTATTATCGCACGGTCGTCATTGTCACCACCCTGCGATATCTCACCGTCCCCATTCACATCCCTGAACTTGATGCTTCCTACGGTAGATCTTCCCGGCACCTGTGGAGAACTGTTCAGGTCCTCTTCATTCATGTAGAAGCCTTCCTTGATCAACCCATAGAACTGGCCAAAAGGCTTGCCCACCTGGGTGATGTGGAACGTGCCATACACCCGGTCTATCCCATCAGCGAGCGAGAGCACTCTATTTCTGTTAAATGAGATATTCGCATTGGTAGTCCACATAAGCCTTCCGGTGGTATTTCTGGTGATCACTGAAAACTCGTGTCCCCAAAATTTGATTTCTCCGATATTGTCGTTGAAATTGCCGAAACCCGATTCCTGGGGCACCTGGACTGCGTAAAGAAGATTTGTCGTGTTTTTGGTATAAAAGTCATACATGAACTGTACTCTGTCGTCAAAGAATCCCAGGTCAGCCCCAATATCAATCTGCCGCGTAGTTTCCCATCCGAGGTTGATGTTGGACAAGGAAGTCACCGCAGCCCCGGGAACTACTGTCCCGTCAAACACGGCATTGACAGTATTGTTCACCAATGCATATTGGGTATAATTCCCGATGTTGTTATTTCCTGTCACCCCGAGACTTGCACGCACTTTGGCAAATGACACCGTAGGATTGTTAAGAAGAAAGGCTTCATCAGACATCACCCAGCCCATGGACACGGAAGGGAATATCCCCCATCTGTTTTCAGATCCAAACCGGGATGATCCGTCACCCCTCACTGCGGCTGTCAGGAGGTATTTCCCTTTATAGTTATAAGTCAGCCGGGAAAGCAGGGAAGTAAGCGCCCACTCTTCCACCCCTGTATTGGTTCCCCCTCTATTGATGTTGATCGCACCCTGTATGGTCGGAAGGCGGTCATCAGCATAGGTATCAGCCTGGATGCGGGTTCTGTCTCTTCGGAAGGTTTGGTTGGTATACCCTCCCAACAGTTCAAAATTATGGTCATTGAAGCTTTTGGAATAAGTGGCTATATTTTCATTCAGCCAACTGAAATCTTCAATATTCTCCCGGATAGACACCGCCACCGTCGGCAACGCCACATTGATTTGGGACGTGGCCGTAGAAGGATTGAAGAAGAAGAACTTGGAATTTCTGATCTCGGCATTGAAGGATGATTTCAAAGTCAGTCCCTCGATAGGCTTATACTCCACATAAGCATTGGAAAGCAGGTTGACCACCTTGGTCTCATTGGTCAACTCCTCAGCAGACCGGACCCAATTGGGATAAGCATAGATATTGCCCGTCTCTGCCGGGAATCTGTTGAAGTAGGTGAGTTCGCCGGCCTCGTCATAAATAGGCATAATTGGCCACGTATGGAGTGCATTGAACAGGATACCTGTACCCCGGTCCCCATCTGTTCTCGGCGTGTTGTCAAACACATAATTGGGAGCCAAATTCACACCCACCCTTACTTTATCTGACACCTGGTAGTCCGTGTTCATCCTGAGGGAGAACCGCTGATAGTCTGTGTTTAAGACCACTCCTTGCTGATCAAAAACCCCCACTACAACAGCCGTATTTACTTTTTCTTTATTTGAAGTCACGGTCAGGTTGTAGCTGGAGATTGGTGCAGTCTGGAGCACAGCATCGTACCAGTCATTGCTTTGGCCTCTATACTGGGCCGGATTCTGGAACACCTCCGGGACTTCCTGTCCTGCGTCTTCGTAAGATTCTTTTTTGAACTGGGCAAACTCCTCCGCATTCATCATTTCCAGCCGTCCTCTCATGGGTACGCGCTGAAAACCCGTGAATACATTCAATGATACATTGGTCTCGCCTGCCCTTCCACTTTTCGTGGTGATCAGCACCACACCATTTGCGGCACGCGATCCATACAGGGAGGTAGAGGCAGCATCTTTCAGTACCGTAATATCCTCAATCTCATCCGGGTTGATGGCATTGATATCCCCGGTGATGGGAAAGCCATCGACTACATACAGCGGAGCACTACCTCCCGATACAGAGAGCTGTCCCCTGATCCGTACATTCATCCCTTGACCCGGACGACCGGTGGTCTGGTTTATCTGGACGCCCGCCAGGCGGCCCTGCAGCTTTTGGGCAACAGAGGATACCGGTAAATCCTGTAGCTCTTTTGAGTTCACAGACTGCACGGCTCCGGTGATTTCTTTCTTCGTCTGACT
This sequence comes from Algoriphagus sp., assembly GCA_048819475.1. Lineage (GTDB taxonomy): Bacteria > Bacteroidota > Bacteroidia > Cytophagales > Cyclobacteriaceae > Algoriphagus. Next base: position 37,736 of record JBMDXP010000063.1, read on the forward strand.
ACCATAGCCCACCACTACTACCTCTGTAAGGTCTGAGGTGGAGTAGGGCAATGCAATGGTGATATCATTCTGACCTGCTGTCACCGTGACGTCCTGGGTAACAAAACCAACAAAACTTACCGCCAACACATCCCCTACAGATGCCTGGATGGTAAAAGTTCCGTCAATTTCCGTGACTGACCCTGTCTGACTTCCTTTTATCACAACCATAGCCCCGGGTATAGGCTCATTATCATCCTGGGAAACCACAGTACCTCTCACGGCGATTGTCTGTGCATGTACAGCTATATTTATATATAGCATAATTACCAGCAATCCTATTAGCCGGACTGTTGGTTTTTTTAAATAACAGTTTCTCATATTGGGGGTCTTTGTTAATTAACAATAAATCTATCGAATAAAAAAAACTAGACCTCCAATCCTATCCTGCACCATCCTGTATTATAGCCCATTACAGGGAAAATTATAAATTCCAACAAACAGGATATAACAGGACACATAGCCACAAAATATACAGTATATCCCCCTATTGGCAAAAACCTTCCTTTTTATTCAGAAGCGTGTTTTGACAGTTACTAAATAATTCTTTCAAAACATTCCCTTTGCCGAAACATACATTTATTTAGAGAAAACAGATTGATCTAATTATATAGTAAATGAAAATATATTTCATTTTTACTGAAAAAAGATTGTGATACCCTATCAAGAATCCGCGAACTTCCGGAACTCTTACCCTTGTCGCGGCCAATACAGTGGTCTTCCATTTCAGAAAGACTAATCTGTACCCTCTTGGTCGCATCCCATCGGCATGGGCACCGTTTCTGCCCCAGCCGAAGGGATGCGCCTGTGAGTTACCCAGATTCTTAAACACTTTTGCCTTATTT
>JBMDXP010000064.1:0-2851 GCA_048819475.1 Algoriphagus sp.
TGATAACCGGATTTTCTTTGGATCCATGTATTTCCCAAAGACGCCCAGCTCCACACTGTCCCCATGCTGTACCTCCTGCGATCTTGAAGGGCCAAGTATCCGGTTTCTTCCCGCGTTCAGCCAGGCGGTGGCGTAGCCACCGGGCGTTTTGTTATGCTCACCTGCTCCCTGCCGGGATCCACTGATATTATCGAAATACTTTTCTTCCTCTTCGGCGTTTTCCGGTTCCATGGTGGCTATCCTTCCTCCGGATATTGGAGCACGGATGACCTGACGCACATTGCCCAGGTGATCCCTGATAAAGAACTCATACTGGAAAGCTGCATTCTCATAAGCCGCCCTTCCTTCTTCATGAAGAATATAGGATATCGCATTGTTCTCAAATACAAGCTCTCCCAGGTAATCAAAGGTCTTGACCGTTGACCCATCGGTGTTGACCTGTCTGAGTTTCACCCCCTGCGCATCATACCAGTAATCAATTTTCTTGTTGGTGCCCGAGAAAGTAATGGTAACCGGAAGATTCAGAAGGTTGTATGTAATGGAAGTGATCTGCTTATCCAGATTCCTGGTCAGATTTCCGTTCCGGTCATATTCATACAGCGTAGTGCTTCTTTCTTTGAAATCCTGTGAGATATAGGTTCTACCCTTAAGTAAGTGGAATATGTATTTTGATCTTCTTAAACATAATACAATTACTATCCATTAGATTACTATCAACTGTAAATCAGCAATTATACAATCCCTCTAGAGAATGGCCTCCTAGACTTTTTAGTTACCCATTAATTCGTAGTAGTACAAAAAAAAATAATACTACATATAGTTAGTGTTCATGATTTCACCTCCTTAAATCTCCATGTTCATGAAATCCACGGATAGAGAGTCTTTCTTATCTTTAAACCGTCCATGTTCAAAACTTTGTCAATTTCATTGACCAATAAACTTGATAATTTGATAACTTCTCCACTTTTTAACTCAATAACAGAATAATTATAATAATCCCACATAAAAATTGGTGTTCTATTTTCAGCTAGTGTCCTAGTTTTAAATACAGTAATTTTTCGAATTTCGTGGTTTTCAAAACAAATTTGTTTTCCCTTACTCTTAAAAATCATTTTTCCCAAAGAACAATCATATTCAAAAGTGTCAGTTCGATTTAACAAATAATACTGAATATGAAGCACGATCATTGGAGTTACATATAAAATAAATACAAATCCTCCCATGAATAAAGCTGGTTTCAATTCAAAATGTCCAGCTTTATATATCATCATAAAATATATTCCTATTGAAACAATAAGAAGTGGTAAAATTAGAATTGATAAATGGCGGAAATGATCCGCATTTAATATTGAAAATTTTTTCATATCAACGACCAGGTACCCAGCCTGTTTTAAGTGCATTACGAAAATCACTATAACCCTGATTAATTTGTGGCTGTATGTTTTTCATCCATCCATCATAAGCATACTCTCCTAACATAAATATTGCTCCAACCATAGCCCCCATGCCTGCTGTGCCGTAAACACCTACTGCCGTGGCGGTACCAGTTCCTATTGTATGATAACTGAATCTACCAACATAATCCAAACCTTCATTGGACAAATTATAAATATCATATCCCACACTTCCACCACCTAACATGAAGCCCCCTATTGATGAACTTGCTTTGACATATTTAAGTACCTGACCCGTATGCTTAGAAATAATATTCCAACCAGCAATTGCTTTTCCCGATTTATCATATATCGGTATTACTGTAGTTTGTGAAGTTTTAATTTGATCTCCAACAGCTTCAATGACGGAAGCTCCAGTAGACAATTCACCTAAATTACTTGCCGTCTTCTTACTGTCTTTCTGCTGGACACTTCCACCACAACAACTTTTTGAATCCTCATCCCCACCGGCTTTCCCGCCACCTTGTGAGCCAGGATCCCCGTTCGACTGGTGACTCCAAACACTTCCTACCTCAATATCTTCACCATATCCTCCTTTCAGATATTGAAACTGACCACTTGATATCTCATTCTGGTTAGGATCCTCACTGTCGCTATGATGTGGAGTTCCTTGAATAAGCGTAACAGGCGCCATCCCATCCGGATCTATAAACCGCATCGGATTGTTGAATGCATAATTGTACGGGGAATGCCTGCGCATCTGTTCCGCCATTGGATCCACAACAAACCATCTTCCTATAGCGGGATCGTAGAGTCTGGCTCCGTAGTCATACAGATTCACTCCCAAGTGGCCGTTTGCCTCTTTTCCGTTGTATAAATACGGATTTATTTTGATTCCACCATACTGGTAACCCAAACCACTGAGTTCCACTCCCCATGGATCATAATGGGTCTCCTGCACAATCAACGGTCCGGTACTCATGACACTGAACTGGTCAAACCAGACATCGTCATTGGTCTCATTTACCAAGTACGTTTCAATGTATCCATCTTTTGGAACAGCGATCTTTTTGATCAGTTCCTGATGCTTGTTTCTGGCCTTCTTGGAGAGGACTACTTTTCCCTGCTCATATAAGGTAGAGTCAGAATCGTATAATGCATAGCCCATATAGGCCTCAGGCACCGGTTTCTGCTGCAGTTCGGTGAGCACCAGTGCCACCACATTGGCAAGGGCTATTTCATTCACCCCACCTGCGGTAAGATTCTGGCCATATTCGGTGAGCTGCTGGATCAGCTTCTTATCCATTCCTGTGCGTACAAAACTGGCCGGTGATAACCGGATTTTCTTTGGATCCATGTATTTCCCAAAGACGCCCAGCTCCACACTGTCCCCATGCTGTACCTCCTGCGATCTTGAAGGGCCAAGTATCCGGTTTCTTCCCGCGTTCAGCCAGGCG
>JBMDXP010000065.1:0-30222 GCA_048819475.1 Algoriphagus sp.
AAGCTGTTTTTCAGCAAGTGCAAGCTTTTTGACCAGAATTGCTCCTTATCCATGCACCGGAAAATCCAAAAACAGTATTTTTTTGAGCTAGCCTCAGCCCCACCATCTTCTTCGTTGCCCTCATTCGAAGTATAAGCATACATCATCATGCGGACGCCTTGAAGCTGGTACAGCTGAGACTTTTTCAGCAAGCCCTACCTACTTTGAAAAGGCCTTTCTTACTCCCGGAGGGAAAGCCTTTGAGAAGAACTGTTAAGACCGAAAAATCCAGAGGGGCATGACTCTGAAATCAGTTTTTTCATATTCTATTCCCGCAGCCCGTAACCGTCTGAAAATTCTATCTTTTTAGAAAAAACAGGTGATTTGGTTACCTTTAAGTCAAAAAACACCATACAAATTACTTTACAATGCTTTCAAAAGTGAAAATAGCCATAATAGGCTGTGGTAACCTGGGTACTTCGATAGCCAACGGATTGTTGCAGCGCGAAGGCTTTACAGCCAAGAACCTCACCCTTACCAAAAGAAATACGGTCAGCCTCTCGGAATTTGAGGCACGGGGTGTCCATGTCCACACCGACAATGAGACGGCTGCTAAATATGCGGATATCATTATCCTGGGTGTGAAACCTTACAATGTCATCCCTATTCTGAAGGAAATAAAACCCGTATTGGATCCAGCACGGCAGATAGTGGTTTCGCTGGCCACAGGAGTTACATTGGCAGAGATGTACCGGGTACTGGAGCCCACTACGGTTACATTCAGAGCCATGCCCAACATCGCAGCGGATATACAGGAATCCATCACCTGCATATGCCAGGAACAGGCCAGCCCAAAACAGGTAGGGATGATCAAGGAGCTTTTCGATGCCATAGGCCTCACTATACCCATCGATGAAGGGCTTATGGAAGCTGCCACTGTTTTGGGTGCCTGCGGCATTGCTTACGTGCTCAGGTTTATGCGTGCCATGATCCAGGGAGGTATCCAGATCGGGTTTGATTCGGTCACGGCAAGCAAAATCGTAAACCAGACTGTGAAAGGTGCAGCCGAACTCATGATCCAACAAAACATCCACCCTGAGGCTGCCATAGACAAGGTTACCACGCCAAAAGGATGCACCATAGTGGGACTAAATGAAATGGAACACAGGGGCTTCAGCTCCGCCATGGTCAGGGGTGTGATCGCCAGCTATGAGAAAATTGGAAAATAAAGTGGCTTTAAAATAAATTCCGGGTTTATAGGAATAATCAATTTTAATCGTAAAAAATTACTATTTACTTAAAAAAGAATAATTATAAGTTTGTTTTTCTTTTGAATGTTTTTACTAGATTTGTCCCGGGTGATAAACAACTTTTGCTATTCCTTTTTAAGCGAATCGATTTTTAAAGGAAGGACTGTTTGGTACTTTTTCCTCCTTCCTTTCATAGGATTATAATTTATTTTTCAATGCGATTATCATCCCAGAGTGTGTCGCTTGCGTCATGCCTGTCTGCTGCAGGCAGGCTTAATTCGGGCTTGCTGAAAAACACCAGTAAAAAGATTGGAAGCCATAGTTTGGAATTAGCAGACCATTTTTAAGGCAAACTGTTTTTCAGCAAGTGCAAGCTTTTTGACCACAATAGCCCGTTATCCATGCACCGGAAAATCCAAAAACAGTATTTTTTTGAGCTAGCCTCAGCCCCACCATCTTCTACGTTGCCCTTATTCGAAGTATAAGCATACATCATCACCCGGACGCCTTGAAGCTGGTACAGCTGAGACTTTTTCAGCAAGCCCTAATTCATATCCTTTCCCTAAAAACCGAAAAAGCCTTCCGGGATCCCGGAAGGCTTTTTCGGATCAGAAACTTCCGATCCCCTCTAGTCAAACAACGCTGCGAGTTTATTCTCAAGGCTTGCCCCCCGCAGATCCTTGGCAATGATCCTGCCTTCAGGATCCAGCAGATACGTAGCTGGTATCGCTTCGATCTGGTAGATTTCCGCTGCTGCTGAGTTGAAGTATTTCAAATCAGAGACCTGGGTCCACTCCAGCCCGTCGTCAGCTATGGCTTTCACCCATGCTTCTTTGGTCCGGTCCAGCGAAACCCCAAACACCTCAAACCCCTTGTCTTTGTACTTGTTGTACAGGCGGACCACATTTGGGTTCTCTTCACGGCATGGCTTGCACCAGGCTGCCCAGAAATCTATCATGACGTATTTGCCTTTCATATCCGACAGCTTCACCAGTTCACCCTGGGGATTTTCCATCTCGATCTCAGGAGCTACCTGTCCAATGGAAAGTGCCCTCATCTCATCCAGTTGCTGCTTCATCTGCACGATCATCTTGGTTTCAGGATATGCAGCATCCAGTCTGGCCACCAGCTCATCGATGAACTGAAAATCATTTTTGGTATTCAGCAGGCCGACAGCTGCAAGCGAGGCAAAGCTGTTACCCATACTTTCGATGGTTTTCTTCACTTCAGCCCCCTGGTTATCTTCCAGTGCCAGCGCATCCAGCTGGATCTGTTTGATCGCTTCGGTGTTGTTGGCATTCATGGCTTCGTAATACGCCTCATTCAGTTTATTCACTTTTGCCTGATAGTCTTCCATTAAAGCCGCGATTTTCAGCATCTCCTGGGAGTCCTTGGACCCTTTGATTTCGGGATCCCCTGCGGTGGAGAAGTCGTAATTCACTTCCACATCTTCCTTGTACAGGGCTAGCCTTACCACTTTTCCCCCATAGAGATTCAACTCAAAAAAATTGGGATCCGCATTTTCAAGGTCATAGCTGAACTCCCCTGCTTCATTCACCTGCAGCGTATCCAGTACTTTAGGCTTGGTTTCAGTAAACATGGAAAGGGTTATAATCCCCTCGGGAGGATTTTCCACCTTGCCTGAGATCCTCACCATACCATCATTGGCACGTTCGGTTCCCCCACAGGAGTACAAGGCCAACAGGACTACAACTAAAATTCCATTTATCTGATTCTTCATGTGCTTATAGTTTCTTTTTCAACGGCCGTATCCTGTCCCATAACCAAGGTAAGGGGAGAACCTGCCCCGGATATATCCAAGGCATCCCGCACAGGGGACAATCCTGCCTCTAGACGGCGCGGGCTTTATGTACGTTTTTACGGGTTCAGTTTTCCAATAGTTCGGTCAAAAGCCTGGTAGCCACTTTCGGATCCGCCTTCCCCTGTGATTTTTTCATCACCTGTCCCATAAACAGACCGATCAACCCTTTCTTCCCTGATCTGTATTCAGCCACTTTTCCTTTGTTTTCCGCCAGCACTGATTCTATGATAGGCTTGAGAGAGGATTCGTCGCTCTCCTGGATCAAGTTCAGACGCTGTGCGATCTGCAGGGGAGATTCAAGATTGGACTGGAGCATTTCAGGGTAAATTTTCTGAGAAGCTACCGTGTAACTCACTTTCCCTGCATCGATCAACGCGATAAGTTCAGCCAGCGAATCTGCCTGCACAGGAAAATCATCAAGCTGAAGAGTGAGTTCGTTCAGGTACGATTTTACAGGCCCCATCATCCAGTTGGATGCTGCTTTGTAGTTATCCGTCTTGGAGCAGAGCTCGTCAAACCAGAGTGCAATATCTTTGGAGTCCGTAAGTACCCCTGCATCGTAATCCGGCAATCCATAGCTGTTCACAAACTTCAGGTGAAGCTCACGGGGAAGTGCGGGCAGGGTAGCCTTGATACTTTTCAGCCACTCATCTGATATCACCACAGGGCTCAGATCTGGCTCAGGGAAATACCGGTAGTCATTCAGGTCTTCCTTGGTGCGCATACTCGCCGTCGTACCCGTGGATGCATCGAAGGTGCGTGTCTCCGATAGGATCTCCTTTCCCTGCTCCAGGAGAAGGATGATGCGTTCGTGCTCGTGCTCGATCGCCCGTGCCACGTTCCGGAAGGAGTTCATATTTTTCACTTCTACCTTCTTTCCGTATTCAGACGCCCCTTTTAGCATCACTGACACGTTGGCGTCACAGCGCAGAGACCCTTCCTCCATATTACCGTCGCATACCTCGAGGTACTTGACCAGCTTTTTGATCTCCATGAGGAAAGCATAAGCCTCCTCCGGACTCCGCATGTCCGGTTCAGATACAATCTCAATCAGTGGCGTGCCCGCCCTGTTAAAATCCACCAGCGTGTCGGTCTCCCCCGCGAGATGCATCGACTTACCGGCATCTTCCTCCATATGCACCCGGTTGAGCATGACTTCTTTCACCGTGCCATCACTCAGCCGGATGGGTACGGTTCCCCCTACACAGATTGGCCCTTTGTCCTGCGTGATCTGGTATCCTTTGGGCAGATCCGGGTAGAAGTAGTTTTTCCTTGAAAAAATATTGAAGCGCGTGATTTCGGAATTACACGCCAAGCCCATCTTCACCGCATATTCCACTGCCTTTTTGTTGACCTTGGGAAGGGTGCCGGGATGGCCAAGTGTAATCACCGAGATCTGGGTATTGGGTAGGCTGCCATACTCAGTGGAGTCGGCCGCATACATTTTGCTTTCGGTCAGCAGCTGCGCATGCACCTCCAGACCAATGACTAACTGGTACTTGTTCTTTATTTCCTCGCTTAACATTCGCGCTTATTTTTCTGATGCTTAAAGGTACAACTCCCGGGCCTTTGCCACTACTTTTTCCAGACCGGAGAGGTCTTTTCCTCCAGCAGTGGCAAAAAACGGCTGTCCTCCTCCTCCCCCCTGTATCTCTTTGGCAAGTTCTCTCACGATCTGCCCTGCGTTGAGGTTTTTGGACTGGATCAGCGACTCGTCGATGATCACCGCTACCTGTGGCTTTCCTTCGATGTCCGCTGCCAGGATCACAAATGCCCTTTCCACTTCGTTTTTCAGCTCGTAAGCCAGCTTCTTCAGAGAATCAGGATTCGGAAGCGCCACTTTTGCGATCAAGGTGTTGATTCCGTCGCCGGCCACAAACTGCCCCAGCAATCCGGCTTTCACACCAGCCGCTTTCTCCTGGTGCAGGACTTCTATCTCTTTCTTCAACCCACTGTTCTCCTGAAGCAATGTCCCGATGGCCTTTGTGATATCCTTGGGGCTTTTCAGCAGCTCCTGGATCTCTTTCAAGAGATGCTCCTGGGTCCGTACATACGTATCTGCTGCGTGTGCCGTGATCGCCTCTATCCTTCGCACACCCGAGGAGATTGATCCTTCGGAGATAATCTTGAACAGTCCGATCTGTCCGGTGTAGGGTACATGCGTGCCCCCACATAGCTCTACCGAATAATTCCTGTCAAATGTGATCACACGTACAAAATCCCCATATTTCTCCCCAAACAACGCCGTGGCCCCCTGACTCTTGGCTTCCTCTATGGGTACATTGCGCTGCTCCAGCAGTGGGATGTTTTCACGCACTTTCTGGTTTACAATAGTCTCTACTTCAGCTATTTCTTCCGCTGTAAGTTTGGAAAAATGGGAAAAATCAAACCGCAGAAGATGCTCGTTCACCAGGGAGCCACGCTGCTGGATATGGTCTCCCAGTACCTGCTTCAGAGCAGATTGCAGCAAGTGCGTGGCCGTATGGTTGTTCATGATCAACACCCGCTTCTCTGTATCCACTGCCGCGGTAAACCGCAGCGCAGGATTCTCAGGCAGTTTATCCACAAAATGTACAATCAGGTCATTCTCTTTTCTGGTATCCACTACCCGGATCTTTTCCTCTCCTGAGATCAGCCAGCCGGTATCACCTACCTGGCCACCACTCTCGGCATAAAACGGTGTCCTGTCCAGTACCACTTGGTACTTGTCCCCCTTCTTGTCCCGCACCACACGGTATTTGATCAGCAGGGAACTGGTCTCCAAAGAATCATAACCGACAAATTCCACCCCCGAGTCCTCATTCACCTCCACCCAGTCTCCGGTCTCTGACTCAGAAGCAGCCCGTGATCTGCTCTTCTGGAGCTGCATCTCCGCTGCAAAACCTGCCTCATCGATGGATAATCCTCCCTCCCGGGCGATCAGCGAGGTCAGATCCAATGGAAACCCAAATGTATCGTACAACTCGAAGGCCGTCTTGCCGGGGATTACTTCTTCACCCCTTCCAGCCAGTTCAGCTTTAAGCTGGTCCAGTATTTTCAATCCCTTGTCCAGAGTCCGTAGAAATGAGGCCTCCTCCTCAAAAATCACCTTGGAAATAAACTCCTGCTGCTGCCTAACCTCAGGAAATATATCCCCGAAGTTTTCGGCTATCAAGGGGGTCAACTCATAGAGAAACGGTTCGTGGAAACCCAGAAACGTATAACCATACCGGACAGCCCTCCTCAGAATGCGCCGGATGACATAACCCGCTTTGTTGTTGGACGGCAACTGGCCATCCGCAATGGTAAACGAAATAGCCCTGATATGATCCACGATCACCCGGAAGGCGATGTCGGTCTGCTCATCCAGCCCATAGGTTTTCCCGGATTTCAATGAAATCGCCTCGAGAAACGGTGCAAAGAGGTCCGTATCGTAATTGGAGGATTTGGACTGGATCGCCCTTACCAGGCGCTCAAAGCCCATCCCCGTATCGACATGCTTTGCCGGCAGCTCCTTGAGGCTTCCGTCAGACAGCCTGTTAAACTGCATAAATACCAAATTCCAGATCTCAATCACCTGGGGGTGATCCATATTCACCAGATCCCTACCCGGTATCTCCAGACGCTCAGCATCAGGGCGGAGATCAATGTGGATCTCCGAGCAAGGGCCGCAGGGTCCGGTGTCGCCCATTTCCCAGAAATTATCCTTCTTGGAACCCATGATGATCCTGTCCTCCGGCACAATGCCCTTCCACAGGTCATAGGCCTCAGCATCCATGGCCAGGCCATCTCCGGCATCCCCTTCAAACACCGAGACGTACAGCCTGTCCGTTGGAAGTCCATAGACTACTGTAAGTAGTTCCCAGGCCCACTCAATGGCTTCTTCCTTGAAATAATCACCAAAAGACCAATTGCCCAGCATCTCAAACATGGTGTGGTGGTAGGTATCCACACCCACCTCTTCGAGGTCGTTGTGCTTACCGCTCACCCGGAGACATTTCTGGCTGTTGGCTACCCGGGGAAACCTGGCGGGTTCGTTGCCCAAAAAAGCATCTTTAAACTGGTTCATCCCGGCATTGGTAAACATCAGTGTGGGGTCGTTTTTGACCACGATAGGGGATGAAGGCACGTAGTGGTGTTGCTTCGACTGGAAAAACTCAATAAAAGTAGTCCGGATTTTCTTTGCTTCCATGAAGGGTATATAGCTCAATAGTTTGATTTCAAGCGGCTTTTGGCCAATTTTAATTGGGACACAAAATTAGCAGAAATGATGGTGTTACCCGCATAGCTTCCCAAAATCTTGAATGATCACACCCCCGGAATACGATTGCTGCTGCATTTTTCGGATTTAGCACAGACCGCGACAGTTTCCCGGCAGCTCTCCTGCTGGTTTTGAAAATCCTACCGGTTTGAATTTTGCGGCAGCTTCCTTACTTTCAGAGAAATTTATCAGACTAGTTCTTCGCACACAGGGTGCTGTGTGCAAAATTCCAACACCATATGTCGTACCTCGATCAGATCACTTCCCCCACCCTTTTACTCGATGAAAAAATCTGCCGCGCCAACATCGCACGCATGGCGGATAAAGCTGCCCGGCATGGCATGCGGCTCGTCCCACATTTCAAGACAGCGCAGTCCCACCAGATCGGCGGGTGGGCCAAGGACTATGGGATCAACGAAGTCACTGCTTCCAGTGTCAAGCTCGCCGAATACCTCAGCGGCGAGGGGTGGGAAAACATCCACATTGCCTTCCCTTTCAATCCATTGGAAATCCCCCGGCTCAACCGGATTGCTTCCACCCAGTCCATTTCCGTTCAGCTCATCAACCCCGTCACCACCCGGCTGCTCGCAGAGCAACTTTCCCATCCAGTCGGTTTCTTTATAGAAATCGATGCAGGTTACGGAAGAACCGGGGTAGAGGTGAGTGATTTCGGACTCATCGAGGAGATCCTGCTTACTGCCAAAAAATCAGACAAGCTCTATTTCCGGGGATTCTACATCCATGCCGGACACTCCTATTACATGCCTGATATCCCTGCGATCTACGCGCAGACCAGAGACGCCCTCAATATGCTGAAAAACAAATACCGCTCAGAATATCCTGAATTGGTAACACGCACTGGAGACACACCAGGCTGTGCCGTGATGGAGGATTTTGGTGATATAGACGAGATGGGCCCCGGCAATTTTGTATTTTATGACCTGATGCAGGTGGAGCTCGGAGGATGTGACAGGGAAGATATAGCTGTGGCACTTGCCGTACCTGTGGTGGACATTAAAAAAGACCGCAAAGAAATCCTCGTGCATGGAGGTGGCGTGCACCTGGCAAAAGACGTACTGGTCGACGGGCAGGGCAATAAGAATTTTGGCGAAGTAGTACTCCTGGGGCCTGATGGCTGGTCCATACCGGAGAACAGGTCTTACCTGAAAAGCATATCCCAGGAACACGGGATTATCAAGGCTTCAGATGACCTGCTGGCCTCCGTCAGGATTGGTGATGTATTGGGCATTCTGCCGGTACATTCCTGCATGACGGCAGATGCCATGGGCGGATATATCACTCTCGCTGGTCAGGAAGTAGACCATGCCGAAGGAGTATGATCCCACATCCATTTCAGTAGTACCAGCCCCTGGCTGATTGGTAACTTTATCCTTATTCACCCCCTTAAACACCGGACTATGACGTACCACCAACTGGAAATCACCCGCTATTATCCGCAGTCTACCGATCAGGTATATGAGGCATTTACCACGGCAGAAAGTCTCCGGCAATGGTGGGGGCCTGCGGGATTCGAAATGGAAGTGAAGACTTTCCGGTTTCATCCGGACGGGGTCTTCCACTTTGCCCTCCATGGTCCGGGTGGATCGACGATGTGGGCCAAGTGGATATTCCTGGAGATAAGCGAGCCCGGGAAATTGCGCTTCATCAACTGCTTTTCGGATGAATCCGGAAAAACAGCCAGCCCACCGGAGGTACCTTTTGGTCCTGACTGGCCATCGCAGATGATAGTGGACCTTGAATTCTACGGGGAAGACGGAAAAACACGGATCGATATGGTCTCCTATCCGCACGCTGCTTCTGAAGCCTCCAAAGAGGTTTTTTCGGAAAATATCCACAACATGGAACTGGGCTTCAAGGGTACGTTTGATCAGTTGGAGGAGTACCTGAAGCGAAAGAACTAATCCGCTTGCCCTTGGTGGCAGGTGTTCCCTGCTTATTTCTTGGCATAAGACAAGACGGCAACCCGCTGTCTTGCCTACTTTTATGCCATGGAAGCTATCGAACTTATCAACTATATCCACTCCCCTGCATCAAAAGTCTATCAGGCATTGGTCACTGAGGAAGGACTACGTGAAATCTGGACCCCGAAACTTAAGGTCAAGCCTGAGCTGGGGCACGTCAATGAGTTTGACTTTGACGAGGGATACATCACCAAACTGAACGTGGAGAAGCTGGATGAAAACAGGTGGGTAGAATGGAAATGCGTGGAGTCGGACCCGGAGTGGAAGGACATGGGCATCTCCTTTGAACTTACAGAAAAAGAGGGGGTTACCACTGTCCTTCTCCGCCATTACGACTGGCGTGAGCTCACCGATTTCTTCCGGTGGTGTAATTACAACTGGGCAATGTTTCTCAGAAGGCTAAAGCACTATTGTGAAGCCTGATCGCGGGCGGGGCAAGGCTTTTTTGTCCTGTCCCGAAACGCCACTATTTATAGAGGTGGGCATTCTCTTTATTCCGGCACAAATAAAGCCTGTCAGGAAGAGGATTCCTGACAGGCTTTTAGATTAAAGGTTTCAACCACTGATATATCCACGGCTGGCTTTCCCCCTTCCAGTCACTTATTTCCCGATGACCAGGTGCCTGATGAAGAACTCCATCATACGCTCCCTGTTCAGGGCGGTATGCCCGCCATCCGGTGCAATCTGTACTTCTATGCTTTTTCCCGCGTCCTGAAAAGCCTTGATCAGCTGCAGGGAATTGGACGGATGTACGTTGTTATCCGCTGTCCCGAAAAACACCAAAATCTCTCCTTTCAGATCCTTGGCTCTGGGCATCAGGCTGGATCTATCGTATCCTTCTTTGTTGTTTTCGAGGGTGTTCATAAACCGCTCAGTATATACATTGTCATAGTTTCTCCAGTCGGTGACCGCAGAGTTGGCCACTGCTGCATGGAATACGTCCGGATACCTGAGCAGTAAGGTCGCCGCCGTGGTCCCCCCATAGGAGGTACCGTACACGCCTACCCTGTCCTTGTCCACATAGGGCCGGCTATAGAGGGATTTTACTCCAGCGGCAAAATCATCCATCTCCACGATCCCCAGGTTACCGTACAGTTGGTCCAGGAGTTTTTTCCCCCGTCCTCTTACATTTCTCCCGTCGATATTCAGCACCAGAAAGCCATACTCCGTAAGGGCATCGGGCAGCACAAAAGTCTCCCGGAAGGCATTCGTGGCCGGACCTCCATAATTACTCAGTATCACCGGGTATTTTTTGGAAGGATCAAACTGCGAGGGGAAATGGATCATGCCGTGAAGTTCCGTCACCCCATCTGCTGAAGTGAAGGTAAACACCTCTACTTTTTTCAGGCCGAGGTCTTCAAACCCACCCATATCACTTTCAGCCAGCCCGGCGATTACTTTGCCCTTTATGTCCAGCAGATTGGTGAAGGGAGCCCGGTCATGTGTCTGCGCCACATCCACGACATACCTGTTGTCCGGGGAAAGAGTCACGGTATGGTGAAATCCCGGATCGGTAATCCGGGTATCTTTCGTACCGTCAAGGTTCACACTGTGGAGTTGCATTTTCATATGGTTATCCCCGCTGCGTGCCATGTAATACAGCTTTTTGCCTTTTTCATCCACTTTCAGGATGTTCGCTACCTCAAAGGGGTGGGAAGTGATCGGATTGATAAGCTCCCCGGCAAAGGAATACAGGTAGTAATTGGTAAAGCCGGACCTTTCCGAAGCCCAGATGAAGTGCTTACCATCCTCCAGTACTTTCATCTCGGGCGTATTGACGGTAAAACTCGGCAGCCATTCCTCACGGACCACCGTCCTGCTTCTACCTGTTTCGGGGTCTGCAGCCCGCAGTTCCATGATGTTCTGCCGTCTGTTGGTACTGTGGTAAAGCAGCTCCCTGCCATCAGGAGTCCATGACATGCCATAGATGTAGGTGCCTAACTCCCCGTCCTGATAGGCCTTGCCGTCCCGGATATCAAACTGGCTGAGTTTGCCGGACTCCAGATCATACACCATCAGGTCTACCGGGAGGTTGGCTGCCCCCACTTTGGGATATGCCTCTATTTCCAGCGAGTCGTACAATTCCAGCTGGTTAAGCAGCACATAGTACTTGTCGACCTCTTTCTCTTCGAATTTATAAAAAGCGATTTTCTTGCTGTCCGGAGACCACCACATGGCTGTGTTTTGCCCCAGCTCCTCGCCATATACCCAGGTGGCTATGCCGTATTTGACCTGGGTTTCTTCATTGCCATCCGTGGTGAGTGCCCGTACATTACTCCCATCCGGGTCACTGATGTACATGTTGCGGTCTTTGGTGAAAGCTTTCACTTTTCCATCGGGTGAAACTGCCGAGTCAAACTGCCTTCCACGCACAGGCCGGTTGTAATTCCTTCTTTCCGGTGCCGGAGCATCTCCTACCTCAGCTGTATTTTTGGTTTTGACCGTATACCGGTACAGTTTCCCATCCTGCACATAGTCAAACGAACTCCCATCCTCTTTCCAGGTCACGTCCAGGCTGCCCATCTTGACTGAGTTCCGGATCTGTGGGGCCACTTTCCCGTATTGGCTGTATCCAGGCATACTTTGCAGTTTGTCCTGCGCCTGGGAAAAGAACACCAGGCAAAGCATCAAAGCCGTAAGTGAATGGAAGAACTTGGTACGCATAAAGAGTATAGATTAAATGTTTTTAAGGCGCGATGTTACTGCTTTTCCTGTTAAAAAAAAGGCTTAAATACACCGAAGGTCGGTTTACTTTTCAAGCGCTATCCGGAACATTTTCGCAAAAGCATATCCGTCTGCAGTGGTTCCTTCCACCCAGATGTCCACCAGCTTTACCTCACCCCCAGCCGTGATCCGGAAGACATATTCGCCGTCGTGGTCACGGGTGTCCGCGGCAGGATCCCAATACAAGGTGGGCCTGCCCATCACCTCCGATGGAAACCGTATATCCTGCGAAAATCCCCTGACAGAAAACTGCTGGAATCCTTCCGAATTGAACTGTTGCTGTGGGTTCGCAGACCTGTTGCCTTTCTTGGTCTCGATCATGATCACTCCTGCAAAGCCAGCCAGACCAAATGATCCGGCATTCATGGTGTAGATTGAGATGGATGCGATCTCTCCGGCCACATAGGCCTGTAAGGCAACTGCAGCGGTCTCTCCGGGCTGGTAGAAATACCTTGCCCCGTCGATGATCAAAAGCGGCTCCCCGGCTGCCATCCCATAATTATAGGACCCCAGCTTTCCATTGGAAAACTTGGACCCGATCAGCAAATCCAGCGGAAGCGACGGGTTTCTGTCCAGCTCTTCGGAGGTCACTCTGCGGTCAGGCTCTCCATATCCGTAATTCTCCCGCTCCAGAGATACCAGTTGCTGGTCCTCCTTAACAAACTCTTCCATGAGGATATACTCCCCGCCTATGTCATAAAATAGGCTACCTGGATCTGCCTTATAAGTTTCGTAAGTATACCTGGGAGCATTTCCTGTGACAGCCGGCCGGCCCAGATCTGTCAATGTCACGGATCCAAAAGGTTTTTGCCGCTGGTTCATCACTGCGATGGAGATCATCGCCGTGTCAGTGAAGTTCAGTCCAGTGGCCCAGAAATTACCCAATGAGTCTGTGTGTACTATTCCGTAATCCTCCAGATCGCCCTGCACTATCGTCACCGGATTGATATCGGGTTGGTTTTTCCGGTCCTTCCCGAACCTCCCTGCTATCGATATACCATACTCTATCGGCAGTACAGCAGGTTTGTACTGCTCCCTTCGCAGGTCCCCATCCAGCCAGTCCATCGCCTGGGTCAGGGTATATGGATTTTTGATGGGGACAGCCTGTGCTGCATCGGTCACTGAAACCATGAATTCAGCATTCACCACCTCTTCCAGTTCGTCCAGGAATTTTATACGGATTTCACTGGTGCTTTCAGGTCCATTTCCGGTGGTCTCAGACGTGAGCTGGATGTGAAGGTCCCCAAAAATATCCACCGCTTCCAAAGGGGAAGGCCGGACTTTCATCCCCTTTTCCAATACAGGCAATGGCCTTACGAAATAATCTTCCACAGGATAATTTCTCATCCACTGGGTGTAGGCACGGATGTGATAATCCCCCGGTGAAAGGCTATCTACCAGGACAATCCCACCCCTTATCTTACCTTCCCGGATCGGGAAAGTGGCTGTCTGGACCAGTCTGTCCCCGTCCAATACATCCACATAAAGCACCCTGCTGAGCGTATCCGCCATCAAGCGGTTCTTATAAAGCATTCGTCCCCCCAGCCATACCGTTTCACCAGGGTAATAATAGGATTTATTGGTGGCGATATACGGTTTCTCACGGTGGTTGTTCCATTTGGTCAGTACCGCCATCATGCTGTCCACCTCCGCATTGTAGCTATTGACCACTCCTGTGGACACGTAATCATTGGGCAGCAACCTGCCTGTCCGCTGCCTGGCCATATATCCGGACAGTACCAGCTGTCTTGGGTCCACAGGTATCCCCTCCCGGTCGATATCAAAGAATCCTTCTGGAGCAGTCACCCAGCTCACAGGGGTATATACATCCACATAGTAGTCGTTTTGCCAGGATTTATGCCTGTAGTGCACTTCCACCCTGTCCGGCCAGATCACTCTATAATTTCCGTTCCCCAGCGGAATCCTCCGGATGGAATCTTCGGGAAGCAGCACGATCGATTTGTCCAGTTCCTGGACAAAATTATTGGTACGGCTCCTGTCCATCGTCTCCGGCTGCACGGTGTACAGGCTGAACCCCTGCTTACCCGCCATACTGAGCAGTAGTGATTTCATCAGATGGCGTGCTGATCCCTGGTAGCTGAGTTCGCGGTTTTCTTCCCATACTGCCACTTGGAGTGAATCATCCGAAACCTTCGGGACGTAATGGACCAGTCCAAAATACCTTGCCCCATTCTTGTACAGGCGGTAATCCTGAAGGTAATATTCCACTTCATAGCCCAGTGCTTCATTCTCGATCTGAAGAGCCTCCTGCGCGAAACCATGCACATGGTTGGGGCCTTTCTGCCCCCGGACATTGTCAAATTCCAGTACCCACGGATTCCTGATATCCACTTGCTTGGAATAGGGATCATCAGGCAAAGCCAGAAATACCTCCTTGAACCGCCTCAGATCCCGCTCCCATTTTTTGTCTTTTCGGGATACCAGCTGGACTTCAGAGAGCATGGATTCGAGCGGCTCGAGCTCGAAGTCCACCGTGTACTGGCTTTCCGTAGTCAGCGAAACAGATTTGGAGACGGCACTGTAGCCTACAAAAGAAGCTACCAGTTCGAAATTGCGCGGTAGCCTGGCTGTGATGACATACATCCCGTTTTCATCGGTGGTCGCTCCTATCGTCGTATTGTTGATAAATACATTGGTAAAAGGAAGAGGCTTACCCGTTTTGGCATCCAGGATCTCACCGGAAATACGCTGGGCAACTGAGGTAAACGAATAAAAAAATAGCATAGAAAAAACCACTTTTCTAAAAAGTTGTTCCATGGTCGTTATTTTGGGCAGCTTGGCTTATCCAATATACTAGTATTCAATCAATAAAAAAGTACTGTAGACCCCCTATCCAGGCAAAAAAAACAGGAATCGGCTTATCCACTCTGGGCCATTCCGCAGTTTTGATTCAGCGCGTCCTCTGCCCAGCTTCGCAACCTTGCCCATGCTATGCCGTTTACCTCTACCATACAGGGATTACAGCGGGGGTACCAGCTGTGTCTGCCAGACTCCTGACAGCCGCACCCACTGTACCGATCCGGCCCAGTTCAAGCACCATAAGTGGACAGCCGGGATTCTTTGGAGGATAGATGATCGATGTCCTGAAATCGGAGTTCCCTTTTTACTGACAGCAGCTTATTACTATTAAATAAACTGAACCAACTATTTTAAATTTATTAAACTTTTAACCACACAACTACTATGACTTACGCCAGAAGAAGCACCCCACTTACCAAAAAACTCCTGTTGGAATTCCTGGAAGAACGTGATGCTCCCTGCATCTCCCTGTATATGCCTACTGCAAGGACACATCCTGACAATCTTCAGAACCCGGTGAGATTTAAGAATCTCGTCAAAAAACTTGAGACCTCCCTCCTGCTGAAGTATTCAAAGGATGAGACCCAAGCCTACCTGGATCAGCTGACAGGTCTGGTCAGTGAAAGTGATTTCTGGAACTACACTACGGAAGGAATAGCCATGTTCAGCGGACCGGGATTGACAAAATTCGTGGATCTCGCCCAGCCAGTTGAGGAAATGGCCATAGTAGCGGATAGTTTTCATACCAAGCCGCTCATGAAATACCTGCAGTCCACTGACCGGTTTCAGGTACTCGCCCTGAACCAGCATGAGATCAAATTGTATGAAGGAAACCGTCATTGGCTGACTCAAATCCAGTTTGAGGACGAAATACCGGAGACGATCACCGAAGCCCTCGGTGAAGAACTGACTGACGGGCATCTCACCGTTGCCTCCTATGGTGGAGCTGGGGCGAAAAGCACCAACATGTTCCATGGCCATGGAAGCAAAAAAGATGAAACGGAAATCGATGCCGAGCGTTACTTCAGGGCGGTGAGCAACAGTATAGCGGAGCATTACTCCAAACCGGGCGGTTTGCCACTGATCCTGGCAGCTTTGCCAGAGCACCATAACCTCTTCCATAAAGTAAGCAAAAACCCGATGCTCCTGAAAGAAGGCATTCGCATCAATCCAGACTCCATCTCTGAAAAGAAGCTTGCTGAGCTGGCATGGGAGGTTATGGAACCTGAATATGTTGCCAAGCAGGAGGAGCTGGCCAACCGGTTTCACCAGGCCAAAGCGGATAAAGCAGGAAGCGATGATATCAAGGAAGTCGCGGTAGCGATCGTAGAAGGCCGAGTGGACACGCTACTGGTGGAAGCTGACCGGATTATAGCCAAGCGTATCACCAACCTGGTAACCGGTAATACCCAGAAGAAGGACCTGAACAATCCGAAAGTGGATGATTTACTGGATGACATGAGCGAGCTTGTCCTTAAAATGGGCGGGGATGTATTCGTACTTCCCCCGGAAAGAATGCCATCCGAAACCGGAGTAGCAGCCATCTACCGGTATTGATTTTTAAATCAATATGAGAGCAGGCCTGCCTTGGGCAGCTGATCATCGCCAAATATGGGCTGATATATAATAACAGTAAAACCAACCCTACTGTACCAGGTTGGGTTGCAAAAAGTAAAAATACCCTGTTGCAGTTTTCCGACAGACATTTATCGGAAAACTGTGGCAGGGTTTTCTTTTAGGATGCCTGTGCTGAGCCAGTCGAATGGATAATCAGTGCCCCTTTCACGGAGCACGCATCAGTTGATAAAATACACCATTCCGATCTTGATCAGGAACTCGTTGTTGTTCTGGGGCTGATAGCGGATTTCCGGGTTGAGCCCAAGCTCATCTATAAACTTAAATATCCCCCCAATTCCGATATTGAGCGTAGAGAACTGTTCCAGCCCCTTCGGATTAAACTCAAACCTTCTCCGGTATAAGGCATAGCCGGCCAGTCCATAAAACTCCACATCCCCTTCCTTCACATAATACCGGGCATTGAAGTCCAAGCCGCTGGCCTTCCCTGTGGCCGGTGTAAACAACGTGACTGACGGTGCAAAAGACACCATCTCAAAAGGAAAGTACTCACCCCCCAGGCTGTTTCCATAGAACTTATCCTTCAGCTTAAATTCCCCCGAATACTGCACCCGGAACTGTCCTTTGTACTGGGCAGAACAGATACTGATTCCAGATAGCATCAATGCAAAAAGCAACAGGACGTTTTTCATTCTTCTAGGTTTAGGGAGCATGGGGTGATTAAAACTTCAGATCTCTTACGATAGGGTTTCTCTTCGTTCTGAAATCCAGGGTATACATGATGTTAAGCCGGAGGATATGCCTGTTCCGATAGGTATAAAGCGAACTGGTAGGGCCATAGGTCCACATGTGTCCTCCGAAAAACATGAAATTGTTATAGGTGTACCCGATTGCCGTATACACCCTGTTTTCCTCGAGGATATCCGTGACGTGTGTGCCCGTTTCAAAGAATATCTCATTGGAAGGTGCCAGAAACAGCGTTTTGTTTTCCATCCGCGGCTTGTTCAGCGGGATATAAGCGGTGATCTTGTAGCGGTAGCGGTTCGTATACAGGTAGTCTGCCCCGATGTCATTGTCTCTTTTCCACCGGTGCTCAAATCTGAACTGGTGCAGTACTTTCACCCGGCCCACAGGTTGGGTGAGGAGCCATTGATGCCATATCCTGGGCTCTATGGTAGACTCCAGAATATCCGGGTCGTCGGGATCCGGAGTGAAGTTCCATACCAGCGTGGGACCTACGGTCACCTCAAAATTGTCGGTGATCAGATAGGTGAAGCCGAACCGGTTATAAACTTGGCTCATCCTCCCCACAAAATCAGACCTGTTGTCAATACTGCTTCTTCTTCTGTAATGGTTCTCCTGATACCAAAACCACTTGTCAGATAGCCTTAACTTAAGATAAAGACCGTTCCAGGATTCGGTGGTAGGTGCTAGATTGATCCGTCTGGGTGGCTCTTCCTGCTGCTGTGCCTGTAGGCCCTGGACTCTCAGCAAAATAAACACGGCACACAGGAGTATTAGTTTTCCCTGCAATTCAAATTTGAAGTACATCTTATGTTGCTGTTATAAGTCCAGAATAGATTCGATCCTGTTCACAGGTGTATTGTTTTTAAGCCTCCTTTCCAATTTCCTGGTGTCTTCGTTTCTGAGATCTACCATTCTATTGTGCAGCACCTGCACTTTCTTAATCCAGACTTTTATCATCGTATAATCGGTCTCTTTGCTCAGTTCATTGAAGTAATGGTCAAACAGTTTCAGCGCACCGTTCTCAAACAGCCGCTCTTTCACCCGTCTGTCATACCGTGAATAGGTAAACGGGTTGAATATCTCCTCCTTATAGAGCTCGTCCAGGACATCCACCGCAGGAAACAGCCGGGTCAAAGGCTCGAACTGCTCCCTCAGCTCATTCAGCATATCCAGGATCAGCTCACTCTGGGCCAGCCGGTCAGGATAGTCCTCCGTATTGGCATACTTTTCCAGAAACACATCAAACCCCTCTGACAGGAAATTCTTGCGCAGACTTTCCAGTAAAAATTCCTCCTGCTTGTTATAAGGGTGATAGCTCGCATACAGGGTGTCTACAGCCTCCCTGGTGGTCACGATCTTCGCGTCCAGCTCCTGGATGCTTTGGTCCTGCTCGATGAGAGCCAGTTCACCCTCCACGTAGCTGCCTATCTCATTGATCAATCCCATTTCTTCTTCGAGGTACTCAGAGAAGTTGCTGAGGAAATTCTCATCATTCTCTATCACCCGGCGGAATGTAATGATCTTCTGCCGGGGCTCTTCCTGGAAAGTATAGTTAATAGTGTCCGTGGCCGATACATACTCCAGACCTACCCGGGTATAATTGCGGATATCAAAGAACTCGATTCGCTGCCGTGATATAAGGTCTATCAGGTTCTCAAAATTCTCAAACTTACGCTTGCTCTGCTGGAAAAACTCATGGGCAAATGCCAGGGAATCCGACTTGGATTTATTCAGATTCAGCGAGTTCATACCGGCATACGCTTCGATCTTCGACTTGACGATGTCATATACCGCAGGAATCTCCTCCATCTTTCTCCAGTCTTCATTGGTCAGCTCAAAGACAAAACGCCTTGTGTAAATCGGGTACTGCAGGATATCGCCGGATTCACTGATGTACTCCTCATCTTCAAACTGCAGCAGCTGCTTCAAAAATTCCTCGATGAAGGCATTTCCGGGAAGCTGTGCCTGGTATTCCGTGAACCTCTTTCGGAAACCGTCATTGTACCGTACTTCAAATTTCCTCTCTGAGATATCAAACCCCACGTTCTCCTTGTTCTTGATCTGGTTCAGCTTCTCGATCGTGGAGAAATAGACCACTTCATCCAGTATGTCGTTGCTCAGGAGATCACGCCGTACCAACCCCAGCAAAAAGCCCTTCTCGTAATTCCTGACTTCACTCACCAAGCTGGAATCCTGCTCGTATACCAGGGTCCATTCACCGTCCATCTCCCCTATGTCAGTGAGTTTCCCATTGATGAAAAAACTCCGCTCCCCCTCAAATGTCTTATACTGGAACTCTCCTGTGATAAAACCATTTTTGAATTGGATCCTGTCTGCGGAGGACTTGGGCCTGAGCTCATCATCTTTGAACTCGTTCTGTCTGAAGGTCCAAACCCCATCGGGTGTCCCTTTGGAATAGCTCGCCCTCAGTTCGGATATATGGCTATGAAGATCAGCAACCACCTTATTGTCCACGACATCCTCTAAAAAAGCCCGGTGGTTTTCATAAAAATAATTCCATCTTCCCTCCTTTTGGTTGTTCAGATAGTTCCCGTCGATCCTGTTTTTCACCAGGTGGTTTTTATCGAGGGAATCCACAAAGTGCCTTCTAAACCTGAACTTGCCGTTCTTTATAATCCCTTGCTCACCACCTTCCCTGAATTCAAAATCCGCCTCTCCCTCCAGCCCGTTGAAAACATATTCCCCTTGGAAACGCTGCTGGCTTTGGGCAATAGAAACCTGTAACAGTACTAGAATTATACTTAAATATCTCCTCATAGATCAATTAACTAATTATTAAAAATGGCAGGAAATCTACGTGGGTTGACTAACCCAAGTTTATACCTGGCGATGGCCATTTCCCCTACTTCGGCTTTATGATAAAGAAGAACCTCAGCAGGTGACCACAGACCTAAAACAGACCCGTAAATTTCTTCCGCTGATAACAGGAAAGTACCAGCCCAGATGAATCTAAGGCAAGGTGAAAATCCCTTATTTACTTCTACTGATTAAGTATATCCTGCAGTCAAAACCAAGATATGGGAAACTATCCAATACTGACATTTTACCAATGACAGCGCAAAATTAGGAAAAATATCGCCTGAATAAAATTTGAAAAAATGCTTGCTTTCTTACAAACGGCAGTATCACTACTACTTCATTAACATTACACACCAATTAACCCGTAAAACAACACAGATACAGAATTATATTTTGTGTATACTATAAGTAAAAGATACGGATGCTCTTGGCAAAGCAGGGGTCTTCCGGTTATACCAAATCCATCAGGGAGGTGATTGGCCGCTCCAATACCGGAAGCATCTCTGACCGCACTTCAGCAAAAAGTTTTCTGATCCTACACGTTTCTTCGTCCTCGCATTCGGCACAGGCTTCGTAAAACCGCTCGGAAACACAGGGAATCAGGGCTATAGGCCCATCCACCACCCGCATGATCTGGGCCACTGTGATCTGGGAAGGGTCTTTGGCCAGGCTATATCCTCCTTCTGCCCCGCGCAGGCTCTTCACCAGCTGGTGGGTTTTGAGATCGCGCAGGATGTTTTCCAGAAACTTGTAGGGGATATTTTCCCGCTGCGAAATCAACTTGGCGGAAATAGGCGTCTCCTCCGGATGATCCTGAAGATAAAGAATGGTTTTTATTGCGTATTTGGCACGTTTGGAAATCATAAGATTAGATTGAGCAGGGCCAAAGTACAAAAAATAATCCGTTTGGATCACGCTTGCATAGCAGCAAAAAAAGGATTCTGAGACAGAATCCTTTTTGACTTACAATAGACCCACAAGTAGAAATGCCAGCCATCATCAAAACCAACAGCTAAACATATTTCCAAAGCTATTACTAACCTGCTTCAAATATAACCTTAATTATTTTTAATTATATAATTTCTATCAGTTAAATAGGAATAAAAAACTTATATTATTTATTATTCTGTAAGTCAATAACTTATTAAATAGCTTAGGGTGTTTTGCCCTGAACCATACCTAAGCCCATCCCCTAAACATATTCAAGTATCCATCTTACTATATCAATAGTATAGTATCAGGTTGCACCGATAAGTCAATCCATTTCGCCAGGTATATAGCCAAGGTTGCCTACCTTTATCGTCAGCCTCTTCACGGCGCTGACCAGAAGTTCACTGCCTCTATAAGGTACTGAAAAACGTTCTTGTTTACACAGGACACCATCCTCTTCCATAGACCGTTTTCGTAGATGATCGAGCAGGTCGAGCCCATGATCAGTTTGAGAAAAATGGGATGCACGGGTGAAGGTATTCCCGGATAGCTCCCTTCCTATTGTCCGAAAAAGCCGGAGCAAAAATAGCTGCCCCGAATCCAGGGCAGCTCTAATCGGGTTGGTGGCATCAGGTGTATAGGCTACCACTTGTCCAGGCAGGTTATCCTATGTCCATCCGTACAGGAGCAAAGTCCCGGATTCCCGGGATTCTGCCGTTTCCGACTGGCTCAGAACCTTCCCGAACCGGTGGACACCAGGTTTCCAAAGAAGATCGAATTGGTCAGAAGACGGTCAGTACCCAGCCAATACTTGCGGTACGTCGGGTCATCCGAGAAAAGGATCACCGTACCCGCTCCGCTTGAATTGGCCAGGATATAGGCTTTGCCTCTGAATTTATCCAGTGTTTTGGCAGAAATGTAGCCATTCACATGGGGGTCTTTGTCAAACTGTGCCACAGTGGCAAACTTATTCTTGGAAGGGAGCAGGATGGTGTTGCCATCTATATTCACAAACAGGCTTCTGCTGTGCAGTCCAAAACCGATGGGGTTGGTAATATCGATATCCGCGCGGAAGATATTGCCGCTGATCCTATCCGGCGCATTGGCCTCTGTCTGCAGCACATAATCGATTCTGGTCTGACCTGAAGCAGTATCCGCACTGTCCTTCAGCACCTGTTCGTTGATCAGGTTATTGGCAATGGCCCACTCACTGGCAGATTTGAAAGCGATCAGGGTTCCTCCTTCATTCACCCAGTTTTTCAGCTTGGCTACGGTTTCCTTGCTCCATCCTGTATAGCTGCCTCCCGGCAGGATGATGGTCGTATAGCGGCTGAGGCTTGCTCTTGGCAGGCTTAACGGGTCCAGCTTCACCACAGGCAGATGCAGCTGCTCGTTCATCAGATACCACACCTGTCCGGATTCAGCAGAACTCACCCCCTGCCCCATCAGCAGAGCCACGGACGGCTTCTTCACCGTACGCACATTATTGCTACCCAGGTCGATCCCCTCCAGACTGAACCCGGTGCGCACACTGTAAAACTTCAGGCTGCTTTCCCGGGCAGCTGCCTGGATGAGACCAAACAGCGCATCCGGATCCACTTCCTGTCCTGCCACCGGGATCACCAGCGACCCGTAACCAAAATCCACCTTTCCTTCAGCAGTGACCGTTGAAAACGGTTTGAATGCGGCTTTGACGCGGATACCCTGATCCAGCAGTGCATAAAGTACCTTACCGGCATCGTATTCCGTCCAGGGGAGTAAGTAGGCATAGGTTGACTTTCCCCCGGCTACTTCACCCGCTACTGTCGGCGCAGCAGTCACTTTCGCCCCGGTTTTCAAAGCCCCCGCTACCTTGGCATACTGAAGCCCATAAGCATGGATGATGGAATACGAGGTGCTTCCGTAGAACACGCTGTCTTTGATGTCCGGGGTTTCTTCAAAGATCGAATGGAGGATCTTATACTGGGGCTGTGCAGCAGGCACCACGTAGCTGGAACCTTTCTTGAAGGTCTTCCCAGCTACCGTCTGATCATTTTCGAGTTCATATACCTCCACCCGGTGAGCGGTCAGCAGGTCCAGGAACTTCCGGGTCAGACTCCGGTCTTTTTCATCCCCAAACACATAGCCCTTGGTGGCAAAAGCACTGGCTTCACGCAGCGAATTGGCAAAGAAGTCACGCTGAAGTTGGAACAATCCACTCTTTTCCGCTACTGCGGCTTTGACAGTGGCGATCCCGGTGGCCACGTGGTTTCTTATTGTGAACCGGAATTCGAGGGGACCATTATCCGTATCCTGGAGCAGCCCCCTGGAGCTCGCCTGCTCAAAGGTGATCCCCACACCGCCATGGAAATCCGGGTAGGTGGAGCCATAGATCGGAGAGAAGTTATCGAAGACTTCTTTTGTAAAGTAGAAAGAGCCCAGGTTATCCAGTGCTTCGGCATGGTACTTTGCCAGCACGGTATTGAACTCATAGGTGGATGCCGGGATGATCGGGCTTTCCGAACTCTTCGGGGTCGGCTCAAAATAGTACGTGCCATTGCTTCCCATCTCATGGAAATCGATGTGGATGTTGGGATACCACTGATGGAAGAACTCGATTTTCGGCTTGGTTTCTATCTGTGATATGCTCAGCCAGTCCCTGTTCAGATCGGTGAAGTAGTGATTAGTCCTACCTCCGGGAAACTGCTCCTGGTGTTCTTTGTCCAGGGGATCCGCCACCGCGGGAAACGACTTGTAGGCGTTATGCCAGTTGGCCGACCTGTCCCGTCCATCTGGATTTTGTGCCGGATCGATCAGCAGGATGGTCTCCCGCAGCTGCTGCTCCACCTCTGGGGAAGTGGATGCGGCATAGTAATACAGCGTAAGCAGAGCCGCCTCCCCGCTGGAGGTTTCGGCGCCATGCACACTGTACTGCAGAAACACCACCACGGGATCAGTGGCAGCAAGCTGCCCGGCACCGGGCAGTGTGGTACGCTTGGCCTGGATGTCCCCAATGGTACGCAGGTTTTCCGGTGAGGAGACGGTCGCCACGATCAGGGGACGGTTCTCGTAGGTTTTTCCGATTTCCTGCACGGTGACCTTGTCCGATAGCCGCGCAAGTTCATGGAAATAGGCTACCAGCTGATCATGCCGGGTGTAGTGTGAGCCGATATCATAGCCGAGAAATTCTGCAGGGGTAGGGATCCGGGGATCAAAGGTGGTTTCACCTGGGAAGAAATACCCGTTCTGGGCCTGAGTCACTTGGGTAAACAGCAGCAGCCAGAGCAAACCAGCTAAGGGAAATAGATTTTTTTTCATCATTCTTGGTTCATAGGTATTAGGAAGAAACCGACTGGGATGTAACCATCACCTATCGGCATACTTATCAAACATGCGCGATTATCCCGGTTAAAATCGGGACAGGCTGCATGGGGATTGACAAATAAATTATAAACACATAAAATTCAATGGTTATCGGCAGATTCTTAATAACCGGGATTCTGATCCACATCATCATCTGACAAGATATCGGAAAAAGGAATCGGAAACAGCCAAAAATCCCTGTTCGTCACACCGAGCACCTCTCCTGCCCGCTCTGTCCTCACCAGGTCAAACCAGCGGTGGGCTTCAAAGGCAAACTCCACTGCCCGTTCATCCTCTATGGCTAGCAGGATTTCGTCAGCACTGGCTGAATGGAACGCAGGCACCCCCGCGCGCCCGCGGATTGTGTTCAGGTCTGCCAAAGCTCCTTCCAGATCCCCGGTATGTGCCCTAACCTCTGCACGGATCAGGTAGAGCTCGGCGATCCGGA
Source organism: Algoriphagus sp. (assembly GCA_048819475.1). Lineage (GTDB taxonomy): Bacteria > Bacteroidota > Bacteroidia > Cytophagales > Cyclobacteriaceae > Algoriphagus. The sequence goes on from JBMDXP010000065.1 coordinate 24,680, forward strand.
TCACATAGGAAGGATCCGTACTGGTGGTGGAACTATTATACAGCACCCCATACACCCCGGTACCGCTCCCGGCTATAAGCGCTTTTCTCGTCCCTCCTATGTCAGGGTTGTTTAGCCTGTCCGTGATCAGCTCAGACGGCTTCAGCGTATACTGGCCTCCCAGCGATCCCGGATACCAGAGGTTCCAGAAGCTGTTCCGGTCGTTGACGGAGAAGCTCAGCTCAAACACGGACTCGCTTGTGAGGAAGGGTTCCTTGAAGAACTCAGGATAATCTTCCACCAGGCTATACTTGGGATTGTCTATGACCCTGGTGGCATAACCCTCCGCCTCCTGCCATTGCTTCCTGTACAGGTGAAGCCGCGATCTCAGCGCCCACACCGTGCTCTTCTGTGCCCTGTTTCTGGTCGTGTTGTCATCCGGCAGCAGGCTTTCCGCCAATACCAGGTCCGAAAGTACCTGATCGTAGGTCTGGTCCACCGTGCTCCGCCTGATTCCCTTAAGGGCATTCAGGTCAGTGGTGGGATTAAGCTGGATCTGTACTCCTCCCCATCCCCGTACCAAGTCAAAATAGCCCAATGCACGGATAAAATAGGCTTCCCCCAGAATCCTGTTCTTTTCAGCCTCACCCAGCAGTGGATCATTGACCGAAGGTACCTGGGCGATCACACTGTTTACTGCATTGATGGTGCTGTAGATCGTCCGGTAAGCAGATACCGTGGTCACATTGTCCGAAGGGATCGCATTCTGGTCGAGCTGGAGGTATTGGCTGAGGGTCCCGTTGAAGACCACCAGGTCTGCCGGCATAGTCCCCAGTGTCGGGTAGGAAGAGGCATAATACCCCTGCACCCCGTCATAAGCGCCGATGATGGCCGCTCTGGCGGTACTGGCATCCACAATCGCCTGGCCTGACCCGATCGCATTGGTGGGCAGCTCCGTCAGGAATTCCTCACAGCCGCTTAGGGCCATGACCACCGTCGCCATAATAAGTGTATCTTTTAGTTTCATCTGTTTATAATTTGTTTTTTAGCGGTTACATACCCGCCTGTCGTCGGACAGGGAATCTCGCAGCGATTATAATCATGCCAGTGTGTGGCTTTTTAGTCCTGCTCGATTTCAAAGGCTATAGTTGTTTTTTGGAATCACCCCGACTGCCGGGGACAGGTGAGGAAACCACACTGCATGGAAACCCCTTCCACGCTGTGGCGTTGCGGTACGTGTCGATCCCGTTAGAATGTTAAATTAAGACCTACCTGGATGGTTCTGGGCTGTGGCACGGTCGCCCAGTCATAGCCAGCCGTATTCTGGTTGCTGCTTTGTGAGCTCACCTCGGGATCCAGTCCTCCATAGTTGGTAAAGGTGAGCAGGTTGGTCGCAGAGACATACGCCCTGGCAGTAGAAAGCCCGATCCGCTGACTCAGTGGCGAGGGAAGGGTATATCCCAGCGAGACCGATCTTAACCGGATGAAAGAACCGTCCTCCATATAGCGGCTACTGAGGTTTGCCACGTTGCCTCCATAGTTGTTCGCAGGACTGTTGTTTGCAGTGGGATCTCCACGGTAGGTGGTCACCCTCGGAATATCGGTGATGTCACCGGGGTTCTGCCACCTTTCCAGCTGTCTCGGTATATAGCCTATATTGGCCTGGTTACCCCCATGTACCAGGAAGAAGTCCCGCATATTCAGGATTTTGTTTCCTTCCTGGAAGTAGAAGAACAGGCTCAGGTCGATATTCCTGTAAGACAGGGTGTTGGTGAGGCCACCGTAGAAATCAGGGAGCGCATTGCCCACGATCTGGCGGTCAGCAGCGGTGATCAGCCCATCGCCGTTTACATCCTCATACACTGCATTTCCGGTCTGTGGATCCACATAGAGCTGCCTGTAGAGATAGAAAGAGTTCACAGGATATCCCTCACGCAGGATGGAGGTGTTCCGGCCCGAAGCACCCTGGGTGATATCCGAAGCCAGCCGCTCTATCTTGTTGCTGTTCCAGGAGATGTTAAAGTCGGTAGTCCACCTGAAATCATTGCCGGAGAAATTGATGGAGTTGATCCCCAGTTCCAGCCCCCTGTTACGCACCGCGCCGAAGTTCTGAAGGTACACCCCAAATCCTGACCTGTAAGGCACAGGCACATTCAGCAGTAGGTCATAGGTGTATTTATCGTAATAATCCACCGTGAAATTCAGCCTGCTCTTGATCAGTCCTATATCCGTACCCACGTTGAACTGCCTGGTGGTCTCCCAGGTGAGATCCGGGTTAGCCAGCTGTGAGGGAGAGGTTCCGGGATTTTCCAGGTAATTGGCCCCCGATGACCAGAGTCCCTGCGCAGCATATGCGCCGATACCGTTCTGGTTACCTGACAGCCCCAGACTGGCCCTGAACACCAGGTCGTCGATCAGGGGGATGTTTTTAAACAGCTCCTCCTGCCCTGCCCACCAGGTGATACCCGCAGAAGGAAAATACCCCCATCGGTTGTTGGCTCCGAATTTCGAAGAGGCATCTGCCCGCAGGCTTGCGTCAAGCGTATATTTCGTGTTGTAGGTATAGGTGGCCTTCCCAAAGAAGGATACCAGCTTGGAGATATTTCTGTAAGAGGAGCCTGAGCGGGTAGCGGCCACCGAGATGTCCTTCAGGTTATTGGTCGCAAATCCCTGTCCGCTTGCAGAGGCGCCTTCATTCATCACCGTATTGATGGTATTACCTACCAGCAGGTTGATATGATGTCTGTTTTCCCTGCCGAAGGACTTGATATAGGTCAGCACCTGTTCATTGAGCAGGATCAGGTCCTTGGTCTCTATGGATGAGGCAGAGCCGCCCACACTCAGACCTGCAGCGATCAGCGTGTTGCTGTAGTTGTTTTCGAATATACTCCCGTTGTCCATACTCCAGCTGCTTTTCAATTTTAAGTCAGGAGTGACCGCCAGCTCCAGGTACACATTCCCTATTGTTCTCCAGCCTACGGCGTTGTTGTCCAAGTTTTCGATCAGGGCGATGTGGTTGTCAAAACTCCCGTGCCGGGCAAAGGTGCCGTCCTCGTTGTAGACAGGCAGAAAAGACCTCGGGAAAATGGCCGAGTTGATCACTCCCCTCGGGTTGTTGTCATTACTGCTCAGGTTTCGGTAGGTCCGGGAGATATTGATACTGGTCCCGACTTTGAGGTTGTCAAAAAGGTTGTTGTCATAATTGATCCGTGCCGTGTACCTGTTGAATCCCGAAGGCTTGACAACGGACTCCTGGTCTGTGTAGCCAAAGCTCAGGTAATAGTTCCCCGTGGCGGATCCGCCTTGGGCAGACACTTCATAGTTCTGGATCCGTGCAGTCCTGAACAGATCCGTGATCCGGTCGTAGGTGGGAAGTTCGGCAGCATTGGGAAAGGGCAGCTGGACCGTGGATGGGTCGAGGCCGTTGTCCAGGGCCGTGTTTCTCACGGATTCGTTGAATAGCATCGCAGTCTCAGGACCTGTGGTCACCTCAAATTTATTGATGGCTTCAGACCAGCCCTGATAGGTATTGAGGCTTACCTTGGCCTTGCTGTTACGGGATCCACGCTTGGTGGTGATGATCACTACCCCATTGGCCCCGAGGGAACCGTAGATTGCCGTGGAACTCGCATCCTTTAGCACCTGGATGTCCTCTATATCTGCAGGGTTCAGATCGGCGATGGGGTTGGATTGCCGCTGGTTACCCAGTCCGGTGGAGATGGGGTCATTACTGTTGATGAACACCCCGTCCACGATATAGAGTGGCTCCACAGAAGCGTTGATTGAGTTGTTGCCACGGATCCGGAAGGTGATGCCCCCACCCGGCACGCCGGAGTTGGACCCCACCTGCACCCCGGTGACCTTTCCCTGCAGGAGTTGGTTCACACCCGCAGCAGGGATCTGGTTGATCTCCGCCCCTTTGATCCCCCCGATGGAGCCGGCCACATATTTTCGCTGCTGGGTACTATAGCCCACCACGACCACCTCATTGAGGATAGACTGGTCTTCCTCCAGGATAACGTCGAGGAAGCGCTGTCCGGCGACCCGTACTTTCTGGGTCTTGTATCCCACGAAGGTGAAGACCAGCACGGTGCCTTCATCGGCCTGGATGGAGAATCCCCCATCCACATCGGATACCACCCCCTGGGAAGTACCATCCACCTGGATATTCGCACCGGGAATCCCGAGCCCGTAAGCATCCCTGACCTTACCCTGAAGCTGGACGGGCAAATTCTGCGAAGCCGCATGCATAATCTGCCCGAGGAGCAGCACGGATATTCCAAGAATCTTTAAATAGTAAATCTTTAGTTTCATATAACAATAGTCTTTTAAAGGCCATTACCTGTCCCGGATTTCATCGGAAGAATCCCGCATAGCTGGTAATCATCGCAGTTTGTATGTCGTTTACGTCATGCCTATCAGCGGTAGGCAGGCTCGATTTCATATGATCTGATTGATTTCTAGCTGTCACTGAATTTTGTCAGGATTAATACTGGAACAGATAGCATTTCCTTATGGTGGGAAATGCAGGCAATGGGTTGATAAATGATAGGATCCTGTCGCGATCAGAATCGTATGATGGCAAATGTAAACGCAAAAACAATTATACCATACTATTCCTACAAAAAAAGTATGATTTATTGAAAATAAAAAATCGGCACTTGGAAAGTGTAGGGAGTGGGTTCCGACATCGAAGCGGGCAGTGCAACAAAGATTTCTCCCTGCGGTAGAAATGACCGCAGGGATTGGTGCCGGGATTGGTGCCGTGGTTGGTGTCCCCACCAACCACTATAATTATTAATTGACGTTTCCAGTTAACAATTAACATTTAACTTTTAACAATTGAACCACTCCATTTCTCCGTGCTACTCCGTGTCCCCGCCCCCGTTTCCATCCTCCTACAATCACCTACCTGCTCCTAAAAACGATCCTGCGTAGGAGGCAATGGCCTGTAATCCTTCTTATCACCGGGTTAAAACCCGCTGCCAGGATAGCTGCCACCCCGATGGGGTTGGTACGTTCCCGCCTTCCGTGGTTGGTGTCCCCACCAACCACTATAATCATTGTTGGCGTATCCAGTTAACAATTAACATTTAACCTTTAACAATTTGCCCCCTCAACGCTCCGTGCTACTCCATTTCTCTGTGCTACTCCGTGTCCCCATCCGCGTTTCCATCCTCCTACAATCACCTACCTGCTCCTAAAAACGATCCTGCGTAGGAGGCAATGGCCTGTTATCCTTCTTATCACCGGGTTAAAACCCGCTGCCAGGATAGCTGCCACCCCGATGGGGTTGGTACGTTCCCGCCCCCGTGGTTGGTGTCCCCACCAACCACTATGACTATGAGAGGAACTTAACAATTAACAGTTAACCTTTAACAATTTACCCCCTCAACACTCCGTACTACTCCCATTTCTCCATGCTACTCCGTGTCCCCGCCTCCGTTTCCATCCTCCTACAATCACGTACCTGCTCCGAAAAACGATCCTGCGTAGGAGGCAATGGCCGGTTATCCTTCTTATCACCGGGTTAAAACCCGCTGCCAGGATAGCTGCCACCCCGA
>JBMDXP010000066.1:0-1423 GCA_048819475.1 Algoriphagus sp.
AGAACGACCATCCGCTTCCGACGTCACTAGCCGTTTCCGTGTCCCCATAGTTTCTTACATTATACCCAAGATTCATTGGCCAGCTGATCCCCCCGGAGACAGGTGCACTGAGCAGGGGAATGCCGATTTGGGGAGATCCTGTAGATAAGGACATCGGGACATCGGTATAGGTTGACATCGCTGCCATGGAAGGGGAGGCTACGGGAGTGTTGACCACATCACCGGGCCCTATTTGTGCATAGTCTTTTTCTGCAATGAATACCAGAAAAAGAAGCAGTATCAATTTTGTAAATGTAATTCTTTTCATTATTTCTTAATCAGTTTAGCACTTGCTGTTTTATTATCATTGGTTTTCACGCTCACCAGGTACGCTCCCTGAACCAGCGCCTGCGTATTGATCTTGGTCACTTTATTTTTGGTTTTTATGCTTTGGACCTGCCTTCCACCCATATCATACACCGTAATCTCCGCTTCAAACGGAGGCTCCCCTCCTTTGGAGGGGCTGGGGGAGGATATAAACCCTATCTCCACATACGCATACTCACTCACCGGGTTCGGATAAATCTTAATATCCTGCTTCTCAATCAGCTGATCGATCTGTTGGTCACCCAACTTTACAATTTTCCAGTTCTCTTTTCCCAACTCTTCGGCACTCGTTCCGGCCAGTACAATCGAACCGTCCCTATTCAGTTTAATATCCGAAAGTCTTTCTTCCTTCTTCCTGGATTCACCTTTTACGTGTTTTCTCCACTGCTCATTGCCGTTTTGGTCCAGGTACAGCATCCAAAAGGTCTCATCATCACTTTCAATCCGTCCTTCCGCCTGGGTATAACCGCCCAGCAATATCCCTTTGGTCAGGTTGCCGGATTCCCCTCCTTTGGAGGGGCTAGAGGAGGATATCACGCTCATTCCCATTAAGACATCCCGGTTTTTGAAGTTGTAGGATTTCTGCCAGATCTCTTCCCCTCTTTCATCGAGGGAGATCAGCCATAAATCGGTTCCTTCTTCAATACCGACGGTTTTATTACCTGATCGTTCCGATCTTGATTCTCCGCCGATTAAATAGCCTGTGGAAGTCAAAGCCAATGTTCTCAAATGGTCGTCTCCGGTTCCGCCGAAATTTTTTTCCCATTCCACTTTGCCGTCTTTGGAAAGCTTAATGATCCAGTAATCGCCTTCACCGAAATTGTTACTTGTTTTTGGTTGATAGTTGATGGTTTTACTACTTCCAGCTTCCGGCATCCCGCTTCCAGCCAAAGCACCACTTCTCGAATACACGCCTAATAAGGCTCCGCCATCTTTCGTAGGAATCATTTTCTCTACCTCATCCAATCCTTTTCCGCCTAAAACCAATTGGGATAATTCTTTTCCGTTCTTATCCAATCGCACGACCAGAACATCTTTTGAACCATAGCCTGCTGTT
>JBMDXP010000067.1:0-216590 GCA_048819475.1 Algoriphagus sp.
AGACTATCCTGACAGGCTACTGGATCAAAAAGAAGCCGTGATAGAATCTCTCCACCAAGTGATAAGAGCCCAGGAGGGGCAGTTAAAGGATAAAGAGAGACTGATGGCAATGAAAGACAGGATCATCGAAGAGCTGGAAGAAAGGTTCGGAAAGTAATAAAGCCGGATCGCATATACCCTGATACAGCCCCGGCATCACATATGGAAATTTCCTGAACTGTCAGGATCAGAGTGGGAACTATAAGACCCGATAAAGCAAAAAAGGGCGGAAACAACAATTTCCGCCCTTCGCTAATCTGTTGTTATGCTACTTTCTTGGTCTCTTTTAAAGATTCTTCTTTTTCAAGCTCTCTTTTCATTAAATCCACCACGATAGGAGTGGCTATATAGATTGAAGAGTAAGTACCGACTGTGATACCTACGAAGAGTGCAAAGGCGAAACCTCTCAGGACTTCTCCCCCAAAGAGCAAGAGGACAACCACTACAATTAAAGTAGTCATGGAAGTGATCAGGGTTCTGTTCAATGTTTGATTGATTGCATCATTGAAAACCTTTACCAATCTTCCCGTGCCTCTATTCTCGACATTCTCCCGGATACGGTCAAAAATAATCACAGTATCATTGATAGAGTAACCGATGACGGTCAATATAGCAGCTATAAACACTTGATCTATCTCGAAGGAAGCTCCTAATAAGCTGGCTATGGAGAAGGCTGCAATCACGAACAATGCATCATGGGTCAGAGCAACAATGGAAGCCATAGAGAACTGCCACTTGCGGAATCTCAATAGGATATATAGGAAAATCGCTATCAAAGAAACTACTATGGCCTGAAAGGATGAGGATTTGATATCATCTGCCACAGTTGCACCTACTTTGGAAGAACCAGTGATTGAGAATTGGCCATCAGTCAGGTCTTGTGCATTTTCGACAAACTGGAAACCGGTTAGAGAGGCGATACCTTCCTTGACCTTTGTCTCTACTTCAATGTTTGACTCAGTATCATCTTCATTTATCAAATAAGAAGTGGTCACTTTCAAGGTGTTGTTTGACCCATAAGTCTTCACTTCCACAGAACCGTCGAATTCATTGTCAAGACCTGTTTTCAGTTCAGAAGGGACTACAGGCTCATTGAAGGTTACGATGTAAGATCGGCCTCCGGTAAAGTCAACACCAAATTTCAAACCGTTAAAGCCAGCAATCCCGAATCCCAGAATGATTATGGAAGTGGAAATTATGTAGGCGAACTTGCGTTTACTTAAGAAGTCAATGTTCAAGGAACCAATAGCATTCTTAGAGAAAGGGGTACTGAAGCTGATGGAACTTTTGTCCCCTTTTTTGCTCATCCAATAGACGATTACTCTGGTTATAAAAACAGCAGAGAAGAAGGAACAGGCTATACCGATCATCAATACGATCGCAAACCCTTTGACAGGACCTTGGCCCAGTACAAAAAGAATAGCACCGGTAAGGAAGGTAGTCACATTTCCATCAAGTATCGCGGAGAAGGCTTTACTATAACCGGCATTAATTGCTGCCAATATACTTACGCCATTTCTTAGTTCCTCTTTTATTCGCTCGAAGATCAGAACGTTAGCATCAATTGACATACCTATGGTGAGTACAATACCTGCAATACCCGGAAGTGTGAGTGCGGTACCTAGCTGAGCCAAAATACCAAGGATAAAGAAAATATTGAAAACGAGTGCAGCAATCGCTACAAACCCGCCTTTGGCATAGTACGCTATCATGAAGAGCACTACCAGCATTAAACCGGCAACCATTGAAATCAAGCCTTGGTTAAGGGCTTCCTTACCCAGGGTGGGACCAATAATGCTTTCTTCTACTATCTGGGTCGGGGCAGGAAGTGAACCGGACTTGAGTATGTTGGCGAGATCCTGTGCTTCCAGCAAGGTGAAATTCCCTGATATCTCAGACTGTCCTGTTGGGATTTCACCATTTACCACAGGTGCGGTATACACATAGTCATCAAGAACCACTGCTATTCTTTTCCCGATATTATCAGCCGTGATTTTTCTCCATTTGCGCGCACCGTCCGCATTCATCTGCATAGAAACAGCCGGTCTTGAACTTTGATCCAATACCTGTCTGGCGTCCGTTACGACATCACCTTCCAAGGGAGCCTGATCAGATCCTCGGATTGACTTGATCGCGTAGAGCTCGAGGACCTCAGATCCATCGGCGGCTTTAACGGGTTTTACACCCCAAAGCAATCTGATGTCCCGTGGTATCAAAGACTTGTAGTCATCCTTTTTCAAGATCCTGTTAATAGTCATTGTGTCCCGGATATCATATACCAAACCGCCATTGGCTTTAAGCAGCGTAAAAAGCGGAGAGGTGGTATTGCTTGTATTTGGCGATTCGATTTGTTCCAGTTGCTTTTCAAGGGCATTCTTTAGAGAATCTTCCTGGGATAGGTTCTCTGCAGATCCGGAGTCCTGGGATGACGTGTTATTGGCTTGATCCGCTACCCAGGCAGAGTTGATAGCCTCTAGGGCGCCTCCAAATTCATTGAGTTCCGCCACTTGCCAAAACTGCAGCTTAGCTACCCCTTGGAGTAGATTTCTCACCCGCTCCTGATTATCCACTCCTGGCAATTCTATCTGGATTCTACCGGAGCCCTGGATACGTTGGATGTTGGGCTGGGAGGTACCGAACCTGTCAATACGTGTTCTCAGGATATTAAATGACCGCTCAATTGCATTTTCCACTTCCTTGTCAAGGATGTTGATGATCTCCTGATCTGAGGTTTCTAGGGAGATTCTTCCCCGGTTTGAAGCAGTTGCGAAAATCGAACTCAGTTTCTTGCCAGGATTGTTTCGCTGCCATGCGGCATAGAAGAGATTTACATACTTATCGGTAGAAGTCTTGGCCTGTTCCCTGGCCTCTTCCACAGACTTATTGAAAGCGGCGTCTTTCGGATTGCCTGCCAGGCCTTTTACGATCTCAACCGGGGATACGGCTAAAGTTACATGCATTCCGCCTTGAAGATCAAGTCCAAGACCGAGTTCTGTCTCTTTTATTTCCTGATAGGTAAAATTGGCACCTAGAAAATTATATACCGGCTGTCTCCATACAGAGTCAAGATAAGCCTGCTTTTTGGCAAAGTCAATATTGCCGGATGCGTCAGTGGCATAGCTCTGGGCCTTCTGCTGAACGCTGTTTGATACAAGTGTAAAGGACAGATAATACAGGCATAATGCCGTAATGATCACTGTCAAAAACACAATGACACCTTTGTTTTGCATGGGAATAGATATTGATTAGTTGATAAGAAATACGGAATTGATGCTAGGCCCGCACAGGCAGGTAGCTGTAAGATTGCCGGAAATAAAATGGGATTATGGCCCCTGTGTAGAGATGATCTGCTCAAAAAGTATCTCTACCAGCTGGTTTGGCTGTAAGAAGGAGATGGACTCAGTAATGTAGGTAGTTCCCTTATTAGGGACAATCTCATAGATCAGATACATGACCTGATTTGAAACATGCACCACAAAAGGAACCACGGCATCAACTGCAACATTCAAAAAAGTCTGGCTCTGATCTGTAGGGTCAGCGTCTTCGTGATGTTCTACCGGATAAGCATGTGTTTCTTCCGTGATGTATTCGACACTGGAAATAAACATACACAATAGCAAGGCAAGCAACACGGTGATGCGTTGTTTTAGAAGATTGCTATTTTTGGTTTTCACTTTCATGCCATGCAAATATAGCCATTATTTGAAATTCGGTGAGTTCTGAAGAAAATTTTTATGGATCACTTTCCTGATCTCACTTTTAGATAGGTCCGGATCACCTCCATTGCCTTGTCAAAATTGTGGTTATTGGGAACAATCAGATCAGCTTCATTCTTAAAAGGCTTGATGTACTTTTCGTAGGTGGGCATCACATGCATCTCATACCTGTAGAGAACATCATCCAGGTCATAGCCCCGCTCGACCTTATCCCGGATTATCCTTCGCTTTAATTTGATGTGGTCTTTGGCATCAATAAAAATCTTCAGATCCAGCAGGTCGGCCAGCTCCGGATAGTACAATACAAATATCCCTTCGACCACGACTACTGGAGAAGAATTGAAAATCAGCATCTTAGGGGTTATAGCGGCGTTATTGAACGTATACTCTTCCCTGTAAACTGTTTCACCCGCCTGAATCTTTCTGATATCTGCAGCATACTGCTCAAAATCTATACTGTGCGGGGTGTCAAAATTGTATATCCCTTGCGCATCTATAGGCTGGAGATGCCTGGGCTTATAATAGTTATCCTGCGAAATAAGACATACCTCGCCGGTGTCAAATGTACTGAGCAGCCGCTCTAAAAATAACGTCTTCCCTGAAGCTGATCCGCCTGTAATCCCAACGATGAATGGTTTCTGCATAAGGCAAAGTTAAATCATTTTAAGCCTTTTCTCAGAATTTTCTATTGCCCAGGAATTTTGTCAGCGCCCTTACCGCTTTCCCTCTATGGCTGATTGTGTTTTTTTCATCCAGGGTTAATTGCGCAAAAGAACGGGAATGCCCCGCAGGTCTAAATATCGGGTCATAGCCAAAACCTTGATTCCCTGTTCTTTGCAATAGTATTTCCCCATCCACCTTTCCATCAAATGTGTATTCACTCCCTTCCAGAATCAGTGCAATTACTGTCCGGAAACTGGCTTTTCTGTTCTTTTCCCCCTCCAGGTTTTTAAGCAATAAATCCATGTTTCTTTCATCACTGCGAGGCTCCCCTGCATAGCGTCCCGAATACACTCCCGGAGCACCATCTAGTGCCTCTACCAGCAGTCCTGAGTCATCTGCAAAGCAATCCACCCCATAGTGCTCTTTGACATACCTTGCTTTCTGAAAAGCATTATACTCAAGTGTGTCCCCAGTCTCAGGTAATTCCTCAAAGCAGCCGATTTCCTGAAGAGAAACTATCTGGAAATGTCCGTCTAAAGCTGTTTTGACCTCCTCAATTTTCTTGATATTATTTGTGGCAAAGCATATTTTCATACCCAAAGATAGTTTGCAGGAGATAAAAATGAGACGAAAGCCTCTTTATTGGTTATAAATCATCCTCTTCAAGACCCTCTTCATCGGTAGACCCCATATCAAACATCGAACTGAACAGGTCTTTGAATTGAAGTCCTGTATCCAGCATTTTCTTGCTCAGCTGGGAGTATTCGGCCAATCCGTGAAGAGCAAATTCCATGAAAAATTCTTTCTCTTTTTCCGGAAGCCTTTTGACCATAGTGGTGACAACCTTTTCTAGTCCGGGTACAGCATGCAAGGTCTCTTTATAGGCTTTATCCGATTGGGAAGCTAGGATGTCCACTACATTGCCTTCTCCAAACCACGCCAGCGGAAGCACATATGGGTTTCCGTTTTTATCTTTTTTCTTTTGCTCGGGAGAAGGGAAGTAATTTACAAACTGGGTCCGGATTGCCTTGCCGATGAGGTTGTAGGCGACTAGCCCCGCGCCTTCCTGCTCTCCTTCATAGACGAGTTCTATTTTTCCGGTAATAGCTGGGATCACGCCTATCAGATCTGAGATTCGGATGATCGTGGAAGTTTCTTCATTCCTATAGAGCCTTCGCTCAGCTGCAGAGATTAGGTTTTCGTATGCGGATATTGTTAACCTAGCCGAAACACCGCTCTTTTCATCCACGTATTCAGAGCCTCTTGCTTCAATAGCAATCTGCTCGATCAGATCCTTCATTAATTCGGGGACATGAATCTTCTCCACAGGTTTTCCGGTAAGATTGGCCTCTTGGGCTGTAATTTTTTTACCCGTTTCCAGCTCTTTCGGGTAGTGCGTGATAATCTGGCTTTCGATGCGGTCTTTTAACGGGGTGACTATACTCCCTCTATTGGTGTAATCTTCCGGGTTGGCAGTAAATACAAACTGGATGTCCAGGGGAAGCCTGAGCTTGAAACCCCTGATCTGGATATCACCTTCCTGAAGGATATTGAACAGGGCTACCTGGATTCTCGCCTGCAGATCGGGTAATTCGTTGATGACAAATATGGATCTGTTGGATCTGGGGACCAGGCCGTAATGGATTACACGCTCATCATTGTAGCTGAGCTTCATGGTTGCAGCTTTGATCGGGTCTACATCTCCTATCAAATCAGCGATAGAGACGTCCGGGGTGGCTAGTTTTTCAGTATAGCGGTCACTCCTGTGCCACCAGGAAATGGGGGTTTGATCTCCTTGGTCCATTACCAATTGTTTGCCATAAGTACTCAATGGCGCAAGTGGATCATCATTTAATTCCGACCCTTCAATCACCGGTACGTACGCGTCAAGTAATTGGGTCATCATTCTGGCGATCCTCGTTTTTGCCTGACCTCGGAGACCCAGCAAGTTTATGTTATGACGGGAAAGAATCGCCCGCTCAGTATCCGGGATCACCGTGTCCTCATATCCCCAGATCCCTTCAAATACGTTCTCTTTCTGTTTGATCTTTTCAATAAGGTTGTCGCGCAGTTCCTCTTTGATCGATTTGGTTTTATATCCTGCGGCCTTCAATTGGCCCAAGGTTCTCAGGTTTACTAATTCTTCTTCGGTAAGTTTTTGGTAGAGCATGCTTAAAAGCGTTTGGTACGGTTTCTTCTGTAATCTTCAAAAATCAAATCACCCAATCCCTTCAGGCTGCTATAGTAGGCATTCCCGTTGTTGACCTGGGTAAATTCTTTCACAAATTCTTTCAGATAGGGGTCCGATGCAATCATAAATGTGGTTACAGGGATTTTAAGTTTTCGGCATTGAGCTGCCAGCTTGAGTGTTTCGGCCAGGATTTTACTGTCTATCCCAAAACTGTTCTTATAATATTTGATGCCTACTTTAAGGCAGGTAGGCTTGCCATCGGTGATCATGAAGATCTGCTTATTTGGATTTTTTCTCCTTCTGAGCAAGTCCATGGCTAATTCAAGCCCGGCTACGGTATTGGTATGGTAAGGACCTACCTGTAAGTAAGGAAGGTCTTTTATCTCGATCTGCCAGGCATCGTTGCCAAATACGATGATATCCAGTGTGTCTTTGGGGTAGCGGGTCTTGATCAACTCAGCCAATGCCATAGCCACTTTCTTCGCAGGAGTAATTCTGTCCTCTCCATAAAGAATCATGGAGTGGGAAATATCTATCATCAATACGGTTGATGTCTGGGATCTGAATTCATTTTCAGTGATCTCAAGGTCATTTTCCGTGAGGAGATAGTCTCCGGAAAACCCGTGGTTGACCTGCGCGTTCCGCAGGGAATCTGTTAAGGCAATCTGGTCGAGATTGTCCCCAAACTGATAGGCCCTTCTATCAGTTCCCTGCTCCTCTCCCTGCCCGGAATGTGTCGTTTTATGTTGGCCTGATTTTCCCCGCTTCAGTTTTCCGAATATTTCTTCAAGTGCACTTTTTCGGATAGTCTGCTCCGCTTTTCCGGTTATCTTAAACTCTCCTTTCTGGTTTTGCTCAGTCAGATAGCCTTTGCTCTTCAAATCCTCGATAAAGTCACCCATTCCATACTCGGGATTGGTTATGTTATACCGCTTGTCGAGGTTGGTGAGCCAGCTCAAGGCTTCCCCCACATCCCCTCCTGTCATGGTGACGAGTTGCAGGAAAATATTCAACAGATTCTCAAACGCATTCTTCTCCGGATCCTGGGGAGGCACGTGTTGGGTGAATCGAAATCCTTTCATAGCAGATGTAACAGATGAATAGGGGGATGAGTTTAGTACAACACACAAAATCCCAAAAAATATGGGAAGAGGCGCTGGAATTTCATTCAGCTCCTTAAAAAAATGGTAAGATCTTAATGTTAAAAACTACGGAGTGGCAGTCATGATTAGGTGCGTTGATCGGATTTCTTAGTGCTATTCAGTTCAGTTGACCTCTCGATTTCCCATCGGGACCTCAATTATTATAGAACCTCTCGAGTCTTCAATAAATGTGCAGGATCCTTAAGGAAAGAATTCGAAACAGCAATCCGGATAAAAATATACTGCCCTTTCGGAAGATCTAAAACATGTTTTAATTCTCATGGGAAAAATCAGTCCAGTATCTTTGTCTTATGTCCTCTTCAGAAAGAAATTCCGCTCTTATCAAATCCACAGCCAAGCGGCTGGGTTTTGATTTCTGCGGAATTGCAAAGGCTGGATTTTTGGAGGAGGAAGCCCCGAGATTGGAAGAGTGGCTTAACCGTAATTACCAGGGAAAAATGGCCTATATGGCCAACCATTTTGACAAGCGGCTGGATCCGACCAAATTGGTGGAAGGAGCTAAAACCGTTGTATCCCTTATTTATAATTACTATCCGAAAGAGAGATTGCCTGAAGGGGGTTCTGATATCAAATTAGCAAAGTATGCCTATGGAGAGGACTATCACAATGTGATCCGTGAAAAGCTCAATACATTTCTCGAAAGCCTCCATGAGGTAATCGGGGAAATCAACGGACGTGCTTTTGTGGATTCGGCTCCTGTCATGGAGCGGCAGTGGGCTCAGAAAGCCGGTTTGGGATGGCAAGGCAAAAACAGCCTCTTACTCAACCGTGAAATGGGAAGTTTTTTCTTCCTTGCAGAACTGATTATTGATGTAGATACTTCACCTGACCCACCACTTGCAAAGGATTACTGCGGTACCTGTACCAAATGTATGGATGCTTGTCCTACGGATGCCATCCTCCAGCCAGGAGTGGTCAACGGTTCACAGTGTATCTCCTACCTGACCATTGAGTTGAAGGACGCAATTCCAGTGGAGTTTAAAGATAAAATGGAGAATTGGGCCTTTGGCTGTGACATCTGTCAGGACGTGTGTCCCTGGAACCGTTTTTCCAAGCCAAACCGGGAGGATAAATTTGCCCCTCATCCGGATTTAGCGGGATTTTCCAACCGGGAGTGGCAGGAAATGACGGAAGAGACATTTAGAAAAGTCTTTAACAAATCAGCGATAAAACGAGCCAAATTTGCCGGGATCAAAAGAAATGTCGATTTTATCAAACCAAAGTAACACCTAGCAAAAATCCATGAGCCCTAAAAAGCCGACCCTTAAGACTGTCCAGAGAATTTTTCTTCCCAAGACAAAGAAAAAGAAGAACCATAAAATCGGCCTGCCTCCCGGGGCTTTGGTTTATACCGGGGAAAAAAAGCTTAACGAAGTATCGATCAACTTGATTTCCTACGATGAAACGGATTTTAGTGAGGAGTCAATCGATCCGACTCAGTTGGAGCAAAGGCTTAAGGGGAAAAAAAAGGTCCTGTGGATAGATATCGTGGGCCTACATGATGTCAGCTTTTTGGAGCGCGTAGGGGCACTGTTTGACATTCATAAACTCACTTTGGAGGATATTCTGAATGTGGACCAGCGACCAAAAATGGAGGTCTTTGAAGATTATATCTTTGCTGCGCTGAAGATGATCCAATGCGCTTCCCCAGAAGCGCCGATAGATGATGAACAGTTGAGTTTCGTATTACGGGACGGGATTCTCCTGACTTTCCAGGAAAAGAAAGGGGATGTGTTCCAGTTTGTGCGAAGCAGACTCACAGACCCTAAACGTGCCATTCGGCAACGGAATGCAGACTACTTGTTGTACGCTTTACTGGATGCGGTAATTGACAATTATTTCATCGTAATGGAAAATCTTGGAGAAAGGCTGGAGCGCCTGGAGTCTCAGGCCATGACTTCCCCCGGAAATGAAACATTGCAGGCGCTCTATCTCCAGCGAAGGGAGATGATGGACCTCAGAAGATCTGTATATCCTCTAAGGGAAGTAATAGGTGGGTTCGACAAATATGCCGAAAGTAAGATCAGTCAAGAGACCAAACCTTTTCTCCGCGATCTTTATGAAAATACCATCCAGGTCATTGAGACCATGGAGGTATTTAGGGATATGTCCTCAGGAGTCCTCGATCTTTACATGAACAGCCTTTCCAACCGGATGAACAACATCATGAAAGTGTTGACGATTATTTCCTCCATCTTTATTCCGCTCAGCTTTGTTGCCGGAGTATATGGGATGAACTTTGACAACATGCCTGAGCTGCACTGGCAATATGGCTATTTTTATGTGATTGGAGGCATGGCCATGGCAGCCATTGGCATGTTGTTGGTCTTCCGTTGGAAAAAGTGGCTCTGATCCTATTGTAATTTAAGGATTACATTCTTTTTGCCGTTTTTCAGAAGCATGGCGTTGTCTGCTATTTCGTAGTATCTTACCTGGTTTAGCAAATCCAGAAACCTGTTTTCAAAATTTTGGTTTTGACAGGCCATTCTCGTGGTACCGATCTCATTGAAGCGCAATGATTTCCTTTTGCCTTGTGTGAATGAACCATAAATCCTGTTGCAACCGCCGCTCCCACCGAGGCCATTGTCGGTACTGAAAATAAGGTGGGCATCATTCTGGGATCCTGAAGTCTGGACCGGATTTCCCATCATTTCTACTACTGTCAGTTGTTTTCCATACCAATTTTTACCCGGAAATGACTTGGAACTACAGGAGGCAAGAATAAGAATAGAGAAAATGTACAATAGCTTTTTCATAGTTGGTTTAATATAGTGAACATGATCACTCCAAAGCAGCAGCTGCCTTGAAGAGTAACTATACAACAATCAAGCTGGAAGAAAGTTTAGTCAAAAGCCTTGAGGCTGATATCGAGACTGTGCACCGAATGGGTTAAGGCTCCCATTGAGATAAAATCAACTCCACATTCGGCCACATTTACTAACGTGTCTTCCGAAATCCCCCCGCTGGCTTCTATCAAATACCTGTCACCTATCATGCTTACGGCTTCTTTCATGGTGTCATAATCCATATTATCGAGCATGATGAAATCCACACCCCCCACAGCAAGCACTTCCTCTACTTCCTTTAAAGTCCGGGTTTCAATTTCAATTTTGAGCGTAAGGTTGTGGGCTGAGAGATAGGCTTGTGTGCGCTCGATAGCAGCTTTTATTCCTCCGGCAAAGTCAACGTGGTTATCTTTTAGCATCACCATGTCATACAGGGCAAAGCGGTGATTGATCCCTCCTCCGATATGGACCGCCCATTTTTCCATCAACCTGAAGTTGGGGGTGGTTTTTCTGGTGTCCATTAGCCGGGCCTTCGTATGGATTATTTTTTGGGTCATCCGATGCGTCAGCGTGGCTATCCCACTCATGCGCTGCATGCAGTTCAGGATTAGCCTTTCCGAAGTGAGAATAGATGCTGAAGGCCCTCTGACGATAAACCCAAGGTCTCCCAATTTTACATGGTCGCCGTCTTTAGCTAAAAACTCGACCTCCAGCCTAGGATCGAACGCATTGAAGATCCGCTGTGCCATTTCTACTCCGGCGAGTATACCCTCCCCTTTTATAATCAGCCTTGCCTGGCCTGATTTATCTTGCGGTATGGAAGCCAGTGAAGAGAAGTCCCCCGGCCCAATGTCTTCCAGCAGTGCCGATTGGATGAAAAGACTAAGAGCTTCTTCAGTAAGGTATGCAGGTCTCATGGTTCAAAAATAAGGATTCCGATAAGCTTATTTTAGCTTTTGGCAGAAATAGGCTAGCCTTTGACAAACTCCAAACTGTAGATCTTTAGTTCAGGGCCGGTTAAAGAAACCTTGATGAAAACTTTATAAGTTCCCTGAGAGGTCTGATAGTCACCGATATAAGAGCTTAAGCTTGGCTTGCTCTCACTTCGGAAAACAAGGCTGAACCCCTGCGGCGGATGCTTTCTGAAAAAATCTTTCAAGACAATTTCTGCCTGATTTTTAGAATATTCCCCTTGTTGACCATTTATATTCAATGAAATACTCGAATCAAAATACCTTGCGAGTTCACTGCTCGAACCGCTGTTTATGGCTGAAATCACGGGATCTATGGAAGAAAAATAACCCACTTCCCGGTTTAAAGGATTGAAAAGAACGAGAAATGTGAGGATTAGACTGATTGCCGGAGCCATTGGCAATGGCATGGCAAATACTAAGCCAAAAAAAGGAATTTCCTTCCGGGTTTTAGCGTTAAATACTGCGATGTAAACTTGTGTTAATCTTAATTCCAGCCAACTTTACTTCGAAATATGATATATTTGCGCCATGAACAAGAAAGTACTTTTAATGATTTTGGATGGCTGGGGGATTGCATCCAATCCAGCTGTTTCAGCAATCGACAAAGCCAAAACTCCTTTTGTTGATAGCCTCTATGAAAAATACCCACATGCCACACTGGAGGCATCAGGGTTGGCTGTTGGCCTTCCTGATGGTCAGATGGGCAATTCCGAAGTGGGCCACATGAATATAGGAGCGGGTAGGATAGTATATCAGGATTTAGTTAAGATCAATCTGGCCGTCAGAGATGGTGAGCTGAAATCCCATCCCGTGTTATCAGCAGCCTTTTCCAAAGCCAAATTACTTAACAGGAAAACACATTTTATAGGTTTAGTGTCTGATGGGGGAGTCCATTCACATATCAATCATCTCAAAGGGCTGTGTGATGCAGCTCAGTACCATGGTATGGAGCAGGTATTTATACATGCCTTTACTGACGGTAGAGATACAGATCCCAAAGGAGGTATAACCTATCTTCAGGACCTGCAGACTCATCTCGATACATCTACAGGAAAGATAGCCTCTGTGGTAGGCCGTTATTATGCAATGGACCGGGATAACAGGTGGGAGCGGGTGAAGCTGGCTTACGATGCACTGGTCCACGGGGAGGGCGAAAAATCCAGGGATATTATAGCAGCCATCCGTAAATCCTATGAAAACAATGTCACAGATGAATTTATCCGGCCGATCATCCATGTAGGGGCAGATAATAAGCCTTTGGCAAAAATAGAAGAAGGGGATTTGGTAATCTGTTTTAATTTCAGGACGGATAGAGGTAGAGAAATCACGCAGGCACTGACCCAGCGGGATTTTGAAGATTATAATATGAAGAAGTTGGCCCTGGATTACGTCACGTTTACCAACTATGATGCAACATTTGAAAATGTCCAGATACTTTTTGAAAAAGATAACCTTAACAACACGTTAGGAGAAGTCCTGGAAAAGGCAGGAAAAAGACAGATAAGGATAGCCGAAACTGAAAAATACCCCCATGTTACCTTCTTTTTCTCAGGGGGTAGGGAGAAGGAATTTATCGGTGAAAGCAGGTTGCTTTGTCCTTCCCCGAAAGTGGCCACCTATGACCTCAAGCCTGAAATGAGCGCTTTTGAAATAGCTGCCAAAATTACACCTGAGCTAAATAAGAAGAGTGCGGACTTTATCTGTCTGAACTTTGCCAATGCAGATATGGTGGGTCATACAGGCGTGTTCGATGCTGCTGTGAAAGCGTGCGAAGCTGTAGACAAATGTGCTGGAGCGGTGATTAATACTGCGCTGGAAAATGACTATACCGTAATAGTCATTGCTGATCATGGAAACAGTGACATGATGATCAATGAGGATGGAACTCCAAACACTGCTCATACCACAAACCTAGTCCCTTTCATACTGGTGGATAAAAACACCGTGTTTAAATTGAGAGATGGGAAATTGGGGGATTTGGCACCTACTATTCTTACCCTGATGGGCGTGGATATTCCTGTCGAAATGAACGGTGATATTTTACTGGGCTGATGAAGTCAGGATGCTTTCGTGCTATTGGAGCCATACTCCTCATCCTTTGGATGCCAGCTTGCAATCTTCAGAATACACAGGCTGAAATTGACACGCAGCCGTATTTTGACCTGCGGGGTTTTATGGAACAGCAGGTGAATTTTTTGCAAGGGGCCAAAGTAGTGAAAGAATCAGAGATACAGGGAGTGGGAAAAAAGGTTGAATTGACATTCGGTGAAAAGGATTGGCGTGAGGAATTGGACGTTTTTTTCAGGGCTGATATCAATACACCTGCTTTGGCTACTGCATATGGAGTCAAAAAAGAGGGAGATTACACGATCTATGAGCTTTTACCCCATTCGAAGGGCAAGGTAAATGAGATGAGGGTTAAATACAGTGCCGGGAATGTCTCTGAAATAATCGTGAAATTTTCTGAGAAGAACCTGTTCTACACCTCCCATACAGTAGCTTCCTACATTATGAAAGATACACCGGATCAGTTGGATCATTATTCTATCGAAAGCCAGCAGAAAATATGGCTTATGGAGCCCAACCGGATGCTGATCAAAGGTATGATTCAGTAAATTAAAAAGAGCTCCACTATGACTTGGAGCTCTTTTTTTTAGTGCGCAAATAGAGGAGGCCTCTTTGATTGCCAGTCCGTGTGCTGCTGGATTAAATGTCCAAGCATAATCAGCTTTTCCTCTTCAAAGAGATTAGCCAATAGGGTAATAGAGGTAGGGGATCCTTGTTCATTGAACCCGTTTGGGATACAGAGTGCCGGATGGCCGGTTAGGTTGGTGATCTGGAGCTGGGATCCAGCAAAGCTAGGTGTCACGATCACGTCATATTCCTTCATCAGGGCATGCATCTCTTTGATAAGAATGCTGCGCTGGCGGGCAAGCTGGATATATTCTACCCCGGGTATGAAGCGGGCAGCGCGGAAAAGGTTAGGCCAGGCATTTCTATGCTGTGCGACCAATTGATCATCCCATCCCAGGCGGGTCAGTTCATCGAAAGCAGCAGCTCCTTCGACCATTAGCATCATCACCAAAGGCCCAGCTTCAATGGAGGTTTTAAGTTCTAAGGGATGTAGCTCAAAGCCTTGGTTTTTGATGGCTTCCAGTACCTCCTGATCATTGGCAAGATTAGCTCTTTCGCCCTCAAAGAACGGTTTGAAATAGCCTATTTTCAGATTTCTGGGGGTTTTTTTCGCCGAGTAATTGAATGCGGCAGGAATGGTACTGGCATCCATCACGTCTGTCCCATTGATCACAGACAGGACAATGCCATTGTCAAGCGCTGACCTGGAAATAGGCCCTATTTTATCCATTGACCAACTGAGTGCCATCGCTCCATGTTTGCTCACCCGCCCGTAGGTAGGCCTGAGCCCCGTGACCCCATTTCTGGTGGAGGGTGATACGATGGAACCCAAGGTTTCGGTACCTATGGCAAAAGGAACCAATCCGGCACTTACCGCAGACGCTGATCCAGCCGAGGATCCGCTGGACCCTTGTTTCAGATTCCATGGGTTTTTTGTTACCCCGCCATACCATACATCACCCATAGCTAGCGCTCCCAACGTGAATTTGCCCACCAGAACTCCCCCTGCATCATCCAGCTTTTCTACCACTCTTGCTGTCTCGGCAATCTCCTGGTCTTTATAGGGCTCTGCTCCCCATGTAGTCTTGGTGCCTTTCACCGCCAGTAGATCTTTGATGCCATAGGGAATACCATGGAGCGGTCCACGGTACTTTCCGTCAGCCAATTCACGGTCCATCTGCCGGGCCTTCTCCAGCGCAGAGGTTTCCAACAAGGTGATTAGACATTGTAAGGTGTCGGAATAAGTCTTGATTCTTCGGAGATAAATGGAAGTTAACCTCTCACTGGTTATTTTTTTGGTTTTGATCAGGACAGCCAGCTCATGTACGGGCAAAAAGGCAATGTCTGCCTCTATTTCCGGTAACACTACTTGCGCTTTAAGTCCCCAGTCCATTGGGTGCTGGTCTTGATCCGGTTCAAATCCTGCAGGGAGGGGATTAAAGATCAGTGATGGGGGGATAGAATTGTCCAGTGGGGTCTTCCGTAGCAGTTCGAAATTGTTACGCTGGTTTTCCAGGGTGCCGATCATACTGTCTTTTTCTGCGGAATCAAAATGTAATCCCAGTAAATCAGACGCTCCGGCTATGGACTGTGGAGTGATTTCGGCTGTGTTTCTTCCCATGGTAAAACCTAAGGCGAGGCATATTGCAGCACCAAGCAGAATAAAAGCTTGCGAACTAAGTCTATTTTTTATTTCCATTGGATAGTTTTGTATTAATGCCAAACTTATAACCTATCAAGGTGTTCAATAACACAGTAATAATCAAACCATCCATGGATCAAAAACCAACTTTCCCCGTATTTCCAATGTATTACCGGGGGCTGCTCTTGCTTTCAGGCATGTATACCATAGCATGGTCAGCCTTCTTCAAGTGGTTTGGTCCTGCACTGCTAAATTGGTTTACCATCAATAGCGGTGTTTCGGATAACTTACCTGCTTCCTATTATGGCTCATTTGGAATTCTGGTTGGCCTTTTAGTCTTTGTAAGTGCATTCTATCCCGTAAGCTGGGTTTATATGATAATAGGTGGTATTACTGGTAAAATTATCCTGGCTATATGGTTTACACTCGGATTTGTACCTGATTTGGGCTGGAATAAAAGAACAGGGTTCCATTTGTTGTTCAATGAGTTGATCTGGGTCGGCCCACTCGTTTTAGTTTTTCTTCGGGCTCTTCAGGTAAAAGCCTTTCTTCAAACTGATTCATCCGGAGATTAAAATTGACATGCTTTCCGTTTGGTGGGGGTAGTTCTAGTAGAGGGCAGCTTAAAAAAAGTGATAAGACTACATGTGGATGCTGAACGGGGAATTTAAAGAAGACCATGCGTAGTAAAATAAAAAAAGGCTCAATAAGAGCCTCTGAAAAAATAGTGGATATCGGTTTCTTAGGTAAGCAGGATAAGCAACAGCAAAATGATGATGATAGCTCCAACAGAGATGTAGATTCCACCGCCCACAGCTTTGGCTTCTGCTTTCATTTCGCGCAACTCATTCTTTACTTCTTTTCTTTCAGCCTTTGTCATAGCTTTAAAATCCATCGCTTTGATTTCATCAAGTCGTGACTCCAGCTCTTTCAGTTTTGCTCTCTCTGCATCGGTCAGTTCCACTTTATCCTTTTTTGGACTGTTATCTTTCACAGGCGCTGCGGACAGCAATTGAGTGCTCATAAAAAGAGCCATAATTGCGAATAATTTTTTCATAGGATATGCTATTTGGTAATGTTCAAGAAGCAATCCTTCCAAATTGACCGCCAATTCCTGTCAATCCCTGGATTGATCTGTTAAACAAAGGTCTCCCACTCCAGGAATTTTAGTAACTTACGCAGTCTAAATTATATGTGATCAAACCAGAATAAAGGCCCCAAAATGTCCCAAAAACAAGGCTGTAAGCTTTTTTTACTCGATGCAATGGCTCTGATATATAGAGCCCATTTTGCTTTCAGCAAAAACCCCAGAATTAATTCAAAGGGCTTAAATACCGGTGTTATGCTGGGGTTTACCAATACCCTTCTGGAAGTGCTGGATAAGGAAAAACCTACCCATATCGGGGTGGCTTTTGACACAAATGCCCCAACTTTCCGTCATATTCAGTTTGAAGCCTACAAAGCCAACCGCCAGGAGCAGCCTGAAGATATTGGTGTGGCTATTCCCTGGGTTAAAGAAATTTTGAAAGCATTTAAGATCCCTATTTTGGAATTAGATGGGTTTGAGGCGGATGATATCATCGGTACTCTGGCTAAACAGGCTAAAAAAGAGCATTTTACGGTTTATATGATGACACCTGATAAGGACTATGGGCAGTTGGTAGAAGATCATATATTCCTATATAAACCCTCCTTTATGGGAAATGGTGTCGATGTGATGGGACCTGCCCAAATTTGCGCCAAATGGGGGATTGAGCGTGTGGATCAGGTTAGGGATATTTTAGGTTTGATGGGAGATGCGGTGGACAACATCCCCGGGATTCCCGGAATAGGGGAGAAAACAGCCACGAAATTGTTGAAAGAGTATGGAACAATAGAAGAACTCCTGAAAAATACTCACCAGCTCAAAGGGAAACAAAAAGAGAATGTTGAAAACTTTGCCCAGCAAGGATTGCTCTCCAAGGAGCTGGCTACAATTAAATGTGATGTTCCCATTGCATTTGTGGATGAGGAGCTGGAGTATGAAGGGATAGATGAGGAGAAACTCAGGTCCATTTTTACCGAGCTGGAGTTTAGGACATTGGCGGCCCGCGTTTTCAAAGAACCGAATAAAAAAGCTGTCGTTCAGAAAAATGAGCAGCTAGGGCTATTTGGCGAGCAGCCTTCTTCCCAGAGCTCTGTCATTCCACAAGTGGAAACCGGGGAAGAAGAGGTGAGTGTACCCGAGCCCATGATTCCCCAGACTATTTTTGGCAATCTCCATAACTATCATAAGATTAAGGGGGAAGATGCGGTCATGGAATTGGTCGAATACCTTCTGCTGCAAAAGGAAATCTGCTTTGATACTGAAACCACTTCAGTGAATGCAATGGAAGCTGAATTGGTCGGGATATCATTTGCCTACCTTTCCGGAGAAGCTTACTACATCCCGTGCCCGCAGGAAAGGATTGAACTTGAAAAAATCCTAGTGCTACTTAAACCTGTCTTTGAGAACCCAACTATCCTTAAAATTGGGCAGAACGTTAAGTATGATCTTTTAATCCTGAAGAACTACGGAATAGCAGTTAAGGGATTACTCTATGATACCATGCTGGCCCACTATCTGATAGAGCCAGAGGGCAAGCATTCTATGGACTGGCTCGCACAGCAATACCTCAATTACCGACCGGTATCTATAGAGACCTTAATAGGAAAGAAAGGAAAGAATCAAGGTAATATGCGCGATGTGGATGAGGATGAGGTGACCTCCTATGCAGCCGAAGATGCTGATATTACATTGAGACTGAAGGATAAGTTTGATCCGATTATCAGGGAGAATCAGCTTGGGAATCTTTTTCATTCGGTCGAAAACCCCTTGATCCATGTTCTCGCAGACATGGAGTTTGAAGGGGTGAGAATAGACGAGGGGAGTTTGGCCGAGCTATCTAGCTTGCTGGAGAAAGAAAGCCTGGAAATTGAAAAAAGGGTGTATGAACTGGCGGGTGTACGCTTTAACCTTGGTTCTCCCAAACAGCTCGGAGAAGTTCTTTTCGAAAAGCTCCAACTTGACCCTAAGGCCAAAAAAACGAAGACCGGTCAATATGCTACAGGCGAAGAGATTTTGAGTAAACTGGCAGGAGAGCATGAGATTGCGCGGGCTATATTGGATTATAGGCAGATGGTAAAACTGAAGTCGACTTATGTGGATGCTTTGCCCACGATGATCAATCCTAAAACAGGAAGAATCCATACGACATATAATCAGTTTGTAGCTGCAACGGGGCGGTTGTCCTCCATTAACCCAAATCTTCAGAATATTCCTATCAGGACAGATCGCGGGAGAGAGATCAGGAAGGCTTTTGTGCCTAGGGATGGGGATCATGTGTTGCTGGCGGCGGATTATTCGCAGATAGAGTTGCGCATCATGGCGGAGTTTTCAGGCGACCAGTCTATGATAGACGCGTTCAAAACCGGCAGGGATATCCATGCCACCACTGCCGCAAAAATATTCCAGGTGCCATTGGAACAAGTGACGTCGGATATGAGGAGAAAGGCTAAAACAGCCAATTTCGGCATTATATATGGGATTTCAGCCTTTGGACTTTCACAGCGCTTGTCTATTCCTAGAGGGGAGGCAAAGGAAATTATCGATGCTTATTTCAAGGAATTTCCTTCTGTGAAGGCATATATGGATGGGGCAATCGAAAAAGCCAGAAAACATGAATATGTGGAGACTATTTTGGGAAGAAGAAGATACCTCAGAGATATCAATAGCAGGAATATGACAATGCGTGGATTTGCGGAGCGCAATGCAATCAACGCGCCGATACAGGGCTCTGCAGCGGATCTTATCAAGGTAGCCATGATCCATGTTCACGACTGGATGAAGCGTGAAAACCTAAAATCAAGGATGATTCTTCAAGTGCATGATGAACTGGTATTTGATGCACACAAAAGCGAGCTGGAAATACTCAAAACCAATGTGCCTGGGCTGATGTCAAACGCCATTCCGCTAAAGGTTCCGGTAGAAGTCGAGGTAGGAATAGGGACAGACTGGCTTCAGGCACATTGATGTCCAAGAAGTAAGTCCCAATCTTGCTACAGGCTGATTCCTGCTTTTAGGGGAGACACCGTACCAAACCAGTGTAAGTTTTGATTAATAGGTAAATGGCTAAAATAAAAACAACCTTTTTCTGTCAGAATTGCGGTGCGCAAAGCCCCAAGTGGACGGGGAAATGCCCGTCCTGTGGGGAGTGGAATACCTATGTAGAGGAGCTGGTACAGAAAGAAGAGCCGGGAAAAGGAAGTTGGAAACCACAAGGGACCGCTACAAAAAAGGCCAGTTCACCAAAGAAAATCGCTGACGTTAATAATGAAGAGCAACCCAGATGGGTGACGGGTGATGCGGAACTGGATAGGGTATTGGGAGGAGGAATTGTATCAGGATCTCTGGTACTGATTGGCGGAGAGCCTGGAATAGGGAAGTCTACACTGATGTTACAGATAGCACTGACATTGGCCGGGAAAAAAGTGCTCTATGTCTCAGGAGAAGAAAGTGAAGCACAGATAAAAATGAGGGCAGACCGGATGTCAATGGAAAACCCGGATTGCTATGTCCTATCTGAAACCAATACCCAACAGATTTTTCGACAGATTGAAGTTCTCAACCCCGATTTTTTGATCATTGATTCGATACAAACACTGAGCAGTCAATATGTGGAATCGGCTGCTGGCTCAGTATCCCAGGTTCGGGAGTGCACGGCAGAGTTGATGAGATTTGCCAAGGAAACGGGAACTCCGGTATTTCTGATTGGCCATATCACCAAGGATGGATCTATAGCAGGACCTAAGGTTTTGGAGCATATGGTGGATACGGTATTACAGTTTGAAGGAGACCGCCACCTGACCTATCGTATTTTGCGGACTTCCAAAAACCGATTTGGTTCTACGCATGAGTTGGGTATCTATGAGATGAGAGCGGAAGGGCTACGTACTGTTGCCAACCCCTCAGAAATCCTTCTTACCCAGCGGGAGGAAGTATTGAATGGTGTAGCGATCGGGGCGATGATGGAGGGAAACAGACCTTTGTTGATTGAAATCCAGTCGCTTGTCAGTCCTGCTACTTACGGCACTCCGCAAAGGAGCAGTACAGGACATGATGCAAAGCGTCTCAACATGCTATTGGCAGTGTTGGAAAAGCGTGGGGGAATGCGGCTTGGACAGCAGGATGTGTTTCTTAATGTAGCCGGGGGGCTTCGGGTGGATGATCCTGCATTGGACCTTGCAGTATGTGCGTCCTTGATATCGAGCTATGAAGACACGCCCATATCCGAAGAGATCTGTTTTGCGGGGGAAGTTGGTCTCGGAGGAGAAATAAGGGCCGTATCACGCATTGAAAACCGGATAGCAGAGGCTGAAAAACTAGGATTTCGAAGAATCATGGTCTCTAAGTATGCTGTGAAAGGGCTTAATCTTAAAAAATTCAACATCCAAGTCATGCAAGTCAGCAAGCTGGAAGAGATGTACCAGGGGATTTTTTGAATATCCCTTCAGGTACAGCTGTTCTTAAATCTTTCTATAGCGGCGAATTGTTTCCGGACAAAAAATCCGATGCAACATACAATCCAATTAAGATCCAATGAAATCGAGCTTAACGCGAGCGACACACACTGGGATGATTATCCGACATGCGAGATTCTCCCGAATCGAGTTCGGGACAGGTAATGACCGCTAAAAATCAAATTATAAACAGATGAAAATTCTTGTTATAGAGGACGATCAACGCGTATCGGAGCTTATCAAACGTGGCCTGGAGGAGCAGGAGTTTGAAGTTGATTTAGCCTATGACGGACTTTCCGGCAGAAAACTGGCATTTCAAAATGAATATGATCTGATTATAACAGATATTGTTTTGCCCAAAATCGACGGGCTGGAAATCAGTAAGGAACTTCGCCGCCTGAAATATGAAATCCCCATTATCATGCTTACCGCATTGGGTACCACTGATGATAAAGTTGAAGGTTTCGATTCAGGTGCGGATGACTATTTAGTCAAACCTTTTGAGATGCGGGAGCTCATTGTCCGTATCAGGGCTTTGCTGAAAAGGAAAATTAAATCCGGGATGTCCGCCTCCCGGTTAACTTATGCGGATTTAGTGATGGATGTCAATACCAAGAGCGTAGAGAGGGCAGGGACAGAAATACCCCTTACCCCCAAAGAGTTCAAACTATTGGAGTTCATGCTTAGCAATCCCGAGCGGGTTTTGTCCCGGGTAGAAATCGCCGACAAAGTCTGGGACACACATTTTGATACAGGAACTAACTTTATAGATGTTTACATCAATTATCTCAGAAAAAAAATTGATAGGGATTTTGGCAATAAACTCATCCATACAAAATCCGGGATGGGTTTTATCCTGAGAACAGAAAAATGAAAGTAAGGACCAGACTCACTCTCCTGTTTACATTTCTGACAGCTACTATACTGTTTGGGTTTGCTACAGTGATTTATTTCTCGGCGAAGGATACCCGTGAGGAAGAGTTCTACATTCTTTTGGAGAAAGAAGCTGTGACAAAGGCCAATCTGTTTCTAAATGCCAAAGTCGATACTACCACCTTGCAGGATATTTATAGAAACAACCGGGAAATACTCAATGAGGTCGAAGTGGCTATTTTTAATGCGGATTTTGACCTCAGCTATCATGATGCTGTTGATATTGATTTTGTAAAAGAGTCCCCTGAGATGCTGGAAAGAATCTCTGAAGAAGGGTTACTCAGATTTTATCAGCAGGAATGGCAGGTGGTAGGCTTGAAATATTGGTATGAGGGTAAACCATATCTTCTTACAGCGGCAGCACTTGACCATTACGGTTATAGTAAGTTAAAAGATCAGTTACATACCAGTATAGTCGTCTTTATCCTCTCTGTAGTTCTTATTTATTTTTTTGGAAGATACTTTTCAAGAAAAGCGTTTGAGCCGGTAAAAGAGATGACGGCAAAGGCAAAACGTATCTCAGCCACTAATCTGGATCTGAGGATTAATAGTCCCGGGAAGGATGAGCTTTCTGAATTGGCCAATACTTTCGATGAAATGCTAACCCGGCTGGAGAATTCATTTGATGCGCAAAGACACTTTGTTTCCAATATTTCGCATGAACTCAGGACTCCGCTTTCCGCTATTATTGCAGAACTGGAACTCTCCACCAACAAAGAAAGGAGTATTCAGGAGTATAAAGAAACCATTAAAAATGCATTGGGGGATTCTGAAAAACTGGTGCGTCTCTCCAACAGCTTGCTGGATTTGGCAAAGGCCAGCTACGACCCTTCAGAGATAGCATTTAAAAACGTACGCGTAGACGAGATTCTGATAGATGCACGGCAGGATGTAAAAAGAAGGAATAGCGACTTCAAAATGAATGTTTTCTTTGAATCGGAATTTGAGTGTGATCATCAGATTTCGGTTTTAGGGAATGAATACCTTTTAAAAGTAGCCTTCAGTAACCTGATCGAGAATGGGTGTAAGTTTTCTGCGGATAGGAAAATAGATGTATTTATGGACTTTGATCAGAGCAGTATCGTAATCAAGTTTGCCGATAAGGGCATAGGTATAGCAGAAGAAGACATAGCCAGAATCTTCACCCCTTTTTTCAGGGGAAGAAACAAACAGTTTGCCGATGGAAATGGAATAGGCCTTTCGCTTACCCACAAAATCATCAACCTCCATAAAGGAACGATAGCTGTAAACTCGACCGGGGCTACAGGCACTGTTTTTACGGTGACCTTGCCCCATAGATAATTCTTTCTAATGGATTTCTAATTTTTTTCTAAATCGTTTCTAACTGCTTGCAGAGATCGGTAATCCTAATTTTGCTGCCTGAAAAAAAGGCAGCATGAAACAATTACTTATAGCACTATTTACCGGCCTCAGCGCTGGTTTATTTGCCCAAAATCATGACACATCCGCTGTTAAAAGTGTTCTTCCGTTTAGTATACATGATTCAAAAAGAATACCTGATTTTGAGTTGGAAGATAAAAAGGAAGGGACTTTTCTGACAGGTTTACCACGCTTTGAATTTGATCCGATCCGGGGGGTTGGTTTTGGGGGGAATATAAATCTATTTATAAATAAATCTGCAGAAGACCCATTCTTTAGTTATACTGCCTACCGTCACCGCTTCAATGCGGAATTTTTCATTTTCCAAAATGGAAGGATCGGCTATTCGATAAGTTATGATGCGCCCTATATTTTTAACTCCAAATGGAGGTTACGGATAGATGCCTTGCATTGGGAGGATCCTCATGCACAATACTGGGGAATCGGCCGAGCTTCATTGGGGGGGCTTCATTTCCGTGATAAGAAAACAGGTATGGAGCGCAGTTTTAACAGAATGGATGACTATGATGAGAATCTCGCCTTGGCGGAAATAGGGTCAGATGGCAGGTATTATAGTGATTTTCATTATAACCATATGCACCAGCGGGAGCAATTCTACAATGTATTGGGTGAAAGGGTCTTGATGGATGGAAAACTGCGGGTGGTATTTGGGTATGAAGCTCTGCTCACCTCATTTTCTTCTTACAACGGACAGTTTGCCGAAGAGGCCTACAAGCTCGATGGTGAAGGTGTAGAGGCGATTAATAATCCTACGCTGGTAGATTTGCAGCAGGCAGACGGGACATGGGATAGGTTTAATCTTAGCGGGTTCAATGAAAGATCTATGTTCACAAGTATGCTAGCTGGGGCACTTATTTTCGATACAAGGGATTTTGAGCCCGACCCGTCACAAGGTATGCTATTTCAATACTCGCATGAGTATTCAGCCCCTTGGTTAGGATCGCAGTTTAACTTCAATAAGGTCATGGTTCAGGGACAGTTTATCCATACCTTAAAAAGGTGGAGAGGGAATAAAAGCAGGCTGACTCTCGCAGGATCAGCAGCAGTGAGGCATATTTCAGGTTCGAAAATCAATTTTATAGAAATGTGGGATTTGCCTAGCGAAGGAGGTGGAGTTATGGTATTGGGTGGTGCCCGATCAGTGCGGGGCTATCGGGAAGCCCGCTTTGTCGCTCCGACCGTTGCACTGGTAAACTTGGAATTACGGACAAAATTTTATGATTTCAGTTTCCTCCAACAGCATTTTGCTCTAGGGATTACTCCCTTTTACGATTTAGGAAGTGTGTGGGATCAGCTTGCGGATATAAACTTTCAAAAATGGATAGGAGCCCCCGGCCTAGGGGGGCGAATCAACTGGAACCAGTCTACAGTAATAAGACTTGACTATGCCCAAAGCATGGAAGGAGGTCAGTTCTTTTTTGGATTTGGACATGTTTTCTAGTCATCTTTAGGATAAGATTATTCATAAACACTCCTACTACTTGATATTATGACTGTCAAGTATCATCTGATCTGTTCATACTTTTTCCCGGTTTTGCGTAAATTAGCGCGTTCGATGTGTTGGGTAATTAAGGTGGCTAGATGAAATTGAGTCAATAAACTGTAGTGTCAGTTGATCTTAACTTATCCCACGACTGGACATCAATCAATACTAGACTTGTTTTATATCTATGGAATTATACTATTCATTTTCAGTTTTAATAGTCTTAGCATCTTTATTCGCTTACTTCAACCATAGGTTCTTAAAGCTCCCTTCGACCATAGGTATTATGCTTATGGCAATTCTTGCTTCAGTAGTAATCCGTCTGGCAGGGAATTACTTATTTCCCCAGACTTCCAATGAATTGTACAAACTCATTTCAGAGTTTGACTTCACAGAAGTCCTTATGGGGGCGATGCTTAATTTTTTGTTGTTTGCAGGAGCTATCCATGTCAATTTTGCCGATCTGAGAGAGCAGCGGCTTCCTATTCTTATATTTTCTACTGTAGGGGTTATTTTATCCACTTTCGTAATTGCAGGGATTACCTATCTGACAGTGGGTTGGTTAGGTGTCGATCTCCCTTTTATATACTGTTTGCTTTTTGGTGCTTTGATTTCACCGACTGATCCGATTGCAGTGCTGGGTATTCTTAAAAAAGCCAATGTCCCCAAGTCACTTGAAACCAAAATAGCAGGAGAATCGCTGTTTAATGACGGTGTAGCTGTCGTACTGTTTGCTGTAGTATTGCAATTGGCCCAAACTCCAGGCATGGAAATCTCTTTTGGGTCCATAAGTTGGTTACTTCTAAAGGAGGCACTGGGTGGTCTGTTTTTGGGAGCCCTGTTAGGCTTCACGGCCTCTACTGCAATAAAAGGGATCGATGACTATATTATTTCGGTGCTCATCACCCTCTCTGTAGTGATGGGGGGGTATCTTATAGCCCAAGCTACCCATTTTTCAGGCCCTCTGACAATGGTTGCAGCAGGTTTGATTATAGGGAATTACGGGAAAAGAACCGCTATGTCACCCATTACAAAGGATTATCTAACTAAATTCTGGGAGCTTATAGATGAGATACTCAATGCAGTATTGTTTCTTTTCATCGGGTTTGAACTTCTTTTGATCAAGGATTTCGAAAGCTACTGGCTTTTATCTGTGATGGCTATAGTGATCGTATTGCTGGCAAGAGCGATAGCGATTTGGATCCCTTCCCTTCTTATTCCATTCAAGCCTAAATTTGGGAGAGGCACCCTTACCTTACTTATATGGGGAGGCTTGAGGGGAGGTGTATCCATTGCCTTGGTACTTTTGATCAGTGACGGAGTGTATAAAGAAATGCTGCTGGAAATGACATATTTTGTAGTGGTCTTCTCGGTGGTCGTCCAAGGACTCACGGTAGGCAGAATAGCCAATAAGGTTTTCTAAGCCCCAAGCTGATATGGGGAGATCTAAGGATTCACAATAGCCCGACGCTTCTTGCCTCATGGTAAAGCTAGGCCTAATTGTGTATGTAACTCTTGTCGTCCCCTCGGAGTGACATATAGTTCACGTGAAAACATATTTTTCTTAAACCATTTTCCTTCAAGCATTTTCTCCAATAGCATTGCGCCTAGGTGCCCGGCCAGATGTGGACGGCGCTCAGACCAATCCAAACATTGTCTTGCCATGGCTCTTCGACTCGTCTGAAAAGATTCTTTCGAGATGGAAAAAGTCAGTAACCAATTCCATCCTTCTTCAGAGATAATATATTCTTTGTGTGATTTTATAAGATATCCCCTAGTTTCTAACACTTCCGTTATTCTAACCCCTACAAATCCCGCCAAATGATCATAGCAGGTCCTACAATACCTGATACTGCTTTTGGAAGGATCACTTTGTTTGTTCCCGGCCGAGCTACCTTTGGTAAGGGTGGCCAGTGCTTCCACTGCATAAGCTGTCTCTGAGTTGTAAAGTGAGTAATACCGATACCTTCCCTGACTTTCAACCTTTACAAGCTCAGCCTCAAGCAACTTTGATAAATGATTACTAGCCGAAGTGGGCGAAATATCCGCAAAACAGGATAATTCACTGGCTGTATAAGCTTTGCCGTCAAGCAGGTTCCAGAGTATTCTAGCTCTTGATGGCTCGCAGATCAAACCTGCCAACGACACAAATTTATTTTCATCATCCATAGTTCAGTATCAAATGAAGTGTAAGTCTACTATTTCCCGTTACTTCGCTGTGAATACTCATAAGGGTTATTACTGGTATTTCAACAAAGGAATATAAATTAATGGTGATTAAAATATTAGAATAAATAGCCAAAGAGTGAATAAAAAGAAAATTGAACCGTAATAGATTCAGAAAAATTATGAACGAAGAGCACACCTATAACCTGACCGTAAAATGGACTGGTAATACTGGTACCGGCACATCAGGCTATAAATCATATGAGAGAGATCATGTCATTGAAATCCAGGGTAAACCTGGGATTTTGGGGTCTTCAGATCCGGCATTCCGAGGGGACAGCAGTAAGCATAACCCAGAGGAGCTATTGGTAGCATCCTTATCCAGTTGCCATATGCTGTGGTACCTGCACCTGTGTGCGGCCGCTGGGGTTATCGTTCTGGACTATACGGATAACGCCCATGGAGTAATGAAGGAGACAGCAAATGGGAGAGGTCATTTTATTGCAGTGATCCTAAAGCCCAGGGTTACAGTAGCAGAAAACTCCATGGTAGAAAAGGCAAACAGTTTGCATAAAAAGGCAAATGAATTATGCTTTATCGCGAACTCTGTGAATTTTCCGGTAAGCCACGAGCCAGTTTGTACAGCCATTGAGGGGTCAGTGTAAGGGAATTGATGTTTTTTATCCCAGAAAAACATCAGTCTATTTTTACTGGTGATTTGCGGAAGTAGCCGTCTTTTATCTTGCCACAAGCTGATGGATAAATTGCATTTTTTGAACCACAGCAGGACTTGCCACAAAGGGATATACGTCAGGAATGCCCATGGAGCGGTTAAGGCTGTTTACAGCAAAAGATAAAGGAATACAGTTTTGAAAGATCAATTCAAATTTTTCTATTTCGTAGGGGTCAAACGTAATAGCTGTTTTCATACTTGTATCGGATGATAAGGGGTCCACGGATATTCCGAAAAAATAGGCAGTCTCGGTCATGTCCATAATATGGAGGTAATGAGCCCATGATTCTGCCCAATCCTCCCACGGGTGCGAAGTGGCGTATCTGCTGATATAGGTTCCTTGCCAGTCTTCCGGAGCACCATCGTTATAGTAGCTGGCTAGTGATGCTCCATAGTCTTTCCGCTCATCGCCAAAGACCTTTCGGAATTCCTTGAGGACAAGGTCATTTTTGGCAATCAGCCTATCCCAAAAGTAATGGCCCACCTCATGCCTGAAGTGTCCTATGAGTGTGCGGTAGGGCTCAGAAAGCTGTGTTCTCATTTGTTCCCTGTGAACGGAGTCTGCCTCTGAGAGTAAAATCGTGATAATTCCATTGGCATGGCCTGTCATAATCTGATTGTTTCCCTGCCTGGAGATAAAGTCAAAACAAAGTCCTTTATCCGGATCTGCCATTTTGCTGGGAAGGGATAATCCCATTCGCTGTAACTGATAAACCATCCTATGTTTAGCCACCTCGAGTTTTTGCCATTTTTGAAAATTTTCACTGTCTGACAAATCAGGGATGGTTCTGTTGAGCATGCATGCATTGCAGAATTGCTCATGCCTGTCCATGGGTATAAGCCAATTACATACTCCCAACTCATAGTTTTGGCAATATCTGTATTCCTTTTCCTCCCTGTCCGAAATCATGGTGACTGATGGAGTAGGACTGAACGTCAGCATCATCATTTTAGCATCCTCGTATCCTGCTAGATGGCCACATTTTTCACAGATATGGTTTTCGAAAAATAAGGGATGTAAACAATTCCCACATTGGAAAATTCTCATGGGTAAGCAGAAAGGAAATGAAAATGCCAGTGAATATAATCCAAAAAAAGACGATTGACCACCTATTTTATGATAACCCTGCTTATTTACCCGGGTGATGCATTAGGTTTTGTTATAGCCTGTCCTGATTTCATGGGGGAGACATTAATTGCGGGAAAATCAGTCCGGTTGAAATTGATTCATAGCACGTCTGGATTATAAAATCAGCAGCATAAGTTTTTCAGCTAGCTGTATTCCGTTTTCCAATGGCCATTTTCTAATCCTACATCCTTCAAACCAAAAAATCATTGCCATATTCCTTTTGGAAATCAGGATTTTGATGAGATTTGCCGGACTTTAAATGGTTAGCATAATGAAAGCTTTATTGACTATCGGCTTACTGGTTTTATCCAATACCTTCATGACCTTGGCTTGGTATGGACACCTCAAATT
Organism: Algoriphagus sp.; assembly: GCA_048819475.1. Classification (GTDB taxonomy): domain Bacteria; phylum Bacteroidota; class Bacteroidia; order Cytophagales; family Cyclobacteriaceae; genus Algoriphagus. Next base: position 29,543 of record JBMDXP010000067.1, read on the forward strand.
TGCAGAATGGAAATGGTTCGGTAAACTTGGCTTACTATCTGTCATTTTGATCAGTTGGGGGATCGCACTGTTTGAATATATGTTTCAAGTCCCTGCCAATAAGATTGGTTTTCAGGGGAATGGAGGGCCGTTTAGCCTCATGCAGTTAAAAGTGCTACAGGAAGTGATTACACTGGTGATCTTTATGGTTTTTACATTGATCGCTTTCAAGACGGAGACACTACGGTTGAACCACCTCATCGGGGCTGTTTTTCTTATACTTGCCGTTTACTTTATGTTTAAAAAATAGGTTTTTGGGTAGTAAATCCTTAACGGGTTTCCGAGTGTGCCATATTAGCTTTTAGCAAAGCTGATCCCTGCCGGCATCTTTAGGGCCGGCTAATCCATTCCTAAGTGATAGGTTTAATTTTTATGAATACAAATGGCTCAGTTTTCGCTGATACATTTTATATGAATCAGTAGGGCAGTCTCTTGAATGGCCTGCCCTAAACCACCTTGCTTTACTATGAAGATTCTAAAGATTTGCTCTTTTGCTTTTGTACTCTTTGTTTTCGCCATTTTAAATTCCCAGGCACAGGAAGTTGGTCTCCGGTTTGGTAATCTAAACGGCAACAACGTTGCTTTGGACGCCGTTTTTGCATTGGGGGATTTCAGTAGGGTTCATGCCGATTTGAGCTTTGGAAATGGAGGAGTAGGTATAGATGCTCTTTGGAATCCTGTTTATAGACCTATAGCCGATTCCGATTTCAATTACTATCTAGGTTTTGGTCCCTCTCTTTTTCTGGGAGATCCATTTAGATTAGGAGCCGCAGGGGAAGCTGGAGTGGAGTATGCATTTGCAGAAGTTCCGATAGTGATAGGACTGGATTGGAGGCCTTATTTCATCTTGGTGGAGAATACGGATTTTCACCCTGGTGGATTCGGTCTTAATATACGGTGGAACTTCAATAGTGCGTATTGAGGTCTATAGCGCATACTGCCCCCTCCCTTTTTCTATGGAAGTTCTGTTTAAGAGAAGAACTTTCAGGAAAAGAGGCTGCATAGCGATCCGATTGATGTAATGAGTCCGATTGAACAAATGTAGGCTCGTCAACTCTTCCAAGATCCAAGCTCAGCGGATCATTAGATTGGGGCAAGTGCCCGGGAAAAGCAACTAAAACTCAATGATCAATCCAATTGTCGGAAGAATGGATCCAGCTGGATTGTTCAGGGACTTTAATTGATACCGATTTGGGTCAGACACGTCTATCAGAAGATTCCCATCCACATCCCTCACGGGTACAAGAAGTGGAGGCTGCTGTGCCTGAAAATTGTAGGCGTTTTGGATATCGATATACCAGTTAAGATTCCACTTCTCATAGAAGTATTTTTTATCCAACCGGAGGTCCAATTGATGCAAACCCTCTAGCCTTATGCCATTGATTTGGGAATAATCCAAGATGGGTTGGTTTCTTAAATCCCAGTTACCGATCAGTGAAGATTCTTCCCTGTCATAAGGAGTGTAGGGAGTGCCTCCCAAGTATCTCCATCGCGCTCCTATTTCCCAGTTTTTACGGAAGCGCTTGCCCCCTGTCAGACTTACAATGAACCGATTGTCCCACGAAGAAGGTAAGTAGACATCCATGGCAGAATTGGTAAACTCACTCCTGACTAAAGTGACTGCTGCTATACCGTAGAAATCCTTGAATAGTCTCTGCTGTGCCAATAATTCCAGGCCATATGCCCGTCCAGAAGCATTGGATGCCACGGGTTCATTTCCTATTACACCGAAGTCAGCTCCTAGGTTAGCCAAGGCGATTCCATTTCGTATAGAAGAAGGGTAATTACTGTAGCGCTTATAAAAAGCTTCGGCGGTGAACCGTCTGTTCTTCTCAGGTGCTATGAATTCCAGTCCGGCGATAAACTGCATATTTCTGATGTAACGTACGTCATTGTCCTGATTGACCAGCTGACCTTGATTGTTTCTATACCCAAGAACGGTATAGGCAGGTTTCTGATGGTAAATACCGGTATTGGCAGTGGCAAAGAGGTTAGGTCTTAGCTGGTAGGAGATGGAGATACGGGGGCTGAACTGATTCAGGGGATTGGAAGCAGTAGCCCCAAAATCGGCTCCGTCTATCCTAAGCCCACCGGTAAGCAACAGCCGCTCACCGGAGAAATACTTGCTGGCGGAGGCAAAAGCTCCATAAATATTGAAGTGGGAGGTGGATTCTGTGTCTATAACCTGGCCTGAGCCTGCCAGCACTGACCGGTCGAAGTTTTGGATAAAATAGCGCGCATATTCATAATTTATCCCGTATTTGAATGTCAACCCACTACTGAATATACTGTTTTCCGCCCGGAATTTATTTTCGGATTCCTGGGATAAATAATCCGATAGAAGGTTGTCCGCAGAGCGCTCATCATTACCCGCGTATTTGTAAGATCTGTTGTTCAGCATGTTTCTGCTTAAGACAAAAGTCCAGAACCCATTTTCACGAAAGCGTTTTAATTTCAGGCCTGTGGCATAATTCCATTGATTCTGGACAGGCAGCACATCGAGTAAATAAAGCCTGTTGTCCCTCTCCTCTTCTGTTTCCTCTTTAGGGACATCCTGATTTAGGACAAATTTATCTATTGCCCCTACACCGATAAATGTAAGCTCCGTCCTGTCATTGAGTCTGGTGGTAGTCTTGACTTGAAAATCATTGAAAGTGGGCAAGAATGGCAGTCCAATAAGACGGAAGAGTCCCTGCAAATAGGAACGCCGTGCAGAAAACAGATAGGTGGTTTTATCCCCGATAGGACCTTCATTGGACAAGGTGAGTTCGGAGGCACCTACCGTAAGTTGTGTGAACATTTTATCCCTGCGTCCTTCTTTAAGCTGAATTTCAAAGAAAGAGCTTAGTGCATCCATCCTATTGGCAGGGAACCCTCCAGTGATCAGATCCACATTTTTGATGAGATTGACATTCAATATACCTACTGGTCCTCCTGAAGAACCTTGTGTGGCGAAGTGGTTGATTACCGGAACCTCTATTTCATCAATAAAGAACTTATTCTCATTGGGTGCTCCACCGCGGATTAGAATGTCATTTCTGAAGCTAGGGGTACTCGCTACTCCCGGTAAGGCTTGGATTACCCGAGAAATATCCCTGTTTCCTCCCGGGTAGCGCTCAATTTCATTGGTGTTTAACCTACGTACAGAGAGCGGGGTTTCTTCTGAACGCGAAAACTCTGAACTTACCACTACTTCATTCAGATCGGATGTCTCTTCGTCCAGCTGAAAGTCCACTTGCACAGGCCGGGCCTGAGTGATCTGCACCTCATAGATAGTTTGAGGCTTGAAGCCTACAAAACTTGCTTTGATGTTATAGAGGCCGGGTGGGATATCCCTGATTTCGTAAAAGCCGGTTTCATCCGAAACCGCCCCCAAATCGGTATTGAGGATTAGGATATTTGCGAAAGCAACAGGTTGGTTATTGACGGGATTGGAGATCTTGCCCCTAAGTATGGCCTGTGAATAGGAGGCAGTAGCAATACTCCAGCAGAGTGCAAGGGTAATAAGGGTAAATCGCATAGTTCGAAACGGATAGCAGGGTAAGCTTTTCTGGTGGAGAAGTTCTGTTCAGAAGCGGGGTGTCATTGAATAATCAGCCCTCATTACTATGTTGTTCTTTAATCCGCCATAACCGCCACCAGGGAGTTCCTGGAGAATCATGGTGCTCATAGTGATAGCCAAAGAAATAGCATGTCAAAAACGCCCAAAGGTGATTTTTGGGAAGTGTACTGGCGTGATGCGTGTTGGCGTGTTCTCCCTTATGCGGTAAATAGGTTCCGAAATAAAATAACTGTAGGGTCGAAAGGATGGCAGGGAGCATCCAAAAAATGATCAGATTCTCAGTGGGAAAGTAGTGCTTGAGTACATTGAAGGTAATGGCCATCAAGAGGAACTGCCATATATTGAGGTATTGTCTGAGAAAACTGAGGTACCAAATAAAGAAATTGTCTGAAGTATGATAGTCAGGGTCTTTATCCGTAGCGACAAAACGGTGATGTTCATGATGCTTAGGGAAAAGCTTCCAATAAAAGTTGTATGAAAACAAGAGTGCAGAGAATACCCCAACCGCATGATTGACCTTTTTGTTGCGTGACACCAATCCGTGCATAGCATCATGGGCAGTGATAAATAAGCCAGTATACAGGTGCATTTGAATCAATACACCCAAATAAACCAAGGGGTCTTTCCAGGAAATGGGGTATCTAATCAAAAATGCAAGGCAGGCTACCCACAGTAGGATCACCGTAGATGCAATGACTATCCCTTTGGGGTCGATGCTGGAGTATGATGAACGGGTATTTGCCGGTTTCATGTGGGCAATTTCGGATTCTTTTCTCAGAAAGTAAGGATTCTTTCCTTCACTTGTTCCATCAGCCACATAGGAGTAGAGGTGGCCCCACAGATACCCACCCTCTCACCGGCTTCAAACCAGGAAGTGTCGATCTGATCTGCGTTGGAAACAAAAAAGGTATTGGCATTTTTCTCTTTACATACATTGTAAAGTACCTTTCCATTGGAGGATTTAGTACCACTTACAAATACAATTTTATCAAACCGCTCAGCAAAATCCCTCAATTCTTTATCTCTGTTGGACACTTGGCGGCAGATGGTGTCATTCGTATTGACCTGGATACCATTCTGCCTAAGGATGGCATTGATTTCATAAAACTTATCCGTGCTCTTCGTGGTCTGACTGTATAGGGTGATACTCTTGGGGAGGGTGTCAAGGTCGAGTTCGGAAATATCCTGGAACACCACTGCTTTGTTATTGGTCTGACCCAGAAGTCCTATTACCTCAGCATGGCCATGTTTTCCATAGATGTAGATAGTTTCCTCTTTGTCAAATGAGTTTTTGATTCTGTTCTGCAATTTTAAGACTACCGGACAGCTCGCATCGATCAGGGTGAGGTTGTTCTTGATCGCAAGCTCATAGGTAGAGGGAGGTTCACCATGGGCGCGGATCAATACTTTTTCGTGGGTCAGCTGCTGGAGGTTTTGATGGTCTATTATTTTGAGACCTTTCCTGGTTAACCGACTGACCTCTTCATCATTATGAACAATATCCCCAAGACAGTAGAGATAACCTTGCTCCTCCAGGATTTCCTCCGCCATCTCTATAGCATAGACCACCCCGAAGCAAAACCCTGAGTGATCATCAATATGTACCTGGAGATTTTTCATAAGTTATAAACTTCCAGGTGATTGAATTGTTTTTTTGCCTCGGAAGTATTCGAAAAATGAGACATTCATTAACAATAAAGTCATAGAGTAAATGGTGTCCTCTATGGGTACTGTCCATATTCTGATCCCAAGATTCTCCGAATTGTTGTAAATCACAACCGGTTCTTCTGTCAAGCCACCTGTAAGTATCCCATTACACAGAATGAAAGGAATTAAATGTACCAGGTATGCAAACAGGAATCTACCTAGGAATTTCTCCTTAAATACAAAAAAATGAACAACTAAAGCAATTGCTGCCACAATAAAATTGACTGAAGTATACAGCTTATCCAAATGGATAATTCCCAAAACAAGTAGAAGAGGGGGGGCTACAAAGACGAACGGCTTTCCGCAAGGTCTAAAAATATCTTCAGGGAAGAAGTAAATCAGTACTTCATAAATAAAAATGCAGGCAAATGGGACTGTCAGAAAGAACAGCCATTCTTCCAAAGGAAGCTCAAAAAGGAAAATTCCTACGATGTAACGTGGATTGAAGTCCCATACTCCCAATATGGTGAACCAATGATCCCAAATAAGAAAGAATGTACCGGTGATCAGAATAGCAGGGAAAAGGGAGCTCCATTTAGAGGCATATTTGATTTTGGGTTCAAATGACCTGATCAGTGGAAACGAAATCGTAAACACATTGAGAGCTAGGTAAAGCAATTTCTCCATTTCAGCTGATGCCAAGTTTGGTGCCTACATATGTACCCAGAAGGAGGGTAAACTTTCTTGAATTTGGAATTCTGATTCGCTCTTGGGTTATCACTTCAGCAGAGAGACCTTTTATCTTGTCAAAAAGCGTTTGATAATACAAATAAGCCACTTTCACACCTAACTTGGCACCTTCCGGCAGTTGCTCGATACCTGTCAGAGACTCGTCGAAGTCATTTTGGATGTCTTCTTCAATCAATTTTTTTGCAGTTTGGTCAAACTTATTGTAATCCACACTTGGGAAGTATACCCTTCCGCGCTCCTCATAGTCGCTTTTTATGTCACGAAGGAAGTTGACCTTTTGAAAGGCTGCGCCCAGCTTACAGGCTGGCTTGCACAGCCTGTCGTAAAGCTGCTGGTCTCCCTCTACAAACACTTTTAGACACATCAGGCCTATTACTTCAGCCGATCCATAAATGTATTCCTGATACCTGGAATCATTATAGGTTCTGAAATCAAGATCCATTTCCATGCTGTGTAAGAAAGCCTCTATCAATGCAGTGTCTATTTTATACTTATTCACTATCAATTGGAAGGAATGAAGCACCGGATTAAGAGAAAGTCGCGCATCTATGGCTGTGTAGGTATCTTTTTTAAACTGGGAAAGAAGCCCAGCTTTATCCTGACCATGAAACGTGTCCACAATTTCATCTGCGTACCTTACATAGCCATAGATGGCATAAATTGGCAAATGGAATTTTTTATCCAACGTTTTGATGCCTAGGGTAAAACTCGTGCTGTACCGCTGCGTAATTAAGCGGCTACATTCCAGCGCGGTTTGATCAAAAAGCCCCAGTGAATCCATAACTGAATATACCTCTTTATTTAAAATTTGTTTTCTTTGATCACTTCCTCAGCCACCACTTTGCCCGAAATCAAAGAGGGAGGCACTCCCGGCCCAGGGACGGTAAGCTGACCTGTATAATACAGGTTTCTCACCTTTTTGTTTTTTAGACTTGGTTTTAGGAGAGCTGTTTGGGTTAAGGTATTGGCCAGCCCATAAGCATTGCCTTTGAAGGCATGGTAGTCGGACTTGAAATCACGGTGCGCATAGGATCTCTTGTAAATCACCGATTGACGGATCTCCTGTCCGGTTATTTTTTCAAGCCTATCCATGAGGATATGGTAGTATTTTTCCCGGGTTTCATCAGAATCTTCGAGGTCCGGCGCCAATGGAATCAGTAAAAATAAGTTTTCCATTCCCTCTGGGGCCACAGAAGGATCTGTAGTGGATGGTACACAAGCATAGAAAAGAGGTTTCTCTGGCCATCTGGGATCCGTATAGATGGCATCCGCATGTGGAGCCAGCGGTTCATCGAAAAAGAGATTGTGATGTCTCAGGTTTTTAAGTCTCTTATTGATCCCCAAATAGAAAAGCAGACTCGATGGCGCCATGACCCGTTTATTCCAGTACTCTTCGGAATAATTGCTGTACTTGGGATTGATCAGGTGCTTATCGACATGGTGATAGTCCGCACCTGCCACTACGATATCGGCTTCTATCTTTTTTCCTGACTTGAGCCTGACTCTCTTGGCTAAGCCATCTTCAATTTCGATCTCTTCCACTTCGGCATTGTATTGGAAGGTAACGCCTTTATCCTCTGCTATGCTTACCATGGCCTTGATAATTTCATGCATGCCGCCCATAGGATACCAAGTTCCCAGGACGATGTCAGCATAATTCATCAAGCTGTACAGTGCAGGGATGTTTTTCGCAGTCTCTCCAAGAAAGAGAACAGGGAACTCCATCAGACGGATTATTTTTTCAGACTTGAAAAACTTGCGAACATGCTTAGACATGGATTGGAACACATCCATTCTTACCATATCCATAAGCAAACCCGGAGAGGAGAACTCAAAAATTGATCTGCTGGGCCTGTTCACCAGGTCATGGATTCCAACTTCATACTTATATTTGGCCTGAGTGAGGAATTTGTCCAGTTGGACTCCTGCACCTGGTTCTATTTCCTCCAGCATTCTTTTGAACCCGTCAATATCGGCCGGGATGTCCAATACATCATGTTGTCCATAAATCACCGCATAGGATGGATCTAGCCGGATCAGCTGGAAGTAATCGGAAATGTTTTTATTAAAATGGCGGAAGTAATTGTCAAAAACATCCGGCATCCAATACCAACTGGGCCCCATATCAAAAACAAACCCCTTATCTTCAAACTTTCTCGCTCTTCCACCAGGGGAGTCATTTTTTTCAAGAAGTGTAACAGTATAATTATTAGCGGCGAGATGCGTGGCTGCTGATATTCCTGCAAAGCCAGAACCTATCACCACCACATGTTTTTTACGCATTTAAATCAGTTTTTGAACTTATACACCATCAAGTCTTCCTTTAGAAGCTTGCGGGCAATATGTATTCTATTTTTTACAGTTCCAATTGGAATTGCCAGCTTGTCTGCGATTTCGTGATATTTAAAGCCGCGGAAATGCATCATAAAAGGAGTCTTGTATACATCCTCCAGCCGGATGATTGAGCGCTCTATGTCATCTAGCGTGAAGCTTCCGAATACACCGTTTTCAATCAAGGAGTCACTGGAATTGATATAATGGAGATTATCGGTGCTATCTACAAAAGTGCCCCTTCTCACCATCCGTTGGTAATTGGTGATAAAAGTGTTTTTCATGATGGTGTAAAGCCATGCTTTTAAATTGGTTCCTTCGGTAAACTTGTCCTTATTGGTGAAAGCTTTTACCATCGTATCCTGTAGAAGGTCATTTGCATCATCCATATCCCTGGTCAATTTTAAGGCAAATGGTTTTAAGGAATTTGACAATTTGTGGAGAGAGTAGCTAAATTCTAGAGTGGTCATGGTTGTGTGGTTTTGTTGAATCAAATCTAATAATGATTAAACGGAATCCAAGCATTATGTTGAGTTTTTTTTAAAAAAAGTTAAACAAAAACAGCCGATCCTCTCATTTTTTCTCGGACTATGAAAAATTTAGCTTTGCTGTCTGGTGATAGTCTTACTTCTTCGACAGATTTCTTTTACCAGGAATATGCCACAAGATTCATCAGAAGTGTTTAAAATACGGGGAATCTTGACTTATTTGGAGTAACTACAGCTTAGTGATTATAAATACTGAAAAAATAACGAAATTGATCGCTTCAAGGTTTTGTTTAATATTCTATTAAAAAGCATAAACTATTTCTCTTGAACAGGTTCATTTATTTCTTCCAGATATTCTTTAATATCCCTGATATAATTGAACTGTCGTACATTGTCGGGGAAGGTCATGTCCTGTCCGATGATCTGGTAGCCTGTTACCAAAAGCTGTGCATCTGAAAACCGCTCTGATAGCGCATTGATGTAATCTTCCGCGTATTCTGTAGAAGGCGATGTGGTAATAACAGTAAGTAAGTAATCGGGCTTATGTAAATTATAGACCGTAAATAAATCCTCATTGGGGGTGCTTTGGCCCAAATAGATCACCTTATGCCCTTTGTTTTTGATGAGGTAAGAGGCAAACAAAATAGAAATTTCATGCAGTTCACCTTCAGGAAGGAAAAGGAGGAATTTTTTTCCACGTCCTACACTTACCTGCCCATCTATAGCCACTATTAATTTCTGGCGGACCAGGTTCGATATAAAATGCTCCTGCGCAGGGTTTATTGCCCCTGTTTGCCATAGAACCCCTATTTTCGACATGAAAGGATATATGATATTCAGCATGGTCTGTTCAAAGCCAAGCTTGAGGATATTGGTGGACAGGATTTTGTCAAATCTGTCCTCATCCATTTCAATCATACAGATAGTCAATGCATGGATTTGATCATCATGGGTCAGAGAGCGGTCTGTAAGCTTCATGACTTCTTCCCGCATCTCTTCATTGGCCATCATCGCAATTTTGCTGATTTTATAGCCGTTATCATTCAGCAGAGCTACATTGAGGATCAGCTTGAGATCATCATCGTCGTAATACCGGATGTTTGTATCCGTTCTTTTTGGGCTCAGCAGGCTGTACCGCTGCTCCCAGATTCTTAATGTGTGAGCTTTGATTCCTGAGAGTTGCTCTAAGTCCTTGATCGAATATGTGCTCACTGTTCCTTGTCTTTAAAGTATTCCCTGGGCACTACAAATAAGCCAAATGACACGGCATCTTCTTTCCCATTGGTACGGTGATGGGCTTGATGAGCCTTGAAAATCCCTTTCAGGAAGAGATTTTTGGGTCTCGAAAACCACTTTAGTCTCCGATGTACCAACACGTCATGAAGAAAAAAATACAGCATGCCGTAGGTACTGATGCCAATTCCGATCCAAAACCTGTAATCATATTCTTCTACCCCCTTCAAGATCAAAACCACTGCTATACTCCCAAATAGGAGGGAAAACAAGTCATTAAGCTCAAAGAAAGACTTTGAGGGCTGATGATGTGTTTTATGTATCGCCCATAGTGGGCCATGCATGAGGTATTTGTGGATCGCCCATCCAAACGCTTCCATCAAGGCAAAACCTAGTAATATAAAACCAACTGCTTTGATCATCAGGAGTACAACCAGTTTCAGTATTTTTTGTTTGAATCTTATTCCAGTGAAATTGGATTATCTTTTTCATGATCCAACTCATAGGTCTAAAGTAAAATTCAAAATTGCAAAAAATAGTATTAAAGAGAGTAAAAGAAGTACTGCTAGTGGATTTGATTTCCCGAAGTTTGCCTTACGGTAGATGAGGTGGATGAGAAAAGAGACTGCAAACCAGCCTAAGTAATTCTGAACAGGAATGATATCAAATTTCCAATACCAGAAATCAAGGGCTACGGCCACAGGTTCCAGGATATAATCAAGTGCGGTCATGGCCAGCGCCCCTAAGAATGCGGCATAGTAATCGTTTGCTATCCGGTGGAAAACACTCCCAGTGAGATAGGATAGAATAAACCAATTTATCCCGATAATAAGGGGGACTTCCCAAAGCTGGGGGCCGAGGGTGGGACCATAGACATAATCCCCAAATAAATACCCTGTATGAATGCCGATAAGCTCGGCTCCAAATCCCAACCAAAACGCTGCAGCCCCAAATATGGGGAATGAGTCGCTCCAACCCTGGTGGAATAAAAGAATCAAAATAAAAGAACTTAATAAGTGGGCGGGTGTAAGAGATAAAAACAAAGGCCTATAATCCGGTATGCTGAGACCGATGATGCCTACCACATGCAAAGCCACCACGATCACCTTGGCAATGGTTAATCTGGAAATCCTGCTGCCAGGAGTGGTGGGAACTACTTTATGCATAATCCTGGATACTTAAAACGACAACAAATTGAAATTTACAATTTGGGATTCCTAACTTTGGATTTCCCTTAATTGTTGGCAAAAAAAGCAAATTAAAGACAAAATCCCCTGATATGATTTTATACAACATCACCTTCAACGTATCTGCGGATATTGAAGAAGATTTTATCCAGTGGATGAAAAGCACCCATATTCCGGAAATATTGGCAAAGGGTATTTTCCATGACCATAAGTTTTTCCGGTTGCTTCATGAGTCGGAAGATGGCAGCACAAATTATTGCATCCAGTATTTTACTGAGACAATGGATAGCATGATGGATTATGAAAAGAACCACGCGCCTTCCCTCCGCGCCAAAACGCAAGAACGGTATAAAGATAAAGCAATTGCTTTCCGCACGTTGCTGGAAACGATATAAATAGGCTCAATGTACCCAGACTCCTAGTCCGTCTGGATTGCTCACCTTTTATTTGCGTTGGAGTCGTCTGCATTTTTTGGATTTCAATCTCCCGGTTCCGGACTGGTCGGAATCACCCTACACTGAGCCCATATCCTAGCCACTATCTTCAATTTAGAAAACTAGCTAAATTGGTTGCAGCACATCTAATACAGAACCCCGTGGGGGTAAGCTGTACAGCAGCCCTCAACTTCTTGATTTGGTTGTGTGATTAACCACCTCCCACCCGACCGCCAGTTTTGGATAGACAGTAGATCACTGAAGGGCTTTCCACTCGCTGCAGGCTTCACTGAATTTATAACATGCTCTTTCTCATAGTACTGAGGCAGTACGTGGGATTTTAAGTGAATTTAACATTTAGGAGGTTGGATTTTTAACCTTATTGGTTAGTTTTATTCTTTGGACATCTTTTTATGCAAATGCTTCTGAGTGGTTTATGACCCTGGATCCCGAAAATAGCAAGTCAACGTATTGCAACCATGCAAGAAAAAAGGGCAAATCAGCTCTGCTAATCATTACATCAATAGTGAGTGATTCTATGTGGCGTACTGATACAATCCCCGGAAAACTAGTTACAGGTAGACCTATATTCTCCTGTCAGGACAGTTTTAAAAGACAGGATAGGTGCTTCGAATCTGCGGTAAGACGCATATCGCTATTTTCTACTATCAAACGGCATAACCTATGAGAAATTTTTATTTGCTGTTTATTTTCGTCACGCTACTTTCCTGTGGGTCAGAGGAAAAAACAAAAAATCCCGAGACTAACATTCTCTCCGGTCTCAGTTATGCGGTGGACACGGTGGTGGTAGATTCAGGAGGTGAGCTCATCAATCTAGCTTACGGGTTCATGGGTACGGCAATTTCAAAGGATGGCAAAATGCTCTATTTCATGGATCAGCAATCCGCTCTCTTGCATGAGATTGACCTTGACAAAATGGCACGTGTCCATAGTGTGCACTTTGAAAAGGAAGGTCCTAACGGAATAGGTTCATTTGTGCCCAATATCCAAGTGATTTCCTCAGAACTTTTTGTTTTTCAGGGGTTTGAAACTCCGGGCATATTTAACCGTCAGGGTGAAAAAGAACTCAGCCTGAAAATTGAACCTGAGGGTTTAGATCCCGGATTTTCCACCAACAGCTTTGCGCTGATTGGGACTATGGCTTTGAGTCAGGATTCAAATACCATGTATTCTATACCCTCAACATTTGCCTCAGACAAAAGGGATTTAGTACGCATTGACTTGGCTGCCAATCAGGCTACCTTGATAGAGTTGCCTGAATTTCACGAAGCAGACAATTTCCGGCTTAATTTCCTGACTGGCCGTCCACCTTCCGTCCATTCGGAATCCTTTTCCATTAAAGAAATGGACGGGAAGATTTTTATTACCTGCGGCTACCGAAGTGGAGTCTACCGCTATGATCCTGATGCTGACCATCTGGAATTCACCGATATCCAGCATTCTATCACCCAAAACAAAAAGTCCGGGGAATTTATCAATAATCCAGCTAGTTCAGAAGAATGGTGGTCTGAATACCGGAAGGTCGTTGCCCAGACTTCCTATCATGAATTGTACTGGATACCTGCGCAGGATATATTTTTGAGGCTGGGCAAAAAGGTCAAAGTAGGAGAGACCAAACAAGACCCGAGTACTTCAGAGGTGTTTCTGTACGCGTATGACAGAGAGCTGAACGTTTTGGGTGAAACCAGGATAGAAGGTCTGAAGGCATTTCCTTCCAATTACTTCTTCAAGGATAGTAAACTTTACTCCTATGTGAATGTGGATGATGAGCTGGGATTTTCTGTCTTCACGTTTGATTTCTGATCTATGAAAAGAATACGATTGTTTATTCTGCCATTTTTTTTCTCCTGCAGCGGAAGCAGCGGGTATGAGGAGCAAGATAGCGATGATATCCTGGACAATAGTTCCTATACCATAGATACTGTTAGGATAGACTCACGGGAAGGGATATTGGCTCTTAGAGATAATTCAATTGGTATCTGGACTCTATCACAAGATTTTTCCAAGCTATATATCTTTTCTGAAAAACTTAGTTCGGTTCAGGAGATTGACTTGGATGAAAGAAGATTAACGGCCGCTTACCTGTTTGAGAAAGAAGGTCCAAACGGTATAGGAGGCCGGGTGATGGACATTTATGAGCTGAAAAATGGAGAATTTGTTTTTTCCAAGTATTCCGGAACGGGGGTTTTTGCTAAAACGGGAGAGAAGATAATAGAATATCGCCTTAAATCAGCTGATATCGAAGGCATCCAATTGGATGACGATTTCCCCATCAACCATCACGCTAAGATCTCTTCAGATGGAGAATTTCTATATGCAATTCATGAAGCGAGGGACTCCACCGAGCTCATGGTCATTGATCTCAGCGCGATGAGGGGAGATGCTTTGCAAATGCCACACTTGACTAAGACCAGAGTGTTCAACACAATGCTTCTTTCCCAACGGAAATTCTATGCCCAAAACAATAGACTCCAATTTTTGAACAATCAGGTAATCGGTTATAGCGCAGTGACGCAGGAGATTTATATCTACAATCCTCAGTTAAACCAACTGGAGCACAAGACATTTCCACACCGTCAAATCCCGTTGGAGAAGAATTGGGCATTCAAGCATGAGGCAAGTTCACAGCAAGAATTCAATGATATCATGGAAGCTGTAGAAGCACAGATCGAATTCGGCAGATTCCATTGGGACGAAGACAGAAAGTACTATTACAGGCTCAGCCAAAAGGCGCAGGATCGAGAGTATCTTGGGAAGGAAAAACGATATGACACATTCTTTCATGTATTTGATGGGAATCTCCTGTTAATTGGTGAATTCAGGCTGGAAAAGATTTCCCAAAAGCTTACTGATTATTTCTTCAAGGACGGTAAGCTGTATGCGTATGTGAATGTGGATGATGAGCTTGGGTTCGCAGTAATTGATTTTAACATAAATCCATAGTGTTTATGAAAAAAGCAATTATAGGGTGTACAGTTTTGATTTTTTTAGGCTGCGGGAGAAAGCAGGATGCTACCACAATGTCCAATGTGTTGGAAAACCTGACGGTGACCATAGATACTGTGGTAATCGATGCAGGCGAAGATATCATCAATTTATCCAGGGGGTTAGGAGCATCTACTATGAGTCGGGACGGGAAATATCTATATCAAATAGATATGATGAACTCCCAATTGAACCAGATTAACCTTGACAGGAAAGCATTGGATAAAAAAATCCCTTTGGAAAAAGAAGGACCCAATGGAATAGGTCAATATGTTTTTTCCATGAGTATCCTCAATGACGGTCGGTACTTTTTGGGGGGCTTCAATAGCTCTGCTATTTTTTCAGAGAAATGGGAAAAGCAGAAAGATTTGAATCTGAAACCGGAAGAAATTAAAGGGCTGGAGGATGAGGATGTTTTTTCGATTATGAATGGCGTAAAGATATTAAGTGATGGGCGCACTTTACTTTCACTTCCTTCAAATATCCTCTCGGACACAGATAACCGCCGACTGGCTATCATTAACCTGGAGAACAAAACGGGTAGAATCAAGGAAATCCCTGCAATGAACAAAGCCAATGAGTATACAGTCATGATCCGTACAGATCAAATGATCAGGGTTTATGCAGAAGAAGTCAGCCTGAGTGTAAACGATGATTTTATACTGATTTCAAATAGTGCATCCAATTCTATGTACCATTACGACATAGAACTGGATACCCTGAGGCTTTTGGAATATAACTTTACATTGACACCAAATGAAAAAACTAAGCCGGTTCAGAAAGAAGTGACATCGGAGTTACAATTCTCTGCAGAACAAGAGAAAATCCAGATGCAAATCTACTTTGGAAGCCCTATTTACGATAAAGAGACCGAACGTTTCTTTCGCTTTGGCAGAATATGGGGACCTCAGGTGGAGGAAGGCCAAACCCGGAAAGGTGAGTTTTTCCTCTTTGTTTTTGACAAGGATCTTAAGCTGATAGGTGAAGCTACTTTGGAGGGGGTTTCCAATATCCCTTCTTCCGCTTTCTTCAAGGATGGTAAGCTGTACGCTTATGTGAATATAGAGGATGAGCTGGGGTTTTCAGTATTTGATATTAAACTTAATCTAAAATAATATGAAACAATTTCTTACTGGATTGTCATTGATATTTTTTGTCCTTTTATACTCTTGTTCAGAGAAAAATTCCGGGGGTGAAGGAAGCGATTCCCATACCATTACCTACTCGATCGATACGGTCATGGTGGATCCGAAAGATCATATTTTCTTTGTCAACTACTCGCTGTTCATGTTTGATGTGGATACGGATAAAAGGATCTTTTACAACTATAATCCAGAAAAATCGGAGATAGAACAAATTGATCTTGAGGGGCTTAAGCTTAAACAGGTAGATGCCTATGAAAAAGAAGGGCCAAATGGTGTTGGGGGAGCATATACTATGGGCATAAACCTAACCGATGATGGTGATATAATTTTTTATAACTATCAGGAGATGGTTAAAGTCAACAGCGAAGGTGAAAAAATCACTGCCTTTAAACTCCAAAAGGATAATTATGAAGGGGATGAACTGCCCGAGGACATGGATCTCAACTCAAAAGGTATCCTTTCTAAAGATGGAAGACAATTGGTCGGTTTTTTTGGCAAGCAATCCCTGGAAGGAAAAATAGAAGGGTTGCTTTTGCTGGATTTGGAGAATAAGACAAGAAGGGTGATCCCCAGCGATTTTCTGAAGTTTACCAATGATTTTGATGTTACTATTGAAATAAATGGTGGAGGAGGCAGGTATGGCGAGCAGAACGTTCCGTTTTTGCATGACAGTGACCAGATAATCATCACGTCCAGTGCAAAGAACGAAATATGGAGATATGATCTGAAAAAGGACACGCTGACCTCCAGAACCTATGAGAGTAAGTTGACCTCTAATGTAAAGAAGGGTAACTATCCTAGCCGGGTTTCATCGATGGAAGAGTTTGAAAGAGCCAGGAATGAAAAAGGTAAGGAAGTAAATTTTGGGAGACTGATACCGGATGTGGACCAGCAAATCTTTTGGAGATTTACAACGGAAATGGACAAGGTTATTGGCCAGGACAGCGTAGTTTTTAAGACTGTGCTCACCGCATTTGATGAAGAGTTGAATCAACTGGCAGAGCAGCAGCTTCCCAAAGAATATAAGAGTACGTATTCCATGTTTTTTATGGACGGTATGATATGGCAATTCCTTAACATCGATGATGAAGTGGCTTTTACCCGCCTCAAAGTAGAACTTCATGAAAAATAAACTGCTATTCGTCGGAGGCGCTTATTTACTGAGCGCATGCGCTGGGGGAGGCCTTTCTGAACACACGGCAAGCTCCGGGTTCGCTTTCGCCTATGCTGTAGACACCGTACAGGTGGACTCTAAAGACCATTTGATCCATCTCCAATCCTACATGAATTCAGCTGATCTCTCCTCTGATAAGAAAACGCTTTACAACCTCAATGCGGGTAAACCGGAACTGGAGGTCATTGATCTGGAGGAGCTTGTCATACGTGACGTGCTTCCTCTGGAAAGTGAGGGACCCAAGGGTATTGGAAGATACGTAGAGGGTTTTGGTGTATCCGACAATGGGGATTTTCTGATTACCCGGTTTGGGGATGTCCTAAAACTGGATTCGGATAGGAGCCATCTCACGACTGTAAAACTGACTTCGGGCTCCCTATCAGGCGATGTATTGCTAGAGAAAGAAGGCTTCCATTTTGGAAGTAAAATTTCCCGCGACGGCAACCTGTTTTACGCTGTTTATTACGAACAGGGGCTGGATGGCGAGTTGAGAGGCCTGGCATTAGTTGATCTAAATATCATGCAGCTAAAGAAGGTTCCCATTGAAGGCCTAAATAGAATCAAAGAATTCTACACCACCCTTTATCAGGATGGTCAACCTAGGATGATCATGTCAGAACCCCTCTATGTACAGGAAATAATGGGGAAGTTACTTCTGTCTAATACTGCGTTCAACGAAGTATGGATTTACGATATCCAGATGGACAGCCTAGCCAAAAAGACCTATCATTCCGAACTGACCCCAAATTCCAAAAAGGGAAATTTTAGTAAGCGAATGGAAAGCAGTGCCGAAATGGATCAAGTAAGCAAGGACAGAAGTAAAGAGGTAAGGTTTGGTCCTTTTTTC
Organism: Algoriphagus sp.; assembly: GCA_048819475.1. Lineage (GTDB taxonomy): Bacteria > Bacteroidota > Bacteroidia > Cytophagales > Cyclobacteriaceae > Algoriphagus. The sequence goes on from JBMDXP010000067.1 coordinate 47,386, forward strand.
TATGATGAGAAGCACGCCAAATTCTGGAGATTCAGTTCGGATCTAGACCGAATGATAGGGGATTCAGTTGTCTTAAAGACTGTTTTAACCATTTTTGATGATAATCTCAATCAGCTTCATGAGGAAAAAACCAATGTTCAAAGCAATTCCCAGCTGGCATTTTTTAAAGATGGAGTCTTCCATTCTTACATTAACCTGGAAGATGAGCTTGGGTTTATCCGGATGAAACCTACTTATGGGGACGAGTAAACTTCTCTGGCTACTATTTAGGGCTTGCTGAAAAAGTCTCAGCTGTACCAGCATCAAGGCGTCCGAGTGATGATGTATGCTTATACTTCGAATGAGGGCAACGTAGAAGATGGTGTGGCTGAGGCTAGCTCAAAAAAATACTGTTATTGGATTTTCCGGTGCATGGATAAGGGGCTATTGTGGTCAAAGAGCTTGCACTTGTTGAAAAACAGCTTGGCTTAAAAATGGTCTGATAATTCAAAACTATGGATTCCAATCTTTTTACTGGCGTTTTTCAGCAGGCCCTATTTACACGTTATAATGCTTAGTGGCTGGTGCAGACCTTGTCCCAATAGCTGTGTGGCTGGGTTGGATCCAATATGGTTTTAGCCTATATCAGCCAAGCCGCGGAAGGCTGAGTTTATACCTCATGGCTATTAACCTGATGCTGATTACGATTGACATGGAGATCAATAAATTGTAATCTCTTTCCACTCCGTAATGATTCAGGACCACATAAAAAATTGCTCCAGCCAAACAGGCGGAGGCATAAATCTCCTTTCGGAACAGGATAGGGATTTCATTGGTCAGGGTATCACGGATCACGCCTCCCATGACGGCACTGAACATTCCCATAATAGCAGCTATCTCAGGCCTTACTCCCAGACTCAACGCCTTCTCCACCCCCAATACCGTGAAAAAACCGATTCCCAGTGTGTCAAAGAGAAAAAATGTTTTTCTCAGTCGACTGAGAAATCCCGGGAAAACAAACGCGGCCAATATACCTCCAAGGATAGCATAGAGAAAGTGTACATCCCCGATCCATACCAAGGGGTGACTGTCCAGAAGAATATCCCGGAGCGTACCTCCTCCTATAGCAGTTATAAACCCCGTAAAACCCGCCCCGAAAAGATCGTGTTCCTTTTCCCGGATGGCCAAGGCACCGGAAATGGCAAACACAAAGGTTCCCGTCAGTTCAAAGACATATTGAAGTTCCATTGGTCAAAAGTAGTCAGATATACAGTAAGCAAAAAATCCTTTAGGTGACCCATGGACTGAAGCGGGGATGTGATTGAGGTGGCCTTGACCTTAGAGCGGCGTGCTGTGTTGTAGAGAGGATACCTTCACTTAGACTAACCAGGGATTCAAGCGGGTTTTTGGAGGAGCGATGGTTCTTGAAGGCGTTTAGGGAGACTTTTGCATAAGAAAAACCCCCATGGCACGTTGGCCGTGGACTAGGACGGATTTTGGTGGCTCCAGGTATTCCCAACCTGAGTCTTGTAGCAAGTCCAAATGGGATTCGGTCATAAGAAACCGTTCGGATCCGTCAGGAAGTAAAAATCTCCCATCACCTATGGATGTGCTGCTTTCCAGTATTCCCCCGGAGCCTGTTGTCATCCTGAACCAAAAAATACCTCCTGGTTTCAAAACACGGTGGATCTCGCCCAACATCTGCCAAAAATCGGCCTCACTGCTGGCAAAATGCAACACTGCAGAACAGATCACAGCATCGAATGCCCCTGAATGGAAAGGGATATCCTGCAATTTGCCCTGCTGAAACCTGAGAAAATCATAGTTTGGGTTCAGTGATTTGGACAAAAACCGGATGTATTGAACAGTCAGTTCATCTTGGTCTATGCCAAAGATCTGATAGCCAGCATTGATGAAATAAATGGCATTCCGCCCTTCCCCACAGCCTGCATCCAATATTTTCATTTCCACTTTAAACCTGTCTTTCAGTATCTGGTCCAGCAAATAGATATCCACATTACCCAATAAACGGTTTAGCTCATGCACCTTCATTCTCCCATTGTTTTATGGCTTCCAGGGCCTTCATGCGTCCTATCTCGATAAGCTCTGCAGCCCTGTAAAACTCCATGGTACCGGCCTGCCTTCTGCTGATTTCGATCAAAATATCAGCCGGATACTTCTCAAGGATCAATGCAGCGAGTCTATTATGAAGTAGTTCAAACGAACGGTTGAGCAGATCCAGGGAGCCTAGGCTTTTGATTTTTTCATTCTTATGCGATTCCTCGAAGAAATGTCCCATTTTCAATTTGTACTCTCTAAACCATCTGGGAATGCGCAGTAGGCTTTTGCCTTCATGGTTTTTGTGTGGAGGGAGTACAAAATGACTCTCCGGGCCGTTAAGATTGACAGCTATAAGGAGGGTGGTTTCTTTCCGGTCCACCAAGTTCACAGGAAGTGGGTTTAGCACACCTCCGTCTATGTATTCATGGGTATCCACTATAGCCGGCTGGACCAGTGTGGGTATGCTTACCGATGCGCGAATGGCTGAGAACAAGCTCCCGGTTCTAAATATCCGCTCCTCGCCGGAATGATAATCGACGGCATTGCATGAAAAGGGGATATCCAGATCCTCAATCTGACATTCCTGTACGATTTTTTTCAATTCCATAAAGACCCGCTCTCCCTTTATAAACCCCTTACTCGAAAAGGCAAAATCCATCAAGCCGAATACATCGATACGACCCAGGTTACATATCCAATCTTTGAACTCCGGGAGTTTGCCTGTGGCGTAGATCCCTCCGATCAAGGCTCCAACCGAGCTTCCGGCAACTTCTGTTATAGCGTATCCATTTTCTTCCAATATTTCGATCACTCCAATATGAGCCATTCCCCTCGCTCCACCTCCACTCAAAACCAGAGATACTGATTTGTTTTTTGACATTTTTTCCGGGAATAAAACTAACTTGAAAGCTGAAAAATCACTCAACGAAAGTAAGCAATATGAGTCAATTTAAACCTTTTCATCTGGCTTTCCCCATTAGGAATATTGAGGAAACCCGTAAGTTTTACGGGGATTTACTGGGCTGTGAGATCGGAAGGAGTACAGATAAATGGATTGATTTCAACTTCTTTGGACACCAGCTCTCTGCGCATATAAAGCCCGAAGAGCTTGCTGTAGCCCAGACCAATGCAGTTGACGGGAAAAATGTTCCGGTTCGGCATTTCGGAGCCATCCTCCCTTGGGAAGAATGGCATGCACTCGCAGATAAGCTTACTGAAAACGGAATTAAATTTGTGATCGAGCCTTATATCCGCTTTAAAGGTGAAGTTGGAGAGCAGGCGACCATGTTCTTCCTTGATCCCTGTGGCAACGCTCTGGAGTTCAAATCCTTTCAGGACGAATCCCAGATTTTTGCCAAATAGATACCGCTGGTGAAGAGCTTGTACCTTGATCAGAAAGTGGATAGAGTCATCCATGTAGATGGGAAGAGGTTCCTGTACTTTAGTGGAACCTCCTACCTGGGAATCGGACAATCCCCGGAATATCAGGATATACTGATGGACTCGATTAGTCGCTATGGTGTTAACCACGGCCAAAGCAGGATAAACAATGTACGGCTCAGGGTCTTTGACGAATTTGAAGCATTCTTTTCAGAAAATACCGGCTCCGAGTCAGCTGCAGTGGTAAGCTCAGGCTTTCTGGCAGGTGTTGCATCATGGCAGTGTCTTTTTCCTGATGCAGATGTATGCTGGGTCGCACCCGATTCGCATCCTGCGGTCGTTCCATCTGCCTATAAGAATGATGTACAATTGAATTTTACACAATGGATTGATGCTTGTTTACAACAGGCCCGCATTTTGTCCTCCCGGAAAGTCCTCATTATAGGCAATTCGGTAAATCCGCTGAATTCGCAGGTTCACAACTACGAGTGGGTACAGGGAATTGCGGAGAAACATGAAGTGACACTGCTTTTGGATGACAGCCATGCTTTTGGTGTGATCGGCAGCAGTATTTTTGGGACATATGCCGACCATCATTATCCTTCTATAAACTTGATCGTATCTGGTTCTTTGGGAAAAGGGCTTGCGATGCCAGCAGGAATTATTCTTGGAGAAAAAAAGGTCATCGATCAGATCAAATCCAGGTCCTTGTTTGGGGGATCTTCCCCAGGATCTCCTGCCAGCCTACATGCATTTCTTGTGACGCAGGAGATTTACCTGAATAAAAGAGATTACCTGAAGCTAATCTGTTCTAAATTCAGGGATAGGGTGGACGATTCTCCGGAAATAAAAGGAGGGGGTTTTTTTCCAGTATTCAATTACAGCAGTTCGTGGGTACAAAAATTCGAGGAAGCCGGCATTATTACTTCTTCTTTTCCTTATCCCACTCCTCAGGATCCCACCGTTAATAGGATTATCATCTCGGGTTTTCACGATATAGGGGATATAGAATTCCTCCATGACACGATCAGGAAACTGAATTAATGCAAGTAGAACGGAGCATGACTTATCCATTCCAAAACGGATCGGTTATCAAACATGTGGGGCAGGCTGTAACCCTCTCCGGTGTCAGGAGCTCGATTAAGACCATAGAAAATTACATCAGTATGAAAAACTTTCTCACGCCTATTCTTCTCCTGATAATGATGGGCTCATGTGGTAAAAAAGACCAAACCCCTTTTGTGGACGGGTTGGACCGTTACCCCATGTTGAAAAAAGTGATGGAGGAGGAGCAAAAGTATAAGGTTCAGATTCTTTACACCAGGATAGACAGGAACGAGCATATGATTCCCATGATGGAAAATTTTTCATTAAACCTTGATGATAATGCCTACTTCTACCCTGCCTCCACAGTAAAGCTTCCTGTGGCGGTATTGGCCCTGGAGTGGCTAGAGGAGCAGCAGATAGCTGGTCTAACCGCGGAAACGGTGATGCTAACCGATTCTGTCCGTCCCGCCCAGATTCCTGCCCGAAGGGATAGTTCAGCTGAAGATTCACTTCCCAGCATTGCCCATTACATTAAAAAGATTCTCCTTGTTTCAGATAATGATGCATACAATAGACTATTTGAACTGCTAGGTACCGATTATATCAATAGGAAACTTCAGGAAAAAGGATTGAAGAATACGGTAATCAGTCAACGCTTAAGTTTTCCTGTATCAAAGGAAGAAAACAGACATTTTAACCCGGTAAGGTTTGTGGACTCACTTGGCAAGGTAATCCTGGAGATTCCAGCACGGTATGCGGATAGGGATTATGTCGTAGCAGATACACCGAAGCTAGGGAAATCCCACTATGTGGGGGATTCCCTGGTAGAAGAGGGAATGGATTTTACCTATAAGAATAAATTCGCTCTCTCTGATCTTAGCGGAGTGGTGCAGCGGATACTATTTCCTTTGGCATTTCCCGACAGTGAGCGCTTTGTCCTGAATGAAGCGCATCGGAAATTCATTCTTAAGTACATGGGGATGTATCCTAATGAGAGTGATTTCCCGTCCTATCCGCTTCCGGAATATTACGATAGCTATGCCAAATTCATCAAATTTGGAGGTGCTACCAGTGCTGTACCCAGGCAGTTCAGGGTTTTTAATAAAACCGGATGGTCATATGGGTTCTTGATTGATGGAGGCTATTTGGTAGACTTCGATAATGGGGTTGAATTTTTACTGGCTGCGACAATCTATGTGAATGAGGATGAGATTCTTAATGATAACAACTATGAATACGAGGAAATTGGGAAGCCTTTCTTTGCGGAACTTGGAGAGTACATCTATAGGTTAGAGCTCGACCGAAAAAAAGCCGTTGTCCCTGACTTAAATGAATTTAGGCTTCATTAACGTAGGCTGTGAGATTGATTCTCAAAGGTATGAGTGGATATGCCGGGATGGTTCATTATTTCATTGATTCTGTTTAAATTCAGTCAAACAATAAACCCGGTCATGAAACAATTCATCCTTCCAGTACTTTTAATTCTCCTTTCAAACTCACTGTCTTTTTCACAGACCCTTGCAGAGAGGCTTGGATATAGCAAAGATGATAAGTTGTTGATCATCCATGGAGATGATGTGGGAGTATCCCATTCCCAGAACAAAGCAACATTCGATGCAATGAAAAAAGGCCTGGTGACCTCCACTAGTATGATGGTCCCCACCGCTTGGTCTGCTGAAGTGGGGGAGCTGGCCAAAGAGCTGCCCAATCCTGATATTGGTATCCACATTACCCTGACAAATGAGTGGTTACACTACAACTGGGGGCCTGAGGCAGGAAGGACCAAGGTAGCAGGGCTGGCTAATGAAAAAGGTCACATGTATCCAGACTGTGCTTCCGTAAGTGCGCATGCAAGTCCGGAAGAGGTGGAAATAGAAATCAGGGCTCAGGTCCTTGCCGCAAACCAGATGGGAATCACTCCGACCCACTTGGATTCACATATGGGATGTGTGTTTTATGGAAGGCCTGAATATCTGAGAACCTACCTACAGCTGGCCCAAGAGCTAAGAATCCCTCCAATGCTGAATAAGCAGATCATGGAGGGTATTATTATACCAAACCAGAATCTGTTTGATGGCATAGATCTGGATAAGCTTCCTGTACTCGACCAAATCATTATGGCTGAGCCTGCAAATTACCAATCCGGTATGGAGGAGTTTTACAGCAATGCCCTGAATACCTTATCTCCCGGAGTGCATGTAGTATTGATCCACCTGGCTTTTGACGATCCTGAGATGAACGCTGTGACAGCTGGTCATGATGCTTACCATGCCCGCTGGAGACAGCTGGATTATGATTTTTTTACCAGCGATAAAGCAAAGGAGATCATCAAATCCCAAAATATCAAGCTGATAAGCTGGAAGGACATAGGAGAGGCATACTATAAATAGGGCCTACTGAAAAACAGCTTGCCTAAAAAAATGATATGATAATTCAAAATCATGACTTTTTACTGGCTTTTTTCAGCAGGTCCTAAATAGCGGGATAAACGGAATAGATTATACCCTGGTAAGTAGTATTCGAAATCGACCTGATTTTTTTAAATGGATTAAGGGTAGTTACACTTACTGACGGCTGGTCCAGGATCACGAGGTGCTATAAAAACCTCGCTTCCATGTGATGTGGCCAGTACGTATCATGGCCTAGACCAAATCACCAAAAGCTGTGAGAAGTAGTCTTCTGGGGCCCCCATTTCGTCTAAATTCACATAGATAGATACCCTGCCAGGTTCCCAAGGCCAGTTCCCCATCGGCAATTGGAATTTGGAGACTGGTATCAAAGAAACTGGCTTTAATATGCGCCGGCATATCATCAGCGCCTTCATACGTATGTACAAACTTCGGGTAATTCTCCGGAATCAATTCATTGACAAAAGTTTGAAAGTCTCTTCTCACAGTAGGGTCAGCATTTTCATTGAGCGTGAGTGCAGCAGAAGTATGCTGGATAAAGACTTGGAGGAAGCCGGTTTTGATTTTTCGGATTTCCGGGATTGCTTCTGTCACTTCCGCTGTGATTATGTGGTATCCCTGCGAAAAAGATGGAAGACGAAGTTTTGCCTGGAAGAAGTGGGCCATTTTTAAAAGTAGGATAATAAATAATAGGGGAGGCCTAGCCTCCCCCTAATATTTGCTTATTTGTTTTCAAAGAAAAGCTTTATGCCATTGCATGCATCATAGGTGCCTTCCATCTGTCCGGATTCATTGATGAAGAACTCTTCCTTCCCAGGTGTACAACTGTGGATGATTACGCTGTTGGAAACTTTATAATCGAATGTGAGAAGTGTTTCGCCATCTGTGGTGCTTCTTTCAAAAGTACCGTCGAGAGAAAATGTTCCAACTTTTTTGTTGAATGTACCATCATCATTTAATGTATAGATATAGGTGGAGTCTGATACGGCAACAAATAAAGAGTCTTCTTCATAGCCGGAGAGCGTCCACTCTTGACTGGTAGCCGTTCTCGGTGCCGGTTGGTCATTAAAATCACAGGCAAATGCAAAAACAGCACAAAGTGAAAATAGAATAGCTCGTTTCATTGGTTTAGTTGGCTGGTGAAATAATATGTTCAGCCCACACGTAGACAATTATTTTGCCAAAATTGCCCAAGAGCATATTCTATTGTTCAGATCGGTTATTAAATACCTTCTGCCTCTAAATTTTCTGCACAGAATTTTCCAGTTGTCCGATCCCTTCTATTCGGATTTTTACGCGGTCACCGGCTTCAAGCGAAAAATCATCCGGCACCACACCGGTTCCGGTCATCAAAAAACAGCCTATTGGAAAAGAATTGGCTCTAAAAAGCCAATCAGCAAGTTCTTGTGGCTTTCTTTTTAGCTGTGTCAAATCAGTTTCCCCTGTAAAAGCCAATTTTTCTTCCCGGAATATTTCCAGCATAATTTTAGTGGATTCATTTATGGGTTCATCCTGCAGCAAAATGCATGGCCCGATCGCAGCAGAGCCCGAATAAACCTTTGCCTGGGGGAGATATAAGGGGTTCTCTCCTTCTATACTTCTGCTACTCATGTCATTGCCCACAGTGTACCCCTGCACTTTACCTGTGGGGGAGATCAGCAAGGTGAGCTCTGGCTCGGGCACATCCCAGGTGGAATCCTTTCTAATCGTTACTATCCCTCCAGGGGAAGAAACACGACTGGCTGTGGCTTTGAAAAACAATTCAGGGCGTTCTGCCTCATAGACTTTGTCATAGAAATCTGCCCCTCCAGAATCCTGGGATTCTTCCATACGGGCTGTCCTGCTTCTGTAATAAGTAACCCCGGCAGCCCAGATTTCCTGGTTACCCATCGGGGCCAAAAGTCCTTCACCTACCAGAGATACCGCCTCTTTCTCCTGGATTTCTTTCCAGGACAGGATTTCATTGATCAAAAATGATTTGAGTTCTTCTTTACTTAACAGTTCATCCCATTCGAGATTTGGCCCTAAGTAATAGGTTCCGTCATGTTCAATCAGAGTACCTGAAGCAAGTTTATACAGTTTCATAGCAAAGATTAAAGATTAGTGTGATTTTGACTTTCCAAATTAGGAAAAAACTACTAACTCCTACTTATCCAGAGCAATTGGTTTTCCACACATGGGCCCAGATTGAAAAGTTTTATTCAGGATGGTGCTGGGTGAAAAGTGAGTTGAAAGCAAGTAGGGCTTGAAAGATATATTTAAGGCTTTCAGGTTGGAATAATACCAAACGGACTTACCTTTGCCTGAGATCATAGGGGGTGCCTTAATATATCGGGCTGAGATCATACCCATACGACCTGATCCGGGTAATGCCGGCGAAGGGAAATGAAAGTGCATAGCGTCAACGTGAGTTAGAATGGCAGATGTGATAAGCATCTGGGCTTCTTGCCAAAAAAAATGCATGGTGGGTAGACAATTATGGAAGGCTTCCCCAAGGTTTTCCCATGTTTAATTCAAACTTCCAAAGGAAGAATCGCATGAGAAATTTATATTGGATCCTGGTTCTTACAGTACTGTCTTTTAATGCCTGGGCCCAGGAAAGTATCAATGGAAGAGTCCTTGATGCGAAATCCGGACTTCCCTTAGTTGGAGCCACTGTCTGGACAGAAAATCTGGGAAGGGGTACCATCACGGATGAAAACGGTAAATTTACGCTCGTCAGGATTTCTTCTGATCAGGTCCGTCTGCGGATAACCTTTGTAGGTTATGAAACTTACTTGCAGAATGTATCCCTTCCCGTTGCTTCGGAACTTACGGTTAGCCTTGAGTCAAAGGATTTGCTCACGGAAGAGTTCATCGTGTCAGCAACACGTGCTTCAGAAAGTACGCCTACCACCTTTACCACGGTAGACAAAGCAGAGATAGGCAAGCGAAATCTTGGTCAGGATATACCTATTCTGCTGAATTTTACCCCTTCCGTAGTCAGCTATTCCGATGCAGGGGCGGGAGTCGGGTATACCGGTCTTCGTATTCGGGGGTCGGATCAGACCAGAATTAATGCCACCGTAAACGGAATCCCTCTTAATGATGCAGAATCCCATGGGGTGTTTTGGGTGAATATGCCGGATTTTGCATCTTCTGTGGACAATGTTCAGATTCAACGTGGTGTGGGAACTTCAACCAACGGTGCGGCTACCTTTGGCGCAAGTCTGAACTTCCAGACGGATACCCGTCAGGATGAGGCCTATGCCCAGATAGACAATGGTTTTGGCTCTTTCAATACCAGACGTCATACCGTGAAGGCAGGTACAGGTTTACTGAACAATCGGTTTGCAGTGGATGCCAGGCTTTCTAAAATTGCCTCGGATGGTTATGTGGATAGGGCATTTTCTGATCTTAGCAGTTGGTTTGTCTCAGGTGGATATTATGGCGAAGACCACGTAGTAAAGCTCAATGTATTTTCGGGAAAAGAGCAGACTTACCAATCATGGTATGGTCTTCCTGAATCTCTTCTGAAAACAGATCGGACCTCAAACTTCTACACTTATGACAATGAGACCGATAATTATCAGCAGGATCATTACCAGTTAATTTACACAGGTAAAATAGGTACCAACTGGAAGACTAATCTCGCCCTGCATTATACTTATGGGAGAGGATATTATGAGCAGTTCCGTGAAGATGATGCGTTGGAAAATTATGGGTTGGATGCTATACAGATTGGTGGGGAGCTTATAGAAAGCACCGACATTATCCGGAGAAGATGGCTTGACAATGATTTTTTTGGGTTTGTAGGGTCTGTCAATTACATCTCCAATGACGGGAAATGGGATTTGGTGCTAGGAGGAGGGGCTAACAGGTACGATGGTGATCACTTTGGAGAGGTTATCTGGGCCAGAATAGCTGGGAATACCAACATCCGGGACCGCTACTATGAAAACAATGCAATCAAGGATGACAGGAATATCTACGCCAAGGCAACTTATGAAATTAGCGCAGGATTGAATCTTTTTGGGGATTTACAATTCAGGGGAATAAACTATTCGTTCCTGGGAGTGAATGATGATCAGCGCATAGTGGATGGACAGGAGAATTATAATTTTTTCAACCCTAAATTTGGTGTGAGCTATGAAGAATCAGGAAAGACGTGGTACGCCAGCTATGCTGTCGCCAGCCGTGAACCTACCCGGTCAGATTTCACTGATAATCCCATCACAGAAATTCCGAGACCTGAAAAACTGAATAACATTGAAGCAGGAGTACGGGCCAGTAAGGGAAGCTTCAGCTATAATGCAAACTTCTATTACATGGATTATAGAGATCAACTCATACTGACCGGACAGATTAACAATGTGGGAGCCTATATACGGGAGAATGTAGCATCCTCCTATCGTGCGGGAATCGAGCTGGATGGCGCATACAAACTATCAGACCGTTGGACTTTTGGAGGGAACATTGCATTGAGTCAGAATAAGATCAGGGATTTTATCGAGTACATAGACGATTACAGCGTGGAGGAGTTTCAACAGGAAGCGATTGCTTACACGGATACGGATATTGCTTTTTCTCCCAATGTAGTCGGCTCAGCTATCCTTGAGTTCAGCCCCATAAAGAACCTTTCCCTCAACTGGCTGAGCAAGTACGTTGGGCGGCAGTACCTAGACAATACCTCTAATAATGGAAGGGCATTGGACGCATTTTTCACCAACGATCTGCGGATCAGTTATGCAGCTATGCCGAGATTTTTCAAAGGCTTGGAGGTAAACCTCATGATTAATAATATTTTCAATGAGCTCTATGAGCCAAATGGCTATACCTTTAGTTATTTCGTGCCGGGAAATACAGGAAGGGAACTGGTGACCGAAAATTTCTACTACCCTCAAGCTGGCACCAATTTTTTGGTGGGTGTACAGATGAAATTTTGAAGTGGGACTAATATATAACTTAGATCCCCTTAAATCCAAGAGGCCTGTTTTGTGAAAACGGGACCTCTTGGAGTTGAGTAAATTTACCTGGATATACAAGGTGAGCTGGGCCTGCTGAAAAACGCCAGCAAAAGATCAAAAGCTGTCATTTTGAATGATTAATCCATTTTCATGCCTAGGGATTTAAGCAAGTGCAAGCTTGTGGAGAAGAATATGCCTGAGACTTTTTAAGCAGTCCTAAGTAGATTTTTCTCCGCCACCCTTAGCCTTTTGGATGAATCATCGAAATAGACCAGTGGTCCATCAAAATAGCTAAAACGGAATAAGGAGGACGGGACAGATTGTTCTATTTAGCTGATTGTTAACCCTCTCCTGATTTTGTCCAATGCAGCTATAGCATCCACCTCTTTCGTGTAATCAAAAACCTTTAGTTTTTTTCCTTTTACTAAAAGCACACATTTGTATACCGTGATTTTACTGGAAAGTGTGGGACTTATTCCATTTGGGGTGTTGCGTTTCAGATAAGTGTGATGGATCAGTTCTGCATTTTCGATATCCGGTAGTGGTCTCCATTCTCCTGACTTAAACCAAAGAATGCTCTGGTACTCTTTAAGTTTTTTGGTCTTAAAGTCAATAAGGGTTCCCGAATAAATAGAAATCATCGCTATCCCTGTAGCGAAAGCACCACCTCCTACTAAAATGATTTTACTGACTGGAGTCTCCACAACCAGAAATAAGGGGACAGCCAGCACAATCAGTCCCGCGGAAATCAAGATGATACCCAGAGAACGTAAACTATTATTTGGGTTGATGTAGTGGAAGTCGCTCAAGTCTACTGTGATTCATTTTTTTCCAATATGGCAAACAATTGCTTATTCACCTTACAATTTCCAACATGTTATTTTTCAGGAATAGCAGGTTATCCAGCTGCCCATAGTAGATAAGTGAGCTTCCGGAATTCTTTCGGAAGCCCAGTTTTGGTAAGTGAGCTGTAATGCTGTCTGCAGCACTCGATAGGTATAGGGCTGAGATCTCTGTTTTTGCCTGATGGTCAATACTTACTTAGAATTCCTCCAAACCATGGCTCATATAGCTGACTGGGCTTCCCTGCCAACGCAAACTCTCATGACGCTTATTGCTTCGTCACCAAGTCTACCTGCAGTTCGATTTCCTTATCCACTAAGGTTCGGTCTGCCCATGAACCCCGATAGGCGATGTCCCAATCGAATCGGTTGATTCGGAAACGGGTACTCCACCCATTTGCATCCCGGATAGCTTCCAGATAAATAGCGTTTGATATCCCTTTTATAACCAGATTACCATCAATTCCCCAACGATCTTGCCCGAGCGGAATAAAATTGACTAGTTCAAAATGTGCTTTAGGATAATTGTCCACATCAAAAAAGTCAGCATCCTTGAGATGATCCGTCAATTCCTGTAGCGGGATGGGATCTGATTCAGGAATATCGGTAACCTGGATAGACTTCATGTTGACTGTGAGATATCCGTTCAAAGGTTGGCTTCCTGACATCGTCAAATAGCCGGTCTCAAAATAAAGCTTACCCTCATGCTTTCCCAGCCCCCGCATTTTTGTCCCTTTCCAAAAGACACGGCTTTGGCAGCATATCCACAGGGTATCGGTGGGCATCTCCTGATTCATACGCGCTTTGGGAGTCGTAATCTGAACTTTTGCTGAAAGCTCATTTTCCTTTTTAGCACATCCCATTAGAATACACAGCAGCAAGTAGCCAAGTAATTTAATCATAACGGGGAATATTTAGGCCTAATACAATGTCTCTATTGAGCTTTAACATTCCATCTGACCAAACAGGCAGAAGGATGCCATTTCCTCCCCGGTTAGTCGCTTTCTTACGATGTTTCAAGGAGAGTAAAGGATCATCTTCAAACATGAAATCATCGAGATAATATTCGTTTTTATCCGGTTCTTTGACTGTAAGATGGATGTGCTCCGGTTCACTCCTGTCTGGATAGGCTCCCGGTCTGAAGGTTAAGAATTCATAGCTCCCCGTTTTGTCTGTTTTTACCCATCCCCGGATGAATCCATGCCGTTTCGCCCAGCCGGTTTCATCTCCCCGGGTAGGATAGATGCCTCGCCTATCTGTATGGTAAATGTAAAGAATCACACCGGACGCGGGTGTCCTGCCATCCTGCTGGTAGACTTTTCCTGAAATCCTTAGTTTCGGCTCTGTCTCTTCGAACATCGGTAAGGTATCTGTCGGTTGGAGGTGCTTGCTACCATACTCATAGATGGCTTCGCACCCTTCACATACTCCTCCCACTGGCATGGAACTGTTGTACTTTACTTTAGATTGCCCAGAGCAGCTGATGGACAGGCTCAGAAGAATTGCCAAAGCATAATTTTTAATTGGGTTTTGGATCATTGGTTTTGATGTTTGATCCAAATCTGCGGGAGAATTTTTCCTGGTAAAAATCAATTATGCCAAGACGTGGAGTTTAAGACCTAAGCTGTGGGGTCTGATTCTGTAACTTTCTAAAATCAGCAACATAGTTCCGACTGAGCCGCAAAACGACCCCCGTCTTCAGATGGACGTCATAGTCCCCGTTAAGTCGCGATTTGTAAGAAGATACCTGATCCAGGTTAACGATGGTTGATTTGTGAATACGGACAAAAAGGGCAGGGTCGAGTCTGCCAAGGATGGATTTAAGGGTTTCTGAATGTAAGTGTTTTTTATCTAGGGTATGGATTTCAATATAGGGAGTAGAAGTTTGAATATACACTATCTGTGCAGTAGTGAGAATCAGGTGTGATCTACCCGAGCTGATAACCAACTGTTCAGAAAATGCAGGGGTTGTATTTGCCTCATTACCTTTCTGTTTTTTTCGAAGTATAAGAATAGAGATAGCTGCATATACCAAGAGATATTTATAGAGATCATGGGATAGCGTGTACCCCAGATTTCCGATAAAGCCGAAGGTATGTGAATAGAATACAGCGGAAACACCAAACACCAGCAGGGCATATGCCAGAATATGTAGCATGGATCCTGCTATAGTGAAGACAGCTGTCCCCGATAATTTGCCCTGCAGACTTTTTAAGAGAGGTAATTTCTGAAAACTCTTCTTCAAAGCCAGCCCAATAGGGATTACCAAAACCCAAAACAAGTTGAAAAGAAAGGACTCGGAAAGGTAAAAAGAGTAGGTGTTAAACCGGGCATGCAGAAAATCCTGAAAAATGGTGACCAATAAAACAATGAATAAGACTCCGAGAAACTTAAGGGTAGTCTTTAACCTGGCTTTTCTAAACTTGGAATGTATTGCATACCTGACCATAAAGCGATGTTCGACATTTAGTTGTGAAAAGCAAAATTCAATCTTCGAGAGACTGTTTGATTTTACTGATGTTCAGGCTATTTGCCATTGCGGTGAAGATTCGGTGGTAGACTCCTTTCTGTTCATAGAGGCTTTCGTGAGTACCAGTCTCTGCCACTGCTCCCTTTTCCATCACAATTATATTGGAGGCATCGATAATCTGTGAAATACTATGGGATATGATGATCACCGTCCGGTCTTTTTTGATTTCGTCCAGGCTCATTTTGATCTGCTCAGTGGCTATAGCATCGAGGTTGGCAGTGGGCTCGTCAAGGAATACGATCGGGGGATTCTTCAGAAACATACGGGCTATGGCAATCCGCTGCTGCTGTCCTCCAGACAGTAGATTGGCCATGGAGTCATATCCTAACGGCATAGCAATTATCTGGTCATGGATATAGGCTTTTTTAGAGGCCAGGATGACTTCATCCATTGTCTTTTCAGGGTGACCGTAGAGAATATTCTCGGCTATCGTTCCTTTGAAAATATGATTTTTCTGTAGGACCAGCCCAACGTGTTTACGGAGAAAAGCAGTATCATAATCCTTCAATCTTATACCATCCAGATAGATGTCTCCCTGAGATGGTTCATAGAATTTATCCAACAGGTTAATTACCGTGCTCTTGCCAGCACCACTTAATCCAATCAAGGCGGTGATCTCGTTAGGTCGGATAGTCATACTTACATTGTGTAGAGCCTGTATGCCATTGGGGTATATGAAATCCACTCCTCGGATTTCAATCAGACCCTGAATAGTTTCAGGCCGGTAGGTACCGGTATATTCCTGCTCTTCATCTGCCTCCAATATGTCAAAGAACCCTTCAGAATAGATCAACGCATCATTTACTTCGTCATAAATCCGGTGTAGCTGCCGGATAGGGGCTGAGACGTTGTTGAAAAGCAAAATATGGAATAGAATGGCCCCGGTTGTCATCTGATCGCTGAGAACAAAGTAAGCCGTAAGAATGATAATGATAATGATACCGATTTGCTCTATAAAACTCTTTAAACTTTCAAAAATGAAGCTTGTTTTTCGGGTTTCCATTTGGTTCTCCGTCATTTCAAACTGGATCTTTTTGTGTCGCTCAGCTTCTATAGGTTCATTTACAAAAGACTTGATGACCAAAATCGATTCGATTAGATTGATAATACGGTTACTTTTAGTCTCACGGTATTTGCGCATACTTCTGCGGAACCCGGTCAGTTTGCTTGCCTGTAACTGACTGACATAAAAATAAAGTGGAATGATAAAAAGCCCAACGAGCCCTACATAGAAATTGGCCACAAACATCACCACCAATGCCACGATGGCATTGGCAAAAAGGGGAAGAATATCAATGAAAAAATTCTGTACCAGCCGCGTCAGGCTGCTTACTCCTAGATCAATTCTGGTCTGTAACTTCCCACTCTCATTTTCTGGGGAGGTGTAAAATGCCATCCGGTAAGTAAGGATCTTTTCTACAATAGTCTGGGCAAAGTCCCTCGCAATAAAAATCCGAAGTTTTTCCCCATAAAACTTTTGTCCAAACTGGACGAGGGAGTAAACCAATTCTTTTGCCAAAAGGATGGAAGATATAGTAAGTAATAGAGACCACCCCTGCTGAAGCGGAGAATCTGTTTTCAGAAGTCCACCGATGGAGTCTACAGTATACTTGAGAATAAATGCGTTTACCTGCGCAGCGAATGAGCCCACTATGGTGAGCAGCAACGTATAAAAGATCAGGCTTCGGTAAGGCCTGATAAAAGGTGTAAGTTTTTTAAATAGTTGAAAGATTGTCATTGAACCAAAAATATAAGGATGAACAGCCACCTAACAAACAATCCTCAGCATTGATATCGAAAACTAGCCGGGCCCGGATCCAAAAGCCCAAGTTGAACAGGTAACCCACAGGCTACTTTAAAGAAATCAGGCTGTAATAACCTATAGTAGTCGGATCCATCCGGTACAGACTATGCCAGCTATTCTTTTGCTTTAGGTTTAATCCGGAAACAAAGTTTTGTCCATATTGGGGACAATCCTCAGGGCATTTTTAAAATACACTTTTTTTAGTACTGCATCTGGCAGCCCCAGCCCATACATTTTCCAATAGGCATGATACTTTTTGTAATAGGGGAAATACTCATCCTCGGTTTCCAAAACGCGGAAATAGGTGTAATATTCCTCTTTGTTATAGGCGTCCTTTCCAAAAAGGATTCTATCCTGATAGATCATAAAAAATTCCTTTGCTCTCCGCGGCTGACGTCCCAACTCAGCAATGACAGCGCCGATTTCAAAATTGACGTTAGGGTACCTGTCCAGATGTGCGCCTGCCTTATCCAGATCGTTTGCCATCCATCCCATATGGGCATTGATGAAAGTAGTTCGGGGATGTTTTTCAAAAACGTGATGTTGCTCCTTGATAATCTGATCGAATGGAGCCGGGTCTGAAGCACTTCTTTTCCTTGTTGGATTCAGTTTCAATTCCAGCCAGCGTTCATTATTTGCGTCCATCTCTTCCCAGAATTGGGCAGGGTCCGCAGAGTGGATAAGCACTGGAATTCCCAACTCCCCAGCTTTAGCCCAAATGGGATCAAGGTCGGGATGGTCTACAGGGACCCGATCACCGTTACTATCTGTGATGGTCAAGCCTAGACTTTTATAGATTTTCAGGCCATTGGCTCCCGCAGCTACATCTTCTTCCAGTTCTTTCACGGCCAGTCGGGACCAGTTCTCATCCCCGAAACCCGCAAAATCCAAATTAGTGAATACCATAAATCTGCCTGGGGCATAAGCCCCGAATTCAGCAAGCATAGATTTGATGTACTCCTGCTGGGCATTGCTATTACCTCTGCCAAAGCCCCTTCCACTGAGGTTCACCATTACGCCCATATTGAGATCTTCCATCTCGCTCAGCAGCGTCTCGATCCTTTCCTTTGTTATACCTCCTTGATGGCTGTGGATGTCCACGAAAGGGAACTTGGCTTTTGAAATGGGGTTTTCAGGTACCTTAAGCGTAGAAGGCGGATTATATTCTTCAAAGCTCATTTCTTGAGCTAGGCCCAACAGGGTGCACGAAATCCCGAGTAAAACTGAGGCAATCAGCCTTCTGAAGAATGCATTCATGATGTATAAAATAGTGGACTGACAGCGATTAGGACAATTGGGATAGCATAGTGTATCTAGGTCAGCGGGCAGTAGCTCCTTGAATAATCTGGCCAAAGAAGATAGCATTCATATAAAGCTTATTGGTCCCAAACCAAAATGCCCTAAAGTTGGGATTGTCAGCAAACCCGATGATTCTTCCCCTTCCATGATTGGAGATACGGATGACAGCACTGTTACGGATGCTCTCCAGATGTGATGGGTGTAGATAGCCGGATGCAAGCGGATTATCGGTGTAAACCATAGGGTTGGCAAAGGCATTTGTGGAGGGTTCCAAAAATAAATTGTCGTTTCGGAATGTATGGATTTCCGGTTCGATATAGCCGTACCCTAGGGGATGGGTAAGATCCAGACGGGCATTGAAAATAGCTCCCCCTGTCACTTTGGCCCCAATTAGATTTTCGTAATCAGCATATTTTCTCTGCAGCGCGGAGTCTGTATTTTCTACTTCTTTAAAACTGAATTTTCCGATTTCATTTTGTTGTAAAAACTGAAGGGCCCCACCTTTGGCCACCAGAGTTCCCCCTTTTGCAACCCAGGCTTTAATTGCTTCTGCACCCGATTGTCCCAGACTTCTATAATTCCCGTCTGGCATGAGGATCACATTATAATTATCCAAAACAGACATGCCCACGGAACCTACCGGTAAGAGTGTTGCGGGCATTTCAAAACGCTGATCAAGAAGATGCCAGATCTCCCCAGCTTCTCCGCTGTCTACACCATTGTCTACCAACAGTGCAATCACAGGTTTCTCCAGCGGTGTAATAAGCGTAGAGCCCATGTTGATTCCAGACGTATATCCTGTAGATAAGCCATGGATATCCACATTGGCTTGCTTTGCGATATCATTTAGCTTTTGAAAGAAAGTCTCATCGTCCATACCTGATGCTCCTTTATCAATCAATAGGGTGCCCCTTCCGAATTTTTTTCCTTCTGAGGTAGAAAACTCAGCATTTGCCACACGGACCATGAACCCCTCTTTCATGAATTTGTACGCAGCCTTTGGGGCATAATAATCTGTCCACTCCATGGCATATTGATAGGCCCCTGGACTTCCTATGACCTGACCTGGAGCCATAGTCAGTGAGGTCTTGCTTTCCAGCTCCACATTTGCCAAATTCAATATTTGGCTGTTGAGTGCTTTGTAATCCAAATTGAAGGCCATGGGATAGGTCCAGGCGGAAATGTCATAAAACAGACTGTCCTGAAATTCCTTCCGGGTTTCAAACATCGCCTTGATCAATCTGTATTGGGGTTGGTCTGCAGGAACTATATAGGAGTATCCGCTTTTGAATTCAGCACCATTTACTGTAATATTTTCTTTAAGACTAAAAACCTGAATATTGTGCTGGAGAATCAGATCTGCCAGGTGATAACTTCTCGCATCATCTTCCTTACTTCCAAAAATATACGCTTTGTTGGTGTCATTGTCGCTTTCTGTCTTTACTTCGGCGTAAAAGTCCTTCATCCATTGGTTTAGCTCCTGTCTCATGTCCTTGGCTGCCTGATAGGATGAGAGATTTGCTGTGAACTGATTTCTTATCGTAAACGGGAAGCTCAACATTCCGTTTGCCGTTTTCTGAAGGTGTCCTCTACTGCTAGCCTGCTCGAACAGAATCCCGATAGATCCTTGCACATCTGGATAGGTAGACCCTTTTCCATAATAAAAGTCATCGTAGTTTTCCTGATTATAATACAGGGAGCCGATTTGATCCAATGCCTTCGCATGGTATCTTCCTATCTTTTCCGTCAGTTCAAAGTTCTTCGCCGGAGTTAACGGGTGCATACGGGAGGGTACCCCAGGCTGAAAGAAAAATGTACTGTTGGATCCCATTTCATGGAAGTCCAAATGGATGTTTGGCAGCCATTCCTGAAAAACACGCACCCGGTTTCTTGATTCAGGATGCTGCACAGGAAGCCAATCCCGGTTAAGGTCAAACCAATAATGGTTAGTTCTTCCACGCGGCCAAGCTTCATTGTATTCCCGACCGTTAGGGTCACCGTTTAAATGATAAGCTTTATGGGAGTTGACCCACGAAGCAAACCGGTTTAGTCCATCCGGATTGATAGCAGGATCGAGTAAGAGAATAATGTGGTCAAGGTCAGCGGCGATCTCATTGGCAGCTGCAAAATGATAAAGTGCCAAGAGCGAGGCGTTGGCGCCACTAGGCTCGTTTCCATGCACAGAATACCCCATAAACATGACTACTGGCATTTCAGCAATATTCACGTTTGTTCCAGCATCTCTTAATTTGGCGCGTTCGGCCTTGATCTGGTCGATGCGCCCGTGATTTGAAGGAGAAGTGATAGTCAGTAATACTTGCGGCCTCTTCTCATAAGTTCTTCCTGTCTCCTCTAGTGTTACCCGGTCTGAGACTGCGGCAACTGCCTTCATATACATCACCAATTGGTCGTGGCTGGCATGCCACTCGCCCACCTGGTACCCCAAAACTTCCTGTGGGGTGGGAATATCCGGATTGTAGGTGTAACCCTGCGGTAAGTAGTAGCTCAGATCCACTTGGGCAAAGCCCGCGAGTGCAGAAAGACAAAAAAGCAGGCACACTGAAACTTTCTTCATAAGGGATAAGGGTTTAACTTTTGGCTAAATTCCTATAATGATTACCCAAAAAAAGCTATTTTGGTTCAGTGGTTAAAATATTTGAGGAACATATATGGATTTTATTGGATCTGAGAGCCCCTTTTTGCTCAATTTTCCATCTCATGCTGTCTAATAAAAATATAAAATCCTCTTCAATCTAATGGTATATGTGCTTGCTTATCAGATGAAATCGGGCATGTCTAAAAGTCACACATTGGCATGATTATAATCGCTGCGAGATTCTCCCGATCGAATTCGGGACAGGTAATGACCGCTGAGAATCAGATTATAAACAGATGAAAATCCACATTGGATGCAAAGGGATGTAAGCGAGAAAGACTTTAAAATGGGCAGCTTAGAATAAAGAAAAAACCGTTTGAACGTATTATGGGAATATTGCTTTTGGTCAGTTTAGGGTATTTGGTTTTTTGGACTATCTTATTGGTTGATGTTATCCGCTCAGATTTCAAAGAGTCCAATATGAAACTGATCTGGGTTATTGTGCTGATTTTTGCACATATAATAGGCCCTACTCTTTATTTATTTCTAGGTAAAAATTCTAAAATTACTTTATAAAACATGTTTGGACTTGGGATTCTCGGATTGGCTATTTATGCCTATACTATTTATGATGTCGTGGTAAGTAATTTTGCAAACCCCACCGATAAGATAGTATGGATACTGATTGTTGTACTGGTACCCTTTGTTGGGACCATACTATGGTTTTTGATCGGAAGAGGAAAAAGAACCCTATAATTCACCGGTCAAAAATGTCTTTGAGTGCTGGCATGAGTTCTGCGCATTCAAATTCATATCCTGACTTTTGGATTTTATGCGATGATATCCGACTGCCCCCTAGGATCATTCCGGCCATTTCTCCCAGGAATAATTTCAGGATAAATTTTGGTACTCCTATTCCTATATAAGGCTTGCCTTTGGCTTTTGCAGCAGCTTGGGTAAGTTGCTGATTGGTCGAAGGATTGGGGCCAACTGCATTGAATACCCCCTGAAGAGTCGTCTTTTCCAAAGCAAAAACAAACATCCCAGCTAAGTCGTCGCTGTGGATCCAGCTCATCCATTGGTCCCCTGAACCAAGCGGAGCAGCTATGGGAGGTTTCATCAATTCACTTAAGGCACCTCCTTCCGAGTCAAGTACGATACCTATCCTAAGAAGGACGGTACGAAGTTCGAGCAGCTCCATTTTTTTTACTTCACTTTCCCAGGCCACCACTACGTGAGCAAGAAAATCATCACCGGGAGAGGAGTTCTCGTCAATAAGACCGGCGCCGGTATCGAAACCATAATATCCAACGGCAGATGCCGATATGAAGGAATTTGGTTTTTTTTCGGCTACTTTGATTGCTTTAAAAAGTAATTGCGTGCTCTTCACCCTGGATTCCAAAATTTCCTTTTTCCTATCCTCTGTCCATCTCTTTTCTGCTACACTGGCACCAGCCAGGTGGATTACCGCATCCGCCCATTCCATTGCTTCTGGATCGATTGTTTCTTTTTGAATATCCCAGAGAAATGATTTTTGTTTTTTGGGAGATCTGCTCATCCATGCTACTGTGTAGCCCTTTGCCTCCAGGAGAGCGGTGATTTTTTTACCAATAAGGCCAGAACCTCCAGTAATTAAGATATTTTGCATGGACTGGGTTTTAGATAAATAACTTCATATGGGCAAATAAGTTAAATGTGTGCATTCATCAAACTCTATTTGTCATGGATAAAATTCAATATCTATACCTAATTTGAGTCTTATCAATTTTACTGGACCATTCAAATTGCACGGTTTGGGACATAGAATTTTACATTGATCAGCACTAGGTATGTGGATTGGGCTGCTCACAGGTTCGGCATCAGCTGTTTTTACTCGCCCTTGAATCCGTTGCAGTTTATAGAGAAAACCATACCTGGATTATAATATTGCTCCCTTAGCGGGTTTGATCATCTGGTAGGACATGTTCTAAATATGGGGGAAATTCTGTAAAGGGAAATAATCTTTTATTGGAAGAACTCTATAAAAACAAACATCCAGTCCCTTTCTGAATGATGCCTTTGATTCTTTGTGGTAGGCTTTTGACGCATTTGTTTGGGGATCCGCGGGTAGGGAAGATCTGCCATACAGATGGGAGAATCGCTGGCAGACCAGTTGACCAAATGGCTTAGTGTCTCATTATGATATAGAAGACATGTTTAGATAGCAGGTGTGGGTTTGCATCTGCTTTTGAAATGGGTAGTCATAGGAATTTGACATGGAAATCCATCTCGCCTGCGTTCTGGAGGGCGTTTGCGGCTCATTGGGTTTGTTCGTCAGCTTGAGGGGTGGAGCACACCCATTATTCTGTTGATATTATGCCTGACCATACTGTTCCAAATCTTCTTTGGCCGGGGTATGTTTTGGCTTATCCGAGGGATTATTTGCCCAATGTACACGCCATATTTAGAAAATATTTTTACAACGTATTGCATGGCCTCAATGGGGCGATCATTAGTGGACTATTGATTGTCACCGTTGTCTTTATTTCGTACAGTACCACATGTATAGGTTTGGGAATTCCAAGAGTTTTAGAAGCTTTTGAGAGCCTACTCTCAGGCATGATTGGTAAATAAAGGCAGGAATGGCGGCATTGACATTGGGGGCGGGCTTTGAAGGAGGTGAGTTGCCCCTCTTTTCTTTATCACAGCTGCCTTGGGAAGCGCAATTTCCGGACGGATAACTCATCCAATGGCACTTATGGCAGGGATGGGCTTTGCCGGGATGTTTTCCGGAGTCACAGACATGAGGCTGACATGCACTGTTATGTGAATGGAACTTTTTGATTATCGGGAAGGTGTTTTTATAGGTATAGCATGTCTTGCGACATATTTTGCGAGCGGGAAATCAAGCATCTATTCTGCTCAGAATTTAAGTGAAAAGTGCCTCCTATATTCAGAAAAATCATACCTTTCACGACTGAGGAAGCACGCAGAAAAATCATAGTGTCGGCGTTTAACCGTTCAGAAGATACCGGATGAAACTACCGCTTAAACTTTTTTCCAACAAGGATAAGAATTTACTTTTTCTTAGTAGATCCAGGTCAATCCTGGAGGAGATCATAAGATACCTGAGCTTTGGCTCATTCGCTCTTTTTCTGTACCATTTGGGCTATGCCCCAGACGAGCATAGCCTTGAAATCACTTCACTTATATTTACGCTGATTCTTTTTATTCTGGGGCTGGCTTTAATTTCACATATACTTTTGATGAACTCTTCCCTGAAATCCAAGCGTATAATCTTTGAACTTTGCCTCGGGATTGTTCTGCTGGTGATGGCCCTAATCAGATGGGAGTTTGTGAAAACCAATGTACCGGAGGACATTTTGATCATTTCCAAAAAATATCTTTTGGTGAACATCGCCGTCATTATCGTCTTTTTGATGGAGCTGAGCAAATTGAGCTTAATGATCAATAAACTGAAGCTAAGCCCGTCTTTGATATTTATTCTTAGTTTTCTGGTGTTGATATTAATGGGGACAGCCCTATTGAGCCTGCCAAAAGCCTCGGTGAATGGTATTAGCCTAGTAGATGCTTTATTTACTTCGACAAGTGCGGTATGTGTCACGGGTTTGATCGTGCTGGATACATCTACGGAGTTTACTGTATTTGGGCAAATCATCATCATGTGTCTTTTCCAGATCGGTGGCCTGGGCATGATGACCTTTACGAGTTTTTTCGGTTTTTTTTTCAAGGGAAGCCTGTCTATCGAAAACAGCCTTTTTCTTAGGGATTACATCAATGAAAATAACATCAGCGAAATCAGCTCTACACTCGTTAAGATTATCCTTTTCACTTTGGGGGTGGAATTGATTGCTGCTGTGCTCATTTACCACTATTCAGACCTGTCACTATTTGCCTCCGGTGCTGACCGTGCTTTTTTTGCTGCATTTCATGCGATCTCTGCTTTTTGTAACGCGGGTTTTTCCACGCTTTCAAATGGGTTATATCAAGAGGGGTTTAGAGAGTTGTATTCCATGCATCTAACCGTCGCTTTCACCATTATCCTGGGAGGTATTGGTTTCCCGGTATTCATAAATTATTACAACTACATAAAACATGCACTCTCTGGTAAAACCAGGGAATTAATAGGCTTAGAAAGATACAGACATACACCACGCGTATCGAATCTGAACACACGTTTGGTAATCTATACGACAGGTATTCTTTTGGTTATCGGTTTTCTTAGCTATTGGGTGTTCGAAGAACACCATACCCTAAATGGGCTTAGTGGATACGGTAAGTTTGTTACGGCTTTTTTCGGAAGTGTTACACCTAGGACGGCAGGGTTTAATACCGTAGATATGGGCAGTATGGCATTGCCGACAGTATTGATATATCTCCTGCTGATGTGGATCGGGGCCTCGCCCGGTTCTACGGGTGGGGGGATAAAAACCAGCACCTTTGCAGTAGCGATAATCAATACCTGGAGTATTGCTACAGGAAGAGTCAGGGTGGAGGTATTCCGCCGCGAAATTAGTTCAGATACTCTCAGAAAAGCATTTGCTGTGATTTCCCTTTCATTTCTTGTAATAGGGTTGGGGGTTTTCCTCATTATGGCTTTCAATCCTGAGCTGGCACTGATAGATGTTGCTTTTGAGGTTTTCAGTGCATTTGCAACAGTGGGGCTCAGCCTCGGAATTACAGCAAACCTGAGCGTGGCAAGTAAGGTTGTAATTATCATAATCATGTTCCTTGGAAGAGTAGGGACATTGACGATTCTAGTGGCTGCCGCCCGGAGAATCGGTGAGCAAAACTATAAATATCCTGAAGAGACCGTTTATATCACTTAACTTCTCGGGGTATAGAATTAAGCAGGGTGAACAGACTCACACAGAGGAGTGATTATCAGCTATGCGAGATTCTCCCGATTTATCGGGACAGGTAATGACCACTGAAAAACAAATTATAAACAGATGAAATACATTATAATAGGTATGGGTAACTTCGGTGCATACCTGGCAAAAAGGCTGACTGACTTTGGGCATGAGGTGGTAGGCGTGGACAGTAGTCAAGGTAGGATCGATCTTATCAAGGATAAAATAACGCATGCGGTCACACTCAATGCGACGGATCAACAGGCTGTCACCAATCTTCCCATGAAGGGCTGTGATGTGGTGATCATTGCTATTGGTGAAGATGTGGGTGCATCAATTATGGCTACTGCGATTTTCAAGCAGATGAATGTGAAACGGATCATTGGTAGGGCGATCAACTCACTTCATGAAACCGTGATTCGGGCTATAGGCGTAGACGAGATTATCCATCCTGAGGAAGATACGGCGGAGCGTCTGGCAAAGAGATTGGAGATGAAGGGAGTGATTGATTCCCTGGAAATATCAGATGATTATAATATAGTGGAGATCAAGGTCCCACACCGGTACATTGGGATGTCTGTGGGAGCAGCAAATATCCGTCAAGATTATTCTCTCAACATCCTTACGGTGATACAAATCAAGGAAAAGGCCAATTTGTTGGGAATCAAGACCCCCCATCGTACGGCGGTTGGAGTGATTGCTGCCGAGTATATATTCCATACCGGGGATATCCTTTTACTCTTTGGGAAAATCAAAGATATACAGGAGTTTTTAAGCCTGGACAGTTAATTGGGGCTTGCTGAAAAAGTCTCAGCTGTACCAGCTTCAAGGCGTCCGAATGATGGTGTATGCTTATACTTCGAATGAGGGCAACGTAGAAGATGGTGGGGCTGAGGCTAGCTCAAAAAAATACTGTTTTTGGATTTTCCGATGCATGAATAAGGGGCTATTGTGGTCAAAAAGCTTGCACTTGCTGAAAAACAGCTTACCTTAAAAATGGTCTGATAACTCAAACTATGGCTTCCAATCTTTTTACTGGCGTTTTTCAGCAGGCCCTAATTGGTCTTTTGGCCGCAGTTCCTGCAAAACCTGTCTGCAGGGTCAATTCCTTCGAATCCGCAAAAAGTACATGTTTTGGTGTTTAAAATAGCTTTTCGGCTTCTCCGGCTGGTCATTTCTGAACTTACTATACCTGTAGGTACCGCTATGATGGCATAACCAAGTAGCATGATAAGGGAGGCCATGAGCTGACCTAAAGGGGTGATGGGAGTAATATCTCCAAATCCCACTGTAGTCAATGTCACCACAGCCCAGTACATAGAAACCGGAATGCTGGTAAATCCTGCCACCGGACCTTCAATGATAAACATAAGTGTGCCCATTATCAACACAATGGTAAGGACAGAAAACAAAAAAATCTGAATCTTGGTTGAGCTCGCTTTGAGGGCTTCTTTAATAAAAGCGGCTTCTGACATATATCTTCCCAGCTTTAGAATTCTGATGACCCTAAGCAGACGAAGTGCCCTGATTACTGAAAGAAACTGGGTGTCTATAATGAACAAACTAAGGTAGCCCGGTAAAATCGCCATCAGATCCACCAAGCCATAAAAACTTGTGGTATACCTGAACGTTTTACTGGTGAGCCAGATCCGCAGCAGATACTCAATGGTGAATAGAATGGTAAAGGCCCATTCGAGATAGAAAAAGATTGCCCCAAAGCGGATCCTGAGTTCAGCGACAGAATCCAGCATGGCCACGATTACCGATCCGAAGATTAAAATAAGAATAACTATGTCAAATCCTTTAGAAGAAGGGTCATCGGATTCAAAGACGATATGAGCCAGCCTCTTTTTTGTGATTTTCATAGTTGAAGTTAGAAAAAATAGCTGCTTAATCCAGATAATATATCCGCTTGACGCGTGTACTGATATTCGTCAGGAGTTCGTAAGGGATCGTACCTATTCTAACTGCCAGTTCTTTAAGAGAGATATCCTTGCCGTAAATTATTGCTTCATCCCCCGCTTTGGTGTCTATCTCACTTACATCTACCATGCACATGTCCATGCAGACATTTCCTATGACAGGTGCTTTTTTTCCTTGGATTAAAACAAAGCCATTCCCGTTACTGAACCTTCTGTCGTATCCATCTGCATAACCGATGGAAAGTGTGGCAATTTTCCCTCCGTTTTTCATGAGG
The DNA here is from genome assembly GCA_048819475.1 of Algoriphagus sp. Taxonomy (GTDB): domain Bacteria; phylum Bacteroidota; class Bacteroidia; order Cytophagales; family Cyclobacteriaceae; genus Algoriphagus. The sequence goes on from JBMDXP010000067.1 coordinate 75,328, forward strand.
CCTTTCCTGCTATATCCCACGGTTTCACCGGGGGCTAATGTCTTTACCTGGGAAATAGTCGTCTTCAGCGTGCTTATCGATTTAAGGGCAGTATCATTTTTTCCGGTGACTTCTACCCCATAAAGTCCGATGCCCAGTCTAACCATATCAAACTGATACGCCGGAAAAGCCACAATGCCGGCAGAGTTCAGCGCATGGAGAAGAGGGGAGTATGGGAGAACTGCTGCTATTTCTTTGCTCATCTTGTCGAATTGATCAAGCTGGCCCAAAGTGAAGTCGTGGTGCACCTGTTCATCAGCTCCTACCAGGTGGGTATAGATAGATGCTACCCGAAGATCTGGGTTTTCCCCGATAAGGCTTTTTAGCTCATCCAGCTGGCCGGTGTCAAAGCCGAGCCGGTGCATACCGGTGTCCAGATCCAGATGGATGGATAAGGTAGATTTATGGTGAGTGCACCAAAGGGCAAGACTCCTGAAAAATTCCGGGCTGAATACCACCGGCTCCAAATTGTATTCAGCGCAAAGGGAAAACGATTCTTCCGATGGATTCAATACCATAATAGGCAAATGGATGCCTTGCTTTCGCAATGCCACACCTTCATCAGAAAAGGCAACAGCAAGATAATCGGCCCCCATCAGTTGACTATGGTTGGCAATTTCTATTGAGCCACCTCCGTAGGCAAATGCCTTCACCATCACCATTACCTTGGTTTGAGGTTTTAAAAGACTCTTGTAAAAATTGAAATTATGGGTCAGCGCGTTGAAATTGATTTCCAGTGTGGTCCCATGTATACGTTGTTGAAGTTTGTTTACAATCTCTTCAAATCCAAATGACCTGGCCCCGGTGATCAGGATAAGATCATTATTGAAGGAAGTGGTGTCGATCCCTTCCAATGCCAGCTGGGTTGAACCAAACCCTTGAAAATCCTTGTTGAATCCTTCCTGGATTCTGAATATATCCTTTCCCACTCCAATGATCCTGTCAATTCCATGGGAATTGGCCAGTCGGATGACTTCATCATATACCTTGTCAGGAGTGCCTTGCTGAAGGAGATCTGACAGAATCAGCACTTTGTTCCGCTTCGGACGTTGTTGCTGCATAAAGTCCAGTGCCACTTTTAACCCTGCCAAGTCATTATTGTAGGTGTCATCAATCAGCATGCAGTCATTTATTCCTGATTTCAGGGTTAGACGCATATCCACAGGCTTTAAATGAGCAATGCCTGTCTGGATCGATTCAGGGATTTGCCCCAAAGTGAGTGCGGCAATGATGACGTGGGTAATGTTTTCCAACGAAGCTGGGTCGGCAAAAGGGATTCGAAAGGTGAGTGTGGTCAGATCGTTTTTCACAAGTACCATACGCACACCTGTCGATGTATTCCTGAGGGATCTGGTGTAATCGCTTCCTGGAAGATCTGACCAGGAGACCAGACGTTCGCTGGGGAACATTTGCTCGATCCGTCCTGCGGTAAAAGGTTGATCCCTGCAATAGATAATAAGCTTGGCTTTTGGGAATAGCCGGAGTTTTTCTGACAGTTTGATTTCCAGGCTCCCGAAACCTTCCTCGTGAGCTGATCCCAGATTGGTGAAAATACCTAGGTCCGGCTGTATCATATCGGCCAGAGCATCCATTTCATTTATAGTGGAAATGCCTGCTTCTAATACAGCCACCTGATGGTAGGGCTCTATTCCGAAAATTGAAAGCGGGACACCGACTTGGGAATTATAGCTTTTCGGACTTTTAGCAACAGCAAACTGCTGGCCCAATACCTGCCCTAACCATTCTTTTACAATGGTCTTTCCATTGCTTCCGGTAATGGCGACGATGGGTTTTTTAAATTGTTCACGCTGAAACCGGGCAAGTGACTGCAATGCCTTCCTGGTATCAGAAACAGCTATAACCAACGTAGAGCTGGATAGACCTTGTGGGACTTGATAGTCGTCATGTACCAAAAAAATGGGTACTCCCAAATCGGCCATGGAATTGATGTAGTGACTGCCATCTGATTTAGCCCCTTTCAAAGCGATGAATAGGGTTTTGTGGGGTATTGTTAGCTGCCTTGAATCAATACTGATCTGGGATATATCCACATTTCCCTCGCCTGCCAGAAGTCTTCCTCCTGTGAGCTGCATGATTTGGGAGAGGTTTAAATCCTGAAGCATATCACTTCTGGCTTTTTTTCTTTTTATTAAAGAAAACCTGTCGGATCCACCTTGGGAGGAATATGGCCCCCAACAGCAAATAAGGGTAATAGGATAGAAGTCTCCACAGGATACTCGTCACGAAAGTATAATTGGTGAGAAACTGTGTAAAAAACTGTGCAAAGAAGAACTCTGCGGTGCCGCTGCTTCCCGGGGTGGGAGATATCATCATGACGATCCACATGATTACTTGCCTGGCAAATACGATCACATTTTGCTCTAACGTGAGCGGCACGAAGGCTGAAATGAGTGCATTCAGCATGAGGTACCTCGAACTCCAGATGAAAACTGTGGCAAGGATTATAGGTACCCAATACCTCCAGTTTTTGCCAGCAAGCTCTTTGGAAGCTTCTATGATCTGATTGCCATACTCTTGTGCATCATGCTTCCACTTCCTCAACCATTTGATGGAGAAAAGCTTAATCAGAATCCACTTAAACACCCGCGGTCTGTAAAATAGGGCAAGTGCCATGACCAAACTATAAGAAGCATAGAGGCTATAGCTGATCCAGAAAATTGCCTGCAGGCTATTGTCAAGTTTAGCTTCGAGGACTTTGGTACTCGCAAAAATATTTCCTTTTGCAAAAAAGAGTATGACAGGTGCTCCGATGACAAAGAAGAGGTTGTCCAAGATGGCGGTGACCATGACATAAGCAATGGCTTTTCCCATTTTTATCCCCTCTTTATTGAGGATAAACATGGCCACGGCAGTACCTCCTACCACGGAGGGTGTTACAGCAGAAGCAAATTCCCAAAGTATAATCACATAGATCGCCCGGGTCCAGGAAAGCTGCCTGTCAGTAATTTCCCTAATCCTGAATACATACCCTCCATCCCGAAATAAGATCACTACTATTGCGACCAGTATCCAGAGTAAAGAAGCATCAAAAACACCTTTTAAAGTATTGGAATTGACAGATGGGTCAAAATAAAACATGCCCAATACGATACTGACTCCTATAAGGATGGGAACCCAGACCTTATTGGGGTTAAGTGTCTCGAAAATCTTCTTATTGTCCAATTTCATCTGTTTATAATTTGATTCTCAGTGGTCACATGCCCGCCTGTCGTCGGACAGGGAATCTCGCAGCGATTATAATCATCCCAGTGTGCGTCGCTTGCGTCATGCTCGATTTCATATGTTAAGCTGTAGCGATTGGCTCAGTCTTTTCCACCCAGAAATTATTATAACCGTCTCCTATGACAATGGTCACTAGAGAAAGCTGTAAAAGCTCCAAAATTGCCAGAAAGGTATAAATCACAAAAATTTTATCCGGCTTATAGCTAATGAAATCGGTGAAGGGGATTTTATCTTTGAAGCTCATCTTTTCCAGGACAAAGTCTTTTTGCTGTTCGATGGTATAGGGATATTGAATTACAGTGTGTTTGGTTTCATCAATGCGGGCTGCCATTCTGGATATTGTCTTCTGGAATACCTTAAGCAATTTGTATAAATCCACATGTTGCATTTCAGCATCCACATCATCCACTTTGCTCAATTGGTAAAGTTCGATTGCAAGGTTACCTCTTTTTTCCCGGGAAAGTCTAGCACTTTCCAGAGAAGCAAGCTCCTCTACTACGGATTTGTACTTCTTATATTCCAAAAGGTTTCTTATTAGCTCTTCTCTTGGGTCAATTTCCTCACCTTTCTCATTCAGCTCGGGACGTGGTAAGAGCATACGTGATTTTATTCTCATGAGGGTGGCGGCAAATAAAATAAAATCACTGGCTATTTCGATCTCCATATGCTCCATATGATGGATATATTCCAGGAAATCATTGGTGATCTTAGCGATCGGAATATCGTAAATGTCCAATTCATCCCGCTCTATAAAAAAGAGCATCAGGTCAAAGGGACCTTCAAAGAGCGGTAATTTGATCTCAAAACCCAAAGGATATTTAAATTATTGGTTAATTTTGCTTTCTGGTTGTCAAAGATATTCAATTAGGTTAATTTAATTGGATTCAGTGAAGAGAAAGAGGATTGAGACCGGAACTGCGATTATTTAAAAGGGAGAAACAAAGGAGCACGCTTTATGTTATTCTTTTTTGACCCAACAAACGATGCAAAATGCTCATTGAACCAGGAGAATTATTAGCCCAAATAAACAGCCCTGCTGATCTTAAGAGACTTCCTAAAGACAAGCTGGTGCAGATTTGTGATGAGCTCCGGCAATTCATAGTCGATAACGTATCGGTGTATGGAGGGCATTTTGGTGCTAGCCTCGGGGTGGTCGAGCTGACGGTTGCCTTACATTATGTGCTGAACACTCCCGAAGATCAGCTGGTCTGGGATGTAGGCCATCAGGCATATGGGCATAAGATTCTGACAGGGAGAAGGGATGGTTTCCATACGAATAGAGTATATGGTGGGCTATCTGGTTTTCCCAAAAGAAAGGAGAGTGAGTACGATACATTTGGGGTAGGACACTCGAGCACTTCTATCTCAGCGGCTTTAGGTATGGCCGTTGCATCTAAATACAAAGGCTCGGGGATACAGCATGTAGCGGTAATCGGAGATGGTTCTATGACTGGTGGGATGGCATTTGAGGCCATGAATCATGCGGGAGTAAGTGATACAAACCTCTTGATTATCCTCAATGACAATTGCATGTCCATCGATCCCAATGTCGGAGCACTCAAAGATTATCTTACAGATATCACTACGTCCCGTACTTATAACAAAGTAAAGGATGAGGTATGGAAGCTTCTAGGCAAGCTAAGCAAGTTTGGTAGCAGCGCCCAGGAAGTAATCTCAAAGGTGGAAGGCGGCATCAAGTCTGCCTTGCTTAATCAGAGCAACCTGTTCGAATCACTAAATTTAAGGTATTTTGGGCCCGTGGACGGGCATGATGTGAATCATCTCGCTGAGATACTCCGCGATTTAAAAGATATTCCGGGACCTAAAATACTTCATTGCATCACCGTAAAAGGTAAAGGATATGCTCCCGCGGAAAATGGGAATAAAACCACGTGGCATGCCCCTGGAACGTTTGATAAAGTAACCGGAGAGATTTTCAAAAAAACCTCTTCTGAACCTCAAGCTCCCAAATACCAGGATGTTTTCGGCCATACTTTGGTGGAGCTTGCTGAGCAAGATGAGCGGATTATGGGGGTTACCCCAGCTATGCCCTCAGGCTCCTCATTGAACATTATGATGAAGGCTATGCCTTCCCGTGCGTTTGATGTGGGTATAGCTGAGCAGCATGCAGTTACTTTTTCTGCAGGATTAGCCACACAAGGGCTCGTGCCATTCTGCAATATTTACTCCACATTCATGCAGCGTGCTTACGACCAAGTGGTTCACGATGTCTGTCTTCAGAATTTGCCTGTGGTATTCTGTCTCGATAGAGCAGGGTTTGCCGGAGCGGATGGGCCTACGCACCATGGTGCTTATGATATCGCCTTCTTTCGCTGTATTCCCAATCTAGTGATTGCTGCGCCGATGAATGAGGAGGAATTAAGGAATATGATGTATTCCGGATCAAAACACAATGGTCCTTATTCTATACGCTACCCGCGTGGAAATGGGGTTATGCCTAAGTGGAGAACACCCTTCCAGCAAATTCCAGTAGGGCAGGGTAGAATTGTCAGAGAGGGTGAACAGGTTGCCGTTTTAAGTATAGGCCACATCGGAAATTATGTGGTGGAAGCCTTTGATTTGCTGGAAAGAGAAGGGTTAAATCCCGCCCATTATGACATGCGCTTTGTCAAGCCTCTTGATGGAGAGCTGTTGCATGAAGTCTTCGGAAAATTCAAAAAGGTAGTGACAGTAGAGGATGGATGTCTGATGGGAGGTTTTGGCTCTGCCGTTTTGGAATGGATGATTGACCACGGATATCATTCAAAACTAGTTAGATTAGGCATTCCTGATGCTGTAATAGAGCATGGTGAACAAATACAGCTACATAGGGAATGTGGATTTGACCCAGAAGGAATAGCTTCAGCAGTCCGGCTACTTTCTGCTGTTACAAAGGTCAGTTAAGTGTTGGCTGAAATCCATTTTTTTGAGAAGGGAACGGGACAACCAGTCCTTCTTATTCACGGTTTTTGCGAGACTGGCCAGATGTGGACTGATTTTGCAGCATCTCTTTCAGAGAATTATAGGGTGATCTGTCCAGATCTTCCTGGGTTTGGAAAATCTCCACTGGTCTCTGAGCATATCAGTCTAGAGGAGATCGCAGTTATCCTGGAAGATTGGATGGCAGATATCGGGGTGTTCAATCCGATAGTAATAGGACATTCCCTAGGAGGATACCTTACATTGGCCCTTGTAGAACTGTTAGGGGATAGACTGAAAGGTATTGGCCTATTGCATTCTACAGCATTTGCCGACGATGCAGAAAAACAGGACTCCAGGGATAAGACGGTACTCTTTCTGAGGAAAAATGGAGTTGATAAGTTTGTGACTTCATTTGTACCACAACTTTTCACTGAGGATAAAAGAAACGCATTACAAAGGGAGATTGAGCTGGCCATTGACCAAGGTAGGGAATCCTCATTGGAAGGATTGATTGCATATACCAAAGCCATGCGTGACAGAAAGGAAAGGTTCGATGTGCTTAAGGGCTATGATAAACCCAAACTTATGATAGCAGGAACACTGGATACAGCGGTGAAAATAGAGTCAAGCAGAGCCCAACAGCAGGCATTTACACATTACATTGAACTGGAAGGTACCGGACACATGGGGATGGTAGAGAGGAAGGCTGAATGTATAGTGCTTTTGAAGGAGTTCTGTGATCAAATAAATTGATTTCACGCTCGTACTCCGGACTTTGATCCTATATAGGCAAAGAATCAGTCCGGTTGGAAGTACGGGGGAGAATGACTCCCGGTCATAGAGTGGTGCTGAAAAACTGCATCAATCGCTCCAGATAGTCGAGGTCTACTTCATCGAAATCATTTAAAAGGTCACTGTCGACATCCAATACCATGACTACTATGTTATCTTTGAATATAGGGATGACCAGTTCAGATTTTGAATTGGAATTGCAGGCGATGTGTCCTGGGAATGCCTCTACGTCAGGAACCAGCTGACTTTTGGCCTGTTGCCAAGCTGTTCCGCAGACACCTTTTCCAAGTGAAATACGGGTGCATGCGATTGGTCCCTGAAAAGGTCCAAGCACTAATTGTGTTTCCTTTACCAAATAAAAACCTACCCAGAAAAAGCCGAATGCCTGCTTCAGTGCTGCTGAAATGTTCGCCAAATTGGCATATAAATCAGGCTCCCCTTCGATAAGGGCTTTTATCTGTGGGATCACTGCCTCGTATTTTTCTGCTTTGGTTGCAGAACTTGGGATGAATAAATTCTCAGACATGGTAATAAATATGCAATGTGTCTTCTTGGATTTGAATAGTTTCTGAAGCTGATTCTGCTAATACAGGAGCGGTAATTCCTTCTCCGAACGTAGCTTTGCCGGTAAACACCCTCGCTTCATCCCATAGTTCGGCTTCAATAAATTTTTTCAATAAATAACTTCCTCCCTCTACGATTAAGCTTTGGATTTTTCTGTCCGATAGATCTTTTAAGATCTCCTCCAATGAGAAAGTATCCGAAAGCTTTACATAGTCCAGCATAGGCTCTATATGGGATTTCAGCGTATTGTAGCAGATGGTGGGTATGGAATGGTCAAAAACTCTGAGTGAGTCAGGAAGTTCCAGCCTGCTGTCAATTAGGAGTCGAATAGGGTCATTTCCTGTCCAATCCCTTACGTTTAAAGTAGGATTGTCGTATTTGGCCGTGTTTTTCCCGATCAGAATGCTGTCTTCTTCTGCTCTCCATTTATGGACAAGTTGTCTGCTTTGTGCATTTGTGATCCATTTGGAAGAGTAATCTTTGCGTGCTAAAAAACCATCGAATGTTTTTGCCCACTTAAGGATAATATAAGGCCTCTTCTTTTCCATTTGGGTGAAGAACCGTCTGTTCTGCCATCTGCTTTGCGTTTCCAGAAGACCGGTGACGACTTCTATTCCAGCGCTTTCCAGTAGCTGGACTCCCTTGCCACCGACAAGAGGATTTGAATCGATAGCCGCGATGACTACTTTTTTGACCCCTTTTTCAATCAACAGGTTGGCGCAGGGAGGGGTTTTTCCCCAATGGGAACATGGTTCTAAGGTGACATATACTGTCGATTGGCTAAGGAGGTCAGGTCTTTTTACTGATTTTATGGCTTCAACTTCCGCATGATCTCCCCCATATCTTTGATGGTACCCTTCCCCGATGACCCTCCCTTCGTTCACTATCACACATCCGACCATGGGGTTGGGACTCACGGTTCCCCTCCCATATTCTGCCAGCTCCAAGGCCCGCTGCATAAATAGTGCATCAGCGTCCATCACCGCTTTAGAGATAGTGTAATTCTATCCAAATTGGTGACCTCCCTCTGGCTTACTTTCACAGAAAAAGCTGTGTCCGCATAAGTCTCATCTTTTGGATCGATATAGATACTGTAATTGCCTTCCCTTATTCTGATTAAAAAAGCTCCCGAGGTATTCGTATGGGTACTGATGGAGTCTTCTTCATTGATAAGATAAATTGCAGGATTCAGACCTGTTGGAGCCACCGTCCCCTGTATGGACCCCTGACCTACTCCTGATAATGCATAAAAAGTAGGAGATATTTCATAGGAAGGAGGGGAGGCTGTTTTTAAAAGGATGGATTTTTCAAGATCCAGATCCAAGATCAGATCGTAAGATATCCCTGCTTCAAGATTGATGTCTGTTTCCAATTGGATTTCCAGCTGGTCTGGATCCGCCAATGGAAGAGTGAATCTGTTTTGATTGAAAAACATGGAGTGGTTTCTTCCAAGCCTGACGGTTGCCTTTATTAAGGTACCTACAGGGAGCTCATTTCTCCCCAATAGCAGAGCTTCACCACCCACCAATTCACTTACTTTGATTCTCTTGTCTCCGGATTTATACTCCAGAAAAAACTTCTGGATATCTGTCTGTCTGCCTCCAGCCATCACTTCCACATCCACGCCTTCTATTTCTACAAACACTGAGTCCCACGCGGCAGGAGAATCTACCAGAATCACATTCAGCAGCGCTCTTGGGCTGGAGTCAGCGTTATCACAGGAAAAACCCGAAAATCCTGCTGCTAAAATCAATAGAATTACAAACAGTTTATTCACGCTGTAAATTTAGCCTAAAACTTTTCATGATCCTTTACCCTTACCTCATAAAACTATTAATCACAGGCTCATTTCCCGTGTTTGGTAAAGGAGGCTTTCCGCCCGTGCACTGAAGAGGATTTCCATTGTCGCCAGGCACAACAGCTGTAATCGGTCTTTATTAAATTACTGGGGTTCTCGCAGGAGTCTTATTCCAAGGAAAATCGGTAGGACGGCCTTATTTTTCTCACTTTAACCCAAATGTCTCAATAGGTTCTTATTTTTGGACATGATGAAATGGGAACGACTCCTGACCCGGGGGAGATTTGGAGATAGTCCGGGTTTTATACCTACACAGCTTGTACGCAGTGAATTTGAAGTGGATTATGATCGTATTATTTTTTCTGCACCTTTTAGGAACTTGCAGGACAAGACACAGGTATTCCCTTTGCCTGAGCAGGCATTTGTTCATACCCGGCTTACCCATAGCCTGGAAGTTTCCAGTGTGGGCAGATCACTCGGTAAGGCAGCCGGCGAATACCTGCTTGCAAAATATCCCCACCTCAAGGATACGGGAATATCTTCCTATGAGATAGGTGCCATAGTGGCAGCAGCTGCTTTGACACATGATATCGGTAATCCGCCCTTCGGACATGCAGGAGAAGAAGCAATCTCTGATTTTTTTAAGTTTCATTCCAGTGGGAAAGTATGGGAATCACATCTGAGAACGGAGCAATGGGCGGATTTATGCAATTTTGAAGGGAATGCACAAGGCTTCAGGATGCTGGTTTCGAAGCAGTTTGGTCTCAAGCTTACTTATGCTACGCTAGCGGCTTTTACAAAATACCCCAGGCCGAGTATGATTGCACAGCGTGACATTGCACGGCGAAGTCAGAAAAAATATGGATTTTTCATCAATCAATTGGCTGATTTTGAGCAAATGGGGTCGTTCCTCGGTTTGGAAAAATCCAGTTCTGAGTGTTGGCATCGACATCCTTTGGCTTTTCTAGTAGAGGCAGCTGATGATATTTGCTACAGCATTATTGACCTGGAGGATGGCTGTACGTTGGGCCTGGTCAGTTTCGAGGATACTGTAAATCTTTTAGCCCCGATCCTTAAAGACAAGTTTGACCGGGAGAAACTTAAAAACCGGACAAAGGAACAAAATCTAGGAGCCTTACGGGCCATAGCGATAGGGGAACTGATCCGGGAAACGGTCGAAGTTTTTGTACGTTATGAGGAGAATATGTGTAAAGGGAATTTCGACAAAGCACTCACCGATATTATTCCATCCGCAAAAGCCCTTCAGGAAATCACTGCTGTATCCGTACAAAAGATTTACCGATCAAAGGTAGTGCTCGAGAAAGAAGCTGCTGGATTTCAAGTTATTGAAGGGTTGCTTACCGTGTTCTCAGATGCTTTATATCATCAGTTCTATAGGCAGGACAGATTTTCCGGTCAGGATAAGAGTATCTTAAGGCTATTGCCTGAAGATTTTCCATTGAAGGGCTGGGGGGCTGAGGTGAATCCTTATCTTCTTATCAGGACGCTGGTTGATTTTATAGCAGGTATGACTGATAAATATGCATTGAATCTGTATAGAAGAGTAAAGGGAATTAGTTTTCCTGGAGGATAAGCACGTTGATAAACCCTTTTATTAGTAGTAGTTCCTAGCCTAAGCGTGTCCTATGTTTAAGACTGAACAGAGGATTAAGATCCTGAAAGGTGGATAAGCACGTCAGGCTGTGAAAGGCAGGTAATCCTCAATTCTAATCTTGGCACTGTGTGTGGGTGATTTATCCGGGATTTAGAACTAATCTTTACTGTTCTTCTTATCGTACTAATATAGCATATGCTGAGGTAAATTATGAAATTACAGTTCAGCTAAGGCTAAATGGACTGAACCTAGCAACTCTACCTATCATGAAAAAGACATTAATAATTTTATTTGGAGTATTTCTGTTCTTGATTTTAGCAGCAGTTGCGCTGCCATTTATATTCAAGGATAAAATTCTTGCCCGAATTGATCAGGAAATTGCCCAATCTGTCAATGCACAGGTCTATTATGATTTCAATAACGTAAGCCTGAGTATTTTTAAGAGATTCCCACATATCTCAGCAACAATAGAGGATTTTGGTGTAGTAGGAAATCCTCCTTTTCAGACAGACACTTTAGTTCAGGTGAATAAAGTGCAGATTGATTTCAATCTTAAATCCCTACTGTTCGATGATTACCCTTCTTTATCAGGAATCCACCTCGATGGGGGAGAGCTCTATATTAAAGTACTGGAAGATGGTACTGCAAACTACGACATAGCAGTAGCCTCAGATGAGGTGGCGGATACGACAAGCAGTAATTTTAAGATAGGTATTGATCTGCTGGAAGTCAATGATCTTAATGTGGTGTATGATGATAGGCAGCTTCAGTTTTTCATGGCATTAGGCAGCATAAATGCTGTTGGAGAAGGGGAGTTTACTTCAGACGTGTACGAGTTGCCCCTCAAGTTGGAGGCCCTTATAGCAGACATATCGTTTGAGGGAACAAACTACCTTTACAATAAGACTTTTAAGGCTGAAACGTTGCTCAATATGGATATGGAGCAAATGAAATTCACTTTAAATGAAGGGACTTTCGGTTTAAATGATTTCCTTTTTGATCTGAACGGGTATTTGGCTTTACCGGGAGATGATATAGCGATTGATTTGAATTTTGAGGGAATTGATAACGGATTCAAGAGCATCCTGTCGCTAGTGCCAGGGATCTACACAGCTAGTTTTTCTTCACTCCAGACTTCTGGAACTATGGATTTCCGGGGTTATGTCAAGGGGGTATATAATGATGAGAAATTCCCATCGTTTGATGTTTCGCTGAAAGTGGAGGATGGGATGTTTCAATATCCGGATCTGCCAAAACCCGTAAGCAATGTCAATATTGACATGCAGGTTAAGAATGAAACAACTGATATTCAGAATACTTCCATAAATATCCCTGCTTTTAATCTGGACTTCGGGAGTAACCCTATTTCAGGTAAGTTTTTCCTGGCTGATTTGCTTGAGTACAATATCGATGGAGCCTTGGTCGGGAAGCTTAATCTGGAGGAGCTGACTTCAATCGTGCCCATAGATGGGATGACTCTCAAAGGGGTCCTGGATGTAAATGCACAGGCTAAAGGGAGATATGACTCAGTAGCGCAGCTTATACCCGCAATAAATGCCAAGATGCAGCTTACCAATGGATATGTGAAAAGTTCTGAATATCCTGCTCCCATCGATAAGCTTCATGCTAATGCATTGATTACCAACACAACAGGTAAAATGAATGATTTTACGGTTGATCTGAGCAGTTTCGGTTTTGAACTGGAAGATGAGGTCATCCAGGGAAGGATGAGAATCAATGATTTCAACAAGTTGATCTGGGATGGTGCTGTGAAGGGAGCTGTGGATCTGTCAAAAGTTCTGGCAATCTTCCCAATGGAAGGAATGAACCTGGCTGGTAAGATAGATGCAGATATACAAACGAAGGGGTCTTACCAAGCGATTGAGGAAGGGCGGTACAATACGTTGGACACCCGCGGAAATATGGCTGTTTCGGATTTTTCATTTACCTCTTCGGATTATCCACAGGGAGTCCGGATAATTCAGGCCAAGGCTGATTTCACACCTGAGCGAGTCAATCTCACAAGTTTTGATTCCCGTCTGGGAGAAAGCCCTGTGCAGGCAACAGGTTTTTTATCCAACTACATGAATTATATACTGCAGGAGAATGCCACTCTGAAGGGTCAGTTAAATCTTAACAGTTCCAAATTCAATGTAAATGAATGGATGACGGAGTCAGCTGACACCACAGCGGGCTCTCCACAAACTGTCATTGAACTGCCTCAAAATATAGATTTTTCGATGTCGGTAACAGCAGCGCAGGTTCTGTACGATAATCTTACCTTGAATGATATTAAAGGGAACATGACCCTTAAGGATGGGATATTACGCTTCAGTGATGCTTCGATGAGGACCCTGGATGGACAGGTTACCCTGAACGGGACCTATGACCCCAGGGATCTGGCCGTTCCCAAATTCAATTTCAGCTTGAATCTTTCCAATATCAGTATTGCCAAAGCCTTTGAGTCTTTTAATACTGTGAAAGCATTTGCTCCGATTGCACAGCACCTGACAGGTCTTTTCAATACAACCGTCAGCTTCTCGGGAAATTTGGGTCAGGATATGATGCCCATCTTATCTTCTTTGGATGGATCAGGTCTTTTACGGGTCGCAGAGGCAGCTCTGAAAGACAGCAAAATCCTGGGAGGAATTACCAGTCTCACTAAGCTGAAAGATACCAATTCTATACAGCTAAGAAATATTGCTATACCCATCGTCATCAATAATGGTGTAATGGAGGTAAAGCCTTTTGACGTAAAGCTATGGGACTATCAGGCAAATGTGCAGGGAAGCGCAGGTTTTGATGGGTCTATCAATTATTTACTCAATATGCAAGTGCCTGCAGGGAAGTTCGGAGCGCAGGCTAATAACCTGCTGGCAACCATTTCAGGATCCCAGGCTGACGCCAATACCTCTATTCCCCTTGCGTTGAACCTGACAGGAACCTATAACAATCCGAAGGTTGCACTGGCAGGGGGTAACAGCATAGAAACCTTGCTGACAAATGCCTTGAAATCCAGATTGGCCAGCGAGAAAGAAAACCTACAGGCAAAAGCGAGTGAACAGTTCCAAGCTGCTCAGGATAGTATCCGGCAAAGCCTACAGACGAAGGCTAACGCAGTGCAGGATAGTGTGAAAAAAGAGGCGGAAAAGCGTGTTTCAGATACCAAGAACAAAGCAGCCGAAGAGGCCAAAAGTTTGTTAAAGGGGGTGCTAAGACAAAAAACACAGCCGGCAGCGAAGCCAGATACTACAAAAACAGGAAATCAGTAGCTGAAGAATACAAGGAAAAATGCCCCCAATAAAGCAGTTAGCTTATTGGGAGCATTTGTTTTATACAGGTTTCGGGATTAAAACTCAGCGTTTCCGGGGGTTCTAGGGAACGCAATTACATCCCGGATATTACCCATTCCAGTTACAAATTGGACCATTCGTTCAAAACCTAAACCAAACCCTGCATGGGGAGTGGATCCAAACCTTCTGGTATCCAGATACCACCACATCTCGTCCTGAGGAATGCCCATTTCCTCCATCCTAGCTAGGAGTACGTCCAATCTTTCCTCTCTCTGGGACCCACCTACAATTTCCCCTATTCCCGGAAAGAGAATATCCATGGCGGCTACTGTTTTTCCATCCTCATTCTGACGCATGTAGAATGATTTGATATCCTTGGGATAATCTGTAAGAATTACCGGTTTTTTGAAGTGTTTTTCTACCAGAAACCGCTCGTGTTCTGATTGTAGGTCTGCACCCCAGCTGTCAATCACATAAGAAAACTTCTTCTTTTTGTTGGGATTTGAATTTCTTAAAATATCAATTGCCTCTGTGTAAGTAAGCCTGACAAACTCATTTTCAATAACAAATCTTAGTTTTTCGAGTAATCCCATTTCCGAACGTTGATCAGATGGCTTGGATTTTTCTTCTTCTTCCAAACGTTGGGACAGAAACTTCAGGTCTTCTTCGCAGTTTTCCAGTGCATAGCCAATAATGAATTTGAGAAATTCCTCAGCCAGATTCTGGTTGTCTTCTGCATCATAAAATGCCATTTCAGGTTCAATCATCCAAAACTCAGCGAGGTGTCTTGTAGTATTTGAGTTTTCTGCACGGAATGTAGGCCCAAATGTATAGATTTCAGCCAAGGCCATTGCCGCTAACTCTCCTTCCAGCTGGCCTGAAACCGTGAGGTTGGTCTCTCTCTCGAAGAAGTCTTCCTTAAAGTTGATCTTTCCCTCGTCTGTTTTCGGAGGATTGAGAAGATCCAAAGTAGTCACTTTGAAAGTTTCTCCGGCACCTTCTGCATCTGATGCAGTGATAATAGGAGTATGGATATAGAAGAATCCTTTCTTATTGAAATAATGGTGAACCGCAAAGGCTAATGCATGCCTCACCCTAAAGACTGCCCCAAAGGTGTTGGTCCGCATTCTGAGGTGGGCGATATCCCGGAGAAATTCCAGGGAGTGTTTTTTTGGCTGTAGCGGATACTTTTCCGGGTCTGCTTCACCGAGAACCTCTATTTGAGAAGCATTCAACTCGGAGTTTTGACCTGCCCCCTGGGATTCCACCACTGTTCCGGTGACTTTGAGACAAGCTCCTGTCGTGATTTTTTTGAGAATATCTTCTAAAATCAGGTTAGGGTCCGCCACTATCTGATAATTGGTAATAATGGAGCCATCATTCAAAGCAATGAAAGAAACATTTTTATTGCTTCTTTTAGTGCGTACCCAGCCCATCAATGTCACAACTTTGCCAATTGGATTTTCATCCAGAATGGTCTTGATTTTGACCCGTTTGTTAAATGCCATGCGGTGATTTTTTATCAAGGAAAAATTATTTTCCGGGAATAATTTAGTGGAATGCAAAAAAACGATTAAATCACCTTTTTATCAAAAATTTGCTTGTTTTTCATAACTTTGGGCATTGGGCTTTTTCATATGGAAAAGCCTTTTTTGAACCCAAATAGCAGGTTTTACCCAATTAAGAATGCAAAAGCTAAATCTTAGCCAATCACTTTCTCAGAAGCTTTCACCCCAGCAGATTCAATTTATTAAACTGCTGCAGGTGCCTACAGCGGAATTGGATACCCGGATAGAGGAGGAATTAGAGATAAACCCTGCTTTGGAAGAAGGGAAAGACGAAGAGCCTGAGAGCAGCCAGGATGAATTTGAGGACAGTTATGAGGAAGAGGTAATATCCGATGACCGGGATGTGAATCTGGATGATTATCTGGATGACGAGTATGGCGGGTATAAAATGCAGGGAGATGGTAACTATAACCAGGATGAGGATGATCGCGAAATCCCCATTTCAAGCCAGGCATCTTTGCATGAACAGTTGATTACCCAGTTGAGTTTTCTACGTCTGGATGACCGTCAGCGGATTATTGGTGAGCAGCTCATCGGGAGCATAGAGAATGATGGGTATATCCGTAGAGATCTTGACGCAATAATAAATGACCTGGCTTTCAGTCAGAATATCGAAACGGATTCTGATGAGCTTGAAGAGATCTTACGTAAGATCCAAAACTTTGATCCTGCTGGAATTGCTTCTAGAAACCTTCAGGAATGCCTGATTATCCAGTTGGAAAGGAAAGAGCACCATGATGATCCTACAGTCAAGAATGCCTTGATGATTATGCAGGATTGTTTTGATGAGTTCACCAAAAAGCATTTTTCCAAGATACAGAAGAAATGCGACCTTACTGATGAGCAGACTAAAGAGGCTGTCAATCTAATTACCCGACTCAATCCGAAGCCCGGAGGTGTTGCTGATGGTTTGGTAAGAACCCAATATATCATTCCTGATTTTATACTGACCCATACTGCGGGCAAGATGGAAATCAGCCTAAATTCCAAAAATGCCCCAGAGCTGAGAATTTCAAGGTCTTATTCTGAGATGTTTGACGCATACGATAAGAGTGACAAGAAAGACAAGAAATTAAAAGACACAGTAACATTTGTAAAACAGAAGCTTGATGCAGCAAAATGGTTTATAGATGCTATTAAGCAGCGCCAGAATACGTTGTTGAGGACCATGGAAGCTATTCTACAATACCAGAAAGAATTTTTTATTGATGGGGACGAGACCAACTTGAGGCCTATGATCCTAAAGGATATAGCTGAGCGGATTGATATGGACATTTCCACTGTCTCACGCGTCGCCAACAGTAAATCAATCCAAACGGAATTCGGGGTTTATCCGCTTAAGTACTTTTTTTCTGAGGGGATTGCGACAGATAGTGGGGAAGATGTGAGTAACCGGGAAGTGAAGTTTGTGTTACAAGGCATGGTGGACGCTGAAGATAAGAAACGACCGCTCTCAGATGATAAATTGGTGAAGATGCTCAATAAGAAAGGCTATAACATAGCGAGGAGAACCGTGGCAAAATACAGGGAGCAACTCCAGATACCAGTGGCAAGATTAAGAAAGGAATTATAGTGCTTAGAAAGCTCGCTTTACTTATCTCGGTCGTATTTCAGCCCTTGCTGATTCCTTCTTTGGTATTTGGACTTATTCTGTTTGTGGCACCTCAGGCAAGTAGTATTCCGGCGGATTTCAAAGAACGGATTTTTTTTCTACTTGTCATTTCCACGTTATTGATTCCTATGGTTACAATTATAGGTTTACGGCTTAGTGGGGCACTTCCAAGCCTTCATATGGCCTCTATCAGGGAGCGAGCTATCCCTTTTTCGGTGACCAGTATTTATTACCTGCTTACTGTCTATTTCTTAAGGCAAAAGGCAGAATTTGACCCTATTTTATGGCAGGCTTTGGCTACGATTACGGTAGCCATTGTTATATTGACCCTTATTACTTTCTTCTGGAAGATGTCAGCACATATGACTGGAATAGGTGGTTTACTCGCTACTGTAATTGTATTGGGAGCTAAATTTCCTACGTTTGAAGCCCTTTATCCGCTTTTATTGACACTGATTCTGACAGGGGCGATCGGCTCATCCAGACTGTATTTGCATGCACATAGACCCATTGAGATATACGGAGGATTTATTTTTGGTTTTGCAGTCTGTTATGTCGGTTTCAATTGGATCTGGGTATAAAAAAACCAGACAATGCTGTCTGGCTTAATTAATCAGTATTTCCACCTAGGTTTAGAAAACATTTACCGCGATCCCAAAGTTGAATTGGCTTGCTCTCGTTCCGAATGGGCCTCTGTTTTCCTGAAAGACACTGTTCAAACCATAATAAGTCCAAAAGTAGAAACCAGGAGATCCCGCCCTGAGAGATAGTCCATATCGGATCTTTTCCAGTCCATAGTTCTGTGCATCTTTGATCTTGCGCTCCAGACCATTTCCATCCTCATACTTTATCTTGGTGTGTGCATTGTAGAGGAAGCCTACTTTGCCTCCAAGTGATATTCTGAATCCTTTATTGTAATTATTCTTATTTAAATGATACGTAAAATCCAACGGAATATCTATGTAGTTTGCTGCAAAATTGCTTCTGTTAACAGTTATATCATCCCCATAAACAGCCGAAATTTCTCTCATCGTACTTGATTCTGGACCTATGGCTGGGGCATTGAACAGGTTCTGTCCGTTTTTAAAAGAATACTTATCTGTTCCAATTCCTATTCCTGGGTCAATACTGATCCCTGAGTTTTTGCCGAAAATTGGAATAGGGTATTGGTAATAAATATTGAATGTCCTTGATCCAAAGAAATTCACACTTAAATCTTCAGGCCTGTTATTCATCTGGCTGAATCCAAACTCTAATTTTAGATCAGCAGGTATATTTGGCCTGCCACCGATAGGGGTCTTTGGCCGCTCAGAAGCATCCTGTGCAAAAGTGTATTGAAACAAACCACAAGCGAATAGGAGTAATAGATACAGTTTTTTCATCAAATAGGATACTTTTTTTGCAATCAACGCGGGCAAAAATAGGAAATCCCTGATGATTTCCCCTGCTTTTGATCTTAATTATTCTTAAGGACTCTGGGGAAATATTTGATGGGTTTATCATTTTATCCTCTGGGCATATTTGGAAAAAATGGATTTATAGGTACCTTTGCAAACCAATTCGGCTTCGTAGCTCAACTGAATAGAGCACCTGATTACGGCTCAGGAGGTTTCAGGTTTGAATCCTGACGAGGTCACATGTTTTAAAAGCCGCTATAAAAAGCGGCTTTTTTTATTCCTCTATCGGCCTCTTCAGCCTTAACTTTCTTATAATTTGCCGGATTCCCATCCATTCCGCCTACAGTCTTCCGATCCACTTGGTAATGATTCTGTGCAATAAGCATCGCTAGCCGATATCTTAAAGAAAGATTGCATATTATAGGATAGATAGACGGTTTCAGATTATCTTTAACGACCGATTTAGATTAAACCGATCCATGGGTTTTTTGGCCAAATTCACCTTCTTTTCATCTGATAAGGATTTTACCATGAGATGGTTAAACAGAATCACCATCTTGATTCTACTGACAATGGCAGGGTGTGACTCCCTTCAGGATATCAACGAGGTAAATGGTCCGTGCGAGATCATCCTCATAGATGGGACGACCATTATACCGGTAGGGAGAATAAAAATAAGCGATCGCACACGAGCCATAACTTACCGCGGTGATGATGGGAAGCTCTGGTCACTTTTTCCTGATGAGTATAAAAGCTATTCCTGTAACTGATGCGTGGTGTCCAATACTAGGACCCAGTCGTTCCCCCTGCCTTGGCTTGGAGGGATAATTTCCGAGGGAAACGCAGCCGGATTGGTCTCCATAGGAAAAGTGGCGCCCGTTCTTGGGTCATACCAGCTTCCCTTGAGCTCCCCCTTCTTCAAAGAAGATAGGTCGAGATGAATACTTTTTCCGGTAGGAAAGTAAATCATGGCATAGTCTCCCGATTCAGACCGTGTGGCGGAGACGAAAGAGTCGTCCTCTTCCTGACTTCCTACGATCATACGCTGATCTGGGATTCTTGAGAAAAAATCCCGGGAAAGAATGAGGTTTTTAAGGTGTTTCATCTGGTTTGCCATCTCCAGGTCCAAGGATAGATTCCAAGGTTTGAGAGGGGCATTTACAGGTTCCCTGTCAAGCGTGTACATTTGCCAGACTGCATGGCATCCATATGTCTGTCCTGCTGCACCTGCAAAAACATTCCAGTACATTATCCTTCTGATATCCAATGCTTCGCTGTAGCCCAGCTCCTTCGCATTAAAGCATTTGGGATGCTCTTCGTACAGTGGTTCACCATCTATACTGGGTTTTAATGGACTTAAGGATAGATCATGGCTGATTTTCATGTAAGTGGGCTGATCTGGGCAGTGGCCTGTCTGATGTAAGTTGAAGTCCAGCCATTCTTCCTGATGGAACCAGTTTGAGCTTCCTCCCGGCTCGGATGGTTGTGGATGAAAACTTATCAGCTGTTTGTTTTGTGGATTTTGGACTTCTATAATCCCTTTGGCCATTTCATTCCATACGTGGACGTCATCGCTGTTTGCCCTCGGATTTCTATCTCCTCCAAGAATCCAGATCACGTTTTTGCGATCCTTGTACCGCGTACCTATCCATTTTCCATAACTATATGCCCATTCGGGGGTAATTAGCTCAGGTCCTATGCCCCATTTGTCCTTATATAATTTGTCCCCCCAGGTCGGAAGGAGTGCGATGTGGATGTTACGGTCCAGGGCTAAATCCAAAATGAGGTCCACATGAGCAAAATAGGGCTCGTTAAACTCAGTTTTTTCTAGGGAGACAAAAGGCTTGTCCCCATTTGCGTTTGGAGTGTATACACCATCTAACTCAGCGAGCACTACTGCTTGTACTACGTTGAACCCTTGACTTTTTCGTTTGTCAAGATAGTATTCCGCCTCCTGTGCGTCGCATCTATGAAATAGCTCCCAAGCAGTATCAGCTAACCAAAAAAAAGGGTTTCCTTCTGCTGTTGCAAGATGTCGGTTGTTTTGATGGATTTTAATGGGCCCAGTAATCTGCTGCGAATAGCACGTTGAGGTTATAAGTAGTAAAAGACTTAACGCGGCAAGTTTTCCCATGATCAATCATTGATTTTAGTGAACTTTTCCAAAAATCCCACATAAGCTGCCAAGAGGGGTGTTTCCAGTAGGAATAAAAAAAGGCAGCCGTTAGGCTGCCCTTTTTTAATGTGCGGCGGGAATTTCGTGTGTTGATTTTGAATTTTTTTGCCAGAAGAAGAATATGGCGAAAAGAACAACCAATATCAGGGGAAAGAGTAGCATTTTTTCCAGTGTATCTTGTCCAGTAGCGAGTTGCAAAGCTTCCCCGGAAAGCCCCTTGGCAGTGTTTTCGATAGTGGAATTATCTATCCATTTACCGATGATAGGCTGGAAAATACCTGATGAAAACATGCCTACGGCTCCAATAAGAGACATACCCAGTGCACTGCTCAATGGTACCCGCTGAGCTACTGCACCAACCATAACCGGCCAAAAATAGCAATATCCCAAAGCATAAATAATTGCAGCAACATAAGCTATTGGTCCTGTAACTATGCTAAACATATAGATTCCGATAGCTGCTAGGATGGCACCTCCCAACAATACTCCCGTTTGTCCAAGTTTTGCAACCACAGGTCCGGCAAAAAAGCGACATACAGTGACCAGGCCTGCCGTCAAAGCCAAGATGATCATTGGGTCAGCCCCACTGCTACCAAGAATAACCTCTACCCACTGGCCAGGACCAAACTCTGTGATCGCAGTGAGTGCCATGCAAACTAGAAGGAAAATGTAGACTGGACCTAACATTGCCTTGAAATTTTGAGTTAACGAAGTTGCGCCTTCTACTTTTGGTTCAGGGAACTTCTTTCCGTAGAATAACACAGCATAAGTGACTGCCGGAACCATGATGACCCACATTTGTGCTTGCCAACCCAGCTCAAGTTCAGTCATGAACTTTGAAATCAATGAGCCAAGTACAATTCCTCCAGGAAACCACATATGGAACCTGTTCAGCATTTTATTCATAGTCTGCCCTGAATACATATCTGCAATCATGGGGTTACAGGCAGCTTCTGTACAGCCTGTTCCCAAGCCTATACATAGCATGGAAATGAGTAGCCCCACATAGCCGTCAGCAAAAACAGTAAGCAAGACACCGAGCGTGTGGGCTACGAATGCGATGCGCATTATATTTTTTGGACCTATAGAATGGTAGAATAGGCCTCCTAGAACCATGGAAATAGGAAAACCAAAAAACCACATGGAATTGATGAAACCCAGCTGTTCTCCGGAAAGGTTAAATTCGGCGCCAAGCTGGGATAGGATTCCCGCTCTTATGGAAAAAGATAGCCCCGTGGTTATCAGGGCAAAGCAACTCCCATTAAAGAGGGCTGTACGGTTGATGGCTTGAGTCATAGGTAAGGGTTTGGATTTAGGGTTAATAAAACAAACGATTGAAACAGTGAAAAATAGGAAAAATATTGCATTTGACTTTCCCGAACATCAAATAATTCAAGTTTTTGAAAGCGGTTTTATTGAATTACTAAAAGAGAGATAGTTAATTTTTCCTCAAAACCAAACTCGGTGTTCCTTAGAATAATGATTACTGCGTATGTTCCTATGGGAACATAGCTCCCATTTGATCTCCCGTCCCAATTGAGAAATGGAGATGCAACAGGTATTTCGGAAGTTCTTTGATGATGGATAAGCGCTCCCTGACGGTTGGTTATAAAAATTTCTGCATCCGTGACACCTTCGCTCGCAAGTACTCTGAAATCCCTCTCGGGGTCACCTAACACCATGGAATTAGGATACACATAATCAAAGTTACACGCGTCATAGGTACGGAAGGTCTCTATGAACTCACATCCATCGACACTGGTAACGGCCAATGTAAACTCACCTACCTCTGTGGGCTTGTAGAGTCGCTCTCTTGAAACTAGCTGCTCTCCTAGATACCAGCTATATGTCTCATACTCTCCAGGATCAATGGGAAGGACGGCATTTCCCCGAGAGCAAATAGGGTATGACTCGATGATGTTGGGAAGCTCTAGCAAGGACGTTTCCTCCACTTCTATCAGGCTTCTACCGAGTTCGCACCCAGCCACATTATAAACTACTGCTTCATAGGTCCCCGGTAACGAAACCTGGATTTCCAGAGAGTCCTCATATTCAGTCAGGTCGGACCTATTATCATTCACGTCATAGAATATCCATTGGATACGCTCTACTTCTTCTTCATCAGTAGTCAACGTGATGGTTGCCTTGGCAGGTTCTGGACACAATACGGATGCCTCCAGTACGACAGGAACTTCAAGGACAGGAGTAGTAACGGTAAAGTTGACAGGAGAAGCGTCTGGACATATGCCACTTCCGCGAGGTTGGACAATCAAGGAAAACTCACCCACTGTAGTAGGATAAAACTGAGCTCCCCTACCCACTATTTGGCCTTCGCTATTAATCCATCGTATACTGGTTTCCTCTGGATTGGCTCCCTGTATTATTGCCTGGTAAAGTTTGTTACCAAAGCAATCTTCTTCTACTATCTCTGCATCAAAGGATATCCGTTCGGAGAGATTTGCCGTAAAAAAGGATCTCATTGGGCAAATTTCCGAGGAAGGGTCAGCAGCAATACCCAAAAGAGTATAATCACCTCCCTGGGTTAGTGTGAAGCTTTCCTGGGCCGGCTTGGTCTCCTGGGTTCCGTCAGGAAATGTAAGTGTGAATACGAGATCTTCTGATGTTTCAGGTATTAAATCAAATGTTTCGCAAAAATTGAACGTCTCCGGAATACTAAAAAGGACTTGGGGATTGGCTTCGATAGTGACAGACTGAATAGGATAAACGCATCCTTCAATAGTAACTTCAATCTGATAAGTGCCTGCCGGAAGTTCCAGATATAAAGAATCCTGATCCTGGATTAGCCCAGAGGTTACCAATCCTCTTCTGGTTGACAATACTCTATATTCCCCCTCTACATTTCCATCAGGAAATTCTATGATAGCAAACCCAGGATTCCTTCCTGTAGCTGAGCAGCTTTCTGACTCTGTAGTATAAACCACGGTAACCTGGGAAGGCGGTGGGGATGTCACTGGAGGGTCTTTTGCTTCAACAATCGCCAAATCCGTAGTTAGACAACCATTTAAAAAGGATTGAACGCGCAATATTTGCGGAGAAAGGTTGTCAAATGTGAAGGTTTCACCAGCCGCCACGGAAGCCCGTGTGAACCCAGCTTCAGGAATAAGCAAGGAATCAAGAGGTGAAGTAGTGGTTATGGAAAAACTTCCATTGGTACTTAAGCAGTCATCTGGTCTTTCCAGAATAGTAAGCTCAACGGAAGGAGCCCCTTTCACTGTGAAGCTTGTTTTTCGCTCAGATCTACAATCAGGATTTTGCTGATCGATGGCGCTAAAAATCACTTCATATGTTCCCGGGCCAGTTAGTAGGTCGGTATCAACAACGATCTGATACGAAGTACCTAAGCTCGTTCTTTCGGATTCAGAAGTCTTCCGTATAAACCATTCTCCCGCTAAAGGAATATCGGTGCCAAACTCTATGGTTTGACCATCGCAAATCTCTTCAGACAATTGCAGCAGCTGAAAATCTATGGATGGACCTACATATGTTGTGCCTGATATAAGACAGTCCTGTCCTCCTCCCGAAGTTGAAAGAAAGATATCCACATTATAGAACCCTGCTGTTGCCACAGTAAGTACATTGGAATTTCCTAGCTCATTGCCTTCGGCATCTCTCCAAATGAAAGAATACCTGTCAAAATTCAGGGAGTTTGGATCTATAGCTGTTAATTCTGCAGGTTCACTTCCACAAAGCAGGTAATCTGTAAGCAAGGTTATTTCAGGTCCTTGTTGTACAGTGACAGATAGGGAATTGGTGTAAAAATCAACAGTATTGTTTCTTCTGATGCTCAGGGAAACAGTGTATGTACCGGAAAGGGTAAAGGGCACGCTTATAGACTCGAAATTTGAGCCTCCTCCACTCCTTTCGAGAAGTGGTTCTCCATTGGAGTCCGTTATCACCCAACTGTAAACATCTGTGACAGGATCGCCTCCTGCGCTGAAAATGCCAACAGCACTACCAAATACAAGGCATAAATTTTCAGGGCCAGTCAGAACAGGATCAGCCCTTACCCCCTCAGCTTTGGTAGGTTCAATCGGATTGTTAATTCCCGAATTGCCGGGGGTGATTCCGACAATCAAGAAACATACTAAAACCAACAGTATCCCAAGCTTGCCAACAGGCATTTGGTTAGTATGAAGCAAGTATATTTGAGTTTATAGTTAATTCATTCCCTTGAGATTTTTTTATCCCATGTTTTATGTAGAATCACACTCAAAAAATGTTCCAAAAAGGATAGTGTCCCCCTAGTTTTTCATTCAGTCAATCACAAGTAGGTAACCCAGTCTGCTCTCCGAGATACCTTTTTCAAAATTAGCATAATTAATCCTCAAAGCATAAGAGCCATTTGGGATTTTTTCTCCGCGGTAATAGCCATCCCAAGCGCAAGTAGAAGACTCAGTTATGAGATCCGTAGAATAGCATTTGAAAATCAACTGCCCCCATTTATTGAACAGTAGGACTTCGATTTCATCGATTAAGTAATTGGTATAGACCAGGAAGGGCTTGGCAGGATTACCTGGCTGAATAGCACTCGGATAAACTAGCCTTAATTCACATTCTTCTTCTGTCACAAAACTTGTCTGGTAGGCACACCCTTCGTCACTGTAAACAACAAGATCAAATTCGCCGATTAACAAGGGTTTAAAGACCGGGTCGTTAGACACAAGAAGGCCTTCGTGATACCATTCGTAAGCGGCAAATGTTCCAGGGTCGATGCGCTCTGATATTTCCAGATTGGGACATACCTGATAGATTTCTTTTACCTCAGGTCTTATCGTGTCTGTACTTCTTAACAGTAACACCCTATCATAGCCCAATAAGCAGCCAAATCTGTTGATAGCTCGTGCCTCATAGGTGCCTTCGTTAAATCCTATGATTTCTATTTTGTCAGTCTCGCCTAGCAGCTGTTGCGATACTCCATCAAGATCAGTGAACCACCACTCCAATACTGAAAAGCTATCAAAATCCGACGTAACACGGATGGAAGCAGAAGGAGCATCTGGACAAAACGGTTCAGTTGTCAACACTACCTGGACATCGAATATAGGCAGGGATACCTCAAATGATTTCGGCTCCTGATCACAGGGCAGGCTCCCTAAAGGGTGCACATCAAGTTCATAGATTCCCGAATCGCCCGAATCCAGAATCAGATAGGGTGTGTTACCGATAATGTTGCCCAAGGGATCATACCAAAAGAAAACAGCATCTTCAGGAAGAGTCCCGGTGAGTCTTGCCTCGAAGGTTTTTTCCCCTTCACAGGTTTCTAGTACCAATATTGGCTCGAAAGTAATTTTTCTGTTTACGACAACCTCAAATGTCTTTTCTTCCGGGCAGAAGGGGAATGCTGGATCAGGGTGGTATCCATACAGTAAATAAGTTCCTTCCTGATTAATCACAAAAGCTGTTTGGGCTGCTTGGCTGATCTCCGTTCCATCGGGGTGTGTAAGCACGAATTCCAAACTTTGGGACGTTTCAGGTATAACTTCATACGTTTCGCAGATAGAAAGACGGTCAGGTATAGAAAAATCCACCCTATCCATCGTAACATCTACTCGAATTGAATTTCGGCCAAGCTCACAGTCCTTACCGATCTCCGGTACAATACTGAAAACCGAAGCCTCGTAAATCCCAGCTTCCTCTACGCGGATTTCCGACATATCGTTAAACTGGGGTAATGGTGTGATCAACCCGGTTTCATCGTACTTTCTCCATACAATATCCGTGACTTCATTGCTGTGTGTGGTTTCCAGACTCAGAATAGCTCCTGGGCCTAGCTCACATAGCTTGGTAGATAGAAGACTGACATCTACCTGGAGGACAGGTTCTTCAATCATAAACTCTTTGGGAGGTATAGGGCAACTTGTACTATTGGCAGGTTGGACGTCCAACTTGAATAGGCCGATGGAGGTAGGAAATAGAAACATCCCATTGCCTACTACCTTGTCCTCTTCATTATACCATGTAAATGTGACTGTTTCAGGATCCCTCCCGTACAATTCCGCAGTAAATGTGCGGTTTCCAAAACAATCCTGCTTTATCAGCACAGGTTCGAATTCCACTGGGTCCACCAGGTCAATGGTAAACTCTTTTGATGCGGGACAGATTTCAGATTGACCCGGTAATCGTCCTACTATTGTATAGTCTCCAGCCAAGGTCAAGGTAAACGGTTCGGAAGAAGCCTTGATTTCCTGGGTGCCATCAGGAAGTGTTAGCGTGAACTCCAGATTTTGATTGGACTCTGGATACAGATCAAAGGACTGACAAACTGATAAGTTGCTGGGTACTTGAAAGCCTACCTGATTGAGACCTGGTACTAAAATCTCCTCTGTGTTTGGAAGTCGGCAACTGTCCAGATCATAGACTTCAAAGTAATAGGTGCCCCCAGGGATGGAAACCTTAAATGCTGACTGATCATTCACAACTTGGTTTTGTATGGTGGTTCCCTTTTCGTTCAAAATGCGATATGAACCCTCAAGGTTATTGTTGCTGAACCTCACCATAAAGGAACCCAATGTCTTACCCGTGTCCGTGCAGACCTCGCTTTCGATATCTGTAATTTCATACTCCAGCTGAAGTGGTGGATCAATCAAAGGGACCATCGAGGCGATAGAATTACTGCAGTTTCCCAACACGCCGATAATGGAGTACGCCCCGGATTTAAGCCCGGTCAGTTCTATGGTCTCTCCTGCAGCTATATCAGAACTGAAAATTTCTTCACCCTCTATAAATAGCTGGTCTAGAGGAGTTAGTGCTTTGATCTTTAATCCGCCATCAGCCAACATGCAACCTGTGGAGCCAGCAGCTTCTACAAATTGGAATTCGGGCTGCTGGGAATAGGTAAGCGTGGTAATGCTCTCCGCGCTACATGCGAGATTATTTTCAGTGGAGGTTGCGAGGATGATTTCATAATTCCCAGGGCCATCGAGCTGATGGCCGGGAGATACTAGAAGATCACTGCCCACGCCTAAAAATATGCGTTCTGCCGAGCCTGCTTTCCGATAAAACCATTCTCCTGTTATTTCAGGGTCAGTCTTATAGGTTACTTGCTGATCAGGGCATGCGTTCGGTTGCGAGGCTGTCACTGTAAACAGCGAATTTGACTGAACCCGTGTATTGAGTACTGCAGTGCACTCCGCAAGTCCGGCATTGTTCTTGAAATAGAATTCAACAGAATAGGCTCCTATTTCGGTTACTTCCAGTGTATTGGCTGTACTCAGAACTTCACCGGCTTCATTTTTCCATTCAAATAGGTAGTCTGAAAAATTCGGGCTCGACGGAGATATAGCCTGGATCTCCAAGCTCTGTCCACCACATACACCGTAGCGGGGCCGGAGAACTATTTCGGGTCCTTGGATCAGGTCAATGTTCTTTTGGTCAGTATATATGGGGATACCACCCCGCCATACCTCCAATTCAATCCGGTGAGTACCTGTAAGTGAAAACGTATAGCTGATAGTTTGAAATCTGCCTCCACCGGATCTGTTGAAAAGCAACTGGCCTGCCGGTCCAAAAATCTTCCAGTAGTATAAATCCGTATCAGAATCCCCTCCTCCAAAGAAATCCCCAATTACACTTCCAAAAACTACACATAATCTGTCCGGCCCGATCAATTCCGGATCATTGTCAGTTTTTGTAATGTTCAGGTGTTCTTTTGTTAGTGAAAATAGTTCATGCCCAAGGAAATTTGTACTCCCTTGGGCGATTATTACCAAAGCTGTAAGCAATGTGGTAATAAAAAATACCTTTTCTGTTCTTTTAATCAATGTAGCTACCAAAAAATCTGAATATCAGCGGACTAAGCTACAGTTTTTATCAAGCTGAAAAAAATCACCTAAAGATATTTTCTTGACATAAATATATTTTGGAGACTAATTATCTTACAAAAATCCAATTCTCCTTATCACTTAACTTCTCATCGAATTCATATCGTTCTTCATTGAAGGTCTTTAGGCGTTCGGGTTCGGTATAGCGGTTTTTTATCGCAAAATTTGTCATCATCCCACGGGCCTGTTTAGCGTAAAAGCCAATAACCTGATAACTATCATTCTTATACTCCTTAAAATGAATGGATATGACAGGGTTTTTCAATGCTTTGAGATTTACAGCCTTGAAGTACTCTTGGGATGCTAAATTCACAATAGGATGTGCTCCTGCCGCTTCATTGACTGCCTTGGAGATTTTTGTCCCCCAGAATTCGTAAAGATTTCTGCCTTTTTTATTCTCAACCTTGGTTCCCATCTCGAGACGGTAAGGCTGGATAAGATCCAGAGGCTTTAAAAGGCCATAAAGTCCCGAAAGAATCCTGACGTGATCCTGTGCGAATGCAAAATCTTCTTTAGAATAATGGTCGACGTCTATTCTAGTATACACATCCCCCTTGAATGCAAGTAGTGCCTGCTTCGAATTATCAAGGTTAAACTCCTTTTGGAATGCTTTGAATCGATCTTCGTTAAGTAATGCAAGCTTATCACTTATGTGCATCAGCTTGCCGATCTCCTTGGCAGTTTTCTTTTTCATTAGGTTGACTAACGCATGTGCATCAGTCTGAAAATCCGGTTGGGTGTGGTCTTTAATTTCAGGAGTACTATAATCTAATGTTTTGGCTGGAGATATTAGGATGAGCATGTTATTGAATTACTGTAATCGCTTTCGTTAATTTTTCGGTCTTGTTCTGGTCTCTGCTGGTAAACTTGACCACGACAGGATACGTTCCGTTAGGTACGAAGTTTCCATTGACCTGACCGTTCCAAGGGCAGAATGGCTGCCTTGGCTCGAGATTCTCATGTTCACAGTAAAAAATCAATTCTCCCCATCTGTTGAATATAAATACCTCGACATCATCAATATAATCGTTGGCGTAAAGAATGAAGTTTCTTGAAGGATCATTTAAAACTACTCCATTGGGGAATACGATCTTCAAGGAGCAATCTTCTACGACTTCAATTTGGGAGATATATTCACACCCTAGATTATCCGAGACCTTCAACTCATAGCTACCTGGCAATGTAGGGGTGAAAATAGCATCCTGAGACACTTCCTCACCGTTGAGACTCCATGAGTAATTGTCATAATCTCCTGGATCTATGCTTTGCGTAACACCTTCGACTGCACAAATAATAAAATCAGTAGGTACAGTGGGGGGTATGATGGTAGACTTGGCCACCGTGCCGTTTGCCCTTCCTAAATCACATCCAGCAGCACTTCTCAGCAGTACTTCATAGACCCCTTCCTCCGATACTTCTATAATGGGAAGATCATTGAATGAGGGTATTCTGGTTCTTGTACCAGCTGTCACGGTATACCATTCTATAGCGGCTACGCCAGTGAGGTTAGCCACCACTGTAAGAGTGGTACTGGTCTGATCAACACAGAAGGGAACCACATCCAACTCCACCTCCAGGGTTTCTATCAATACCTCTGCTTCAAACGATACCCTGTTTAAAGGGCAAAGACCTCCATTGACAGGCTGAACTTCCAGCGAATAGCTTCCTGATCTACTGGGGGTAAAAGTCTGGTTTCTTCCTACTATAATACCCGAATCGTTTCTCCATAGGTAAATGACATCTGCAGGATCTGCATTGGTAAGGATGGCCTCAAACTGAACACCCGCCTGACAATCTGTAATAGGTGGTGATACATCGAAATCCAGAGAAGGATTGATCGTGGCATTCATGATCTTTTCACTTGGGCAATTTATGCCACTTGGATCTTCACCCCTTATTATATAAGCACCACTTTGGGCAATCGTGAAATTTCCATCCGTATCTGGAGAAATTACAGTTCCTGAAGGGTCAGTAAGCGTGTAGGACAATAGATCTGGGGATGTGGGGCTAAAGATGAAATCACCGCAGGAAGCAAAATCGGTAGGGACTGAAAAAAGCGATTCTAATTTCTGTGCAACAGTATAAACCTGGGGATCAGGTACTGGACAGTCAGAGTCAATAATTATTTCGACTTGATAATCTCCATACGGAACAGCTACCTCAAAACGATCCTCTGCCGGTAAAAGGCCATTAAACTCCTGTCCATCACCCTGCCTTACTATTCTATACTCCCCGTTCTGTGGGTTTCCTGAAACGAATTCAATAGCGATAAAGCCAGGACTGACCCCAGTAGCTGAGCAGACCTCATCGGTAGTGGTTACCAGAAACTCCGATAAGGCTGGGGGGTTGGTATTTTCTACACTTACGGTAGCGGAATAAAAGCACCCGGTGCTGTTTTCTGCTTCAATGGTATAGATACCGGGAGAGAGATTTTCAATAGTGAGGATTTCTCCTGCGGTCACATTCTGGAAGGTCTCTGACGTTTCCAGGACGGTTATCCGTGACGCATTGGCCTGCATCCTGATCTCAAATGCTCCATCTGTAGTCTCACAATCTGCAGCGGGACTGGTTTGTGATGCTACCAATAGCGGTAACTCATTGACCAGTAAGTCAAGTTTTTTCTCTACCTCACAGCCATCCAATACCGGATCTTCAGTCACGAATATAATTTCATACTGACCTGGTCCGGGGAGTGTGTTTATAAATAACTCAAGCTCAAAGAACTCTCCAAGGGAGACTCTGTCAGGAGCTCCATCCAGCTCATAAAACCACTCTCCTGAGATAGGGGTATCTGGAGCAAATATCACAGAGGTGTCTTCATAACAGACCTCTTCTGCTGTTTGGGTCAGTTCAAACTCAAATGCCGGACCTACAAACACCTCTGCGGTGGCAGGGCAGGATTCATAAAGCAATGCTTCATCATCTGAAAGGCCCTCTGGCATCCTATAACTGACCGTCACCGTGTAGATGCTCTCTTCATCTACAGTGATAGTGTTTGAATTTATGTCTCCGATCACCTGTCCTGCAGCGTTTACCCACTCAAAATCATATAGACCTTCTTCAGGGTCATATCCATCAATTGCTGTAAGAGTCACCGGGGCTCCTGAACAAAGTGTGGCATCATCTTCCAGGGTCAAAGTAGGGGGGGCATCTACCCGGATTTCCGTGCTTTCCCTGTAGTATTCAGCATCTCCGCATCTATCCACCCGTAGGTCGACAGTATAGACTCCTTCTTCGGTGAAGATTTGTTCCAATGTTTGGAATTGTTCGCCCGGCCCTCCAAAATCATTTTGGATCACGGTGCCGTCTTCTTTGGTAATGGTCCAGAAATAGCTGTCAATATCAGGCTCGCCGCTACCTTCCAACATAGCCCCGGCTCCAAGTTCCGGATCGAGGCAGAGTCGTTCCGGGGCCGATAAGGAAGGCTCAGGGATTGAGCTCCCGGAATTCTGTACAAAGGAAGGGAGACCTAGATTGGAAGTGCCTGGCATAGCTGCCACTGCATCCTGATTAAATGTACTGCTGGCAGTACATCCAGTACCCACATTGATTTGACCTATCCGGTTCGAACCGACTATTGCGGCGTAAATCTGTCCATCAGGACCTATTTGGAGCGCGCCAAGGTCAAGCCCGGAGGTCTGACTGATAGTGTTCCGCGTGCTCAGAATGCAAGACTCTATTTGCTGACGGGAGTTGGAGCCTTCAAAGCAGCTCGGACATACAGTGGCATCATCGTCCTCATTTTCCACAGGAGTTATAATGAATTCCTCTATACCCGGACCGCCGTTTCTATATGAAACCAATATTCTGTCACTGGCATTGGAGAACTCAAGCCCGTAGACATCCCCTTCACATCCCAGATCCAATAAAGCATACTCTTTGAGTTTTCCAGTACTCTGATCAAAGTCAAAGATCTCAGCTTTATTACAGCCCCCATCTGAAATGGTCACGGCTAACTTGGTCCCATCGGGGCTGAACTTCATAGCGCCCACACCTGAATTGAATCCATGATTACTTCCTGCTGAGCTTAGCACGGGTACTCCGATTCCATTTGAGCTGACGGGGTAGGCCCGGAAGGTATTGTTGCCAAGTTCGTGGAAGACCATCCAGGTTGTATCTCCCGCAGCAAGTGCTGCTGTATGCTCCGTAGATGGACTGAAAAGGAAGTTGTCTTTTGATACCACATTTCCTACTCCTGTAGGATTATCAGCTTTGATATCTACGAGTGAGTATTTTACTACATTGGATCCACCGGCGGAGGCCTGTGTGGTAAATAAGTAATAGAGCGTTTCTTCCTGTGGTACGGGTACGGCCAGAACACCTTGGCTTGACGTATTGTTTCCACCGATATTATCCCCGTTTTCCATCAGGTCTCCGTTAAGGTCCCAAACGGACTGACCGTCAGTGAAGAATAAAACCTGTCCGGTTTCATCGGAGATGGTCGTGGTTCCGGCAGGTATATTTTGGGGATGTCGTGATGCTATCGGTCGTGGGGTCGGCGCATTTTCATCGTTAGGGTCAGGGTTAAAGTCAAGACCTGCCCCATCTCCAAAGTACCAGATATTATTGCTCTGGTCTTGGAGATCCCATATTTTTACCCTGATCTCAGCATAGGCATAACATTCTGAGCCCGGTTCACGTACCAGCACCCAATATAATCCCGGTAGACTGACACAGTTGTCAGTCCGCGTGCCCCATCCCTCTTCTCTGTAATTGGACCAAAAATATTCATAGTTGCCGCCCCCGCCGCCTGGGGGTGCTTCCCCTCCTTGTTGACCTTCAGACGACTGGGCCTCAAGCAGGGAGCCAATGTCTACACAGGATCCCTCACACACGGTAGTGTCCTGGGGAGTGAAGTTGGCTTCCAAGTTGTTATCAGTCAACGGGATATTTTGTGTAACAGTGCTGGTTTCTCCATTTGCAAAAGTGACAGTCAGGGTCACGCTTATGTTATCTCCCTGTGCAGCATCTGCAGGTACCAGAAAATGCTCTTGACTGTAATCCGTATCAATGACATTCCCTGTGGAATCCGTGAGGGGAGGATCAAATTCCCAGGAGAAACTTACTGGTCTGTAATTCTCTGGGGTTATCGTGCTGGTAAGCTGAATCGGGTTATTGGCACAAGGCAGGTCAGGATCCCAAGTAAAGTCTGCGGTGGGCTGTATGTCTGCATTAGGTGCAAATACCGGGAATATAGTCCCGCAAAAATCTGTTCCATTGAAGGGGTCGTTTTCGACGGTGAGATCAGCCAGCTCGGGTTCATCGGGATTGGTTACCCGGCCAATTAGCTGAGGCCCCCCGTCCTCTTCTTCATAGAGATAATAAAGGCTGCCATCCGGACCTGCCTTTACATCATAGACCGCATGCAGTCCCTCTGGCAATGCGATCTCCTCAGGGGTAGCTGTGAGATCGTTGACAGGGACTCTGAAAAGCCGGTTCCCTCTGGAAAAATAGATGAATTCTCCTTCAGGGGAAAAATCCCCTCCCTCTATATCATCTGCTCCACCGGAACCTGTGATGGGAGTGGGGTTACTGAAACTCCCATTGCTGGTATCAAAGTCCATTACGACTATATTGTCTCCTGGATTTTCGGGAATAAGGATGAGCTGTCCGGAGTTTTCGTTGAAAATAACCGCTTTGGGTGTGAAAGGTAAACTCTGTGAATCAGTAGTAGTAAAATTCCCCTGACCTTGATCAATACTCCTGGATACGAGGTTGCCTGCGCTAAAGCTGATCAGATAGGAAGGGGAGGAGGCACTTTTGACGACAAGAATGGCACCTGATGCTGATCCCATGGAAATGTCTTTTGCGGTGACTTCCCCGAGAGGTCTTTCGTTTCCGGCCGCCTGACCGGCCGCATTCATATCGACCACTGAGTACTGCAAGTCCCCACCTGGGGAAATGTAGAAGATATAAAAAAGTTTGTTGCCATCAGGACTGTACTCTAAAAAACCTGTAGCCACTTGCTGTCTCCCATCCAGGGTCCCGTTTAATCCGGGGGCACTTCCCTGTAATGGGTTGGAACCGTAATCATATACCAGCTCTCCGTTTGTATAGAATAAAGGCTGACCCGTGATCGGGTCAATTGCCACGGCATTGTTGGCAGAACCGACCAGTACACTGCCGGGCAATGTCTGAACCGAGGCACTGCCCCCTTTTCCAAAAGATAGATAGCTGTTGGTGGTACTGCCGTCACAATAGCCAAAGATCCATTCATTATCATTGTACCCTTGTCCGACTGCATTAAACTGCAACACAAAAAATGCAAGGCATATGCTGGAAATAAAAATTTCTGGGAAACTTATGGAATTAGGCCTGCTTTTCATATTTTTCGAACCGCTATTAAAACAACGAATATGGATAATCGTTTTACTAGCCTACTGAATATTCAAATAAACGAACAAATACTTGTTACGGTCTCTGGTTAACGTGGTTTTTTTAAGTGCGGTTGGACTTTTTATCCATAATAATTTATTTGCCCAAGACCCTCAATATAGTCAGTATTATGCCGCTCCTCTCTATCTCAATCCAGCATTTGCAGGATCTGAGCTTACAGGTCGCATAGGGTTCAACTATAGGAACCAATGGCCTAGTATTGATGCCCAATTTACTACCTTCTCAGCATACTATGACACCTATCTTCCGGATTATAACAGCGGAGTTGGAATTATGCTGATGCAGGATACTGAAGGGGCGGCAAAGTTGAGATCTACTACCATCTCTGCCATTTATTCCTACGAGCTTAAACTCGGGCAAAACTCCTATTTCAGGCCTGGCTTTCAAGCGAGCTATCTGAGAAGGGAAATAGGTTTTTATGAAAACCTGATCTTTGCAAATCAGATCAACCCCAGCGATCCTTTTGGCCCTATTCTCCCTGGTACTGATTTGCCGGGATTGGGAGACCCTGTTAATATGCTTTCGCTTTCCCTGGGAGGGTTGTTCTTCACCGAGAGTTTCTGGATAGGTGTGTCAGCACATCATGTGAATCAGCCCAACCAATCTTTTATTGACGGGGTAAGTCCGCTTCCAGCTAAGTATTCTTTGCATGCTGGATATAGGATCTCTTTGGGAGAAGGAGCTATGAGGCAGGATTTTACCCATATGAGAAAGCAGAGGTACCTTACTCCCACAGTCAATTATAAACGGCAGGGGCCTTTTGAGCAATTGGATGTAGGGGCGTATTTTTATGTGGAGCCGATTGTGTTCGGCTTATGGTATAGGGGACTTCCTTACAAGCCAGTGGAAAACCAAAGCAACAGAGACGCGATTGTAATGATGGTTGGGTTGAACCTGTTAAGTGGACTGAATGTAGGCTATAGTTTTGATTATACTGTTTCCCAACTTGGGATTCAATCCGGTGGTGCCCACGAACTTAGTTTATCCTGGACTTTGCCAAACAACAATCAAGGACAACCTAGAAGGCGTGACACGATTCTACCGTGCCCTAAATTCTAATACTTGATGGATCCGATCACCCTGAAAAATCTTCTCATAGGAGTGGTTGCTTTTAGTTTTTTTTCTGGCAAAATCCTAAGCTATCTTAATGCTAAGCGCTCCGTTCCTACTGTTCCGGCGACATTAGAAGAGTACTTGGATTCAGCGAAGCTCAGAGAGGCAAAGGAATATCAGCTGGAGAGCTTCAGGTTTGGATTGGTATCAGGTTTTTTCTCTTTTTTGCTCACGGTATTATTTATCGCCCAGGGATGGTTTGGGGAGATTGATTTATGGGTGAGAACCTTGGGGTTGGGACAGGTATGGGAATCCCTGCTTTTCTTTGGACTCATCTTCATAGGTTCTGATGTGTTAAGTTTGCCCTTTGACTATTACAATACCTTTGTGATAGAGCATAGGTATGGATTTAACAAGATGACTGTTGCTACCTTTTTTGGAGATAAGTTGAAGGGATACCTTTTGTCCAGCATTATAGGAGGAAGCCTTTTATTGGTATTCCTGTGGCTCATTTACCAGATGGGTGAGGATTTTTGGTGGCAATTCTGGCTTGTTGCTGCTGCGTTTATGCTAGGTGTGAATATATTCTATACAGCCTGGATTTTACCTCTGTTTAACCAGCTCACCCCCTTGGAGAATGGGGAACTGAAGCAGCGGATTGTCCTGTATGCGCAATCCGTGAATTTTCCGATAGACAACATTTTTGTAATGGATGGCAGTAAACGCTCTTCGAAAGCGAATGCTTTTTTTTCAGGCTTCGGCAGAAGGAAAAAAATTGTGCTTTATGATACATTGCTGCAGCAGCATCCCACAGATGAGTTGGTTGCAGTGCTCGCCCATGAAGTGGGACATTTCAAAAAGAAGCATATTGTTTCCGGGATGGCCATTTCCGTAATCCAGATAGGATTGCTGCTTTTTTTGTTGGGTCAGTTTATCTTTAGCGAATCTATGAGTCACGCACTGGGTGGTTCAGAATGGTCAGCGCAGTTGAATATGATAGGATTTACGATGCTTTTTTCTCCTGTTTCCATGATATTGGGAGTGGGGATAAACTGGCTGAGTCGAAAAAATGAATTTGAAGCAGATGCGTTTGCCAAACAAACGTTTGGAGGCAAGCCTCTGGCAGAAGCCTTAAAAACATTGTCAGTTAAAACACTAAGTAATATCAACCCCCATCCGTGGTATGTGATAGCCAATTATTCACATCCACCCCTTTTGGAGCGCCTGACGAGGTTGGAGGATTAAAAAAAAATCTTTCCCTATAGGCTTGCACTTCAGTACTGGAAGTAACCAGGGAAAGATTTTTTCAAAGGGATTGATTTGAAAATGATCCCACTTCGGTTATACTTTCATGATATCTACTTCTTTCTTGGCAAGTAGCTCATCTATTTTTTGGGAATACTGATCAGTAAGTTTCTGGACTACATCCTCTGCCCGTTTTACCTCATCTTCTGGAGCACCTTCCTTTTGAAGTTTTTTAAGGGAGTCATTGGTGTCTTTTCGTACAGTTCTCAGTGATATCTTACCACTTTCACATTCCTGCTTCGCTTGTTTTACCAAGGATAATCTCCGCTCCTCTGTAAGAGCCGGAATAGTGAGAATAATAAGTTCTCCGTTATTTTGAGGGGCAAGACCCAAGTCAGAGTTGACGATCCCTTTCTCTATCTCTGAGATCATATTGCGCTCAAAGGGCTTTATAGCTAATGTACGTGCATCTGGAGTAGTGATAGAAGAAACTTGGTTTAGAGGGGTTGGGGCTCCGTAATATTTCACCATTACACCATCTAGAATATTTGGCATAGCCTTCCCAGCACGTATTTTCAATAATTCAGCAGAGGTGTGATCAATCGTCTTCTGCATCAATTCTTTAGCTTCGTCTAAGAATAATTCGATTTCTTCCATTATTTTCTACTTAAAGTGAAGTGATTAAAGTGCCTATTTCTTCTCCTTGTACCAGTTTGGTTAAATTGTCTTTTTTGTTCATGTCAAACACGATGATGGGCAGGTTGTTTTCCTGACATAATGTGAAAGCGGTCATGTCCATTACGTTTAGGTTTTTTTCATAGACTTCCTGGAATGAAATGGTTTCATACTTGGTAGCAGTCGGATCTT
Organism: Algoriphagus sp.; assembly: GCA_048819475.1. Lineage (GTDB taxonomy): Bacteria > Bacteroidota > Bacteroidia > Cytophagales > Cyclobacteriaceae > Algoriphagus. The sequence continues at coordinate 113,749 of JBMDXP010000067.1, forward strand.
TTTCCGGGTCGGCAGTGTAAACTCCATCTACCCGTGTCCCTTTCAATACCACATCTGCCTCTACCTCAATCGCCCTTAAGCTTGCGGTAGAGTCTGTGGTAAAGTAGGGGTTGCCTATTCCCGCTCCGAAAATAACTATACGGTTCTTTTCTAGATGACGGATTGCACGCCGTCTTATAAAAGGCTCACATACGCTTTCGATCTTAATGCCTGACATTAATCTTGTAAACATACCTCCCTGTTCCAATGCGCTTTGAAGGGCCATGGCATTGATCAAAGTTGCCAGCATGCCCATATAGTCCCCTTGTACTCTATCTATTCCTGATTTTTCCGCCTGTACTCCCCTGAAAATATTTCCCCCTCCGATCACAATGGCGATTTCTACTCCCATCTCCTTTACCCTTTTTATTTCCTGAGTGTATTGCTGAAGTCTGTTGGGATCGATACCGTAGCTTTTCTCTCCCATAAGTGCTTCTCCGCTGAGTTTAAGCAGTATTCTCTTATATTTCATAAGTGTGTAGTTTGCAGTCCAATCGGCTAAAGGGTACGTCCTTTATGATCGCATCATAGAACTGGTTAGGTGGTTTTTGATTGATTATTCAGAGATCAGATTTAACTCTTTTTAAGCGATTATTCAGGTCATTTTTTGCCGATATAGTTCCTGGTTTCCTGGGCATCTTCCCGAAAAAAGATTCCAGACATTTCAGGTTGATCAAAAATAATCTGACAAATATAATTTGTTCAATTCATTATGCTAGGTAAAAAATCAATTTTGGGCCAACGATTCGTAATTCACTTCAGAAAAATCCCGGCCTAGGCAAAGCTCGTAGCCATGTTTTAGGCACCATCCTGCTACCCAAAACAATAAAAAAATAGGCAAAGCTGTCCGTTTCTTCTGAAATTAGAACTGGATCAGTATCTGGTTTTTTTCTACACTTTGCCTGAGGGATACTTTTACGTTTTTCACTATCCCATCACCGGGAGATTTGATGATATTCTCCATTTTCATAGCCTCCAGGATCAGTACCACATCGCCTTTCTTCACCTCATCCCCAGTTTTTACTTTCAGATCGAGGATTAATCCGGGCATTGGGGCTTTGATGTCTTTGAGTATTCCTGATGTGGTGTCATCCATTCCCAGTTTTTCAAGGAGCAAGTCAAATTTATCCTTTAATTGGAGGTTAGCGGTTTTATTGCCAAGACGGATTTGGATGCTTTTGGTAAGCTTATCGAAGAAAATTAACTCTGCTTCAAATGACTTATTGCCCGCAATCAGGTGGATTTTACGGTCGTCTATCCACTGGATATCCCACTGGATTGTCTTGCCATTTACGATCAGGACATCCTCGCGATTTTCGACTAAATAGGTATTGTTTTGGATGGTTACTGTAAACATTCCTGTTAATTTGAACCCGAATATACAATTTCCCGATAAATGAGTGGCTTTTCATCCTGGATTCCCATGAAACAAATGCATACACTGCCAAGGTTAAATTGGCGAAATTCACGATGGCTCCGCGTCGTTGTAGTCTTGATGTTGTTGTGGTCATGCAAGTCAAGACAATTACTTCCGGAGAGCGCTCCTTTGGAGGAAGTTACCATAGACAGCACAGAGGTTTCTGATAGCGAAAGCATTGTGGAAGAAAATGGGTTGGTAGAGCTGCGTGAAAATGAAATAAGTGAGCATAATCCATCTGCTACGAGGGAATTCGATATTCTTCATACTGATTTGGACCTTCTATTTGACTTTTCCAGACAGGCAGTTCAGGGAAAAGTAGTGTTGACTCTTAAGCCCTATGCAAAAGACCAAAACGTGCTGGTGCTCGATGCGAAGGATTTTGAGTTGGGGAAAATACTTTTTTCTGAAAGGGGAAAGGAAGGTCCGGTTAATTACAGTTATGATGAAAAACAACTCAGGATTTATCTACCAAGAGCTCTTACTAGAACAGATACCTTTAAAATATTTTTTGATTATACCGCTTTCCCTGAGCGCAACGCCGGAAATGGGAGTGAGGCCATAACAGATACCAAAGGATTGTATTTTATAGATCCTCTGGATACGGTGAATGGCAAGCCTAGAATGATATGGACTCAAGGCGAGACGGAGCATAATTCCAAATGGTTCCCTACGATAGATAAGCCGAATGAAAGGTTTACCCAGACTATAAAGCTCACTATACCGGATTCCATGGTATCCATCAGTAACGGCGAGCTAGTCAGGCAGGAAAAAATGGGGAATGGTTTACGGAAAGATTATTGGGAGCTGAATATGCCACATGCACCCTATCTGGCAGCCTTTGCTATTGGCGACTTTGGAAAAGTGGAGGATCGCTGGGAGAATATTCCACTTGGCTATTATGTGGAGAAGGGCTATGAAAAGGGAGCAGCAAAAGTATTTGGGAATACCCCGGAAATGATGGGTTTCTTTTCAACCCTTTTGGGGGTAAAATACCCCTGGCCCAACTATGACCAGGTGGTAGTACGCGACTTTGTCTCAGGGGCTATGGAGAACACCACTGCCTCGATATTCATGGAGCAATTAAGGCTCAACGAGCGTGAAGCGATAGACTCAGAGTGGGATTATATCATTGCCCATGAGCTGTTCCACCAATGGTTCGGAGATTATGTCACCATAGAGTCATGGGCTAATCTCACTCTTAATGAAGCATTTGCAAATTATAGTGAGTACTTATGGAATGAGTATAAATACGGAGCTGATCAGGCCAAGTTGAAGTTGGTGGCTGAGATGGAAAATTATTTTCTTGAGTCAATGTCCAAGCAGGTTGACTTGATAAGATTCGACTATGACGATGCTGAGGATATGTTTGACTCACACAGTTATGCCAAGGGTGGGGTGGTTTTACATATGCTCCGCACTTACCTGGGAGATGAACTATTTTTTGAAGCTTTAAAAAAGTATCTGGAGGATAATGCTTTGAAAAGTGTGGAGATCCACAATCTCCGTCTTGCTATGGAGTATGTAAGTGGCGAAGATCTGAACTGGTTTTTCAACCAGTGGTTTCTGGACAAAGGGCATCCGGAGCTGGTGTTCGACGTTGATTATTCGCAGCCAGAGAATATCCTTATCTCTATATCCCAGGTGCAGGATCTGAAGACGACCCCGCTTTATAGATTACCTGTGGAGGTCAGCTGGTATGAGTCAGGAACACGTAAAACAAACGTATTTATGCTTGAAAAAGCATTTCAGCAGTTTGCCTTGGAAAATAGGAATCCGGTTACTTTGGTTTATATAGATGAGGGGAAGAATTTGCTGGCTGCCCGTTCGCAGAAGCTTTCTCCGTCCCAGCTCATACAGCAATATAGGGAATCGGTGTTAGGTGTAGCCCGCTATGAAGCCTTAGATAGCCTGGCTTCCAGCGGTGCCGCGGAAGAGCTTCGGTCCATCATTTCAGAAGCTCTTCAGGATGGGTTTTGGTCTATCCGGGAATCAGCTTTATCAATCGTTCAAGGCAATCCCGACTGGCTGGAGTCGGATCCGACATTGGAGGGGATCGTGGTGAAAATGGCTCAATCTGACCGTAAGAATTCAGTGAAGTCAGCCGCCTTGGATGTGTTGACGGATTATGCACCAGATAAATATCACCGCATGTTCATGGAGTTGGCAAAAGATTCCTCCTACGTGGTAGCTGGATCGGCTTTGACGGGATTACTGAAAGGAAGCACAGCAGTAGCGCCAGACTTGATCGGGCAGTTCGCTGTAGAAGATAACTTCCGGATAGCGGTTCCGGTGGCGGATTATTACATAACTAATTCGATAGAAGAGCAAGGGGGGTGGTTTATGGATAAAATCAAAACCATGGACGGGGAAGGGCTTTATTATTTTTTGGGTTATTTCAGTGAGTATTTTGGGAGGTTTCCAGAAGAAGGCAAAGAAAATGCAGTTAATTTCTTACTGGAAAAAATGGAAAAAGACCCAAGAAATTTCATCCGGCTAGGTGCTTTCCAGGCCTTGATGGGTTTTGCAGATGATGAGGCGATCGTGGGTAGAATAAGCAGCAAGGCCGCGCTGGAGACGGATGCGGAATTAAAAAGATATTATGATTACTTTCTTGAGGCTTTGATAGATGAAAATTAAACGATTGATTTTGAATCTATTGGAAATAAAGTAGCTAAAATCTCATCAAATTTGAAAACCATGTTTTGAATCTTTGATAAAAGCCTATAATTTTGCCATCCGTTACGATAGAAAGGGCTTGGAAAAAGACCTGAAATTGAAGCGGAAGTTGGGGGAATACCAAAGCGGCCAACTGGGACGGACTGTAAATCCGTTGACTTATGTCTTCACAGGTTCGAATCCTGTTTCCCCCACAAATATTGCCGAAATGCAAAATTTTTTCTCTAGTTTTGCAGGGCGAAAATAATTCGGCTTAGCCGGATACAAGCGGGAGTAGCTCAGTTGGTAGAGCGGCAGCCTTCCAAGCTGCAGGTCGCGGGTTCGAGCCTCGTCTCCCGCTCTTTGCTTTTCTTAGGAAAAGTGAAAGGGTCTAAGCCGACGTAGCTCAGGGGTAGAGTACTTCCTTGGTAAGGAAGGGGTCAGGGGTTCAAATCCCCTCGTTGGCTCACATCGGCTTTATATTATTAATCTAAACATATCTTTAAACTTAAACTGAGGATTTTCACGCATGGCAAAAGCAACCTTCGACCGTTCCAAGCCGCACGTTAACATCGGTACGATTGGACACGTAGACCATGGCAAAACTACTTTGACTGCCGCCATTACAACTGTATTGGCTAAAAAAGGTCTTTCTGAACTAAGAGATTTCTCTTCTATCGACAACGCTCCAGAAGAAAAAGAAAGAGGTATCACTATCAATACCTCACACGTAGAATATCAGACAGAGAACAGACACTACGCTCACGTGGATTGTCCTGGTCACGCTGACTATGTGAAAAACATGGTAACAGGTGCTGCCCAGATGGACGGTGCTATACTCGTGGTAGCGGCCACTGACGGACCTATGCCTCAAACAAGAGAGCACATCCTTTTGGCTCGTCAGGTAGGTGTACCTGCACTTGTTGTATTCATGAATAAAGTTGACATGGTGGATGATCCTGAGCTTCTTGAGCTTGTGGAGATGGAAATCAGAGAGCTTCTTTCTTTCTATGAGTTCGACGGTGACAATATCCCAGTAATTGCTGGTTCTGCACTTGGTGCATTGAACGGTGAAGAGAAGTGGGTTGAAACTGTAATGGAATTGATGAACGCGGTAGACAACCACATTCCTCTACCTGAGCGTTTGATCGACAAAGATTTCTTGATGCCGGTAGAAGACGTATTCTCGATCACTGGTCGTGGTACTGTAGCTACAGGTAGAATTGAAAGAGGTGTAATCAACTCTGGTGATCCAGTAGATATCATCGGTATGGGAGCTGAAGGCCTGAAGTCCACTGTGACTGGGGTTGAGATGTTCCGTAAGATCCTTGACAGGGGGGAAGCTGGTGATAACGTAGGTCTGTTGCTCAGAGGTATTGAAAAATCCCAGATCAAGAGAGGTATGATTATCTGTAAGCCAGGTTCTGTGAAGCCACACTCTCTTTTCAAAGCAGAAGTTTACGTTCTGTCAAAAGAAGAAGGAGGACGTCACACACCATTCTTCAACAGATACAGACCACAGTTCTATCTTAGAACTACAGACGTAACCGGCGAGATCAAACTTCCTGAAAATGTGGAAATGGTTATGCCAGGTGACAACGTTACTATCGAAGTGAACTTGCTTTCAGCAGTAGCACTTGAGAAAGGTCTTCGTTTCGCTATCCGTGAGGGTGGTAGAACAGTAGGAGCTGGTCAGGTTACTGAAATTCTTGATTAATACAATCAGATTTGTTATAAATGATGCGATCCCAAAGTTTTTTGGGATCGCATTTGTTTCTTAAGTGATCAATACCTAATTTTGCGTTCCCATTAGCGGAGCGTTCATTCACACGGGCATAGTTCAACGGCAGAATAGCGGTCTCCAAAACCGTTGATGGGAGTTCGAATCTCTCTGCCCGTGCCAGTAAGTAAGTACACTATGAATCTAAAAAACTTTGTCCTGGAATCATATGATGAAATGAAAAACAAGGTCACATGGCCTAAGTTTTCTTTTCTTCAGAATAGTGCAGTATTGGTGTTGGTAGCGTCCATGATCTTTGCCTTGTTTATCGGGGTGGTGGATCTTGGGTTTGAAAACATCATGACATGGTTTTATGATTTATTCTAATTGAATTGACATTACAGAATGGCTGAACATAAGTGGTACGTACTCAGAGTAGTAGCGGGACAGGAGAAGAAAACCAAGACCTATCTGGAAAACGAGATTTTCAGACAGAAGATTGAGGAATTTATTCCGGATGTCCTGATACCCTCAGAGAAGGTATATGAGATGCGTAACGGCAAGAAACGGGTGAGGGAGAGAAATTTCTTTCCTGGCTACGTGCTGGTCAATGCGGATCTTTCCAACGGGGAAGCCAATCACGTAATTACGAGTATCCCGGGAGTTATCGGTTTCTTAGGATCAAGCCAGGGGGGAGCTTCCAAAACCCCTGAGCCATTACGCCAGTCAGAAGTCAACCGTATTTTAGGTAAGGTTGAGGAGATTGATGAGTTTGCTGAGAAACTGGATACACCATTTATAGTCGGAGAGGCCGTGAAAGTAATGGACGGTCCCTTCAGTGGATTTACCGGGACAATTGAGGAGATATTTGAGGAGAAGAAGAAACTTAATGTTATGGTTAAGATCTTCGGCCGGAATACTCCTGTTGAGTTAAACTTTATACAAGTAGAAAAACAAGACTAAGCAATGGCTAAGGAAATCACTGGTTATTTAAAACTACAGGTGAAAGGTGGCCAGGCAAATCCGTCGCCTCCAGTTGGTCCTGCCCTTGGTTCCAAGGGTTTGAACATCATGGAGTTCTGTAAACAATACAACGCACGTACCCAGGATAAAATGGGTCAAGTTCTTCCTGTATTGATTACGATCTACTCTGACAAGTCTTTTGACTTCGTTGTGAAAACTCCTCCTGCTGCAAATATGCTGCTTGAGGCCGCGAAAATCAAAGGAGGATCAGCTGAGCCCAACCGTAAAAAGGTAGGCTCGGTCACCTGGGATCAGGTGAGGGAGATAGCGGAAGTGAAAATGCCTGACCTCAATGCTTTCAAAGTGGAATCTGCCATGAAAATGGTGGCTGGTACCGCAAGAAGCATGGGAATCACAGTATCTGGTAAAGCCCCTTGGGAAGTATAAATAAAAAACAATGGCTAAGTTAACAAAAAAGCAAAAAGAAGCTCTTTCTAAGTACGACCCAAGCCAAGTGTACTCCCTTGAGGCAGCTTCTTCTATCGTGAAGGATATCACCATGACTAAGTTTGACGCTTCCGTAGATATCGATGTCCGTTTGGGCGTGGATCCACGGAAAGCTGATCAGATGGTAAGAGGCGTAGTAGCCCTTCCTCATGGAACAGGCAAAGACATCAAAGTATTGGTGCTTTGTACTCCTGACAAAGTAGCAGAGGCCACCGAAGCGGGTGCAGATTATGTGGGCTTGGACGACTATATCGCTAAAATTGAAGGGGGATGGACAGACGTAGATGTCATCATCACCATGCCTAACGTAATGGCGAAAGTAGGTAGACTAGGTAGAGTATTGGGTCCCCGTGGACTCATGCCTAACCCTAAATCAGGAACAGTAACTCTTGATGTTGCTAAGGCAGTAAGGGAAGTAAAAGCAGGTAAGATTGACTTCAAGGTTGATAAGTTTGGAATCATTCATGCCGGCGTTGGAAAAGTGTCCTTTTCTCCGGAGCAGATTGAGGAGAATGTAAAAGAACTTATTCTTACTATTTCCAAACTGAAGCCTGCTTCATCAAAAGGAACATATTTCAAGAGTATTCATTTATCCAGTACAATGTCTCCTGGAATCGCAGTGGACAAGGGTAGCATTCAAGGTATATAATCATGACTAGAGACGAAAAGAAAGAAATAATCGACGGTCTTACTGAGAAATTTAGAGAAAACCCTTTCTTCTACATCACAGATGCTTCAGGTTTCTCTGTCGCTAAAGTGAATGCATTCAGAAGAGCTTGTTTTGAGAAAGGCGTAGAATACAAAGTGTATAAAAATACACTTGTAAAGAAAGCCCTGGAAAATCTGGACGCTGACTTTTCGAAGTTATCTTCCGAAGCTCTAAAAGGATTCTCTGGAATAATGTTCTCCAAAGAGACTAGTAACCTGCCGGCAAATGTGTTGCTGGATTTTAGAAAAAAACAAGGAAAAAAAGAGACAAGACCGGTATTTAAGGGCGCTTCCATCGATTCAGATGTGATCATTGGAGAAGCTAACCTCGAAATGCTTTCTAAGCTCAAATCAAAGCAGGAATTGCTGGGCGACCTGATTGGTTTGCTACAGTCTCCAGCTATGAACCTTCTTTCCGCATTGCAAAGTGGCCAGAACAACATCACTGGTGTGCTTAAGACATTGGCAGAGAGAGAAGAAAAATAATTTAAAAAATCATTCAAAAACAAAATAAATTTCAAATACAATGGCAGATCTTACACAACTTGCAGATCAGTTGGTAAACTTGACTGTAAAAGAAGTTAAAGAATTGACAGATATTCTTAAGGATCAGTATGGTATCGAGCCTGCTGCTGCTGGTGCAGTAGTAGTAGCTGGAGGCGCTGGTGCCGGAGAAGCTCCTGCTGAAGAAGAAAAGACTTCATTCGACGTAATCTTGAAGGCCGCTGGTGGTTCAAAACTGGCTGTTGTTAAGCTTGTAAAAGAATTGACCGGTCTTGGTCTTAAAGAAGCAAAAGATCTTGTTGATTCCGCTCCTAAAGCCTTGAAAGAAGGTGTAGCTAAGGACGAAGCTGAAGGCTTGAAGAAGTCTTTGGAAGAAGCTGGTGCTGAAGTAGAGATCAAGTAATTTGCTGGACCACAACTATTAGGTTGGGGTTTGGCACCTAAGACCTGACTAATTAAGTCAGGTCTTTTCCTGTTTATGCACAGGATTAAAATTGCATTATTCCAAGCGAGAATTGTCGTATTTCGTTATTTAATTTCACCATAAACATACACTACCTTGGCTATCAAGAATCAAACCGAAAGGAAAAGTTTCTCCTCCATTAAGGTGGTCAAAGACTATCCCGATTTTCTCGATATTCAGCTGCAGTCATTCAAAGACTTTTTTCAGTTGGATACTCCCGCAGAAAAGCGCCGGGCGGACGGTTTATTTAAAGTGTTCTCTGAAAACTTCCCGATCAGTGATTCAAGGGAGAATTTTACCCTCGAATTCATTGATTATGCTGTTGATCCACCTAAATACAGTGTGGAAGAATGCATTGACCGCGGCTTGACCTACTCTGTCCCGTTGAAAGCAAAATTGAGATTGCTTTGCCATGACGAAGACAATGAGGATTTCGAAACCATCGAGCAAGAAGTATTCTTGGGTAACCTTCCCTATATGACTGAAAAGGGATCGTTTGTGATCAATGGTGCCGAGCGGGTCATCGTGTCACAGCTTCACCGATCGCCGGGAGTATTCTTTGCCCAAAGTAAACATACCAACGGAACGAAATTATATTCTGCCAGGATTATCCCATTCAAAGGTTCCTGGATTGAATTTGCGACTGACATCAACAATGTCATGTATGCCTACATCGACCGGAAGAAGAAATTCCCAGTGACCACATTGCTGAGAGCGATAGGTTATGGATCGGATAAGGATATCCTGGATTTGTTCGGCCTGTCGGAAGAGATTTCTGCTACTAAGGCAGCATTGAAGAAGGCGTCGGGAAGAAAGCTTGCCGCCAGGGTGTTGAGAACTTGGGTGGAGGATTTCGTGGATGAGGATACAGGAGAAGTAGTTTCTATCGACAGAAATGAAGTTTTGCTCGAACGTGATACCGTTCTGACAGACGAAGATATAGAAATGATCCTGGATTCAGGGTCGAAAAGCATCATCCTGCATAGGGAAGATGTAAACGTGGCGGATTATTCCATCGTCTACAACACCTTGCAGAAGGACAACTCCAATTCCGAGAAGGAGGCAGTTGAAGTTATTTATCGTCAGTTGAGAAATACTGAAGCTCCGGATGAATCTACCGCAAGAGAGGTTATCCACAGCCTGTTCTTCTCCGATAAGCGATATGACCTAGGTGAAGTAGGTAGATACAGGATCAACAAGAAACTTGGACTGAGCATTGAATCCGAGAAGATCGTTTTGACCAAAGAGGATATCATATCCATTGTAAAGTATCTGATCGGGTTGATTAACTCTAAGGCTGTAGTCGATGATATTGACCACTTAAGCAATAGAAGGGTAAGAACTGTAGGTGAGCAGTTGTACAGCCAGTTTGGGGTAGGTCTTGCAAGAATGGCACGAACTATCCGTGAGCGGATGAATGTGAGGGACAATGAGGACTTTAAACCAGTTGACCTGATCAATGCACGTACACTATCCTCTGTAATCAATTCTTTCTTCGGAACGAACCAACTTTCCCAGTTCATGGATCAAACCAATCCATTGGCGGAGTTGACACACAAGAGAAGGCTTTCCGCATTGGGACCGGGTGGTCTATCCAGAGAAAGGGCAGGCTTTGAGGTACGGGATGTCCACTATACGCATTATGGACGCCTATGTACCATCGAAACTCCCGAGGGACCAAATATCGGTTTGATTTCTTCGCTTTGCGTACATGCCAAAGTGAATTCCATGGGCTTCTTAGAGACACCTTATAGAAAGGTGAAAGAGGGGAAAGTGGGAATGAAGCAGGAAGACATAGTATTCCTTACAGCCGAGGAAGAAGACAACCATAATATAGCACAGGCAAATGCTCCGCTAAATGAAGGAGGGCTGTTTGTCAATGAGAAAGTAAAGGCAAGATTCGAAGGTGATTTCCCTGTATTGGAACCATCTGAAATCAGTTATATGGACGTGGCACCCAATCAGATTGTCTCTGTGGCAGCTTCACTTATTCCTTTCTTGGAGCATGATGATGCGAACAGAGCCTTGATGGGATCAAACATGCAGCGTCAGGCCGTTCCACTACTTAAAGCGGAGGCTCCTATTGTAGGTACTGGTCTGGAAGCAAAAGCAGCTGTAGACTCCAGGGCACTGATTATTGCTGAGGCAAACGGCGTGGTGGACTATGTAGATGCACGAAGAATAGTGATCAAGTATGACCTGTCTTCGGATGAGCTGTTAGTCAACTTTACGGATGAGTATAAAACGTATGACCTGATCAAGTTCAGAAGAACGAACCAGGATACGACAATTAACCTGACTCCTTTGGTACTGATCGGCCAGAAGGTGAAGAAAGGCCAGGTATTGGTAGAGGGCTACTCCACCAATAATGGAGAGCTTGCTTTGGGTAAAAACCTGAAAGTAGCCTACATGCCTTGGCAAGGGTATAATTTTGAGGATGCCATAGTGATCTCTGAGCGCGTGGTGAGGGAAGATATCTTTACCTCCATACACGTCGAGGAGTTCCAGCTTGAGGTTCGTGATACCAAAAGGGGAGAGGAAGAATTGACTTCTGAAATTCCTAACGTATCCGAAGAAGCAGTGAAGCATCTTGATGAGAACGGTGTGATCATGATTGGAGCTGAAGTAAAAGAGGGGGATATCATCATCGGTAAGATCACACCTAAGGGTGAAACCGACCCAACTCCGGAGGAAAAATTGCTTAGAGCAATATTTGGAGATAAGGCCGGTGACGTGAAAGATGCTTCATTGAAGGCATCTCCTTCCTTAAATGGTGTAGTGATCGAGACAAAGCTTTTCTCCAGACCGAAGAAAGATAAGGATGTGCGTGCAAAGTCAAAGTCTGAAGTTGAGAAGCTGAAGGCTAAGTATTCGAAAGATTTGCTTGGAATAAGAGCACGCATGATCAATAAGCTGGTCACTATCCTGGATGGTAAAACTTCACAGGGAGTCAAACATAAGTTTGGTGATGAAATAATCACAAAAGGAACCAAGTTCAATTTGAAGAACATTGAAAACAATCTTTTCCCTGCAAAGAATCCTTACAGGGATGAGAGTAACTACAATGTTCCGGAAGAGGCAAACCTGGTGTCTGACATTATTTTGGATGACTGGACTGCGGATGCCCATACCAATAGCCTGATCGTCCAGTTGGTGAAGAACTATACCAATTCCCGTAATGAGATCAGTGGTAGGTTTAAAAGAGACAGATTTACACTTGAAGTGGGAGACGAACTTCCGGCTGGAATAGTGAAGCTGGCCAAAGTCTACGTTGCCAAGAAGCGTAAGCTGAAAGTGGGAGATAAGATGGCAGGTAGACACGGTAATAAAGGTATCGTTGCCAGAATTGTCCGTGACGAAGATATGCCGTTCCTGGAAGATGGGACACCGATGGATATTGTATTGAATCCGCTGGGTGTACCTTCGCGAATGAACATAGGTCAGATCTTTGAAACGGTCCTTGCGTGGGCAGGTCAGAAAATGGGTAAGAAGTATGCTACGCCGATTTTTGACGGAGCTTCTATGGAGGAAGTTGCCCACGAGCTTGAACTGGCAGGGGTGCCGGCTTATGGACGGACTTATCTGTATGACGGGTTGTCAGGAGTTAAGTTTGACCAACCTGTGACGGTGGGGGTTTCATACATGCTGAAACTTGGACACTTGGTGGATGATAAGATGCACGCCCGTTCTATCGGACCATATTCGTTGATTACGCAGCAGCCTCTGGGTGGTAAAGCGCAATTTGGCGGGCAGCGTTTCGGAGAAATGGAAGTGTGGGCATTGGAAGCATTCGGTGCATCTCACGTACTGCAGGAAATCCTGACAGTGAAGTCAGATGACGTAATCGGAAGGGCAAAAGCTTATGAAGCGATTGTGAAAGGTGAAAACCTTCCCAAGCCTAACATCCCTGAATCATTCAATGTATTGGTTCATGAGTTGAGAGGTTTGGCTCTTGAAATTACGCTTGATTAATTTAGCTCATTAGGGCTCGTAAGAGCCCTTTACATATCTTTCAAAAAACTATGGCGTTCAGAAAAAACAAAAAACTTAACAACGATTTTTCCAGAGTCACCATCAGTTTGGCTTCTCCAGAATCTATTCTGGATAGCTCAAACGGTGAGGTGACCCAGCCAGAGACCATCAACTACAGAACTTATAAGCCGGAGATGGGCGGATTGTTCTGTGAGCGGATCTTTGGGCCGGTAAAAGACTGGGAGTGTCATTGTGGCAAGTACAAGCGCATCAGGTATAAAGGTATTATCTGTGACCGCTGCGGTGTAGAGGTTACGGAGAAGAAAGTCAGGAGAGAGCGGATGGGACACATCGAACTGGTAGTTCCAGTTGCCCACATCTGGTATTTTAAATCTCTTCCCAATAAAATAGGTTATCTGCTCGGTCTTCCTACCAAGAAGCTTGACCAAATCGTTTACTACGAGCGGTACGCAGTCGTTCAGGCAGGTATTAAAGCCGAAGAGGGAGTTCAGTATCTTGACTTCCTGACGGAGGATGAGTACTTGGACATCATGGACAAGCTTCCTAAGGAAAACCATATGCTTGACGATGATGATCCAAATAAGTTCATCGCAAAGATGGGAGCTGAAGCTCTGGAAATGCTCCTTTCAAGACTGGATCTGGATGACCTGTCGTATTCATTGAGACACCAGGCTGCCACCGACACTTCCCAACAGCGAAAAGCAGAAGCTTTGAAAAGGTTGAAAGTAGTGGAAGCATTCAGAGATGCCAGGACTAGAATAGAGAACAGACCGGAATGGATGGTAGTGAGAATGGTTCCTGTGATTCCACCGGAGTTACGCCCATTGGTTCCATTGGACGGCGGTAGATTTGCCACCTCCGATTTGAATGACCTATATAGAAGGGTGATCATCAGAAATAACCGACTGAAGAGATTGATAGATATCAAAGCTCCGGAGGTGATTTTAAGAAATGAGAAGCGGATGCTGCAGGAAGCTGTAGATTCCCTATTCGATAATTCCAGAAAAGTAAATGCGGTAAGATCAGATGGTAACCGGGCACTGAAATCCCTTTCCGACATGCTGAAAGGAAAGCAAGGCCGATTCCGTCAAAACTTGCTCGGTAAGCGTGTGGATTACTCTGGGCGATCAGTGATTGTAGTGGGACCTGAGTTGAAGCTGCATGAGTGTGGTCTGCCGAAGAATATGGCTGCGGAGCTTTTCAAGCCGTTTATTATCAGAAAACTGATAGAAAGAGGAATTGTAAAGACGGTAAAGTCTGCCAAAAAAATAGTGGATCGCAAAGATCCTGTGGTGTGGGATATCTTGGAAAACGTATTGAAAGGGCACCCTGTGCTTCTGAACCGTGCCCCAACCCTTCACAGATTGGGTATCCAGGCATTCCAGCCTAAGCTCATTGAAGGAAAGGCGATCCAACTTCACCCATTGGTATGTACTGCATTCAACGCCGATTTTGACGGTGACCAGATGGCCGTTCACGTTCCTCTGGGGCATGAAGCAATTCTGGAGGCGTCTACTTTGATGCTTTCTGCTCATAATATCCTAAACCCTGCAAATGGTGCTCCGATCACAGTTCCTTCACAGGATATGGTTTTAGGTCTGTATTATGTAACTAAAGGTAAAAAATCTACCCCTGAGGAGCCTGTAGCTGGAGAAGGAATGACCTTCTATAGCCAGGAAGAAGTGATAATCGCACTTAATGAGGAAAAAATATCCAAGCATGCGAATATCAAGTGTAAGGTGAAAGTGAGAACTCCGGAAGGAGAGATCAAAGACCAGATCGTTGAGACGGTTGCAGGGCGATTGATTTTCAATCAGTTTGTACCTGAGCAGGTTGGTTACGTAAACGAATTGTTGACCAAGAAAAAACTTCAGCAGATTATTGCAGAGGTAGTTAAGGTATGCGGCATTGCCCGTACCGCACAGTTCTTGGATGACATCAAGCATCTAGGTTTCCAAATGGCCTATAAGGGCGGACTGTCCATGGGCTTGAATGACGTTATTATTCCAGCCGAGAAAGAGCCGATGATCACCAAAGCCAAAGAAGAGGTAGATCAGGTATGGAACAACTACCTGATGGGGTTGATCACCGATAACGAGCGATATAACCAGGTAATCGATATCTGGACCAGGACCAACTCTCATTTGACCAACAATCTGATGAAGAAGATGGAAGAGGATAAGCAAGGATTCAATGCCATCTATATGATGATGCACTCAGGGGCCAGAGGTTCAAGAGAGCAGATCCGTCAGTTGGGTGGTATGAGAGGATTGATGGCTAAGCCACAGAAGAACCTTCAAGGCTCGGTAGGTGAAATCATCGAAAACCCAATCCTTTCCAATTTTAAGGAAGGACTGGATGTATTGGAGTACTTTATCTCTACACACGGTGCGCGTAAAGGACTTGCTGATACGGCATTGAAAACTGCCGACGCGGGATACCTGACCAGAAGGTTGGTAGACGTAGCACAGGACATGATTATCACCGAAGAGGATTGTGGTACATTGAGGGGATTGGTAGTTCAGCCATTGAAGGATAATGATGAGATCGTGGAGCCACTTTCTGAGAGAATCCTTGGCCGGGTATCTGTTCACGATGTGTATGATCCATTGACTGATCAGCTGATTGTTCCTGCTGGTATCGAAATCGGGGATGACGTAGCTAAGCTGGTAGATGAGTCTGCCATCGAAGAAGTGGAGATCAGATCCGTATTGACATGTGAAACCCGCAGGGGTGTCTGTGCGAAGTGTTATGGACGTAACCTTGCTACCGGTAACATGGTTCAGGCCGGTGAATCTGTAGGGGTTATCGCAGCACAGTCAATCGGTGAGCCAGGAACGCAGCTTACGTTGAGAACCTTCCACGTGGGTGGTACGGCCTCCAATATGGCAGTTGAAGCCAGTATTCCGGCGAAATTTGACGGAGTGGTGGAATTCGACGAAGAACTGAGATGGTTAGAAACCACCAATAAAGACGGAGAGCCTGTATCCGTGGTAATGGGTAGATCCGGAGAGATCAAGATAAATGATATAAAATCAGGGAAAACGTTGGTTTCCAACCATGTGCCTTATGGTGCCTTGTTGAACGTAAAAGATGGCCAGAAAATAGCGAAGGGGGACTCACTGTGTACGTGGGATCCATACAACGCGGTCATTCTATCAGAATTTGACGGGGTTATTGATTTTGAGGCTGTAGTGGAAGGGGTAACCTTTAAAGAGGTGGCCGATGACCAGACAGGGTTCCGTGAGAAAGTAATCATAGAGACTAAAGACAGGACCAAGAACCCTGCAATTATTGTAAACTACGGAGAGGAATCCAAAGGGTACAATATCCCGGTGGGTGCTCACTTGGCAGTAGACGCTGGTGACAAAGTGAAGTCCGGGCAGATTTTGGTTAAAATCCCTAGATCAGTGGGTAAGACACGGGATATTACCGGTGGTTTACCACGGGTAACAGAACTGTTTGAGGCAAGAAACCCATCCAACCCGGCTGTAGTTTCTGAAATCGACGGAGTGGTGACTTACGGTGGAATCAAGCGTGGTAACAGAGAGATCATCATCGAATCAAAAGACGGTGTGATCAAGAAGTATATGGTATCTCTTTCCAAACACATCCTGGTGCAGGAGAATGATTTCATCCGTGCAGGAGAGCCGTTGTCTGACGGAGCTATCACCCCGAATGACATTCTTTCTATTAAAGGACCAACTGCTGTACAGGAATACCTGGTGAATGAAATCCAGGAAGTTTACAGACTTCAGGGTGTGAAGATCAATGATAAGCACATCGAGGTAATTGTAAGCCAAATGATGCAGAAGGTTGAAATCCTTGATGCAGGAGACACAGGCTTCCTACAGAATCAGGTAGTGGACAAGTGGGCTTTCAGAGAGGAGAATGACAATATTCTCGATAAGAAAGTAGTGATGGACGCAGGTGAATCTTCTACTTTGAAGCCAGGTATGATCATTTCTGCAAGAAGACTAAGGGATGAGAATTCCAGTCTGAAGAGGAAAGACCTCAAGCTGGTACAGGTGAGAGACGCTGAAACTGCAGTGTCCAGACCTACCCTTCAGGGGATCACAGCGGCATCTTTGGGTACGGAGAGCTTTATCTCGGCTGCTTCCTTCCAGGAGACGACCAAGGTACTTTCAGAGGCTGCCATTAGAGGTAAGCGGGACGAGTTGCTCGGATTGAAAGAAAACGTAATCGTAGGGCACCTTATCCCGGCAGGGACAGGTCAAAGAAGACTTCAGCCAATTATTGTGGGCTCCAAAGAAGAGTACGATAAGCTTTCGGAGAATATGGAAAGGACATCCAAGCGATCCAGCGAGGCTATCCTTTAATAGTGATTCTAAATTAAAATTAAAAGGCCTGTACCCATACAGGCCTTTTTTAATCTTTTCTGACCATGGAAGACGAAAAAGGACAAAACAAACCAAATCAGCAGATTAATGTAGAGCTTTCGGAAGAAGTAGCTGAAGGGGTCTATTCAAATCTTGCTATGATTGCTCATTCGAATTCAGAGTTTGTGATCGATTTCATCCGGTTGATGCCCGGAGTACCCAAGGCAAAAGTCAAGTCCAGGATTATTGTTACCCCTGACCATGCCAAGCGGTTACTCGCGGCCTTGAAAGAAAATATCGAAAAGTATGAAGCAGCTTTTGGTAAAATCAACCAATCAGGGGGATCTCCCCAGTTTCCGATCAGCTTTGGTACACCAGGAGAGGCATAACAAAAATATAACTACTTAATTTTGTTCGTCTTATTACTTTGTTTACCTTTGCAGTCCAAAATTTAACAGTTTACGGGAAAACTAAATTTTATCAGTTAATGCCTACTATTCAACAGTTAGTAAGAAAAGGTAGAACCACACTGGAAACCAAATCGAAATCAAGAGCTTTGGATGCTTGTCCACAGCGAAGAGGGGTTTGTACCAGAGTGTACACTACGACCCCTAAAAAACCGAACTCGGCTATGAGGAAGGTTGCCAGGGTTAGATTGACAAATGGAAAAGAAGTGAATGCTTATATTCCTGGAGAAGGTCACAATCTGCAAGAGCACTCTATTGTATTGATCAGGGGTGGTCGTGTGAAAGATCTTCCGGGTGTGAGATATCACATCATCCGAGGTGCATTGGATACTGCAGGAGTAAAAGACCGGAAGCAAGGTCGCTCCAAGTATGGTGCTAAAAGACCGAAGGCTGGCAAAGGTGCTCCAGCAGCTCCGGCAAAGAAAAGATAATTAAAAACATTCAAAAGAAATGAGAAAAGCGAAACCAAAGAAGAGATATATTCTTCCGGATCCGAAGTTTAACGACACCTTGGTAACCAAGTTTGTTAACTGTCTGATGGTCGATGGGAAGAAGAGTATTGCTTACAAGATTTTCTACGATGCGGTAGAAAAGGTAGAATCCAAAGTAGGTGAGAATGGTCTTGAAGTTTGGAAAAAAGCGCTAAACAATATTTCTCCATCCGTAGAGGTGAAGAGTCGTAGAGTTGGTGGTGCTACATTCCAGGTTCCAATGGAAGTCAGACCGGAAAGAAAAATTTCCCTGGGAATCAAATGGATGATCAACTACGCCAGAAAAAGAGGTGAGAAAACCATGATGGACAGACTGGCAGGCGAAATCATCGCGGCTTCCAAAGGCGAGGGTGCCGGAGTGAAGAAGAAGGATGATACGCACAGAATGGCCGAAGCCAACAAAGCCTTCTCACACTTTAGATTTTAATTAGGATGGCAAGAGATTTAAAATATACCAGAAATATCGGTATCGCCGCGCACATTGATGCCGGTAAGACAACTACTACAGAACGAATTCTTTTTTATTCAGGTGTTTCCCATAAAATAGGTGAGGTACATGACGGTGCTGCCACTATGGACTGGATGGCACAGGAGCAAGAGAGAGGTATTACCATTACTTCTGCTGCCACTACTGTGTTCTGGAACTACAGGGATAAGAAATATCAAATAAACATCATTGATACTCCTGGTCACGTGGATTTTACCGTAGAGGTAAACCGTTCACTAAGAGTGCTTGATGGCCTGGTTTTCCTGTTCAGTGCTGTGGATGGTGTTGAGCCACAGTCTGAGACCAACTGGCGATTAGCTGATAATTATAAAGTAGCCCGGATCGGTTTTGTGAATAAAATGGACCGTGCCGGAGCAAACTTTTTGGAAGTCTGCAAGCAAGTGAAAGAAATGCTGGGTAGCTACGCTGTGCCTTTGCAGATCCCGATCGGAGCTGAAGATAAGTTTACCGGTGTTGTTGATTTGATCAATAACAGGGCGATTGTTTGGAACGAAGAGGATATGGGAATGACCTATGAGGAAATTCCGATTCCTGAAGATATGGAAGAAGAGGTAGCACAGTGGAGAGAGCATTTGCTTGAAGCTGTCGCTGACTACGATGAATCATTGATGGAGAAATTTTTCGAGGACTCCGATTCTATTACTGAGGAAGAAATCCTTAATGCCCTTAGGAAAGCTACCATTGACATGAAAATTGTTCCTATGGTATGTGGCTCTTCCTTCAAAAACAAGGGTGTTCAGACCATGCTTGACCTGGTAATGGAATTGCTTCCTTCTCCATTGGATAAGGATGACATCATTGCCCATGCATTGGACAATGAGGAGCAAGAGGTTAAAATTGCTCCGGATGAAAAAGAACCTTTTGCCGGATTGGCTTTCAAGATTGCAACGGACCCATTTGTAGGTAGGCTTTGTTTTGTGAGAGCTTATTCGGGAATCCTCGATTCTGGATCTTATGTATTTAACAGCAGGTCTGGAAACAAGGAGAGGATCTCCCGTGTATTCCAGATGCATGCCAATAAGCAGAATCAGATAGAAAGGCTTGTAGCTGGTGATATCGGAGCCGTTGTCGGTTTCAAAGACATCAAAACTGGTGATACACTTTGCGATGAAAAGAGGAAGGTTGTATTGGAATCCATGGTGTTCCCTGAGCCGGTTATCGGCTACGCGATTGAGCCAAAAACTCAGGCTGACGTAGACAAACTGGGTATGGCGATTGCCAAATTGGTTGAAGAAGATCCTACCCTGCAAGTAAATACGGACCACGAGACAGGACAAACCATTCTTCGTGGAATGGGTGAACTTCACCTGGATATCATCATTGACCGTCTGAAAAGAGAATTCAAGGTTGAAATTAACCAGGGAGCTCCTCAGGTGGCTTATAAAGAGGCTTTGTTTGGCTCGGTAGAGCACAAAGAAGTGTACAAAAAGCAGACAGGTGGTAAAGGTAAATTCGCCGACATCGTCTTCGAATTGGGACCAAAAGAAGCTGATGCAGAAACAGGAGAGATCAAGCCAGGACTGGATTTTGTCAACGGTATTGTGGGTGGTGTGATTCCAAAGGAATTCATTCCTTCTATCCAGAAGGGTTTTGCTGAAGCCATGAAAAATGGTCCTTTGGCAGGATATCCCATTGAGGCGATGAAAGTAAGGTTGTTCCATGGTTCATTCCACGACGTCGATTCAGATGCACTTTCTTTCGAACTTGCAGCTAGGATAGGTTTCAAGGAGGCAGCTAAGAAATGTAAGCCTCAGTTGCTGGAGCCGATCATGTCGGTGGATGTGGTAACTCCTGATGAGTACACAGGTCCTATCACGGGAGACTTGAACAGAAGAAGAGGATTGATGAAAGGAATGGATACAAAAGGTACTTCCTCTGTGATCAGAGCTTCGGTTCCGTTGTCTGAATTGTTCGGTTACATCACTGACCTTAGAACAATTACATCCGGTAGAGCTACAGCTTCGCTGACATTCTCACATTATGAGCCTGTACCGAATAATATAGCAGAGACTGTGATTGCCAACGTAAAGGGTCAGAAGACTAATTAATAATTGCGATGAATCAGAAAATCAGAATAAAACTAAAATCATACGATCATAGCCTGGTGGATAAGTCATCAGAGAAGATTGTGAAGGCTGTGAAAGCCACAGGAGCAGTGGTTGTAGGTCCAATTCCTTTGCCTACTAAAAAGGAGAAGTTCACTGTATTGAAGTCCCCTCACGTAAACAAGAAGGCAAGAGATCAGTATCAACTTTGTACTTACAAAAGACTGGTGGATATTTATTCAAACTCTTCCAAGACGGTGGATGCACTCATGAAAATCGAGCTTCCGAGTGGAGTGGATGTTGAGATTAAAGTTTGATGGAACCATCATGGATTATCATGGAGACCTGCTCTTAGGAGCAGGTCTTTTTATTTTGGAGGAGGGCAAACTGCCTTATTCTTGTCAAAATGCCGTAAAAGCTTGATTTCCAAATGAAATATTTCGGATTTCTTCCAAATATTGGGGAGTGGCATTTGCTGCAGAATTTTATTTCAGTAACTTTGCAGTCCTTTAAAAGGGCTCAAGCGCATAAAGTCTTGGGAATTATCAAATTATCTTATTGTAGATGTCTGGTATTATAGGTAAAAAAGTAGGAATGACTAGCATTTTCAGTGCCGATGGGCGTAACGTCGCATGCACGCTAATAGAAGCTGGTCCTTGCGTAGTGACGCAAGTAAAAAACGTCGAGACAGACGGGTACAACGCAGTGCAGTTGGCATATGGTGAGCGTAAAGAAAAGAATACGCCAAAACCATTGATCGGTCATTTTAAAAAGGCCGGTACAACTCCTAAGCATAAAGTTGTTGAGTTCAGGGATTTCCGGGTTGAGTTTGAAGGCCAGGTAAATCTAGGGGCTACTGTGAAGGCAGGAGAAGTGTTCATCGAGGGAGACTTTGTGGATGCTATCGGCACTTCAAAAGGTAAAGGCTTCCAGGGTGTAGTGAAGCGTCATGGTTTTGGTGGTGTGGGTGGACAAACCCATGGTCAGCATAACAGACAAAGGCATCCAGGTTCCATTGGTGCATGTTCTTGGCCATCCAGGGTATTCAAAGGCATGAGAATGGCTGGAAGAACCGGAGGAGACAGGGTAAAGGTGATCAACCTACGCGTGTTGAAAATCTATCCTGAGCAAAACCTGCTGTTGGTCTCGGGTTCAGTACCTGGTCCAAAAAATTCTTACGTTATTCTAGAGAAGTAAGCCATGGAATTAGTAATTATCAATCACAAAGGAGAGGATACCGGAAGAAAGGTGAGTCTCTCTGACGAAATTTTCGCAATCGAACCTAACGATCACGCGATTTATCTGGATGTAAAGCAGTACCTGGCTAATCAGAGACAGGGTACCCATAAGTCTAAGGAAAGAAATGAAATAGCAGGATCGACAAAAAAGATCAAGAAGCAAAAAGGTACCGGTGGTGCACGTGCAGGATCTATTAAGTCTCCGCTATTCAGAGGTGGAGGTAGAGTGTTTGGTCCAAAGCCAAGAGACTACTCTTTTAAATTGAACAAGAAATTAAAGCAACTGGCTAGAAAATCCGCTCTTTCTTACAAAGTGAAAGATAACGGGGTTACCATCGTTGAAAACGTATCGTTTGATTCGATCAAGACTAAAAACTACCTGACTTTGCTTAGCGGTCTGTCACTGAGTGATAAGAAGACCCTGCTTGTACTACCTGAAGAAAACAGAAACGTGTATTTGTCGAGCAGAAATCTGCCTAAGGCAAAAGTAGTGACTGTGAATGATGTAAATACTTACCAACTTCTTCACGCCGACCAATTGGTTCTTTGCGAAGGTGCAGTGGGTATGTTGGAAACCATTTTATCGAAATAAGACAATGGATATTCTAAAACAGCCTTTGATTACAGAAAAGATTTCCGCCATGAACGAAAAAGGCGTTTATGGATTTTTGGTGGAGAAAACCGCAAAGAAACCGGAGATCAAGAATGCTGTAGAGAAAATGTTTGGTGTGAAAGTGGTTTCAGTGAGAACCATGCGATATGCTGCAAAGCATAAGTCAAGATATACCAAATCAAAAGTAGTATCAGGCTTCACCAACGCTTTCAAAAAAGCGATCGTGCAAGTAGCCGATGGTGAGGTAATTGATTTTTACGGAGAAATTTAATTGAATCAATAATCATGGCAATTAAAAAATTGAAGCCTGTTACTCCAGGGACAAGATTCAGAGTGGCTCCAGCGTTTGACGAGATTACAGCGTCCAAGCCGGAGAAATCTCTTCTTGCTCCTATCAAGAAGTCAGGTGGTAGAAATAATGAAGGCAAAATGACTGCCCGATATATCGGTGGAGGTCATAAGAGAAGACTCAGAATTGTAGACTTCAAAAGAAGCAAGTTTGGTGTGCCTGCGGTAGTTAAGTCTATCGAGTATGATCCAAACAGAACGGCCCGTCTTGCCCTACTGTATTATGTAGACGGAGCTAAAGCCTACATTATCGCCCCGGAAGGTTTGTCAGTAGGACAGACGGTGATTTCCGGTGAGCAAGTTGCTCCAGAAGTTGGGAATGCAATGCCAGTAGCCAATATTCCGATGGGTACAATTGTACACAATCTGGAACTGAAGCCTGGAAAAGGTGCCGCAATGGTAAGAAGTGCTGGTGGATATGCGCAAATCGTAGCCCGTGAGGGTAAGTACGTGACCGTAAAACTTCCATCTGGCGAGATGAGAATGATCTTGGGTACTTGTATGGCAACAGTTGGGACCGTTTCCAACGGTGATCATATGAATGTGGTATTGGGAAAAGCCGGACGTAAGAGATGGTTGGGCACCAGACCACGTGTAAGAGGTGTGGCCATGAACCCTGTCGATCACCCAATGGGTGGTGGTGAAGGACGTTCATCAGGAGGTCATCCTAGATCAAGAAAAGGTTTGCTTTCCAAAGGTAAGAAGACCAGATCTCCCAAGAAGTATTCAAACAAGTTCATCGTAAGCAAAAGATCTAGATAATTATGGCACGTTCATTAAAAAAAGGTCCTTATATCGAGCACCACCTGGTAAAGAAGGTGGATGCAATGAACGAATCAGGAAAGAAATCGGTAATCAAGACATGGTCAAGAAAATCCATGATTTCTCCGGATTTCGTAGGACATACCTTCGCTGTGCATAATGGAAACAAGTTTATTCCTGTATTTGTAACAGACAATATGGTAGGTCATAAGCTAGGTGAATTTGCTCCTACCAGAAATTTCAGAGGCCACATTGCCAAAAAAGATAAAGGAAAGAGATAATCATGGAAGCAATAGCAAGATTAAATAATGTTCCTACCTCTCCCCGTAAAATGCGCCTTGTGGCTGATTTGGTAAGAGGCAAGAGAGTCGGAGTAGCACTTAGTATCCTCAAATTCACCCCAAATCACGGGGCGTTGAAACTGGAGAAACTATTGTTGTCCGCTGTAGCCAACTGGCAGGCAAAAAACCCGGATGCCAAATTGGAAGAGGCAGATCTATACATCAAAACCATTATGGTGGATGAAGGCAGATCACTTAAGAGGTTGAGACCCGCTCCCCAAGGGAGAGGCCATAGAATCCGAAAAAGATCAAATCATGTAACCCTGGTAATCGATGCATTCGTTGCGCAGGAAGTTACCGCTGATGTAGTAGAAACAAACGAAAAGGCAAATTAAGAACAGACTATGGGACAAAAGATCAACCCAATAGGATTTAGACTTGGTGTAGTCAAAGGCTGGGATTCCAACTGGTATGGTGGGAAAGACTTTGCTGAAAAACTACACGAAGATCAGCAGATCCGTAAGTACGTCCTTGCCAGAATTCCTAAAGGTGGGATTGCTAAGGTGATCATTGAGCGTACGCTCAAGAGAATCACTCTTACAATCCATACTGCCCGTCCGGGTGTGGTTATTGGTAAAGGTGGAGCCGAAGTAGACAAGCTGAAAGAAGAACTTAAGAAGATCACGAATAAGGATATTCAGATCAACATCTTCGAAATCAAGCGTCCTGAACTGGATGCTAAACTGGTAGGAGAATCTATCGCTCAGCAGCTTCAAGCTAGAATTTCCTTCAGAAGGGCAATGAAACAAGCTATCGCAGCATCCATGAGAGTGGGAGCGGAAGGAATCAAAGTTAAACTTTCTGGTCGTCTGGGTGGAGCCGAGATGGCACGCTCTGAAATGTACAAAGAGGGAAGAATTCCCCTTCACACACTAAGAGCAGATATTGATTACGCACTTTCTGAGGCTTTGACAGTCTATGGAATAATCGGAATCAAGGTTTGGATCTTCAAAGGTGAAGTGTACGGAAAACGAGACCTGTCTCCGAATCAAGGAGCCGCAAACGAGCCCAAGGGAGCCCGCAACGCTGGTCCTAAGCGAGACAACAACGGTCCTAGACGTAGAAAAAGAAATAACTAATTTTCACCGGTTAAGTGAGAACTCATGTTACAGCCAAAAAGAACTAAATATAGAAAAATGCACAAGGGCCGTGTCAAAGGCATTGCACAAAGAGGGCACACGCTTTCTTTTGGCAACTTTGGCATCAAATCCCTTGAGCCAGGATGGATCACCTCCCGTCAGATCGAGGCAGCTCGTATCGCAATGACGAGAGCGATGAAGAGAGAAGGTCAGGTTTGGATCAGGATTTTTCCAGACAAACCGATCACTAAAAAGCCCGCAGAGGTTCGTATGGGTAAAGGTAAAGGAGCTCCTGAATATTGGGTTGCCGTTATCAAGCCAGGAACGATCCTTTTCGAAGCTACAGGCGTGAGCCTGGAGACCGCTCAGGAGGCGTTGAGACTTGCGCAGCAGAAGCTACCCGTAAGTACTAGGTTTGTTGTTCGTAGAGATTACGCTGAATAATAAGGCACTATGAAAAATACTGAAATCAGATCACTTTCACAAAGTGAAATTGCCGAGCGAATTGTCGCTGAGCAGGGGAATCTGACCAAACTTCGGTTTGCTCACTCGATATCTCCAATAGAGAATCCTAACAGAATCCGCGAGACCAAGCGCTTGATCGCAAGATTGAAGACTGCATTGGCTGCCAAATAACTAGCTAACAGAAAAGAAAATGGCTACGATTGAGAGAAATCTTCGAAAAGAAAGAGTTGGTAAAGTGGTAAGTAACAAGATGGACAAGTCCATTACAGTTGCTGTAGAACGTCGTATGAAGCACGGTATCTATGGTAAATTTGTTGCCAAAACTTCCAAATTTATGGCTCATGACGAGAATAACGAGTGTAACCCAGGTGATATCGTTAAAATCAGTGAAACTCGTCCGCTGAGTAAGAACAAGCGTTGGAGATTAGTTGAAATTATTGAAAGGGCTAAATAATCATGATACAGCAAGAATCCAGACTAGGAGTAGCGGATAATTCCGGTGCCAAAGAGGTATTGGTCATCCGCGTATTGGGAGGAACCGGTAAGCGTTATGCTTCTATCGGAGATAAAGTAGTCGTGACCGTAAAGTCAGCCCTATCTTCCAGCAACATGAAAAAAGGTACCGTTTCCAAAGCGGTTATCGTACGTACCAAAAAAGAAATAAGAAGAAAAGACGGTTCTTATATCCGATTTGAAGACAACGCAGCTGTATTGTTGAACAACAACGATGAGCCTAGAGGCACTCGTATCTTCGGCCCTGTGGCCAGGGAGTTGAGAGAGAAGCAGTTTATGAAAATCGTTTCTTTAGCCCCTGAAGTATTGTAATCATGGAAAGAAAAGTGAACAAGCAGACTAAGCTGCATATCAAAAGCGGTGATACCGTAAAGGTGATAGCCGGAGATGATAAAGGTAAAACAGGGAAGGTGCTTTCAGTAGATAAGCAGAAGACAAGAGCTATCGTGGAAGGTCTCAATATGGTGACCAAGCATGTGAAGCCTACTGCTGCAAAACCTCAGGGAGGGATTGAAAAGAAAGAAGCTTCCATTCATATCAGTAACCTGAAGCTTGTGGATCCTAAAACTGGTGAAGCCACCAGGATTGGCCGTAAAGTAGGTGAAAATGGTAAATTAGTGAGATACTCGAAGAAAACCGGGGAGGTGATCAATGGCTAATCCAAGAATCAAAGAAAAATACGTGAACGATATCGTTCCGGCATTAAAGGAAAAATTCCAGTATTCATCGGTAATGCAGGTGCCTAAATTGTCTAAGATCGTTCTTAACAAAGGTATCGGTGCTGCTGTAGCGGATAAGAAATTGGTGGATCAGGGAGTAGAAGAACTCTCTTTGATCACAGGACAAAGAGCCGTATCAACCAAAGCAAAAACTTCAGTTTCCAACTTTAAGTTGAGAGAAGGTATGCCGATCGGTGCAAAAGTTACCTTGAGAGGGGCTAAAATGTATGAATTCCTTGACAGACTGATGACGGTGGCACTCCCACGGGTTAGGGATTTCAAAGGAATCTCCGATAAAGGATTTGATGGACGTGGTAACTACACACTGGGTGTGACCGAACAGATCATTTTCCCAGAGATCAGCATTGAGAAAGTGAACAGGATATCCGGTATGGATATCACATTTGTGACCACTGCTGCTACAGATGAGGAGAGCTTTGCACTATTGAAAGCTTTCGGAATGCCGTTCGTTAACAAAAATAAAGAAGAATAATCATGGCAAAAGAGTCAATCAAAGCTCGTGAGAGAAAAAGAGAGCGCATGGTAGCCAAGTATGCCCAAAGAAGAGCTGAGCTGAAAGCAGCAGGTGATTATGAGGCCCTTGACAAATTGCCAAAGAACGCTTCTCCGGTAAGATTGCACAACAGATGCAAACTTACAGGCCGTCCTAAAGGCTACATGAGAAAATTTGGTATCAACAGGGTAACCTTCAGGGAAATGGCCTCAGCGGGCAAGATCCCCGGAGTGACTAAGTCCAGCTGGTAAAATAACGACAGTAGTTTTTATTCTAAAAATCAATTCGTAACTTTGCACGCCCAAATCGGGTGGAGCTAGACTTATAAAAAAATCATGACTGATCCAATAGCTGATTATCTGACCAGGTTGAGAAACGCAATTAAAGCGTCTCACCGAATCGTTGAGATACCTGCTTCTAACATCAAGAAGGAGATAACTAAAGTGTTGCATGAGAAAGGATATATTCAGAATTACAAGTTTGAAGAAAACGGGCCACAAGGCTCCATCAAAATTGCGCTGAAATATAATCCTGTAACCAAGCAGAATGCCATAGTTAGCCTATCAAGAGTTAGTACTCCAGGTTTAAGAAAGTATGTAAAACACGGCGAACTTCCAAGGGTGATCAACGGACTTGGGATAGCGATCGTTTCCACTTCCAAGGGTGTAATGACAGACAAAGAAGCCCGTGTCGAAGGAGTAGGGGGCGAAGTACTTTGCTACGTATATTAATTTACTATCATGTCTAGAATAGGTAAAAAACCAATACATGTACCTGGCGGTGTTACTGTAGACGTGACAGCTCATGGAGTTGTTACTGTTAAAGGTCCAAAAGGTACCCTGACTCAGGATGTGAATCCCGATATCAAGGTGAAAGTTGAAGACGGCGAGATTGTCGTAACAAGACCTACAGATTCCAAGAGGCACAAGTCAATCCACGGACTCTACAGATCCCTGATCAATAACATGGTTATCGGTGTATCTGAAGGTTACAAGAGAGAGCTTGAGCTGGTAGGGGTAGGTTATAAGGCTTCCAACCAAGGGCAGGTTCTTGAGCTTTCCCTGGGTTATTCTCACAATATATTCTTCGCATTGCCGGAGAGTATTGCAGTGAAAACAGAAACTCCAAAAGGTAAAAACCCGGTCATCACATTGGAGGCTATCGATAAAGAATTAATCGGACAAGTGGCTGCCAAAATTAGATCCTTGCGTAAGGTTGAACCTTACAAAGGAAAAGGTGTACGCTTCGTGGGTGAACAAGTTAGACGTAAGGCTGGTAAAACTGCCGGTAAAAAATAATAGGTTATGGCATTTAATAAGAATTCCAGAAGACTTAGAATCAAGCAGGGTATCAGAAGAAAGATTTCTGGTACGGATTCCAGACCTCGTTTGTCAGTTTTCAAAAGCAATACTGGCATATATGCGCAGCTTGTTGATGACCTTAAGGGTCATACCTTGGCACAGGCATCTTCCAAAGAGTTGGGAGCCAAAGCCAATACCACTGTTTCAGTATCCAAAGAGGTAGGTAAAAAGCTTGCTGAAAGGGCTGTTGCAAATGGGGTAAACGAAGTAGTTTTTGACAGAAACGGCTACTTGTATCATGGTAACGTGAAAGCTTTGGCAGACGGTGCCAGAGAAGGAGGCCTTAAATTTTAATTCGATATGTCTCAAGTAAAAAGAAAGCCCATTAGGGCTACAGATACAGATCTTAAAGAGAAAGTAGTTGCTATCAACCGTGTTGCAAAAGTTGTAAAAGGCGGTAGAAGATTCTCTTTCTCAGCAATCGTAGTAGTAGGAGACGGCCAAGGTGTGGTAGGTTACGGACTAGGCAAAGCCAATGAAGTAACGGATGCCATTACCAAAGGTATCGAAGACGCCAAGAAAAATCTTGTTAAGGTTCCGGTTCTGAAAGGAACAATTCCTCACGAGCAACTTGGTAAATTCGGTGGAGGCTTTGTTTTGATCAAGCCAGCTGCGGCAGGTACTGGTGTTATAGCCGGTGGTGCAATGCGTGCGGTGCTGGAAAGTGCAGGCGTGACAGACGTATTGGCAAAATCCAAAGGATCCTCCAACCCACATAATGTGGTGAAGGCTACCATTGATGCCCTTGTTCAATTAAGAGATGCAATCGCAGTTTCTCAGCAGAGAGGTGTGAAAATGTCTAAAGTCTTTAACGGATAATCATCATGGCAAAGATTAAAATCACACAGGTAAAAAGTATCATCGACAGACCTAAGGACCAAAAGGCTACCATCACAGCCTTGGGCTTAGGAAAAATAAGCAAATCTATAGTGGTAGAGAATACACCTCAGATTGCCGGGATGGTAAATAAAGTTAATCACCTTGTAAAAGTGGAGGAAGCTTAATTATGAAACTGCATACATTACAACCAGCAGAAGGCTCTGTCAAAACCCGGAAGAGAATCGGTAGAGGTACCGGATCCGGTAGAGGAGGAACTTCTACAAGAGGTCATAAAGGGGCAAAATCAAGATCTGGTTACAAATCCAAGATCGGTTTTGAAGGTGGTCAGATGCCACTTCAGAGAAGAGTTCCTAAATTTGGATTCAAAAGCTTGAACAGAGTTGAGTTCAAACCAGTAAATTTAGATACATTGCAAAGCCTTGCCGAGCAATTCAATCTGGAGGTGATAAACATGGACGCTTTGGTTTCCCATGGTATAGCTTCTAAGAATGACAAAATCAAAATCCTCGGTGGGGGTGAATTGAAGTCTAAATTAGACGTTTCTGCCCATAACTTTTCTGCTTCCGCTGTTGCGGCAATCGAAAAGCAGGGTGGTTCGGTAAACAAGATTTAACTAAATGAAAAAGTTTATTTCGACAGTTAAGAATATTTTCTCTATCGAAGATCTGAGAGTCAGGATTCTTAATACCGTTGGCTTTCTGATTATTTTCAGATTAGGTTCATTCATAGTCCTTCCTGGAGTGGATCCGTCTAGATTGGGAGACGCTCCAGAAGGAATCTTTGGTTTGATCGATACTTTCCTTGGTGGAGCCTTCAGTAATGCTTCAATCTTTGGATTGGGTATCATGCCTTATATATCTGCTTCGATTGTGTTGCAGCTATTGACTGTCGGAGTACCATATTTTCAAAAAATGCAGAAGGAGGGTGAGTCTGGGAGAAAGAGAATCAACCAGATTACCCGTGTTCTGACCATAATTATCACAGTTGCCCAGGGTATAGGCTATGTAACAGCCACTATCTTGCCTACTGGAGCTGTTATGGTGAGCACTTCACTCTTTATGTTCAGCTCACTGGTGCTTCTTTCTGCCGGAACCATGTTCTGTATGTGGTTGGGTGAAAAGATCACCGAGAAAGGCATCGGAAACGGTATCTCCATGTTGATCATGATCGGTATTATTTCAAGTCTTCCTGGAGCCATACTCGCAGAGGGATTGGAGAAAGGATCATCCGGTCTTCTTCTATTGCTTATCGAGGCAGTGGTACTCTTCTTTGTGGTAGTTGGAGTAGTAGCCCTTACAGAAGCCACCAGACGTATTCCAGTTCAATATGCCAAGCAAGTCGTCGGAGGAAAAGTTTATGGAGGGCAGAGACAGTATATTCCGATCAAGGTGAATGCCTCCGGGGTAATGCCGATTATCTTTGCGCAATCCTTGATGTTTCTTCCTGCATTGATTGCACAGATTTGGGCAGAGGATAATGACATCGCCAACTATATAGGTTCTACCTTCAGTGATTTCACGTCATGGCAGTATAACCTGTTGTTTGCTTCGTTGATTATTATCTTTACCTTCTTCTATACGGCCATCACCGTTAATCCGGAGCAGATAGCTGAGGACATGAAGCGTAACGGAGGATTCGTGCCGGGTATTAAGCCAGGAGCACCTACAGCAGAGTTTATTGATGGGATTATCTCAAAAATAACATTGCCTGGATCCATTCTGTTGGCAGTTGTGGCGGTGCTTCCTGCTATAGCAATCATAGCCGGAGTGGGCGCCCAGTTTGCCCAGTTCTACGGGGGTACGTCGCTCTTGATTATGGTCGGTGTTATCATGGATACACTGAGACAGATAGAGAGTTATCTTTTGATGAGACATTACGAAGGAATGATGAAGAGTGGTAATATGAAGAATAACCCTTCGAATTACCAAGTAGCATAAAGATGATCCATTACAAGACTTCAGAAGAAGTCAGGTTAATAAAAGAAAGTGCTGACATATTGGGAAAAGCCCACGGGGAAATAGCCAAAAATGTCAAAGAAGGGGTAAAGACCTCTTTTCTGGATAAGATTGCTGAGGAATTTATACGTGATAATGGAGCCGTACCATCATTTAAAGGGTATAACGGTTTTCCTTCCTCCCTATGTATTTCTGTGAATGAGGTGGTTGTACATGGTTTCCCCAGCGAGTATGAATTGAAAGATGGCGATATAATCTCAATAGATTGTGGAGTCTTTCACCAAGGTTTTCATAGCGATTCCGCTTATACATATCCTATTGGTGAGGTAGCTCCAAATGTATTGGACTTATTAAAGGCCACCAGAGATTCACTTTATCTTGGTATTGAGCAAGCTGTATTTGGCAAGAGGACAGGAGATATCGGCAACGCTATCCAGAAGTTTGTGGAAGCAAAAGGCTATACTGTGGTAAGAGAACTTGTAGGCCATGGGCTTGGCAGGAATCTCCACGAATCCCCTGAGGTGCCGAATTACGGTAAAAAAGGAAGCGGTCCCTTGCTTAAAGAGGGAATGGTAATCGCTATTGAGCCCATGGTAAATCTTGGATCAAGAAATATAGTCCAGGAAAAAGATGGTTGGACAATCAGAACTTCTGACAGAAAGCCATCGGCACACTATGAGCATACGGTAGCAATATTTGAAGATAGAACAGAGGTTTTGACAACCCACAAATACATAGAAGAGAATTTTATATTCTAACATGGCAAAACAGACATCTATAGAACAAGACGGTACTATTACTGAAGCATTATCCAATGCAATGTTCAAGGTAGAACTTGAGAATGGACATCAGTTGATTGCCCATATTTCAGGGAAAATGAGGATGAATTACATTAAGATCCTCCCAGGTGATCGTGTCAAGTTGGAGTTATCTCCCTATGATTTGACAAAAGGTAGAATAGTGTATCGATATAAATAGACTGATATGAAAGTAAAGGCATCTATCAAAAAAAGAAGTGTTGACTGTAAGTTGATCAGGAGAAACGGAAAACTGTACGTCATCAACAAGAAGAATCCTAAGTTTAAACAAAGACAAGGTTAAGATTATGGCTAGAATTGCAGGTGTAGACATACCAGACAATAAGCGGGGCGAGATCGGGCTTACCTATATCTTCGGAATAGGAAGAAACTCAGCCAGAACGATCCTGAGCAAAGCCGGTATCTCTTTCGACAAAAAAGCGGGTGAGTGGGACGATGATGAATCCACCGCTATCCGTAACATCATTGCCGAAGAATTCAGAACCGAAGGTGTACTGAAGTCAGAGATCCAGTTGAACATCAAACGACTGATGGATATCGGTTGTTATAGAGGTTTGAGACACAGAAAAGGACTTCCGGTTCGTGGTCAGAAGACTAAGAACAATGCCAGAACAAGGAAGGGTAAGAGAAAAACAGTTGCTAACAAAAAGAAGGCAACTAAATAAAACCTGAATTAGATTATGGCTCAGAAAAGAAACGATAAAGCAAAGGGTAAGAAAAGAGTAGTAAAGGTAGAAGCAGTAGGACAAGCTCACATCAGAGCTTCCTTCAATAATATCATTATCTCTATTACCAATAATGCAGGACAAGTAATCTCTTGGGCTTCTGCCGGTAAAATGGGTTTCAGAGGTTCGAAGAAAAATACTCCTTACGCTGCGCAAATGGCCGCACAGAACTGTGGACAGGTAGCGTTTGACTTAGGATTGAGGAAAATCGAAGTATTCGTAAAAGGTCCAGGTGCTGGTCGTGAATCTGCGATCAGAACGTTGCAGAACGTGGGATTGGATGTGACAACTATTATAGATGTAACTCCTATGCCGCATAACGGCTGTCGTCCTCCTAAGCGTAGAAGAGTTTAATTATAAAATTGTAATAGAATGGCTAGATATACAGGTCCTAAAGCAAAGATCGCCAGAAAATTTGGTGAGCCTATTGAAGGGCATAGCAAAGTACTTGCAAAGAAGAACTACCCTCCAGGACAACATGGAAGAGGTAGAAGGAAAAAGCAGTCAGAGTATGCAATTCAGCTTGCTGAAAAGCAAAAGGCAAAATACATCTACGGTGTCCTGGAGAGACAGTTCGCAAAGATGTTTGGAATTGCATCCAGAAAATCCGGTATCACAGGTGAGAACCTACTTCAATTACTGGAAGCACGATTGGACAACACCGTTTATAGAATGGGGATTTCTCCGACGAGGAGAGGTGCAAGACAGTTGGTTTCGCACAAGCATATCTTGGTAAACGGGGATGTTGTAAATATTCCGTCCTATACGCTGAAGCCAGGTGATGTGGTTTCTGTACGGGAGAGATCAAAGTCTCTTGAAGCTATCACCAGTAGCTTGGCTGGTAGAGGCGCTAATAAGTATCCTTGGCTAGAGTGGGATGGTGCTTCGTTGACCGGCAAATTCGTCAGTGTACCAGGCAGAGATGATATTCCGGAGA
The DNA here is from genome assembly GCA_048819475.1 of Algoriphagus sp. GTDB lineage: Bacteria > Bacteroidota > Bacteroidia > Cytophagales > Cyclobacteriaceae > Algoriphagus. The sequence continues at coordinate 147,800 of JBMDXP010000067.1, forward strand.
ATATCAAGGAGCAGCTCATTGTCGAACTTTACTCTAAGTAATTTTATTATTTTCAGCTTTTAAAAAAAGAACGAGATATATGTCCATACTAGCATTTCAAATGCCCGAGAAAGTGGTGATGGAAAAAGCCGATGACTTCCACGGCCTATTCACTTTCAAACCACTCGAAAAAGGCTATGGAGTTACCATCGGTAACGCCCTGAGAAGAATTTTGCTTTCTTCCTTGGAGGGATATGCCATCACTTCCATCAAAGTACCTGGAGTGGTGCATGAATTTTCCACCATTGAAGGTGTAGTAGAAGATGTGACGGATATTATTTTGAACCTGAAGCAGGTGAGATTCAAGAAAGTGCATGAGGCATTTGACGGGAAGATCACTGTGGAGATCAAAAATCAGTCTGTTTTCACCGCAGGAGACATTGCCAAGTTCACTTCTTCCTTTGATATTCTGAATCCTGAGCTTGTTATCTGTCATATAGATGAGACCAAGAACTTCGAGATAGAATTGACTATTGAAAAAGGAAGGGGTTACCTGCCAGCTGAAGAGTCCAAACCAAAAGAGCAGGTCTTCGGTGTTATCGCTATCGACGCAATCTTTACCCCTATTAAGAATGTGAAGTACAGTGTTGAAAATACCCGTGTAGAGCAGAAGACTGACTTTGAGAAACTGATTCTTGAAGTATCGACAGATGGTTCTATCCATCCTGAGAAAGCACTTCAGGAATCTGCTAAAATTTTGATTCAGCACTTCATGTTGTTTTCTGACCAGACCATGGTACTTGATTCGACTGGAGTGGCCGAACCAGAACCTATTGATGAGGAATTCTTGCATATGAGAAAACTTCTCAAGACTTCGTTGGGAGATCTGGACCTTTCTGTCCGGGCATTCAACTGTCTAAAAGCTGCTGATGTTAAGACCTTGGGAGATCTTGCCAAACTTGAAATTTCTGATATGATGAAATTCAGAAACTTTGGAAAGAAATCTTTGGCTGAACTTGAGCAACTCATCCAGGAAAAAGGGCTGACCTTTGGGATGGATATTTCAAAGTATAAACTTGATGAAGAATAAATAACAATGAGACACGGTAAGAAATTTAACCACCTTGGAAGAAAGGCTGCTCACAGGAAGGCTATGCTTTCTAACATGGCTACTTCGCTGATTCTTCACAAGCGTATCTCAACCACGCTTGCCAAGGCTAAAGAATTGAAAAAGTATGTAGAACCTCTGCTTACAAGAGCAAAAGAGGATACTACCCACAATAGACGAATAGCTTTCTCCTATCTGAAAAGCAAAGAGGCGATCATTGCCCTTTTCGGTGAAGTTATAGCGAAAGTAGGCACACGTCCAGGTGGATACACCAGAATTATCAAGACAGGCTTCCGTCTGGGGGATAATGCTGAAATGTGTATCATAGAGCTGGTTGATTTCAACGAGCTTATGCTTAAGGATGCCAAACCGGCTAAGAAAACCACTAGAAGATCAAGAAGAGGCACTGGTGCTGCTGCCCCTAAAGCTGACACTTCTGCTGCAGCTACAGAAGAAAAAGCTGAAGAGCCAAGTGCTCCGGAAGCTTCTGAAGAATCGTCTGAAGGTGAAACTGAAGAAAAATAAGTTGACTGTAAACTTGCATATGGAAAGGATTGGACGTTTGTTCAATCCTTTTTTTATACCCTAATCATCCACTCTCCTTCCCAATAAATATTTAACTTTGGGCAACATTCTAAAAAATGATCAAACAAAAGGCGACATTGCTATTAGCAGACGGAACCGTGTTTCATGGTTCATTAATTGGTAATCCGGGTACAAACGGTGGTGAAATATGTTTCAATACCGGCATGACTGGCTATCAGGAGATTTATACTGACCCATCCTACACTGGACAGATAATTGTAACCACTACCTCACATATAGGAAACTATGGGGTGATAGATGAGGAGGTAGAATCAGATCATCCCACCATAGCTGGGATTGTGGTGAACAGTTTTTCCGATGTGTATTCCCGGTTGGATGCATCAGGATCACTTCAGGATTATCTGGTTAAAAATGGTATCACGGGCATTGCTGACATAGACACCAGAAAACTGGTTAGGCATTTACGCTCAAAAGGGGCAATGAATGCAATTATCAGTTCCGAGTTTGAAGGAGATCTGGATGGACTTCAGACAGAACTCCTGAAAGTCCCTAACATGGATGGGCTGGAGCTCTCTTCTACTGTATGCACGACAGAACCCTACTTTTTCGGTGATGAAAATGCACCAATTAAAGTAGCTTGTCTTGATCTGGGTATCAAGAAGAATATTCTCAGGAATCTTGCAGATCGAGGTGTTTTCTGTAAAGTATTCCCTGCCAAATCAAGCCTGAAGGAAATGGAAGAATGGGGGCCACAGGCCTACTTCCTATCCAATGGTCCCGGTGACCCCGCTGCGATGGAGTATGCAGTCCAAACAACAAAAGAAATATTGGAAACAGGAAAACCTGTCTTCGGGATTTGTTTAGGGCACCAGATTCTTGCTGAGTCCTGTGGTATTTCTACCTACAAGATGCACCATGGCCATAGGGGCTTGAATCATCCGATAAAAAATACAATCAGTGGTAAAAGTGAAATTACATCCCAAAACCATGGCTTTAATGTGACCAGGGAGGATGTAGAAAATCATCCAGAGGTGGAGATTACCCATGTCCATCTCAATGACAATACAGTAGCAGGTATACGTTTGAAGAATAAACCTGCATTTTCTGTGCAGTATCATCCCGAGTCCTCTCCCGGACCTCATGACTCACGCTATCTTTTCGATGAGTTTATTGCTTTAATCAATCAAAATTAATTCTCATAAACCTTTTAAAACTATGACGTTGATTCAATCAATTCATGCAAGACAAATCCTCGACTCAAGAGGTAACCCAACAGTAGAAGTAGATGTCTATACAGAAAATGGGGCTTTTGGCAGAGCTGCTGTCCCAAGCGGGGCTTCTACTGGAGTAAATGAAGCAGTTGAGCTTCGTGACGGGGATAAGAGCGTGTACCTGGGGAAAGGTGTGCTTAAAGCCGTATCGAACGTGAATGACGTCATTGCTCCTGAACTGGTTGGAATGGATGTGTTTGAACAAAATGCAATCGATCAAATTATGATCGACCTGGACGGTACGTCTACTAAAAGTAAGCTTGGCGCCAATGCAATTTTGGGCGTTTCCCTTGCAGTAGCCAAAGCAGCCGCTATGGAGTCAGGACAACCGCTTTACCGATACATCGGTGGGGTGAATGCCAATACACTTCCAGTACCCATGATGAATATTATCAATGGCGGATCCCATTCAGATGCCCCTATTGCTTTTCAGGAATTCATGATTCGCCCAGTGGGAGCTTCCAGCTTCTCTGAAGCAATCAGAATGGGAACTGAGATCTTTCATAATCTCAAAAAGATACTTCATGATAAAGGCCTAAGTACTGCAGTAGGAGATGAGGGTGGTTTTGCCCCCAACTTCTCCGGAGGCACTGAAGAAGCATTGGGAAGTATACTTGATGCGATCAAGAAAGCAGGTTACGAAGCCGGTAAGGATGTGACCATTGCCCTGGATTGTGCCTCTTCAGAGTTCTTTAAAGATGGGAACTATGACTACAAAAAGTTTGAAGGAGATACTGGTGTCACCAGAAGCAGGGAAGAGCAAGTAGCATACCTTGCAGAGCTAACAGAAAAGTATCCAATTGATTCGATAGAGGATGGCTGTGCTGAAGAAGACTGGGAGGGCTGGGCTATGCTGACCGCTAAAATCGGGGATAAAGTCCAATTGGTAGGAGATGACCTTTTCGTAACCAATGTAAAATTCCTGAAAAGAGGCATCGAAGAAAAATCAGCCAATTCAATTCTGATCAAAGTCAATCAGATCGGTACACTGACCGAAACGCTGAATGCAATAGCGCTAGCCCACAAAGCAGGCTTTACAGCAGTAATGTCCCATAGATCCGGAGAAACAGAAGATTCTACAATTGCCGACCTTGCCGTAGCGGTGAATTGTGGACAGATTAAAACCGGATCGGCATCAAGATCTGACCGTATGGCAAAATATAACCAACTTCTTAGAATAGAAGAGCAGCTAGGTGAAGCGGCTGTCTTCAAAGGAAGTTTGAAATAATCCTGTTCTGGAAATCATTTTAAGACAGTCCTTTTGGGCTGTCTTTTTTTTTGCACCATTTTTGTACCTTGGGTCTTACTAATTGTATTCCATTTCATGCATGAGTAGATATTTTAAGTATACTAAAAACTTTTACTTCATAGGATTGGTCTTTTTCCTCTCCTGGATGATTTTTATTGACTCCAATAATGTCGTCAATCAATTTCGACTGAGCAGAAAGCTGAATGAACTGGAGAGTCAAAAAGAGTTTTACATCGAGCGGAAAGAAAAAATCAATGCTGAACGGGAAGAATTAATGAGCAATCCCGAACTATTGGAAAAGTTTGCCCGTGAGAAATACTTAATGAAAAAGAATACTGAAGATCTTTATGTCATCGTCAAAAAATAAATTGCTCCTTATCGTATTGCTGTCTGCTGCCTTGATTTCTACAGAGTCTTTGGCGCAGCGTGAAATTTATGGGGATTCTATTCCCTTGAAAGACAGGTTGTACTATGGAGGGAATTTCAGCTTGCAATTTGGGACTTTTACATTGGTAGACGTATCGCCATTGGTTGGTGTGATGATTACCCCAAGGTTTTCTTCTGGAGTAGGTGTCACTTATCAATACTTCAATGATAGAAGATTTGTAGGTGGACAGACATCTTCCTATGGAGGGAGACTGTTTTCGCGCTTTAATGTTTTAGAGAATATATTTCTCCATGCTGAATATGAAACCATCAATTTTGACAACTACAATATTATAGCGGACCGATTCGAGAGGATATGGTCTAGAGCCTTGTTTTTGGGAGGAGGGTATTTTGCTCCCTTTGGAGAGCGGGGAGGTGCAAATTTCACTTTTCTATATAATGTACTCCATGATAATCTTCGCTCTCCTTACGGTGAACCATATGTGATTCGGGTTGGTTTTGTTTTGTGATAAGTTCTCACCCATCTCATGGAACCATTCATAGCCAAGATTTTTAAAGCACATCAGGAATGTTTAGACTGTCCATCTCCCCATACCATTAAACTTTTCCTTGAAGATTTATTGGGGCTTTTATTTCCGGAATACACTGTAAACAAGATAGCCGATATTTCGGACGTAGAGAGGCAGCTTAACCATCAAAGGAATAGCCTTGCCACGATACTCAGCATAAATCCCCGTCTCCATGCAGGAGGAGGGGAAAGCCTAGCTAAGCGGTTTTTTCAGGATTTGGAGAATATTTTTGACTGCATCCATCAGGATGTGGACGCGATGTATGCAGGAGATCCTGCGGCAAAGTCCAGAACGGAAATTTTGAGAAGTTACCCGGGTTTCTATGCGATCGCTGCATATAGAATTGCTCATAGCCTACATAGTCTTGGTGTCAAATTGATTCCCAGAATGATTACTGAAATAGCACACAGCAGAACAGGTATAGATATCCACCCTGCAGCCTCCATAGGTCCATTTTTCTGTATCGACCATGGGACAGGCGTGGTAATAGGGGAAACTACAGTGATTGGAGAAAAGGTTAAAATCTATCAAGGGGTTACTTTGGGAGCGTTGAGTGTGGATAAAGCAGATGCAGATAGTAAAAGACACCCAACAATTGAAGACAATGTAGTGATCTATGCAGGGGCTACCATTCTGGGAGGGAATACCACTATAGGCAGAAATAGTGTAATCGGAGGGAATGTATGGTTGACCAAAAGTGTCCCCTCAGGAAGCAAAGTTTATTACCAAACTCAGATGTATCACGCGGACTCTGCAGTAACTGATCTCTATATTTTTAAGAATGACCAGGATGAAACTATTTGAACTGATCGGGAATACTCCTTTGGTGGAGCTGGATAATATCCCACAAAACCCGAAAGTAAAGATCTTCTGTAAAATGGAAGGGCAAAACCCTGGTGGTAGCGTAAAGGACAGGGCAGCTTATAATATGCTCAAAAGCGCGCTTGAAAGGGGGCAGATCAATGAAAAGGACCGACTGGTTGAGGCGACAAGCGGAAATACGGGGATAGCTTTGGCTATGGTAGCCAAGGTCCTCGGCTTGGATATGACTCTAGTCATGCCAGATAATAGCACCAAAGAGCGGGTACTTGCCATGAAAGCGTATGGTGCACGGGTGATCCTGACCCCTGCTGACAGGACAATAGAATACTCCAGGACTGTCGCTGAGCAAATGAGGGAAGAGGAAGGGTATTTCATGCTCGACCAATTCTCGAATGAAGATAATTATTTGGCGCATTATAAGACGACAGGTCCGGAGATATGGAGTGATACTCAGGGTCTTATCACGCATTTCGTATCCGCTATGGGGACCACAGGGACTATTATGGGGGTTTCCCAATACTTGAAAGAGAAAAATCCTGCAATTCAGATTGTCGGCACGCAACCCACGGATGGATCAAGTATTCCCGGGATCCGAAGATGGTCTACGGAGTTTTTACCCCGGATATTTGATCCTACAAGAGTCGATCATATCATAGATGTTAGTCAGGGCCAAGCGACAGACATGACTAGACGTATGGCCAAAGAAGAAGGCATCTTGGCTGGAATGAGTAGTGGAGGAGCATTACATGCCGCTTTGCAGATTTCCCAAACCCTGGAGAAAGGCATAATAGTCTGTATCACCTGCGACAGAGGAGACAGGTATTTGAGTTCGGATCTCTTTGGTTGATTTAGAAGTATTGTTTCATTTTTCTCAATCCTGTATCTGCTACTGTGAAGGCATCCAGTTCCCAATAGCCAGGATTGAACAATTCCAGGGAAATGGTCTTGGTGCCTCCCATCGCTTTTAGCAGAGCAGCTACCTCCCTTAATGGTGCAACACCGTCCCCTGGGTACACCCGGTCCTTGTCCTGTTGTTCAGTCCTGGGAATAGCGTCTGTAAAATCATTGAGGTGAAAGACTTCTATGGATTTGCCACTCAATAGGCCGAGGCTCTCAAAGCCAGAACCTCCTCGGAATAGATGGTATATATCAGGTAAAAGGCGTGCGTCTGGATCATTGGCGGCAGCAGCTACTGCCATTGCTTGTCCCAAATGATAGAAAGGAGGGAATGCTCCCCAAAACTCAAGCTGGGGCATAACACCTGTCTTGCGGCCGAGCTCGAGAAGTTGGGAGTACTTCTCCCCTGCTTCCATTAGATCCACAGGGGATTCTGAGCCAATCGCCGGCGCAGCAATCCGCTTACATCCGATCTCTGCCAGCATCTTCATCTCTTTTTCCATCTGTGCGAATCCTTGCTTGCTTTTTTCCGGATCCTGTGCCATCCATGGTGCAAAGCCTATTGCATTCGCGGCATGCACACCTGCATCGGAGAGGTGTTTTTTGAGACCTGATAACTTTCCATTCTCCAAATACGTGTCGATCTCCATTATCCAAGGCTCCACACAATCATACCCTGCCCTGGCTGCGATTTCTATCATCTCAGTCAGGCTCAGTTTTTGTCCACGGATCGTGCTGGTATTGAGAGAGAACAAAAAAGTGGAGTTTTCTATTCTTGACGAAGAGGCATTGGCCTCAGTCATAGCAAGGGCAATTGGAGATAGGGCTAATGTCTTGAGTAAGTTTCTTCTGGTTGTCATGAGCTATATGGGTAAGACAGGATCGGAATATTTCCTTTTAAGGAAATGTATAACCAACCAAACTTATTTTGTTAATTTACGGATAGATAATGGTTTGGAGTGGTAAATTCAAGTATGCTAAAAATAAAATTTTTACTTATTGGACTGAACTTTATTGTATGGTCGGCATATGCGCAAGTTGAAACTGCAAATTCAACATATTTGGCGTTATACAAATACCAATTGCCTTTTTTTCAAGAGTTGATTACAGGTGGGTTGTATTCAGAGGCTTCAAGCAGCTTTGAAGGGCATCCATTCTACAATGGGAGGACTTTTGAGCAGGGTACCCTTTCCATCAATCAAATTACGTACACTGAAGTGCCCTTATTGTATGACACTAGATCTGATCTGGTGGTAACTTTTCATCCAGTTCATAGTCAGAAGATTCTGATCAAGTCCGGGAAAGTGGATCAGTTCCAGCTGGCGGACGGTTCCACATTCCGGAATTTTAAGAGAGGGGATTCTTATTTGTACCATCGTAACGGGTTCTATAAAGTGGCTTATGATAAGGAAATAAAAGTCCTGGTAAAACACTATAAAACTGTGGCCAAGGCAAATGAGATTGGCAAAAAGGCCTATAGATATGTGAGTGATCAGGATTATTTCCTTTATCATGAGGGTGAATTCGCTCCAATTAAGAGAAAAAAACAAGCGGCGGAAAGTCTGGGACTATCAAAGAAAGAAGCCCGGGTTTTTATGAGAGGTAAAGGCATTGTTTTCAAGGAAAGCCCAGAGAAATACCTTGTTGAACTGGTGCAGTTAAGAGAGCGTAATCCGATGGATTTTAAAGGTTTTGCTAAATGATAAAATTCTTACTTGTATCCCTTCTGGTGCTCGTTTTTGGCAGTTTGGCAGCTCAGACTCCTCTCCAGCCTAAGGTTTCAGGAACTTATATGAATATGACATTTCAGCGTTTTGTCCGGAGTGTAGAGCAAGATACCCCTTTCCGTTTTTTCTATAAGGATTCAGATACAGGGAATCTACGGATAAACCTTCAGGCTAGTGATGCTGAACTCAAGACCTTACTGGATGAGATTTTTGCCGGCTCCGGCTTGACTTACAGTATTGATAAAAAGAACCAAGTTTGGATAGCAAAAGGGACAAGGCTGGTAGTGGAATTGCCCCAAGGTTATTTTGATATTCGGGAGCGTCAGAATACCCAGGGAAGCACTGGGGATTCGCTGGGGGTTTTTGCAAAAAACAAGCTTTTTATTATAGGAAAAGCAACTGATAATCCCCAAGCGAAAACTGCCACGCTAAGTGGGACAGTGAGCAGTATTGAGTCAAATAAACCAATGAACGGGGCAGTGGTTCTTGAGAAAATAGCTTATAGGCAGGTCGTTACGGATCAGAACGGTCACTACCAATTGGTGCTTCCAAAGGGAAGGCATACGGTGTATGTCCAGAATATTGGGGGTTTTCAGGAGCAAAGGCAGATTGATCTACAGGGAGATGGGATACTGGATATGAAGATAGAGGAAAACATTCTTTCATTGGACGAAGTTGTAGTGAGCTCCGGTGCACTGTCCCATATCAATAAACTCGATATGGGGGTACAGTCAATGAGTATAGCAGAAGTGAAGAGACTTCCGGCAGTCTTGGGAGAAGTGGATGTATTGAAAGGTGTCCTGACTATGCCAGGAGTAAATACTGTAGGTGAGGCTAGCATCGGCTTTAATGTCAGAGGAGGCGCTGCAGACCAGAATCTGATACTTTATGACAAATCCACAGTGTTTAATCCTGCCCATGTTTTTGGGTTTTTCTCAGCATTTAATCCAGATATGGTAGCTGGAGTAGAATTGTATAAGGGTTCGATACCGGTTAATTATGGCGGAAGGCTATCATCTGTACTTCAAGTAGAACCCAAGTTTGGAAGAAGTGATAAAATAGGCGGCTCAGGAGGGATAGGGATTATGACAAGTAGATTAAGTGTGGAAGGTCCTATAGATGAGAAGACTACTTTTATTTTGGGAGGAAGAACTACCTATTCCAACTGGGCATTGGAGCTGTTGGATGATGAAGCCGATCTAAATGGCAGTAGAATTTCTTTTTACGATTTCAATGCCAATGTGAACCATCAGCTGGATGAAAAGAACATTCTTCAGTTCACAGGATATCTGAGTCATGATGATTTCAGATTTGATCTGGATACGACGTATTCCTATCAAAATCTCAATTTGGCAGTTTCATGGAGGCATTTTTTCAGTGAGCAGCTTGAAGGCACTTTCACTGTAGGTAGAGATGCATACAAGTTCGATATCGTGGGGCAGGACAATCCTATGAATTCTTACGATTTTGGATTTGGGGTAAGCCAGCTCCACGTTAGAGCTGATATGGAATACAGGAAGAATGAGAAGCATGTAGTCAAATTTGGTGCACATGCAATCGGCTATCAACTGGATCCAGGCCATATAGGTCCCTTTGGAAGTGAATCTATCGTACTAGAGGAAGCTGTACAGAAAGAAAGAGCGCGAGAGCTATCAGTATACTATGGAGATGAGTTTGAACTCAATGAATCATTTAGCTTTAGCTATGGGGGACGGTACATGCTCTATCAAATGGTCGGTCCGAGGAATGTCTTGCAGTATGTGACAGATGCTCCAGCCACGGAAGGAAACGTGATTGGAGAGGAGAGTTTTGGCAAGGGTGAAGTGGTAAAGACCTACCATGGCCCTGAGTTCCGCTTTTCCGCCAGGTACACATTGAACAACAAATCCTCCCTGAAGCTGGGGGCAAATACGATGAGACAGAATCTCCATCTGTTATCCAATACATCTTCCATCTCTCCGACCGATTCCTGGAAGCTCAGTGATTCGCACATCCGTCCCCAAAATGGCGGACAGGCTTCTCTGGGATATTATCGAAATCTCGCTAAAAACAGCGTAGAGTTTTCATCAGAGGTTTATTATAGATACATGAACAATCTGTTGGATTATCGCTCTGGGGCATCTATAGTGCTGAATGATCAGCTGGAGCAGGATGTGCTGAACTCCAAAGGTAAGGCCTATGGAATCGAGCTTATGCTTAAGAAAAGTACAGGACTACTTCAGGGCTCGATAGCTTATACCTATTCCAGATCCTTGATAAGAACCTCCGATGAACCCAGTGTTGAAAAAATCAATAGAGGTGAATATTATCCAAGCAATTTTGACCAGCCCCATCATGTAGTATTTGTCACTAACTATGAACTAAGCAAGCGGATAAATACCTCTCTGAATATGAACTATAGCACTGGTCGCCCGGTCACCTTACCCATATCCAAATTCAACTATGCCGGTTCAGAGCGTGTTTATTTTTCTGATCGAAATGCTTACCGAATCCCGGATTATTTCAGGATTGACTTATCTGTTAACCTGGAAGGAAACCACAAAGTAAGAAAACTGGCACATGCCTCCTGGTCCTTCGGTGTGTACAACCTGTTGGGTAGGAGTAATCCTTATTCGGTTTATTATACTCCTGTGGAAGGAAAGTTAAGAGGTTACCAACTCTCGATTTTTGCCCAGCCTATTCCATTTATCACCTACAATTTCAGGTTCTGATGAGAAATATTACACTTGCGATTTCTTTTCTCTTTGCCCTTGGGTGTAGGGAACCCTTCAATCCTGACATAGCCCCTTCTGATCTGACCGTTTTGGTTGTAGAAGGTTATCTTGATACAGAAGGTATGTCCAGCATCCTTCAGCTGGGATATACTCGGAATATCCAGTCTGAAGATAACTTTAGCCCTTCCTATCCTGTTGCAAGTGTTTTTCTGGAGTCCTTACAGGGAGAGCAGTATTCTTTGACAGACCTGGGAGGAGGAAAATATGAATTTGCGCATGACATTGCTGAGGAGGACAGTTACAGGTTAAGGATCATCTCCAGTGATGGTAGAAGCTATAGCTCAGAATTTATGAAACCTATCCTTACCCCTGAAATTATTGAAGTCGGGTTTGAAAGGAATGAAATTGGCGCGGAAGTTTATGTCACAACAAAGGGGGATGAGAATGCTGATGATTTTCTCTGGACCTATGAAGAAACTTATGCGTTCAGGCCGAAGATTGCCTCCTCATTTAAATATGATCCTGAGACAAAGGATATTGTTTACAGGAATCCAGATGAAAGAACAGATTTATGCTATAGAGGAGGCCCAAGTTCCGATTTGATCTTAGAGACTTCTTCCAGGTTTCAGGATCAGTTTGTGTTCAGGCAGTCCATTAAGCAGATTTTGATAGGAGATGAGAGGCTTTCTGTACGCTATAGTATCTTGATTTCACAGAAAGCCTTGGACAAGAAGGCCTCAGAGTTCTGGGAAATACTCCGCAAAAACACAGATGATTTAGGCTCCATATTCAGTCCCATGCCTTCTAATATCAGCAGTAATGTGAGCAATGACCAAGACCCTGGTTCGCCTGTGATAGGGTATGTAAGCTTGGGCACTGTAAAGCAAAAGCGTCTGTTTATTGATATCCGGGAAGTGACTCCATGGAACACCCAAGTTCCTGAATATTTCGGCTGTATGGTTGAGCCAGATACAATATTTAGAGCCAGTTATGAAAATGCATTCGGATCGGGAAATTTTGTTCCGACGACCCCTATTATCCCTGATCGAGCCCCTGCTCCGATAGGTTTCCAAGGGGCACCCAGACGATGTACAGACTGTACGCTAAGAGGCACGATTGTGAAACCTGATTTTTGGGAAGATTGATATGCAGGCAGGAAAATTACTTTTGGTTTTAGTTGGTTTATTCCTCAGTTATGGACCTCTTGTAAAAGGGCAGGCTTTAGCGGATAGGGGAGAGGTGGTTTCGTTTTCCATTCCTAAGACCATATATTTTGGGGGTGAGCGTATTTGGATTGCCAGCAGCGTCAGGGAGGGAGGGCTCCCGGCCGAATCCAAAATCGTATATGCTGAACTTCTGGATAGAAATAACCAATCCGTTGCCATTACGAAGATGCCTTTGGATGCGGGAGCTGGTTTTAATTTCCTTCAACTGCCCACAGACTTACCTTCCGATCATTACTTACTTCGTGTTTTTACACGGATTAGCCCTTACCAAAGTCTTGAGACCGGCATTGTCCAACGGTTCGTGACGGTATTTAACCGGCAGCTTCCCCCCACCGTCGTTCCAGTGAGGGAGAATGTAAAAGCACCTCCTCTTGAAACCTCCTCCCGCATCCTATTATCTGACACTACAGCTGCTCCGGGATCTGTCTTGAAGTTTACATTACCTTCAGGAGTAGAGGTACAGGAAATTAGCATTGCTGCCGTCAATCCCTTTTTGGCAATCCAAGACACCCTGTCCTCAAGTTTGGTGTATGAATCACTTGAATCCAGAACCTTGGTTCCGGAATTGTTTGGCCATATCATTGAGGCGCAGATAGAGGGCACAGTGGACACCACGCAGCTCTATTACATCTCAGTTCATGGAGAGAAATCAGCTCTTTTTACCGATCGCCCAAACCCCGATGGGACTTTATTCTTTGATGCGGGTGGGATGAAAAACTGGAATTATCTTGTCGCGCAGGCAGATGGAAATCAGAGTTTATTGGATTTTAATGTGGTTCAACCTGCTCCCAGGACAAAATTCAAGCCTGGGTTTGATTTCCCGGAACTCCTCATCACTCCTGCGGATGAAGTATATCTCACCAGCCTGCTAAGAAGCGGGCAGATTGAAGGGTATTTTTCCCAGGAGTTTGATGCAAGCCTATTTCCGGTAGTAACTGGATTTGTAGCGGACAGAGAGTATATGCTTGATGATTATACCAGATTTGAAACTGTAGAGACTGTTATAAAAGAATATGTACCGGAGGTTTCTGTCAGGACAGTGAAGAGGAGAAAAGAATTACGTGCCCTGAATGAAATTAAATCAGGCCCTTTTGATTCCAATCCCTTAATGCTCGTAGACGCCATGCCGGTTTTTGATTCGGATATTTTGGCTTCATTTAATCCGAAAGGGTTCGAAAAATTGGAAGTGCTCGCGCGGACATTCTTCCTCAATGAGCAGAGTTTTCAGGGTGTGGTGAGCTTCAGTTCCTATCAAAATGATTTCGGAGGATTTCCTATTCCTTCTAATGGGATTTACCTTGATTATAAGGGTATACAACCCCGGATTACCTCATCCACCACATTATTTGATTCGCCAGAGGACAAGAACGGTATAATGGATTGGAGGACTGTCCTCTTTTGGTCTGAGGTTACCCCTGTAGCGAATGCCTCCACGGAGCTCTCGGTCAAACTCCCGGTCAATCCTGGAAGGTTTGAGATTAAGGTAAAAGGCAAAAACAAGCTTGGCCAACCTGAGATTATTTCTTCCCAATTTACCATAGGAGAGAGGTAGGAGCTGAAAAAAATCAAACACCAAATTATTTATAAAAAACAGAACGTGTAAGCCGATAGCTTACAGAACTTCTGAAATAGGATTTTCCCAACAAATAGGAGTAAGATACGAACCCACTTCCAAGTAGCAAGAGGGTTTGCGTTATGATCTCCGGTCACCAAAAGTCAGGGGAAAAAGTCCGGTTCAATCCGCAAGCTGGAATACTGTCAGACTTCGTCCACTTACCGTATGGATGAGATATTGGCCTTTTCCAGGCTGATGGACAATATGAATAGGTCCCGTACTTTCCAAAGGCATGGTGGTCAGGAGACTGCCTTTCATGTCATAGAGGTAGCAAAACTCCTGGTTCAGATCCGTGATTGCAATCATTTGGCGATTAGAGCCGAAGTCAAAGTATTGGTAGATTAAATTTTCGTCTGAAACCCTTGTATTGAACAATACTTTTTCTGCCCGATCCAGCACGCTTACTTCATTGAACTGCTTGGAGATAAATATGAAATCATTACCTTTTTGATCCGGAATCAGAAGAAATTGACTATCCCTGTCATTCTTGATAAGTTGGTTTCTATACGTGATTTCCCCGCTGAAATTAGCGTGTATGATCTCCCCGTTTGACGTAATCCCTACCAATAGCGACGAGCGTGATCTTGGATCTCTTTTCACGACTAAAGGAGAGTTAAATGACTCCCCAAGCTTAACAGACGAGCCTGACTGCCTTTCACCCCTTCTGTTGAATAATTGTAAATTTCCTTTTTCAGTCAGTGTGACCATAAAATCCCCTTTTCCTGGAACCCGGTAATGAAAAGGAGCACCTATTGACTTCTCCCCGACTCTCATAGGATTCCAGCCTTCCAGTTTTTCCCCTGTTTTGTCCAGCAGATAGAGGTTACCAACCGGAGTATTTATAAAGTATCTGTATTCTTTCGTGTTGCTGTAATCCACGAGGTTTAGATTTGAGATGATTTCCCCACCCAATGAAAGAGGATAGGAAGGCAGCTCGTTGCCCAGCCGATCGATTCCGTAGATCTTATCAGAGGTGGCGACCAATAGTTGCAGCTTACCATTTCGGTAATAGTCTATTTGGAAAGGCTCCGATACAATTTCCCCGGATAACTGGACAGAATAAACTTCCTCTCCCAGGGCATTGATGAGGTGAAGAACATGGTTTTCATCCTGGATGAGAATATCCTCAGTCTTATCCTGAAAGTTAGAAATCGATCTAGGACCGTAGATGAGCCGGGAACCGAAATTGATTTTATTGCTAGGTTGTAACGCGATAGCCTCAGAAGCTGCTACCGAAGGTCCTTCATGAGCGTTGTAAGGAAAACTTAGTGTAGCTTCTCTTCTATTGCCAAGCTGGTTGATTTTAAGTGAGATCCAAGGAAAGGATCTGAATGCAGCGGAGTATCGTTGCAGAAAAGTACTCCATGAGGGATTAGTGTCATTTATCCAGGAATCCCAGATTTGATCAGTGAGAAAAATCTTTGAATAGCCAGCTGTAGGACTAAGATCGCGCTTCGCAGCGGGAGCCCTGTCAGATTGTCCCCAGGTATTGCCTAGACGGTAATCATCTAGAATCAATTTCATAGCCTGTTGGGAGTTGGTTAGGATCAATACTCCTTCGATTGAAGTGACGAAGGTCTGACTAAACCCGGTGAATTTGCCTGAGAATAAATGAGCAGGGAATTCTTCCTCGGAAATGTAGAGAATTTCATTTCCATTATAATAGTCCGATGAGAGATCACTGTCTTCAGATTGGAATTCTTTTAGGAATCCAATGGAGGTGGCTTCTTCCCTCGTTCTCACCAAAAGTGCCTGATTGCCGTCTGAACCACTGTAATTTTCCAAATCAAGGAGGTAAAGCTCTCCGGTAAGATCGTCAAGAAAGCCCCGGTCGATGAGCCGCTGCTGAATCTCTCCGCTATAGGTTGACCTTGTGCCGAATGCTCTGTTTTCCAGCTTTTGGGTTTCAAAAATGCTCTCCAGGTTTATCTGGGTTATTGCAAGCGTGCGGTTGGCAATGATGCTTTCTATTGAAGCTATATTGGCTTGGATAGAAGGGGTGAAATTGATTTCATCCTGAGTTAGAAGGGGACCTTTGAAAACCAGTTGATTTTCTTCAAAAGTAAGATCTAAAGCAAGTCCAGACTGCAAAATCTCCAAGGCTGAAGTGACCTCTGAGTCCCTGTCAATGGATACACCTTTCAGCAAACTTGCCAGTCCTTTGCCCGATACTAATAATCTGCCCCAAGAATCTGTATTCAAAGGCTCAGCCTCTACCAGCGTGAAAAAACTCTGCTGTTCCCCATTCACATGAAAGCGTATAGCTTCTTCCACCAGGAAAGAGGATGAGGAAATAACTGCAACATTACCGATAAACGAGAGACTCCATAGTCTGTTGTTTTCTGCGTTGTAATACTCCTGGATTTCCTGATCCGAATATTTTCTTGTCTGAAAACGTGCGCGTTCAGGAATTCTGCTTTTGATTTCACTGATAAAATCTTCAGCTGCAGAGGATGTTAAATTGATCGTGTAAAGAAGGTCAAAACTTTCTATGCCGGTGGGATGGAAACTCAGTGTTACCTGACGTCCATTGATTGATTTTGCGATTTTCCCGTCGCTGCCGCTCAGACTGTCTACGGCCACCAGTTGATCGGACAGTTTCTGGAAAGCCGGCAATGTTTTGAGAATATTCCAAACCGGATCATTGACCAGGGTGTTCCAGGTATCAGCACCCTTGTAAGTCTCAAATACGAAGACTGCATTTTGACTGATAAGCTCTAGACTATTGATCTTTCTCTTCCCGAAGTAGGAAGTGTAAGCCCAATACCCACCTAATGCCAACACAAAAGCAGTGAACAGTACAAGTAAGCTTTTCCAGATCTTCACAAATTCAGATATGATTCAGTTAGCCATATTACAAAAATCAGACCTAAGAAACCATTGCAAAAGCATTGGAATCTTAGGTCTGAACATAAATCGGGGCATGAAATTATCCCGCCAGTTTATCCAATACAGCCATTACTTCTTTTACATGGCCTCGTGAAGTTTCAAGCAATTCTTTTTCTTCAGCATTGAGATCAAGCTCCAAAACTTTCTCCACACCGTTTTTGCCAAGTATTACAGGTACTCCCAGGTAGCAGTCATCGATTCCATACTCACCTTCGAGTTTGATACATACGGGGAATACTCTTTTTTGGTTTTTAAGGATAGCCTCCACCATCTGGGCAGCGGCAGACCCCGGGGCATACCATGCAGAAGTACCCATCAGTTTCACCAGCTCCCCACCACCAAATTTAGTTCTTTCGATGATCGCATCAAGTTTTTCTTTTTCGACCAGTTCTGTGACAGGTATGCCTGCCACAGTGGTATAGCGTGGAAGAGGAACCATTGTATCTCCATGGCCTCCCATAAGAATAGCTTGGATTTCCTTACCTGATATATTCAGTTCGTCAGCAAGGAAAGCTCTATAGCGCGCAGTATCAAGAATTCCTGCCATACCAATTACTCTATTGCGGGGGAGCTTAGAGGTTAAATGAGCTTGGTACGTCATGACATCCAGAGGATTGGACACGACGATTATAATTGCATTTGGAGAATGCTTAACTATATTTTCTGTTACCGATTTTACAATACCTGCATTGGTTTCGATAAGGTCATCGCGGGTCATACCAGGCTTTCTTGGCAAGCCGGATGTGATCACTACCACATCTGAATTTGCAGTCTTACTGTAATCATTGGTGCTTCCGACAGTCCGGCTATCATATTGGTTGATGGGTGCTTTTTGCCAGATATCAAGCGCTTTCCCTTCAGCCACTCCCTCTTTGATGTCGATTAAAACGATTTCTTCGGCGATTTCGCGGTAGGCCAATACATCGGCACATGTTGCACCTACATTACCAGCTCCGACTACGGTTACTTTGCTCATGTTATGTATAGATTATTTTTTTTTTAAATGCTGCTAAAAGCACCGCTAAGTTATTAAACAATGGCTAGGATTCTAAACCACCCCAATAATACTTTGAAGTGGTAGGTGGCTTTTTATGATAAAATTAAGGTCTAATGTTTGAATAGTATTATTCAAACATTTGGCTGAGACTAAAGAATCCGAAGGATTCCCTGTAGGACCTGAAAAGCCGTTGGTTATTCTGGTTGTAATAGTCGGCAAGAGATGTCATCATCTTGGCTTTGATTTTCGGGTTACTTTCAAATATCTCCTGGATGGCAAAATGCGGGATTACGATCAGCTCTGCATCTTCCGATGCTATGATAGCAGTATATGTCCTTTTTGCATTTTGGAGTAGGGAGTTTTCTCCAAAAGCCTCTCCCTTTTTTATCTCGATTATTGTCTCAAAGTTTTCTTTGATGTCAATGGTTAGGCTTATCTCCCCTCTTTTTACCAAGTACAATGCCTGACTCGGGTCTTTACTGAAAAAAACCACCTCATCCCTGTGGTACTTTCTGTGATGCATGGCAGGGATAAACCGGGACATCTCATTATTCCTCAAGTTTTCAAAGAATTTAATCATTCCCAGAAAATCAAACATCTCCTTTTCCTCTTGAGTAAATGTTTTTGAGAATGGGTTACGCATGACTCATCTTTTTTTGAAGTAAAGAATCTTTTGGCTTGCTGCTGTGGTTTTAGCCCAGTCCGAAATCCGAAGTCCGATTATCCAGGCAATCTGTCCTTCAGATACCAGTACTTTGATAGCTTGCTTTTTGAGCAAAGGTATTTTCAAATCTATCAAAAAGTCAGATACTTTTTTCGAATTTTTCATGCCAAGGGGAATAAAACGATCCCCTTCTTCCCACACCCTTATTTCCAATGGAAACTGCAACCGATCCAGGTCCATCATCGCATTTTGTCCGCTCTTATCCAGGAGCTGCGGTCCGCTTAGTCGAAGAATGTCATAGCTGATTTCACCGACTGCTATTTCAATGCTTTCTTCAACTAGCTGCACGGGTTTGTAGGTCTCCAACCGCTCAGCCAGTATAAGCTCGGTTCTATCCAGGTTCAGCAGGTGGGTGGGGGTTTCAAATAGTTTACCCGAATCGCCGGTGAGACAAGCCTGATGGATGGCTTTGACCTGGTCAGGATTAAACCCATAAGGGCGGAGCCAAAAGTATAATAAGGAGCTTGCCCCGGGTGTTTTTATAATACTGTATAAGGGCAGGTGCTGCATACCTTCTGAGAATATGATATGGTCCGTTTTCCACATCTCAACTAGTGAGGTAAAAGCTCTTCCCGTGTCTTTAAGACGTTCAAAACTCTGAAGCAGATTTGCCCTGGAATCCTCACTTGTAGCATAAATGGCAGGAAGTCCCTCATGACGGAGCTTGTTTCTTCGATATTCGGTCTTTTCATTCGAGCTGTCTTCCCGCCATTTCATAGCTGAACTTGTAGCAAATGAAAAAATTTCTTTTCTCGAAAAACTTAATAAAGGCCGTATTAGATGTCCTCTCCGCTCTGCCATTCCGTATATCCCTTCGATCCCAGTTCCCCGTAGCAGATTCAGAAAGATAGTCTCTAATTGATCATCCTGATGATGTGCAAGTACAATTCCATCCAAATTCCTCTCGGATCTGATCGTTTCAAACCAAGTGTACCGGATCTCCCGGGCGGCCATTTGGGTGGATATGGACTTTTGGGATGCGTAACCCATGGTATCGGCTTTGTGTACGTGTAACAGCTTACCATGGTCTGCTGCCCATCGGGCCACAAAGTCCTCGTCCCCATCACTCTCCTCTCCACGGAGCTGGAAGTTGACATGGGCGATTTCAAAAGGGATAGCAGCATGTAAAAGTAAATGGGCTAAGCACAAGCTATCCAGCCCGCCACTACAGGCAAGGAGATATGTCTTGTCTGAAGCCAATAGGGATTTGCTCTTGATATGATTTATAAATCGATCGACCATTGTCCAAAAATATCATTTTCTGCTAATTTTGCCCACATTTGTGCAACCATGGCTTTAAGACCTCTCCTTGTATGTATGATCTCGCTGCTCCTGAGTATGCTGGCAGAGTCTGTGATGGGGCAGGGCTCCTCTACACTTCGGATCAATAAAGCAGATTTGCTGGATGGCGCTGATGGCTTCGAGCGATTGCTCGGTTCGGTAGAGATGGAGCATCAAAAATCTCTTATTTACTGTGATTCGGCCCATTTCTTCAGAGAGAAGAATCAAGCCAGGCTTTTTGGCAATGTTAGAATAGTGGACCAGGAGGATCCCATCACTACCAAAAGCGCTTACGCTGAATATGACGGAAACACCAAGCTGGCGAAACTCCGCCGCAATGTGGTCTTTACCAATCAGGAGACCACCCTATACACCGAGTATCTTGACTATGACAGGGAGGCAAACATCGCATATTATTTCAATGATGGAAAAGTAGTGGACTCAGTGAATGTCCTCACCAGTGAGCGGGGTAAATATGAAGTGAGCATAGAACAAATCACTTTTGAGAATGACGTGGTTTTAGTTAATCCGGATTACACCCTAAAGACCAATCATCTGGTTTACCTGACCATTCCAAAAACGGCCGAAACAAAAGACCTTACCAATTTGGTGTCCAAAGATGGGAATACGCTGGATGCCCAGAAAGGAAGTTTCTATGATACCCAGAAGAAACAGTTCCGTTTCTTCGATGGGATCGTGGAAACAGAGACAAGTCGGATCAAGGCAGATGAACTGTATTACGATGAATTACTGGGATACTATGAGGGACAGGCAGATGTAAGGGTGCTGAACAAAGAGAGGCAGGTGGAAGTGTACGGGGATGCCGGTGAATATTGGGAGGAGAGAAAGTACAGCCTAGTGTATGGAAATGCCTTGGTAAGAAAGTACTTTGAAATGGATACCTTGTATTTGGCTGCAGATACACTCATCTCGCAGGACAGTGAGGCGGATACCGCCAAATATTTACTCGCCTTTAACTCTATCAAGCTAGTGAAGTCAGATTTATCGGGGGTAGCGGATTCCCTGGTGTATAACTTTTCGGACTCCTCAATCCGCCTTTTTCAAGATCCGGTGATGTGGAACCAGAAAAGCCAGATTTCTGCGGATAGTATGGTCTTCTTCATCGTAAACGAAGAACTCGACAGAGTATTTATGAAGGATAAGGCTTTTGCGATTACTCAGGACACGGTTTTCAATTTCAACCAGATGAAAGGAAGGACAATGACCGGCTATTTCGAGGACGGGCAGATTAATGTACTGAATATTGATGGCAATGGGGAATCACTTTATTTCGCCCTGGAAGCAGATACATTGAACCAAGGTGTCAACAAGACCTTGAGTGCAACCATAAAGCTGCGGTTCAAAGATGGAGCAATCCAACGTGTGAATTATGGTATCAAGCCTGACGGAAAGTTCACTCCGGTTCAGTTGGTCAATGAGGAGAACTCAAGGTTGGCGGGATTTAATTGGAGGTTTGACGAGCGACCTGATATGGACGACATCAATGCCTGGAGAACTATTGATGAAATAGACTCTGGAGTAGAAAATCTGTTTGATCTACCAGATGTAAAAATCCCTATGCCGACAGATGAAGAAATCCAAAAATCACTTGAAAAAAGTAACTCATCCCCTATAAAAGGGAAAGCGTCACAGGCGCCGCCATCTCAGGATAACACGTAACGAGAGACTCAAAAAAAAATTTTATAAAGGTTAACAGATTTTAACCGCTTTTTTTCAGAAATGCGTGTCCATTGCCTTAATTTTGACGTATATTCAATACAACAGTTTAAACCACTGACTTGCTTATAGATTATAATTTTACATGAAAAGACTTCTCACATTTTTTGCGTGGCTGATGCTGTCGCTTCCATTTCTGGTGGAAGGGCAGCAAGTACGTATGTTGAGTGAAAGTCTCGATTTCAGAGGAAACCTGGGGTCTTCTCAGCGGAAAACAATTTTGCTTCAAAATGAATCCTCGCAAGTAAGGTCCTATTTACTGAAGAATCTGCGTGGAAACATAGGCTCTTCACAGAAAGTGAGGCTGTGTATAGGGGAGCAGTGCTTTGATCCAAAGAAGGATCTGGCAAAAATCAAACTTACATTAGAGCCAGGACAGATCCAGACGGACTTGTATCTTGAGTTTGAGATGGGGATAGTTGAGACAAAGGGATATTTTGATCTTTTCTTTGTCAATGAAAATAATACCCGCGAAACGTTCGTTGTGGAGGCTAGGTATACCGTGATTAATCCGGACAGTAAATCGAGTGAATTTGATTACAAAGACATCGTGCTGAGCGATATCTATCCTAATCCTAGCAATAGGATAGCGCAATTGGATTATGAGTTCAAGAACACTAAGTCAAAAGCTAAAATATCCATCAATAGTTTCATAGGAAACCCCATCGCTGAATATGAACTGGATCCGGAGCGGAACACTTTAGTGATCAATGTCTCCGATTTGAACCCGGGTTTCTACTTCTACACGCTTTTTGTGGACAACAAAAATATTGTCACTAAGAAGCTACACGTCAAGAAGTAAGGTTCGCAGCCCTTCTTTTCTCTATTTGAATCCCAATAAATAATCCCGTATATTTGCGGTCTTGAAAATGAAAATGCGTTTACAATTATTTCTGATCCTAGGCATCGTCTTATTCGCAAGTGCTTGTGGGCCTTTTAGTAAGCTCGAGAAAAGCACGAACTGGGAAGAACTGTATGCAGGAGCCAATAAGTATTATCAGGCGGGAGAGTACAATAAGGCTATCATCCTTTATGATAAAGTATTGCCTGTAATCCGTGGAAGTGAAAAAGCAGAACTTGCGGATTACAACTATGCGAACTGTCATTTCAAGACCAAAAGGTACATAGAGGCAGCAGGATATTTTAATACGTTTTTCAAAACATACAATAGAAGTCCCTTGGCTGAGGAGGCTTTGTTCATGCATGCTTATTCGCTCTATTTGGATTCTCCGGACTCCAATCTTGATCAGCAAAGCTCACGCGAGGCAGTGGCAGCTATTCAACAGTTTGTGACCAGGTTTCCAGGATCGGCCAGTTATGAAAGAGCGATGGAAATGCTGGTAGACTTGCAGGGTAGGTTTGAAGAGAAGGCATATCGAGAGTCTGCCATGTATTATCGTCTTAAAGATGGCTTGTATCCGGGTGATTTTTACAGAGCCTGTATTGTGAATTTCCAGAATTTTGCAAAAGATTATCCAGAGAGCAAGCGAAATGAGGAACTGGCCTATAAGCTGGTGGAAGTGGGAACAGGTTACGCAAAAAACAGTGCGTTTTTGAAGAAGGAGGAGCGGTTAAATGATGCGATAGGATTTGCTACCAATTTTTATAGAAAATATCCCAATAGTCAGTTCACCGGGAAAGTCAAATCATTCGAATCTGAGGCCAAAGCAGAGATGGAAACGCATGCAAAGCTGAAGAAAGACTATAATGAAAGACTTGCTGAACAAACGGAAAGGGAAAAAGCTGCGAATGAAATTTCAGGGGCGGCCATTCCTCAGCAAGCCCAGACAAGTAATAACTAGAAAATACAATCCAATAAAATATGGCTACTAATCCATCTATAGTAACAAGAGATTTAGACAAAATCGCGGAAAAGACCGGGAACATCTATGAGTCTCTACATGTAGTAGGTCAGCGTGCGAAACAGATCTCCACAACTCTTAAAGAGGAGCTGAACAATAAACTTTCCGAGTTTGCATCTACTGTAGACAACTTGGAAGAAGTATTTGAAAACAAGGAGCAGATAGAAATTTCCAAGTTTTATGAGAGAATGCCTAAGCCAAGCACCCTGGCCATGGAGGAATTTCTGGAGGGAAAAGTATATCATAGAATTCCTGAGTAGCAGACCGGCGAATAAGTAAACGTATGGACTTGACCGGTAAGCGGATAATATTAGGTGTGACAGGAAGTATCGCCGCATATAAATCTGCCCAGCTTACCCGTTTATTGATTAAATCAGGAGCAGAAGTGCAACTCATTATGAGCGCTTCTGCTTTTGATTTTATTACCCCGCTTACGCTTGCCACTTTGTCGAAAAGACCGGTCCTGAGTAAGTTTCAGCAGGATGATACTGGAGCATGGAATAATCATGTGGAATTGGGGTTATGGGCTGATTTGTTTCTGGTCGCACCCATATCTGCAAATACGCTCGCAAAGTTTGCAAATGGGGTATGTGATAACCTGCTTTCTGCAGTCTATCTATCCGCCAGATGCCCTGTGATGCTTGCCCCTGCTATGGATCTGGATATGTACCAGCATCCTTCCGTGAAGGAAAACTTAAATACACTGAAATCTTACGGCACTATTGTCCTGGAAGCTGAAACGGGAGAGTTGGCGAGTGGGCTTACAGGACAGGGCAGGATGATGGAGCCGGAGCGCATTCTGTCTGAAACAATAAATTTTTTTATGGACTCCCAGACGTTCAGTGGGAAGAAAGTATTGATTACTATCGGGCCTACACAAGAAGCCTTGGACCCTGTTCGCTATATAAGCAATCATTCG
The DNA here is from genome assembly GCA_048819475.1 of Algoriphagus sp. Classification (GTDB taxonomy): domain Bacteria; phylum Bacteroidota; class Bacteroidia; order Cytophagales; family Cyclobacteriaceae; genus Algoriphagus. The sequence continues at coordinate 172,319 of JBMDXP010000067.1, forward strand.
AGTGGGAAGATGGGAATAGCCTTGGCAGAGGCATTTTTAGCCAGAGGTGCCGACGTCTACGTAGTGGCAGGCCCTATCTCTCTTCGGGTAAATAAAACACCCTACCATTGGAAAGATGTAAGAACTGCGAAAGAGATGTTTACCGAAGCCGAAGCTATTCATCCCATGATGGATATCTGTGTTTTCGCGGCAGCAGTATCTGATTATGCCCCATCAGAGATCTCTTCCGAAAAAATAAAGAAATCAGAGAGTGAGCTGTCAATCCGGTTAGTCAAAAATATAGATATCGCAGCCACACTGGGGGCAAGGAAAAGACAAGGTCAAATCCATGTGGGTTTTGCGCTGGAGACAGAGAACGAAGCCGGAAATGCAAAATCCAAACTGGATCGGAAAAACTTTGACTTAATAGTGCTTAATTCCATGAGGGATCAGGGAGCAGGCTTTCAGGGCGATACAAATAAAGTCCACATTTTCAGAAAAGATGCATACGCAGTATCATCGGACGTGGCCCCTAAGTCAGCGATTGCAACTATGATAATTGATGAGATCAAAAAGCTGCCTGTTTGGATTTAGCTCTTTTTATTTCCTTACTTTTAGGTTTATGAGAAAAGGGGGTATTCTTCTGGCATTTCTGGTATGGTCTTTTACAGGCTTTTCACAGGAGCTTAACTTCACCGTGATCATCAACAGCGATAGAGCCAGGATCCAAAACACTGATGTTTTCAATCAAATGAAAACAAGTTTTGAGCAATTTCTCAATGGGAGATCCTGGACCACCGATGAATTCCGGGCAGAAGAACGGATCAAAGGAAACCTGCTCATCACGATAAACGATGTACCCCAGGTGGGAAGTTACAATGCCACTGTCCAGATTCAGGTAGTGCGTCCGGTATATGGGACGAATTACGAGAGCCTACTGTTTAACTTCGCAGACCGGAATTGGAGTTTTGAATACATAGAGTCCCAGCCTCTAGAATTCAACAGATTTACTTTTCTGAATAATATAAGTTCCCTGTTGGCATTTTATGCGCATATCGCTTTAGGAATGGATTATGATTCATTTCAGAATGGAGGGGGGAATAACTACTTTGAAGTCGCCAATGATATTGTAAACAATGCCCAGCAGGCCGGAAGGCCTGGATGGACACAAAGTACCTCTGATCGGCGGAACAGGTATTGGTTGATTAATGACATTTATGTTTCCTCTGTATTTTCAAGGGTCAGAGAAGCTTATTATTTATATCACAGACGGGGTTTGGATATGCTGCAGACAGATCCAAAAAAGGCGTACAAGAATATTCTGGAAGCGATAAGGATCGTGTCAGAGGCTAACAACAACCAGCCAAACGGAATATTTACGATAACATTCATGGATGCGAAAAGTGATGAGATAGCCAAAATCCTCAAAAATGCATCGATGGAGGTAAGAACTGAGGCTGTAGAGTTACTGTTGCAGGTGGATCCCAATAATGCCAGAAAGTACAATGATCTGCTGAAAAGCTAGTAACGTTTTTTTAGCTTTGTTTATAGTTTAATAAGACCATGCTCAAATCACTCAGCATCTCAAATTATGCGTTGATAGATCAGTTGGATATGCAGCCTTCCAAGGGGCTCAGCATGATTACTGGAGAAACAGGTGCTGGAAAATCCATCATGCTCGGAGCAGTGGGGTTACTCTTGGGTAACCGTGCCGACACCAAAGTGTTGCTTCATGAAGATAGAAAATGTGTAATAGAAGGCATATTTGAAATAGGTAATTACGGGCTTACAGAATTTTTCGAGCGGGCTGAGTTGGATTACGATCCTACCTGTATTATCCGAAGGGAGATAAGCCCAAGTGGCAAGTCACGTTCGTTTGTAAATGACACACCGGTACTGCTGGATATCCTAAAGTCCTTGGGGAACAATCTTATGGACGTGCATTCACAGCATGATACACTGCAACTGGGATCTGGTACATACCAGCTGAGCTTGATTGATGGATTTGCCCAATCCACCTCTCTCTTGGCTAATTACCAGAATGAGTTCAGGAGTTTTAAGGAAATCCAGAATAACTATTTATTGCTCCGCCAGCGTGCTGTTGATTTGCAGAAGGAAGCGGACTTCAATCAGTTTCAACTCGAAGAATTAAGTGGACTGTCTCTTCAGTCCGGTGAAGTGAGCGAGCTGGAGGCTACACAGGAAATTCTTGAGAATGCTGAAGAGATCAAACTGAAAATAAATGAAATGCTGAATCTGTTTCAAGATGAACAGTTTGGAATTACAAATGGATTGGCCCAGGTCCAAAATGGGATGCAATCACTGGAGAGACTGGCACATGTTTACAGCGAACTAAGAGATCGGTTTCAGGCTGTTTTTATCGAGCTTCAGGATATCGAAGGTACGCTGAGCCATGAAGAGAGCAAAGTGGAGGTGGACTTCGGGCGGTTGGATGAAATCAGGGACAGGTTGAGCAGAATTTACCAGCTCCAGAAAAAGCATGGACTCAGCGGTGTAGACGACTTGCTGGCATTGGAGAAAGAGCTTGCCGATAAAGTATTTCAATTCCAGAATCTGGATGAAACACTAGAGAAGGCACGTCTGGATCTTGAGAAGGCAGAAAGTACTGTAATTGCTTCAGCACTAAAACTCAGCGAGCAGAGGAAAGCCTGTTTCGGGGAATTTCAGAACTCCCTGGAGGACCTTTTGGAAGGTTTGGGCATGGAGAATGCAAAAATCCGGGTTGAGCTGAAAAAGGTGGAGCCTTCTATCAATGGTATCGATGAGATAGAGCTGTTATTTACAGCGAACAAGGGTACATCTCCCCAGCCTCTGAAAAAGGTAGCTTCCGGTGGGGAGTTTTCCAGGCTTCTTTTTGCAATTAAATACCTAATGGCGGATAGAATTGCCCTCCCAACCTTGATTTTTGATGAAATTGATACGGGTATTTCAGGCGAGGTGGCGCTCCAGATGGTTAAAATGATGCAGGAAATTTCGGTCAAGCATCAGGTAATTTGTATTACACACCTGCCACAGGTAGCAGGTAAAGGTGACCTTCATTATTTTGTATACAAAGATAATTCTTCAGATAAAACAGTCAGTAAGATCAAGTTACTTGACACCGAAGAGCGGGTTCAGGAGCTGGCAAAAATGATTGCAGGTGCAGTGCCATCTGTGTCCGCGGTAAAAAGTGCGAGGGAATTGCTCCAGAGATGACAGCAGCTTTACCCGAGAGGGGATTCAAATCATAAATTTTCCCTATTTTTACCACATATTTTTGTAATCAACCCCATAGTTATATGCCAGAAAATTTGCTGAAAGGAAAAGTGGGCATCATCACAGGTGCACTAGATGAGAATTCAATTGCCTGGAAGACAGCCCTCAAAGCCAAAGAGCAAGGAGCAAAGTTTGTATTGACCAATGCTCCCATAGCCATGCGGATGGGAGCCATCAATGAGCTTGCCCAAGAATGCAGCACCATCGTAATCCCTGCAGATGCGACCAGCCTGGAAGATATTGAGAAACTCTACACTGAGGCCAAAGAATTTCTCGGCGGTAATTTTGACTTTCTGCTACATTCCATTGGGATGTCGCCTAATATCAGGAAAGGAAGATCCTATGGAGACCTCAATTACGATTGGGCAATGAAGTCTTATGATGTTTCTGCAATATCATTCCATAAAATGATGCAGGTAGCAGAAAAGCAGGATGTAATGAATGAATGGGGATCGATAGTGGGACTCTCTTACATCGCAGCGCAGCGTGTATTTCCTTTTTACACTGATATGGCTGATGCTAAAGCCCTATTGGAGAGTATTGCAAGAGGTTATGGATATAGATTCGGCAAGTTGAAAAAGGTACGTGTAAATACCATATCCCAATCTCCTACCAAGACCACAGCTGGAACGGGGATAGGAGGGTTTGACTCTTTTTACAATTTTGCGGATGCACTTTCCCCATTGGGAAATGCCTCTGCTGAAGCATGTGCTGAATATATCGTAACGATGTTCTCTGATTACACAAGACTCGTGACTATGCAGAATCTTTTTCATGATGGAGGGTATTCCTTCACCGGTATTTCTGAAGAAATCATGGAAAAATTCAAAGATTTATAAACCACTAATCTTCTACTAAAGCCCTCTGGTTAACTGGAGGGCTTTTTTGTTTTTAGCACCTTTTGACAATTGGATTTTTTCTTTATACAATTTAACTTAACTTATTGTCCTATTTGATGCTTGATGATATGAGAAAAAAATTACTCCTGATTATTACTGTTTTAGCTGTTACTGTCTCCGGGTTCGCCCAGATCATGCCAGCCCCGGACAGGGGGGAAGGAGATGGACAGTACGGAAGATTGATTCTGCGGGGTGTTACACTCATTGACGGTACAGGAGCTCCTCCAGTAGGCCCGGTAGATATAGTAGTGGAGAAGAATAGGATTGCGAGGATCCAGACGGTAGGGTATCCAGGATTACCTATCAATGAAGGTAGAAGACCTGAAGCAGGACCTGACGATAAAGTCTATGAGCTGGAGGGTCATTATCTAATGCCCGGATTTATAGACATGCACGGTCATATAGGTGGCTCAGGACAGGGAACCCCTGCAGAATATGTGTTTAAGCTTTGGATGGCCCATGGGATTACCACGGTGAGGGATCCGTCTGCTGGGAATGGGTTGGATTGGGTGTTAGAGCATAAGAAAAAGTCCTTGGGAAATCTGATCACTGCTCCCAGAATTCTGGCCTATACCAGTTTTGGGCAAAGAGCTGGAAAGCCCATTACCAATGCTGAAGAAGCTAAAGCCTGGGTGAATGAAAATGCCAAAAGGGGTGCAGATGGGATAAAATTTTTCGGTGCTAAACCTGAGGTTATAGAGGCAGCTATGACCGAAAATAAAAGGATAGGGCTGAGGTCTGCCATGCACCATGCCCAGATGGATGTGGCCAGATGGAACGTGCTCAACTCAGCAAGGGCGGGCTTGACAAGCATGGAACATTGGTACGGTTTGCCTGAAGCGCTATTTGAGGACCGCACTATTCAGGATTTTAGGCTTGATTATAACTATCAAAATGAGCAGCATAGATTTGCTGAGGCGGGGAAGTTGTGGAAGCAGGCCGCTGCACCGTATTCCGAGCATTGGAATAAAGTCATGAATGAATTGATTGAACTGGATTTTACAATAGATCCTACTTTCAATATTTATGAGGCAAACCGGGATTTGATGCGTACCAGAAGAGCAGAATGGCATGATACCTATACACTTCCTTCGTTATGGAAATTTTATGCCCCAAGCCGCCAATCCCATGGCTCATACTGGTTTGACTGGACCACTACAGAAGAAATCCAGTGGAAGGAAAATTACAGGCTATGGATGACTTTTGTAAATGAGTATAAAAACAGGGGAGGGAGAGTAACTGCTGGATCAGATTCAGGGTTTATCTACCAATTGTATGGATTTGCCTATATCCGGGAACTTGAACTGTTACAGGAGGCAGGTTTTCATCCCCTTGAAGTAATCCGCTCCGCCACGTTGTATGGGGCAGAGGCTTTAGGGTTAGCAGATGAGCTTGGAACTGTGGAAGTGGGCAAATTGGCTGATTTTGTAATAGTAGAGGAAAACCCACTCCAGAATTTTAAGCTTCTTTATGGGACGGGTGCGATAAGATTAAATGAAAATAACGAACCCATTCGTGTGGGTGGCGTAAAGTACACTGTAAAGGATGGGATAGTATATGACGCCAAGCAACTATTGAAGGATGTCAAAACTATTGTGGATCAGCACAAGGCAAGAGAGAATGCCAAGATAAACCAGCCTGGTCTGGATTGGTAGATTTTTATCTTGGGCATGCGCGGGTTAAACTTCTGTGCGCTGTGCTGTACATTCATTGGTTTCTGCTAATGAGAAGCCATTAATCAACCTAATTTATAATGCCGCATATCAACGTAAACGGAGTCAATATCTACTATACCGAGCATGGAGAGGGGGAGGAGACAATCGTTTTTTCGCATGGTCTGCTTTGGAGTCAGAAGATGTTCAGCGATCAGATTGATTTCCTGAAACCAAGATTCAGGGTAATTGCTTATGATCACAGAGGCCAGGGGCAGAGTGAAGTAAAGGAGCCATTTGATATGGAGACAGTTGCAGAGGACGCTGCTGCTTTGATCCGGGCGCTTTGTGATGGTCCTGTGCATTTTGTAGGCCTTTCTATGGGGGGCTTTATCGGGATCAGGCTTGCTTCACGAAATCCCGGGTTGATCAAGAGTCTCATCCTGCTGGAGTCCTCTGCCAATGCGGAGCCGGTAGAAAACCTACCCAAGTACAAGACATTGAACGGGATTGTGAGATGGTTGGGGATTCTGCCACCTGTGGCGGAAAAGGTAATGCATATCATGTTTGCGGCGAGTTGGTTGTCAAATCCATTGAACTCGGAAAAAGTTGAATTCTGGAAAAAAGAACTGAAAACAAACAAAAGAAGTATTTGTGGGCCGGTTGAGGGAGTGATTTATAGAAAGGGCGTAGAGGACGAACTGTCAGGCATCTCATGTCCAACTATGGTGATTGTAGGAGATGAAGACGTCGCTACTAAACCTGAAAAGTCGAAATTTATCCAGATGGGCATACCAAAATCAGTGTTGCATAGAATCCCCGGAGCAGGACATAGCAGCACTATTGAAAAGCCAAAGGAAATCAATAGGCTTATTGGGGATTGGCTGATTGAGAACAGTTAAGGAAGAAGCGGGGCATGGACGGAGCTCCAATTAAAATTCCCTGCCACTTGAAGGGCAGGGAATTTTAGGATAAGTTTTAGAGGCTTTCTTCCCGTTCCAGCATGAGAATGGCTCCCTGGGAGACTATAAAATACTTTTCACCTCCATAGATTACCTCATGGGCACCATTGAGTAGAAAGATAGCCAGGTCCCCTTCCTTTGCCTGTAAAGGTACATATCGTATTTGCTCTTCTTTTTCCATCCAGGGCTCATGGTCTTCGACGGGCATTGGTATAGGGTACCCCGGACCTGCCTTGATGATATAACCTTGCTGAACTTTTTCCTTCTCCTGCACTCCAGGAGGAAGGTAGAGTCCAGATCCTGTTTTTTCATTGGGTTTTTTCAGCCGGATCAATACCCGGTCACCAACCACGATCAGTTTTTTTAATTTGTTGTCAGCTGTAAGTTGCATCCTTTAGTAGGTTTATAGTCAAACCTTCCCAATCAGATTGGTGGTTTGAATGTTGTGTTGACCCAAACCTGGATTATTCAATAGGGTCCGTAATGAGTGTTTAAAATGTAATCAAATCAAGTGTTAAACTGGAGGCAAAGCCCCGCTATGGTGAAGTTGAAGACAGCACTATAATGACTGATTTTGAAGCAATTAATGGCTGTAATAGAATAGCTAATACATATTTCGGGTTAAACAAACAACGGCATCTGTAGTCATACAGATGCCGTTTGTAAGATGTTTTAGCAAAGGTTATTTTTTGTCTTCACTCACTTCTTCATAATCTACATCTGAAACCCCATCACCGGCTGTACCGGAATCAGAGCCTGCATTTGCATCAGGTCCAGGCTGAGGTCCGGCACCTTGGGCACCCGCATTGTAGATTTCCTGGGAGGCAGCTTCCCATGCCTTGTTCAGACCTTCCATAGCAGAATCAATACCCGCTAGATTTTGGGACTGATGCGCACCTTTCAGCGTCTCCAAAGCAGCATTGATTGCTGTCTTGTTGCCATCGGAAAGCTTTTCCCCATATTCTTTCAGTTGTTTTTCTGTCTGGAAGATCAAGCCATCAGCTTGGTTTAGCTTATCGATTTTCTCTTTTTCAGCTTTATCTGAAGCAGCATTAGCTTCTGCTTCGCTCTTCATTCTGTTGATTTCGTCCTGCGATAGTCCTGAAGAAGCTTCAATCTTGATTTTTTGCTCTTTACCGGTTCCTTTATCCTTGGCAGACACATTCAATATACCATTGGCATCGATATCGAAGGTAACCTCGATCTGTGGAACTCCACGCTGGGCTGGTGGTATATCAGAAAGCTGGAATCTTCCGATAGTCCTGTTATCCTTTGCCATCGGTCTTTCCCCTTGAAGCACATGGATATCTACTGCAGGTTGATTATCTGCTGCAGTGGAGAACACTTCAGATTTTTTGGTAGGGATTGTGGTATTGGATTCAATGAGTTTGGTGAAAACACCACCCATTGTCTCGATACCCAGAGATAGTGGAGTCACGTCCAGAAGAAGCACATCTTTTACCTCACCAGTCAGTACACCGCCTTGGATAGCTGCCCCAATGGCCACAACCTCATCGGGGTTAACCCCTTTTGAAGGTTTCTTTCCAAAGAATTTCTCCACTTCCTCCTGAATCTTAGGTATCCTGGTAGACCCTCCTACCAAAATCACCTCGTCAATATCTGATGGGTTCATGCCTGCATCTGCAAGTGCTTTCTTACATGGTTCCATGGATCTACGCACCAAGTCCTCCGATAGCTGCTCAAACTTAGCCCGGCTCAGATTTCTCACCAGGTGTTTAGGACCGGTTTGGGTTGCCGTGATATAAGGCAGGTTAATTTCTGTTGAGGCAGAGCTTGAGAGCTCGATTTTAGCCTTTTCGGCAGCTTCTTTCAAACGTTGGAGAGCCATAGGGTCTTTTCTTAGGTCTATTTGCTCTTCAGACTGGAATTCCTCTGCCAGCCAGTTGATGATCACCTGGTCAAAGTCATCACCACCCAAGTGGACATCTCCATTGGTGGATTTTACTTCAAACACCCCGTCACCGAGCTCCAGAACAGATATATCGAATGTACCACCACCAAGGTCATACACAGCGATTTTCATGTCCTGGTTCTTTTTATCCATACCGTAAGCCAGTGCAGCAGCAGTCGGCTCATTGATGATACGCTTTACCTCAAGTCCTGCAATTTGTCCTGCTTCCTTGGTAGCCTGACGCTCTGCATCATTGAAATAAGCTGGAACAGTGATCACAGCTTCAGTTACAGTCTGCCCCAAAAAGTCTTCCGCAGTGCTCTTCATCTTTTGAAGAATCATAGCAGAAAGCTCTTGAGGTGTATAAGACCTATCACCTATTTTCACAACGACGGTGTCATTGGACCCCTGTTCTACTTTATAAGAGGCATGTTTTTTCTCTTCGGAAACCTCAGAGAACCTTTTGCCCATAAATCTTTTGACGGAAGAAATAGTATTGGCAGGGTTGGTGATAGCCTGACGCTTTGCCGGATCACCTACTTTACGCTCACCATTTCCATTGTCAAGAAAAGCTACAATAGATGGTGTAGTTCTTCTTCCTTCGCTGTTTTGGATGACTACAGGCTCATTACCCTCCATTACAGCTACGCAGGAGTTGGTGGTGCCCAAGTCAATGCCGATAATTTTTCCCATGATTATGAATTTTATTTAGTTGCGGATTGAATACATCTCCCTTTCTTCAAGCTATGTGCCATCGGATAAATCAGCTCTTTTTGTGTCACATTGTCAGCAAACTTGACAGCATTTTTTAAGCTATATGGTTTAAATGTCACCTACCCAATCCAGTAGCTATCCATTTCTGGCAGATTCTTACTGGAAACTATCAGGAGTATGCAACCTCTTTCTGCCAGAATGCATCTAGGTATATGAGATGAGAAACTTTTCCTGCAATAAGAGAAATGAAAAATGGAGATGGCTCTTGGTGGCTGTTATGGGTATTCTTATACTTACTGCCAATCGCGAACTGGAAATCATCCCTACCATCTGGGGGATGCTGAAGGCTATAATTCCTTCAATCCACAGTTTTTTTGGCTGAAAGACCGATTTTTCTCCGGTGATGCTTACTTTAGTCCATGCTAAAGCCATTATCTGTACAGGACATTTACATATATCCGATCAAATCCCTGGGAGGCATACGGGTGGAGGTGGCACAAGTGGAGGAAAGGGGATTTATCTATGATAGAAGGTGGATGCTGGTAGATGGATCCGGCGAGTTCCTGACTCAGCGGAAACACCATCAGATGGCTTTGATTCAGGCAGGAATCTCCGGGGGTAATTTAACTGTCCATGATAAGAAAAACCCGACAGATGGCCTACAGATCCCACTTGATTTGCAGACTGATAAACAAATGGAAGTTGGGATATGGGATGATCGGGTAAAAGCAGTGACCGTAGCACCAGATATGGATAAATGGTTCAGTGAAAAGTTGGGTTTACCTTGCCATCTTGTAAAAATGCCTGATACCACGCAGCGAAAAGTTAATCCAAAATATGCCGTTAACGGTGAGTCGGTGAGTTTCGCTGACGGAATGCCTTATTTGATTATTGGCCAGGAATCTCTTGACCACCTTAATTCCAAACTTGAAATCCCAGTGTCCATGGACCGGTTTCGCCCCAATGTAGTTTTTTCCGGAGGGGCTCCATTTATAGAAGATGAGCTGAAAGACCTGGTGATTGGCGGTGTTAAATTCCGCATCGTGAAACCCTGCGCAAGATGTGTACTCACCACAGTGGATCAGACCACAGGAGAAAAGGGGAAAGAACCACTGAAAACATTGGCAGCTTACCGTACGATCGACAAAAAAGTCATGTTTGGACAGAATATGGTCGCGTTGGAGGAAGGCGTGATCAAAGCAGGTGATCTGCTGGATGTGTCCTGACAGCAGAACTGAGGAAAAAAGGAGCGGTTGCAACTCCTCTTATCAGCGGAACTCCTTTATAGTCTGAATAAATAGTTTGACCATTTCCGGATCAATATCAGGATAGACACCATGGCCCAGGTTGGCAATATGCCTGGTGCCCCGAAACTGCTCCATCATCTCCCGGGTGGCATTTTGGACTTGATCAGGTGTGCCATATAAGGCTGCAGGATCCAGGTTTCCCTGCAAGGTTTTCGAAGATCCGATCAAGTTTCGTGATTCTTTGATCCCCATGTTCCAATCCAGGCCAATCGTCTCGCAGTTCAGCGAAGACATTTCCTGCCGGGCAAAGAATGCACCTTTGGCAAAGACGGTTTTGGGGACTTCCGTGATGGCATCGCAGATTTGGGCAATGTAGGGTAGCGAGAACTCCAGGTATTGTTTCGGCCCCAATATGCCTGCCCAGCTATCAAAAAGCTGTACAAGGTCAGCCCCTGCCCGTATCTGGGCTTTGAGGTAATTTATCGTACTGTCTGTAATCAGCTGCAGCAGTTTATGGGAAAATATCGGCTGGGTATAAAGCATTTCCCTTGCCTTTGAGAATGTTTTGGATCCAGATCCCTCTACCATGTAAGCAAAAATAGTCCAAGGGGCTCCTGCAAATCCGATCAGCGGCACACGTCCATTAAGCGCTCTTTTGGTGATTTTGATTGCATCGATCACATACCTAAGATCATTGTCCCCATCTGCAACGCGCAGTTTTTTTAAGTCTGATTCAGACCTTACCGTGTCAGGAAACCATGGACCTCTTTTCTCCACCATCTGATAGGGGAGTCCCATTGCCTCAGGGATGACCAGAATATCGGAAAAAATTATAGCCGCATCTACACCCAGGAGATCCACAGGCTGTATGGTGACCTCAGAAGCAAGTTCGGGGGTTTGGGCCAGTTCGATAAACCCACTGACGCTTTCACGTACAGCACGGTATTCAGGAAGTATCCTGCCTGCCTGACGCATTAGCCATACAGGCGTACGCTCCACGGCCTCACCCTTTGCAGCACGGAGTAGAAGATCGTTTTTTAGTTGCATAGCACAAAGATAAGAGGCATTTTAAATTTGACAGTGAAAAATCAAGACGCAAAAAAAGGACTGACAACTATTATCAGTCCTTTTCTGTAAGCAAATGATCGTTAACAGTATTTGATTTACTTCCGGTCAATTTTTGTGAAATCGTCGTCACTCACACCCAAATAGCTGGTTACAGCTTCGTAATCAGTAAAATCCATTCTGGCATTGGCAACAAGATCCGCAGGTACGACAAGTACTCTGAATATTTGGTTACGGGTCCATTCCGGGCCGAGTAGCCTCTTCTCTATGTTCCCTTCAAGGGTCAAAGAAAAATCCTCAACGCTGAAATCGTAATTGTAAACGAGAATACCCTCATCAAAGAAAATACTCTGAGGCAGAGCTCTCCATATGTCATTTCCACTTTCAGTTTCGCCAAAGAGACGAAACGCCAGAACTTTGTCGCCTAATTCCAGCGGTACTGTGAAGTTAAATATTTCCTCGAAGTTAGTGGCAGCAGTGAAATTCACTTCTACTTCGAACGTAGTGCCCACAATATAAATACCTTCAGGCCCTTGAGGCCCCTGTGGACCTTCTGGCCCTGTGCAAGCCTGGAAAAACAGTAGTCCTATTAGGGCAAAAACTGCAGCAATTCTTTTCATGTGTTTATAATTTGATTTTAGCTGCCACATAGCCTGTCCCGAACTCGGTTCGGGAGAATCTTCACATGGTTTATAATCATGCCTCTGTGTGTCGCTTTGGGTCATGCTTGATTTCATAACATTAAATTGGTTTAGTTAGAATTTATGATTCACAAGATTAGTGGATTCCGTAGTCGCTAGGAAATCATAAGATCGGGGCGATTACATGGACTTCACTGTCTGAAATAATCTTGTCAATAAAAATGCCAGATAATATCAGCTTATTTTCGGAAGCATAATCTTCAAGCTCTCTTTTGATTTTTTCAGGGCTTGGCATTACCCATCTGTTGGCTTGGATCTTTGCGATCAAGTAGGTGGGGCTATCAAATGTTCTCTGCTCTACGCCATCCAAAGGGAGGGATTTATTGATTCCTACAAAAACCTTCATCGTATCCAGTTTGCCTGCAGGCTCTATCTCGTAAATAGTATGGAGGAAACTTCCCGGATTCAATCCCTTCAGGGCTTCCATTTCTTGGAAGATTTCCCCCAACCTCTTATCCTGCGGGGTACCTGTAAAAGTTTTACCCACCAGAGACTCAGGATTTAAATTTACCAGTTGGATGGTTACTGGATTGTTTCCGCCAAGTCGGACGAAAACCACATATCCAATAAGGATGGATGTAATAAATAAAACTCCCCCTAATACAACCTTGTTCTTCACTCTTAAAAAAGATAGCGTACGCCTATTCCTCCTTGTGCTTTGATATTCCCTACTCTGTCAAGCAGCTCCAGGAAGAGACCGAACTCAGCAAATACATTAATGGGCAGATCGTCAAAATAATATTCACCTCCCACGAAGGCCTCGGGGCCAAAATCAATATTGGTCCGTTGCTCACTGAGCGAGACGGTCTGATTTGAAGAGTATACATAATTGACCCTTACAGACCGGAGCTGGGCGCCTGCACCTGCGTAACCCAGTAAATACCCCTGCTCTATACCAAACTCATCCGTGAAATCTTCGTGGTAGGCTCCTCTAATATTGAAAGAAACCCCTCTGTTGGCACTATGGCCTATATAAAAAGCATTAGGTGAAGGGAGATTGCTGTCAAAATCCCGCCGGTAATAGCTGTTGCCGTTAACCCCGGCACTACCGATCATCCCCTCGATTGAGATATAGTCACTGATGAAATCCTTGTAGGTGATTGAAAGGGGTTCTCCAAACCTGATTCCGATGCCCCTCTCCTGGGCAATGCTGAAAAGAGGCAATAATAGAAACAATGCTAATGTTAGAATTCTGAACTTCACTGTGTAGTTGGTTTTTTTGGAAATTGTAAACAAATATCAGGCTAGATAGCCATGGTCTTAAGTTGCATTTGATGGAGCTGGGTATAATAACCTCCTAGATCCAGCAAGCTTTCGTGGGTTCCGCTTTCCACGATCTCCCCTTTATTCAGTACAATGATTTTATCAGCCTTCTGGATAGTGGAGAGTCTGTGGGCGATCACAATTGATGTTCTTCCTTTCATCATCGTCTCTATAGATTCCTGGATCAGCTCTTCCGTCTCAGTATCTACGGATGACGTAGCTTCATCGAGGATGATGATTTCGGGATTATATACCATAGCTCTTACGAATGAAATCAACTGGCGTTGCCCCACAGAAAGGGTTGCGCCACGTTCCATGACATTATAATCCAATCCCCCCGGTAACCGCTCAATGAACCGCTTAGCGCCAGCCAGTTCTGCTGCATGCATAACCTGCTCCCGGGTTATGGATGGATTGCCCAAGGTGATATTGTAAAAGATGGTGTTGGAAAACAAGAACACATCCTGAAGCACCACGCCAATATGCTTGCGTAACGTGCCAAGCTCAAACTCACGGATATCTACTCCGTCGATGGCAATAGAGCCTTTATTGATTTCATAAAACCGGGAAAGCAGGTTGATTATCGAGGATTTCCCCGCCCCTGTTGCCCCTACGAGCGCCACAGTTTCTCCCGGCTTGACTTCAAAATTGATGTTTTTGAGTACATAGTCCTCTTCTACATACGCAAACCATACATTTTTAAGAAGAATATTGCCGTTGATCCGCGCTGGTTTATAGTTGCCTTCGTTGGCGATATGTTCTTTGCTGTCCAGAAGCTTAAAGATCCTGGAAGAACTTACCACTCCCATCTGAAGCGTATTGAAGCGGTCTGCAATCATTCGAATAGGCCTGAAAAACAATTGGAGGTACATAATAAAGGAGATCAATACGCCGATTTGAAGATCCATCCCCAGTACACCTACCGCACCATACCACACGACCAGACCGATACCGATGGCCTGAATAATCTCTGCTACAGGGAAATAAATGGAATAGTACAACACAGACCTGATATGTGCCCTTCTATGTTCCCTGTTGATTTCTTTAAATTTGTCGAATTCACGTTTCTCCCGGTTGAAAATCTGCACGATATTCATTCCGGTGATATGCTCCTGAAGAAATGCATTGAGGTTGGATACGGCATTCCTAACATCATTGAAGGTGATTTTGATTTTTTCCTTGAATACGTAAGTGGAAATAATCATGAGTGGAAGCGTGCTCAAGCTGACCAGAGTCAGTTTCCAATCGATATAAAACATCACTCCCAGGATGGTGACCAGCTGCAGCAGGTCTCCTACTATAGCAGCAAGGCCTTCGCTGAAGACATCCGCCAGAGTCTCGATGTCAGATATATTCCTTGTGACCAAACGGCCTATGGGTGTATTGTCAAAAAATTTGAGGCGGAGCTTGAGCAAGTGCTCATACAGCCGCACCCGGATATCCCGGATAATTACCTGGCCTATCCACCCGGAATAATAGGTGTGTGCCCACTGTACCAGAGCTTGAAGAACCATAAGTCCGATCAGGAGATAAATGATCCTCAGTAACCCAGGGCTATCTCCTACAGCTACGTAATCATCTATGGCCACTTGTATGAAATAAGGGCGTGTAGGGGCCAAAATGGCCAATGCGATAGTCAGGAATATCAAAAAGTAGAATTGAGCCTTATAGGGCTTTACAAAATTATAAAGCTCCTTCAAGACTTTGGTGTCGACAATTTCGCCGGAGGATTCTTTTTCTTTTTCTAAGCTCAAGTTGTGCTAATCTAAATAGATGTCTTTTGGGTATTCAATTCGGCTCAGAAACAGCCCTTTGGCGGGAGCCGCCTTCCCGGCTTTGGCACGGTCGCGCGAGGCAATGATCAGGTCAATCTCTTCCGCAGGTCTCTTGCCGAGACCTACGTCCATCAATGTCCCCACAATAGCCCGTACCATTCCACGTAAAAACCGATTTGCGGTTATATGAAATAACAATTCCCCGTCCTTTTGTTCCCATTTTGCAGATTTTATTTGACACCGAAAGTGCTTCACTTCAGTATGTACTTTACTAAAGCATTCGAAGTCTTCATGTCTGAGCAAAGCTGCTGCTGCCAGATTCATTTTTTCCACATCTGGTAACACATAGCATCGCCATGCAAAATCATCCAAAAAAGGATTTTTACTGAAAGTGATCCGATAGAAATAGGACCTCCATTGTGCATCAAATCTCGCATGCGCTTCCGGTTTTACATCCCGGATGGAATGTATGGCTATTTCCCTTGGGAGTATGCCATTGATAGCCTTAAGGAATTTCTCTTTTTCAAACGGATGGGCAGAGTCAAAATGACAAACCTGCATACTGGCATGGACTCCTGTGTCTGTCCTTCCGCTACCCAGGATAGTGATAGTCTCCCTGAAGTAGGTAGACAAGGCCGCCTCAATACATTCCTGGACGGTAAAAGCATTTCCCTGAATCTGCCAACCATGATAAGGGGTGCCTTTATAACTCAATTCCAGAAAATATCGCCTAGTTTCACGCATACTCCTGCAAAGATACTATTCCCGATCAAATCCAAAGCGACAACCCTGCTTTCCTTGGTAATGAACTGATAAGAGCTTTTCTTTGCAAAAAAAATCAAAGTTATATGATCCAGCGAGTACAAACAATATTCCTGTTTTTAGTGGCCGTGGCTATGGGACTTACCCTCAGCATGGAATTATGGCAACAATCCGTTCCTGACTCTGGTGAGGTCTGGTCGTTGTCAGCCCTTTTTATGGAAAAGACAGACGCAACGGGGCAGGTAGTAGAGTCAGCTTCCAACTGGTACCTGGCAGCTCTTTCCTCCTTTGTCGGCTTTTTGGCTATCATATCTATTTTTCAATACCGTAACCGAGGAAGGCAAATGATGATCAATATGGTTAATTCCCTGTTGATGGTCGGCTTGGTCGCTGCTGTTTTCTTTATCACCAATAACCTGAACACTGAAATCGGGGCCAGTTCAAATGGTGCATACCAGGTAGGTTTCTGGGCAATCTTAGTAGCCATGGTCTGCAACATGCTAGCCAATCGTTTTATTAGGAAAGATGAGGCACTGGTGAGATCAGTGGATAGGATCAGATAATATGTCCAAAGTTTATACTGACTAAAAGCCGGAGCTTTCCGGCTTTTTTGGTGATAAGTGGTACAGTACGTTGCCTGTAGGCAGATTCCGGTTTTTAGTTAATGCTTGGGTTTTCCATCTGCTACCTCTCAGACTCTTTGACCACGATCTTACCGGGTATCCAGGATCGGCCCGGTAAATAAAAATTCATTCCGGTCTCATTTTCTACATCAATCAACCCATTCCTTACCTCCACGGGTTGTAGTCCGATACTTACCCGTACTTCACCCATGTGTTCCAGCTGATCAGCGGTAGGTGGGTTAAGGACGCCATATGCTATACTGTCTCTTGAATACTTCACGGCTATATACCATTCGTCAAACGTCGCAAATTCACCAGGGGACAAGTCGCCTCTTCGCATCGACTCAAGCAATAAAGGTCGGAGGAGTGGGTATAACGAGTCCTTTTTAACGTATGCTGTTGAAATGGAATTATGGTGGCTTAGGACTGTGGACATCCAAAAATTGTTGCCTATGCTTCTTTCACCAGGATATCCGTGAATTTTAAGTATGCCGATCAGGGATTCCATTTGCTTTTGGCTATGTGGGCCAAATTTGTTTTCCGCGTACCTGTCTCGCCGTTTGGGGCTGAAAGTAAACAGCGCTCCCAATGCCTTCAGCTGATCCTTGCCGAACATTTTCTTTACTACTATCCGTAAAGAATCATTTAGCGTTGAATGATAGTGCTTTCGGATCGGGGGATAGGATTTTTTCAGTTTCTTCCACGCCTCATTTCTTCCAAGCTGTTCTTTAAGGAACCTGTTTTTCCTGATGTTGGATAGCTTCCATCCCGATTCCATTCCTTTTTTCAGGTAGTGGATTCCCTTTTCCTGCTCATTGATGAAGAAAGCTAGTTGGGAAGCGATTTTGTAATCCCGCAGAAACACGAAGTTGTATTCATCGAATAATTCCTGATAAAGATGGAGTGCTTCCGCAAATTTACTTTCGGTAATCAGCGTCTCCGCGATGATGCTTTTTTGGTGGTAGGCCATGTAATCCTGCGATTGCTTTGGGCCATGGACAGCAAGTCCTGAAGGCAGGAGTAAAAAGAGTTGGATAAGAAAGAACAACATCGCCTGTTTGGGTCTTACAATACATCATCAATATAAGGTGCATTCTGTAGAGGCATACCTCTCTAATCCGCTTTTCAGATTTTTTAAGATGACTTGTGGCTGATTGCCTGAAATACTGCCATCCATTTTCCCATGCTGATTAATAGTAGTAATTTCAGCTAAAGTTTGACTTCTTATCCAATTAGACTTCATGAAACTAGAAACGCTCGCGATACACGGTGGAAATATTGTCACTGATTCAGAACGGCCAGTGATCCAGCCGGTCACCCTCAGCACCACTTTTATTCATCAGACAGATTCGATGGGCTATGCACGGGCCAATAATCCGAATCGGCATGCCTTGGAGAAGTTATTGGCAGGGCTGGAAAGAGGAGCAGATGCTGCGGCTTTTTCATCGGGAAACGCGGCCGGAGTAGCAGTCTATCAAGCATTGGAACCAGGTTCTCACATTATCGCTCCGGATGATATGTATCATGGATTGAAAAACGCAATGCTATCTATGTTCAAAGGTATACTGGAAGCCACTTTTGTGGACATGACCGATTTGGACATGGTGAAGAATGCTTTTCGGCCAAACACAAAGCTCGTATGGGTAGAGACACCCTCCAATCCGCTTTTGAAAATCACGGATGTCCGGGCTGTTGCAAAACTGGCTAAAGCCCATGGGGCCATATTGGCATGTGATAATACGTTTGCAACACCCGTCTTTCAGAATCCAATTGATCTGGGAGCTGATCTGGTCATGCATTCCAGTACAAAATATTTCGGAGGACATTCCGATATTTTGGGAGGTGCTTTGGTGACCAGGGAAGCAGATGAATTTTGGGGAAAAGTGAGAAATGTACAGGTAGGAGGAGGAGCTGTACCTTCACCCATGGATTGTTATTACTTATGCCGAAGTATTAAAACGTTGCCCTACAGAATGAAAGGTCATGCAGAACATGCATTGGTGTTGGCAACTTACCTGGCTTCCCATCCGAAAGTGGAAAAAGTGTTTTACCCGGGGTTAAAATCCCACCCAGGCCACGAAATTGCCTCAGCTCAGATGACAGGGTATGGCGGTGTGGTTTCATTTAATGTCCGCGGAGAGGCTGATGCTGCCGATCTTCTACTGTCTAAGCTGAATTATTTTACCAATGCTACCAGTTTGGGGGGAGTTGAAACTTTGGCAGAAAGGAGAGCTGCCTCAGAAGGTCCTGACACCCGTACACCCCAAAATCTCATTAGGGTTTCTGTAGGGCTGGAGCATTTGGACGATCTCCTAGGGGATTTGGATCAAGGGTTTCAAAGTCTTCGCTGAGCTATTAAGTGACCAGTCTTCTTTTGTTGGGAGTGAGAGGCCCTATCCCCAATACCCTATTCCTTTTGCCATCATACCTGCTAAAAGTGGAATGATAGCCAATAACAAAAGCTCCATTCTGAGAAGCCAGAATATAGACCTTGGTACTGTAACAAAGTCTTCGGGTTCTCCTTTTCTGTTTTTGATAAAGAATACCGTAGGATAAATGGAAAGAAGTCCAATCAGGATGAAAAGAGTCAGCTTTACGTGGAAAATGGAGTTGTGGGTATAGAATTCACTGGGCTTTCCATAACCTCCCAGCCATAGCGTTAAGCCAGCACCCAAAAGCGAGAGCGCTGCCATTCCATAGCCCCCGTCTATTCTGGAAAGAACATCAATCTCTTTTCTCGTCAAGCGTGCCTTGAGTAACAGGTGCTCAGTGAGCAAAGCTCCTGCAATAATAAAAATGCTTACAAAGTGGATATAACGTAAAAACAATTCAGTTGTCATTAGTCCTATAGGAATGTTCAGTCTGCTTGTACTAAGTTATAATTTAATCCAAAACCACAAAAAGCTGAGAGGCCATTAAACCCGGGCTTTGCATTGGGATTCGCAGCGACGGTTCAGACTGCGGGAAAATCAGTCACCGTGGAGATCGAGTCGAAGTACGGCTACGGTGAGAGCGAAGTGAATTGTAGCGTCTGATTTTGAGAGGTTTGAAACCATAGTAGATTATGTAGCATATTTCGGGTTAAGGGTAGCCTTGGCTGCATAAAAGCGGGTGCTTTAAAACATAAGCATTAAATTGCCATTCCACTAAAAAGTAAAAAATGAAAAAATTATTGATATCTACAGGAGGAGGAGATTGTCCTGGGTTGAATGCAGTGATTCGTGGAATCACAAAGCGGGCAGCGAGAGAGAAGGATTGGGAGGTATGGGGGAGTATGGAGGCCTTTAATGGATTGATGGAGACTCCTCCCCGTCTTATCAAACTTGATGAGGAGAATACAGCGGGCATACATGTACTGGGAGGGACCATCATAGGGACTACCAACAAGGGGAACCCGCTCAGCTTTCCTGAGACCCAGATGGATGGAAGCATTAAACATGTAAACAGGATTCCCCAGTTGGTGGCGAAGCTGAAATCAGAGGGTTTTGATGCGGTAATCAATATCGGAGGGGATGGTTCACAAGCGATCTCTCAGGCTATGTATGAGGAAGGAATGCCGATCGTAGGCGTGCCAAAAACTATTGATAATGATCTGTATTCAACCGATTTTACCTTCGGTTTTCAGACTGCAGTGCAGACGGCCACTGATGCTTTTGACAGGCTTGTGACTACTGCCAAGAGCCATCATCGGGTAATGATCATGGAAGTGATGGGGAGGGATGCAGGATGGATCGCTTTATATACTGCTATAGCCGGAGGGGCAGAAGTATGTCTTATACCGGAAATCCCTTACGATCTTGAGACCGTATTGAAGCGGATAGAAAAGCGGTACAATCAGGGAAGGGGGTTTGTGAACATCGTGATTGCTGAAGGTGCCTA
Source organism: Algoriphagus sp. (assembly GCA_048819475.1). Classification (GTDB taxonomy): domain Bacteria; phylum Bacteroidota; class Bacteroidia; order Cytophagales; family Cyclobacteriaceae; genus Algoriphagus. Next base: position 193,028 of record JBMDXP010000067.1, read on the forward strand.
TTCCAGGCAAGGAGGTGTCACCGCTACTGAAGGAGAGTCTGGAAGAATAGCTGTTAGGCTAGGAGGTGTGGCTTACACGTTGAGTCAACAACTGAAAGAAGCTGGGTTACAGGCTGACATCCGCGAGACTGTCTTGGGGCATATTCAGCGTGGAGGTACACCGATAGCGTTTGACAGGGTAATTGCATCTGTGTTTGGGGTGAAAGCATTTGAGATGATCCTGGAAGAAAAGTTTGGGGAGTTGGTGGTACTCCGGAACAATGACTTTTCCTCCGTGCCTATTTCCCAGGCAATCAGTGCATACAATTACGTGAAGCCTCACGGTACGCTTGTCCAAGCAGCGAGAGGTATGGGGATTTCATTTGGTGATTGAAAGTTACAAGCCACACTTGGTGGGAGTGCGCTGCTCCATTTTTGGTAAATGGTGCGGACCCCAGAAACAGCAGTGGACATTAGCCTACTTGTTACTTAACCCTTAGCGGAGGTAAAAACCTCCGCTAAGGGTACAAGTCACTACAAAGGTCAGTTTTCGGGGTACCAGTTTCGTAACCGTACTTCGACTGATGGGGCAGATTGGTTCACCAGTGCTTTGAACTTCTCCGTATCTGCCAAGCCTTCACTTCCGCGGTAATGAAAAGGATAGACGATTTTTGGCTTAAATACTGAAACTGCTTCTGCAGCCTGTACCACATCCATCGTGTAGGGTAGGTTCATGCATACAAAGGCGATGTCAATGTTTTCCAAGCTGCGCATTTCGGGTATATCTTCGGTATCTCCTGAAATATAGATTCGCTTTCCTCCCAGTTCAAGGATGTAGCCGTTGCCCCGGCCTTTCGGGTGTCTACTGTCGGCTTCCTCGGGTAAATTATACATGGGAATGGCTGCTATCTCAATGCCTGTTATTTTTTTTGATTCCCCATTCCCGATTATTTCCACGGATGAACTTTTGCCTTCGGGCAATTTGTCTGCCACCGCCTGTGGGACTACCATTACGGCACCGGAAAGATCCAAACCATCCAACGTCTTCTGATCATGGTGGTCACCATGGATGTCTGTTATCAGGACAAGATCAGGCTTTTTATAGTTAGTGAATTTTTCGGCTCCACCATAAGGATCCACATAGATCGTCTTGCCGGCATGCGCTATTACAAGTGAGCCGTGTAGAACGGGCGTTATGGAAATGTCCCCATCCTGGGCAGAGATTAGGTCTTGAGCATATAGTGTGGTGGTGATAGCTAAGAGGGACAGGCAAATGCTGAGTATATATTTCATCCGTGTAAGAGTTTATTATTAAACACCAACCCGATTAGTCGGGATTGGTTATGGAAATGCCGTAGCTAGCCTTCCCCCTCCTGGACAAGTGGTGTGGGAAACGTTACCCATTGTCATTTCTTAAAGTGCGGGTTGTAAATCAAGCCTATAACATTCCCCCAAGGATCCAGGACAGTAGCTGCCTGGATTCCTCCTCCCACATCAGTGGGAAGTTCATTTTCTACAGCACCCAATTCAATCAACCTGTTGAATTCTTTCTCTATGTCCTCAACTCCCCAGTAGGAGACGACACTTTCTGTCTTTACAGAAGAGGGGTTTTGTTCTGGTTGAAGTCCCAGTTCGTACCCGTTGATGTCAAAGCCGACATAGTAAGGTTCGTTAAAATAAGGCTCTGTAGCGAATGCGGAGCTGTACCAGTCTGTAGCGGCCGTGATTTCGGGGACTTTGTAAATGGTGGTACGAAGTCCCAATATTGATTTGTTCATAGTGGTTTTGGTTTAACGGGTTAGGTTTATGGGCAGGAATAGGAAGTCTTGCTGTTTTAAATCCGGTCAGGATGATGTCTCGTAGCATGGTTTTCCACATTGCCGGTATTCAGCGTGCTTTCAGGTTCGAAAAGCATCACAGAAACCTCTTCTGGGGCCACTGGGCGATGTTCTATCCCCCTGGGTACGATGATGAATTCATTTTTATTGATGGTTACGGTTTTGTCACGGAACTCCATGTTAAAGCTGCCTTCGATTACATAGAAAAGCTCATCTTCCTGATCGTGCTTATGCCATACAAATTCACCTTGGAACTTTACCAGCTTCACATGTTGTCCATTCAGTGATCCTACGATTTTAGGATTGTAGTGGTCGGAAAAAAGTGAGAGTTTCTCATGAATAATTACTTTGTCCATTTTGTCGATGATATTTTTATAAGGCTGTCGAAGGGAAAAATAAGAAATCTTTGACTAAAAATCAGTCAGGGGTCCGGAATATGTTGCGGTGATTTAATCGCAAATAGACGCAACGAATATACAGCTTTAGGTCTGTGGATTGGAGCTTGGGACACCTGGGGGCAGCAATCAAAGGAGGAGTGTTTATTGCCTACTGAATTACAGAAACAAGCGAATAGACAGCCGCTGCAATGAGAGCGCTTACAGGGATTGTAAGTATCCAGGCCCAGAGCAGGTTGATGGTGACACCCCAGCGAACAGCTGACAGACGTTTGGTAGCACCTACTCCGATTATTGACCCGGTGATGGTATGCGTAGTGGATACGGGTATTTTGAGCATTTCCGTTATGAAAAGCGTAAGGGCGCCTGCGGTCTCTGCCGCTACACCTTCAAAAGGTGTGACCTTTGTAATTCGTGTACCCATAGTTTTGATGATCTTCCATCCGCCGCTCATGGTGCCTAATGCAATGACGGTATAGCAGGATAGCGGAACCCAGTTTGGCATTTCCTCAAAGTTGTTGATCTGGTTTCCTGCTATAAGAGCCACTGTTATGATACCCATTACTTTTTGGGAGTCATTGCCCCCGTGCCCTATACTGAAAGCTGCTGAGGAAACGAGTTGCATCCGTTTGAACCAGCGTTCACTTTTTACATAGTTTAGCCTGCTGAGGAACAGCGTGAACAACGCCATGGATATAATAATAAATCCGATTAGAAGCCATTTCACGTTTTCACCGAAAGTAACATAATTCAGAAGGTGCATTTCAAAACGGGGCTGAAATGAACTTTGGATTTCTCTTACCTCGTTATCACGTATCAAAGTAAATGTTATGGGAGAACCGGATCTATAGCCGGAGAGAAGATGGTCCAGGTCATCCACTTGTGCAACAGACTTGCCGTCCACCGCCAGCAATACATCCTGCTTGACCAGTCCCATGAGTTTAGCGGGGGTCTTGTTTGGGATTTCTTTGATTTCGAGACCTTGCGAATTTTTTTCGGTGGAGTTTATCCCGAGGATCTTTGTCATTCTGGTTTCGAACTCTGAAGAAATAAAAAGCACCGTGGCAAGGATAATAAGAAAGGAAATTATTTTGGGAACCGCATTTTTTCTGAACGAATTCAGAAACCAAATTGAAATGATGAAGGCCATGACCATTCCTATCAAGGGGGCAAGAATAATAAAGCTTGCGATTTTCGCAATGGTACCTGCCTCGATGGCACCAAAGCCTGCATGGGCGATCGCAGCTCCTGCAAAACCACCGATCAAGGTGTGAGAAGAACTCGAAGGGATCCCAAACCACCAGGTGAATAAATTCCAGGCTATTGCCGCGATCAGACCGGATAGGATTACTTCAAGGGTTATATCCACCTCATGGACTGTTTTGGCTATGGTGTTTGCTACACCGTGATCTTTAAAAATGAAAAATGCCACAAAATTGAAAAAAGCAGCCCAGACCACTGCCTGAAAAGGAGAAAGAACTTTGGTAGAGACAACGGTCGCAATAGAATTGGCAGCATCGTGAAAGCCATTGATATAGTCAAATATAAGTGCGAGCACGATGATGACTATCAGTAAGGTCGCCATGGTAGTGTTGTTGCCTAATTTGAGAGAAGAATTAAGAATATTTGATGATGATCGACTCGATGACATTTGCAGAGTCTTCGCATTTGTCTGTGACGATCTCCATATTCTGATACAATTCTTTTCTTTTGATCAGTTCAATGGCATTGGTCTCGTAGAGGAACAGTGCCTTCAATGCATTGTCTAGAATGACATCTGCTTCATTTTCGAAACTGTTCACTTTGACGCATGCGTCAGTAATGGACCTGAGGTCTTTCATATTCCGAAGCCCCTTCAACGCGACCCTGAGGTATTCCACTGAAAGCCGGATTACATCAGCAAACGCACGCATGGTATCGTTCACTTCCTTGATATCATAGGTTACAATGCTTTTGGCAGAAGCCCAGATATAATCAGCTACATCGTCCAGAGAAGTAGCCAGGTAGTGGATGTCTTCCCGGTCAAAAGGGGTGATAAAGTTATGGCCCAGCTCAACAAACAGCCGATGGGTGACTTCATCATTTTTGTGTTCCCAAGCTTCTAACGTACCCAGCATCTGATCACGCTTTCCTTCCTCCTCTTCATATATCGCATCACGAAATACAGTACTCATTCCATAAAGATTGTCAGCAACTTCTTCAAACAAACTGTAGAAAATCCGGTCTTTCGGGGTGAAGAATTTAACAAAAGAATTTAGACCCATAGAGGTTTACTTTTGGTTGGAGGAATTTTGGAATAAATGTAGGGTGTTGTCATAAAGATGAGCCCGTTTCCTGATTATTTAATAGTTGATCAACATACGCTTAACAATTGGTTAATAATGACAGTGATCTAGTAAATACTCTCCATCACCCAAAAGGCGGTTTTCCGGTTGGTTGGTTTTTATCCGATTGCAGGCAGGTATCAGGAGCTACGTTTATTTGTTCAGTTCTTTTCTGATGAACGAGATGCTTTGAGGGATTTGATTGACTGATCTCGAACTTTCATCCTCAATCACCAAATAAGCAGTTCCCTGTTTTTTTGCTTCTTTGATGATGCCGGCGATATCAATGTCCCCCGTGCCCAATACGACATTCGTTTCAATATCTCCCTGACCGTTTTTAGATCCGGGAGTTCCGGTCAATCTGTCTTTAAGGTGAAGCAATGGGAATTTGCCTCTATGTTTCTTCATGATTTTAAGGGGATCACCACCGCCCATTTTTATCCAATAGACATCTAGATTGAATGCAAAATGGGTGGCGTTTTCCAGTATGTAGTCCATCACTACCCGTTTTCCATCAGATGCAAATTCATAGCCATGGGGATGGTAAAGAAAAGTAATATCTTCTTTTTTGAACTCTTCACCGACGGAGTTGAACAGGGCGGTAGCGACTTTAGCCTCATCCAGAGAGATAGGCCCGTCCATATGGGGGATCCAATAGCAAGTCACATATTTTGCGCCGTATTTTTTGGCTTCGGTGACAATAGGACGGATATCCCGTGTAAGCTGATTGTAATCAGCACCTATTCCGATTACCCGAAGGCCATTATCTTCAAGTATTTTCCCATATTCCCCATCAGAGAAGCCGTAAGTTCCCCCTCCCTCCAAAGCTGCTACTCCCCATTCGGCAATAAGTTCATGGTATTTAATAGGGTCCTCTTTCATTTCATTCCGAAGTGAATAGAGTTGCAGGGCAATTTCCTGGGCGCTGATTGGGAGCGCGACAGGGAATATCAGAATGATAAGGAAGTGTCTTATTTTCATCTGTTTAAATTTTTTCTTTCAAAGGTCATTACCTGTCCCGAACTCGATTCGGGAGAATCTCGCAGCGATTATAATCATGCCAGTGTGTGACTTTTTAGTCGTGCTCGATTTCATACAGGTTGGGATTTTGGAGTATCCTAAACTAATAAAAAATAAGGATTTTTATTCAACTAATAGGAATCCTCCTGGTCTCAAGCAATTTAAATGTCCACATCATCGAATTCAGGAGGGAATTTAATGATTTCAGGTAATTGGTTTTACATCTTCGACCGGAAGTACTAAATTGAATCAACCGCATAACTGCCATGCTCACACGAAGACAATTTATCCAAAACTCCTCTCTTTTAGGTTTAACCATGAGTATATACCCGGATTTTTCTGCTTTTGCCTCACAGGATATTGTTCTTGGCCATGGCAATTTTACATACAAGATAGATTCCTCCTGGGGTAATCTTGATCCCGATAAAGTACCCGTGAATAATTGTCACGAAATGGTCATGGATAGAAAGGGGAGATTAATACTTCTGACTGATGAGCCCAAAAACAATGTGATAATCTATGATCAATCGGGCAAGTTGCTAGCTACTTGGACGTTGGGCCTTACAGCAGCACATGGGTTGACTTTGGTAGACGAAGGAGATGGCGAATACCTATGGATAGTGGATAATGGGGGGCGAATAGTCAAAACTACCTTGGATGGAGTTATAGTATCGGAAATCTTCCCACCAGTGAAGGAGGGGATTTATACGGATCAGATGAGGTATACACCCACTGAGACCGCAGTAGGACCCACAGGTGATCTGTATGTTGCGGATGGGTATGGCTCCCAGTATTTTATGCAGTATGATAAAGCTGGAAAGTTCATAAGGAAGTTTGGGGGAGATGGACACGGGGATGACCAGTTTAAGACAGCTCACGGGATCACTATAGACAGTAGGGGAGGGAAGGAGCCCACGTTACTTTGCACGTCGAGAGGCCATAATTCCTTTAAGCGGTTCAGTTTGGATGGAAATTATGCTGAAACTATTTTCCTGCCAGGTGCTTTTGTATGCCGTCCGGTGATACATGGAGATAATCTCTATGCAGGAGTTTGCTGGTCACGGGTGAAATATTTGGAGCAGATGGACAATTCTGGCTTTGTTACGATTTTGGATAAGGATAACAAGGTAGTGTCCAATCCAGGAGGGACAGCTCCGGAATACAGGGATGGAGAACTGCAACTGATGGTTCAATCAGAGCCAGTCTTCAGGCACTGCCATGATGTGTGCATTGACCAGGATGAAAATATTTATGTATGTCAGTGGAATGCCGGAAAGAGCTACCCGATTAAGCTGACAAGAGTGTAAATTGGTGGTGTGTGATTGGGCAAGGATGCTGCCTGTTCCAAGGTTTTTGGATTTAGGGAAAAGCACTCCAATAAAAAAATAGATCCATCAGGGTTGAGTGCATTAAGGTTCCCTCGATACTGGAGTTTGGGATAATCTCTAGGGGAGAGTGGATTTGAATGCAGGTAGGGCTTCAAGCCTATCAGGGAAGGCTCCTCGGTAGAGCTGTAGAAGAGTGCTTCCATGGAGAAAAATGTAGGTATCCTTGTCATGAAGAAGCCTAGAGTATAGGATTCACAGGGATTTTTGTAAATCCGGTAGGGGTAGAATCACTGTCTATTCCGGAAATTGAGAGTAGGCTAGGTGCAAATTTTGAAGCGGCTATTCTATATTGTCCAATTTTTTGTATCCAAAAAACAATTTTTTTTAGATTAGATTTAAATATTACTTATTTTTAAGGTCTGCTTGACCTAAGTTATTGAACCGCACTACAGACTAATGAAGTTTTTTGGATTAAGTAATAAGCCTGAAAGTCTGGATCAGCTTCAGGGTAAGATTTCTTTGATATTTACGCTGCTTGCAGGAATTCTTATGATTTTTTTAGGGATATCGGATTATGCGATAGGGCTGAATTCTTTTATTATCACTGTAAAATTTGCATTTGCTATACCTTTCTTGGTAGGGTACTGGGTAATGATGCGGCACGGATACCATCAGATAGTACTCCATTTTATGATAGGCATTGGGTTTCTCACCGTGGCGATCAATTACTTCAATAATGAGGGGTTTCGTGGTCCGACGATGTATACCATCTTTATTTTCATCATGGTGATCACCATTCTGATCAAAGGGTGGACAAAGGTTCTATGGTATATTTTCTCTTTTTTTCTTTATGGAATGCTGTTTTATGGGGAGGTGGAAGGCTGGTTTCAAGTCAATCCCCAGTATTCAGGAATGTCCAATTTACTTTGGGATCATTGGATTACCATCATATGGTGTTCACTTTTTACCGTACTTGCCATTCAGTTTCTGATCAAAAACTACAGACTTCAAAACCAAATGCTCAGCAATCTGCAAAATGAGAAAGAAAGGGCTGTGAAAGAGCTGAGTGAACTTAATGGAAAGAAAAACCAGTTGATAGCATTGCTTTCCCATGATCTCAAGAATCCCATAGGTACCCTCAGTACCACGTTGGAATTTATGGACAGTGGCATTATAGAAGAGGGAGATCTTGAAAAAATCCTACATAATCTAAAAGGTCAAAGTTTTCACCTGAATAAAGTATTGCACAATACTTTAAGTTGGGTGATGACAGAGATGGATCAGCGGGATTTGGATTTGGAGATTATTAGTCCGGTTCATCTTACCCGGGAGATGCAGGACACCATGCTGGTACAGGCATCTGGGAAGAATCAGAAAATAGACCTGTTGATATTCGGTGAAGAAGAAATGTTGCCGTTGGAGACCAATGAGATAAAAATAATCTTAAAGAATTTACTGGATAACGCACTGAAATTCTCTACTGATGGAGCTACTGTAGACCTGAGGTTGTTTATGGGAAATGATGAAATACGGTGGGAAGTGAGTAACATAGGGCGGTCCATCTCCAAGGAAATCGAGGAGGGTCTTTTTGAGTTCAAGGTCAAGACTTCCTATGGTACCCAAAAGGAAAAAGGAGCGGGAATCGGATTGCCCCTTTGTAAAAAAATAGCAGATAAATTGGGTTTTGAACTGGGATTCGAAGCAGATGGAAAGGACTACAACACCTTTTATCTGATCAGAAAATCCAGGTAGCGTTCAAGTAAAAGGCTTAATTACGCTGCCCTCTCCATCATGCCGCTTCCAGATATGGAAAATAGGGGGTTAGATCAACAGAACTTCCAGACTTTTTGCGCCCTGCGCTCCGATTACCAGAGACTGCTCAATATCAGCAGTCTTTGAGGGGCCTGCGATGAAAAGCCCGAAACCGGACTTCTCTGACCCGATCTTATCGTATGCCTGATGCATAGTAGCGACCAACTCACCGCTGTCCACTAAGACTACCAAATGGGAAGCGATGAATGGTAAAACCCGGAGTCCCAGTGTAGTGTCATCCATCCAGATTGCACCGTTTTCAGCCACGGCAAACTTCCCTTTTATAATAGCGAGGTCAAGAGATTCAAGCGCATGGGGATCTTCGGGCAGGTGGATAGAAGAGTATTCTGAAAATTCTTCCACAGCGGAATAGACCTGCTCGTAAGGGAAGGTTTTCAGGCGCATAGTGAGTTGTTCCCTAGTGGTGACTGTTCCTTTATTCAGCAGAATGGATTGCGTGAAAACCTCCTCAAGATTCCAGGAAGTAGCGAATTCGGGTATAATCGGTAACGGCCTGGGCTTAATCCCCAAGGCCTTTATTTTGGCTAAAATTTGTTCTTTACTGCTCATCCCCTGTTCTTTTTATACCATTCTTGAAATGATTCTTTAGGCACATTTGGGAGTTCTCTGGATTTTCCCCAGACGTTCATGGGGTGGTATATCAACCCATGTGGAAGAACCTTTAAAGCTGTTCTCAGTGATTTACCTGATATCCTATAGGCCAAGGGGCTGTTAAATATCCCATTGGCCAGTTTCATTGACAGGCTTTTAGCAGACATGCCCTGGGCCTTGGTGATTTCTTGCCGCCATTCATACAGCTGCTCATGAATGTTGATTTTTACGGGGCATACATCACTACAGCTGCCGCATAGTGTGGATGCAAAAGGCAAGGTGCTGTGTTTTTTCAGATCGATTCCGGGTGATAGAATAGAGCCTATCGGCCCTGGTACGGTACTCCCGTAACTGAATCCGCCGCTTCTTCTGTAGATAGGACAAGTATTCATACAGGCTCCGCACCTTATGCATTTGAGCGAATTCCGGAATTTCTCCCGGCCAAGTTGCTCGGTGCGCCCATTGTCCACAAGAATGATGTGAGTCTCTCTTCCAGGGGAAGGGGTTCTGAAATGTGAATTGTAGTTGGTGATGGATTGCCCTGTGGCAGATCTTGCAAGTAGTCTTAAGAATACACCCAGATGCTTCCGTTTAGGAATCAGTTTCTCAATTCCCATACAGGCAATATGGACATCAGCCAAATGAACGCCCATATCTGCATTTCCTTCGTTCGTACAGACTACAAATTCACCCGTTTCGGCCACCGCAAAGTTAACGCCTGTTATGGCTACTTTGGCTTTCATGAACTTTTCACGCAGGTGTAATCTAGCTGCCAGTGTAAGGTATGAAGGGTCTTCATTTCCCTTTTCTGTATTCAGTTTTTCATGGAATAGATCCGATATTTCCTTCTTCTTCAGGTGAATTGCCGGCATCACGATATGACTGGGGGGCTGCTTTAGGAATTGGATAATCCGCTCTCCCAGATCCGTATCCACTACTTCTATTCCGTTTTCTTCCAGAAATGGATTAAGGTGGCACTCTTCTGTGAGAATCGATTTGCTTTTGACCACGGCTTGACAGCCTTTTTGGTTTAGGATGTCCAGCACTATAGCATTGTGTTCTGTCGCATCTTTGGCCCAATGCACAGTTATTCCGTTTTTCAGTGCATTATGCTCAAATTCCTGTAGGTATTCACCCAGGTTGGACAATACATTATCTTTGATGCCTGAAGCCAACTCCCTCAGCTCTTCCCATTCCGGTATTGTTTTGCTAATAGCATCTCTTTTGTCCCGGACAAACCACAGGGTTTCATCGTGCCATTTGCTTTTGGCTTTGTCTTTCAGAAATTCAGTAGCGTTTATCGGATGGCTCATGAGATAGCTTCGTTGAGTATTTCGGCAATGTGCTTAAACTGGATCTGCTGGTTGTTTCTCCGTGAGATTCCCTGCAGGTGCATGATGCATGACATATCACCACCGGTAAGGATTTCTACCCCATGGCTCCTGTGGTCTTCCAGCCGGTCTATGCCCATTTGTACAGAAAGAGCTTCTTCTGTCACGGCAAATGTGCCTCCAAAGCCACAGCACTCATCTTTCCGGCTTAACTCTATCCATTCCAGACCGTCCAGACTTTCCAGTAGTCTTCTTGCCTTGTTGAATGGCTCCTGGTTTAGCTCAGAGGAAGATGCAAGGCGGAGTCCCCGCTGTCCATGGCAGGAAGCGTGATACCCTACCTTGTGTGGGAATTTTCCTTCCAGTTTCTGTAGCTTCAGCACATCAGTCAAAAACTCCGAGAGCTCATAGGCATTTTGATGCAGTCTGGCCTGTCCAGATTCCAGGCCTGGTACTACAGGCATATGTTCTTTAATATGCAAAATGCAGCTTCCAGATGGGGCGACCACATAGTCATAGTGCTCAAAAGTCCTGATAAAGTGTGCCGTGGTATCCACAGTTTCCCGTTCGAAGCCCGCGTTGGCCATCGGTTGGCCACAGCAGGTTTGATTCCTTGGATAATGGACTTTACATCCCAGCTTCTCCAATAATTCGAGGGTAGCGATTGCGACATTTGGGTAGAACTGGTCTACATAGCAGGGGATAAATAAGGCTACTTCTATCGGGGGGGATTGCATGATAATCGAATTTAGACTTTCTGCTCCATAGTTACCAGCATAGCTGCTCCCAAAGCAGAACCATTGGGAAAGTCGCTGGGGATGATTTCCATCCCTGGGAGTTTTTTGCGAAGCATACCCAGGAAAACATCGTTGGCATTGAACCCTCCATCCACAAAAAGCCGGTCCACCGGTGCCTCATCAAGGACCAGTCTAAGGGAGGCTACCTGGATGTCGGTGAGTTCGTTGATAAAGATATGATAGGCTTCATTGAAATCCGAAAAAGCATTCCAATCTGTCTCTTCAGCTGTCGTAAGGCCATAATCAAGTGGTTTAAGATAGTGAAACCCAAAATGCTTTTCCGGTTTTCTGTCAATCTTCTCAAAGAGTTCTGCATCAAACTTCAGTTTTTTATACGTTCCTAGGGGGAGTTCAAAATGTTTGTATAGCCGTTCAATCTGATACTTGTGTTCCTCACCTATAAAAAGCCGGCTGATTTTGATAGGCTCTCCAGTAATACTTAAGAACTGAAGACAGTCCTGGGCAAGTTCTTTTCCTGAAAGAGGTGTTTTATTGAAAGGGTTGATGCTGATAGCCCAGGTTCCGGTGGAAAGGAGGGCAAATGAACCTTTCTCCTGCTTGAGATACGGTAAGAGAGCAGCTGAGGAGTCATGGACGCCTATTCCACAGGGAATCCCACCCAGCTCTTTCTTGGTTTCTAGGAGTGTGTTGCCGGGTACAATAGGGGGCAGAAGGGATGCTATCCTTTCATTTTTCACCCACTGATGGTACCTGTTCTCCCGGAAATCCCACAACCCTGTATGGCAACCGATACTGGTATAATCAGACACCTTTTCTCCGGTGAAAAGAAAACTCAGATATTGTGGAAAATGAAAGCAATGGCTGATATCTTTAAATAAACCGGGCTTTGCATATTTGATAAAATATAGCTGAAGTCCCGAATTCAACATGGCTAAAGGAGGAGAAGAAGTAGCTTTGCAAAAAGCTTCTTTTCCACCATTTTCCTCATAAAAACGGGTTAGCAACGCTTCTGGATAAGGCTTGAGGTAATCATACAGCGGGGTGGCAGGAATCCCCTTGGAGTCAGTATGTACGAAAGACGCCCCATGGCAGGAGAAGTTCAGGCGCTTGATTTCAAACTCAGGGGAATGGAGCGCAGTGAGGAAAGTGGAGAGCATCCATTTTTCCAATGGGCCCAAAGGCTCGCTGGGGAAACCATCTTCATCCGGAATCGGATCCAGCCTAATGTAGGAATTGTATACTTCGTTCAGGTCTTCGTCAAAGAGAAAGAATTTTTTATTCGTCTTGCCTATGTCGAAAATGGCAGTTACTGGCTTCTTTTCCATACTAGGCTCAATAGGTTTTTTGGTATTTATGGTCAAACTTGGGATAGGATATTCTTTTCAGCGGGATTTGACTTCCACCAGTGGATTCCAGCCACGTGAAGATTTCACTTCTCAGGTCTTCGGAGATTTCATGATGAGCCGCTGAGCGGATGAGGTTGTTCATTTCGTACGGATCTTGCTGTAGGTCATAGAGCTCATTGATATCCCAAACCCCATGGTTGAAAATGAACTTATACTGGCTGGTTCTCACAGCGAAGATGGTGGGGGTAGAGGGGAATGCCATTTCCCAGTAGTATTCGTAAAACACCTTGTCTCTCCAGGGACTTTGCGGGTTTTTAAGTATGGGCAGCAGGGAAAGGCCCTGAATACCCGGTTTTGGGCCAGCAAGTCCTGCCAACTCCAGAAAAGTGGGTGCAAGATCAATGTTCATTACACTGTTTGTGTTGACGGACCCCGGCTCAATGAGGGGTGGAAACTGTGCAAGAAAGGGGACCTTCATTGATTCTTCGTAGGCGTGCCGCTTATCTATAAGTCCGTGCTCACCAAAACTGAAGCCATTGTCTCCCATATAAATAATCAACGTATTGTCTTTGAGTCCATTGGATTCGACCCAGTCCAGAATCCTGCCGACACTTTCATCTACCCCCATGAGGGTTTCGAGATAGAGTCTATAGAACTCGTCAAAAGGGATCTGACCATGATACATATGGTCTACCCCATGCCATGAAAACCTTTGTCTTCGGACCCATTCCGGAATATCCTTGTAATTGACAGGGGTAGTAATATGTTTTTCCCGGTCTGAGAAATAGGGACTTTCATCCGTAGCTGTCAAATACATACTTGGAGGAGTGACTACAGGCGTGTCTTTATGAAGCCCTTTATGCCGTGCTGCAGGTTGGAATTCCGCATGTACTGCTTTATGTGAAAGGTACAGGAAGAATGGTTTATCCGAATCACGGCTTTCCAGCCATTCTATAGAATAGTCTGTAAGTAAATCTGAGGTATAGCTGCCTTCCGGATGGGAGACCTGCTTCCCGTTGATGTTGAAGGTGGGGGAGTCATACACGCCCTGACCTTTAAAACTCAGCCAGTAATCAAACCCTTCCTGAGGTTTGTCATCTGCATCACCCATGTGCCACTTTCCCAGAAAACCTGTTTCATAACCCTGTGACTGGAGTGTCTTGGGAAAAAACGTAATGCCTTCTGGAATTGGGGCAGCGTTATCAACGATGGTGTGGGTGTGGGCATACTGTCCGGTAAGAATAGATGCTCTGCTCGGCGAGCAGAGTGCTGTAGATACAAACGCATTGGGGAAATGGGCCCCGTTGCGGGCTATTCTGTCCAGATTGGGCGTCTCTAATCCTTCTACAGCTCCTGTGAAACCCATAAAGTCAAACCTGTGGTCGTCGGAAAGGATGAATATAATATTGGGTTTTTCCTGTGCCAAACAGGGTATGGCAAGGAAAAGAGCTGTAAGAAAGGAAAAGACTTTCTGCATTTTTCAAAGGGATTTTCTCACGATTAGCCGGAATGGATTCTTGATGGGAATCTTGTCTTCCTGTCCCAGGATTTGTTCCGCTATTGACCTTCCCATATGGGTAAAGTCTGTAGAGATCGTTGTAATCCCTTCCGCCAGAATTTCTTTGAGTGGGGTTTCATTATATGAGATAAGACCGATCTCCTGACCGAGTTTAAGGAGTTGTTCTCTCGTCTTTTTGACAATATTGACCAAATCTGTCTCCGCCAGCACGATAAATGAATCCCCCTCATAGAGTGGTTCATCATCCATTCCGTCTACGATGAGGTTGTTGAAGTCGTGGAAGAAACAGAAGCGTTTGAAACCGTCCATGATTTCGACCGGATAAAGATCGCCTTTGGGAAATACAAGAATGAGACGTTTGTATTTTCTCAGATGGGATATCCCCGATTCCAGAGCTTCAAAAATGTCCTTGGCAAAATCCTGATAGACTCCCGGGAATTCATTCTCATGCCCTTTCACAGCCCTGTCAAAGATCAGTAGTTTATCCCTGGGGATTTTCTTGATCAGATCATAGGCTGTTTCAGGATGTGAGTTTTTGTCATAAAAATGGGGGGCCAATACATAGTAGTGATAGTTCCCCAGATTTTGTTCCAGTAATTCCTCAAACAGGTTCCTGTTGTAGTGATGAACGTGAAGATCCACGGTGGCCAGATCTCCCAGCGTTTCCAATAGGGAATAGTAAATGATCTTCTTGTAAGAGCTCAGTTTATTGAAGAGCAAGAGGACTTTCACTTTTGTTTCCATATTAGTCGAGGAGATGTAAAACCCTTTGCCCCGCACAGAAGTGATAATTCCTCTGTCGCGCAGCTCATTGTAGGCTTTCTCTACGGTGTCTCGGGATAATAGAAAATCAAAACTGGTTTCATTGATTGAAGGGATTCTATCCCCGATCTTCAGCACTCCGCGTTCGATGTCTTCCAGGATTAGGTTGACTACCTGCATGTATTTGGGAGTCCGGGATTCTGTATGGATTTTTTCCGATTTGTCTAGAATCATAGGAATGGAGGGTTTATTGTATAAGGTGGTCTTTTTCTATCTGGGGAAGGCCGCAGCAAGACCTCCGTCTACATTAAGCATGTTTCCGGTGGTCTTATCGAGCAATCCGCTCACAAAGGCAAATGCAGCATCTGCAATATCGCTTGTTTTCACGCTTTCTTTAAGAAGTGTTCTGTTGGCATAGTAAGCTGGGAGATCCTTTACTTCTATCCCATAAGCCTTGGCCCTGTTTTCAGCCCATCCGCCTTCCCAGATATTCGAGTTTTCAATCACAGCATCCGGGTTGATCACATTTACTTTGATTTTATATTCAGCGAGTTCTGCTGCCATTAGCCGCGACATATGGAGTTGGGCAGCTTTCGCGGTGCCATAGGCCACATTCTTCGGTCCTGCTACCAAGGCATTTTTGCTTACGATGTTTACAATGTCACCACCGAGACCTTGGAGCTTCATTAATTCCACCCCGACTTTAGACACATGGTACTGTCCCATTACAAGGATGTCATTCAATCTGCTCCAGTCCTGATCGGTGTGCTCCTCAAAAGTTCTGCTGATAGAGATTCCTGCATTGTTCACTAGTATGTCCACTCCGCCGAATTTCAGACAGGTCGCTTCTATGGCCTTGCTCAGGCTTTCCGGGTCTGTTACATCCAGAGCTATTCCCAGATAAGCGTCTTTTCCGTATTTTTTGCCAAATTCTTTCCCTGTGTCCTCCAACCGCTTTTCATCGATATCTGTGATTACTACACAGGCACCTTCCTGTATGAATTTCTCAGCTATTCCCCTGCCTATTCCTCCTGCGCTTCCGGTCACCAACGCAATTTTTCTTGACAGTGGTTTTTCTTTAGGCATCCGCTGTAGTTTGGCCTCCTCGAGCAGCCAGTACTCAATATCAAATGCCTCCTGAAGTGGCAGTGAAACGTACTCGGAAACTGCTTCAGCACCCCTCATTACATTGATCGCGTTGATATAGAACTCACTGGCCACCCGGCTGGTCTGTTTGTCTTTGGCATAGCTGAACATCCCTATCCCCGGCCATAGGATCACCACTGGATTAGGGTCACGCATGCCCGGACTGTTGGGGTGCTTGTGGGTTTCATAGTAATCCTGGTACATTTCCCTGTAAGATTGAAATGCGGCACCAAGTTTTCCATCAAGCGCATTGGGTTCTGATAAGTCGGTGTCTGCTGGAAGATCCAGCACCAAAGGGCTTATTTTTGTCCGTAGGAAGTGATCCGGACAGCTGGTGCCCATGGGGGCCAGTTTTTCCAGATCATTGCTGTTTATAAACTGCAACACTTCCGGTGCATCGGTAAACGTTCCTACCATTCTTCTTTCGGAGGATGCTAAGCCCCTTAATATAGGAGCCAGCTTTGCAGCCTGTGATTTTCTGTTTTCCGGTGCCAGTGATTCGGTCTTTTGTCCGCCAAAAACAGGACGTTTCTTCCCATAATTTTCCTCCAGATAAGCCGAAGCAGTCTCGATTACTTCCAGGCTATTTATATAGCATTCATAGGCGGTATCTCCCCAGGTAAACAGTCCATGGCCTCCCAGCATGATGCCACGGATTCCCGGGTTTTCGTCGAGAGCTTTTTTCAGTTTTAGCCCCAGATCAAACCCGGGTCTCTGCCAGGGTACCCAGGCGATTTGGCCGTTCCATAGCTCCAGGGTTATTTTTTCACCGTCTTTGGATGCAGCGATGGCTATAGCAGCATCTGGGTGAAGATGGTCAATATGCTTAAAGGGTAAAAATGAATGAAGGGGAGTGTCTATTGACGGGGCTTTGGAGTTCAAATCATAAATACAGTGATTAAAAAGTTCCACCATTTCATCCTCGTATTCCAGTCCTCTGTAGACTCCTGCAAGAGATCTGAGCTTATCTACGTACAATCCGGCCAGGCCTGATTTGGTCAATGTGCCTATGTCACCGCCAGACCCTTTCACCCACATCACCTCTACGGGTTCTTTGGTCAGCGGGTCGGGTTCCATGGTTTTGCAGCTGGTATTTCCGCCGCCATAGTTGGTGATCCGAAGATCTGCTCCTAGGATATTTGACCTGTAGATCAGCAAATCGACTTCATTGCCTGCTAGGGCTGCAGCTTTTGCTTCATCCCACAGATAGCTTACGTGGTGAAATTTCATGGACGATGTATTCATTTCAATTGGTAAATAGTTACAATAGTGAATTTGTACCAAAACTTGACTTTTGGCATCCTGTGCTGTCGTGAGCCAAGAGTTTTTTATTCTTTGCACGCATAAAAGTCCCCGTATAAACGGGAAAACAAGCTTGTTTTTTGAATCTAATGCAATATGGTCTTTAAGCAAAATATTTTAAGGTAAATAGATTAAATTGGGATATAGGATAGTACAGGACAGAAAACTACGTGGATTTGGGGTTTTTTCTTTTAAAATAGGTTACATGGAAAAATCCATATTCAAAAAAATAGTTTCGGACACCAATGAATTTGAAAGAGAGCCGATACCAGCCGATAGACTCAAAGGGGGCAGGAGTTTTTTGGGGATGTATGCGGGGGAGCATACGGCAGGGACAGAGTTTGTTATAGGACCTTTATTTGTGGCACATGGAGTTACTGCGGGTGATTTGATCCTCGGATTACTGTTGGGAAACCTGCTGGCGGTGCTGAGTTGGGGGTTTATCACGGCTCCTATTGCGACCGCAAAGCGTATGACGCTCTATTACCAGCTGGAGAGGATTGCCGGAAAAGGAGTGGTACGGTGGTATAATCTGGTCAATGCCCTTATGTTCTGTTTTTTGGCCGGTTCTATGATAGCTGTCTCTGCCACTGCTGTAGGGATTCCGTTTGACCTCCAGATGCCTACCTTACAGGACTGGATGCCAAAGTCAGCAGGATGGGTTGTTACCGTCTTTTTGATGGGGGGCATGATTACCCTGGTTGCTATCAGAGGGTATAATCAGGTGGCCCGGTTTGCCAATGTCATGTCCCCATGGATGATTTTGATTTTTTTGTCCGCAGGTATTATAGGGTTGACCCAGTTGGGGGTTGATTCATTGGAAAGCCTCGTGACGATAGCGCAAGAAGTTATCTGGACAGGTGTGCCGCTTCCCGGGATGACGAAGTTTACGGTCTGGCATGTGGTCTTTTTTTCCTGGTTCTGCAATATGGCTATGCATATAGGTATGTCTGATCTTACCATCCTTCGCTATGCCAGATCATGGAAATATGGTTTTTATTCTTTTGCGGGGATGTATATTGGCCATTTTCTGGCATGGATTGCCTCGGGGATTCTATATGCGGTATTTCTTCAGGCGAGTTCGAATTCACAGGAATTCGCGCCCGGGGCTATAGCTTTCCAGGCTGTGGGAATAGCAGGCGCGGTATGCGTGATTGTGGCGGGATGGACGACCGCTAATCCCACCATCTACCGGGCCGGACTGGCCTTACAGGGGATTTTTCCTACTGTGCCCACCTGGAAAATTACGGCTATTGTAGGTGGAGTCACCAGTCTTGCTGCCTGTTTTCCTGCCCTTGTCATGAAGCTGTTGGATTTTGTGGCTTTATATGGCTTGCTGTTGATGCCGATGGGAGCAGTGATAGTTGCGGATTATTACCTCCCGGAAAGGATGGGTTTTCTCAAAGAGCAGGCGCTCCAGACCAAATCCGCTTTCAGCATGCCGGCGTTTGCTACCTGGGTGCTGACGTTGCTCTTTTGTCTTGGGCTGAACAGGTTGTATGACGTTGAGATTTTCTTTCTGGGTCTACCGGGCTGGTTTATGGCAGTAATGCTTTTTGTTCTTTTTTCAAAGGTCAAGTATCCCTTGGTCAAACCCGTCATACGATGAGAATAACCCTGAAACTTCTTTCCTTCCTGGGGCTTGGACTTACGGTATGTCCACCGGTTTTCTACTTTTTTGCAAAGCTGAATCTTACTGCTTGTCACCAGCTTATGACAGTAGGTATGGTGATATGGTTTGTAAGCGCACCCTTCTGGATCAACTCTGATAAATAAAAAAAACTGCTGATGAATAGATATCCCACCCCCTTCCGGTATAGCAAGAATTCCATGCATGGCCGGTCATTGGAGCTTTTGGGTGACTACCTGAGCGTTATAAATAAGGATTCGGACCAGGTAATTGCCGCGATACAGGATTTCCAGATAGCCATACCCAGTTGGGCATTGGGTGCCGGCGGCACACGGTTTGGCAGGTTTAAGATAGGTGGTGAGCCGCGTAATCTGGAGGAAAAACTGGAGGATATAGGCCTTCTTGCCAAACTAACCAAAAGAACAGACGCAGTCTCCCTTCACATCCCATGGGATATTCCTGATGATATCAACGGAATCCGCCAGAAAGCAGAGGAATTGGGAATTGCCTTTGATGCAATGAACAGCAACACCTTTCAGGATTATGGGCAAAGCCTAACTTATAAACTGGGCTCATTGAGCCATGCCCATCAAAGTGTCCGTCAACAGGCAATAGAGCATAACCTGGAAGTGATTAGGGTCGGGGAGTTGCTCGGGAGCAAAGGGCTTACGGTCTGGCTTGCTGATGGTAGTAATTTCCCAGGTCAGACAAATTTCCGGAAAGCACTGCGGTGGACTTCCGAATCCTTACAAAGCATCTACAAGGAGATGCCTGCAGACTGGAAGCTTTTGTTGGAATACAAGCCCTATGAGCCTAATTTTTACCATACTGTGATTCCGGATTGGGGGACTTCTGCCTTTCTCTGCCGGGAGTTAGGTGATAGGGCCAAAGTGTTGGTGGACCTTGGGCATCATTTACCCAATACCAATATAGAACAGATCGTAGCCACGCTGATGCATCAGGATTTATTGGCGGGGTTTCATTTCAATGACAGCAAATATGGAGATGATGACCTCAGTACAGGCAGTGTAAAGCCCTACCAGCTGTTTTTGATTTTTTGTGAACTGATCGGGGGAAGCGAGGACCATGTACAGACATGGGATAGTATTTCATGGATGATAGACGCCAGCCACACTACGAAAGATCCTTTGGAAGATTTGATCCAGGCTTTGGAATCGATTTCGCTGGCCTACGCCAAAGCACTGATAGTGGACCGGGTCGCGTTGGAGCGTTGCCAAAGGAATGGGGATGTGGCGGGAGCACAGGAGGTGTTGCAGGCAGCATTCTGGACAGATGTAAGACCGCTTGTAACCGAGGCGAGATTGAATTCCGGTGGTGTGGCGAGACCGTTGGAAACATACCGGTCACTGAGAATCAGGGAAAATCTGATCCGGAATAGGGGAGAGTCCGGAAAGGCATCCGGGCTGTGATCTGTATCAATACATAGACATGATGGTGGGGTTTTTATAAATTATTTCCAATTTAAGGGTATGATTGACATACCATTTTGCAGCTACGGGCTTATGGGAAAGCCCTTATTGATTGTCATGCTCTTAGGTTTGGGCTCCTGTTCACGCACAGAGAGCTCTCGGCAGTCAGAAGATAGGCGAGTTGCCTATCAGACGACAGGTTCTGTAGAGCGGTTGGATCCGGCTATCGACTTGCTGATTCCCAAAGATGCGGAGATTGAGATCTTGGCATCAGGCTTTGATTGGTCAGAAGGACCGCTTTGGCTGGCGGATCAGGAAGCGTTGATCTTTACAGACGTGCCGGCAAATAGAATCTGGAGATGGTCAGAGAAGGATAGTTTGAGTATATACCTGGAGCCCTCTGGCTATCTGGGAAATGAGACCGGTAAAAAAGAGCCTGGGGCAAATGGCCTGGCTCTGGACAAGGAGGGAAGACTGGTGCTCTGCCAGCATGGAGAGCGTCAGATAGCCCGTTTGATAAGTTCTGTTGACGATCCCAAACCGGAGTTTGAACCAATTTCCACTTCCTATCAAGGAAAAAGGTTCAATAGTCCCAATGATTTGGTTATCAGTTCTTCGGGGGAGATTTATTTTACAGACCCGCCTTATGGGTTGGACGACTGGGATCCCAAAGAGCTGGATTTCCAGGGGGTGTATAAAATAGATAAAAAGGGGGAGCTGGTTCTGCTTTTGGACAGCCTTACCCGGCCAAATGGAATCGGTTTGAGTCCAGATGAGCAGATCCTCTATATCGCCCAGTCAGATCCGGGACGGGCACGTTATTTTGCCTACGAACTGGATGGAGAAGGAAACGTGGTAAGTGGAAAGTTGCTGCTGGATGTAACAGATAAAGTAGGAGGTGAGAGAAAAGGATTGCCTGATGGCCTGAAGATAGATGGGAATGGGAATCTCTTTGCTACCGGCCCTGGAGGTGTTTTGGTTATCAATCCGGAAGGGAAGTTGCTGGGGACGGTGATGACAGGGGTGGGGACGGCAAACTGCGCCTTTGATGCCGATGAGAAGTATCTATATATGACTGCTGATATGCACCTGATGAGGATCCGGCTCAAGTAGGGGGTTAGGTTTGTGAAGGGTGCGCTGTCCAAGAGCCGATATGTGGATAATGTGTGGGTAATTCATGATGAATGGTTTATAACCTGGTGTATAACAGGGTTTTTAACGGTTAAAAATTGTTGATAAATAAAGTGGTTTTTAATTGCATCCTTTGGTAAGAGTTGCTAGCTTCAATACACCAAGTAAGAGATAAAAGGCCGTGAGTACGATCACGGACAATGGTTCAATCTTGAGAATGACGCGTAAAGGGGCTGGTTTCCTCAGTGAAATCAGTTTGAAAGGGGGTTGCCCACAGACGTGCTGAAGTTCGCTACTCTGCCCGAAAGGTCAGAGAAGGAAGAGATAAGAAATCCTAAAGTTAAGATTCCGGGAAACTGGATGAAAAGTCAGAATAACTGTAGCTTGGCATAGTTTAAGGATTAAGGTCAGTAGACTATGGTCGGGGGAAGAATTCGAAAGAATACCTTCCCCCGTTTTGTTTTTATGCCTGATCAGGATCGGGAGTGCTACCATAAGCACATAAAGACTTACTGAAAAAAATAAATGCGGGTCGGTAAAACTTTTATTTTCTCAGGCTTTCTACCAGTAGGACGCAATCAACCACAGGTTGACCTACTGTGTATACATCCCGCCCACGAACAGTGAAGAACCCGATGTACCGTGCAGCTTACCGGGGTGGATTTCTGCGGAAAGAAACGGGGAAGAGTATTCCCCGGTTCAGTTACACAATCTACATATTAAAACCTTTTACCGCAGTAAGTTAAGGTGTGCAAATAGCTTTACTGTCCTTGTCCCTCCTGCCCGGAATAAGTTGTGCGTTCCCTCTCAGGATTTACTCCCTGCCCCTCTCCAATCCCAAAGCACAATAGCCCATTCTTCGTATTCATCCTGGAACAAATGGATTGTCTGAAAGCCGACCTTTTCATGAGCCCGGATAGACCGCGTATTTCTCAAAGAGATTTCAGTAATGGCGAAATCATACTTGGGTGAAAATACAGATCTGTAAAACCGGTAACACTCCTCAAAAAGTCCCTGTCCCCTAAACCCCTTTCCCACACATACTTGCCCCACAGTCATATAATTATACTCACTTACTTTCTTGCCGTTATATTCCAGGCTGTCAAATTGCCCAAACATGGGGACCAGCATGGGAATACTGTCCCGTGACGCCTTGGTCATGGCCAGAATGTAGGCTGCGATAAGGCTGCCTTCCCTGGCAATGACATGGGGTTCTATCAAATGGAGGCTTTCCAGCTCATGTAATTCGTGCTTTACCCGCACGAAGCCCTCACGCTGCTGTTCCTGAGCAGGGATATGCTGGGATAAATTTGCTTGCTGAAGGGACAGGATATCCTGTAAATCCTCCGGGGATTGCGAAAGCTGAATGGTGATCATAAATTCATCATATTGAATAGAAGGGTGAGATCGGTCATGTCGGAAGTGACACCTGCTCGGAGAGCTATCCAACTAAGTAAGGGACTTCCCTGTGAAGTCCGGTTGGGCAAATTGTCTGTAAATGATTAGGTAAAAACACCTAAATATCGCACTAAATCCCGATGAAATCGAGCAGGGAGCAAGTGATATCCGGGATGATTATCAGCTTTGCCAGAT
Organism: Algoriphagus sp.; assembly: GCA_048819475.1. GTDB lineage: Bacteria > Bacteroidota > Bacteroidia > Cytophagales > Cyclobacteriaceae > Algoriphagus. The sequence goes on from JBMDXP010000067.1 coordinate 216,284, forward strand.
TCCATCCCGATTAGAGCTGGGACAGGTATTGGTCTTTATAAAATCAGGGACAAATAAATAGGGCTTGCTGAAAAAGTCTCAGCTATTCCAGCTTCAAGGCGGCCGAGTGAAGATGTATGCTTATACTTCGAAAGAGGCCAACACAGAAGATGGTATGGCTGAGACTAGCTTGAAAATTCCGATTTTTGTTTTTTTGAGTGCATGGGTATAGACCTATTGTAGTAAAAAAGCTTGCACTTGCTGAAAAACCTTTCGAATGAAAAATGGGCTAATCAGTCATAACGATAAGCTTTTAATCTGTTGCAGG
>JBMDXP010000068.1:0-168983 GCA_048819475.1 Algoriphagus sp.
ACCAAACTATATGAACTGTAAGACGAGAAACAGTATGTCCATTACTCCTTTGTTCTGACATTCCTCAAAGTAAACGTTTTTAGAAGCTAAAGCGAAATGCACTAAAGTGCATAGTTTAAACTATTTTTGAGACCAATTAAACCCAAAAACAGAGGCTATCCTCTCTTTTTACTATTCAATAGTTAACAATTTAAAATTACTCTTTTGCGGCTTTCTCGTTGACTTCTTTTTTGGCAATTTTAGTAAGCTTTTCATCTGCCATTTTCTCTTCATTGAGCGTTTTCTCCAGCAATTTTGAGGACTCCTCATGCCCCATTTTTTTGGCCAGTTCTACCAACGCTCCATAAGAAGCAATTTCATAATGTTCCACTTTCTGGCAGGCGATGATAATTCCTGCATCCCTCACCATGGTATCTGAGGTGGTATTGGAAAGTATGTCTTCTGCTTCCTTGATCAATCCAGCCATGGCCTCGCATTTTTTTGCAGAAGCTTTCTCGTCCATTAGCTCAAAGACCTTCTCTAATCGCTCCACATGGTTTTCAGTTTCGGCGCGATGGTCTTCAATTGCTTTCTTGAGAACTGTGGATGTACTACCCTTACTCATCTTGGGCAAGGCAGCGGTAAGGTGTTTCTCTGCCCAGTAAATGTCTTTTAGCTCCTGAAGAAAAAGCTGATGAAATTTTGAATTTTTCATTTCGGCTGAAGGACTTTTTTTCGTTTCCATGGGGATAGGGGTTAAAGTTAAAGGAATCTGCTCGCTGATCTACAGCATAAGCCTATAGACAAGTAAGCTGCCAATCTGAGAAACCTGATTCAGTTCATTTAAAATCAAATACTTATACAAAATATACCCTATTGGCCTTACCTTATTGTGAGCAGATGGTTACAGTTTGAACCCTTATATCACAAACCTGTAACGCATTGGCGGTAATGGTCGGTTATCTTCGTCTCAATTGTAAAAAATCATATTTCTGCTTGCACATATCCACCCTTCTCTTTTTGTGGCCTCTTACAAAGCCAAATATATTTGCCCATCTGGTTATACCGATTAAACACCAAACCTAAAAACCTTTGAAAATAGTACGGGGTAGGATAAGCACCATTATTCAAGGCAATGCAAAGGCAATGTAGGAATTGCCCACTGCTGCGCCCAATTTGCCACCTCCACACGCAATCACCACATATTGCTTACCCTTTACCTCATAAGTACTTGGCGTAGCAAATCCCGCTGCAGGTAGAATAGTCTCCCATAGCGTTTCACCGCTCTTCCGGTCTATTGCCCTTAGTTTCCGGTCTTTCGTTCCTGCTATGAAAATCAACCCACTTTTTGTTACTATTGGACCTCCATAACTCTCAGAACCGGTTATAGGAATTCCTTTTTTAGTAAGTTCAGGGTACTCACCATAAGGTACAGTCCACAGATATTGACCCGTGTTCATATCAATGGCATTCAGCGTACCCCATGGTGGGGAAATGGCCGGATAGTTTTTGCTGTCAAGAAATTTACCAAATCTATTGATTGAGTAGGAAGTAACCTGGCCATTCACCTCTCCTCCGGACAACCCAGGTTCTTTTGATAGCTGAAGATCTTCCTCTTCTCCCATCAGAAAATCCAGCAGTATCTCCATTTCTTCGGGTGCCAGGCTGGTGAAGGCGGGCATCATTCTCCTGCCTTTGGTTATCACCGTCTCCAGGTCAGCCCGGTCAAACTTATCCCCCACCCTTACCAGTGAGGGATAGCCACTTTCCGGGTTTCCCTTCCTGTCATTTCCATGACAAGCGACGCAGTGCTTTACATACACCCTCTTACCCTCTCCCATCAGACCTAGCTCTTTCTCCGAAGCAGATGGACCCAAACCTATGATCCAAGCCATCTCGCTACTATTTATATAAAGTATTCCCTCAGGATCCACTGCCGCTCCTCCCCATTCGGCACCACCATCCAAACCGGGAAATACGAATGAGCCCTGCTCACTAAGGGGGGTAAAGGGACCTTCCATTCTGGTTTCCCGCAGTAGTTGCAACAGTTCTTCCCGGTTATCAGCGAAGGGACTGATTTCTTCTTCAGTGAGTAGTTGACGGGCAAAGGGTCTTGGTTTTATAGGAAACGGTTGCGTGGGCCAGGATTGCTCCCCTGGTATATCCGATACTGGAACCGGGCGCTCTTCGATATCAAAAAGCGGTGTCCCGGTAATCCGGTCGAATAAAAATACCAGCCCCTGCTTGGTGACTTGGGCAACAGCCGCTATTTTTTTTCCCTGGTGCGTCACAGTCAAAAGGTTGGGAGGAGCAGGTGGGTCCCTATCTAAAATATCGTGATGGACTAACTGAAAATGCCATAGTTTCTTGCCTGTTGCGGCGTCCAAAGCCAATAGCGTATTGGCAAAAAGATTGCTACCGTGTCTGTCTGCCCCATAAAAATCATACGCAGCAGAGCCTGTGGGAACATAGACAATACCCCGCTCTTGATCAAGAGCCATTCCGGCCCAGTTGTTTGCGCCCCCTATATTTATATTCTTATAGGAATCTGAAGGCCATGTATCATGCCCTTCCTCACCAGGAAGAGGAATCGTATGAAAGACCCATTCGAGTTTCCCCGTCCTGATATCAAATGCCTGAATATATCCCGGCGCAGCATCAATCCCTTCAGATACACGGGTCGGCATAATTATGAGGTTTTTATACCGTGTGCCTGGTGTATTGGATAGAACCATTTTATTGACCGCAGATGCCCCTAGTCCGGATTTCAGACTTACGCTTCCCTTCACTCCGAATTCTTCTATAGCTTCTCCGGAGTCCGCGCGTACCGCATACAGCCACTCTCCAGATGAATATAGAATCCTTTTATCTTCCCCTTCTTCCCAGTAAGTAAGACCTCGGGAGGTGCTGAACTCGTCCTTGAAGTCACTGTTCTTTGCCCAAATCTCTTTACCTGTAGCGGCATCCAAGGCAAAAGGCTGAGCCGTTGCCGACATGCCGTAAAGTACACCGTTCACTGTTATAGGATTAGCCTGGAGTTGACCTGAATCTTTCAGGTGGTACTCCCATACCGGGCTTAAGAGGTGGACATTCTCTTTGGAGATTTGGTCAAGCTCCGAATAATGACTCCGGTCCGGTCCTCCGAGATACTCTTCCCATTGTATATCCTTGGAAAAATAGGTACAACCTCCTGTTGAAAGTAATGCCAGTACTGCTGCAAACTGTACTAATCTGAAATATCTGAAGTCATACATACGGGTTGGATAGTAAAATAAACCTGACGTCGTCGCACATTGAGATTATGGTAATGTAGGCGGGTTATCCCGGTTAAATCAAGACAGGTTATGGTCTTGGAAGAACAAATTATGAATAGATGAAATCCGCGACAGGCTACCCCGATTTATCGGGATAGGTAATGGCGGCTAAAATCAAATTATAAAGATGCAAGGTGAAGGAAGATATTTTCTATTTCTTGGGCTGATGGTGCATCAGCTCGTTGATAATTGCTTCCACCTCTTCTACTGGTAATAGTTCTTTCAGAAAATAATGTCCTTTCCCGTTGCTGTCCCAGGTATTGTATCCATCGGGTTGAGTGACTATTTTTCCCTCTTCCAGCGCATAATAGGGAGCACTCCCCCTCACTCCTACCAAGACGGCCGTTTGATCCCAGCTCATCCGCCCTTCCCTGTCCTCACTTGCCATAGGGATTGCCAATGAATAGACATCTTTTATAGGACTGTCTATTACTGCCCTATCCTTGACCAGGCCGAGCCCGGATTTGATCTTAACACCAATTTCAAAGCCGGAGAAAATAAGCTCAGGTGTTGTCCAATGTGCAAAAACATAAGATGCGGCTTCGGCATCTTCCTCTATGTTGAATTCCATCCCCTCAGGAAACTTCCCTGCCATTGAAACCATTTTTTTTACTTTCTTTTCTATGAGCTCCATCCCACTCAACGTCGAAATACGGTCTGGCCCGGATTTCATCAGTTCTGCAACATTGGAAAGAAATCCCACGGTGATCAGAGTTACACTGGTGTCAGGTTGGGAAGCCAGCAGTTCCCTATAAAGTTTCACCGCATCATGGGCCTGGGAATTGTTTTTTAGGCTATGGGGATATCTGGACACCAAGGTATCTGACCAGAATTGCCAATCCCGCATGTTCACACCATATTCTCCCGCTACTCCTACGGGCAGCTGAGGACGGTTGAAGTACGTGTTTATCACACTGAGTACAGGACCTACGAGTCCGTAATTGGTGCAGGCAATGGTTGCTAGAATTTCGGCCTCTCCGGCATCCGCCAATGCGTGAAGCATAGCCAGGGCTCCCACGTCGTCATAATCGGGTCCCATATCCGTATCAAAAATAACTCGTACTGGATGTGTCTGAGCATTTGACGGGAGTATCAGGATACTAATCAGCAAACAGCTCAATAATGCAATCTTCATGGTTAGATTTTTGGGGTTATTATAGATTGGATTTTCTTACTTCGCTTACGGCGTGATTGACCGCGCGTGCGGTAAGGGCCATGTAGGTAAGGGAAGGATTTTGACATGCGGAAGACACCATACACGAACCATCCGTGATAAACACATTTGGAGCTCCCCATACCTGGTTATGTGAATTGAGAATGGATGAAGCCGGATCTTTACCCATTCTGGCTGTGCCCATTTCATGGATTCCTAAGCCAGGTGGCTTTTTTGTATCTTCCGCGTAGATATTTTTGAAACCTGCCGATTCCAGCATTTCAGAACCGGTGGTAAGAATGTCTCTGAGCATGGCCTCTTCATTTTCCTTAAATTCACAGTCTATTACCAGTTGGGGTAGCCCATGAGGATCCTTAGAGTCTCTGGAGAGTGACACCTTATTCTCATAGTAAGGCAGGCATTCTCCCATTCCAGTCATCCAGATATCCCATACATCAAAACGAGACCTGGCAGATTTGAGCCCGGCACCTAACGTATCTACCGAATAGTCCCCTACTCTTCTGGTTGCTCCAGCCGCAAATGCATACCCCCGGATAAAATCATCACGGAAGTCGTTTCCCACATTCCTGAAGCGTGGAATATAAACGCCTGTAGGTCTGTTTCCAAAGGTGGTTTTATCCTTAAAACCTTCATGCTCCCCACCCAGACTTGCCCGATAATTATGATCCATCAGGTAATGTCCTAAAACGCCACTATCATTGCCAAAACCCTGAGCAAAACGTGTAGATATCGAATTGAGTAACAGTGCTGTGGTATTCAGGGTCCCGGCATTGATAAAGATAACCTTTGCGTAGAATTCCTCAACGTCATTTCCCCCTTCTGCAATGACCCTTACGCCGGTAGCTTTTTCGGTGACCTCATCGTATATGATCGACTCTACCAAGGAATTTGGTCTTAGTGTAAGATTGCCTGTCGCTGAGGCAGCTGGCAATGTAGCTGAATTGCTGGAGAAATAACCCCCAAATGGACAGCCCCTTGCACATTTATCCCGGTACATACAGGGACCTCTTCCTTCCTTGGCTTCAGTAAGATTGGCGGTTCGGGATATGATCAGCTTTCTATCAACCCACTTGGATTCAATCGATTCTTTTAAGTGTGTTTCCACACAATTCATCTGCATAGGTGTCTGAAACACACCATCCGGAAGATGTGGGATACCGTCCAGATTACCACTGATTCCGACAAACTTCTCAACATAAGAATACCACGGAGCAAGCTCTTCATAGCGTATAGGCCAATCAATACCTACTCCATCTCTTTTATTGGCACCAAAATCCAGATTACTCCACCGCTGCGTCCATCTTCCCCAAGTCAGAGATTTCCCACCTACCTGATAGCCCCTTATCCAGTTGAAGGGTTTCTCTTGGATGTAGGGCTGTGCCGCATCCTTTACAAAGAAATGACTGGTAGCCTCATTGACCGCATAGCAGGAAGAGGCAATAGGGTTCTCTTTGAGAAACTTTTCTGTCAGCACTCCCCTGTGTGGAAGTTCCCACGGAGCCTTGGTTGCTGTGGGATAATCTTTCCTATGCACCACATCCCTTCCCCGCTCCAGGAGCAGCGTGGACAACCCTTTTTCACACAGTTCCTTTGCTGCCCATCCCCCAGATATCCCAGATCCTACCACTATAGCGTCATAGGTTCTTTTTTGCTTCGTCTTTAGATGAATATTTACCATAACTTTTGACCAACCTTTTGATTTTTCACCATCCGAAAACCTCTCTTACATAGTTTCGGCTTCCCCAGAGATCTTCCCGGATATTCCCAGGGGAATTACCTTCGTATGCAAGCTCTATGGCCACATCTCCTCTGTAATTGATAGTCTTGAGCATCTTGGCAAGTGTGGCAAAGTCTGTATTGCCGCTGCCTAACGGGTTGGACCATTGTCCTTGACTGTTCTGATCCCTCAAATGCATAAATACAATTCTTTCGCGATGCTCAGCTATGAATTCCACCGGGTCAATACCAGCTCTTATCAGCCAGTTGATATCCGGTCCCAGGAGGATTCCGGGTATCCGTCGCAACGTCCCCAGAAAATCATGCTGCCCATAATCCATTTCGAAGGTATGGTTGTGCAGGTTGGGCTGGATTCCTTTCTCCTCACATAAGCGGATAATTTCTTTCAAAATACCAGCCTGGTCGTCTAGCTCCTCCTCCGTCTTTTTGCGCCTGGCATCACCGACTGTAAGGCCTACCCGGGTACCTCCCAGACTAGCCAGACCCGTTAACACCTGTTTACAATCATTTAAAATATAGCTATGCTGGGTCTTGTCCCACATATCTGCATAGTAGGAGGAGCCGATCACTGGAATACCGTATTCGGATACACAGCGTTTTAGTTCGGGGACTCCTCCAGGGTTTCTCAATACTGCGTCCATTACCTCAATCCCGTCTACTCCTGCGGTGGAGCAGTCTTTAAAGAGACTATCCAGAATAGCCGTACAGTCCCAATCGGGAGGAAACTGGCTGGCAAACGGCCAGATATGCGCATAGACCCTGTTTGCATCTGCGGATTTATCAGAATAGCTTATCCATGGTAACACGGGGGGGAGTAATAGCCCCAGCCCCATGGATTTCAATACCGTCCTTCTGGAAAATTTCACCTCTTTTCCCATTATTCCTCTGGAAGTGCGAATGCCACATAAAAATCACCGGATTTACTTCCCAGCTTACCTCCTCCACACGCTATCACCACATACTGACGGCCATCTATCTGATAAGTGGCAGGAGTAGCGAAGCCAGAGGCTGGCAACTCATGTTCCCAAAGCAATTCCCCGGATTTTTTATCAAATGCTCTGATTTTCTCGTCTTTTGTAGCCGCTATGAACACTAGTCCCCCAGCTGTCACCACTGGTCCTCCATAATTTTCCGAACCTGTATTTTCAGCTCCAAGCGCTTCCATTTCTTTATCCTGCCCCAGTACTTCTTTCCACACGTGTTTACCGGAGTTCAAGTCGATCGCAGTCAAGGTGCCCCATGGAGGAGCTATAGCCGGAAGCCCTTCCTTTGACCTGAATTTATTATAGCCCGAAATATTATAGGGCAACTTTCTGAATTTTTCTACTTCTGATACCGTCTTATTGAATCCATTCTGCTGCTCTTCCTTGATATCCAGAATGTAGGATGCGATTGCCTCTTTTTCAATATCATCCAAGTATTGAAAAGCCGGCATCATCCGTCTTCCGGAATTTACCAGGTCCAAAAAGGACTTTTTATCCAATTTCGATGAAATGTTCACTAAAGAGGGGTTGGTTTCCGTTCCTTCCCTGCTTTCACCGTGACAGGTCATGCAGTGCTGTCTATAAAGCCTGATCCCTGCATCGAGAAATTGTTCCTGTCCAGTGTAATCAGGATCCGCATCGAGCATTTCCATAATCCAAGGCACTTCGTTTGCGTTGACGTAAAGGTAATTCGTAGTAGGGTCAACAGCCGGACCTCCCCATTCTGCCCCACCATCAAATCCAGGGAATATAATGGTTCCCTGCTTGGATTGAGGGGTAAACATTTTTCCTGTTCTATAGCCTTCCAGCCGTGATTTTACTTCTTCGAATGAGTCTTCAGGAAGGTAAGGGTTAATATCAGCTACCGTAAAAGACTGCCTCACAAATGGGGCAGGTAAGCGGGGAATGGGTTGGGTAGGCCATAGCTTTTCGCCTTCCAGGTCAGTATCAGTTTCCACGGGTACTTCATCTATCGGAAACAAAGGTTCACCTGTTTCTCTGTGAAACACATACACAAACCCTGTTTTGGTAGTCTGTGCGACCCCAGGTATAAGTTTCCCTTCCCTCTCCACGGAAACCAATACAGGATAGGAAGAAGGATCATAGTCCCAGGTATCGTGATGGATGTATTGAAAATACCACAGCAGTTTTCCTGTTTCTATTTCGAGTGCCAGCAGGGAGTTGGTATAGAGATTGGATCCTTTTCTTTTCCCCCCATAGAAATCCATTGCCGCGGAACCTGTAGGCGCATAGGCGATTCCCCTTTCCTGGTCAATGGTCATTCCCATCCAGTTGTTTCCTCCTCCGGTCATTTTCAGTGCTTGCTGGTCTTCCCAAGTTTCAGAACCAGGGTCTCCAGGTTGCGGTATGGTGTGAAATATCCATTTCTGTGCACCAGTCCTTACGTCATAAGCACGAATATGTCCAGGAGCTGCATCCATTGATTCAGAAACGCGGGTTCCTGTCAGCAGATAATCTTTATATACCGAAGGAGCTGAGGTAGCTGTAATAAACAAATCGCTGACTTCCCTTCCCAGCCCTTTATGCAGATCTATTCTGCCATTCTCACCAAAACCGGGTATCGCTTTGCCTGTTTTGGCATCCACCGCATTCATGAAATGCCCAGTGGCATAAAATATTCTTTCATCACCTTTTCCGTCAGTCCAATAGGTAACACCCCTGTTGTTGTTCAGGTTGAAATGACCAAACTTATCCCCTTCGATCTCCTGAAACGGTTTAAAACTCCACTTCTCTATTCCCGTCTTGGCATCCAAAGCAACTAATTTAAGTTGCGGGGACGTCCCATACAAAGTCCCGTTTACGACGATCGGGTTACACTGGATCTGCGAACTCGCTTGTGGCTCCGCATCTCCTGTCTGATGTACCCATGCTATTTCCAAGCGCTGGACATTGGACTTGTTTATCTGATCCAAGTCAGAATATTTGTTACCGGTGAAGTTCCCGCCTACCACTGACCATTCTGAGAATACAGGATTGGTTTTACTTGTCTTGGTGCAGCTGGCGGCGGCTGTCAGGCAAATCAATGAAGCGATAAGCCCCACTCTACGATATGTCAGATTCATTTGATTTTGAAGATTTTATGAGACAAACCCGGCGAGTCCAGGGTTGGATTTAGACTCACCGGGGCATTGAAATCCTAGTTTAATAGCCCGGATTCTGTACCAATGAAGGGTTGGCAGTCAGAATATTCAATGGGATAGGATAAATTGTTTTGAACGGTTCACTTTGGGGCTTTTCCCATCTAGCTTCGGTATATTTCCCAAACCGGATCAGATCTTCTCTACGTTTTCCTTCATAGGAGAATTCCCGTCCACGTTCATTTAGAAACTCTTCCATAGTCAGAGAAGAAGCTGTATACAATGCAGCAGGATCTGATTCAGCAAAACTTCTTGCCCTTACTGCATTTACCAGTTCTACCGCTTCAGGAGTTGCTGCTCCACCATTTAGCCGCATTAAGGCCTCTGCCTTGATAAACATTATCTCTGAGAGACGGAACAGTACATAATCGTTGTTCATGTTCCAAATCATCCCGTTCTGGACTTCATATTTTTTATTTCTCACACCATCCCCATATCCCCTGCTGGGATTCATGAGCATTTCAATTTCAGGGGTGATAGTCAGCTGCTGACCATCCTGATCCCACCAGCCCATTACCGGCTGGGTTTTTTCTTCATCATACCACTGGGGCCCGACAACCCATTGATTGATCCTCAGGTCATTTGCTGAATATAATCTATAAAAAGCTTCCGGAGTGACTGTTTTACCCCAAGGGTAATCCGGAAAATTATATACGTCACGCATAGCGCCTGGGAGATTCTGCGCTGACATGTTAAAACCAGGAGCAAAATTGAAATCATAAGGTACCACCAGGATATTTTCTGTCGAATGCGCATTATCGGCTTTGAATGGAGCGTCCCAAGTGCTGTCCAAAACATAAGCACCGGAGTTGATTACCAGATTAGCAGCATCTACCGCGTCCTGCCAACGGGGTGTACCTGAATATACCTCTGCATTAAGATATAGCCTGGCTAACAAGGCATTGGCAGCTGACTCTGTGAAGTGCCCATACCAGTTCCCTTCTCCCTTTTCTGAGAGAAAGCCCCTATTCTCCACTATTTCCTTTTCGATCCAGGAAAAAACCTCGGCTCTAGGCCAATTGGTAGGCATTACATCAGTCATCTTCTCAGTCACAGGGATATTACCATATGCGTCCATCGCATAATAGTAGTAAAGTGCCCGAAGCAGTTTTACTTCAGCTGTCATTTGCTCTTTGGAAATCGGGATATTGAACTGTGAAAAATCCAGTCCGTCCAGAACTTCAAGAAATTGGTTACAATAGCCGACCCCCTGGAAGAAATTATACCAGTTCCACTCTAACCAGTCCAGACTGGAGGTCCAGGAATGCTGGTGGAATTGGATCCATCTTCCATTCTCAAAGCCTTGGTTGTTTTTGACTGTAGCCACTGCTTCGTCTGTTCCAAATGAGACCAGAGACCAATGCATATCATAGTGGATAAACTGAAGAAAACTATAAGGCATGGAGTAGGCAGCCATTACCTGATCCGTGGTCTTGTAATAGTTGGCTGTAGTGGTAGAACTATACACGTTTTCTCTTAAGTCACTACAGCCCAGGCATAGAACCACTATGCTTGTAAGTATAAAACATGTGGTTGCTTTATAGAGGGAATATATTTGCTTATTCATGATATATGGGATCAGAAGTTAAAATTGGGCTGATAATCCTAGTGTGAATGTACGGGTACGTGGGTAGTATCTATCATTGAATTCCACTCCCGCTCCGTTAAAAGGATTTACAGCCAGCTCAGGGTCCATTCCTGAGAAATCACTCAGGACCACAAGATTCAAAGCTGTGGTATATACCCGGAGGTTTTTAAAAGGAAATGTATAGCCTATCGTAAGATTATCCAGCTTTGCATAATTGCCGTTTTCCAAGTAATAATCTGAAAACAGAGCCTGGTCCCTAATGGGGTTGTCAAGTGCCGAAACCAGGAGATTAGTGGAAGTAAAGGTGTTGATGTTGTCGTGGAAAATCCGCTTCGCATTCAGTGCTTTGAATCCCAACGCACCTCTGATGAGGATACTGGCATCGAAACGCCCAAAACCAAATGAGTTGGTCACGCCAAAATTGTACTTAGGAATACTGTTTCCCAGATAATGGAAATCATCATCACCAATCTGGTCTTTGGTCACAGTCATACCGTCTTTGTCGGTGAAAAGCCATTGGCCAGCCTCATCAAACCCTGCAAATTTCCGCCCATAAAATACGGCCACCGGCTGTCCGGGTGCTAACCGCTGTACATCTCCGCCGAACCCTAGGCCTATTCCGGTGATGTTCTGGGCAGATCCCATAAACTGCTCGCTCGATACAGATACTATTTCATTGATATTCCTCGCTCCCACCAATGTCACATTCCATTTTGCAGCACTGTTTCTTAACAACGAAGCATCTAAGAGTATCTCCACACCTTTGTTCATCATTTCCCCTGCATTGGCAAATATCTGTGGATAGATATTGGGAGGCATCTGAGCTGTAAAATTCCCTATCAGATCTTTAATGCTACGGTTATAATAATCCACTGAGCCGCTCAACCACCCGTTGCTGAAAAGAGTAAAATCCAAACCTGCATTCCATTCTGTTTTTGTTTCCCATTTCAGCGCAGGATTTGGATTGATGTTAGGGCCATAGGACAGTATCCATGAAGGGTTCTCCGGAGTGCCGTAATAGGCATGCTGTGTTCCCCAGGGAAATGGTCCCACTGTGGCAAGCGACTGGTAAGGATTGAGTGCATTCTGATTTCCCGTCACCCCGTAACCGGCCCTTATTTTCAGGCTTCGAATAAAGGAAGCATCATTCAGGAAGTTTTCATTGGAAATAATCCAGCCTCCTGAAACTCCTGCGAAAGTCCCCCATTTATTGGCATCGCCCAATACGGAAGCTCCTTCACGGCGCACACTTACATTTAGAAGGTACTTCTCATCGTAATCATAGATCAACCGCCCAAAATAGGCAAGAATGGTTCTCTCATCGGCAAAGCTGTTCACAAAGACACCTCCCCGTACAAATCCTGGGGTAAGGTTATTCAGTGCTGCTCCGGCTCCAAGATTATGATACAGAAAGGCATTTGTGTTGAAGTTGTTATTGCCGGCACCAAAGCCCTCGTTGAAAATATTCTGATAGGAATAGCCCAATAGAAAGTTGAAATTGTTTTTTCCCGCTTCCAGATTGTAATCTATCAACCCCTCAAAGATATTGTTGGTGGTGGTATTCTGGCTTCTAGAAGCTCTTCCTTCCATTCCACTCTGTTTCATATACAGGAGGTTACTATCCGTATAAGACCCTGATAAAAAATCCTGGACCGTAAACGAATAGTTCGCTATCAAGGCGAGATTCGGGAGCAGCGTGTATGTCGTATTCAAAGTTCCCAGTATTCGCTTTTCCTTGCTGTCGTTGGTGGAATAGACAGTATTCGCGACGGGGTTCCACTGACTACCCTGTCCTATCTGGGGAGCTTCAAAGAAATTTCCTTCTTCATCCCGGACAGGAAATGTCGGGTTCATATTCAGTGCCTGTCCAAACCCATAATATTCCGCAAAACTTTTCGTGTCAAAGGAATTGGTCATGCCGGCAGAAAAGCTCAACCGGTCATTTAATGCTTTAGTATTCAACCGGAAAGAGCCATTGACAAACCTTCTGCTGGAAGCGATATCCATTCCTTCAAAATTCTGATAGTTTACTGAAGCAAAATAATTGGTCGATCCGCTTCCACCGCTTACTGACACATTATGCCCCTGGCTTACAGGAAATTCCCGGAGAAGTTCTTTGAACCAATCCGTATTATGTCCTTGATCATTGGCTTCCAGTCCGTTTTCTTCCGCAAATCTTTTATACTGCTCTGCGTCCAGCATTTGATAACGTTTTGCTATACGTTCTGTGGAAGCATAGCCACTATAAGACACCTTGGCAGGACCTTCTTTTCCACTTTTGGTAGTTACCAAAATCACTCCTCCCGTTGCTCTGGAACCGTAAATAGCTGCTGCTGAACCGTCTTTCAAGACATCTATTGACTCGATGTCCTGAGGTGCCACTGTCCGCAGATCCCCACCGGGAACTCCATCTATTACGATCAGGGGCTGTGCATTACCTTCCCTTGAGACTGCTCCTCTCAGAGAGAAATCTGCGGTGGCATTGGGGTCTGCACCATTCGGCCGTGTCACTGCCAATCCTGCAACCTTTCCAGTAATCAGAGTCAGTGGGTCGGAGATCATACCCGGGTTGAAATCCTCAGATTTTATACTTGCGATGGACCCGGTAATTGTCTCCCGCTTTTGCGTTCCATAACCGATGACTACTACTTCATTTAGCAGGCTTTCCGTTTCAGCCAATACCACATTCAGCACGGAACTGTTGCCCACAAGGATTTCCTGGGGTTCAAATCCTATAAATGAGAAAACCAGAATACTTTCAGATCCCGTTACTTCAATTGAGTAGGTTCCGTCTATATCGGTTGTAACACCCTGTGTGGTACCTTTCACAAGGACAGTGACGCCCGGTAGAGGCTCTCCATCACTTTTGGATGTGACGACACCCCGCACAGAAATCATGTTATGGTCCGGGATAGTAACTATCCCACCTGCAAAGGATGAAGATGACCAGAGCAGCACTAAGAGCAGAAGTACTGCCTTGCAAGGAACATCAAGGCAGCATGTTCTAATAAGTAAAGATCTTATTTTCATATATTAAGGGTTTAAGGTTAATTCTTTTATAGGGCATGGAGTGATCAGACCGGAATTCTGAGTGCTTCTGGGTGAAAAGCTTTTTAGGTCAGAAACGGCTGAAGCCAATGCGCTTGGAAGAGGGAATCTGTCTTGGGTTAGTCCAGCCAGAAGTCTGCTCTTTACGTCGATAATGTTAGAATTTTTCAGAAACTAAGGAAAACCAAAATAGTGTCTTATCAGACAATCCTAAGATGATGAGCCTAATGGAAAATTTGTTACCCTAGGGATGTTTACTGCCTGGCCCTTGCCCGATTTTCCTGCCCTCACCCTACTTTTAAATGTGTTGCTGAAGAACGAATATCATTCAGCATACCTTCTCTTGTTTATTTTCCAAGGAGCAGGATACGTAGGCTATCACTAATTAAAGTCACTAGAGAGGAGGAAAATGACAGAAACAGCTATTCTTATTATTCTGGTAAATCCGGAACAAGCCAAATAATATCAAATGAATCCAACTCCACGGACGTTAAGCTGCTAGTAGAGGAGCTTTGTGGGAAAATCGGGAGATATTTCTGAAAGGGTAAACCAGCAGATACAAACCGTTCATCCTTGAGGTCAATACTTACATGACTGTCTCCCATATTCAACAACACCAGTAGTCTTTCATCTTTCCATTCCCGCCAAAAAGCTATCACTTCAGGGTGTTGATCCAATAGGACAGGAATAAGTTTCCCCTTTTGTAAAGCAGCATATCTATTTCTACTTTCTATCAACTCACTGTAAAAAGAATACAGCATCGAAGAGTCCTGTTCTTTGATCGTCCTGGCATCTGAAAACACCGGTGCAGGCGAGTAGGGATGACTCAAAACCCCTATTTCCTGACCTTGATACAGCATGGGGATTCCGGGTAAGGAAAAAACCAGCTGGGCCGCCATTTTACTTTTTTTTAGTCCGTGATTTACCGGGAATCTGGGAAGATCGTTGTTTTCTGTAAACCGAAGCAGTCTGTGGGCGTATTCCAAGTCCCGGAAAATTGCTTCTTTAAGAAAAGTGGCCCTTTTGTTTTCTTCTACCTGATTAAAAACCGTCTTACTGACTCTTTCATTATACTCCACTTCCCAGCTCCACTGGGAAACCCACACCGTGTCAGAAGTCCAGTCATACCCGGCATCGAATCCATGCCGGTAAAGTTTCTCTTCCCTGCCTTTGCCCTCTGCCAGCATCAATAGATCGGGACGGATGGCTTTGAGCTCGTTTCTGAGTCTCTTCCCAAACTCCGGCTTTCTGGCAAGAACCCCCCAAATCGCATCAAATCGATAGCCATCTATGGCATACTCATTGACCCAATACTTGCAAACTTCCAGCATCCAGCGCTCTACCTCTTCATGGTCATAGTTCAGGTTTACCAGGTCTTTCCAAAAATAACTTACAAAACCAAGGCTGTCTTTGTTGTAATGGGAAGAATAAGTGGCCCCATCTGACTTGGATTGATAGAAATCCAGGTAGTGCGATTTTTCACCATGCTCTACCCTATCCAATGCATAAGGATGATTTATACTTGTATGGTTGATTACCAGATCGAAAAGAACTTTGAATCCCAGTCCCTTTGCAGTAGTAATAAGTTGACTAAGCTCATCTTTTTTTCCATATTTTTCATTTATACTGAAATAATCTACCACATCATATCCTTGTCCTTTTTTGTTACTTTCAAAAATCGGTTGCAGATACAAGGTATTCACTCCCAGTTCGCGTAGCTCATCCAGTTTGTTGCGTATACCTTCAAAGCCACCCTGATCAGAAAAATTGTAAGGGCTCAGCTGGTAGATAATGGCCGTATCCATCCAGGGGTGATCTTTGGAGTCAGCATCGAATATCTCCACTTCATCAGCACCCTTTCTCAGCATAAGTGTATATTCCGTTATTCCCTTTGACGAACGATTAGTAAGCCTAAACCAATAATCCCCTCTGGCGTCGGGGAGCTTGAGCCGGGCCACTTTTGGATCTGAATGGTCTATGTTTGCCTTCCCGGGGTTTCCATCAAATGCTTTCCATTCCAGTTGCAGGGGTTCTCCATAAGGATTCTCCAACGTTTCAACTGTCAGTTCAATTGCACCATCTTTAGATACCGCAACAGGCTTTAAAACCGGTACTGGCTTATATCCCAACACCAAGGTTAACGTGTCGGAATAAACCGTTTCCGGAACTGATCGGAGTGAAAACAGGATCCGGGTGGTATCCTCACGCAATAGGATTTCAAGTGAGGTTTCACCTGAAGACACTGCTACAGGGAATATACTGTCATTCACATGGGCATATATATGCTCTTCAGTGCCATCGTAGGCTGCACGTATCTCCTGGTTTACAGACCATACTACTGCATCTGACTTCAGCAGGATAATTGAATCCTTAGGGGTCGGAAAAGTGTAGAGCCAAAGTGCTAGAAGTAAAAACATTCGATTTTGGGTTTAATGTAAATCTGCGGTAATAGTTTCCCAGCCATTCCATGATGAATGGATTGAACACCGACTGGGCAAAGCGTTTCTTATATCTTTTTAAGTTATTTAGACTCTCAATCCCCCATTTCCCTTTCCCACCATGCGGATAAATGCTTCTGCGTAGTCCACGCCAAATTCCTTTCCACGGAAATCTTCGGTGGAAGGCTGTCCGCAGTCTACCATCATCTGGGTATACCCTCCAACCTCATCCATCAATTGCTGACTGGCATGTGCGGCCAGTGATCTCTTTTTCAGGTCCATAACAGCTGTGATATCCACATAATCTGTGGGGTGGAACAGAAACGTTTGATAACCTGCACATACCTCGTAAAAATACAGGGAAAACGGTTTTGGGGATTCCTGCCAGGACTGCATGGTCAACAGGCTGCAGACCTGATGATCCTTGTGTGAATCTATCGGCCAGTGTGTAAGGACTACATCAGGTGCCTCATCCCATATTATACGCTGGAACCTGTTCATTTCTTCATTGGAGACGACACTGTTGCCATCAACCTGACCTGCAAATAGAGGTCTTGCTCCAAGTAGTTTACATGCCTGGACACTTTCTTCAATTCTGATCCTTCCTGCTCCGTCATGATCCTGGTCTTCTATTCCTTCCTGCCCATTGGTCAGGTAAAGTATCACCACCTCATGACCTGCTTCGGCCAAAAGTGCAATGGTACCTCCGGCACCACATTCGGGGTCATCCGGGTGTCCCCCAGTAACCAATATTTTCTTTGGCTCGACGTTCTGACGGGTAGATGCGCTCACCAGCGTAGATAGTGTAACCAGTCCCACAGTACCCGCTGCGGACTTGATAAATGTTCTCCTTGAATTCATGTGATTACTAAGTTGTTATTCAGCGGTTATACCTGTTCTGAATTTGTCTGGGATAACCTGTTAATTATCTGTGTTTAGCGGTCATCTTGCGATTACGAGTATCGAAAGACCAGTGGCAAAAAAAAGCAGCATAAGGCCTAAGATAAGATTTGTACCTTTTGGAGCTTTCTTGAATTCCCCCCAAATGAAAATACCCCAGAGTGCTGCTACCAGTGTAGCACCCTGACCCAATCCGTAAGAAATCGCCGGTCCAGCCTTATCAGACGCCAGAATACTCAGAGACATACCCAGACACCAGATTATCCCACCTGCCAGACCGGGAAGATGATCAACCACTCTTCCCCTGAAATACTGGCCGAAACTTACAGGACTTCCCTGGAAAGGAAACCTCATTAAGAGGGAATTAAATACGAGGTTACTGATAAATAATCCTATGGAAAAAACAAATACGGCAGAATAAGGGCTTAACTTCCCGGGAACTGGGAGCGCAAAATCGGGAAACATAGCGTTTGCCACATACTTATAAAAGAACCCCATCAGTATTCCACCGGTAATAGCCAGGAGCAGTCCTTTGGCAGAGACGGTCAGCCCTCCTCTCATTTTTTTATAAGCATATGAGTTGAGCAATATGGCCAGGACTACAAAGCCCACCCCGAGAATCAACAGCTTCTCATTTCCAATAGGATGATCAAGGTAATTCACAATGACACCCAGAACCAACGCCAATCCGATCCCAACCGGAAAGGCAACGGCCATGCCAGCTATTGCAATGGATGCCCCCACAAGGATATTGGCTGCATTGAATATGACACCGCCCAGCAATGCGGAGAGAATCATAGCTCCATCTGCCTGACTGAGGTTCTCTATAAAGGAGACTCCGACTTCCCCGGTACTTCCTAAGGTAAGTCCCATAATCAGAGATAGAACGCATATACCGATCACATAGTCCCAATAGAAAAGCTCAAACTTCCAGTTGGATTCTGAGATTTTCTGGGTGTTTGCCCACGAGCCCCAGCATATCATAGTCAGAATGGAAAACAAAACAGCTAGACCATATGAATCAACTATAAACATATTTATTGGATGGTTAGAGAGTAGAGATTAACGCGATTTCATTGACTTCTTTGCGATAAGGCAAAGAGGATTGCGCGCCCATTCGGGTCACGGATATGGACGCAGCTTTGACCGCGAATTTCACTGCTTCTTCCAATGACATTCCTTCAGCTATCCCTGTGGCAATGGCACCGTTAAAACAATCCCCCGCCGCAGTGGTATCTATCGGAGTCACTAAGTGTGCGGGTATCATGAGTGAGGTGAATCCATTATACAGATAAGCTCCCTGCTCACCCAACGTAATCACCACATTTTCCACTCCCCGCTCAAAGAGTTTCATAGCTGCCTTTTCGGCACTTTGAACATCTGAAACATGGATTCCGGTCAACATTTCCGCTTCAAATTCATTGGGTGTAATCATGAAGAGCTGTGGAAAGACTTTCTCACTGATGGCCTGCACGGGAGCAGGATTCAATATAACGCGGATATCTCTGGAAGAGCAAAAATCTATGGTGAATTCAACTACCGACAGGGGTATTTCCAGTTGCATGAGTACAATCGCTTCTTTTCCAGATTGACCCAGTGCTTGCCCGACTATCCTTACATCGATCAGGCTATTTGCTCCTGGGGCTACGATAATACTATTTTGACCCTTCTGGTCTACACCGATCAAAGCCACTCCCGATGAAGTTTCCGGATCAGAGCTGATGTACTGGGTTTTAATGTTCTCCGTCTTAAACTGCTGTATGGCTTGCCTGCCAAAAAGATCATTGCCTACGCGGGCTATAAATGTTACATCACTACCCAATCTTGCTGCAGATACTGCTTGGTTAGCACCCTTCCCCCCCGCATTCATCAAGAACTTTCCTCCTAGGACTGTCTCACCTGGACTGGGCAACTTGTCTGCCTTCACTACCATATCGGTATTGGAACTGCCTATTACATATATAGGTATATTCATTTGGTTATTGTTTATTTTAATGAATCAGGGACAGCCGGAATTAGGCTTGGTAGAATTCTCTCCCGGGTTGAAATCGCCCTGGATAGAAGGTTCAACCCTGATTCAATTTGGGTTATTGGTTAATTTTATATTTTCCAGTTCACTTTTATATCGCCTTTTGAGCCGATCATCATATTTTTAAATTGCTTGACTAACACGCCTGAAACAGAATTTTAAATGGATAACCGCCTAATAGTAGCGTATAAATATTTTCTAAAGACATTCTACATTATTTTCAATACATTCTTGCTTTCTGCTACCAAATTATTGACTTGATTGATAAAATTATTTCCAAAATAAATCCAAACAGACATTCCTATTTTTTGAGCAATGTATATAGAAGTCAAATTCATGCAAGCGCTGCAAACATCCTGTCCTAATAAAAACCACTGAAAACTAAGTATTTATAAATAAATGTATTGCATAGAGTCCTGTTAAAAAGCTCCTCTAAGTATTGCACACCTATTTATCCGGTACATCCACCCTGTCAAATTCTACATCTTTTAGCATTCCTATGCACTCCATTTCCTCCATCCATTCACTGATCCAATCTCTCACCAAAACGGAGAAGCGCTACTTCAAGCTTAATTCAGACTTGCAGAAGGGAGAAAAGAAATATCTGGCGCTTTTTGAACTGCTTGAGAAACACCCGGTACTGGACACTTCTCTCAGAGAGAACCTGAAATCCGCTTTCCCTGGCAACAGCATAGAACCCGCCCGAAAGCACCTTTATCAGATTCTTTTGAAAGCATTACGGCAGTTTGAAGCAGAAAAAGATACTGAGGCAAGATTAGGCAATATGCTTCAGGATAGCCGTATTCTACATAAGAAGGGGTTGTACAAACTCAGCATGGATGCATTGGCGAAAGTAAAACGTGAGGCTCAGGTATTTGAAAAATTGGACTATTACATTCTGGCTGCCAGACAGGAACTTCGGTTTCTAGCTGAAAAAAGATTTTTGGGAATGGATGAATCCGAACTCATTCATCTACAAAGTATGATCAGAGAACTTATTGAACAGCAAGTATGGATCAATAAGCACCATACACTGCATGAGATTCTACTGTTCAGGTACCTCAAATCCGGGATGGTACGGAGCGAAAGTCAGATTACTCATCTTAATGATTTACTTCTGGAGGAGTACCAATTACTGAACAGGCATGGTAAGCCTTCTTTTGAGGCCAGACAGTTGCACCTTCATTTTCAGTCAGTTTATTTTAGAATGACAGGAAACATAGCAGCTTGTCTGGAGGTGTACCATGAGCTTGATAAATTATTCCAGGAAAATCAACCCCTGTGGGAATACTCTCCTGAACTGTATATTGCGATCCTGGAGGGTATTTCATCAGGACTTCTTTTTGATAGAAAAGAGGAGGAGATTCCATTTTTTCTCAATAGGATGAAAAAAATTAGAGCATCCAACAATCTTGTTCAGTTAAGCATCCCCTTCATTATTGCTGAAATTGAACTTAAATCACTGATAAATAAAAAGTTATACCAGGAAGGAATAACCAAATGGAATCAATTGTCAGAGGAATTTCATGCAGTATCCCATAATTTACCCGCACAAGTACATTCCCAGTGCATGTTTACAGTAGCCAGGCTTTATTTTCTGGTAAGAGATTATGGAAAATCCCTCCGCATCGTCAATGATGAGCTGAATAAACCTGCTGGACTGATGGACCACTATACAAGAACTAATTTTCTGCTGTTTAACCTACAGATCAACTCACTTTTAGACAAAATGGATTATATCCATTATGCATTGAGATCAGTAGAAAGAAAACTCAAAACGACCAGAAAACTTTATAATGCGGAACAACTGGTGATAACAGTACTAAAGAAGTGGCTGAATTATAGCTCTATTTCAAAATTCTCGTCAAAAATCGAAAAATTGGAAAACAATCCGTATGAGAGACAGATTATAGAAGAACTCAATCTATCAGAATGGTTAAATAGACTTACAGGACCAAAGGTGGCAAATTGATAGACCGCGATTACAAGGGTATTTTGATAAGTCGATAGTGATAAAAATCTAAACCTTGCTCCTAGTTTGATACTAGAAAGCCGGATGAATCTAAAGCTTGATTTGATTCTTTGCTTTATACGAATTATCAGTGAACCGAAGCTCTCAGCACAGATTAGCAATAGAAAACCTTACACCCTTCACAGCGGTGAATCCTGTTTTTTGTATTACCTTTTTCCACACGAATAACCCGGACATGGGATTGATCGCATATAGCCAGGAAATTGAGTGCAAGGTTAGCTTAAAGAATATATCATTAATCGATTGATTTATAAAGAGATGCTTGAAGTCCATCAGTTTTATAAGACTTATCCGCAAGGGTTTAACCTCTCGATACCCTCACTTCACCTGGACAAGGGGATCCATCTAATCAAGGGAGAGAACGGATCCGGCAAGTCGACCCTATTAAAGGCAATTGCTGGTATCCATCGGTTTGAGGGTGAAATTATCCTGGATGGCACTTCGTTGAAGAAACAGCCAATACCCTACCGAAGGCTTGTCAACTACTCGGATGCGGAACCTCTTTTTCCGGAATTCTTATCCCTGGATGAACTCATCCAGTTTGTGGCCCAAGCGAAAGAGGGACCCGCCGACCAAGTCCGTCTCCTTAAAGAACTGTTTGGGGTCACTGGCTATTCGTCCAACCCAATCTCCACCTACTCCTCGGGTATGCTTAAAAAATCAGGTCTTTTATTGGCCTTTCTTGGCAAGCCTTCACTGATTATCCTGGACGAACCCTTCACCACCATTGATGCTCTTTCACAGAAGCTTCTTAGGGATCTCATCAGCAATCAGGCATCCAGCGGAGTAGGATTTTTGATCACCTCCCACCTGGCAGATTCATCTGAACTTTTTGACTACGGCTCCATCCTTACCGTATCCGGGGGAAATCTGTATTCAGGCTGATGAAAAATTTCTACCTCAAATCATTCACCATCCCTTTTTACAGAGCCTTCCTGGGCTTTTTTGTTCTGGCAACCGTCTTTCTTGGTGTATTTATGGAAGTAAGACAGCATGTACTGATTGCCGAACGGTTACTTCAATCCCAGCTTGGATTCATGCTGCTTTTACTCGCCTTTGGTGTGTATGCTTTCTTTCAAATCCGGTTTCAGCTCACTCTCCTTACTGAGCCGGGATACCGTGTTTTTCATCTGCTGGCTTTTTTCCACCCTCTAAAATTCTGCTTTATACTGGCTCCCAGTTGGGTTGCAAACCATCTCCTATTGGTAATTTACAGTCTGTTTTTCACTTATATAGGAATAGTAAATCATAGTTGGTCTCAGCCCATTATCCTTTGGGTTGTTCTTTTTGCTCTTTTCACAGTGCAATTACTATTGATTTATAAAAGGCTTCAGCATCCCTACCCAGACCGGATTGCGCACCCGCGTAAACTCATCGGGCGATTGGTATTCGGGCTATGGTTCGCCGCACACCTCAAGGAAAACAGACCCGTCCTTTTTTTGGCATGTAAAATCCTTTCATTGACCCTCCTGAATGCGTTTTTATTTTCGTTTCATGCCGGTGGGTATGATATCAGATGGGTACAATTTGGCTTTCTTGCTGCTTCATTTATAAATTATCCAATATGGTTGGAGAAGGAGGTTTTCGAAAAGGAGAAGTTGCCTACTTTGCTGAACATGCCCAGAATCTGGCCTATAAAACTCAGGCATCACGGCCTTTCCATGCTGCTGATCATTCTACCGGAACTGATTTTTTTGATTTTTCACTTCCGCACACTTTCTGGTTATTTGCAGCTTGTGGAGCTGGTTTTCTTATGGTTTTCACTGCAACTGGGCATCTATGTCCAACTTGTACTGACAGCAAAATCCCCCAATACCATCCGATATGGGTTAGGGCTATTTTTTCTGTTTTTTCTGTCTATTCTCTTCAGTGTACCTCCTTTATTCCTTGCCTTCATATGTATAGCAGCATTTGTGATTACGATACAGTCTCCCTACAGGATTTAACCCTAACTAAGCATTAGCAATTCTATTACAGCCATTAATTAAGCCCTGCTGAAAAACGCCAGTAAAAAGATTGAAGCCATAATTTTGAATTAGCAGACCATTTTTAAGGCAAGTTGTTTTTCAGCAAGTGTAAGCTTTTTGTCCACAATAGCCCGATATCCATGCACCGGAAGATCCCAAAACAGTATTTTTTGGGCTAGCCTCAGCCCTATCTTATTCTACGTTGCCGGCATTCGAAGTATAAGCATACATCATTACCCGGAAGCCTTAAAGCTGGTACAGTTGAGACTTTATCAGCAGTCCTATTTTCTTCAAAATCAGTGAGTATAATGCTGTTTTCAGCTTCACTCCAGATGGGATGCTCCAGTTTTTGAACAGCCTAATTTTCCTTATAGTTAATGCCTTTCCCGAATAAAACAGGGATAGGATAACTAAACCTAATGCATTAACCGGTTTCAAGGGTAGATTACTTAGCCATGGCGCAGCAGCCTCCCCGGCACTATGAAACAAAATCTGAATAACCGCGGGCTCATCGTTTTTAAGTCCTTTCAGAGAATTTACTTTTTGTACTTTTCATGACATATTCTTCAGAATATTTTTGCATTTTGATCCTTACAATACCTACGTGGGAAGATCCGCTTCGTATCTTTTCAGACTGATTTGCATGATCGTTGCTCTGGGAACACAAAACGAATTGATAAGAAACCTAAATGGGTATGCTGTAAAGCAAGCAGCTGGGAAGGTACCCCAACCCTAAAAAACAAACCTATAACCCATGATTAAAACCAATAAGAAAGTACTGGTAATCGATGTCGGAGGTTCCAATGTGAAAATACTAGCTACCGATCAGCAGGAACGGATAAAAATACCTTCAGGCAGCGAGTTCACACCGGATCAAATGGTCACCCTCGTTAAGGAGCAAGCCCGAAACTGGGAATTTGACGTGATTACCATGGGATTTCCCGGCGTAGTAAAAGACAATAA
This sequence comes from Algoriphagus sp., assembly GCA_048819475.1. Classification (GTDB taxonomy): domain Bacteria; phylum Bacteroidota; class Bacteroidia; order Cytophagales; family Cyclobacteriaceae; genus Algoriphagus. Next base: position 24,312 of record JBMDXP010000068.1, read on the forward strand.
AATAGTAAATGAACCGGTAAATCTGGGATTGGGCTGGTCACTTTTTGACTTTCAGTCAGCTTTTGGTAAACCTTTGAAAATCATCAACGATGCAGCCATGCAGGCTCTGGGGAGCTATGAAGGAAAAAAACTTCTTTTTCTGGGATTGGGTACAGGACTGGGAACAGCCATGGTAATCGACCAAGTTATCCTCCCCCTGGAAGGAGGGCATCTCCCTTATAAGAAAGCTACCTTTGAAGCTTACCTAGGGAAAGAGTTTCTACTGAAAAACGGGTCAAAAAGGTGGGAGAAGCATGTGCATGAATGTGTGAGATATTTCTCAGATACATTCCAGCCAGATGACATTGTCTTAGGTGGAGGCAATTCCAAATTGCTTACCAGGATACCCGAGGGCTGCAGATCTGGCAATAACCAGAATGCATTTGTGGGTGGTTTCAGACTATGGGAAGATGATTTCCATGGATAAAGGAGAAGAATTAAGTAGCCAAATTCGTCATTGTAATCCCTAGGATCACCTCCAGCAAGCCAACTAATGTAGGTAAAATCTTTCCCCATTTAAGTAGAATTATCCTTACTTACTTCAAGAGTCTTCCTGATGATCACTGGAAGATGCTTTTAATACAAGCCTATTCTATTCTTTAATAGAGATAAAGTACAGGATTCTATACAAGGAAGATAGACAATAGAAATAGCCACTTTTTCAAAATCCGGATCACTCAACCTTATTTTTTGAGCAGTGGTTTCGACATCATATTGACTGAGCTTCCTTGTAATTTTTTGGGATGAACTCTCCCTGTATCCTGCTGAAATCAGGCAGCAACCCACTAAAAGACAAGAAGTCCCGATTACCGGGACTTCTTGTATTCTTTTTTACTTTCTGTAGCTTCTATAGCTGCCAAGGTTTTTTTCTTTTTCTCCTCAGCCTCTTTTTCTTCCTTGGTTTTGGTCAGGTCCAGATCTACGGGCTCGATTTCCATTTGCACGTTTTGAGCTCTGGTAGGCTGTTCTTTTTCTTCTTCAGGTTTCATAATAGTTCTATTTGGTTGCTTTCAACAGCCCAACTATAGTGCCCATTCATAGAGGTAGCACTATGCTATGCACTCAAGGGTCCTTCAGGTGAGTTCATGTATGCTTAGTCCCTTTTTCTGAAGTAACCTACAAAAAGTCTCCGCTGCTATGTCATTGCATTCTATCCGCAGGATCTTTTCCCAATCATCCATATCCACATTCCAGGATAGCACTCCGGGGAGATCACCCAATACCTCACCTACCTTAAAGAGGTCTTCGGAAGTTTGGATAGAAGTCGAAAACACCAGGATTTCTTTACCATTAAGCATTGTTAGTCACAGTTAACTGGTTTGGTTTAGATCTTCCCATTTCTTTGTAGCAAGAAGGCTAAACACTCGTACCGAGACAAATTAGCATCCCGGCACTGACACCTGTATGTCAGTTGGAATACATTTAGGCAAATTAATGTGGGAAGAAATTGCTTCTATCCCCTCTTTGGTTGATTTTTGGGTAAACGTCCGACACTATGCCTATTAATTATAACAAGCTCATTTTTAAAGTTTCGGCCAACAGCCCGAATGGTGATACCTCAGGGCAGACACTGTTTGCTTACCGTCAGGAAGGGGAATTAATCTGGGCAGAATACAAGGGAGGTATCATCGTGAAAGGTCATTTGCTGGGAACAGCAGACCGCGATGGCAAGCTGAAGTTTGCCTACCACCACCTTAACCAAGCCGGGGAACTCATGACAGGAACCTGTGTGTCCCGGCCGGAAGTTATGCCTTCCGGCAAACTGAGACTCCATGAGGAATGGCAGTGGACCTCCGGAGATTTGTCCAGTGGAACATCTATTCTGGAGCAAGTATAATCAACTATTGGAATACTGCTACCGCAGCTGTATTACAAGATTTCCGTCAGTCCATCATCTGCTGATCCACTTTTGCCATTCATATCCAGCTCCTTGGATATCCCCGTCTCTGCTATAAAATACCGGTCATGGGATACCACCAGTAAGGTTCCCTGATACTCCTGTATGGCCGATGTGAGAATTCCGGCATTTTCGATATCCAGGTTATTGGTCGGTTCATCCAGAATAAAAAAGTCTGGTGTACGGTTACTGATCATCAGGCAGCACAACGTCAGTCTCATTTTTTCCCCACCACTTAGGAGGCTGCATGGCCTGTCCCAAAACTCCCTGTTAAACAGAAAACGGTTCAACCTGATCTTCACCTCATGTTCCTGTAATGCCTGCCTGTTGAACTCCTGCGCCTGCTCAAAGACAGTAAGGCCATTTCTGATCAGGGAATAATCCTGGTCTATGTATACCGTACTAAAATCCGCGCGATGAATACTCCCCACTGTGGGGGACAGCAGTCCCAGTAGGATCCTGATTAGCGTGCTTTTACCTGATCCATTCTTGCCTTTGATACAGATCCTATCCCCCATCCTGATCTGAAAGCTAAGCGTATCCGGCCAGAGATAGCCCTTTCCATAGGTAAAATTAATTTCCTTCACTTCCACCAATAGTTTTCCTTGGTGAGTACCCGAACCCTCGAAATCCATTTTCATTTTGTTCGCTACAGGTAGCTCCTGCCTAAACCTGCTTACTTCATCGGAAATATGGGCGATTTTCTCCCTATGGCTATCCTTTAGTTTTGTGGAGCTCTTTTCTGCCTGGTCCTTGAGCGAGTTTTTAACGATTCTTGGTATGCCTGCTTTGTCCTGTTTGGATTTTCCTCGGGCATCGAGTTTTTGCTTTCGTTCCAAGGATTCACGCTCGGTTTTCAGCGCTTTCTTCAAGCTCTTTTCCCTGGACCTGATTGCGTGGTGCAGCACTTCCTCTTCCTGCTTTCTCTGTTCCAAGTAAAAATCGTAATTCCCTCCGTAACTTACCACGCCCCGGTTATCGAGTGTATATACATGATCAAGCAGGTTCAGCAGATACCTGTCATGACTTACGACCACTAAAGTGGCGGAACTGGACCTGATATTCCCATACAATTTCTCCCTGGAGCTCTGATCCAGGTGATTGGTAGGCTCATCCAGCAGGATGATTTCCGGTTGGTGAATGGTGATACCGGCTAAGAATAGCTTGGTTTTCTCACCACCACTTAAGGTTCTCATCGGCTGGGTAAATGAAAAGCCCTCCATTCCCCAAGCTGACAGAGCCTCCCTACTCCTTTCTTCGATGTTCCAGTCTTCGTCCAGCACTTCCAGATTATGCGCCGTGAGGTCTCCCTTCAGGATACCATGAAGAGCCTGCAGTTTATTATCTATCTGAAGTGCCTGGGAAATCGTCGCCTCATCAAATTGCCCAAAATGCTGAGGAACGTAAAATGGTACGGATGAAGTCTGAACAGAACCTTGGGAAGGGCTGAGTCGTCCGGCGAGTATTTTCAAGAAAGTAGACTTCCCCGCGCCATTGTTGCCGATAAGGGCTACTTTACCGGAATGGGGAAATGCCAAATTGATGGCTTCAAAGAGTTGGTCTTTGTTGGGATGGGTATAAGATAGATTCTGAACAGCTAGCATAGTTTCTTTCGGTAAGAGGTGAAAAACTGGTTTCGGTCCGGTTGAAAGAAATGGTTAACTTCATGGGATTGCTGTTCTTAATTAGCACAAATGTAGGTTTTCACAGTTAAAAAATAAAATCAAGAAGACAGTTGGATGAAATTTACCATCTAAACTCTCCCCCATCCAACTTTCAGTTACGCTAGGGGGAATCCCCGATCAAGTCCGATGATCTGCTAGCTTATGCCCATGTCGTATCCATTGCATACACTTCCAGCAAGGCCAGTGAGTTCTCATCAAAAACATCCTACTTGAAACCCCATAGCTATACGAATGGGAAATAAGGACAGGGAATCAGTACTTCAAACCGGATATGGCCATATACCCTGTCCATAGCTCTATCGCTAATCTAAGTCCAAGTTCAAATTTCCAATTCGGTGACGCAGCGAATTGATTATCATGAATCAGGCTCACGATCACATTCGTGACAGGTAATTCTTTTCCATTCCAGCTCAACTTACTATCCTGTGTGGTGAGTTGAATGGGGCAATCTTGGCAATAAACTGTGATTTTTTTTCCACAAAATGGATAAGCCCATAAATGGAGCTTTGGAGTTCAGAGGAGACGGACATGTGAAAATTTCTGTATAGCTAACACGACCGGTAGAACCTGATAGCTTTGCTCCCTCCTGGTAATTGGGTTCATCAAGGGCTACAATCCACATCAGGAGGGTAAATTCAATTTTTATCCGCTGAAGAAATTGGACCGTGGCATCTCTACTTTTACTACACTTCCGGATTGAATCCATTCAGGTTCCCTCATTCCCCTTTGGGCTTGGAAATTGGAAGAAGTGTAGCCATGGGAAAGAAAATTTAAATAAGAATTCCTTTCCTCCGACACGTTAGACCAACCGTACATTTAACAAAAACTGAGTATGGAGCAGAGATCACTTTATGGGATGATTAAGTTCCCATACAGGATTTCATCCAGCCCATTGAAAACAAATACCTATGAAAAAGCGACATATCATTTATCCGGCACTAGTACTTTGCTTAAGTGTAGCCTGTGGAGAGCGGGGCAAAGTAGCCTCTCCAGAAAATGTAGAAATAGCCGATGACGAAAATCTGGGCTATGACGAAAGCCAGGGAGATACCAACATGATCAAACATGATGGGACGATACTTCCCCAGACCACGGTAGCTCCTGATACTGTACAACTTCCCAAAGCTGTAATCACGGCAATCACCAAGGAAGATGGCTTGGATGTAGGTAGCATCAGCTCTAAGGAGCGAATCGAGAAAGATGGGAAAGTTTTGTACGCAGTCACATTCCGGGCAAAAGACAATGAAGCCCGTGGTAAAGTGCTGACCTTCTCTGCAGAAGGACAAAAAGTACCTAATGTTAATTAAGCCGCATAATGAATGGCTATCCGGACTGAATAGCCTCTATACCTAATGATGCCTCCGGTGACCGGTTCTCACTGCAGTCCTTTTCAGATTTCTTTAGAAAACCGTTAGGAGGCGCCATTAGTTGGATTTCAAGATGAAGTTCCTGATCCTACTGCTAAATCTACCGGGCCCGCAAGCCTGTTAAATTGATGCTCATCGGTCAAATCAAGTCGCAAAGGAGTCATTGAAACCAGGTTTCGGGAGATAGCCCATCGATCTGTCCCCTCTTCACTGTTTTCCAGTGGAATAACTGTAGACCAAAAATGCTTGCGTCCCATAGGGTCGTAGGCTTCCTGGACCACTCCATCGTACTGCCTCACAGATTGCCTTGTCCAGCACACTCCCTCCGGGGAAAATGGGAAATTCACATTGACCAGGTTCAAATCCATAGTGAGCAGATATTCGATTGCTTTCTCAGCGTAAGGACGGATATGGGAGAAATTATACTCCTGTTTCTGTGAGGGAGTACTGAAGGCGATACCCCGCATGCCCAGCAGGGCTGCCTGCTTTGCTCCTGCCAAAGTGCCTGAGTGCCACATGGAATTGCCTAGGTTAGGCCCTAGATTTATACCGGAGAACACCACATCCACTTTGTCCCAGTGATAACTTCCAAGGGATACACAGTCAGCAGGCGTACCGTTCACCCGGAAGGCATCAAAGCCGGCAACTTTTGTTTTGCGGTAGGACAGTGGCCGTGTTGCCGTGATTGCATGCCCCATGGATGATTGCTCTACGTCTGGTGCCACGATAAGAATCTCGCCAAATGCTGAAGCAATCTCGGCTAGTTCCAAAAGTCCGGGACTGTATATCCCGTCATCATTAGTGATCAAAATTTTCATAGTCAGTTGGATTGGTTTGAACTAAGCAGTGCAAAAACCAAGCACATACCACATTTCAGATGAATATACTTTTCTATTTCAACCCAGAATCCGGGAACACAGGTGTTCCTGTAGATGCTATACGACGCAGCTTCGAAGAGCACGGTGCTACCGTGTACAGCCAGGACACCAAGGACGATACCTTGACCGTTCCAAACCTCAACTATGACCTCATTGTAATCGCAGGAGGGGACGGAACAGTGGAGAAAATTGCCTTATCAGGGAGAATTCCCTCCTTACCTTTAGCTATTTTATCCTATGGAAGTGCAAACAACATTTCGCTTAGTCTGGGATTGAGCTATACATATGAAGAGCTCATTCCCTTGTATAAAAATGCCAAAACAAAACAACTGAGTGTGGGTAAAGTGCTCGCTCCCTCCGGTCAGCGATATTTTATCGAAAGTGTAGGCTGGGGCCTCTTCACCGAAGTATTGCTGGCCAAGCATATCAAAAATAAGGAGGTTGGGAAAGACGGGCAAACCAACTCCAAGGTAGCGCAAGGGGCAGCAGCCATTTACGAGGCCAGTCTCAACTTGCCCGCATGGGAGTTGGATATAAGACTCGACGGGGAAGACTATTCAGGTAGCTATCTATGGGTAGAAGTCATGAATACCCGGATGCAGGGGCCCCGGCTTCTTCTGGCCCCGGAAGCAGACCCTTCCGATCTCTATCTCGATGTGATGCTCGTCCGGGAAGATGAGCGTGAGACACTTATTGACTACCTGTACCGGCACAAAGATGGGGATGCTACAAGTCCCTTCACACTCATCAAGGCAAAAAGCATTTGGGTGAGATCGCAGTTACCCTATCATGTCGATGATGAAGTAGTGGAATCAGCTGAAAATGGTGCACCTGAAGCAGCAATAGAAATCAGCCTGACCGAATCACATCTGAAAATAATAGTCGACTAATGTTTTTAAAATTCATAAATAATTTATTATCAGTAATTTATATCACTAAACCGATTGATCAGCTTTAACTGAAAGGAATAACACTGATAGATACGTGCCTTAGTTCCAGCAACCAACCCAAGTACCTGACGTCCTATTATAATGACACAATAAAATGGAGCTATAAGATACCATAACGGGCTTAACAAAAACGGATGAAAATCCTATCGTATCATTCGCACATTAATTGCTACATCCAGTATACATCGAACTAAGCAGTAAAGACTTAGGATTGCCAAGACGGCACAAACCGGGATACAGGCGGATAATCTGATGCCTATTGACCACAAATCGGGATAAAAGTGCCCCTACTGCTATTCAGTAAGTTTCATCCAGTTTAAAAATCTTTATAATTTAAATGCATATCAAGAATTTAATAGTAATATCAGCAGCATTAATCCTCGGCACTTATTTTTTGATAACAGGTGTAGTAGAAGCTGCATCATTTCTGATACCGTTTACCATAGCATTACTGATCACGCTGATTTCCATCCCCTTAGTCCGTAAACTTGAGAAATGGAAAGTGCCCTCTGGCATTGCAAGCCTCACTGCTGTAATCCTGAGCCTGTTGGCATTTCTTTCTTTTTTCGCTATTATCTCCGTTCAGGTGGCCCAACTGGCTGATAGCTGGCCGGAAATAGAAGAACAGATGAAGCCTAAGGTTACATCTGTTCAGGAATTTGCGCGTGAAACGTTGGGAATGGAAATAGAAGCCCTGCAGGTATTTTCCGGAGAATCTGAAATCCAGGCTTCCGAAGGTGAAGAAGACAGCACATCCGAGAATCAAAAGTCCGGACCTGGTGAATCCGCTGCCGCTAAAGAATCCTCTTCCACGGAACAGATCCCTGGGATGGATAAGTTGGGGACTTTGGTTACTGGATTCTTCGGTTTTCTTGGCAGTTCCCTTCTGGTATTTATCTACCAGTTTTTTCTGATACATTACAGAAGAAAAATCAAGAAGTCCATCCTGAATTTCTTTAAGGAAGAAGACCGGGAGAGCGTCAAAAGGGTGTTTCAGAATGCAATACAATTATCACTTAACTTCCTGAACGGAAGATTACTGCTGATTCTGTTTCTGGCAGTTATCTATTCGATAGGAATTGCGGCTTCAGGAGTTGAAAACGCTATTCTTATCAGCGTAATAGCTGCCGTACTGTCACTTCTTCCGTTTGTTGGGGTGATCTTGGGTTACGTGTTAGCTATTGGTATGACCGCATTCTCCGGGGGTGACACCGTAGCTTTTATCGGGGTCTCCATTACCTATAGTGTCGCCCAGTTTATTGAAACGTACATTCTGGAGCCTTACCTTGTTGGGAGAAAAGTCAGTATCAATCCCCTCATGACCGTATTGGCTGTAGTCATTGGAGGATCTCTTTGGGGTGTGGCAGGAATGGTGCTGAGTATTCCCATAGCAGGGATCATCAAGATAATATGTGATGCCGCCACTCCGCTACAGCCCGTAGGCTACCTACTCGGGGAAGAAGATGTACAGGAGAATTCGAAACCGGGTATCTTCCAGCGATGGGGAAAAAAATTAAAAAAGAAACTCTTTTCAAGCTAACCGGAACCGGCCTCCGTGAGCGGACATGGTAACATAGACTGCCCTACAGGAAAGCCAAAAAAGTGTGGTATCTAAATTGAATTACAAAACTTGCCTTCCTCTTAATAGAGGTAGTCACAGCAGGGAAGGAAAAGGTTGGATCTATAACTTTCCTACCTGTACTACCTAATATAGGATGGGGCTTATAATCTTACGGTAGATAGTAAAATTTGGATTCCTATGAAATGCCCATGAGAAAAGGTTCTCCCACAGGGGAATGATTATTCGGGGCATTCCATCCCGACTTGTCGGGACAGGTAATGACCACTGAAAAATAAATTATAAACAGATGAAATCAGTCTGGAATGGCTCAATTAGTTTTGGCTTGGTCACCATCCCCATCAAGATGTACTCGGCCTCGAAAAGCAGGCGAATAGACCTGGATATGCTGGACGGGAGTGATCATTCAAGGATACGCTATCAGCGGATAAATGAAACCTCCGGAAAAGAAGTGGAATGGAAAAATATTGTAAAGGCCTTTAAGGAAGGCGAAAAATATGTGGTTCTTGACGACGGGGATTTTGAGCGTGCCAACGTCAAAAAAAGTAAAACACTGGAGATTGAGGCATTTGTGGATGAGTCTGAAGTGTCTGAGATCCTATTCAAGAAACCTTATTTTCTGGAGCCCCAGAAGGAAGGGGGAAAATCCTATAACCTGCTACGGGATGCACTAAAGAAAACCGGCAAACTCGGCCTGGCAACTTTTGTAATGAGGCAAAAGGAAAACTTAAGCCTTATCGGTGTGTATGAAAATGCACTGATTCTGCATGTGATCCGTTTCAAGGATGAATTGAGGGAAACTGCGGACCTCAAGCTTCCCAAGACGAAGGTATCCAAACGTGAAGTGGAAATGGCCGAATCACTGATCAAGCAATACACCGGGAAATTTGAGCTGGACAAGTACAAAGACGTATACAATGACCAGTTGATGAAAGTAATCAAAGCCAAGTCGGGAGGTAAAAAGGCAAAGGTGAAGAAATTTGAACCTAAAAGCACCCCTGCAAAGGACCTGATGGCCCAATTGAAGGCCAGTTTGGAAAAGAAGAAAAAGGCGTCCTAGATGGCCCTGGAAGAATATATACGGAAGCGTAACTTTGACCTGACGCCTGAGCCTGTAGGCAAAAGAGGACAAGGCAAAGACTTGGCGAGGTTTGTCATCCAGCGTCACCAAGCCACCCGATTACACTATGACTTACGGTTAGAGCATCAAGGGGTGTTGATAAGCTGGGCGGTCCCCAAGGGCCCCTCCATGAACCCATCAGATAAGCGTCTGGCTATTCAGACCGAGGACCACCCCATCCAATATCTGCAGTTTGAAGGGACCATTCCGAAGGGGAATTATGGAGCCGGAGAAATGGGCATCTGGGATAGCGGTACTTTTTCCCCGATAGACGAAGCGGTCACTGTCCAGCACATGCTGGAAGAAGGGAATCTGAAAATCAGGTTTAATGGATCCAGGATCCAGGGAGATTTTGCCTTGGTAAAAACGAACAGCGGTGATAAACAGGACCAGTGGCTTCTGATCAAAAAGGCAGATGCTTTCTCTGTTTCGTTGCCTTACGACGCTGAAGATTATACGGCGCAGCACACGCCACCCCCTTCCTCTAAATTTAAGTTGACACCTTCGAAAATGGTATTACCCATGCTCACTACCCAGGTGGAGAAAGCATTCAGCAAGAAAGGGTGGATCTATGAGATCAAATGGGATGGATACCGGCTGCTGGCCAATCTCGATAAGGGAAAAGTGAACCTCTATTCCAGAAATGGAATTTCATATAATCTTAAATTCAATCTGCTGACCAAAAACCTGGCGGCTATAGCACATGATGTTATTCTGGATGGTGAAGTGGTGCTTCTGAATAAGCGTGGGGTTCCGCAATTTCAAAAACTGCAAAACTATACTGAAGAAACGGATGGAGAACTCAGGTATTATGTCTTTGATCTGCTTTTTCTTAACGGACATGATCTGAAGGACCTTCCCCTGCTAGACCGAAAGAGTCTGATACCGGAAGTGATTGCTGATATCCCCATGGTATATTACTGTGACCACGTCACCACAAAAGGAAAAGCTTTCTATACAGCCGCTACGAAGAAGGGGCTCGAAGGGATCATTGCTAAAAAAGCCGACTCCGTCTATTATCCTGGTGAGCGGACCAGAAATTGGCTGAAAGTTAAATCTGGCCATTCCCAGGAGGTGTTGCTATGTGGATACACAGCATCTGAAAACAGACCATTTGGGTCATTGATCCTCGGAGTATTGGAAGGCAATAAACTTACCTATGTGGGAAATTGCGGAACAGGATTTTCGGGGAGGCAGCAGGAAGCACTCAAGGAGGAGTTTAGGGCTTACATCCAGAAAAAAAGTCCGTTCGAAGATCCCCCTTCACTCAACGGCCGCCAGCCCATCTGGATGTCTCCTGTGCTTGTCGGGGAGGTGAAGTTTTCGGATTGGACATTAAACGGTATCATGAGGCATCCTGTGTTCAAGGCGTTACGCAAAGAAAAGCTTACCAGCCAGGTTAAGGTAGAGAAATTCTCCGACCCTTCTATTATCACTGCTGAAGAGGAAGACACGCTTCAGATCAATGGAGTCAACCTCTCCCTCTCCAATCTTGATAAACTTTATTGGCCAAAAGAGGGAATAAGAAAATACGATCTGCTGGATTACTACCTCGATATATCCGATGCTATCCTTCCCTTTTTAGTGGATAGGGCACAAAATCTCCACCGCCATCCCAATGGAATAGAACAGGAAGGGTTCTACCAAAAAGATACACCCGAAACCTTTCCGGAATGGCTGAAAACTATCCCCATCTACTCTGCATCAAGTGAGAAAGAAATCAACTACCTGCTTTGTCAGGATGAAGCTTCCCTGATCTTTCTGGCAAATCTAGGGTGTATAGAACTGAACCCCTGGAATTCCCGCACAGACAGTCTGGACTGTCCCGATTATGGAGTAATAGACCTGGACCCTTCCCCCGTTAATACCTTCGGGGAAGTTGTGGAAGTGGCACAGGCCTTTTATACGCTGCTGCGACAGGCCAACATCCCGTCTTACTGTAAAACATCCGGCTCCAGTGGGCTGCATATTTATATCCCCCTTGCCGGCAAGTACAGTTATGACCAAGCCCGGGATTTCATCAAAATCATCTGTCAACTGATCCATCAGGATATCCCTGGCCTGACAAGCCTTGATAGAATCAGGAAGAACCGCCAAAATAAAATTTACCTGGATTATCTTCAGAACCGTCGGGGACAGACCCTTGCATCTGCCTATTGTGTCCGGCCAAAGCCAGGAGCCACTGTATCGGCACCGCTGGAGTGGAAGGAAGTCAATAGCCATCTTAAGCTGGAAGACTTTACGGTTTTCAGTATGGTATCCCGCCTGAAGTCAAAGCCTAAACTTTTTATGGATGTGCTCGGTGACGGGATTGATATGGAAAAAGCTCTGGACAAGCTGTCTATTTTATAAGCATTAGGATTAGATATTTATTTATTGTATCCCCTACTAACTGAAACCTAGAGGACCATGGATAACCAAAAAGCTCTTACACTATTTGATTGGGAAAGGCTCCTGATCGGAGAAGGGATTCCCTACTCATTTTTGCTTGAGGTTCTCCTCCGATCCATTGTGATGTTTATGGTGATCTTGCTTGTACTTAGACTGATGGGTAAGCGGGGAATCAGGCAACTCTCCATTTTTGAACTCGCAATCATTATCAGCCTTGGATCTGCAGCTGGTGATCCTATGTTCTATGAAGATGTGGCCCTTATACCCGCGATTGCAGTATTTGTTATTGTAATGACGTTGTATAAGGGAATCACATACCTTTCCGGCAGATTTGAGAAAATTGAGAAAATAGTAGAGGGAAAGCCAGTCAAACTGATCGAAGATGGAATAATCCACTATGAAAATTTCAGAAATGAATCGTTGGCGTACGATGAACTATTTTCTGAACTTCGGCTGAAGCAAGTTGATCATCTGGGGCAGGTAAGGGCGGCTTATTTGGAGACCTCTGGTGAATTGAGCATTTTTTATTTTGAAGACCACGACGTGAAGTGGGGGCTTCCGATTCTTCCCGACTTGCTGGATAATACGCGTGAGGAAGTGGACGCCACGAAAGTCTATGCCTGTAAACTATGCGGCTTCACCCAGGATACGATTACCGGAGGTCCTGTGTGTCACCACTGTGGGAAAAGCTCTTGGATAATGGCAAAAAACAATCCACGAATCACTTGATTGATTCCGTGAACCGTCGAAAAATCCAATTTTATTTCAGGTTTGAAAAGTTACGTTTCCGGTAGGGATATCATACCAGGGCTCAGTTGGAAAATTAGCAAAACTTTCGAACTGGATCAGCCCACCTCTCTGACAAGACTTACACCCAGCTACCGGTTCCCAAATAATTCAGAAGCGGTAGCTGGAATAAGGCCTTTATTCAGAGGTGGAAACCCTCTCGGGAGCCAGGGGATCTGCCAGGTGCTGGTCATCCATCCACTTTGCATGCTTGGAGGGCTCGATCCGGTGACCGTAGAACACAGCAAACTCTTTGGTAAACTGAGCTCCAAGAAAGAAAATCAGGCAGGAGAAATTTACCCAAAGCATCAGTAAAATAACTGTCCCAGCTGCGCCGAAGCCCGAACTGGGATCGGCGAGTGAAAAATAGAGGCCTACCAAAAACTTACCTAAGGTAAAGAGTACGGCCGTGACCAAAGACCCTATCCATACTGACCTCCAGCCTATTTCCACATCAGGGAGTACTTTGAACATCATCGCAAAGAGTAAGCTGATCACTGCAATGGAAATGAGGAAATTGACACCCTCTACCACATAATAGATCTCCTGGCCAAAGCGGGAGGAAATCCATTCGCTGGTAGCCCCTATGACCGAGGCCACTACCAACGAAATCAACAGTAGAAAAGCGATCACCAGGATCAATCCCAGCGAACTTGCACGGTCGAGCAAGAGTTTTTTCAGGTTATTCTTTGGGATAGCCTTCACCCGCCAGAGGTTGTTAAGGACCTTTTGTAACTGGAAAAACAAGGTGGTGGCACCAAAAAGCAATGCACCGGTACCCACTAATTTGATGAGAAATCCCGAATCGTCCACAGCCGTCTCTTCCACTATACCCTCTACAGTATCGGCCGAATCCCTACCGAGAACTTCCGCTATCTCACCCGAAATCTGTTCCCTGACCATCTCACTGTCCACAAAAATACTGGATACCCATAAGATGATTATCAATAAACCGGGAATTGAAAAAATAGCAAAATAAGAAATTGAAGCACTTTGGATAAATGGATCCGATTCATTCCAGGACTTAAATGTATTAACCCATACTTGCCAGAAATCCTTTAATTTAGTTTTGGTCATAGTTTTTACTCTTTTTTCCGATGTAGTAAGTTTAATATTTTAAAAGCCCTTGAAGTTTTTCCTTGGACTTTGTTTGCTGATTACTTTTTTTCTTTTCTGGTGTCTCCTTCATCCGATGGTTGGTTTTTAGCCTTCTCACTTATTCCCATCGAATCGATTTTGCCCATATCAGCCCCGGCTTCTGAGCGCGCTTCATTCGGATCTTTCTCTATAAATTCCTCCTTAGGCTCGTCATCAGCCCTTTTGACCACACGTTTTCTGGGATCATTTGGCTTCACTTTGGTTTTATCTTCTTTATCAGTCATCTTTTAGCTAGTTTAATGTGGTTATGTTGTTAGCCGTTGATCAATTCTCCCCCGTTGGGATGTAGAAATTGTCCTGTGATGTAACTGGAATTATCAGATGCCAAAAACACAAAACAGGGTGCAACTTCAGATGGCTCTCCCGGCCTTTCCAGAGGCACATTTTTACCAAATTCGCTGACATGTTTTTTGGGAAAAGTAGCTGGAATAAGTGGAGTCCAGATAGGCCCTGGAGCCACTCCGTTTACCCTGATTCCCTTTGGGGCAAGATTTGTGGAAAGCGACCTGGTAAAGGACACAATGGCTCCTTTTGTCGCTGAATAATCGATCAGGTGGTGGCTACCCCGATATGCTGTAACAGAGGAAGTATTGATGATCGCAGCTCCCTTTTTCAAGTGGGGTAAAGCTGCTTTACAGATATAGAAATAGGAGAAAATATTGGTGGAAAATGTCTTGAGAAGCTGCTCATCGGATATCTCCCCCAAGTCTTCCTTTGGATATTGAACAGCGGCATTGTTTACTACGATATCAATCTTTCCAAATTCATCCATTGTCTCTTTTACTATCTTTTTACAGTGCTCACTATCGCTGATATCCCCTTTTACCAAATAGGCCCTTCTCCCCTGCTCCTCCACAAGCCTGGCCGTCTCCTTGGCATCTTTGTCTTCGCTAAGATAGCATAGGACTACATAGGCTCCTTCCGCTGCAAAGCTGACCGCCACAGCTCTGCCGATCCCACTATCACCGCCTGTGATAACCGCCACTTTATCTGTCAATTGGCCACTTCCCTTATAATCAGGCTTTAGATATTCCGGTTCCGGTCTCATTTTGTGCTCTTTCCCGGGCTGTGTAGACTGGGTTTGTCCTGGTTTTGTTTTAGACTCTGCCATGTGATTTCAAGTTTTAAGGTTAATAGTTCGGTTAGTTTACAATCATCAAGTTATAAATGAAACCCCACCTTTGCTTATAGAATTAGTCCTTATCCTTACAAGATTTGAAGATTGCTATTCTAATTGCCATTCTGGAATCGGGGCAAGATAAAACTGAACTTGGAGCCTTTTCCCTGTATGCTTTCCGCATAAATGATCCCATTGTGGTTTTCCATAATTTTTTTGCAGATCGCCAGACCGATTCCTGAACCCTGATAGTCAAACTTGTCATGAAGCCGTGTGAAAATGACGAATATGGATTCCGAATGGGCATCCTCAAACCCTATTCCATTGTCCTCAACAGCTACCTTGATCAATTGGTCCTTGGAATAATTCGGGAAGTAGATCAGATCTTGCCCGCTGACATCTTCCTCCCTGACCCCTATTTTGATCTGTTCAGACGTATTCGAAAACTTCAATGCATTACTCAACAGGTTCTTAAAAAGCTGATGCATCTGAAAAGGTATCACCTTTGCGGTAGGTAATTCAGCGACGGAGATTATCGCCTTTTTCTCCTCGATGACAAGGGTAAGATCCTCCATTGCTATACTCAGCGATTTATCAAGTGGATAATCCTCAAATATTTTTCCGGCTTTGGATACTCTTGAAAACTTCAACAAGTCTAGGATAAGCAGTTGCATGCGGTTTGCCGAACGCTGGATTCTCTCAAAAAAATCATACCCTTTTGGTGAGAGCTTCAGCTCATCCATGGTCTTCAGCATTGAAATGAAAGTCTGGATTTTGCGAAGGGGCTCCTGCAGATCGTGGCTGGCGATATGATTGAAAGATGCAAGTTCAGCATTACTTCTGAACAGCTCTTCATTTTGATTTTTGAGGGTACGCTGTACTACCGCATCCTGGGTAACATCCTTCATTGTGATCAAAAGGATCCTGTTTTCAAAATCCTCGAAAAACTCACGGCTGAAGCTGATAAACTTCTCCTCGCCATAACAGGTGATGAGCCGTACAGGCTTATCCATTAAGTCCCCCTGTTCCACATCCAACTCAAACCACTGCGAAACCGATGTCCTGTCTTCCGGATGGATATAATTTAGAAAAACTTGCTTGGAGCCTATGAATGAACCTGGACTGAAGCCCATCAAGCGGAACAGGTTATCTGAAAAAGAAGAATTCTGGGTATCTACTTCGTAGGAAAAATAGCCTATCGAAGCGATTTTCTCCACATGCCTGAACAGTTTCAATTGTAAAAGGAGGCTTTGGTTCAACTCCTTTAAGAGTAATTCTGTCCTGATCTCATCTGTAAGATCTTTGTTGACAAATATGACCATCCGCTCTCCATTCTCTATTTTAAGAAATCCCAGCATTCGGATATGCATATGCTCACCGGAAGAAGTGATGATGCGTGCATCAAAGTCTGTAGATTTTTTGGTCAAGGAGAGTGATTTCAGCTGTGAGACCAGCTCTCTTCGGTCTTCAGGATGTATATGCTTCAGGTATTTTCTGAAGGATGCTTTCTCTCCCTGTTCCAAGCCAATAATTCTATAAAGATTTGAGGAGAACTTTACCTTTTTCGCATTCAGGTCCAGTACCCCATGTCCCAATCCTGCCAACTGCTCGGCATGCTCAAAAATTTCATTATTGATGTTGTTCTGGGAAATAGCTTCATCACAGGTCTTGAATTCTTCCTGAATCACCTTATGGTAAATAAAATTTGATATCAGCAACACCAAAACCAATCCAACGGAGAGATAGAAATACAGTAATCTGGCCTCCTTGGCAGATGCCAGTTTCATCCGCAGGGCTTCCCCCTCCTTCTTATTCCAATCTGTCAGAAAAAACAATAAGCCCGAGTCAGCCAGTTGTGGATGTAAATTATCCAATGTATCCTCTCCACCCGACTGAAATTTCTGCACAAACAACAGCTGATACAGATCCATATACTTATCGTTCAGCGAACGCAAGGAATCCAGACCTTCTTCTTCAAAAGCGTATTTTTTTGAGCTGGAAGAAATAGAAGACAGTGTTTCCTGGATAGAGCGGCTGCTTTGAAGATAGCGCGCCAAGACTGTCTGATAGGTTTCTTCATTGGAAGCACGGAGGAGGTTCTCCAGAGACTCGTAATCAGATAGCAAGGATGATATATGGATGATTAAATTATGTGAATTTTCAATCTCCTTCTGATCTGATTTATAGGAACTGTACTGAAAATACCCTAGTACCAAGACCAAAATAAGTATGATCGATGATAATATAAAGGAAGTTAAGTGCAGCCTTTTTGATCGGTTAAGCATGACGGATTCAGTTTTTATATATAGGCTGAAGTAAAGGGCCGCAAATGCCTGGTTTGGCTGAGACTCAATACAGTCATCAATTCTAACTACCTTGTTTATCAATCAATAATGATGCAAAATATACTTCAAGGCTGCCTTTCTGCATTATACATTGCGATTTGAACTTTCTGCAACTCTCCCTCGGATAATGCTATTACCCATTGGAGGATTCAAGTGGGGTATGGATGCTGTAAAATAGTCCCGGGGGTGAAATAAAAAGCTTCCCGTTTGCCCAGTACAATAGCGTTATGGATTAGCTTTCAACAGGTTACCACCTTCTTTTTTTAGTGGAATATTGGAGGAAGGCAATTCATTTATGAATTACAGCACTGCCAATCATATGCATTGGATTTTGTTACTTCCTCATTCATTCAGCACAACTTCAGAGGACTGCCGTTTCATTTAGGACCAAAAATGCACAAGGGAAATTTTATTTCCCTAAAACAATGCAGAGGTAAGAAGTATTTCCAATATCTCAATAGTCTACTTTTATTCTACAGTTACGGGAAAATAATCCTACTGAATACTTTACAAAACCTTGATACTTGATAAGAGAGTGATGAGCAAAGTATTTTCTACAGGTTAAGACCAGATGCAACCATTTTTTTAAGATTATTTAATCCCTTATTCAAACGGGATTAAAGGAATTTTCAAATAAAGAATTTAATAATCCCGTGTATTTTCTAGGAATACTGTAACAATATGGAAAAGAAATGTAACACGATGGGAATTGTTATCATTAGCTTTGATTATCACGCTTACCCAACTAACCTGAGCAATACTAAACCAACCCAACACCAACCATGAAAAGTATATTAGTAGTAGACAATCAGATTTCCAGTTGCGAACTCCTGGACAGGTTCTTAACCAAGAACCAGTATCGTGTCCAGACGACCACAAGAAGCCAACACGCCCTGGAAATCCTGAAAAAGGATAAATTCGATTTTATAATTGCCGAATTCAACCTGCCTGATATAGCAGGGGCAGAATTCTATGAGCAGGTGGTACGGATGTCACCCCAATCTTCAGTGATTTTTATAGGGAGGGAGGTTAATCTCAAAAACGCTGTAAACCTTATCCTCCAAGGTGCCCATAATTTTCTATCAAAGCCGCTGATACCGGAGGAACTACTGAATGTGCTCAATGAAAGTGATCCCAGAGACCCGAAAGTAAAGAAAGAGACATTGGTCCAGAGAGCTGAATTATCTGTTAATAGAACTTCGGACCTCAAGCTGGTATTTGGCAAATGCGGGAGAGCACAGGACATGATCAATCAGGTGGAGCGCGTGGGACCTACCAATTACAGTGTGGTCATAGAAGGGGAAACCGGCACAGGCAAGGAATCACTGGCAAGACTTATTCATAAAAACAGTCCAAGGCGGAACGGCCCATTCGTGGCAGTGGATTGTGGGTGTCTATCAAAGGAAATCGCATCCAGTGAACTCTTTGGTCATGAGAAAGGAGCCTTCACTGGGGCCGTCTGTCAGAAGACAGGCTTTTTTGAATTGGCCGACGGTGGGACAATCTTTTTGGATGAGATAGCAAACCTCTCTTCCGATACCCAGATGGCTCTCCTGCGCGCATTGCAGGAGAAGGTAATCCGGAAAATCGGAGGGGCCAGGGAAATCCCCATCGATGTGCGGATAATCACTGCCACCAATGAAGACCTTCTTGAAAAATCGGGAACCAGTGGTTTCCGTTCCGATCTCTATTTCAGGTTAAGTGAATACGTGTTGCAGGTGCCCTCGCTACGGGAGCGGTTGGATGATCTGCCACTTTTTATTGATTTCTTCCTGGAAGAGACGAGTAAGGAACTCGGCATATTGAAACCCAAGCTTTCCAAGGAGGTAAAAGAATGCTTTTTTGATTACCCGTGGCCGGGGAATATCCGTGAATTGAAAAATGTGATCCGAGGTGCATGCCTATTCCCCAAAGAGGACAATTATATCTACAAAGATGCGATCCCCGAGCGTATTGCAGCCCCATACGATTGCAAGTCTGAAGCAGATTTTATCCCTGAACGGGAAGAGAAACTGGATGATAGATTTGGCAGAAAAGACCTGAAGTCAACCGCTTTGAAAGCTGAGGCTATCCGGATCATAGAAGTTTTGAACAAAGTTCATTTCAATAAAACCAAAGCGGCGGAACTTCTAAACATTCACCGAAAGACGTTGTACTCCAAGCTAAAGCTGATGAACATTCCCTATTGAATGGCGGCCTTCCATAGGCCTATCCAATACGTATAAGAATGCAGTATGGAAAAAAGAAAAGCCACTGGTTAACATGATCAGTGGCTTTTTGATTGGCTGTTAGTATGCAAATATTATAGAAAACCCTCATCCTGCCGCGGTTCCCTGCGGGTAGGAATCTCCTCTTCTCCTGGATCAGGAATTATCTCATCCAGTTCATCCGGTGCATAAGGATCATCTATTTCACGGGTAGGCTCAGGAATAATATCATCCTCCTCCTCCTCTGGGTCTGGGAGATATTCCTCCTCCTCTGGTACTTCCTTATTGGGATCTATCTCGGTATCCTGTCTTCTGGGCAGATCTATCAAGGGATCAGGTTCGGCCTGCGTATCCGAATCGGGAAAACCAGTGGTCCCAGTATCGCTATCCTGCAGCAGTGCGCCTTCCCCATCCTCCTGACTTAACTTATTTTTGTAGTTCGGAAAGGTACCTGAAGTGTATTTCATCATTAAATGTTCCATGGCTTTCGTTTGTTTAGTGATCAATACTACTCTAATTTTCAATATTCAGGCCTAACTGATTTTGGAAATGATCAAATGCCGGAATGAATCAAATAAGTGATAAAAGACAAAAAAATTCCCTGATAGATTTAGCAAATAATGGCCAACAAACCTAATTCCAGTGACAGGTTGAAACTTAAAGGTGACAGTTTGATCAGGTTTTGGAACTTATCCACTTCCAAGGGAGTCACCCGTAAGGGATAAGGCTAGATCCGATAACCCCGGGACGGGATAAAATGCCAAAAGCCGGGACGGGAAATTGCCTGAAAAATAAATTAGCCGCCAAACGGCGGCTAATTTTACTGTGGCTGTGATTTACGTCACTCGATGTTGACGTGTGCTACCTGGGAGTACAAAAGCTCCTGCACCCCCGAAGCTTTCACTCCTACCCTGGCGAATAGCGTACTTCTGCCTGAAAGAGTACTGGGGATAGCTACTTCCACGCTGATCGGCGTGCCTGTAACTATATCTTCAGAAGGGATGATTACAGCCCCTTCATTTCTTACGGCATCTGTAATGGATGTTCTCCCCATGTAAATTGCCAAGGTCTCGATTTCCCTCTCCGCATTCACTTCTTCCACCACAAAGTTGACCGTCATTTTATTATCAATTACCGAGTAGGTAGGTTGGGAAAGGATGTAGTAGGGCTCCACTTCGACATCCAAGATCTGCCCCCCCCTTACCTGCACGTCTATGGAGTCAGAGCTGTCAAGCCAAGGACCATTGCCACGCAGCAGGGTCAGCTTATAATCCCCATTGAATAAGACGGCCGAAAAGGAACCGTCCTGATCCACGTGAACGGGGATTTTCTGGAACAATTCATACCCTGGCTGCCAAAGCTCCAGTTCTACACCCTTGCTTCTTAAGCCTAGAGGTTCTCCTTGATATACGATGCGGCCACTGAGAGTAGAGGTAGGTTCTTCGAAGTTATCGAATTCGCAACCTGCCGTGAGAAACCCGGCAGACAGGATAAGACTTGCTTTCAATAGATTCAGTTTCATGTCAGTTCAGTTTAGTGGAAAGGATTTCTTACCAATTTAGGATTGGCATCAATAAGATTTTGACCGATTAAGGAGTAGTAATTTCCTAACTGGAAGAATCTTGGTGCGCGGAACCGCGGAGCTACAGACTTCACAAATACATACTTGCCATCCCGCTCATCGCCAGGCCGTACTATCCGGTACGGGTACATGCTATAAAGCATACTCTCCGGATTGTTGGAATTCCCGGACCATTTGATGTGGGCTACTCTCCAGCGCTTGTAATCCCACACTACGTGATCCTCAAATGCCAGCTCTACCCTTCTTTCGTGGCGGATGGTCTCTGTGGTGATTTCTGTGAGGCTATTGGGTCCAAATCCTGCTCTTTCCCGCAGCATATTGAGGTAATCCAATGCTTCTCCGGTTTCTCCCAGTTCATAGGCTGCTTCAGCCGCGTTAAGGTAGATTTCTGCCAAGCGGAACCTTACCCACCAGACTTCGCTTAGAATGCCGCGGGTACTTGAGCCAGTGGTATTATCCACATACTTACGCAGATAAAAACCCGTGCTGGACACCTCCTGTATGCTTCGATGTGGACCTGCTGCTGCAGTCCATATTCCCCCATCCTCGTACTCTGTTCCCAAGCCATTCGATTCTACCAGATCATATCCACTGCCATTCCATACCATTACTCCAGCCTGCATAAATATCTCCTGACCGCGGAAGCTGGCTCCCGGATAGATCACAGTCCCGTAAAGCCGCGCGTCCTTGTTGGCGAAAATATCAGCCACATTATCGTAATAGATGTAATCGCTGCCATCGTCCGTTCTTGTTTTCAGCTCGCCAGAGCTGCCATCCAGGTATTCATAATCCTCTACCAAATTTAGCGTAGGTGTTATCGCGGAGGAACCCAGATTATCCTCCCGTACAGAACGGGCGATGTTATCGTAGGTGAATCCATGTCGCTTGTTTGCAGAAGACAAAAAATCCTGCGCCCATATCACTTCTGGATTGTTTGATTTTGAAATAACCGCCTCATAGAAATTCTCACCCAAATCTGAGTTTGAGTTATACAGCGCATACCCTCCTTCCCGGATGATTATTCTGGCCGCTTCCAGTGCCTGGGTATAATATTCTGAGGCCCTTCCAGGACTGATTCCCACTTCCCCGCCGGGAAGACTGATAGGCGCCCCCATTTCAGAATTATACTTTGCAAGAGAGCCGGCATACAGTGCAGCTCTGTTTTTCAAAGCCAATGCAGTGAACTTATTAGCCCTGGTCTTACTTCCGTCATTCCCTATGGTCTCTGTGATCTGGGTGAGCTCATCGATGATAAAGTCATATACTTCCGCCTCAGTGTTTCTCGGGAACTGAAGAGACGTCGGGTCACCGCTAAAATCGTAAATCAATTCTTCGGTAATAATCGGGACGCCCCCCATTCGCTTCACATGTTCGAAGTAAACATACGCGCGGATGAATCGCAGTTCACTGAGAAACTGAATTACTTGCTCTTCTTGGAGCTCTGAGAACTCCTGTAGCTTTCCAATCGCCAGGTTGATATCACGTATCAACCCATAATCCCATATTCCCCAACGTCCAAATCCGTAATTTACGATATTATTCAGCCCGTCGTTTCCGGAATAGCCGGACCACAAGGCCTCATCATAGGCGGCAAAATCTGCCCACCCCGCGGTAAGGGTGGTATGGGCAGGCAAGCGGTCGTAATAGTTGGAAAGAATCCCTGTGATTAACTTCGGGTCATTCCAGATCTGCTCATCCAAAAGTATGTTAGTAGGTTCACGGTCCAGCCAGTTATCAGCACAGGAAGTGATGAGCATGCTGGTCATCAGCGCAAAAACGAGGTATATTTTAGATAGTTTCATCTTTTCAGGATTTAGAGTGTTATGTTGAATCCTATGTTCAACAACTTCTGTTGAGGGTAGACCAATCCGTTTGACGATCCGATTTCCGGGTCAATCCCATATTCGCTGACATTATCAAAGGTGAACAGGTTTGTGCCATTGACATATACTCTAGCCCCATTGATCCCGTATTTACTCAGGAGTGTCGACGGAAGTCTGTAACCAAGTTCAAGATTGCGGAGCCTCAGGTACCGCACGTTGGTCAGCCAGAAAGTACTGTGGTTGTAAAGATGGTTGGCACCAAGTCTCCTGATGGCGGGATAAGTACCTGGAACCCACTCACTATCCGGGTTATATATATCGGCACGGTGCCATCTGTCCTCGAAAAGATACTCTGGGGAATTTCCGTTGTTTTGAAAGGGATATCTCAGCTCCAGATCCCTGGTAAATGTCTGCATGGATGCTCCTGCAAAGCTGAAGTAGAGCTCAAAACCCTTGTAGCTCGCGGAGCCGTTCAGCCCAAAGCTGACATAGGGATTTGATCCCTGTGCATAGCCAATGGGACGCTGATCCAGCTCGTTGATCACTCCGTCATTATTTACATCCTTGTAGATGAAATCTCCCGGAAGTACATTCCTGTTACCCTGCCCATCTATATCCACCGGATAATTCTCTATCTGCTCCATGCTCTCAAAGCGACCCTCTACCTGGTAGCCCCAGTTGATATCGGCCCATCTGCCTTCCAGGTCGTTGCGGTATTCGCTCCACGAGTTACCAAACCGTGGCCTGTACCTTTCCACTATTTTCAAGCGGGAAATGGTGCCATTTGCACTCAGTGAGAAGTTTACCCCTCCGGTACTGCCAGAATAGCTGACAATTCCTTCTACCCCCCTATGCGAATCGGACTCCAGATTCTCAGCAGGTAACGTATATCCAACCTCTTCCGGTAGCAAAACGTCATAGCGTCCTGCCGGTAACCCGGTTCTCCTTCTTTCAAAAATATCACCCTGGATAAATACCTTATTGTCAAAAAGATAAGCATCCAGCCCTACGTTGATATTGGTATTTGTAATCCATGAAAGGTTCGTTATCGGTAATCCTCTTGGATCCACTCCAGGTACGAACTGGCCATCCAGAATAGCACTTCCTCCCCCAGTGGGTATAAAGTTATATCCTGCAAAATAGCTAAAGGGCTCCACTACAAAATCATCCCCAAGCCGGTCATTTCCAGTCTGTCCGTAAGACCCCCGGATTTTCAAATCATTGAGCACACCGCCCTTTACCCTGTCCATAAAGGGTTCATCAGAGATTTTCCAGCCTGCCGAGACCGCCGGAAAAAACCCAAACCTGCTTCCTTCTGCAAAGAGAAACGACCCATCATACCTTCCCAGCAATTCCAGAAGATACTTTTCCTGGTAGTTATAGTTGATCTTTGCCAGGTATCCTTCTCTAGCCTCCTGATAGATTTCATCTATCAGCACATCCTGATCGGCAAAAGACATGATCGGAATGTAGTTGTTTGGCGGGACAGTGTGGACGACCATATAATGGGACTGCTGATCCCATCTTTCATATCCGGCTATGGCTGATAAATTATGACGGCCGAAACTTTTCGCATAATTGGCCTGCAATTGTCCTACCCGGTCTACTGTGTTACGTTTCCTTCTTTCCCTCCAAGGGTTTTGGTTTCCATATTCAGGTCTGGTCACATACGTGTCTGTCGCTTCATCATAGATGTAGGCATCATAGGTATATTCATATCCATCAAAGTCCAGCGTGGTGTAGTTGTACGAATACGTTCCCTTGAAAGACAGTCCATTATCAAAATCATACTCTGCATAAAAATTACCTTTTATAGCTCTCCATACCTCATCGATATACCCTGTTATTTCCTTGGTGTAGGTCGCCGGGTTCACATTGATGTTATGCACATCCCCATTGACGTAATTAGGGTTGTCATTGGCATAGGGGCGCTCGGTAGGCCACATTGTGAAAATACTCAAAAACGGGTTGAAGTAATCATCCAGACCAGGTACCCCCACTTGCTCCCTGTTTTCAATCCGCCCACTCAGCTGGGTCCCCACCGTGAGTCCTTTAGCCAGCGTCATATCGATATTTGACTGGAAATTAGTCCGCTGAAACAGGTAATCCTCTATGAGGGCGTCCTGATCCAGGTGGCTTAGGGAGAAGAAGTATTTGGTGTTTTCACTTCCCCCCACGGCACTGCCGTTCAGCGAATATTGGGGTACATTAGGCCTCATGATAAAGTTGTAATAATCAAAACTTTGATAACCTCTTTCTGTTCCCTGCTGCCATCGCTGAAGTTCCTCTCTGCTGATACTCGGAGTACTTCCCAGATTAATGTCGGATTCTACCTGGGCACGGAGAAACTGATAGGCATTTGCAGGCCGTGGGTATCTGGTAAAATCCTGAAAACCATAATATCCTGATAGGTTTATTTCAGCTTTTTGATTGGCCCTTCCTCTTTTGGTGGTCACCAGCACCACTCCATTTGCCGCTCTCATCCCATAGATTGCCGCAGAGGCGTCCTTTAAGACGGTGATACTTTCTATGTCACTTTGCCCCAGGTTATTGAACTGGCCTGCATCGGAGGGAATACCGTCAATCACGTATAGCGGATCTCCCATGTTCCTTATCTGGATATTGGCACTGGCCCCTGGCCTGGCATCTGTCTGCCTGGCCGTGATTCCTTGCATTTTACCTACCAATGCTTCTGAGGTAGTGACCGAGGGTGTTTTCAATAAGTCATCCGTCTTCACCTCACTCACCGCACCGGTTATCGTACCTTTCTTTTGTGCTCCGTAACCCACAACAACCACTTCTCCAAGGTCATTGAGATTCTCCGCCAGGGTAACACGGATTTCTGTCTGGTTTCCAACCAGTATTTCCTGGGTATTGTAGCCAATAAAAGAAAAAACCAAAACGCTTTCTGCATCCGGTACATTCAACGTGAACTTGCCATCCATATCCGTCGCCATCCCTATCGTAGTGCCTTTTACTGTCACGGAGGCTCCTGGAATCGGGTAACCATCCTCATCTACGACCTCACCGCTAACAGTGATATCAAAAGCATCGATCCGCGAAATCAAGGGCATCGGCATCTCCCGGAGATAAGCCGTCCCTGCAATCGCCTGTGAGTGATAGCATGCTATCAAGCCAACCAAGAGGAACCAGGGAAGACTCTTTTGTAAATCTTTATATTTCATTTTAATCGGGTTTATTGGAATTATAAAAACATGTTTTGTCACATAATCCTGCTGGATGCAGGCACCAAAAAGCGCTGGTCGAATCTTCCGGCCGTGAGTGATGATAACCAGTAATCATATACTAAATAAGGAGGCATATTATCTATGGATATAGACAAATAGATTCCATATAGCCGGTCTATATACCTTATGGAAAAATCTTCACATAGAGGTTTCAGTCCGTACCCGAGATAATAGGATATAGCTATTGTAGTATAAAAAGAGAGGGGATAAAACTAGGTAGTGTTAATCATGGGCAGTTGGGTTTATTGTCAATCTAATCTTAATAGAAGTATCAAGTTCTAAGAATACAGAGCTAATAACAACCTGTTTTAAACCCAAAAGTGACTGTATTTTTGCATTTTTTTATAGCTTCAGCACTGATTCATAGCATAATGCAATTGATTTTAAAATAATACAATATTCAACTAATTTATTCCAATTATGTAAAATCCAGATTAAAGGCATAGGATTAAAATAGACAGAGAAAAAAAATTAACCTCAGGTCAATTATAGAAATCGGATGGACCACGCTCAGGTCATTGCAGTTACTACACTGAAAAATGAATTATATAATATTTAAATTTCAAAGATAATCGCATGGACGATAGAATTGGATAATCATCGGACACCACCCTATCAAAAAGTTTACGGCAATCTAAAAAAGCGCATAAGTAATTACTTGAAAAGAGAGTGAAACGTACTGTGGAATATTTAAGTATGTACCAACCTGGAAAAATTATTTGACGATCGGACAACTACTGCTTATGGCCGGAAAACGACTTCCCCTCCGCATCAAAAATATAGAGGGAAGTATCCCCATCAAATTGGATTCTATAATAAGTTTTACCGTCCCGAATCATACTCGTTGAATGAACTATCTTTTTATTTTTAATATCCGAATCTTGATCGAGTTTCAACTGAAGTGGATCAGGTAGATTTTCCCTCAAATTTATTTCAGATCCGGCGGGATCTGTGCGGGGATTATAAGATCCATCAGTCAATAGCTCACGTTGATTAAGCAAATCACTCGAATCTCTTGTCATTTCATTTCCCTCACCGCTGTTATTGGTTTTGCATCCCTCGACTACAAATCCAACGAAGACAAGACCAACTAGTACTGTTTTCTTACTATATATTACAAATTTCATAGGTTAGCTCAGTTGATTTAAGTACAGGGTTCAAAAGATATGCCTTATAGCATATCGCTTTCGAAGGCATTATCGGGAAGCGTACAATGGGTGCCCTACGGTTGCCATTCCAAATCTTCCCCGTATTGTTGAATTATGGCTACATAATGGGATCACCACTTCCTTGCTTAACTGAGACAGACGCAATACGTCTGCTGCACAAAACGTGGCATAGAGTGAAATTATATGTCTCAGATAAAACAGTTTAGCATTCTAAATAAAAATAGAAGAATGATCCACTTCCTCTGTGTTATACTAGTCATATTCTAGTATAACTATTGATATAACATTACCATCATCTAATTTAAAAGCTATGAATATTATAAGAACTTATAAACTAGCGGTACCTTTCATATGTTCCGTGCTGTTGGTTGGCTTGAACTCATGCGGCTCTGATCATAGAGGAAGTACAGAAACGGAACAAACCCAGGGAAATGATGCCGGGCAGTCCAAAATAGCCCAACCTAGTACTGCTGCACCATCAAATGACTCGGAATTATCCAATCATACCGGAGTAAAAGTATCCTTGCCTAACTTTGGGGAAAGTGAATGGAATCAGTTCCGGGCAGCCTATCCACAATCTTCTGTTCCGGTGAAAAACACTTCGGCTGGTACCTATTATCAAGAAGCTTCTCCTTGGCAAGAGTGGGGAAATTACAGTTATCAGCAAGTTTTTCTCTACCATGGACAGAGTTTATGGATACAAACTTTGCTGAAGGAGAAAAAAGACAACCCTGCATCAGACCAGACGCAGGAACCAAGAATCTTGACAAAGCGTGAAGCTGATTCACTTAAGATTTCCAACCTATGGAATAAAATGGAGGATTTAAAACTCCACTTGGAAGACAGTCTGAATTCAACAGTTCCTACTGTAAAGAAATAAGCGGAAATAAAAACAATAAAAGCCGGTTATCTATTGATAATCGGTTTTTCAGTTTTCATGATGGTTTTTTAATCCCATCTCATCTCCGTCAGATTCTTCATTTTTACCGGTTATTAAACAACAGAGAGAGGCTCCCACAGACTTATAACTAATGCCATACTATATTTTCAAAAATTCCAGAAGCGAATAATGCCGCCCTACTCGATACGGTTATCCATAGATACAGATCTGGGGGGTATATGAGCATCATCTGTCATATATTATAATTCTGTAAAATAATCAAAAAATAATGTAATATAACTCAACAATAACTTAGGATATTTAAAACACATGTTAATAATACATTTATAATTATAATCAATCAGTTCTCTTGATCAGTGATCAGTGATCAGTGATCAGTATATAAATACAAAACACAATATAGACCAACAAAAATACAATTTAACTCTCAGCTTACCACATTATTTAATCTATGAAAATCGACTTACCTCCGGTCGTCAATCCAATAAACCCCAACCAAAACGTCCTTATTAACTTAAAGGACAGTGAATACGACGTGGTGGTTTTTTCCCACATTAGATGGGAATATATCCATCAGAGGCCTCAGCATGTATTAAGCAGACTCTCACAAGAAATGAAGGTTCTATATGTCGAGAAGCCGTTGATGAACGCCAGAAAAGGGCATACGCTTTTGATCAAGAATCCATCGCTCCATATCCTGCAACCGAACATAAACAGGGTAAGTGAATTACCTGAAGTACTCTGTGACTTCATAAACTCTGGGAGACCTCCTATCGCCTGGTTTTATTCTCCTCTTTTTCACGGGGTATTGGATAAATTCAGATTCAAATATGTCGTGTATGACTGTATGGAGGAACTGAACGTGTTCAAGCCTGGTAATCTGGAACTTGTCCAGCAGGAAAAATGCCTGTTGTCTAAGGCAGATGCTGTCTTTACCAATTGCAAGTCCATATTTGAAAACAAACTCAACATCCATGACAATGTCTACTATTTTCCCGGTTCCGTAGACGTAGATCACTTCTCTCCAATAAATAGACCTCAAACCATTCCACGCGTAATAGCTGTTTTGCAAGGGCCTAAAATAGGATACTGCGGGGAAATAGATGAAAAATTAGATTTTAGTTTGATGGAACAAACTGCTGCCAAATTGCCGCACTGTTCCTTTGTCTGTATAGGGCCTATATCATGTTCTGTGCAGCATAAACTTCCTAAAAATCCCAATATCCATTTTCTGGGACCTATATCCTACTCCCAGCAGCCCGATTATGTCAGGGCTTTTGATATTGCGATGATGCCATTCGCACTCAATGATTCCACGCGCTCCATCAGTCCCTCCCGTATACTGGAGTATATGGCATCAGGAAAACCTATCATTTCCACCCGCCTAACCGACTTGGAACGGGATTATACACGTTGTATCAAGCTTATTTCAGGACCGGAAGAATTCAAATCGGCTATTGTACAGATTTTGGAGAAAAAAGCACCCTGCAAAAAGTATCTGTATGAAGCTATTCTACGCAATAAATCCTGGGATTCCACGGTATCGAATATGAAAAAAATCCTCCTGGAAGCTGTCCGGGTTTAATCCAAAAGGGAATCGACAAAGAAAGAAAAAAATACGCTCCACTCGCCCAGGAGTTTGCAGACAGACCCAAGATTAAGAGAAGGGGGCTATCCATGATCTTACTATTCTCGGACCGGTTTATCCCTTACGGTTTTTCACCTCAAGGTAATAAGACAGCAGTTCAATGGCGCGTCGCGAAGAAGAATGCTGCTGGGTTACTTTTTTCAAAGCCCGGTCCGTTATTTCTTTCAGCACCTCATCAGGGGTGGTGAGGATAATATTGATAGTATCTCCAGTAGACTCGCTCAAGAGAATTTCTTTTCCGGGTTCAAAGAACTCCTCCATACCCTCCCAATAATCCGATATGATGGGAACTCCACAAGCAGCTGCTTCAAATAACCGGATGCCAGGGGAATAACCTGAGGTTACAAGATTTCTTCGGGTGACATGGAGAGCGTATTTATAACCTGAATAAAAATTACGGTGACCATCCGGAGCCAGGTAATCTATGTATTGTATGTTTCTTGGCCAATTGTTTCCCCCGGTATACCCTATCCCGGTAATTCCAAACTGATGGTCTTTTAACCTGACTGCCACATCAAACATATGCTCTTTCAAGGAAGGCTCACGGTCTTCACTGAATGGCCCAATGTACCCCAGTGATCCTTCCTTGGTCTTCACCTGAGGATAATACAATTCCTGATCCACGGAACCATACAGCGGACAGACATATCTTGCCTTATACTTTTCCTGAAAAGCACGGAGCATTCTCCCACCTGACGTAGAAAGTATCAGATCAAACTTCACCACTTGGTCAGCACGAATAAATGTGTTATTTCCATTTTCGAGAAATCCCAACGTCTTTGAAGCTTCCAGATCATAGAAGCATTTAAGGCCTAGGGCTGTCTTCATAACCCAGTCTATAATCCTGGAGCCTTCCGGGGTTTTGCTACCAATGATCACCAGATCGGCTGTCTCGATAAGCACTGTATTTTTCAGCTTCAGCTCAGGCAGGGATTTGAAGAAGTAAAGACTGTAATAATCAGCTTTGGAGAATTCCCTATACTGCTTGTTTGCCTTCGTCTCATACTCTAGAAAATACACAGAGTGTCCTATCTTACCAAGCTGGGTAAGCAGGGCCCTGTAAATAGATGATTGGACATTGCCACGATAGGAACTGATCGTTGACCCGATAAATACAATTTTCATAAATCAACTTTTAAACTAAAAATCCCTCTTCTTTCTGATAGACTATTTTGACGTTTGATTCTTTAATCCCCTCGCAAATGCCTTCAGTCCTTGACTTAAGGCTACTTGAGGTTGATAATTAAGGAGCTGCTGTGCTTTTTCGATCGTCGGATAGCAGTGACGGATATCATCCATGTTAAATTCACCCGTATACTCTGGTTCTGGATTGGCTCCGTCCAGATATTCACCAAGTATCTTTGCCACGGTATTGAAGCTATGCGGTATACCACTTCCTATATTAATAACCTGCCCATCGGATTCATCTGCTTCCAATGCAAGACGGAAGGCCTTTACTACATCCGCGACATGTACAAAATCCCTCAACTGCTCACCGTCTTCAAGAATTTGCGGGGGTCTCTTAGCGACTAGTCTCGCAGAGAAACTGGCCAACAGCTCTACGTATGGGTTGGAAAAATATGATATCGGACCATATACATGTGACAAGCGAAGTATGGTGACCGGTACCTTGTAAGCGGCACAGGCGATCAGTGATGCTACCTCCTGACTATATTTAGTCATTCCATAAATTGTATTTGGAGCTACCCCCTTTTCCTCTGAAGTAGCAACAGCCATGAGCTTCTCCCCATCGGCATTTCTGACATCCCACCGCTTGCAAGCAAGGTCTGAAGGACTTCGTGTAAGACTATGATAGAGCTTGCCCTTCATATCTTTATAAGCCCCTTCACCATATACCGCTATACTGGAAGCCACAATAAGCTTCTTAACCGGATTCTTGGCAATCGCCTCAAGCAGGATCGCCGTACCAGTCACATTTACGTCTACGAAATCATGGATGTCATAAACAGATTTACCAAATCCCACCAGGGCAGCTAAGTGAATCACTGCATCGGCCTTACCAACAAGTCGTTCCACCAAATCCCTGTCGCGTATATCCCCTAAAACTCTGGAAACTGGATCAACAAGGTGGTTGGGCCATTTTCTATCTCCAGGAGACTCTGCATTTAGGTTATCCAAAACTGTAACTTTATAGGAAGGGGAGCTGTTCATCAGCTCATCAAATAAATATGACCCAATGAATCCTGCTCCTCCTGTTATAAGAATGTTCTCCATGGTTTAGTTGGTTTTCCATGGAAAAGCACAACAAATATTCCATTAGGGAAAGGTATCTCTATGCACGCTTGGAGGTAGATACCCTGATTTACGCTTGAGTCAAGTGGCTTTATTTTGCCTCAAAAAGAGTAACAATAGTTACGCTTGGTCTACCTGAAAAACCAATGATTGGATCCGAAACTCAATCCAATTCCAGATCAGCCGTGGAATTGATCTCCATACAAAGTTCCTCATAAGATCTAAACCCCACTACACGGTTGGTTTTTTTTGATTCCGAATTCATAATCAACAGGGTGGGAAATCTGTTGATCTGGTGGATGGAAGCAAGTTCGAGGTCTTTTCTAAATTCCTCCCTTGCCGAGGGGCCAAAGAAATCTTCCTCAAACTTTCCATAGTCAAATAAACCAGGACTGGTCATGGCCAGCTCTTTTACTTCGTCAAGCAGGAAATCCCAACTTAAGATATCTTTCCCGTCCACCATCACCAGTGAGCTTAGTTTCCATAGCAATTCATACGCTGCTTCCCGGGATTGGAGCCGCAGGGCCGCAATTGCAATGCATGCAGTTCTGGAGGATTTGGTGATATTCTTTTCCCGGATATCGACTTCAAGCAAATCAGTCAGTCTGGTACTATTGGCCATCCAGAGGGGGGTCCAGTGTGAAATGCTTTTTATGTTCATTTCACTGTCAAAAAATGTGGATTCCTCACCGATAAGGCCACCTACACGGATTTCAAAATCCAAAGGTACACCCACGTTCGTCTTGAGGTGATTGATTTTGGATAGTATACCCCAACTCCAACAGCAAATCGGATCGACATATACTATAAATCTTAAATGATTGGGATTTACTTGTAAGTCTGTCATAGTAGTTGCCTTTAGTGTGTATGTATATGAAGTGAAAAAAATCTTGTCTGTCCAACTTGGGGTTGGTCCGACTGGGCACTTCATACTATGCAAACAAAAACGATACTAACGACAACAATAAGCTTATAGGGCTAACCAAAGGCTAAAATTCAAATTCAAAAACACTTTTTGTAACAAAAATGTAACAGTCTGTCACTTAAAAATTTTCCTACTGTGCAAGATAAAAAAGGATTATTGCTACTCGGTTTCGATATGCACTGGTGGAATTTCTCTCATTTTTAACCCTCCCCTAAACAACAGGTAACCTCCTGCTACTCCAAACGCAAAATTCTTGTTCTTTACAGCTAAATAAATCACATATGAACCTGCGATTAAAGAAGTAACCCCTTCACTCTGGTTAATCAGACGTCGGGTACCGAGGAAGAGTGGATTAGGAAAGATGTTCATAAGATAAAGGTTTATGCTTGGTAGGGTAACAAGAATGATGCAAGGAGAAATTTTCATCTTTCATTAACTCCTAAACGGGATCATTATCACCCACTCCTTACCTACATATATCCAGGTTCCGTAGTTTGAAAAATGCATGAACTCCATCGAAATAGTCTTGTACATCATCCCTGAGCCATAGGATAGCGATATCATTGTCAAACGGTTAGCATTATGTATCCTTTATGCTAGCCTAACTCGGTTACACGCTAGGATACCGCTACTTTCTGGAGAGAATATAGAACTTGAATTTCAATGAGGATTCTATTTAAGGGGGAAAGCAGCTTACTGGATTCATACAGAAAATTCCCCAAGTCGGGGATTCTCCACCCTTACACGCAATCCACATGGTGGTTATGCTCCCGACCCTTATGGGATACAACACGTTTTAGGCATTATAAGAAAACGGCTTTTAGGACTGGGCCTCAGCCTAAGTAGGTTTCAGACTTGGGAGATTCGATTTTGAAATCCCATCGTGAACTTATCAGATAAGTAGTCAAAATATATATAAAAGCACCATTTTTGAGTATAAGATGCGAATCGAAGCAAATTAATTGACTTTCTAGCTAAATTTGACTAGCTTCTCATCCAAATGTACGCTAAATGAAACCACTAGTTTTATGGAAAACCCAAACAACTGTTACATAAATTAATTTTAACTGGCCGATTGATCATCTAAACAACCGCTGGATAGTCCGATTAATGCATTTATTTTACATATGAATTTAACCTTCGGTTACCATATTACCATTACCCTGAGAAAGATTCTGGAAACAGAACTCGATAAGCTGAATGTTACCTACAAGTTCAACGGCATTGGGGATGTGGAAATTACCGAAACATTGGGTCAGGAAAGACTTGAACTGCTTAAATCGAATCTGAATGACTATGGTATTTATATCCAGGAAAACCAAAAGGATCAATTGGTTCAACGGATAAGGGATGTAGTGGTAGAGATGGTAAACTCGGACATGCAGGACCAAAATTTCAAAACTTCAAATTACATTGCGAACAAATTGAATTTCAGCTATGGCTATCTGTCCAATTTATTCTCCGAAGCTACATCCACAACACTCGAATATTACATCATATTACAAAAAATAGAACGGGCAAAAGTCTTGATACTAAATGGGGAACATACCTTGACAGAAATAGCCTACATGCTCAATTATAGCAGTGTAGGCCATTTATCAAACCAATTTAAAAAAATAACCGGCTTAACATCTTCCGCTTTTAATAGGATCGTAACCAAGAGAAAACTATTGCAAAAGGAAACTCCAGCTAACAATCGCTACCAACAAGTTGAAGAATGAGAAGATTGAATATCTTACTTGCCGATGATGATGAAGATGATCGGCTTTTTTTCAGAGAGGCAATTGATCAGTTAAAAGCTAGAACAAACATAATTCTTGTCAAGAATGGTGTGGAACTGATGGATTTTCTGAGTAATTCAGAGAATATTTTGCCCGATATAATTTTTCTGGATCTGAATATGCCTTTAAAAGGGGGAATGGACTGCTTGACCGAGATAAGGAGCAATTCGCGGCTGAAAACATTATCTGTGGCGATTTATTCTACCTCGTCTGCTGAAGAGGATATTGAAAACACCTTTGTCAAAGGTGCAAATGTCTATATTAAGAAGCCGTCGGATTTTGAATCACTTAAAACAGTGCTTCAACGGGTGATTACTACCAATCTGCAATATGAGGTCTCAGGATTGAACAAGGAAAATTTCCTTCTGGTAGTTTGAATGCATTAATAAACAACCTACCCCGACAGCCCTAATTTACTTAGGGCCTGCATCAACCCTTCCATCTTCTACCTTGCCCTCATTCGAAGTATAGGCATACATCATCACCCGGACGCCTTGAAGGTGGCATAGCTGGGACTTTTTCAGCAGACCCTACTTATCAGAAGAAGCGCTACCGCTTTTCATCTGGAGAAGCCGGTCCATTACTTCCCGTCTGGTGGTGATGGTACAGTCCAAAACGTCCAATGAAACGAAATTATCAAACCTGATTCCTCCGGCATCGCGGCCAGTGGTCAGCAGGTTAAACTCTTCACAGCTGTGGCATTGTCCGATGACCCAGTGATCTGGTATTCCGGTTTTCACCGCTGTAATGGTAAGCACAAGATTTTGCCCGCACTTACTGCAGCTTGTCTCTTTTATCTGGGCTCTTGGCTTTTTATCACTTTCCACGCATTCTCTACCCCAACTACCTTACCAGTACCTGGCTTGCCCTGTTTTTTTATTACAGTATATAAAAACTCAACGTATATCCAGCTTTGGCTCCACCCATACCATACCCGCCAGGCATATGATAATAATAAGCCACATCCAGTCTGTGAATAGCCTTTGGCGGGTAACGTAGCTTTCCGTGTGTGTCATAGGTTTTTGGCTAGTCAGGAAATTGGCCATCAGCTGGCTTTCATAGCTTTCTTTATACTCTTCACTTCTATAAAGATATACTTCCAGTGAATCAGAAAAGCTTACCCAGCCGGAATCACTTGCTATGAAGCTGCCAGACTTCGTATTGGGGTTCACTAGCGACCGTTGCAGGAACAGCGTATCATTGGCTATAGGTATGAAGTCAAAATCCCCCGCACGCTGATTTAGCTGAATCTGGAAAGGCAAGCCTGTAAAAACCGGAGCTGATAGTGACCAACTTACTTCTTCCGGCGGATATAAGGAGCCCAGGATTTCGTCCCAGATCTTTGAATAACCTATGCTGTCTCCCTCCAATATCCTTGGAAAACTTGGACCGATTATACTGGCCGCAATTCTGGCATTGCCCACCTGACCGATAACTACCGATTGTTCAAGTAGATTCTGTTGACCCGTCCCCGGGAGAAACCGGAAAGGCAGTGTTTCCAATCCATTATCCAATATTCTAGCTTCTTCATTTCCAACAGCTTCTATTTTGAAGGTAGTACCCAGCATCCTGTTCAGTTCACCCAATTCGCGTTCAGGTCGCTCAAATTGCATTACCAGAACAGAAGAACCGTTTTCTACCTCCTTACGGATGTCAGTATTTCCCAATCTATCTGGAGAAACAATAAGTATATCCAAGGTATCCTGGTTACTTATGTTGGCTCCGATCCGTGTATTCCTGGAAACCTCAATCTCCTGAACTACCTCCTCCCCTTGCTTCTGCAGCCACTGAAACAATATCCTTGATTCCATGCTGGGATACCCAAGCTGCATTCTGAACTTCCGAGGCTTACGCGCAGCTGTATAAAACCGTAGCGTTTGGATTTTTTCTTCATCTATGAACAGATCAACCTGGCTCCTACCCGTCACTTTCGAAGGGAACTTAAGTTCAAACCCCTCTTCCCCGCCCTGCAAGGACTGCTCATCAAGCATAATATCACCTTGGAATGCCCTGATCTCCCGGGGCCCATTGGCGGTTATTTTTCCTCTCACGTATTGGATCTCGTTTAACCTGACCAGTCCTTTCCAGTTCAGATTTGAAACTGGTAAGCTATCAGTGGAAATCCAATGGACTTCCTTATCCTGCAATCCAGACAGATCCTCACGTGAAAACCCACTACCCACTAGTATGAGAGGATTATCTTCCGGGACAACAGCATCAATGGAAGAGTGTTTTTGGATTTCCAGCGAATCTTTCCAGAACCTGATATCATCGCGTGAAAAATTTCCGGGGACGACCAGCTTTTTTTTGAACATCACCACCTGCTCCCAACTTGGCTGGGTTATCATTCCTATCAAGGCTAAGCTCAGCAGTGTATTGAGAAGTAGACGAAGCAGTTTCCTTCTCCGCGAAACTGCAGTCTTCTTTATCTCTACCAGCTGATAGAACAACAGAAAACAAATCAATCCTGCCAAAGTATAGGCCAAAAATACCGGTATAACGGGTTCAAAATGCATCATTTGAGATTTCTCCAGAAAGCTGCTTCCAGGGCTTTTTCGGAGCTGTAGGATGCATCCATAGATTTATTTCCTCCAAGTAATGGGTAAAGCTTTCTGTACAACTCCTTCCTGTCTTGTTCTTGAAGTCCACCGGACATCAGCCGCTGTACAAGAACCAAAACTGACCAGTCTTCAATCCCTGAATATTGCATTCGCTGAGTCCAACTAGCAGCAAAATCCTGCACAACCTGCTTTTCTTCAGCAGAAAGTCCAGTGGTTTCAAGCAACCCAAGTACCCTAGAGACCAGCGGTTGTAACTGCTTTGTAAGCTCCACCTGTTCTTTTAGAATTCTTTCTTCAAGCTTATCCAGATTGCCGCTCAGGCGCTTTTCCTCCTCTTTGATCGGAGGTGGATCAAACCCCGTCCTTTGTACATACAAGCGGGATTTCTGCTGGACTGCTTTAAGGTATTCCAAAGCCTTGTATTGATAGGGCAGCGCTTTTTCAGGTTCAAATAGCCTCAAATGAAGCTCTGATTGCCACATTTGTTCCAAAGCCATCTTTAACGTGCCCCTTGTCGATTCCTCATAGAATGTATTCATCTCTTCGGATTCATGATTATGGATAAAGGCATCCAGCAATCCTCCAAGCCCGTCCCCATCGTCCACGTTACCACCATTTCCTGCTGAAACCTCATGGGCGTGGCCGCCTTCTCCGGTCCCCTTTGTTTCAGACTTATCATGCCCGCCGACAGGATGCTCATGCTCTCCTTCCTGATCATGGGCATGTATATACCCTTTGAGTAAATCTCCGGATTCATCCAGTGCCACACTTCCACCTCCTGCATTGCTCTCAAATTCTTCTCCCAGATACTGACCATACCGCATCCTCAGAAGCTTTTGCTCATAGCCAATTTCATTTGACGTTTCATTGAATGGCCGGGGATCCAGTTTAGATTTATCATGGATCAGTTTCTCGGTATCAATTATAATCTGACGCTGGCTACGGAAATATTCTGGGAGTACATGGATAGCCATCCCGGGAAGATCCCCCTCTTCCACCCCGGTAGAATCCACATACTTGATGAAATACGTGTCGGATCTCGAAAAATTAGGTTCAGGCCTCCTATTGTCTATAGCAGCCCAATAATAATAAAGCTCATCACCTTCCTTAAAATCCAAGTCTTTTAAATCCAATAAGGATTGGATTTCTGCCGATTTGAATTTTGAATCGGCTACCGGTATTCTACTTTCCCTGAACTTCACATTCTCCCCACTCCCCCTGGCGAGTGTAGCTACCAGATAAACTTCACTCACCAGGAAATCATCCGAAATCCTGGCCATTACCTGAAGCTGCTCCGCATCTCCGGAAAAGTGGAAACGATAGACTTCCTTTTCAGCCGGTGTGATCACAGGGGCCAAATCCAACACGGCCTTGAAAGGAAAAAAACCGCTGTCAAAGACAAGGGAGTCACCCGAGAGCGCTCTGATAGAATAAATCCCGGAACTTACCACCTCGTCCTGCAGGAGGTGGGAGGACCTGCCTTTTTCAAAATCCAACGCCTTGCCCTCCTGGTTCACAAGTGTTACCGTCAAATCTTCCACGGTCCCAAAAGTCAATTCCCACATGATCTGGGAGCCTCTCAGCGCAGTGATTTCCAGCTCCTTCTGGGCCGTTGCAGGCAAGCCTGTGTAATCCGGCGGAGAAATTGTAACCTGTATATCTTCCAGAAAGACCTCCGACGCAGTGCTGTCTGATGACGTGTCCGTCAACGTGACTGGGTCGGTGGGGATCAGTTCACTCCTATCCAGCAGCAAGTTTACTCCGAAGGCTCCAAATGAAAGGAAGAAAGCCAAAACAAAAGGCCCAAGCTTATGGTGAAAGATCCACGTGCTCTCGGGTCTGAAACCAGACCTGATCCGCTCCAGCTGTAATAACTCCAATTGGTTTAAGGCAGGCTTCTCCAGTAATTCGAGGCTGTATTCCAGACTGGAATAGCGTTCATGAAGCAGTGTGACCACCTCTTTCTTCCTGCTCTTGAAAAAACCAAAAGAATACAACGAAAGGGCTAAGATCACAGCTCCGCCAATGCTCGCCAATATCCAAGATAGCCCTAACGCCAACATGATTACAATTAGTATACCGGCCAGCAATGCGGATTTCAAGCCACTGTTGATTAGCAGCTGAAGACGGATATGGGCGATATGTTGTTCCAGGGTGGTCAAATTCCTTTCCGGTGTGAAAGTATACGCTCAGCAATAAACGTCAAAACCAGTAATAGTGACAAAACGGTTTCCCAATCATCACCCGGGAACAGTCCCGCTTTATCTGCTACCAAAAAATGCGCCTTCAGTTGTGATTCGGTTGTAGGAACTGATTTTCTTTTCAGCCCTAGGTGACCCAGCAGCTCTTCCAGTAAGAGCTCTGGCAGCTGACCATTTCTTACCTGCTCAGCATTTTCATAATCCAATGCTGTCCGAAACACCCTGACATTGGGTCTGAGCTGCACTTCCGGTGAATTGGTGATAAAGTACAATGTATTAGGGTTCATTTGAACCGGACTGAGCTGGCCAAAATAAAGCATGGCAGAAGTCTGGTCCCCCGTCTGTTCGAAACGAACAGGATAAACCTCCGCTATAGCTTTGATTGCTGAATGTATGCTCTCTGTTTCTCCCGCGGAAAGACTATCCATATAAAAACTCACAGCTTGTCCGCTCCATATAGCATCTTCGCTTTCTGCAGGTGCCTTTTCGGTAAATACCACCCTGCCTTCCTCATTCACAGTGCTCGCATAACCATTTCCCCACGCCAGATATCCTGACGCTACAGGGGCGCTGCCTTTTCCCATGAAAAACGTGGGCATGACGGGTACGCGGAAAAATTGATGCCCCGGAATGATTGCCGGATTCTTTACATATAGATTTAACCCTTTGATTTTCTCTGGAAGGTTCTGCAATGCATCTGAAATCATTAACCCTTGAAATTCTGTATATTGAGACACATCATCTAAACTGTTTAATTCAGAATTCAAGCTATCCATTACTATCACTTTCCCGCCATTATCCAGCGCCTGTTCCAGCTCAAACCGAAATTCGGAAATCAGCGCTCTATCAGGTTGAACCAAATGGACAACTTCAGCTTTCTCTTCGGACCAAAGCTCAACAAGTGGTTTTGAAACCAATAAAACCAGAATTACCAAAAACAGAATCCTTAAAAGCAGAATAAGCCAGTGATCAATCCGGGATGATCTTGAGGCCTGGTTTTTCTGTTCTGTCAGCCACTGCATAGCTGCCCAGGACACCACCTTCCCCTTCCTTCCATTCCAAAGATGGACCAAAACTGGGATAGCGATACCTACCAGGCCCCATAACAATATAGGCTGTACAAACTCCATCAATTAAAAGATCTTCGGGCCAAAAACCGATGGATAAGCTCAGTGATGGGTTCCTGAAGACTGGCCCTTAGCAAGTGAACTTTAGGAAGTCTGAGAGCTGATTCCATTTCATCAAGATAGGAGCGGATGGCTGCATTGTAGCTTTTCTGTGTTGCCGTGCCTTCCAGTGAGATGACCTGCTCTCCTTCAAGGTCTTTGAACCGGACACTTCCTTTAAAGTCAAGATTCACCTCCATATCCCCAAGTAGCTGGAAAAGAATAAGTTCCTTTTGTGGATAACGTAATTGCTGAACGATATCAAGCCATTCTGAATCTTGCTGCAGGAAATCCGAGACGATAATAACCAGCTCCTTTTGGCGGCTTTTTGGTATGGAAAAATTCTCCCGGTTTAAGGGCCAGTTTCCTTCTGCCCTGTCTTTTCCCAGTTGATAAAGAAGTCGTTGAAAAGCCTTGGGAGAAGGTGCTACCTGTTGGGTCACCTGACCGTGCTGAAAAGTAAAGTAAGAAATCGAATCAGACTGCCGGTGCGCCAGAAAAGCCAGGGAAGCCAGGAGATTTTTTGCATAATCCAACCTCTTGATCCCCTTTTCTTCATAGTTCATAGAGCCTGAGAGATCCATCATAAAAGTTACATGCAGGTGACTTTCTGTCTGGGATTCCTTTACCATGTACTTGCCTGACTTTGAAAAATACTTCCAGTCCAAAAGCTTGGGATCATCGCCTGCAGTGTAATGTCGGTATTGTTCAAATTCACTGCCGTATCCCACCTTCTTGCCTAAATGCACCCCTTGCTTCAGTTGCTCACTGACCAGACGAGCAGCAAGCCTGAGGTTGTTGAGTTTGATGATTTCAAGTGTGTCTGCCTTCATGAATCGGAGTCTGTTCCAGGATTTGTTCAATAATCAGGTCAGGTGAGACGTTTTCAGCTTCAGCCCTGAAATGCAGGGTAAGACGGTGTCTGAATACGGGAAAAGCCAAGGTTTTGATGTCCTCTGAAATCACCGAAAAACGACCCTTCACCAATGCCCTTGCCTTTGCACATAAAATCAAGGCCTGCCCTGCCCGTGTCCCCGCTCCCCACTCCACATACTCTTTCACTTTGGCTACCGGGGAATGATCCGGCCGGGTGGCCCTCACGACCCGGTTGATGTAGTTCAAAAGACCCGAATCAATGTGTACCTCTCTGGTCATTTTCTGGAGCTTTAGGATATCCATAGCTGAAAAGACTTTCTGTGGATCTTCCCTGTAAGTACCTGTGGTGCGCTCCAGGATAGCAAGCTCTTCGGCTTCAGACGGATAACCTAATTTGATATATAGAAGAAAACGGTCTAACTGTGCTTCCGGAAGTGGGTAGGTTCCCGCCTGCTCGATCGGGTTCTGTGTGGCAATGATCAGAAACGGATCCGGTAGCCGGTGGTTTTGTCCTCCATAGGTTACAACCTTTTCCTGCATGGCTTCCAGTAAGGCAGCCTGGGTTTTGGGGGGAGTACGGTTGATCTCATCCGCAAGTACCATATTGGCAAAGATCGGCCCCTTATTGAACTGGAAGAATTTCTTTCCGGTCTCATGGTCTTCTTCCAGAATCTCAGTGCCCAGGATATCACCGGGCATCAAGTCCGGTGTAAACTGAATACGCTTGAACTGCATTTCCATGACCTCCGAAAGTGATTTTACCATCAGCGTTTTAGCCAGTCCAGGTACACCCTCCAGCAGGCAATGTCCCCCGGCCAGAAGAGAGACGATCAATTCCTCAATCACTTCATTTTGGCCTACAATCACTTTAGCCATTTCCTTTTTAATCAAGGAAATATTGGATATAAGTATCTGAATTTCTGAATTTTCTTTAGTTTCCAAGTAAATCAGGTTAAAGCATAAACAATGATGTTTACGCCAAATTTTGTATTATCCTCTTTTAGAAACCGTTTGTTTCTGAAGTCGTAATCCCACTCACAGCCATAATCTTTATTACTGTATAGCACACCAATCCTCCCATTGACTTTGACAGCCTTTAGGTAGTCATGGACCAGATCATCCCCCCATCCGTTGAGTTCAAATGATGTAGCGGGGGGACCATCCTCAAATCTGAAGAAGCAGGTGTAGATTGGGTGTGTATTAGGTATTTTCTGTAAAGCTTCAGGCCCAAAAGTCTTGGTCATTTCAGCTTCAAAAGATTTGGCAAACAGCCCGTCGATGTCATGATTACAGTCATCTACGAATACAAATCCGCCATGTTGGACGTATCGCTTGAAGTTTTCCCTCTCAGCAGCAGAAAACTCCACCAGTCTATGTCCACTGAGATAGCAGAACGGGCTTTTGAAAATCTCCGGACTGCTAAGCTCGATTACTTTTTCCTGCTGGTCTATAGGGATAGTGGTATACTCTACCAGCGAATTCAGCAGGTTTGAAGGCATGC
Source organism: Algoriphagus sp. (assembly GCA_048819475.1). Lineage (GTDB taxonomy): Bacteria > Bacteroidota > Bacteroidia > Cytophagales > Cyclobacteriaceae > Algoriphagus. The sequence continues at coordinate 67,466 of JBMDXP010000068.1, forward strand.
GTTGGTCAGTATCCCAGTTTCCTGAATTATACTTGATTCTGGTAAAGAAAAACTGCTGCATGGATGGTATGAGTTACCCCGGAGACATCGGCCTCCGGGGCGAAATAAATTCAGATTAAACTGCGTCTGATAAACTTGTGAACGTAAAGTCACGGATTTTCATTGCCGGCACCATACTGCCACCTACACGCTGGAGCTTACCCAGTGCTTCAATGTTGTTCAGCATAATGATGGGGCTTTCATTGAATCTGAAGTTCTTGACAGGAAATTTAATCTGGCCGTTTTCAATATAGAAAGTACCGTCTCTCGTCAGTCCTGTATAGAGAAGGGTCTGCGGATCCACAGCTCTGATATACCAAAACCGCGTCACCAATACGCCTCTTTCTGTGCTCTTGATCATGTCGGCAAGCGATTGGTCCCCGCCTTCTATGATTACACCTCCAGGTCTGCCCACCGGTTTCACTCCTTGTTGTTCTGCCCAATAGCGGGAATAGAACATGTTTTTCACTACTCCATTTTCTACCCACGTGGTTTTCTCCCTTGGAAGTCCATCATTGGTCCAAGGAGCAGAGGGGATTTCAGGGTGTGCAGGATCCGAGTAGATATTCACCCGCTCATCAAAGAGCTTCTCCCCCAGTCTTGTCCCTCCGCCCTTTTTGCTCAGAAAGCTCCTGCCTTCATCGGCATTCCGGGCATCCAGGTTAAATGTCATCAATCTCAGCAAGTCATAAGCTGCAGTAGGCTCAAGAATCACCGTATATTTTCCCGGTTCGATCGCCTGCGCATTTACAGATGCTTTGGCCTTTTGCACTGCCAAGTCGGTTACCTCTTTGGACTTGAGTAAACTCACATCATTGAAATCCCTACTTGCGTATCCCGATCCTGTGCCATCGGAGGTCCTTACCGTCACTGAGAAATCCACTGAGGTACTTTTATTGTAACCGAACAATCCACGGCTGTTGCCCATCGCAGAGAAACCCGAAAAATCTTCCAGGTAGCCGGCTGCTGTCAGGTCATTGTCGCCACTTGACTTGATACTGTCTGAGGCTACCTGTGCCCGGTATTCTGGATTGATTTTATCCGTGGACTCCACAAATGTTCTGGAAGTACCGTAATCCTGCGCACCTAACATGGGCATATATTCAGGGTTCTCGGGAGCCAGCTTCGCGATCTCTTCTGCTCGGGCTACCGCGCGCTTCAGGGATTCATCATCCAGTTCGTTGATGCTCGAGGAGCCTGACCGCTTCCCATATACCGAAGTGATATTAAGATTGATCTCATTGGTTTCTCCACTGGTATTTACCGTATTCCGTGCATAACGGATGTTCCCTGTCCTCCCTCCTGAGAGCGAAACTGCCGTTTCATCTGCAGTGGCAAAGGAAAGTACTTTATCTATGATTTGTTTTGCTTCTTCTTGTGTTAAAATCGCCATATTTCTGGAGTTAAGGGTTAAATGTTTCTACCCGTGTTGATCACATTGACCCCATCGAAACGGGTGGTGGCACTGCCATGGGAAACAGCAGATGACTGTGAAGGCTGGCCTTTACCGTCAAAGAATGACCCAAAAAACCTGTAGTCATCCTGATCGCATATCTGGGAGCAGGAGTTCCAGAATTCCTGGGTATTGGACTGATAGGCTACATCTTCCAACATGCCTACAATCTCCCCGTTCTTTATCTCATAGAACAACTGGCCTCCAAACTGGAAATTGTATCGCTGTTGATCGATGGAATACGACCCTCTTCCGATAATATAGATCCCTTTCTCCACTCCTTTGACCATATCTGCTGGGCTGAGCTTCTCTGTACCCGGTCTCAGGGAGACGTTTGGCATACGCTGGAACTGAACCGAACTCCAATTATCGGCAAAGCAGCAGCCATGGGACTCCGACTCCCCTATGATCTTGGCCTGATCGCGGATGGCCTGGTAATTTACCAGAACGCCATTTTTGATCAGGTCCCATTCCTTGCATTTTACACCTTCATCGTCATAGCCTGTATTGCCAAGGGTATTTGGCTGGATCTTATCGGCTACGATATTTACTTTATCAGAACCATACTTAAAATCACCGGACTTCCACTTATCCAGAGTGGCAAAACTGGTCCCGGCATAATTGGCTTCGTAGCCCAATACCCTGTCCAGCTCCAACGGATGCCCCACGGATTCATGGATAGTCAGTCCCAGGTGGTCCGGATCCAATACCAGATCATATTTTCCGGGAAGTACTGACTTGGCAGTAAGTTTTTCCTTTGCATGCTTGGCGGCAGCTACTGCATCCTCTACCATATCATAGGAATTCTTATAGCTGTTGAAGCCTGCTGGATTGGCAAGCTTATCTTTTGCCAAACCGTCCAGGTATTCATAGCCCATTCCCATTGGGGCACTCAATGCCTGACGTGATCTGAAATTACCTTCTGCCTTATTCACAGCCGTGACGTTGAACGTAGGCCAGATCCTGTGGATATCCTGGTCGATGTACGAGCCTTCTGATGAAGCAAAGTACTTCTGCTCATTGATCATAAACAGCGAGGAATTCACGAATGCCGCTCCATTGTCAAGGGCCGAATTGTTGACGTTCAGTAAGAGGTCAATTTTTTGCTTTACCGGAATCTCCAGCGCGTTTTTCTGGATAGGTGTATTCCAGGTCACTTCTCCATAGCCTTGCACAGGAGCAAGTTCCACAGGTTCATTCTGGAGACGTGCATTCGCTTTTGCTATGGCTACAGCTGTTTCTGCGCAATTCTTAATCCCGTCAGGCGTGACATCTGAAGTGGCAGCAAAACCCCAGGTACCATCAGCTATAACCCGGATCCCAACACCGAATGACTCTGCATTGGTAATGTTCTCGACGTTCTTTTCCCTTGTGAACAGGAATTGCTGAAGATAACGGCCGATTCTGACATCGGTATAGGTTGCTCCTTTTGCTCTGGCAGCATTCAGGGCTACATCAGCAAGTGCTTTCTTGGCAGCATTCTCCAATCCCGGAAGTGTGAGCTGCTCTGCAGTAACGGAATTGCCCATTGCCAAAACTCCCGGAGTGATCAGGGCTCCAAGGCCCAGTCCGGACAGGTGGATAAAATCTCTTCTTTTCAAATGACCTCCTATTTAGTTTATGGATTTATACTCTTGCGATTTTCGATCAAGAGAGTTTCGGAAAATACGTCTATCCAGCTTCTATCCAAAGCAAATATTGAAACATGGTTAAAAATCGGGTTAGTCAAGCAAATATTGATGTGAAAAAACCCGTGACAGGGTGTTTTGCAAAAAAAATAACTTCCGTTTCTCTTTTCGAGAACAGAACGGACTTTTACGCGTGCTGTTGAGCTGTTTTGAACCTGATGCCGCCCTGAACTCTGGTCAATGCGCTTTTAGCAAGGTTATTGACAATTATCAGCGAACACTTAACACTGATAGTCAATTTATTTATGAAGAATATAGCCATTGTAGGCGGTGGAGCTTGTGGGGTTGCCACTTTTTTAGAGCTCTTAATTCAGATTACAACGCATAAACTGCAGGATAAGGTAAATCTCACGCTGATAGAGAAAGATGAAACCATAGGTGTAGGTCTCGCTTTCGGAACCGATCAGGAGGGTCACCTGCTCAACACCCAAGCGGATTTAATGGGCATATTTGTGGAAGAACCTAACCATTTTGTGAAATGGCTGGATGAGCATGGCGGAAAATCCAGGAAGGATGTGAAGGGAAGTGGAGACTTGGATGATGCTTACACGGCAAGATCACTCTATGGAAGCTACCTAGCAGACCAGTTTCAGCATTACTTGGACATAGCCAAGAAGGAAGGTATCAGAGTCGACCTGATTAAAGGTGAGGTGGTGGACATCAAGTCCGGAAAAAAGGGCTATACGGTTTCACTGGAGAAAAAGAAGTTCAGCTGTGATTATGTGGTATTAGCATTAGGCACACCCAAACCCAACCTTTACAAGAAACTTCGGAAATATAAGGCCTACGTAGATTTTCCCTATCCAGCTTCCAAAATCCTCGACCGTGTGGACACCGGCCATAGTGTAGGTGTATTGGGAACCAGCCTGAGTGCAATAGACACTATCATGACATTGATCGACAATGGCTATCAGGGCAAGATCCGTCTTTTCTCACCGGAAGGATTACTGCCCCGGGTACAGCCGAAGGAAGAAAAGAGCATACACCGGGATATTCTTACCCTTGAGCAAATCCATATCATCGAGCGGACTAACCTGCGCAAAATCAAAGCATGGGATCTGTATGGACTTTACAAACAGGAAGTCCAACGTCTCCAGCGGAAAAAAACAGACTGGAAGTCAGAAAACCGGATAGGGAAAGATGCCCACCAGCTTCTCAAAACCGACCTCAAGATCGCTGAAAAAGGTGGGGATGCCATGATGGATGTGGCCAACTCACTCAGGCACGATTCTGCCACGATATGGAACTGGCTCAATCAGAAGGAGAAAATCCGCTTCAAAAAATGGTTTAGTCCCCACTGGGCGATCAACAGGCATGGCATGCCCATTCCCAATGCAAAGCGGTTGCTGGATTTGTTTGAACAAGGCAGATTGGAGGTAGTCCCATTTATCACAGATGCCAAGTGGTCTAAAACAGAAGGTAAATTCAACATAAGTACCACTAAAGCGGATTACAAAGTAGACAGGCTTATCAACGCTACAGGGGCGGCTTCCGCATTATCCCAGATGGATAGCAAACTGGTCCAGCACATGCTCGGTTCAAAACTTCTAAAATGTTATCCGGTGGGAGGAGCGATAATCAATGAGCGAACCATGCAGGTGCTTGCACCTAAAGCCGGAGAAGGATTATATGCGGTGGGGCACCTGGTCAATGGCATATTGATCGATGTAAATTCAGTATGGTATAATGTGAAGACCGTGGGCATGCTGACACAGGATATCATTTTAAAAATCAGAAATGGAAATTTTTCTTAAGCTGTATAGCAGCCTTTTGCCTTACCTGCTCTGTATTCCCATCGGCTATTGGCTCGAAAAAAAGTCCCTGGTACAAAAATCATGGCTCACGGTGCCCTTGATCTATGTACTCATGCCTGTTCTGGTGATAGACCATCTTCTCGAAGCAGATCCAGTAAAACTGACTGTACTGCCGGTCCTAGCTTTTCTTCTGGCCATGGGTATGGTATTGCCAGCAAAGTATGCATACCGGACATTTGCGAGTGATTTTGATCCCAACCTCCTGAAATCCTCTTTTTCCTTTTTCAACATTGCTTTTTTCGGAATACCTATAGTTACAGCACTTTTCGGGGAAGAGGGTGTTACCGTTCTTATCTGTATCTACATAGGCTCTGCATTATACGGGGATATAATCGGATATTTTCAGATAGCAAGGTCAAGGTTCTCATTTTGGGAATCAATCAAGAAAGTCTTTAAAATTCCTTTTATCTATGCGTTCTCGGCAGGGATTGTTTTAAAATCGGTTGGAGCCGATTTACCTGAGGAAATTGAACCAGTAACGGATACATTTGGGACATTGGTGTCCGTTTTGGGCATGATGGTGATCGGGACTAATCTCACCAAACTCAACTTCAAAAGCATCAACTGGGAATTTATTCGCAAAACACTTTTGCTGAGAACATTTGCTGCCATCCTGCTGATGGGTCTATTGATCGGTGGAGAGTTTTTACTGGTGGATAAACTGGAAGAAATGGACAGGCAGATGCTAGCTATGATTGCCTTGTTTCCGGTAGCTGCCAATATCACTGTTTTCGCTGCTTTCTTTGAGTCCGAGGAAGAAAATTCCGCCTTGCTCGTCCTGATCACCATGCTTTTATCATTGATCCTCGTCCCGCTTCTGGCGTTGACTTTCTAGCAGTTTTTAGGGTGCATAGGTTTCTGAGGCGTATTGGATTTCAACCCCCGATCGAGTCAAATCCCAGTTAAGCACCTTTATTGTACCCTTTCAATAGAAGAACAGGAACACGAACAAGTAGGGTGTATCAGGGGATTTCAAGGTTCATAAAGCTGAATTTCGGTTACAAGTTGTTGTTTTAATTCCCCGTACTGTGTAGGAATTCCATTTTTGGAACAAGAGGGTGCTTCCTATTCGCAAAAGCCATAAAAAAAAAGAATCAACAAATACTTTAACCGGAATTACAAAACTACACCACTATGGATCCTCTACCCTATGACCTCTATTCTAAGTACATCTGTGCTTTTATGCTATTTCTCGGATTCCAGTTCTATTGTGTTACCGGTGCCGTAGCCCAAGAAGGGCAGCTCACCGTGTCCGGCACAGTGACGACAGCCGATACCACTCCACTTCCCGGAATCTCCATTCTCGTCAAGGGCACCAATACGGGGGTCATATCGGATGAAAACGGAAAGTACTCCATCAACGTCCCAAGCCAGAACAGTGTCCTGCAGTTTTCCTTCCTGGGGTATAAACCACAGGAAATCACCGTGGGTAACCGCTCTGCGCTAAACGTGGTGATGGAGGAAGATGTGACTGGACTCGATGAGGTGGTAGTGATCGGGTACGGAACCCAAAAGAAAAGTGATCTCACCGGATCTGTATCGAGGGTAAGCCCGGAGGAGATCAACGCATTTCCTACAACAAACGTAATCCAGGCTCTTTCCGGAAGGTCTTCCGGTGTACAGGTGATCCAAAACAACGGGGCTCCCGGAGGCACAGTAGCAGTAAGAATAAGGGGAACCAATTCCATCCAGGGCGGTAATGAACCCTTATATGTGATCGACGGATTTCCATTCTCCGGTAACCCTTCCAATCTGAACAACTCGGACATTGCCAGCATTGAAGTATTGAAAGATGCATCTGCCACTGCGATCTATGGATCCAGAGGTGCCAACGGGGTCGTGCTGATCACCACCAAACGGGGAGCAGAAGGACAGTCCGTGGTGGAGTTCGAGACCAGCTATGGTGTACAGACCTTAAGAAAGAAGCTAGACCTGATGAATGGATCGGAATATGCACGGTTGCAAAACATCCAGGCGGTAAATGACGGAAGTGCTCCCTACTTCACTGAGGCAGAAGTAGCCGCATTTGGAGAAGGATTTGACTGGCAGGACCTTATTTTCCAGAGTGCTCCGGTTTCCAACTCCTCGCTTAGCATTTCTGGGGGTAATGAAAGAACCCAGTTTACAGTAGCGGGAAGTTATTTCGGTCAGGAAGGGATCATTAAGGGAAGTGACTATAACCGGTACGCATTGAGATTTAACCTGAACCACAAAGTAAGCGATAAGATCAGGTTGGAACTGTCCAACACCCTGACCCATCTGATCACAGACAGAAGGGACAGCGGAGGAGGCTCACGCGGTAACTCCATGATCGGCTCGGCCATTTCAGCAGCCCCTATTTCCAATCCATATAATGCGGACGGCAGCTACACCAATCTAGCCAATGAATATCCCTTTATCGCCCCGGATATCATTAATCCGCTGAATTTCATCAATGAGCAGACTAACAGAATCCGCGCAAACGTACTGTTATCCAGTGCAGCATTTATATATAATCCATTTCCTGAACTGACTATACGGATCTCGGGAGGAGTTGAAAACAGAGATGACAGAACGGATAATTACACAACCACCAACTTCTTGAACTCGATAGGAAATGCCAGCGTCAACACGTCACAATACACCAGCTTGCTGAGTGAAAATACCATAACCTACGCCAAAACCTTCAATGAAAAACACCAGCTGGCTGTCGTGGCCGGGTTCACGTACCAGGATTTTCTGACCACCTTTCTAGCCGCAAATGGGGTTGGCTTTTTGAGTGATTTGTTTGAGACGGCAAACCTTGGAGCCGCCCAGACTCCCGGCATCCCTACTTCAGGTTATGCAAAATCTGTCTTGCTTTCCTATCTGGGAAGAGTAAACTATTCATTTGACAACCGGTACCTTTTTACCGCAAGCTTTAGGACTGATGGATCCTCCAGGTACAGTGAGGGTAACAAATGGGGGTATTTTCCTTCCGGGGCTTTAGCCTGGAGGGTATCCGAAGAGGAGTTTCTCAAAGGAAAACGTGGACTTTCGGAGTTGAAGATCCGCTCCAGCTGGGGGTTGACCGGAAACCAGGCAATAGCTCCCTACTCCACACTCAACAGGTTGTTTCCAGGAAACACAATTTTTGGCCAAGATCTGTATACCACCTTTGCCCCGAACACCATTCTACCGGGCAACCTGAAATGGGAAACCACAGAGCAGTTTGATATCGGTTTTGATATCGGTTTATTCAATAACAGGGTATTTCTGACTGCTGATTATTACATCAAGAATACAAGGGATTTACTCAATACCGTCCGGTTACCCAGTTCGTCCGGATTTATCACTACCATACAGAATGTAGGACAAGTGCAGAACAAAGGGATAGAATTGAATCTGGATGCGGGGATCCTTTCTTCAGGGGCGTTTCAGTGGAATGTAAATGCGAACATTTCATTCAACAGAAACAAAGTCATTTCACTGAGCCAGGGAGAGGATATTCTGGATGGCCTAGTGAATGTTTTGATCGTCTCCGACAACATCACTATCCTCCGTGAAGGCAGGCCTATTGGCCAGTTTTGGGGATTTGAAGAAGATGGCTACACGGAGCAAGGCCAGATCAGGTTCCGGGATCAGGATGGAGACGGATCCATCACGGAAAATGACAAAACTTACATAGGGGATCCCAACCCTGATTTTATTTATGGATTCAACTCGACCATGAGTTTTAAGAATTTTGAGTTGAATGTGTTTTTCCAGGGATCGTATGGCAATGATATTTTCAATGTAAGCGCAATCCCGAGTACGCTGGATTATGGTCAGGGATTGAATATGCCTCGGGAAGTTCTTTACGATCACTGGACACCTACCAATACCAATGCGAAATATCCAGCCATCAGTAGGACCAATCCAGTCCGGATATCTGATAGATTCGTGGAAGATGGCTCGTATCTAAGAATGAGAAATATTCAGCTAGCCTATAATTTCCCTACCTCTACCTGGGGTTGGGAAAAAGTAAGAGGTGCACAGATCTACGTGAGCGGTCAAAACCTGCTCACGATTACGGGATACTCCTGGTGGGATCCGGAGGTAAACTCAAGAGGGGCAGGTACCCAGCAGGGCATAGACCATTATAGCTATCCTATTCCCAAAATGGTAACTGTAGGCCTGAGAGCCAGCTTCTAACCCTATCAATTTAACCTCTAAGAGAAATTTCCCATGGAAACGTTCATACAAGTACCCAAAACCAAATTAATCCGAGGCTATATAAAGCCTGCTATGCTTATTCTAGCCCTTTCTCCCGGTTTCCTTTCCTGCAGTGATCTTTTGGAAGAGAAACCAAAAACGGTGGTGGAAGAGAATTTTTATAATACTGCCTCAGAAGTAGAAACTGCCGTCAATGCCATCTACTCTCCTATCCGCTACGAGCGCGGTGAGCAGGTGGCTATTTTGGATCTACATACCGATTGGGGATATGGCAGAGGCAGTCGCGCCCAGTACAATGATTTTGCCGGGTTTAATGCTGCAAATGTCAATGCTACATCAGTAAGGTGGGATGCCTATTACCTTGCCATACGCAACGCAAACTTGGTTATAAAAAATGCACCGGAAGGGAACGCGATCAGTGAAGAGGATATCTCCCGGAATGTGGCTGAGGCCAGGTTTTTGAGAGCGCTCTGCTATTTTGACCTGGTAAGAAACTGGGGAGGTGTCCCACTCAGGACAGATGGGAATCTGGGTGAAATCGATCTTCGCAAAAGCAGCGTGGAGGAAGTTTATACCCTCATCCTCTCCGATTTGGAAGAAGCAGTGCTAAATCTTCCGGAATCACAGCGGCTGGTGGGAAAACCGAATCTCTACGCCGCAAAAAGCTTATTGGCAGACGTTTATCTGACATTGGGAAGATATGATGAAGCTGCCAATGCTGCCCTGGAAGTCATCCAGAGTGGTCGGTTCAGCCTAGTGCCGATTACCTCCCGGGAGGATTTCCAACTCCGCCTCTTCGGGCCTGATCTGACGACCACCCCCGAAGAAGTCTTTTATTTAAAATATGCACGCGAAGTGGACCAGGGCAACTGGCTTCTATGGATACTTAACCATCCGAGTACGAACCTGTATAATCTCGGTGGTGCCTACGCACATTATGCGCTGTCCGACAGTCCGTTTTTTACCGGATGGAATGACGATGACATCAGAAAATCCCTTTGGTATCCTGTAGATTTTGGGCTGGGTTCCAACACCCTGGTAAGTGGGAAATTCATAGATACGCAAGCCATCAGCACACGGGGGGCAGGCAATGACAACCCTGTCTACCGCTATGCTGAAGTGCTGCTGATTTATGCCGAAGCTTCTGCCAGGAGTGCAGGAGCACCATTGCCCGAATCTGTCGAAGCACTAAACCAGGTTCACCGGAGAGCTTATGGCCTGGCTCCACTGGAGGAATCGGACGTAGATTTTGCTCTCGAAGATTATGGGCTAGAGGAGTTCATCGACCTCGTGCTCACCGAGAAAGCCTATGAATTTCAATTTGAAGGTAAAAGATGGTATGATCTGAAAAGAACCGGAAAGGCGGCAGACGTTATCCAGGAAGCCAGAGCAGTCACTATCGCTGAAATACATTACCTCTGGCCTATTCCGTATGAAGAGATCAATCTCAACAAAGCCCTTGATCCTACCACAGATCAAAATCCCGGCTATTGATTCACTCCACTGCTTTAAAGAAAAGGCCTCCGCATCAAAGGAGGCTTTTTTCGTATAACCGGCAGTATCGTGTCAAGCCCGCTTATCCAATAGCCGGCCAACTTCCCATAGCGGTTAAATCCAGCATCCTCTTCTCTATTTAGGGCTTGCTGAAAAAGTCTCAGCTGTACCGGCTTCAGGGCGTCCGAGGTGAAAAACAGCTCGCCTTAAAAATGGTCTACTAATTCAAAAGTATGGCTTTCAATCTTTTTACTGGCGTTTTTCAGCAGGCCCTATTTATTTCCACCAGATCCACACTTGTCTTGGATTTGCTAAGACCGGGAATCTGTACGATCCCATCGCAGGACAGGTCTTCCATACCCGATATGATTAGGCGCAACATTTCTTGCCCGAAATCCGTGACCCACACCTCTTAAAATTTGCATTGACCGGCAGTCAAATCCGGTTTATTGGTCGAAGACGGACGAAACTGTCCGGAATAAACTGCGGATTCCAGCCAAAAAACATCCCCAGACACAACACAAGCGATAATTGCCGCATGGCACCAATCTGGTTAGGTGTTTCCAAAAAGGGCTGAGGTCCTATAAACGATAACTTAAAGTCTACCTTTACTCTCCGGATTATGCTTGCAAATGCCATTAAGACCACTGTTAGGATTTTTAGAAAAAACTGGACATTTACCCTGATCAACATCTTCAGTTTAACTTTAGGACTGACGGCGGGAATATTTATTCTAATCTACGTATTAAGCGAGTTTTCTTTTGACAATTTTCATGAGAAAGAATATAGAATATACCGGGTGCTGACCACTATGGAAAGTACGCGCTCCGGCAACGTGGATTACTACCAGGCAAATGCTTGGCCTGTGGGCCAGATTTTCAGGGATGAGTTTCCCGAAGTGGAAAAGGTGGTGTATTACAGAAATGGGTCATTTATGCATGTGAATCATGGGGAGAGCCGGGTTTACCAGCGCACGGAGTTTTTTGGGCCTGAATTTTTTGGGATTTTTTCTTTTGACATGCTGAAAGGTGACCCGGAAACAGCCTTAACAGAACCTTATACACTGGTTCTGACCAAATCCATGGAAGAGAAGTTTTTTGACGGGCAGGATGCGCTCGGCAAGTCTTTGCTGTTGGGAGATAGCTTGTCCTTCAAAGTTACGGGGGTTGTTGCAGATGTGCCTGATAATTCCCATATCCAGTTTGATCTCTTGCTGTCCTTTGCTACCTATGAAGCCCTCGATGATAGTTTTAGCTATGGCGACGGCTGGAGCAACATCAACATCAAGAATTATCTCCTGCTTAGAGAAGGTGTCAATCCCGAGGCTTTCACCGCAAAGGCAGCCAATCTGTACCGGGAAAGGGTACCTGAAATGCTCCAGTCCTGGGGAATGGATATAGGCATTTCCATGGAACCTTTAAAAGACATCTATCTGAAGAGTAAGGCTGGTAACAGCTTCGGACCGAAAGGAAGTATGGAACGGATCTACCTCGTGCTGGGCATATGTCTTTTTACCATTTTACTGGCGTGTATCAATTTCATCAACCTGTCCACTGCCAAATCCCTGAACAGATCCAAGGAAGTTGGGCTTAGAAAGGCTATCGGTTCCAGCAGAATTTCACTCATTGTCCAGTTTATGGGAGAAGCCCTACTCCTGACTTTGGCTGCTTTGGCACTCTCTCTCGTGCTGGTCTATCTCCTGATGCCCCTCTTCAATGAGTTGTTGGGCAAGTCCTATTCCATGAACCAGTTCCTAAATCCCCTCCTTCTTATAGGTATACTTGGAATCACCTTGATTATCGCCCTTTTGGCAGGATATTATCCCGCATTGAAGCTATCGTCGTTTAAGCCTACTGAGGTATTGAAAGGCCGGTTTGTCTCCGGACAGAAAGGGGTCAGCCTTAGAAAATCATTGGTCGTTTTTCAATTCTCAGTCTCTGTATCTTTAGTGTTGGGAACATTTATCGTATTGGATCAATTGCATTTTATGCAAAATAAAGAGCTTGGATTCAACAAAGATGGATTGATTGTTCTGAGTCTAGGCCAGGTTCCTTCCTCTACGCTGACTTCATTCAAAAATGAACTGACCCGAATACCCGGTGTAGCCGAGGTAAGCCAGACCAATTCTGTTCCAGGTCGGATCGGGTGGCTTGGCCAGATTGCTTATCCTGAAGGAAAAGAAGAAGAAATCCAGGCTTCTGTAGAGTATGCTGCTATCGATGAAAACTACCTGGAGGTGCTGGGATTAGAGCTTGTAGCCGGTAGAAATTTCGATGCAGCAAGAAAAACAGATCTTTCCGAGGGATTGGTTATCAATGAAAGTGCCGTCAAAGCATTCGGGTGGAACTCCCCGGAAGAGGCTATCGGAAAAAAAATAGTCTCCCCTTCCACTACTCCCCAGGGTGAGGTGATCGGTGTGATACGGGATTTCCATCAATTGGGACTCCAGCATGCCATACATCCTGTAGTCTTCGATGTGGCTTCTCCCTACTGGACCATGATGGCAGTGCGGATCCCGTCCGGAAATAGCCAGACTGTCATAGCTGATCTGGAACAGCTCTGGACATCTTTCTATGCTGGATATGATTTCAGTTTTTTCTATTTGGATAGAAACTTTGAACAGCAGTACATGTCTGAAGTTAGACTGTCTAAACTTTTTATACTTTTTGCAGTGACCACCATCCTTATCTCATTGATCGGTCTTTTAGGGCTTGTGTCCTTTCTGGTCAAGTCCAAGACAAAAGAAATAGGAGTGAGAAAGGTTCTTGGGGCAGGGGAAATCGATATTGTAAAAATGATATCGGGGGAATTTTTGGTTTTGGTAATTCTCGCCTCGTGTATAGCAGTGCCTTTGGTAAGCTATGCAGCTGCGTCCTGGCTACAGAGCTTTGCGTACAAAATGGAACTCGGAGTAGGTATTTTTATACTGACCGTTGTGATTGCTTTACTTCTCACCCTGCTTACAGTTGGAATTCATGCACTCAAAGCATCGCTGGCCGATCCGGTCAAATCATTAAAAAGTGATTAGCCATTCTAAAGAACCGTCAAATATGACCGGGGTTCAACAAGCGGTTAGACACAGTAATGCTTTGAAAAATAAGATGATAATACAGGCTTCTGTTTTTTATTTTAAAACTTCCTGACCACAGTGCCTGGAGCAGCTGACTCCACTTACTGAAAGCTTGTTGACAGGCTTTCTCCTAGAGGAAGCCTGATCATCCCATAGCTAGATAGGCAGTGTGAAATCCACCTGAACCAGGATTTTACACTGCCTTGTGGATAAAAAGTCTGTGACTAAATCTATAAAAATCCCTGTCCAGCTCTTTTCAGCGCTAGAAAAAAAAACACTTCCTGGCTGCTGAATAAAATCAGACTTTATTTAGCGAGTGGAATCAGGACATGAAAATCAATATTATTGCTTATATTCAATTTATTCTAATCCGAACCCCTCAAAATCCTATTGATTGACTAGCTAGCGATGGACTATCCCTCTCCATATACTGCTCCTGATCTGAATCTAACTACTGGCTATGTATCCTCACAGACCAATAGGGAAGAGACACATCATAGCATGGAATACCGTGAGAATGCAGTGTCATCCCTTCCTGTAGGTGTGAATATCGTACTGGCAGATGATGATGAAGATGACCGGGAATTGTTTAAGGAAGCTTTGGAAGGGCTGGAAAAGGTGAAAATCCGATTAACAGAGGATGGAGAAAGTTTGCTCAGTTTGCTTAACATGATGGACACTCTTCCTGATCTTATCTTTTTGGATCTGAATATGCCCAATAAAAACGGCAGGGAATGCCTTACAGAAATTAGAAACTCGCCTCACCTCAGTCAAATACCCGTGATTATCTATTCTACCTCAACAGCTGAGAGAGATGTAGATGATACTTATGAGGGTGGGGCAAATCTTTATGTAAGTAAACCTTTTTCCTTTAAAGAGCTGAAAAAAGTTATAAATAAAGTAGTGTTGCTGGACTGGGCTGATTATCAGCCAAGGTCATGTAGGAAGAAATTCTATTATTCGCTGTAAAGCGCGGCAATCAAAATCAATACTATATTACAAGATGATCTGAAATGTCTGCAAGCAGCACTATAAAATTCAAGCATTTCCCTGATTTTGCAGCGTTTATTCTAGAAAACCATTTGGAGGATTTTGTAGAAACAAAGATCCGGTTTTCAAAAGAAGAGGAAATCCCCCTGCTTAATTTTCTTAACAAGCACGTTGACGAAGAACTGCTTGGTGTAACCCACACTTCTTCCATCGAATTTCTGAACGCTTTTATCCATAACCGCATAGAAGAATTCCTGGAAAAATCCTCCAGGGATTATGAAAGCAATGTGCTTCCTCTTTTTGAAAGTGAGACGGTACTGGCGGAGGATATTACATTGGTATCACTTATCAGGCGCAGGGTATTCCGCAAGATGCTCCCGCTTTATACCAATGATATGGGGTTATATGCAGACATCATGGAAGAGCTGGATCTTTTCATGACCAAATCCGAACAGGCACTTTTTAGGATCTTCATCAGGTTACAGGAGGAAAAATTGGGATTGGTAAACAAGGACTTGGCTCAGCGCCATGAAGATCTTTTGGAAGCGGAAGAGATCGGGGAAATGGGCAGTTTTAGGTGGAATATCCAAGAGCAAACCGCCAAGATAAGTCCAGGAGCAGCTAAAATACTACAAACAGGCGATTCGGGAGATCTATCGTTGTTTATGAGTTATGTATTCTCAGGGGATCGCCAAAAAGTATTGAATGCAATTCAAGACGCTTATGACAGGAAAGGTTCCTATGAATGCAACTTTAGATATATGGTCGCGGGAGAGCAGCGGTATCTCTGTGCAAAAGGGATGATAAGCTTTACCGAAGATGGAGTGCCTGACACCATGAAAGGTACCATTACGGATCTTTCCAAAAGGCAGGATCTTATGAGAAAGCTGGAGGAAAGTGAAGAGTTGAACAAGCAGGTACAGGCTATCACTCATGTGGGGAACTGGATTTGGGACATCGGCTCTGATGAAGTTGCGTGGTCTGATGAAATGTATCGCATACACGGGTTGGAACCTCAAGCAGAGCAGATCACACTGGAACGTTTTCTGGATTTTGTCCATCCGGAGGACCGTATCAAAAGGCTGAGGGAAATCCAGGAATCAATCAAAACCTTGGAGGCAAAGGACTACCTTATCAGAATCATCAATCCGGACGGAAAAATCAAAGTGCTGAAAGGCAAGGGGGAAGTGATCATCAATGAAAACAAAGAACCTGTAAAACTTCTGGGCTCATGCCAGGATATCACAGGGGAATATAATCTTTCCAGGGAACTGGAAGAAAAAGAGAAGTACCTATCCCAACTTATCAACAACGCCCCTGATGGGGTTATCGTATTTGATGAAAATGGTATCATTTCGCTTTGGAATCCCAAAAGTGCAGAAATCTTCGGCTTCCCGGCGGATGTGATGCTGGGTGAGAGTATCAGCAAAATTTTCCCACAGCGCTTTCACCAGACTTATGGAAAGCTGCTTCTCGACCTGCTCACACAGGAAAGCCCTTCTTTGCTCAATTCCAATCTGGAATTTACAGCCATTAATAAGGATCAGAAAGAGTTTTTCATCTCTTTCACCCTCTCAGCATTTTTATGGAATACGGAAAAGACTTCCTTTGTCGCCTTCTTACGGGATATTACCTCGCAGCGACAGACAAAACAGGAACTAAAAGAAAAATCGCTGTTGCTTAAAAAATTGAATTCATCACTTACCCTGAAAAACCACAAGCTGGAAGAGATGAACAAGGACCTGAATTCTTTCAATTATGTCACCAGTCATGACCTCCAGGAGCCGCTTCGCAAAATACAGATTTTTGCCCACCGGATTATGGAGAAAGACGAAGCCTATCTTCCAGACCATACGAAAGAGTACCTGGATAAAATACTGGGAGCAAGCAACAGAATGAAGACACTGATCAAAGACCTGCTTACCTTTTCACAGGCTGCAAACCCGGAAGAGAGTTATGAGCTTGTGGATTTAAATGAAGTACTCAAGGAAGTACAGATCACGCTTTCCGAGTCCATTCAGGAGTGCGGTGCCACAGTAGCTGTACAGGACCTGCCTGCCATTTGGGGAATCCCATTTCAAATGCATCAGTTGTTTTCAAACCTTATTTCCAACGCACTCAAATATTGCCACAAGGGCAGTCCGCCCGAGATTTCAATCTATTCCCAGCGTATGGTCGAAGAAATTGCGAATAGTACCCACACCGGGAATTATCACCGGATTTCGGTAGTGGATAACGGAATAGGTTTTGAATCAAAATATGCAGAAAAGATCTTTGACCTCTTTCAACGGTTACACAGCAATTCCATGTATTCGGGAACTGGAATAGGTCTGGCTATATGCAAAAAAATCATACAGCATCACCAGGGACTCATCAAAGCAGAGAGCATTCCCGGTCAAGGCGCCACCTTTCATCTTTTCTTTCCGGTTTCCACACCTGCCTCATCGTGAATTGATCCATCGAACCGTTTTTCTTTTTGAAATAATGGGCTAGCACCAATCTTAAAAATGATTATTTTTCGTTTGTAACTTAATCGCTTACAATGAATTGAATGATTTTTTCATTGATTACGCTTCATGTTTTATTTTATGGATTTCAAAGACAAGAAAATCGCTTTAGTATCTGGATATACCCATCACCTACCATTAAGATTAGCACAGAAATTAGCCCATGAACGGGTGCATGTGTTACTTGCTCTGGAAGAGAACGAGACCGAAAAACTGCGGGAAGCCGGAAAAATTGATGGGATTGGCAAAAATATCAAGATCATACCGATTGACTATAATTCCCAGGAATCACTTGACCAGCTAAGGGAGCAGCTCGAATCCGACTTTGGGAAGCTTGATATTCTGATTACGGAATCCAAGCTGGAAGGGGATTCCTCAGCACCGGTCAAATCTGATCCGAAAGCCGGTTTGCTCAAAATGCTCCAATCCAACCTGATGCAGGCATGGCAATTGACCAAAAACATGGTTCCCATACTCAAAAGATCCGGGCAGGGCCGCATTGTTAACATTTATTCGGATACGGAAGAAAGTGAAACCACCGGAAAAGGAAATCCGGTTTACGACCTATCCAAAGCTGCTTTTTCTACCTTGAATATCAAGTTGGCAGCAGAACTCCACCGTAATGGAATACTGGTGAATGCTGTCCAGACAGAGGTGGGCAGAACTGATTCCATACCAAGTGAGGCAAGGGTCATAAGTGAACTAAACCATATTATCTGGGCGGCACTTCTGCCCGCCAAGGGTCCGACCGGAAATTACTATAGAAATGGCGAAATCATTGAATTTTGACGGGTATGTTATGGGAAATGGAAGTATGAGGCGCGGTTAACCCTGGAGATAGATCTGTGTTATTTTATCGCAATGGGTTTTTTGTGCCCGTCAATGGCAACAAAGGTAAACTCACCTGTAACGGCCTGCTCTCTGTAGTTTGAATACATTTCTTCTATAAAAATCTCTACCCTCACCTTCAGACTGGTATTTCCAATATGGCTTACATTTCCGATCAGTTCTACAATGGTGCCAGCCGGTATGGGCCTCTTAAAGTCGATTTTTTCTGAGGATACTGTCACCACTCTCTTTCTGGTAAACCGTGTAGCAGCGATGAAAGCTACCTCATCCATAAGCTGCATGGCAGTACCGCCAAAGAGGGTATCGTAATGGTTAGTGGTACTGGGGAATACCGCTTTGAATATCCGCGTTTCCGCACTCTTTATTCGTTCTTGCATCTGTAAATTTGTTTTCTAAAAGTCCATAGCCTACGCCGATAAATCGGAAGCTTCGCTTTATGTGTTGTTTTCCGAATGAATTATAGAATCCAGGATGGTGTCAGTCTGGGTTTCCTGTGCTTATAATCAGGGATAACCTGATCTGGATATGGCCTTAAGGATCTTGCCTGCCTTAGAAGAGGGTATTATACATATCCCATGTTCGGCTTCATTCCATTTCCCTAACGGATTTTTCTATGGCAAGAAAGTGTGTGACTACATGGGACTTGCTGTATAAGGGTAGTATTTCCACCTCACAGTTGTATTCAGAACCGTCTTTCCGGTAGTTTACCAGCTGGACGGTCACCGCTTCTTTCCTTTTGACCGCCTCCCTTATTTTACTTTTTGTGTGGACGCTGGTCTTGATTCCCTGAAGAAATGACGGGGATTTGTTTAAGGCAAATTCCGCATGGTATCCCGTCATAGTCTTGAAGCCTGGGCTTGCCCAACATATAATCTGATTCAGGTCTGTAACTACCAGCGCATCAAACGGTTTTCCCTGTAGCGCTTCCCAATCAATTTTCCACCCGTGCTTATGGGACAAAATACCAAACAGATAAAGATCCTGAAGGTTCTTCCGGCTGCCACATCCTGATGTAATGGCATCCCAGCACATCAGGGGATGGAGCAAGGCCCTGGAGCGCTTGAGCTGCTTTACGTTCACTGGGGAGCGCTTATCTGCCAGGCATATGTCCAATGCCATCAGGTTGATGTATTCTTTCATGGATAGGGATTTATCCGGGAGTTTATACTGTAAATAGAGTAACGGTAAAGAAGGCTGTAGCTGATGTACAGCCTTCCTGTTTGACTAGCGTACAACGACAGAAGCACGCATCTCTTTGGCTGCATCTACCATCTCCCTGAGCGCTTTTTCGGTCTCAGCCCACTTACGGGTCTTCAGCCCGCAATCCGGATTCACCCAGAGCTGTTCGTCTGGAATCACCGCTCTGGCTTTGGTGAGCAAATGTACCATCTCATCCCTGGAGGGTACCCTGGGTGAATGGATATCGTATACTCCCGGCCCTATATCGTTTGGATAATTGTAGTCCCCAAACGCATCCAACAGCTCCATTTGTGATCTCGAGCATTCGATGGTAATCACATCCGCATCCATCGCTGCTATGGAATGGATGATATCATTGAATTCAGAATAGCACATATGGGTATGGATCTGGGTTTTATCCTCAACGCCCGAAGAGGCTATCCGGAAAGCAAGAATCGCCCAGTCCAAGTAGGTCTGCCAGTCTGATTTCCTCAAAGGAAGCCCTTCCCTTATAGCAGGCTCATCAATCTGGATAATTTTTATACCCGCCTGCTCGAGATCAGCTACTTCGTCACGGATGGCAAGTGCGATCTGCATTGCAGTCTGGTACCTTGGCTGGTCGTCTCTTACAAATGACCATTGCAATATGGTCACTGGACCAGTAAGCATGCCCTTCACAGGAAGCCGGGTCAAAGACTGGGAGAAAGAAGACCAAAATACCGTCATGGGATTCGGGCGGGACACATCCCCTACCAATATGGGAGGTTTTACACACCTGGATCCATAGCTTTGAACCCATCCGTTAGCAGAGAACACATAGCCCTTCAGCTGTTCCCCGAAATACTCGACCATGTCATTCCGCTCAAATTCTCCGTGTACCAGCACGTCAAGGCCTATTTCTTCCTGCCAGCGGATGGCCTTTTCCGTTTCTGACTTGATAAGCCTGTCGTAGTCCTCTTTGGAGATAGTCCCTTTCTTTAGACTTGCTCTCCAGGACCTTACCTGATCTGTCTGGGGAAACGATCCAATGGTGGTGGTTGGAAATTCAGGAAGTCCCAACGACACGCTTTGTTGTTGCTTTCTGTGGCCAAATGGCTTATTACGCCTGGACTCCTTCTCGCCGATTGCTGCTACACGCTCCTTTACCCCTTGATCGTGGATCAGTGAGGAAGTTTTTCTGTCCGTTATAGCTGCCTGGTTACGGACATACTCCGGAGAGGAAGTATCCCCATTCAGAACCAGGCTTTTCAGTTGCACCAGTTCGATCAGTTTCTGCTTCGCAAAAGCCATCCAGCTCTTGATCTCTTTCCTGAGAACCTGCTCATCTGTTTCAAGATCCAGATCACATGGCACATGCAGCAGGGAGCATGAAGGTGCTATCAGCAACCTTTCAGTGGATACTGATTCCTGCACATGCTTGAGTAATAAAAGTGTTTTTGCATAATCATTGATCCATACATTGCGGCCGTCCACTATTCCCAGCGAGAGAGAAAGATGTGCAGGGATTTTTGAAATCACCTCCTCAAGTTGCTCAGGGCAGCGGACCAGATCCAGATGCAAGGCACAGATGGGAAGGGAAACCGCCAGATCCATATTTTCTCGCAGGCCTTCAAAATAAGTGGAAAGAAGAATCTTTAAGGAAGGGAAGGCTTTCCTTATTGCGCTGTATACATAAGAATAGGCCTGTTTTTCCTTTTCCCCCAGATCCACTGCCAAAAAGGGCTCATCAAACTGTACCCATTCGACATTCAGCTTGTCAAGTTTCTCCAGGATTTTCAGATAAACCGGCAAAAGGTTTTTGATCAGGTCAATCTTGTCAAATCCCTCTTCTTTCTCCTTGCCGAGCAGCAAGTAGGAAACAGGCCCGATAAGTACAGGTTTTGTAAGAATCCCCAGCTGCTTCGCTTCATAAAATTCATCGATGACCTTGGTAGAAAAAAGTCTGAATTCCTGTCCTTTCCGGAACTCAGGCACAATGTAATGGTAGTTGGTGTCAAACCATTTGGTCATTTCCATGGCTTTGATATCAAGGCCATCTCTCTGATAACCACGTGCCATGGCAAAGTACAGATCAAGTTCTGAATTTGTACCGTCCAGGATTACATCATGGTAGCGTTCAGGAATGGCATTGACCATGAGAGACATGTCCAGCACCTGATCGTAAAAGGAAAAATCATTGGAGGGAATAAGGTCAATCCCCAGTTGTTTTTGGAGCAGCCAGTTTTCCTCCCTGATATTGCTGCCCACCTGAAGGAGGCTCTTTCTGGAAATTTTTCCGGACCAGTATTTTTCACTGGCCCGCTTCAATTCTCGCTGGCTACCTATTCGCGGATAGCCGAGGTTGTGCGTAAGCATGGTTTTGCTTTTAAAATGGAACAATAGTTACAGTGCGGTCAGTTACTGCCAAACGTATTGCTTACGCGGTATGAAATTTCAGGAATGGACACGACATTGCCTTCCTTCTAAAAAGTGGAGGGACAAGGTATTCAATGCCAGACGTTAGCTTCAGATCGCGAAAGCAATGTCAATTCGTTGCAGGCAAGTCTCCTGGCTTTCCCGACTTCATCCGCCTTCTCACCTGCAGTGTGCAGACAATGGCATGCTTGGATAAAGCTGTTACTGAATGGCTCAGAACGGGATTACAGTTGCGCGACAGCCCGTGATTTTCACACGGTTCCTTATTAATTCCCGCTAAGGGAAACCAACAACGGCTTGAGTGTTTAGGAAGAAAAGAACGAACTCAGCAGTAAAAGTACATTAAAATACGGCAGATTTACTTAAATAAATTGTAAGTGTTCTTTTTTGAGCCGGGTTTCTTCTTCGCTGAAAGTGTAAGACAAGGTAATTACACCATGTTACATCACCCCAATCTATGCTGTAATTCAAAAAATGACAGAATCCAAGAACACTTACTACCTCACATGCTCCATCACTTCGATTAACCTGTTGATATCATGGATGTCATTGTACACGTTGATTGAAACCCGGAGATGATCCCCTCTCAGGGAGACGTAAACCTTGTTTTCATCCAGAACCGGCTTAAGTACGCCTGCGTCCATTCCATGGGGAAGTGCCAGTGCAAAAAGATGGCTTGCGACCCATTCTTGTCCTTCAAATTTGCCACCCAACCCGGTAATATATTCCCTCAAGGGCTGTTGGAGGCTGTAGGCATACTGCTGTGTCCTCTCCGGACTCCACTCCAACAAATGGGTTAAACTTTCCTTCAGCATAGGCATGAGTATAAAATTGCTGGTTTCACCCACATTGAATCGGCCAGCTCCAGGTGTATATGCAGCTTCATAGCGGGACAGCCTATTAAAATCCCTGGCATTCTTCCTGTTGATCCAGGATTCTTCCAGAGGCACTCCGTCCTTAAACCGGGGACCAACATATCCTATAGCCAGTGAATACGGACCCAAAAGCCATTTATAGCCAGCACAGATCAATGCGTCTATTCCATAATCCTCAACATCCATAGGCATGGCACCTACGGACTGTGTACCATCTACTATAAAATAGGCTCCTACTTTTCTACACCGCTGGCCTATTCTCCGCAAATCAAACCTGATTCCACTCATCCAATGGATTGAGGACATCATGACTACAGTTGTATCCTCATCTATGCTTTGAATCAACCGCTCGTTCCAGGTTTCTGCCGACTCACCATCACTTCTGCCTATGACGGACAATTCGGCCCGGTTCTCTTTTGCCCATCGTTCTATGGAAAAATAGCCGCTCGGGAATTCATCCTGGAGTGTAATTGCTTTGCTCCCAGGTTTTCCCTGGATATTGTTCAGTACAGTAGCAAGACCATAAGAGGTGGAAGGGCTTATCACCACAGCTGATGGCTCACAATGAACCAACTTCCCAAACAGATTCCTTACTTCATCCACCACATCGAAAAAATCATTCTGTGTAAACTGAAATGGGTTCCTCTGCTTAACCAAGGCATTTACTGCTGCAGCTTCAGCGGTCTTCAGCAAAGGAGCACGGTAAGCATTGTTCAGGTAGTGGACATCAGCATCCAGGCTGAAGAGTTCTTTTTGACTAGAGAGCATTTGCAAAATAGGGAGATGGCTAGTTGAACCAATTTATCCATAATCCCTTAATTATTCTCAACGATTAAGTAAGCAAAACACAAAACACTTATTTACAACAAGTTAAATTGACATAAGCCAGCTAATGTAACTTGGGGATATCAGCATATTCACCATAGGTACTTCACCCCTATTATTCACCGGATTATAAGGCCATCCATGTTGAGGGACATAGCCCCTCTTTTCCCGGACTGACCACATGCTTTTAGATCTCAGTAGAAGTAAACCCTTTCACCATATGGATAGGAGTGTTAAAAGCTAAACCACAAGACAATTGGATATCCTTGATCTCCAGTATGTCCAACTCCATTTTTAGGACGGGATTGAGGGCCCATAACTTCCGCTTTATGAAACTTGGTCCCTATTGCGGGAATGGTATATAAAAAGGATATATCAGCGGTCCCGTAATCCACAGTCACCCCTGGAGTAAGCACACCTCCCTGTTCAGGGTTGAAAAGTTTGAAGAATAAGCCTGACGTTTCTGTATACACCTGGAAGTTCCCTTCTTCCGTCATAAGTTCCAATCCGTAAAGATCCGCATGAAACCCCTTAAATTCAGGATATTCCAATTTACCATTACTGGACACTCCGGTAACCGTATTGTTATAGTCTTTACTCCAAAGACCCAGCTTTGGTCCCCTTAGCCGATTTGCCCATACGCGATAGGGGCCCTTCCCTATCCACTTCACGCCCTTTACTTCTTCTTCCGGGTAAGAGAAGCCAATACCAACCTGTGTCCCAGCAGCCAGTCGCTGCGGATAAGCCGTCTCAAGCTTCAACAGCCCATTAGTCATCACAGTCCATGTGAGCCCATGGGGAAACTCATCAAAAGTCTGCTTTAGTGTGACTTCCCCATCGTCGGATTGGTTGACAATCAGTTCTTTGGGTTTAGATTCTGAACCGATTAAATCTCCTTGATGTAAGGAAAGAGATTTTCCGGATTTTTTTACTGATTTCAGGTTTCCATTTGCATCAAAACCGTATTCAATATCACCGTTCGTTACCCTCACGCCGTCATCTTCCCGCGACATACTTATTTTTCCGCCTATTCCGGCTTTCGTGTCGTGTGGGAGAGTTTGATTTGCGAAAGCAGCAGGATTGACCATCGGTACAGCCCATTGGTCAATTATCTTATTCGCTTCATCCAATGCGTATAGCTTTATGACATGGCTCTCCGAGATCTTCTCTCCCAACTCCAAAGCTATCCTTTTGGATTCTCCCGGTAATAGATCTGGAAGGGGGGTCTGACCAGAGTCAATAACCTCTTCTGAATCAAGTCCATTCCACTTGATCAACTCCCATTTGATATGTTTCCCTTGAAGACTGGTATAGAGATATTCATTCTTTACCAGCACATTTCCGCGAAGCAGATCTGATCTGCGGGTATCCAGCTTAACGGGTGACCATATTTCTTTTATTGTATAGAAGCTCCCTTCTTTCTCCCTGTAAGGTCCAACTATTCCGTCAGGAGCGTGATTTCCGTCAGCATCCAGTATGCCGTCCAAATCTGTTCTCACCACTGCTTCGTCTGCAAATACCCACAAAAATCCCCCAGCTGCCATGGGGTGGTTCATATAATCATTCCAAAAATCCTCGAGCCCTGCTCCCAAGCCCCCATCATACAGACCATGAAGGAGCTCTGTCGGCATAAAGATATCCTGGCCGTTAGAGAGTCGGTTTGTACCTGCATTATAAATAGGGTAATGAAAGGTATCCACGCCATTGCGCTGTAGCCATGGGTAAATCACCGGCCTCTTTTGGATATCATGGTGATGAAACCATTTTTCATTTGCAAAATCCCATCCTCCTTCATTCCCATGATCCCAAATTATCACTGAAGGATGGTTTTCATCTCTCAATACTGTCTCAGCAATCAGCTTGGGCCCCACAATAGTATCATATCCTGCTTGCCAACCTGTTACTTCATCCAGTACAAATAGACCAATCGAATCACACAGGGCCAAAAATTCTTTGTCAGGAGGATAGTGGCTCATTCTCACTGCGTTCATGTTCATCTCTTTAATAAGCAGAATATCCTCAAGATGATTGGATCTGCTAAGTGCCCTTCCTGTAGTAGGATAAAAGGAATGCCTGTTTACTCCTTTGAAAACTACCCGTGTATCATTCACATAAATCCCATCTTGCCTGCGTAACTCGACCGTACGGAATCCAATAGTTTCTGTCTGTGAAAAAAGAGGGTTGCCCCTTTCACTCAATGTGAATTCTGCTTTGTAAAGCTGGGGACTCTCAGGGTTCCATGAAATCACTCCCTCTATTTGGTGATGAAGGCTCACTGTCTCTCCGGTGAATTCCTCTTTGAAAGTACTTATCAACTTGCCGGAATTCGGATCATAAAGATCAACCTGTACAACTCCATCGTCGACTGCTCTATTTAATTCCAAAAATGCATTGAACTCCCCGGAGGCTTTAGGGTTCACTGCTACACGGAGAAAATGTGTTTTTGGTAGAACCCGGAGGTAAACAGGCCTGAAAATCCCTCCAAAAATCCAAAAGTCCGCCTCTCTCTCGGCACGGTTTACAGATGCATTGGAAGAATGCTTCTCCACCTGGACTTCCAACACATTCTCCTCCCCTCTTTTGAGGAACTCTGTAACGTCATAGCTGAATTCATAAAAGCCTCCTTGGTGAACAGCCCCAATCACTTCCCCGTTAATTTTCACCTTGGTATCGGTCATCACACCTGCAAACACCAACTGGACTACCTTATCATCCCACCCAGCAGGAACCTGGAAGCGATGTCGATAGTTACCCACTTCCTTATGCAAAACCCTATCCTTGTTGCTATGGTCATGCCCGTAATTGTACTCTCCAAAGCCTTGAAGTTCCCAATTGGAAGGGACAGGGATTTTATCCCAAATCCCTGCTTTCCTGCCTTCACTTACCATAAAGTCCCAAAGCACTGTATTGTCTGAATCAGGACCTGTCAAGTAAATGATCTCTGCGGAAGTCTGGCCGTATGTTTCCTTAAAAGATGCGAGTAGGATCCCTACGAGCAGAAGAATCCATACCCGGGTTTTTATAAAAGCCTTTAGTGCTGCCTGCAGTGAACAAGAAGGCGTAAGTGTTTCTTTCATTACTTATACGGTTTAAATAGGTTCAACCCGAACTATGCGTTAGTGACTCCGCTACAACCATTATTGCTTCAAAATCAGTCATTGTAATGCTGTTTTCAACTTCATCGTAGCGGTGCTATAATGAAGTTGAAAACAGCTTGATTTTCTTGCAATGAACACCTTTTCCGAATAAAATCGGGAAAAGACTATAACGAGACCTAGTGCATTATCGGGGTTATGACATGAGCGTATCTCTTCGTTTCCAACTGCAATTTGAGTTTTCTTTGGCTAAGCGCAAGGAAAAATTCCATTTATAACCTTTTTGGTCCGAATTACAGAGGGGATTCTGGCTTAAACCAAACCAAAAACACAATAAACACTGGATGTCCGACTGGGTTTCAACGATTTTTTCTAAATACCCGAAGCTCATCCCAAATCCCCTGTAAGCTTGACACGGTCATTTACTTGCTTTTCAGCTGACAAAATACAATGACCCAAAAATTTTATCCCGCTAGTGGTTTAGATAGAAAAATAAATAAAGACGGTAACAAACGTATCAGGCATGCGCTCTCTGAGCCGAAAAATCAGACAATTAATAGGGATAGTATCCGATGTCTTTATAAACCTTACTGTGCAGAAAGTAAAGGACGATTCAACGACTACTCTGTCGAATGCTATAATCCTACGCTATCCCGGCTAAAAGTACATATTGAGACAGGGAGGCTTCCCTGCCTTCCGGAAGATATTGAGATGCGAACCCAAATAGGCATTAGAATGCCCATTTCGATTTGGGTACTTCAAAAATCAAATGCTTCGTTGCATTCAATCCATTACATCCTGGCGGTGCTCGGTCTCATCCGTTAAATGCTCACTACGGACCTAACGCAGCATCCAGATTAAAAAGTATCTTAAAAAAACTACACTCTCAGTGTTAGCCCTGCTATTCTTTTGGGATTAAGTATCAATAGGCGTTTCCATTGTTGAAAATCAGGCATTTCACGGTAAGCCACATGATTTTGAAGTCAAAGAGAATGCTCCAGTTCTTAATATAGAACAAGTCGTAAGTCAACCTGAAGTTAATGTCATTTTCATCTTTTATCTCTCCTCTGAATCCTTTGGCCTGTGCCAATCCGGTGATCCCAGGTTTTACCATGTGGCGGCACATAAACTTCTCTATTCGGTACGAATAATCCCTGTTCATGATAAGAGCATGGGGTCTCGGACCTACTATGGACATATCCCCGATTAGGATATTGAAGAGCTGCGGAAGTTCATCGATGCTGGTGAGTCTCAAAAGCGCCCCTACCTTAGTTATTCTTGGATCATTCTTTTGTGCCTGATGAAACTTGCTCTGAGGATTATACTTCATAGACCTGAACTTATAGCAATAGAACGGTCTGTTATTCTGTCCGTGTCTCAGTTGCTTGAAAATAACAGGCCCTTTGGATTCGATCATAATGCAGATGGCTATAATCGAAAACAACCACCAGCCTATGACTATCAAAAACAGGCTACAGAGTACTACATCTATCACTCTTTTGCTGTTTACCTGGACAGAATCCAGGTAATTGAGAGAGTAAGATTTCATCACGAATTCCTTCTCGTATTGAAAATCCTTAGAAACCATCAATTTTTCAATAGTCAGGGACATATCAGTAGAGGTTTATAACAGATAATGCTTATTTTAAGATACTTTAAAACTCTTTACTTTTCCGAGTAGCACATGCTTTGCATAAATGGCCCCGTAGAAAAAATACCTTCTCCACAATCTTCTCGGCTCTTTTAAAAATCTGGCCAACCACTCCATACCGTATTTGACCCAGAGGTTATTAGGCCGCTCGATGTTTCCCGAAAAAAAGTCGAAAACGGCCCCAATAGAGCATATGTAGGTGGCCTGGATCCTGTTTTTGTTCATATGCACCCACTTCTCCTGCTTAGGAGCAGTCATCCCTACAAAAAGGACATCAGGACCAAATTCATTAATTTTCTGGATCATGATTTCAGTATCCTCTTCCGAGAATTCCTTTTTGAACGGAGGTGAATAACCCTCGCACAACACATTGGGGAATTTCTCACCAATCTTACCCTTGATTGCATCAATTGTCTCCTGTTTGGAACCCAGGTAAAAGCAGCTCCCATATACCGTGTTCAAATATTTTAAAACAAATTCATGAAGATCCGCACCTGCAATTTTATCAAGATTGTTGCCACTTATGAATTTCGCTGACAGAACTATAGATATACCGTCTGGCAGCAAAACATCTGAATCCATCAATGCGCTTTTGAATACTTTATCTTCTTCTGCCAGGCAGAATGAATACTGATTCAGCGTATTGATTATCGTCTTCCCTTTGTATAGAATATCCAGCAAAGGGCCCTTAAACATGGAATAACCCATAAACTCTGTTCCTATCGCACTCATATTATTTTGAATTTTAACCTGCTTGTTATTTTAGTTTGCCAGTCTTAAAACATAAGTTTTTTTGACCTTCTTTCATCGCACAAGATACAAATATTAAGATTCAAAATGCATTTATTGGAATTTAAATTACGTTTCTAAAAAAAATTAAAGCTTAATCGTGAGTATGGATTTTAGAATTTTATTTGGACAGATATGATTTTTTAAACTTTTTACATTACTATTAGAGGAATAAAACAGTTAAAATATAAGGTTTATTTTAAATAGTACGAAATACAAAATAGTTTATAAGAAAATTATTTGTTCAACTTCTAACCCCGGCTGTATGTAACTAAAAAAATCTACTACAAAAAATTCGAAACCGAATCAGAAAGTCCCGTTCACGATCATCCTAAAATTGTCTGGGATTTCTGACAACTAATTCCTGCTCAAATATTTGTTCCACCCTACGCTTTCTCATGGAATAAAGTTTGAGTCCCCGAAATCGAATCAAAAAACCTCCAACCCATTTGAAATGAAAATCTCTACCTATTTAAAGAATAGAGGGAAGGGCTATACCCTATCTCCAATCCTAAGGAAAATGACTATCAATTCATCTCTGTTTGTTTTGATATTCATTTCATCAGCAACTTGTTGTTTTGCCACCGACTTTTACTTTTCTTCCAATTCAGGAAATGACAATTACACGGCGCAACAGGCCCAGAATCCGGATACTCCCTGGAAATCAATAGATAAGTTAAATCAAATAGCAGGTTCACTCCGGGGAGGTGACCGGATATTTTTTAAAGCAGGAGAAACCTTTTACGGAACTATCAAGGCAGTCAGATCAGGAGTGGAAGGTGCTCCTATTTTATACACATCTTATGGAAGTGGACCGAAACCCATCATCACCTCTTTTGTAAGAATCACTGACTGGACATCTATTGGAAACGGGAATTATCAGGCGGATATCAGTAGGTATAATTTATCTGCCGTACAGATAGTCTCTCTAAATGGAGAGCTTCAGGAGATCGGCAGATATCCCAATAGTGGATCCGACAACAACGGATATCTTACCATAACGAATGCCAATAGTCACTTAAGCATCAATACGCAAAGCAACCCTTACAGCGGAAGTGGCGGAGAAGTGGTCATCCGAAAAAACAACTGGGTAATAGACCGTCATGAAATCAGCTCTATCCAAGGCTCATCGATATCCTTTAGGGACAATGGCAGTCAATATGGCCCACAAAAAGGATACGGCTATTTCCTACAAAACCACATTGCTCTCCTGGACAGAAGAGGTGAATGGAGCTATGATCCGGCTTCCAGAAGAATAACTGTCAACCTCACAGGATTGAATCCTTCCAATGCCGTGGTGGAAGTAGCGACTTTGCAGAGCTTGGTCACCAATGACCAGTTTATCCGTAGCATCCATTTCTCCAACCTTCACCTGAAAGGTTCCAATAGCCATATTATCAACATCAATAAAAGTGAGGATGTAAAAATCCAGAACTGTGTGATCGAATTCTCAGGGGAGAATGGCATCCATTCTTTTGATGTAAAGAAGCTGATAATCCAAAACAATGAAATCAGACATTCATTGAACAATGGCATCTACTTATGGTATGGCACCCCTGGTGTGGTCATAAGCCAGAATTCCATCTCCCATTCCATGGCGTTCCAAGGGATGGCAAAAAGTAGCGATTTAGCCGGTGTGGGCATATTCCTGGCCAATGATGGCAACAATGCAGTCATTGAAAAAAACCAGGTCACGGATACAGGTTTTAACGGTATCCACTTTGGCGGAAACTATACCAAAATCCAGAACAACTTCATTGACCGGTTTTGTCTTTACAAGCAAGATGGAGGGGGAATATATACCAACTCGGACGGTCTGAGGGATCGAAATAATACGGGACGGGAAATTACCGGTAATATCATCCTCAATGGAATAGGAACCCGGCTGGGGACATTGGAGGAAGTCGACATGGCTGAAGGGATTTATCTTGATGACAATTCATCAGGTGTCAAGGTCTCAAACAACTCCATCGCATTCATGACCGGAAAAGGCATCTATCTCCATAATGCAAATTCAATCCAGGTGCTGGATAACCTCGTGTATAGAACAAAAAGCCAGCTACAGTTCACGCACGACAATATGGGCGATCCCATACGGAACCTGACAGTTGAAAGAAACCAATTCTCCAGTATTGATAAATCAGACTACGCATATTCCGTATTCTCCAGACTGGACGATGTAGGATCCCTGGGTAAATTCAGCCAGAATTACTTCCTCGACCCCTTTGACAACGACTTCTTTATTCTGACCAAAGGAGCCAGTGAAGGTCCCATAGGAACAGACAGAAATCTTAAAAACTGGTCCACGAATTTCGGGTATGACAACAACGGTGTAAAACCCGAACTGGGGTTAAAGACAGTGGAAGTAATCTCTTCTGAATTGATCAAAGAAAGCAACTTCAGTTCAAACTCCATCGTCAGCGGTGTATACAATGCCACCTCACAACTTCTGTCCAGCGGTATCATTTCCGGAACCCTGAGAGTCACGCCTAACTCCAACAACAACGCCACTGTCTATATCCAAGTGGGAGATGTGAAAAAAGGGGATAAAATAATGTTTGAGTTTGATATGAAAGGTACCCCTGCAGACATTCCTCTGGAGTTCTTTCTGGAAACCACATACAATAGCGATAACGGACGGGGCAATTTAAAAGCATCTACCAAAACTGAAGTGAAAAACCACCAGCTTATTCTCACGGCAGGTGCGGCCAGTAATAATGAAAGCTTGGTAATCAGAATGCCGAATACAGCCAAAGAGGTTCTTTTTGACAATTTCAAAGTCAGTAAGGTCACGGTAAAAGAACTGGACAAAGAACAATTCCTGTTTTTTGATTACAACAATTCAGCAAGTGCAGTGCAGCGTTCTATCAACGGAACGTTTAAAAATGCCAAAAACGAGACGTTTACCAATGTAGTGACCATCCCTCCCTATGGGGCAGTCATGCTGGCAAAAATAGGTCCGGGTACCGAAGAAAAAGTCACGAACCAACCTCCTACTGTCACTATTTCAAATCCTGTACAAAACCAAAACTTTATCAGGGGAAGCCAGAAAGTGCAGCTGGTAGCCAAACCATCAGATCCGGAGGGACAGATCAAGCAGGTAGAGTTTTACAACTGGGATGTGCTGGTAGAAACCGTCACTGCACCACCCTATACTTTTGATTGGGCAAATATAGAAGAAGGAAAATATCAGGTCGTGGCTAAAGTAATAGATGCGGGTGACCTGTCGGCGACCTCTGCACCCGTAAATTTTACCGTGCAGGAGCCTCAGGCAGCCGCGGCACCGGCCCCCCTGAGAATAGCCATGACCTCTCCCAAGAACAACCAGTCCTATACATTAGGGGAAGAGTCAGTGCTATTAAAGGCCAATGTACCCAGCTCCACCAACCCCATCCAGAAAGTGGAGTTTTTTAACTGGGGATATCCCGTCGTTACGGTTACAGCTGCACCCTATGAATTCAACTGGAATAGAATAGAAACAGGTAATTATAAGATTACTGCGCGGGTTACCGATTCCGAAGGAAATGTGGCAGAGACCGCTGCCATTACCTTCTCTGTAAACCCAAGCCTGGTCAGCAGATCCCCACAGGCATCCATGGCAAGCCCTTCCCCCGGACAGAAATTCACACTCGGTCAGCAGACGGTAAAACTAAAAGCACAACTGGGTACCAGTACAGCCATCCAGAAAGTGGAATTCTTCAATTGGGGTTTTCCCTTGGTGTCTGTTTCAAGGGCACCCTTTGAGTTCGACTGGACCAGAATAGAATTGGGAGATTATAAAGTCTATGCCGTGATTACTGATGTAAACGGAAGAACCTCCACCACAGAAGAAGTCTCATTCTCTGTAGGCCAGGGACTGGGTCAGAAGTCAGCATCCTTTGCCAGTTCTGAACTTCCAATAACCATGGTCCTGCCTGCTAACAACCAGGTATTTGAGCTGGGAAAGCAGCCTGTGTTGCTTAAAGCCCAGGCATTTGAAGAAGTGGAGAAGGTGGAATTCATCAACTGGGGTTTTCCTTTGGTAACAACCACCAACCCGGAGCATGAATTCAGCTGGAGTAAGATTGAGTTGGGTGAATACATGGTCTCTGCCAGAATCACTGATTCCCAAGGAAACGTTCATGACTCTGAGCCTGTGTGGTTCAAAGTGGTACCTCCCGCCAATACAAGGACTATGAATACGGATACCACCACTACTGATACCACTGTAGCCCAAATGGCAATAATGGTTAATCTGGCGGATTCCATCTCCAAAAAGGGAGAGGAACTGGTCATCACTGAAAAAGAAACACGGGAGCCATTACAATATGGACTGAAATTTGGCCCTAATCCTACCAACTCTGCGTTGAATATTTACTTCCAGGATTATCCGCAAGACCGTGAAGTACAAGTTTCGATCATTGACATGACCGGGGTGGAGCGCTACAGCTATGATTTCAACACCAGTGATGGAACACTTCGCCTGGATGTATCGGGTTTAAATCCTGGGGTACATCTCATCAGAACGACTTTTGATAATCAGATCGTTCAGACTTCGAAGTTTATCAAGCTTTAGCCAAACACCAGTCTACTATCTTATAGGCCGGTCCTATAAGTATAAGTGTATGGGAGTTCTTCTTTGGACTCCCATCATTCACTCCCCTACTCGCTTAGAGGGTCTGGATGATCAGACCAGATTCATCTTAATTCAAATAACTGTTGAAAGTTTCCTGGCAGGTTTTCTGCCAGGAAAATTTTGCGTTATTAGCCGTTCCCTTTTCAACCAATCCGGCCAGGTAATCGCCATTGTCCAGTTTATCCAACAAATCCTTCACCTGATCCTGCGTCGGAACCTGGGAGACATAGATAGCAGAATCTGATAAATTCTCTCTGAATATCCTGATATCCGAGCAGATTACGGGCTTGGAAAAGGCTTGGGACTCCAATACAGGTAACCCAAAGCCTTCATAACCTGACAGGAGTAGCGTCGCATCATACCTGTCATAAATACCCTGCTGCGTGATTGCCGGATCGTAGCTCTCAAAGAATATAACGTCCTCCAGGCTCTCCTGCCTGATCCGTTCACGTACTTCTTCGTAATAGTCAGCATATACTTTACTTCCTCTGAAGTAAAGCCTGATGTCATGCCGACCTGCTTCAATAAACTGCTTCATCAGCCCTATCGCATGCAAATGTCCTTTATGCGGATAGAATCCCGCCACAAACCCTAAATCAACCGTATCAGTTACCTGCCGACGATCAGCTTTCCTTTCCATTTTACTTTGGCTAGTGGCCAGCTTTGTCACGCTGATGTTGAGTGTTTTGTGGCTGAAACGTTTTCTCAATTCCTCTTCTATAGTCTCCGAAGGGACAAGGATCAAGTCATGCCTGGTGACTGAAATTCTCATGACTGATCTCAGGAAATAAAACTTCAGCAAGTTTTTACGGCTGAGGTACTTTTTGAGGTTTTCATTCTCCAAGTAATAATCAAACATGAAATCATGCAGTGTCATCGCGTACCTGGCCACTTTGATTACAGGCAATTCAGGTACTACCCGATGCAAAAGTGTTACACCATTCTTTTTCAGAAATAAGGGTAAACTAACCTGTAACCAGTAAGTTCTGGCCTAAAAAGACTGGTTGTTGACCACGCGTGGTACAATCTCCAGATTTTCAGTTTTCAGGTCTTTGATAAATTCAGGATGGGCTATTACGATGATTTTGACGTCACCTGCCCCATGGTGGAGTATATCATCCATACCCAGGGCAAGATTCTTTGCATAAGTGGCTATGCCGCCTCCTGCTCCCCCGGATCCCGGTACAATATTCGTAAGGTCAATACATATCTTCTCCATAGGATTAGCTGCTGATCACGGGTAACGCGGGGTTGCCCATACTTTGATAAATTTCATTGACAAACCCCTCGGTTATTTTACCCGCGTCAAAGAGATGGCCTGTTTCCTCTGCATTCTTTCGAAACTCCGGATAGCCATCCAATACATTCTGAATACCCTTTGCATACGCGGCATTGTCAAAACCTACTTTGAAAAGTAGCCCATTCACACCATCTTTTACAAACTGGGGAATATCCCCTACCGCGGTGGTGATCACAGGTACTCCTACTGAAAAACTTTCAGCTATACACATGGGAAAGCCTTCATACTCCGATGCCATAAGAAGAATCTTCCGACGTGAAATCATATCGATCAACTGCCTGTTCTCCAAATTGCCGGTGAATACAACTTCTTCATCTAGTTGGAGCTTGCTGACCAGCTGCCTGAGTGATTCGGAGACCGTTCCCCTACCTGCTATGTATAGTTTATGCATTTTCCTCAGGGAAGCCGGAAGCTCATTGTAAGCAAGGATAATCCTGTCCACACATTTGGCCTTTTCCAGTCTTCCTGCATAGACAAAACCGCTCCTCTCCAAGGAGTCTTTCACCTTTACCTCGTGTGTGATAGGATTTACAAACTTCCTGGCCCCTTCTCTTGCCTCCCCTACAGTATAGATCAAAAATGCTTTGTCAATTACAATTTTATGGATTCTATCGAAAATACCTGTAAGGTACTTACCGTACCAAAACCTGGATATGGCTAAGGGATTCGTGTTGCCGTGAAATATATGGACCAGTGGGATGCCTGTGTACTGTGCTACCAAAGAGCCTTCCGGGCTATGTGAAATGAACAGATCCACCTTCTTGATTTTGCTGTAGTTCCAGAAGAGATACAGGACATACAGCATACGCTGCGGAATCAACCTGATCTTCTCATACTTTTCCGGAAGAAAGAAATACTGCAGATCAAAATGCTTCTTCAGGTCTACATCCAGGTTTCTAACAAACGGACCTATCCCACCATAAGAGGTAAGATAAGTGGTGGTGAGCAGCACGGCTACTTTTAGTTTCTTTTCCATACTATGTTTGATCTATTCGGCAAGGGTCAGTAAACGGTTATAGAGCCTTTCACTCTGCACGGTGTTGTCAAAGTTTTTCTTGGCTACTTTCCGGGCATTTTTACCGAGTGATTCCAATAAGCCCGGCTCTGAAAACAGGCGGATCAAGGCGTTGTAAAGAGCTGTTTCATCTTCCGGCGTAACCAGAATCGAATCCACACCATTTTGGAGCACATGGGGCACATCGCCTACAGCCGATGCTACCACCGCTTTGCCTGAGGCCAGGTATTCCCCAAGTTTTGAGGGGAAGCCCGTATTGGCAGCGCCGGAGTTATTGCGTGTCACACAGAACACATCACAGGCAGCTAGGGTAGCTTCATACTCGGCACTACTGAGAAAGCCCAGGTAATTGATATTTGATTTCCCGTCCCTGGCGTGGATAAATGACATAATGGACTCGAAATCCACCATGTTTTCTCCCTTTCCGGTAAGAATAAGTTCTGCATCCGGAAACTGCTTGGAAAAGCTGCTAAAGGCCTTGATCAATGTATCGAGTCCGTCTTTTTTTCCGAATGACCCTCCGTAAAAAACTTTTTCAGGATACTGTTTATAGGAAGTGCAGGCAGCGATCCTACCCAGATCCACCGTAATGGGAATGTAGAAAACCTTCCGTTCATCTTTGAAAATAGCTTTC
This sequence comes from Algoriphagus sp., assembly GCA_048819475.1. Taxonomy (GTDB): domain Bacteria; phylum Bacteroidota; class Bacteroidia; order Cytophagales; family Cyclobacteriaceae; genus Algoriphagus. The sequence continues at coordinate 103,936 of JBMDXP010000068.1, forward strand.
AGTTTGTTCTCCAGATGCGAAGAAATAACAATGACCAGATCTGCAAATAGGGCGGCCTTTTTCAAAAAATAGACACCGCTCTTTATCCTCAGACTGTTCATTACCCCGTCAAAACTTATGGCCTCCTGATTATCTTCTACGATATCCAGCACCACTTTATACCCTAGCATTTTGGCATAGAGAATCAGAAGGATGGTTTTGGCATCAGGAGTGTCATAGGCATAGAACACATTCAGTCCATCTTTGGAAAACTGTCGCTTTATAAAGCCGAATGACTGCCTCAAAAAACGGAAGACAGAAAACGGTCGTTTTAGATCCACATCCACTTCCATCGCATTGGTCAGTCCCACTGCCGAAAAATTCCCTGCCTGTTTGGAAAAAAACAGGTTACTCCAGGTGACCTTCCCGGATTTCACCAGAGGGTCCAGCAGGTTTCTGACACGTACGGAACCTGCCATTCCTTCATAGAGTGGAACGCCGAGAATTAAAACATGCATGGCTTATACTGAATAGGTTGATTGTGTGGTTTAAACTAGGTGCAGAAGACTGTCATTGGTTTCCACCAAATCAGCAAACTCCTTGGCAAATCTCTTTCTGATAACCATACTGTCGTGGTTAGTACGTGCCAGATAGACGGCCTTTTCCGTCAGTCGCTTTTGCAGATCAGTGTCCTTCACAAAATCGAAAAGCTTTTGCTTCAGGAATTCCACCTCATCCTTTTCTATGGTGTAAGCCCAATTCTCTTTACTGCCATACTGGAAAACAGCAGTTTCTGACGGTGCCAATATTATCGTAGGAGTACCGGAAATCATATATTCCGGAGCTTTGGTAGGCATGGAGTACCGCAGAAACTCAATGGATTTTCCAGAGAAATCACATGGCAATAACAGGTAGTCCACCCCTTTGAAAAGGTTGGGAAGAAGCTCGTAAGGAATCAGTTCCCTGTAGAAAGTGTGCTTGAAATCATCTATCCAATTAATCGGCTCCAAGGTCTGGATATAAAACTCCAAGGGGATACCCTGCTCTTCACGGATCTCTTCCACAGCCTGGGCAAAAGACCGGAGTGAAGAGCCAATCCCAAACCCGGTCCTGCCTGCGTACAGAATAGTAATGGCTTTCTCGTTCACGGTCAGCTTCTCCTTCACCTGGTACCACTTATCCACGTCCACGGGGTTATGATAGGTCACAAATTTCTTACCGAAACGCTTCTCATATGAATCTCCCATCTGATCACTGATGCTCAAGCAAAGTGTGGACATATCCACCAATGCTTTATATTCCCTGTTTATTCTTCTCCTCCAATAGTCGCCCATAAACCCCTTGTAGCTCACTGAGCTGATCCAATCATCCATTTGATGTAAAACGATAGGTACATCCACTACTTTGGCAAGCTGCTGCCCAAAAAGCAGGGATTCCCTCGTGGAAACCTGGATGTAGATCACTTCAGGGTCAAAGGATTTAATCCAAGACTTCAGTTCCGGAGTAAAATTGATTTCGGACAAGACATGAAAAAGACCTGTCCAATTGAGTATCGGATAGAAAATGTTATTGATAAACTTAGTCCTGATTCCCGGCGTATGAGTCACCACTTCAGCCTTTGCCGAGCTTTCTATCTTTAACTTTCCCGATGGGATTTTCCGTTGGAAATAATTGAAAGGAAATTTCCAACTGTTCTCCTTGTTGCCGATAAAGTAGTAATTATCGCAATATTTCACATTGATATTATCGATCCCATGGCCAGTCACTATAACCGCCAGGTCTTCCTTATCCCAGTCATTGAACAGGTTGGATAATGTAATCCCACCTCCGGTGTTGGAGTTAAAGGATTGTCCAAATATTAAAACTCTAGGCTTTTTCACAATTTATTCAATCTAAGTTCCTTGGTGAAATAACTGAAAATAAACTCACTGGAAAGATTTCTTGTTTTTCTACTGTAGCAGACCGATATCATTACCCATACGCTGACATGAAATATAGACATCGTATAAGCATTTGAAGGGTACAGGAAAACCAGCCATATTATAATCCATATGGCGGATATCCTGGTCAGCATATTACGGGTATAGAATAGGCCAAGAATTATGGCAGGCACGACTATCAGTAACAATAAACCCAGATTTACGATACCTCCGGTTAAAATCAGCTGGAGATAATCTGTCTCTATAACTTTACGCAATCCTCCTTTGAAGACCGACTCATCTATGCCAGGGCATTTGTATCCGGAATTGAATCCCTTTCCTATGATCCAATCCCAGGTAGTCATACTGGAATAAAAGCAATTCTCCACATACGACCTGGTGTTCTCCAGCCCTCTCTCATAGAGATTGCTGAAAAGGCTTATTTTACTTAGGGTGTATTCACTGGCAATAAGTTGATAGCCAAAAAACACTAGATATAAGATTGCCAATACCCAACCTATTTTCTTGTTGGACTGGAAGAAGTATATCAAAAAGGATACCATTCCAATCATGAATGTCATCATCAATAGTCCCCTTCTGGCCCGTATTGCAGCAAAAATAAGAATGATAATGAATACGGCTATTGCCAACAGTCTTCTTGGCTTGGAATGATAAGTGAACGTGAGTAGGATCAATCCCGCAGAAAGACCCAGAAACTTCACTCCCCCTTCCAGAATCTCACGGGCATAGGGATTGGAAGAGTCCCCGTCCAGCAGCGTGCTGAGATTAAAGATGACAAATACAATGAAAAGAATACACAGGATAGTAGCAGCGTCAAAGATCTTCTTCATACTGACCAACTTCACAGGTACTAAGGCAACCAATGGCACCAGTAAGCAAAATATCCCATAATTACCACTGAATATAAAGGACTTCACATCCTCGTACGTCATCTCTGAGTAACTGCCCCGGGCGACGATAACCACTTGCCAAAGCAGGTATAGGAATAACAGAAACGAGAAGTAGGAATTATCAAGCTTAAATGATATTGACCGTGACAGCGCCACTACCAGGCTTATGATAGCCACCAACTGAATCCCTTGGAAAATGGCAGCACTGTAATAAATGTTGGTAGAAAACACGTACCCAGTGGAAAACAGGATGATCCCTATCCACAGCAGGTTCAGAAACTTGACGCTTGTCAAGTCACTGGAGACCAAGCCTAGTTTTTCCTTGGCAAAGGCATGAAGGTTTAGCTGATTGGTTTCCATTATGCTTCAGCAAGAAGAGAACTGTGCTTGTCCATTACATTCTGCGGTAAAAACGCCGGAAGCCTGAACCCCTTCAGTTCATGATCAAGACAATATTTCATGCCTTCAGCCAGATCTTTGGAGTTTTTATAGTCAGCCAGATAGCCGTTTTCCTTATGGCTGATCATATCCGGAATACCTCCTGTTTTAAAGCCTACTACTGGAATCCCACAACATAGACTTTCTATCACCATAGTCGGTTGATTATCAGCGATGGATGGGATGACAAAGATGTCGGAAGCCTGATAGGCTTTTGCAATGGACTCCTCGTTGTCGATATAGCCGAGAAACTTCATTTCAAAGGGTATCTGGCTTTTCAGGGTTTCTTCGTTCCCCTCTCCAAGTACCAAGATCAGCAGTTCATCTTTGGAAAAGTAGGAAGCCAAATGCCCTAATGCCTCCTGCAGATAAACCCAGCCTTTATAGGGACTGCTGATATTAACCGCTCCAAAAGAAATGACTCTTTTGGATGGAGCAATGCCCATATCCTGCTTTGCACGCTGCTTATCCACTTCCCGGAATGCGGGTGAATCAAAGTAATTCGGAATATAGTGGATCGTTTTCTCACGGGTGGGGCTGGCTACAGAAGCAAGTTCCTTCAACCAAATACTAGGGGATATAAAATGCACATTGGGGCTTGCATAGAGTAAGGTCTTTTTGGCTAACTGGCGGGATGCGATAGCAGATCTGCCCTTGAAAATGGGGCAATCTTTACAGTCTACCATAAACTTGGAGCAGTCCAATGCGTTATGGCAACCCCCGGTTATGTACCACATATCATGCATGAACACATAAATGGTCTTACCCGTTTCGATGAGTTTCTTTAGCCCATATAGGGAAAGGAAACCCAACTGTACCCAGTGAACATAGATTATATCCGCTTCCTGGACACAAGGCAGCCTATCTACCCTGCTTCCCAAGATCGGGTAGGTAAACATCCCATACTTCTCCTTATTATAATTGATCAGGATATTATGCAGCCTGTTGTTTACTTTGGAAACCAGAATGGATTTACCGGGCATCGGTATGAGACGCGGTGGCATAGGGTTTTCTCCATACAAGGTGAGCACCTTACTTTCCATTTCAGGGTGCTTTGTCATCCCTTCATGAAGTCGCCACGCACAGGATCCTGCCGCTTTTTTGGTAAACTGTATGTGCAATACCTTTTTCATTGGGAAACCAGCTCTAAATTTTCTTTTTTGACACTCAATGTAATCCAGTCTTCAGGATAGATACTGGGACAGTCAGTCTCTTTTATCCAGGGCTTGGGCATAATCACTACCTTGTTCTTATTGTGGGCAAGCCAGGCTGCCCACCAGCTGAAAGCACTGTTGGCTATAATAAAATGCTTGCAGATGCTCATCAGGTACATATCGTAAAAACTGTCACTGTCTTTATTATGGGATACTATCCGGTAATTATTTCCTCTGAAATTGGATTTTGCCCATTCTATATCATCGGAGAAAATATAGAAAACGGGGTTGTCCACCTTTTCTTTTATAGTCATGATAGCCTTGGAGTAATAATCCATTGAATCAATGACCAACCTGGAATCTATGTGGTCTGGATTCATAAAGTCACCCCTCCTGATGTGGACGGCCACTGAATTTCCGGACTGGATTTCTGCGGAAATCTTGATGTTTTGGGAATCTGTCGGCTTGTTGAAGCTAAAAACTTCTTTTATCAGCTGCTTTTGGGAGCTAAAATATTGTTCCGACTGCCAGGTTCCGATCAATAAAGATGATTCCTGTTTGAACACATTTTCATCGAAATGGTACTCGTTCTTCTCTTTGTAGATGTTTTTTGTGGCTTTGTCCACACCATTCAGAAATAATTTCAGTACACCATTGTTGATTCTATTCATAAGAATAGGACGGGATTTCTTCAGCAACAGGATTTTGGCCTTATCCAGCATCGGCAGAGGGACATTGAAAGCCTTTGTCAACTCAAACCCTTGATAGTGCTTATGGATCAGGAAGTCCTTTATACTAATCTTCGTAGGTATCCCCTCTGCATCCATAGATATGGCCAATGCATACTGAAACATCTGATTTCCTAATCCTCCATAAATTGCTACCCTGTTCATGGTTTTAAGTAAATTAATACCAAATTCTATTTTTTGATTTCTTTACTACTACTTGATACACCTGTACCGGAGAGATTAAATATCCGTATACATTGGACAGTATCGAGGCCAAAATAATCGACCATACCCCCAGCCCGAGATATTCTACAAACACTATGGCCATTGCTATAAACAATAGGGATGTGAAAATTGATGATATAAACTGGATCTTTAACGTTCCCATTCCATTGACCACATTCACAAAAATACTGGAGAACATAGCAAGCACTGTGGATATAAAGCAGAATAACGTGATTTTAGGATCAACTACAACCAATCCCTCTCCCAGCCACAGCTCATATACTTCATCGGCAAACAAAACCATCACGATCGCTGTAAATAGAAAAGGAATAAACAGATAGACATATTTCTTCACTATTCTTACTATCCATCCAAAGTCTTTCACAAAATAAGCCTCTGTCGTGCTACTCCATAAGGGAGTGAGGAATATCATGAAAATACTCTGTAAGGCCACAAAATACTTAAATGCTATATTGTAAGAAGTCACGGAATCCGGATCAAAGAAATGTGCTATCAGAAACAGCGAAGAGCTGTACTGGATCATTGCCGCTAACTGCAATACGAAGAACTTACCTCCTATTCCCATCAATTTGGACGCGTACTCCTTTCTCACAAATTTCAAAGAAGGTCTATATTGATAATACTCCCCTTTGAAGAAGTAAATGTTTGCCAGGATAAGTATCAGTACCGGAGTGACTCCTATACCAAACCCCAGGTATATCAATGACCCCTCGGTATATTTGGTAAGCAGCCATATGATAAACAGCGCACTGATCTGTCCCAGCATTTCCACGAGAGAGGCTATAGCAGGCTTCTGATCAGATATAATCACCGTCTTCACCACCTGGAAGACAAACTGTAGACAGAAATAGCTAATGATGATGATGACCAGGGAAACTATCTCTCCTTCCATTTCCACAGGGATATTGATCATAGACGCCCAGTTAACTACCTGGCTCAAAGCCACCAGTACAATCCATAACGCCCCAAATATCAAAGCCACGTAGAAGTAAGTAGTACTTACATATATCCTGGCAAGCTCTGTATCACCGACTGCCTTTGCCTCGGCAAATTTATTTCTCAACCCTTGGGTCAATCCAACATCAAAGAGTGAAGCCCAACCGACCATCGAAGTCAGCGTAAGCCAAATACCATATTGGGTAGGATTGATGTAATGGATGGTAAGAGGTACCAAAACCAGCGCTGTGGCCATATTGATCGCCTTGATCAAGAAACTGCCCACAATGTTTTTCTTGGCCGCTATTGACCGCTTTTCACCCTTGTTGAAGAAATTGCTAATCTCCAACAGGATATAATCAAACTTCTTCTTCACGCTTGGCACGATAGTTTCCACAGCAGGTTTCTTTAATAAGAATATCTTAATTGTATTGGTAATGACCGTATTCGTAACCCTGGCCTGGCTTACTGCCATTCAGGACTATCATGGGATTCACCAGTTTCTCTTCCTTGTTCATCTCATCGAAGAAATTCACATTCTGTCTGGAGGTCCAGTTGTAGCGCATCATATAGATGGTCGCATCCACCAGAGGAGCCAGCGAGAATGCATCTGCTACCTGCCCGATCGGGGCTGAATCTATAATCACACAGTCAAAGCGCTCCCTGAGGTGATGGATTAAAAGGGTATTTCTGTCAGAGATCATCAGTTCAGCAGGATTGGTAGGAATTTCTCCTGACTGGAATATGGTAACACCATTGACTTCCGCTCCTGAATCCAGGAATTCCTCTACACTGCTTTCTGTCCCTGAGAGATATTCAGAAATCCCGGTTTTGCCATTGATCCCAAGCTTGTTCTTCAGACCATGCTTTCTGAGATCATACTCCAGTACTGCTGTCTTCTTTCCTATCATTGCCAGGGATTTGGCAAAATTCAATGCAAAAAAGGTTTTTCCTTCACCTGAAACCGACGAGGTAATCAAGATCACCTGAGGGATTGAACTGCGGTTCTTAGAGCTGAAATTACTTCTTATAAACCTGATCTGTTCAGAGATAGGGGTTTTGGTATGATCAGTGATAACAAACAACTCATCCTTTTTCACCTGGGATATTTCCCCCAGAATACCCACGTTGGGAATCTTGTCAAACTCGCTTCTATCCACCAGTTTATCGTCAAACTGCTTCTTGGTATACAGAAAACCAAAAGGTACTAAAAACGAAACCAAGGTGGAGAGAAGGTAGATAATCCGCTTGTTTGGAGCTATGGGAACAGGGCTGAAACTTGCCTTGTCGATCGTTCGGATGTGGCTGTTAGGCACAGATGCCAAATAGAGCGAAGTCTCTTCTTTCTTCTTGATCAGGTAAAGGTAATGCTCTTTCTTTATACCCAGATCCCGTGATATCTCCTCATACTCCCTTTCGAGCATCGGTGCTGATCTCGACTTATAGCTGTAGGTAGAACTTACCTCGTCCAGGTTCCTGATTGTAATCTCCAATGCAGAAATCCGGTTGTTCAAGTGGTTCTGGATGTCCCGCTTCAGTTCGTTTATCCTCGCAACAGAATTTTTCATCAGCGGGTTCTCAGGCAGCACACTTGCCTTTAAGCGCGTCAGGGTCGCCCATTCCCTTCCGAATTCTTCCGTCATGGAAAGCAGCGCGGGATCATCGTTGCCCAATTGCCCCATACCCAATCTAAAATCCCCCTGCTTGGAGACTTCGGTCTGGATACCTCTCAATATTTCCAGCTGGTTCTGGAGCGTGGCTATCTGCTTGGTATTCTCCACCGCATTCTGCTGATAGAATTTTGAATCATTTTCTATATCAACTATATTCTTACTGTTCTTGAAAGTTTCAACCCCTTTTTCCATTAAGGCCAACTCTCCCATCACCTGGCTGAGCTGCTCGTCAATAAAGCTCAGCGTATTGATGGCAACTTGCTTCTTTTCATCAACTGCTGTTTTATTATACTCCTCTATCAATCCGTCCACGATAGTTACACCACGCTCAGGAGCTTCGGTTTCGAGCGAAACGTACAGGATGCTGGATGTTTTATCTTTTGCTTCCACTGTAAGGCTTCCTCCCAGGATACCGGACAGTTGCTCAGGCGTATAAAACTCTATGCGCACAGGATATAAATCAAAGCTGGTGGTCTGGGTGGTTTTATCAAACTTGAACCTGCCAAACTCATTTTGTATCGGCTGGCCAAAGCTATACTGAACCTCCTTGTCACCTGTCTCACACCAAAGTCTGTCCCCTTCAATCCGCTTCACTTTCAGCAAAACCGGATCTATGGATCTAGTGTTGAATTCCTCGAGCACGGTCAGTTTAAATGGTAAATCTGATTCAGATAGGGCAATTGACTTGTTCAAAGACCCTTCGGCATAGTAGAGGTTGTACATATTCAGGTCCCTGAATACCTTATTCAGCAATGTACCTGACTTAATTACATCGATTTCATTATCTGTGATCTTCGAAGACTTGAACTCATTGAGTTCCTCCAGCACCGGGTTTTCCAGAAATACGGCTCCTTTCACTTCATCACGGAGCATAATGGTACTTGCTACGTGGTAAGTTGGTTTTGCATAATAAATATATACATACGCAAGCACTAAAAATGCGATAAAGGATCCCAAGAAGAGCGGCCAATACTTGACATAGTATTTGGCATTGGTTTTAAAACTGATTGACGAAGATTTCCCCTCTTCTAAGAATCCGTCAAGCAATACGTCTGACATTTTCATAGTTATCTGAATATTTCTTGGAAGTTGAAGATAAACGCAACGGCTATTGATGACACAATAGACAATACGGCTATGGTAGTAGGGTTTATATCCGACTGTACCTGTTTTTTCTTATCAGCCTCAACATACAGGACGTCGTTTTGCTTTAGGTAGTAATTGCTAGAGTTCAGCACATTCTTATTGTTCATATCGATTCTGAACAGCTGCTTACCCTGTACTGTCTCCCGGATCAGCAAGACATTCTCCCGCTTTCCATATACAGTCATATCCCCAGCCAAGCCCAAGGCCTCCAAAACGGTGATTCTGTCCGCATTTACCTGAAAGGTGGATGGGTTGTTTACCTCTCCTATCACAGTGACTTTGAAGTTGATTATGGACATTTCCACTTTGGGATCAGTTACCAGCTTGGAAAGCTCTTCCACCATCTTAAGCCTAGCCTCCTCTTTGCTCAGCCCCAACAGTTTAACTTTACCAAGGATCGGGAAATCAATGGTTCCGTCTGAGGCTACCAGATATTTAGACAGGTTATAACTGCCTACTGCATCAAAATTAATCTCATTGTTGTTGTTGGGGATTATCCCGTAATTGAAGAGAACATTCGACTCTGGATTGACCGTGATTACCTTGATCTCCAACTGGTCCCCTTCCTGTATGATCAGTGGAGTGTAGTTGTCATTGGCCAGATCCATCTCCTTACCTGGGCCTAAGTCTGAAAAATAAGTCAGGTTCCGCTTCGGGGAGCACGAGCCCAGCAGCATTGCAGTGCCTATTACTAAGACAAGAAGCGGGTGTTTAAAGGAATTCACAAGTATATTCATTGGTTTGTTTTTTTTAATGGGATTGTGGTCATTCGCGATGTAAGCTACCGAATCAGAAATCCTGATTCTTACAAAGCACTGGTGGTCGCCTAAGCATTACATTTCATAGAACCGTATACTTCTCACAGACGAATCATGTGCTATACTCACAGCGTAAGCATCGTCTATTGTAAATGATCTGATTTTCCATGTGGAGATAAATTCCGAAAACTTATCAGGTACATAGTTCACTCCATTACAGCAAGTGATCTCGTTAAGATCATCTACCAGCCCAACTCCCGATCCTTTTAACAGAGCTTCTTTTCTTGTCCAGAAAGCATAGAATACTTTCCTGGGAAATTCGCTGTTCAGTATTACACTTATTTCTGTCTTGGACATACACCTGAAGATCAGATCATACAGATCGAGGGTAGTCATCATTTTTTCGATATCTACTCCCACCGGCCATCTATTTGCAAACCCGATGATCACATAATCACCCGAATGGGAGATGTTGAAGTTGAAACCAGAGTTATTCTGCAAAATGGGCTTCTTAAACTCATTGAAATCAAAATAAACATCTTCTGAATTGATATTTAAATACTTAGGGATTAATTTTCTCAGCATAATCCTAGCCAGAACATAGCGGTCCCTGTCCACTTTCTGGACATATGTATCACTTTTTGACTTTTCCTCATCCGAAAGCAATCCGTACTCATTCACGATTGTTTCGGTATGATCTGGAATATAAAATCTCCAGATATCGAAATGCTTTGACAGTTTAAAGTCACACTCTTTGTTCCACTCCAATACTTTAATATTGTCGCAGTAAAGTTTACCGAGGAGCATATATTATATTTTGCTGGAGTTAAGTTTTTTCTGCAAAGTCCTGGTAAACTCTACGCCATGTGGAGGTTTCAACATATTCGCATGTTCACCAGGCATTTTTATAATTTCTACTTCCTTGGCAAATTTAGACCATCCGAAAGTGTTGAAATCCTCTACAAAGAACGTCCTTCTATCAGCTTGGAACAGGGTGATCTTCACATCAATCGGTTCATGCTTATATTTCTTCCAAGCTAGCTGGTTTGTTCTTTCGATCTGTTTGATGCGCTGGTTTAGATCTATAGTATCTATTTTTTCAAATTTGTTTCTTATGGACTCTTTTTTCTCCAACAAATATTTTCTGCGATAATCAAAATAGTAACCCGGATCATCCAGAAAGAAGCTGAATTCAAAAGAGAGCTTTCCGAAAAAGCTTCCTATCTTATTGATGGTGGTACGGTTCTCATCTTCGGTATGAGAGGCAATGGTGTCTATCATTCCCAGGAATGTAACCTTTTCACCTTCGTGAAGAAGTTGCTTAGCCATTTCGAAGGCAATCAACCCCCCAAAAGAATTTCCCATAAGATTAAAAGGGCCTTTTAGACCTTCTTTTCTGATTTCACCAATATAATAGCCAGCAATATCCTCTAGGGATTCCAGCGGTGCAATTGAACTGTTCAATACAGCGGGAGATTGTAAACCCCAGATTGTCTGATCCTGGTCAAGGCTCTTGACCAGCGTCTTTATCTCGATGGGGTTAAGTCCCACACCATGGATGAAGTAAAGTACTTTGTCGGGTGCCCCATCCTTGATCTTTGATAGGCAGGATACCGAACTTCTTCCGTCTCTTTGGGAGAGGGTGTCCATCTGACCTGCCAAAGACTTAACAGTTGGATACTCAAACAGAATGGACAGCGGCAGGTCAACTTTGAATTCTTTTTCTACCAGAGAGATCAGCTCCACCGCCAACAGGGAGTGCCCACCCATCTGGAAAAAATCCTCCGTAATTCCAACCTTGGATAGCTTCAACACTTCCTCCCAGATACGTTTCACTTTAATTTCCGTGGCAGACAGCGTGGTTTCGTCCACTGACTCTCTGATGGGAACAGTCACCGGAAGAATGGGTTTAAGCGCACCTCTGTCTATTTTACCATTGGAGTTTAACTTGAATTCATCCACCATAATAAACTGGGAAGGAACCATATAGCTGGATAATACCTTACCTAACTCATTCTTGCAGGACTCAATCCAATCCGTTAATTCGTCTTCGTTCGCAAACTTCTTTACCAAGGACACATAGGCCACCAGAAGATCTTCTCCATTCACCCCAATCACTTTATTGACTACGGTGTTACTTACCAGTTTATCCAGCAGAATCCTACTCTCGATTTCTCCCAGCTCCACCCGCTGTCCACGTATTTTCACCTGGTGGTCTATTCTTCCTTTGCAAAGAATCTCGCCGGATGCGGTCCACTGCCCTAGGTCTCCGGTCTTATAATAACGACCTGGCTTGTTTTGGAAAGGGTTCACGATGAATTTCTCCCTAGTAAGCTCATTCCTGTTCAGGTAGCCTACTCCTACACCCGTTCCCCCAATATAGATCTCTCCCAGTTTTCCAGGTTCAGCAACCAAATTTCCCTCCCCGTCCACAATCAGAACCTCGGTATTGGCAACGGCTTTTCCTATGGTAATCTCTGAAGGAGTATCTTCTATACGCTTAATGGTGGAGAATATGGTGGTCTCAGAAGGCCCATATACGTTCCATAGCTCTTTGCTGATACTCTTCAGTGTATGGGCTAATCCAAGTGGCAAAGGCTCTCCTGCTGAAATAACACTGAGTTTGCTGAAACGTTCTTTCCATCCGTTTTCCACAATGGCTTTCAGATGTGACGGCGTGCCGAATATCCTGGTGATTTCATAAGACCTCAAAAACCTCAGAATCTCTCTTGGATCCCTCCTTTGGTATTTGTCCAACAGGTAAACCGTGGCACCTTTCACATAAGGCATGACAAACTCAAGGATAGCCATATCAAAGGATATGGATGTAATTCCCAACACCTTGTCCCTGACGGTTAATCCCGGGGCAATCATAAAATGGTCTGTGAAATAAGACAGGTTCCTGAAGGTAAGCACCACACCTTTAGGCTTACCTGTGGATCCGGAAGTATAGATGATAACCGCAGGATCACTGGGTCCGCCATTTACGTAGATATGCTCCCCCAGATCTGAATCGATTTCAGACACAGCAGGTAGCAGTCTATCTGAAACGTCACCCCAATCCGCATCTTGACGATCGCTAAAGAAACATTTCACGGCAGCATCAGATAGCATGAATCTTACTCTGTCCAAAGGGAAGTCCGCATCAATGGGCAAGTATGCAGCCCCTGAACCTATGATGCCAAGTATTGCAATAGCCAGATTTTGGGACCGATCCAGGTTTACCCCTACAATATCCCCAGGTTTCACACCCTTTTCTATTAGATATCTTGTAACCGAATTTGCCTTGTCAGCAAGTTCGCGGTAAGTCAAAACTATATCCTTGAAGACCAAAGCGGGTTTTTCCTCCTGAGCCTGTGCAGCATCTGCGATCAGTTTTTGAATCGGCGTCCCTGAGGTTAGCGGCATTTCTATATGATCAGCACCTTTGATGTCCTCTTCTTTGCTGATAGCTATCAGATCATCTATGGAGATATTTGGCGATTTGGACAGCAGCTTTAGAAAATCGTTGTACTTCTTGGCGGCCAATCCGATCGTCTTCTCAGTAAAAAGGTTCTTATTATAAGTCCACTCAAAATGAACATCATCCCCAGAACCGAACAGATTCAGTATGATTTCGAAATTGGCGTAGGACTTTGGATTGGAAACAAGCTTATGCTCCAGGCCTTTGAAAGAGATCTTATTGTCCATTCCCAAGTCGATGTTGAACGTAAGCGGAACTAGGGTGGCCCTGGAAATATCCCGCTTGATCGGAAGGTCTTTGATCATATCACCAAAACTTATCATCTGGTGATCCAGGGAGTTGTTGTATGCTTTTTTCCTGTTAGCCAAATACTGGATGAAGGTGATGCTACCATCGATCTGGGAGCGTTGTGGAAGCAAATGGACACAATGTCCTATCAGCCTCATTCTGTTCAGCGCAATTTGTCCCGCTACAGGAAGCCCAACAAGTGTTTCTTTCTGACCGCTCCATTTGCTTAGAAAGACTTCGAAAATTGACAAGAGGGTAAGATTCAGGCTGGTATTTGAGCGGACCGCCAATTCCTTTACACTGGCCATTACGGACGGCTCCAGAGGACACTCCAACACCGAAGCATCGTATGTTCTCTGCTTGGGCCTTTCCTTGTCTATAGGCAGCTCCATTTCGGGAACAGGATTGCCAAGATAGTTCGTCCAGTAATTCTTCGTAAGTCTGTAGCTGGCTTTTCTGGTGATATTTATAAAATCCTTCACATACTCACTGAGTTTTTCGGATGACTGGATGCTTTCCCTGCCGCCATCAAGTACCGCGGAGTAAATCTCACCGAGTTCCTCAAGCATCACCCCCAAAGACCATCCGTCAAACACGATATGATGTCCCGTAAAAGTCAGCTGGTGGTGTAATCCATCCAGTTTTATCAATTCGAGCACATACAATGGTCCCTGGACCAGGTTAAACTGATACCTGCCAGTCTCTACACTATGCTTTGCCAAAAACCTCTGTTTTTCATCACAGGGCAGATCACTAATGTCCCTGAAGCGTATAGGAAGTTCGTAAGGAGAATAAATAATCAGGTTTTTGCCATTCGCACTGACCAATGCCCGCATCCCCTCATGACGCTCTATCAGCTTGCAAAAAGCATACTGAAGGCTTTTCATACAAAGATTTCCGTTCAGGTGAATAGAGACTGATTCGTTGTAAGCCATGTTGGCCTCCTTTCCACCTAGCTTGCATGCCAACCAAATCTCCATCTGTGAGGGAGTGGTCTGTATAACTTTTTCGATCTCAATCTGATCTTTCGAAAGAACTGTTTTATTCAAGGTCATTTCTTCTGAGTTATTCATAAAAATCAGCTTAATTACCTATTGGGTTATGGTTAGAGATGGGATCCTGTACCCATTTTGGGTTACCGTTCTCATCCAGACTTATTTTTGCTCCTGGGAAAGGGGGATTCTGGCTATCCATCCAGGTATCCTCTATATCGGGCAAATCCCCTTGTACAATCTCATTGGCGATTAATGTCTCCAACACACTTTCCAGCTTTTGGATAGTAAAATCCACATCTTCCCGTCTGTGGGCAGCTGTAGTGAAGCAAGGAAAATTCTCCCAGATATGGATGCCTTGGTTTCTCAACAGCGTAAAGAGCAGTTCGGAATAAGGAAACTCCTCTTTCAGCTTTATTTTCCACAGCGATTTGAAGTTGACGGCATAATAAGGACAGTTGAATCTCTCAAAAACTTCATTCATCCGTCCTACTAGCTCCGAAGTCAAGTCTGACAACCCATCCTGCAAAGCAGCTCCTCTCCTATTCATCTCATTGAGCGATGCCAAAGCTGCGGACAATGTCAGGGGATGCCTTACGAATGTTCCCGCAAAATACGTTACACCAGACGGTGGAACAGATTCATCTCCATACTCCCAGAAACCTCCGTCCAGCGCATCCATCCAGCTTGCTTTTCCTCCTATTACTCCGATTGGCAATCCTCCTCCCACTACTTTGCCATAAGTCACCAGATCAGCCCGGATACCCAACAGCTTCTGCACCCCACCTGCATCTGCCCTGAAGCCGGTGATTACTTCGTCGAATATCAGGCACACATCCTTTGACAGGGTAAGTGTCCTGAGTTCATTCAAAAATTCCACAGGAACAAATTCAGGTCTTCTGCTCTGTACTGGCTCTACCAATACCGCAGCAATCTCATCTGCTCTTTCTGCTATGATGCGGAGTGACTCCTCACTTCCATATTCGAGTATCAGCATTTGCTGCACATTGTCTGCCAGTATACCCGGTGCAGCAGGAAAGGTCTTTCCTGATTTGGTTGCTTTGACCAACACCTCGTCATTGATGCCGTGGTAAGATCCACTGAACGCCACAATCAGTGACTTGCCTGAAACGGTCCGTGCAATCCTCATAGCTCCCAGAACAGCCTCTGATCCAGTATTACAAAGTCCCACTCTCTCCGACCCCGTCATCTCACTGATCAGTTTGCAGACTTCACCTGCCAGGACATGCTGAGGGCCAATTTCAAAACCTCTGTCAATCTGTCCTTTGAGTGCCTGGGTAATGAAGTCCGGCTGATAGCCAAACATATTGGATCCGAAGCCATTCAACCAATCCAGGTAGGTATTGCCATCAATATCTGTCAATCGTGAGCCTTTGGATTTTGATGTGACGATCGGATATACCAGCTCCTTGATAGCTGGTTTGAAACCCGTGACAACACGCGGATCAGCCATATACTGTCGGTGGGACTGCGAATAAGCCTTGCTTGAAGCTGTCTTGGTATTGTATTCCTGGGTAAAGGATTTCAGGAACCGTTGTGCTACAACACTCAGCTGCGTCATGTGCTTTTCGATCCTGGCTACGGCACCGAAAGGCTTCTTCAACTCCTTCAGTTCTTCATCAGAGATCTGAGGGTTGCTCTGTCCCCCTGGATATACAGGTGCAGTAGCTTTTACCGAAGTTGCTGAACCATTGCTTCCTCCAGTTGACTGCAAACTCTGGAACTGCTTATTGATTGCTTCCAGTTGTCTTTGGAGTAAGGCAATTGGATCCTCTGTAGTGGTATTGACCGGTTTGTGCTGCGAAACCTGCTCCATAGAAGTGGTCGTCTGAACCGTTGGCCCCCCGAGTATCTGGTCAAGATGATCGAGTACTGCTTTAGGACTGTTGTGTGAGTCATTCAGCTGACGGAATGAAATCTGAACATTAAATTCCTTTTTGATGGAAAAGGCCATCTGCGTCAAAACCAAAGAGTCTAAGCCCAGTTCAAAGAAAGGGATCTGTATTTCATGCTGGTTAAGCTCAAAGCCAGATACTTCTTCAATGATGTGCTGAAGCTTTGTAAAGTGTACACTTGTTGTCATCTCAACTGTGGGTTTGTTGTGTAAAAAATCGTCATTCGTTTCTTTGTTTATAACCTGAACTTGTTCTGTATTTCCTTTGAAGGCGGGATTGTAAAGGCTTCCCGTTTGATTCCAACAGGTTTTCCGGTCGAAGGCATAGGTTGGCACTTCCAAAAAGCCAAGGCCTTGGTTGTGGTAGAATCCTTTACTTTCCAGATATGCGCCTTTTGCTTTGATCAACTCCAGTTGTGTGAGTAGATGGGATAGTTCTTTTGCAGGATGAATTCTGCTCAGCATGCTTGCCACAGGATGGTTTCTTGCCTGCTTGTGCTGCATAACCAAGCTTCCCAGCACATTTCCGGGGCCGACTTCGATGAAGTAAGCCTGGGGCAGCTCGTCCAGTATTGCTTCTACTGCAGAAGAGAAAAGCACTGGTTGTCTTAACTGGGCAGTCCAGTAGTCCACAGAGGTTGCCTCTGCATCAGACAGCCACTTTCCTGTAGCGGTGGACATAATCGGTGTCTGGGGCAGGTTCCTTGTGACGGAGGCCAGAATCTCTGCGAATTCAGCCAAAGCAGGATCCATCATGGGGGAATGGAAGGCATGGCTGGTTTTCAGGACCTGGCTCGCGATGCTGTACCCATCCAGTACATCCTTGAAAGTTGCTATATCCTGATCCGTACCGGAGACCACACAGAGGTTTGGTGCATTCACCACGGCTATGGTAAGCCCTTCAGGGAGAAGCTGTAACACCATATCCGCTTGGGACTTGATGGACAGCATGCTGCCTCCCGGGAGCTCGCTGATAATCCTCCCGCGGTGGGCCACTACCTTGATGGTGTCTTCCAAAGTAAATACACCTGCAAGATGAGCACCCACAAACTCCCCGATACTATGGCCACAGTATGCTGCAGCTTGTATACCCAGGCTGTCCAGCAGTTTGCTTAAGGCATACGAAACACTGAAAATCGCTGGCTGTGTATACCTGGTATTGGATAACAGCTCCTGATTGTCCGCAAGGGTTCCTTCATTGAAGATGACTGCTTCCAGGGGGATGGGTAGGTAGTTGTTGAACCCGGCCACACAGCTGTCGAAGGCTTTTCGGAACACTTCGTTTGAAGTATACAGGGATTTTCCCATTTCAAGATACTGGGATCCCTGCCCGGGGAACAGAAAAACAGGATAATCAAATTCTCCAAGCTTGGTAATGGGTAAGGTCTGCCCTGAACCGATATTTACAAGCGAATCCAGCAGTTGGTCCATCTCCTGAAAAGCAACAACCTGGCTATAGTTATACTTAGGGTTTCTTCTGTTCAATGTTTCACATAGCATTACCAAATCCAGCTTTTCCCTGTTATCACGCACAAACTTTTCGAGCTTTTGTGCATACATTTTCAGGCTCGGCTCAGACTTGGCCGAAAAAGCCAGTACATGGCCCTGTCCAGAGCTGTTTCTCTTTGGCTCCGCTGCCGGGATATGCTCTTCCACGACCACGTGGACATTGGTACCCCCGATGCCAAATGAACTCACACCAGCAACTCTTCTGCCCTCACTTTTCCATTCTGCTGTTCTGTTTGACACGTAGAATGGTGAGTTGGTAAAATCAATCTCAGGATTTGGCTTACGGTAGCCCAGGGATGCAGGCAATGTCTTCTCGCGCAATGCATAAATGGTTTTTATCAGCCCTGCAACTCCCGAAGCCGCGGTGAGATGGCCTAAATTGCTTTTCACAGAACCTATGGCACACTGCTGGGAAGGCACATCTGGTCCAAATGCCAGTTTAAGCGCTTCTATCTCTATCGGATCACCGATAGGAGTAGCTGTACCGTGTGCTTCCACATAGCTGATCTGGCTGGGTTCTACACCTGCATCTCTCATGGCTGACTGCACCACTTCGGCCTGTCCGAAAATACTCGGTGCAGAAAAACTGCTTTTTTCAGCGCCGTCATTATTTACGCCCACCCCTTTGATCACCGCATAGATGGAATCCCCATCTGCTATTGCCCGCTCGTATGACTTCAACAGCACCACACCTGCCCCGTCACTGAAGAGTGTACCAGAAGCATCTGCATCAAACGGCCTACAATGTCCATCACTGCTGAATATAGCTCCGTCCTCATGCCGCTGTCCGCTATGGATGGGAAATGTCACCGAGCTACCACCCGCAAGTGCAGCCGTACATTGGCCACTTCTGATGCTCTGCACCGCCTGTGCGACAGCCAGAAGGGAGGTGGAACAGGCTGAATACACACTGACTGCCGGACCCTTCAGATCAAACTGGTACGCCGTCCTTGTCGCCACATAATCTTTCTCATTCAGGGACATGACCTGGATCGCACCGAAAACATCTGCCAGCTCCTTATCGAAAACAATATTCTTGGAGTAGTAGGTATTGTTATTGGTCCCTGCAAATACCCCTATCTTAAATGCAGGCTTTGCGGCAATCCAACCAGCCTTCTCAAGTGCTTCATAGGACACCTCCAGAAACAGCCGCTGCTGCGGATCCATAATCGCCGCCAGTTTGGGGTTGAGGCCGAAAAAGCCGTAATCGAATTTATCCGCGTTTTCGAGAATCCCCCGTGCCCTTACGTAGTTGGGATCGGCAGCCTCAGACCGGACCAAGGGATCCAATTCTTCCACGTCAAAGAAGCTGATGCCCTCTTTTTCATTTTTTATCAAATCCCAGAATGCCGCCGTATCCTCAGCTCCGGGAAAACGGCCGGACATTGCTATCACAGCTACATCTTTTCCAACTGAATTATACTTATCTTCTTGATAATCTTCTTGTTGGTACGAACTGTTTAAGTTCTTAAAAAGGTTCTCAGCTTGGGTTTTTAATACAGGATATTGATAAATCTTCGCAACTGATACGGCGGATCCCATAGCTTCCTTTATCTTCAAAGCAAGCTTTTGAGCCAGGATCGAGCTGCCACCAATCTCAAAGAAATTGGAAGTTCTGGCAATCTGAACCTCAGGCAACACACTTTTCCACAGCATGGCAAGCTGTGACTCTGTTCCCTTCCGTGGAGAATCCATTCCTTCAGGAGCAACTGTGGATGTCTTTCCTAGAGCCGGCAATAATTTCCTGTCTATCTTACCGCTGGTTGTTTTAGGAAACACGTCCAGCTTCACATACCTGATGGGCACCATGTATGACGGTAAAAGGGTTTCAAGATGTACTTTTATTGATTTTTCATCCACTCCGGAGCCATTGGTGACATAGTATAGGGCAAGGTATTTCTGTCCGTCCTCGAGCAGCTCGGTGATCACCGCACATTCTGCTATTCCGGATAGTTGGGATGCCTGCATTTCCACTTCACCGAGCTCTACCCTAAACCCATTGATTTTCACCTGATCATCCCGTCTGCCAATATAGCTTACTTCACCGGTTGATGTCCATGTACCTAAGTCACCTGTTTTATAGATCTTTATAAAACTACCATCCTCCATTTCAAAACCGATAAACTTCTCTTTAGTCAGTTCAGGTTGGTTGAGATAACCTTCCGCCAGGCACACGCCATAGATGCAGATTTCACCTTCCTGGCCTGGTTCAGTGAGTATGGATTTTCCTTCCCCGTCAAGAAGCAATATTCCCACATTCGAGATGGGTGTGCCTATGGTAGGCAATGCCTCCCAATTACCAGGATGCCCGGTTAGTTTCAGTTGCGTCACTACGTGACTTTCAGTAGGGCCATATTGGTTAAACAGCGTACAGTTCTCCAATCCCAAAAACAGCTTTTTGACTGCATCGCTTATTTTCAGCTGCTCTCCCGCTGTCATGATCTCTCTCAGGGAAGATGGAAATAAGCCATACGTACTGGCAGCATTGGCCAACCCCTGAAGAGCTATAAATGGAAGGAATATCCTGTTGACCTGGTTTCTGTCAATCAGCTGCAACAGCAGGTATGGATCCCTTAGCGTGGCATCCTCAGCCAGATGTAGTATGCCACCTGTAGAAAGCGTACAGAAAATCTCCTGGAAAGACACGTCAAAGGTCAGCTTGGCGAAATGTAATGTATGAAAACCAGGACCTGACCCTGAATTCACCGCCTGCCACTGAACGAGGTTTATCAATGCTGCATGAGGCATGCAGACCCCTTTTGGGACTCCGGTAGAACCTGAAGTAAATAATACAAATGCCAGATCAGATACTACAGCTTCCTGCTGGTCTGCATCCTCTCTCCCATGTAAAGAAAGTACACCCACACTTGAAAAATCGTGGGTGGGGTCACTTTCAATACCTGTTTTTACTCCGGCAGCAGCTAAAATAGAGGCAATCCGTTGGTTAGGCTGGTCAAAATCAACCGGTAAATAGGTTTTGCCTGCTTTTAGGATTGCCAAAACATTGATAACAGCTTCAAATGACCTCGCACAGGAAACTGCGATGATCTTCTCTCCCGGAGCTGCTGCACGAATTTTTGTACTGAGGGCCCACACCCTTTCTTCCAGCTCCTTGTAGGAGATTTTTTCCTCATTAAAAACAAGTGCGGTACGGTCTCCATACTTCTCAAAAACTGGAGATAAGAGATCAATTACTGAATTAACCATGTCTGATGATAAGTGACTGTTCATCCGATAAAAGTTTAAATGAGGGAAACTTGAAAGAAAGGGGTGGTTGATAAAATAATGCTTAGTGTTCTAGATTGGCAATAACCTGAAACCCGCTTTTTACCAGGCAGACATCTCTCTTGAGAAGCTTCAGATCTGAATCCATCATATCCTCCACCAAGTGCTCAAGATTGTATTTAGGCTTCCAGCCCAGTTTCTGAACTGCCTTCTCCGGATCTCCTATCAGAAGTTCCACTTCAGTAGGTCTGAAGTATTCAGGGTCCACTTTAACCAGCACTTCCCCGATTTTCGGCATTTCCTCTTTAGTGATTCCAAGTTGTTTCTCAGCGATTTCGTAATCGATGTTGCAGAGTACCGCCATTTCACTCAGTCCTTTACCTATGAAGTCGAGTTGGAAACCAATCTTCTTGAAACATAGAATCAGGAAATCCCTGACGCTGGTAGTCACTCCGGTAGCTACGACGAAGTCGTCAGGAGTATCCGCCTGAAGCATAAGCCACATGGCCTCTACATAGTCTTTTGCATGCCCCCAGTCTCTTTGTGCATCCATATTGCCCAGGTAGAGTACTTTTTCCATACCCATCCCTATTCTACTTACAGCACGGGTGATCTTCCTGGTCACAAAAGTTTCTCCTCTCAGGGGAGATTCGTGGTTGAAAAGGATTCCATTGCAGGCAAACATATCGTAAGCTTCACGGTAGTTCTTCACTATCCAGAAACCGTACAATTTGGCCACAGCATAAGGTGATCGAGGGTAGAAAGGCGTAGTTTCTCTCTGAGGGATCTCCTGCACCAAACCATAGAGTTCGGAGGTACTGGCCTGATAGATTTTGGTCTTTTTCTCCAGTCCAAGTAGCCTTACTGCCTCGAGTATTCTCAATACACCCAGCCCATCAGCATTGGCGGTATACTCAGGGGAATCAAAGCTTACTTTAACGTGGCTCATCGCACCCAGATTATAGATTTCATCGGGTTGGCATTCCTGGATAATCCTAGTGATGTTCATGGAATCAGTCAGATCTCCGTAATGGAGAAAAAAGTTGGAATTTACCTGATGGGGATCCTGATACAGGTGATCTATCCGCTGCGTATTAAAGGAAGAAGATCTCCTTTTGATACCGTGGACTTTATACCCTTTTTCCAATAACAGTTCAGCCAAATAGGAACCGTCCTGTCCTGTAATACCTGTGATTAATGCTACTTTCATGTTTATTTTTAATTAGTGTTTGGTCGAAAAACGTCAAATATTGAGATCGATAAATTTTAAATTCTTCTCGTTTTGGAGATACCATAAGTAAGTCTGGGAAATCCCCTCAGCGAGACTTAGCCGGGGAGTCCAACCCATTTTTGTCAGTACGCTTACATCCATCACTTTTCTGGGCGTTCCGTCCGGTTTATCCATATCCCAAAAAATATCCCCTTCGTGACCGACTGCAGCCTGCACAATTTTAGAAAGCTGATTGATGGTCAGGTCATTGCCGGTACCCACATTGATCAGCGAGCAGTCTACTTGCCTGTTGAGCAGAAAAAGAACCGCATCCGCCAGATCTTCCACATGCAAAAACTCACGCTGGGGCAAGCCGCTTCCCCAAAGTTTCACAGGCTGATTGCCGTTCACCTTTGATTCATGGAACTTCCTGATCATGGCAGGCAGCACATGGGAGCTATTCAGATCAAAATTATCATAGGGCCCATAGAGATTGGAAGGCATAATGGCAGAGAATTGCCTGCCGGTCTTGGTATGGATAGCCTGACAGGCTTTGATACCGGCAATCTTGGCTATGGCATAATTCTCATTGGTAGGTTCCAGAGCACCAGTCAGCAAATATTCTTCTTTGATAGGCTGCTGGGCATATTTGGGATAGACACAGGAGCTACCCAGAAACATAAAACGCTCCACACCATACTTGTAAGAAAAATCGATCAGATTATTCTGAATCTGCAGATTTTCCATCAGAAACTCGTAAGGATAGGAGTCGTTCGCCAATATACCACCTACTTTGGCCGCCGCATCTATTACAATCTCGGGTCGTTGATCTTCGAAAAAATGCGCTACTTCCGACTGGTTTCTCAAATCCAGCTCCCTACTCGTGAAACCGATGAGCTTATCCGCTCCCCTTGCCTCGAGTAATCTCCATATAGCAGAACCTACCATACCACGGTGTCCCGCCACAAAAATCCTTTTGTTCAGAAATGTCATTGTCATTCAATTAAGAAATTAGATTTGGCTGTTCCTTTTCAAGTCTTTCAAAGACCTGCTTTACATCCTGCGATGAAGATTTATCCAGAATCAAAAATGCATCAGCGGTCTCCACAAAAATGGTGTTGGACACCCCTACGAAACTTACATGTCTTGAACTCCCGATGCTCAGATTTCCCCCTTCGTCTTTTTGTATACTTTCAGAAGCAGACAACTGCTCAGACAGGGAATCAAAAGACCCTAAATCAGACCAGTCAAAACTACCTTCCACCATAGCTATCATGTCAGATTTCTCCATTAAAGCATAGTCAATACTTATAGAAGGAATCTGCGCATTCAATACTTCATCAATGAACCCATCATTGGATCCGGCCAATGCCTCCCTGGTTTTTTCAAGGACCTCAGGTTGAAACTTAGCCAGTTCCTCCAGGAATGTTTTGGCCTTGAAACAAAACATGCCACTGTTCCAAAAATGATTACCGGCCTCAATAAACAACCGGGCAAAATCTATAGAGGGCTTTTCTTTGAACTTTATTACACGCTGGCCTTCTGCCTGGATATATCCATAACCGGTCTCAGGAGCATTTGGGGTTATCCCGAAAGTAACCAACTTACCTTCCTGAGCCAGATTGACAGCTTCCAGTACAGCTTTCTGGTAGCGCTGCTTGTTACCGATAAGGTGGTCTGAAGGAGTCACCAACAAAATATCCTCCGGATCGGAAATGCAGGCAGCAAAGGCAATGGCAGGAGCCGTGTTTTTAGGTACAGCTTCAATTATCTCCTTATAATTTTTGACTCCGATTTTTGAAAGGATGTTTCTGGACAATTGGAAATTATCCCGGTTACCTACTACGATTCGTTGAGCCTTGAGAAAGCTGTTTCTCTCTACGCAAAGCTCAAATAGCGACTGGCCACTAAAAATCTCCAAGTACTGCTTAGGGCAGGATTTCCTTGACAAAGGCCATAATCTGCTGCCGACTCCTCCCGATAAAATCACATGGTTAATCTTGAAGGTGTTCATGATGAGGGATTCATTTTATTTAATTACCTTTTTTTGTATTTGAAAGAAGTAATTCTGAATACATTCAGTATATCCCTCATTCATTTCCTGATGTAAACGTAGAGAGATAAAATGAAAAAATCAAATTTGAAATGCATTTTTTTTATTTTCAAATACAATTTAATCAATTACAAATTGATCGGAGGGTAAAAAAACCTTGATTAAGGGCAGATAGTGGATTTTCACTGGATGTAAATCTCAATTGTTCCTGATTATGAACTGAATTCAATTTTCGAAAAGCCGGGTGAAGGTTTGAAACTACAGTAAGGGTGAGGCGACACTTTTGACTTCCTCTGGGAAAAAAATAATGCTCCATATCCCAAACTGTCTATTGGCTAAGAGTCAACCGAAGACTTTTACCAAGTCTACCGGTGGAGGGAAGCGAACAGACCTCTTGTCAAGGATATGGAGGCAAGGGGGGTATTGACACCCAAAAACCGTTACAGAGTATACATTCCTGTTTTCTCCATAACCCAAATCCCCTCTACCTTCTTCATGATATGGATCCAACCTACTTGCTGAACCGATCCAAACTTATCTTTGGACTCCCAGAAATCCTGATGTGCCAGCATTGCATGGTTTCCATCTTCGCTGTAAACTACTCTGGACAATGTTATAAAATACTTTTCTGAACCAGGAAACTGCTCTTCGAAAAGCTGCCACCCTCTAAAAGCTTCATTTTGGCTAAAGAAAAAATGATGAGCTCCATCAGAGAACAAGGACACATCCTTTTTATCAACATCCAATAAATCATCGAGATAAATTGAAGCCTTATTGGTCTCGATGAATTTTTGGAACAAACCCCGATCCAAATCATTCAGTTCTTCCGACTCAAAAAACTCTTCAAATTTTGATAAAGGTTCATTGAACGTGGAGGTCTTCTGCCCTACAATCAAATGATCCACCATATCCTCACTTAAAATGGAGGAGTACAGAAAATAATCCTGCTCGCTGATATCATCCGGAGTTCTCAACTCCAGATTGATCGGCTCTATTTCGGTAGATGATTCCTGGCAACAAAACAAGCCAGTCAATACAAGAAGAAAGAAGGAGGCAGTAGACGTGCGCATGATAAGGATAGGTAGTTGGTTGCAGCAAAGATTGACTAACCGTTAAGCGAATCATTCCTAAGAGAGAATACGCTTCAAACAGTTAATTCGATGCAAGTTACCTTTTTTATATTTTAAAAAGCAAAATTTATGATTTAAAAAATAAAAGGGAAGAACGATACTATTTTTAATTTACCTATAAAAATAATAAATAGCCCATCAGGACCCTATGAATGCTTTATAATCCTGATGGGGTTATCTTTATCCAATTATATTTCCCTCGTTATCCCACTCCACGACAGTGCCTCTATCCTCCGGCTTGAGATATACTGAAAGGTATTTTTCTTCCAGACTAACCTGATGCCTGTCCATTACTTCCTGCGGCACTCCATCCCATACGTTGGGCTGATTACCTACGTATCCCAGATATTTCCATCCAGCCTCGGTGGAAAAATAACCCGAACACGTCAGATTCCGAAGCATATTAAACCAGCGCACGCCACCTTCATACTCAGGAGATGCCTGTTCCGGCCAAGCCACAAGATTAACTATCTCGAGTATCTGACTGGTGGCCAATTCAGAAAATTCAGTTCCAAACCGTTCTCCAGCCTCAAAATCCAACCACATCAACCCTCCTTTCATAGGAGTCTGGTAATCTGGCATATCCTTCATGATAAATTCCAGAAAATCAGGCACTCCTACCTTGGAGGCAGCTGGGGATTCAGAATCCTCGGGTAGAATGACATCCACCAATATCTCCAGTTTCTTCAGTTCATCTTTTGTGAAAAATGTCTGTTCCAGCAGTTTTTCATCAATCATTTTCTCTTCCGGGGTTCTTCCTCCGATTGTTCCATGCTGATTTATAGAAGTGGGGTCCGGAATACCTCCTTTAGGTTCACATCCTGAGAGGAGCATTCCGGTGCTTAACGAACCGGTAAACAACAGTTTAAGGTTTTCTCTTCTGTTCATAATCAGATGTTTTTCTTTGTCAGCTGTGATACGATATATTCCGACGTCCTCCATGCCAAGGCCAAAATAGTCCAAGTGGGGTTTTTGTCTGCCTGGGATACGAAGGGTCCTGCATCTACTACAAAAACGTTATCGCATCCATGGGCTTGACAGTTGGAGTTCACTACTGAGGTAGATGGGTCGTTTCCCATCCTGGTAGTACCCACTTCATGGATAATCCTACCTGGTGCCAGTAGCCCATATTGGCTCTCAGGACCTGGTTTTGAGCCGAGTAGTATCCCTCCTGCACCAGTCAGGATCTCCTCAAAAGTATCATGCATATGTTTTGCTTGATTGATTTCCTGATCTGTCCAGTTGTAGTGGAAGCGTAGAACAGGAATACCGAATTTATCTACTGTATTGGGATCGATTTCACAATAGTTCTCATACCTAGGTATACTTTCACCTCTGCCCGACATGCCTAGCGTGGCTCCATAAACTTTCCTTATATCCTTTTTGAGCCCTTCCCCAAATCCCCCATTGGGTCTTGGAACTCCAAATTCATCCTGTATATACTTGCGCACAGACTCCATACCATTCCCTGCTCCATAGGAAGGCTGCCCCATACCACCCCAGTATTCAATATGATACCCCCTGGCAAAGTCAAGTTTGGAATTGTCTTCCCACCAGGGTGTGTACATATGCATGCCTCCCACACCGTCCTCGTTATAGCGCTCACGGTCAAACATGTCCGGCATTATAGCCACCCTATCTGACCCCGTGGAATCATGAAGGTATCTGCCTACCATACCGGAACCATTTCCGATCCCATCCGGATGCGTCTTGGATTTTGAATTCATCATAATACGAGCAGATTCACAAGCTGAAGCTCCCAAGACCACTACACGGGATTTAAGCTTGTACTCCTTCATGTCCACTTTGTTTACAAATGAAACTCCCGTTGCTTTTCCTGCATCATCGACAGTTACCTTTCTCACCATACTATGGGTGAAAAGATCTACTTTACCCCTTTTCATAGCAGGGTAAACCAGGCATGTTCCCGCCGAAAAATCCGCATAAGCCTGGCAAGCCCTGTTGCATTGGCTGCAAAAAAAGCATACACCCCGCTCATTGTTTATAGGTCTTGTCAGCATCGACAGCCGGGCGGGAATCATCGGTACTCCTGCCCTGTCAGCTCCCTTCTTCATATAGAGTTCATGAAGCCTCGGCTTGGGTGGCGGAAGAAAGAACCCATCAGGTTCATTATATATCCCTTCTCTGGTTCCAAAGACACCGATCAACTTGTCTACTTTATCGTAGTAGGGCTTCAGATCATCATATCCGATGGGCCAATTATGGCCCATTCCATCAATACTTGCCCGCTTGAAGTCATTAGGGCCAAAGCGAAGGGAAATTCTCCCCCAATGATTTGTACGGCCACCCACCATCCTGGAGCGGAACCAGTCAAAACTGGTTCCGCTCTTCCTTGTGTAAGGCTCCCCTTCTATGTTCCACCCACCTATGGCTGCATCAAAATCCCCGAAAGGTCTGATCCGTGTACCAGCCCCTCTTCTTGGAGATTCCCAAGGTGGACGAAGCTGTGTTCTATCTTCCTCTCTGGCCGGATCGAAATCACCTCCCGCCTCTACCACAGCTACTGAAAGGCCGGCTTCCGAAAGAATTTTAGAAGCCATTCCCCCGCCTGCACCTGAACCTACAATGATCACGTCATAGCTTTCGCCGGACGTCTTTATCTGAAAACCCATGCTTTTTACTTAATTTGAATATAATGTGATTAAATCCGTATAGGGCAGCTACCGGCTAGGTTGGGTAGCTGTAAAGGTTCCTTCTCCCCTTAACCACATCGCCGCCTGTCCTGTCAGCCATAAGTAATGATCCGTCTCCAGACCAGGGTCGATTCCTATAAATCTCCCGTCACCATTTAGCGGTGTATTGCCTTCGTGCATGGTTTTAAAGATTGCTGTGGCCTCATCGATTTCGTCAAACATAGCTACATATATGGATTTGGAACCGGACTTGATTGCACCGTTGACCTGTTGCCACATAAAGTCCCCTCCCAGTCTAGGAATGGAGTTGTAGTCGGAATCGGGATTCATGTTACCCCAACTAAATCCCGGAAATACCAAAGGAATATAAAGTATGTCATTTGAAGCACACCATTGTAGATCAGATACTAAGGTCTGGCCGGATACATTGGCATAATTGTCCGAACTGTACCGCCCTACTGCCCAGGGCATGATGACGTCGGATTTTTTAATCACCTCATGCAACCGTGGATTGTTTTCCGTATCCTGTGTGAGTGATCTCCACCAATAAGGCACACCTAACATCACCGAAACCCTGTTACGGGGTCCTTTCAACTTATCCACCATACTGGAAGCGTCTTCGATGGAGTAGTTTCTCCCATCATTAAACCCTACTCCCCAGACAGCGACCAAAGGTCTGCCATTTTGCCTGAGATAGGTGGGGTTTACTTCATTATCAAATAGTTTGAACCTGGAGACAAGATCAAAATAATCCTGTTCTACAAAATCACGGACTTCTTCTCCGGATGCACCGCTGAGGTCATACATGACACATACCGCCCTGTTGTATTTCTTCGCTGAGATCAACGCATTTTTAAGCACTTCGTCAAAATGTCTTTTGCCTGCTGGGTTACTGTCCCTGACTTCAGCCACAAAGCGCTGCAGGTATACCCCGTCTATCCCATACTCCTCCATCCATTTGAAATGGAGGTCTATCGTCTCTGCATCGTAAGAACTGAACAACTCGGCTGTCCTGCCGTCAGCAAACTGAAATGCTGTCGGATACTTTTTCGGGTACTCGTCCATATCCGGCCACATATCTATTGTCGAGCAACCGGGTTGAAAACCACAGTTATTCCGGTAGTGATACCATCCCCTGTTTGACTCATCTCCCTCTGCGGCAAACCATCCCTGATATCCTGCCATCACAAGTCCCTCTGCCGAAGTGTAAACCAGTCCTTCTTCACTGTAGACCGTATCTTCTTCTATTACTGTGTTTTCTTTAGGGTCAGTTTTTGGGGATTCATCCGTACATCCCATCGCAGCTACAAAGACTGAGACGATCCAATAATTAACCGTGAGTTTATTTAGCATATCCATATTATAAAGTTATTCTTGTAGCAGGTGCATAATTATATTTGGCCTCCGCAGCATTGGAGATCGCACCAATTCTAAAAAAGAAATCGTCTGCTCTGTCAAATACAGTGCTATTGCCACTGATGTCAATTTCCAAAGTAAAAACCTCATTGCGGGCCACGTCCCTGTTAAGATCTTCCTCTACAGAGAACAATTGAACTGGATGGCCCACCACAGAATTAGGGTGTGCAAACAACCCCACCCTAAGCACATTGCTTGACCCCGTCTGGTCTATGCTGAAGCTTGCTGTGACTTTCCCATTCTCATAGGTGATAGCGGGGTTTTCAATCCTTAAATAAGGAGTTACCGTAAAATCCAAAATGGTATTGGGTCCGATGGCTACTTCCTGGGGATCTACTGGATAAAAGTTGCCTCTCACGGGTTGCACCGTATAGGTATTCTCAAACAAGAGGGAGTTTTGGTAAGTACCGTCGTTTTTAATGGCCAAATATTGGATCCCTACAGGGTCATATCCATGCTCGGCAAGAGAGATGACAGAACCATTGATCAGATCCTGCTCGACAAGTGCCCCGGTCTGAGAGTCAATGAAGCTACCTGAAATCCCGGCGGTTGGGCCATCATAGTTATCCAACTCACAGGAAAAAAACAGGAGACTTAAAACTGAAACAATCAAGATTGTATTTTTCATAGCTAGTCAGTTAATAGTTTGGATTTTGGATCAAGCCGTTACCTCCGATACCCGGGATGGCACGGTAATAGAATCTGGGAATAAAATTCTGGGCTTCCATTGCCGGAATATTCTCCCGGACAAAAATGTATTGGGGATCCGGTGAGCGGAGATCCAGAATCGGAAACAAAGCATGTCTTCTTCTATTGGTGAATTCCTCCTCATAGGCTCTTCTCCTGATCAGATCCCAATAGCGCTTATTCTCAAAAGCAAGCTCCACCTGTCGTTCTCTGAGTACATTGTCCACTGTCAATGGCACATCTACTGTATGAGCCGCCCGCCTTCTGATGGCATTGATGGCCTCAGACGCGATTGCCTGATCTCCCAGACCACTCTCCACTACGGCTTCCGCATAATTCAGCAGCACTTCGGCATACCTGATCTCCATAAAATCGGTAGTACTCTGGTTCCAACCTGGTACCACAGGTCTATCTTCGTTCAAAAACTTCTTAAAGGAAAATCCAGTACGGGTATTGTTGCCCCCAAATGTGTCGAAACCCGAATATTGCGAAGGGTTCTCTGCTCCGTAAGAATGATACACCTTACCGTTTACCACGACTTGGTCCTTGGTTCGGACCACAGGTGAGCCATCAGGTCTGATAAAGCCTGCCTGAATGATTATTGTCCTGTCCTTCCATATCGAACCCGGTGCTACCACAGTCGCATGAAAGCGTGCATCCCTGTTGGCAAAAAGCTCCGTAGGTTCGTCAAAACCGATGTATTGGACAGTCCGATTAAATCCGTTGTAGTCATTGACTATGCCATCCACGCGTGTACGGAACGGGGTTATTTCCCCGGGATTGTCATAAGTTTCATACATCTCGACGAAATCCAGGGTAGGATTCATCCGACCGGGATGTGGCCATCCATTGGCCAGCTGTGCCGGTTGAAACCATATATCGTAATTATGGCCGGTGTTCGTACCTGGAATTGCAAACCCCTTGATAAATATGGCTTCTGTTCCGGCGACATTCGGATTCTGGAACATCCCTTGGATATTAGCTGCGGCCACTTCCGGAGTGGATGGATTAGGCTGGTACAATCCAAAGGCACCACTTGCTATTACAGCCCCTGCAGCATCGATTGCAGCCTGATAATAGCCAGATGCGTCCGAAGGAGATAAGCCAACCAATCCCAAATCAGCTGCCTGGCCAGACAACGGAGCTTTGGCGGAAAATTTCGCGATTGAAGCCGCATGGAGGGCTGCCCGGGATGACAGGGATAAAGCAGCCCACTTGGTGGCCCTTCGCTCACCCCCCGTCCAACTATCCGGCAGATTGGCTGCCGCACCTGCAAGGTCGCTCAGCAGAAAGTCCCATGTTTCCTTCTCGGTAGACCGGGGAACCTTTAAGGATTCAATATCTCCGGTATAAGGTTGTGTCTGGTCAATAAGGGGGACTCCACCATATCTTTTTACCAAACCAAAGTAGGTAAAGCCCCTGATAAACAATGCTTCTCCCAAAATTTGATTACGTTCGGATTCTGGCACTTCGATAGATGGTATGATATCTATCAACTGATTCACATCCCGCACGAGCTTGTATGCAGGATCCCACCAGGCCATGTCTTCATCTCTCATAAAATCCCCGAATTCGGAATGGACAGCTTCATCGGTAAGCATCGCGCTGCTGAACCCTCCATTGTTTGGGTCACCACCGTTTATGTTGAACCCATTTCTATAGAAAGCC
The DNA here is from genome assembly GCA_048819475.1 of Algoriphagus sp. GTDB lineage: Bacteria > Bacteroidota > Bacteroidia > Cytophagales > Cyclobacteriaceae > Algoriphagus. The sequence goes on from JBMDXP010000068.1 coordinate 136,034, forward strand.
AGGTCTTCCACTGGTAGCTGGGAATAGAGATTGGCCATATACAACCTCACACCTTCGGGGTCACTGAATAATTGCTCCCCCTGAATCCTATCCAGAGGTTGCTTATCCAAAATATCACTGCATCCGACATGTATAAGCAAGCCAGCCAGCAATAAAACTGTGTATGTAGTATTTTTCATGTTTGTTGAATTAGAAGTTGGCACTTATACCCAAATTGAAACTTCTCTGAAGCGGATAGGTGAATCCTGCATTGAATAGACCTTCGAGTTTCTCCGGGTCAAAAGGCCGGACAAACGGGTCTGTGATAGTCAGAATGTTATGGGCATTTGCGAAAATTCTCACGGAGTTAAATCCTACTGCTTTCAAAAGATCCTGGTTGAGGGTATAACCCAACTCTGCACTTTTGAACCTCACATAGGAAGCGTCTCTTCTCCACATTTCACTCTCCGCGTAGATCATCCCCATATTCTCTATCAGCCTTGAAGCAGGCCATTTTCCAGGTATCCATTCACTGTCCGGGTTATAGGGGTCTTCCTTTCTCCATCTGTCAAAGTAATAAGCGGGGGTATTGGCACCCTTGTAAGCAAGAATCTCTGCATAGACATCATTGAAGCGCACAGTGTATTTAGCGGCACCCTGAAACAGGAAATTAAAATCAAACCCTTTGTATGCACCGTTGAGTGTGAGTCCAAAAAACATCTTCGGGGTTCCGTTCCAGAAGGTAGGCAGCATGTCTTCCCCGTTGATAATCCCATCACCGTTCACATCCCGGTATTTGAAATCTCCCGGAAGTTCCCTGATGTTACCCAGAGCACCGTTCTGAATAGGTGAATTGATTATCTCTTCCTGATTGGCAAACTGTCCCAGGTATTGGTACCCCCAAACAGCGTCATTGTACCTGTCTAAGTTCCCATTTCTCCACCGGTCCATACTATTAAGGAATTCCCCCCTTTCCACATAAATATTCCTGGTTCTGGCAAAGTTGAAGTTCCCATTGATACCATACCTGAATCCATTGACCTCATTTCTATAGGAAAGCATCATATCAATCCCCCGGACCTGGTCACTGTTCAGGTTCTCTTCGGGAAGATTACCTCCAAAAGTATTGGGAAGTGATTCGTTTCGGAAAGCCAGCAACCCCTCCCTGTTCCGCTGGTAGTAGTCAAATTCCATTGCGAACCTACCGTCCCAAAAACCAAGGTTAAACCCTATGTCCAAAATCTCAGAAGTAAACCAAGTAAGCCTTTCATTCACTATCGGCGGTGATCCTGCGCCAACGGTGTATGTGCCATCCACAAACTCATATCCCCCTCCTCCAGTCGTAGTGAACCCACTTACAAACTGAAAGGGATTGCCTGCGTCTTCTCCCACTATTCCATAGGATGCTCTCAGCTTCAGATCCGACAGCCAGGAGGACGTCCCGCTCATAAAAGATTCATCGGAAACCCGCCATCCTATTGAGCCTACTGGAAAAAATCCCCAACGGTAATCCGGATGGTAACGGTAAGATCCGTCTTCCCTGAAGGAAAACTCAGCTAGGTATTTGCCTTTGAAATCATAATTGAATCGTCCGACAAAAGAAACGCGTGCTGTTTGCTCCTCAAGCCCACTGGTCTGCTGATTGTTCAATCCCGCGAAATTGATCTGGTCAGTGGTATAAAAATCATAAAACCTCAATCCGGAAAGAGACCGTGACCAAGTCTGCTGCTGCTCAAATACTAGGACACCGCCTAAGTTGTGGTTTTTGTTTAGCGTAGTGGAATAGTTTGCCTGAGCCTGTAGTGTCAGTCGGTTGAAATCAGAGGTGTTATTGGATATATTGGAATTTCCATCCCGTTGATTCTGGGGAAGGTAGCTTTCAGTGCCCTCATCGTACCCATAAAGCCTGTAACTCTTGAAGAGGTTCTTGTTCAGATAAGAGGTAAAGTCGTATGCAGCCAGTCCCCTGAAAGACAACCCTTCAAGAAAAGGCGCCTTATAATTCAGACTTACCGAAGACTGGATATTCTTGTCTGTACTTTCATTATATCCGGTCAAGTCCCGGTTGGAGAGTGCTACAGGATTCTGCCCGGAACTTACTACGGCAGGATAATCAGGGTTTCCATTTGCATAGGGAGACTCAATAGGTAACGTAGTACGGGTTCCTTTAAAAATATTGAAGAAGTTTTCTCCCGGGTCTGTACGCTTATCTATTCTTCCTGATACGAAAACCTGGGTTTCCAGATTGGAAGTTAATTTAGCGGTAATATTTGACCTCAGTGTATACCTTTTGTAATTGATGTCGTTTGTCTTCAAAAGTCCATCCTCATTGAAAAATCCACCACTGAGAAAATAGTTTATATCATTGTTCCCGCCACTGGCACTCAGATTATGCTGCGTTTGCCATGCCCTGTTTTTTAATGTTTCGTTATACCAGTCTGTGGACTCATACCCCGAAGCTGAGTTGATATAGTTAGTTAGGATCTCTTCTGAGTAAAACGGTGCCCCGGTTCCCAATAAAGCTGCATCATTTCGCATCTGTGCCCATTGGGAAGCAGAAGCCATCTTCGGTACATCAGTCGGAGTCTGAAACCCGACAGTTGTATTGTAGTTAAACTTGGTCACTCCAGCAGTTCCCTTTTTTGTCGTGACTATGATTACCCCGTTTGCAGCCCGGACCCCATATATCGCGGCTGAAGCATCTTTGAGAATTGAGATGCTCTCTATATCCTCTGGGTTCAAGCGTTGAAACTCACTTCCTCCGTCCCTGGGTATTCCATCAATTACGTACAAGGGTGCCCCTCCAAAACCTCTGATGTTGATTGCGGTGTTAAACTCGCCCGGTTGTCCTGAGTTTTGACGAATCTGTAAGCCAGGGACTTTTCCCTGCAGCTTCTGCGCCAAACTTGAGTTTGTTGTTGTCTGTATTTCTTCGGATCCGATCTGACTGATCGCACTTGTCAACGATTCTTTCTTCTGCGTACCATAGCCGATGACCACCACTTCTTCCAGTCCGGCAATATCCTGCTCCAGCCGAAGGTTGACGACACTTTGATTCCCAACCGGGACTGACTGTTTCTTGAAACCGATAAAGCTGAACTCGAGTACGGCATCCGCACCTGCAACAGAAATTGCGTACGTACCATCCAGCTCAGTCACTGTTCCGGTGGTCGTACCCCGTACAAGTACCGTCACTCCAGGCATGGGTTCGCCCATGTCATCCAGGACAACACCGGTAACCTGCCGGGGCGGTGAGGTCTCCGACTGGCCAAATCCGATAAGCGGGAAATAGACAGTTAAGCCAAAACAAAGCATAAGCAAGGTGTGAAATGACACCTTGATCCTGGGCGGTCTACTTTTTTTCATAGATCATATAATTAGAGTTAGATTAATTTGAGTTTAATGGAATGTATTGCAGCGTCTTGCCCTCTCTGGCTAAAGCCAAACAGCAAAGAAGCCATTTTCAATAAGAGAAGCTCTTCAGTAAATCAGTTGGTTGGACGGTCTATCAATTATTGGAAAAAAATACTTGTCCCTGAAGTTTATTAGAGTTCCATGGGTTATGTCCTGCCTGTCACTTTTCCGGACGGAAGTGCAGAACCTGTAAAGGTGTTTTTGCATAAGGCGATCATTTTGGGTTTTCGTTCCAATCCACATGGATTGAATTTGTCCGTAAATGAATACCCAAGCCATTAAAAAAGGCTTAAAAAACACTTAATGCGACTCTTTTTTTTGAATTTGTCGAGAAAAAAATGAAAATATTGGGTTTATTTTTCCCTTTATGGATTTTTTGTAATCCAGCTTCTTCCTTAGCAGTTTTTTGTATCCGGGCACAATTCGGAGCAAAAGTGGAAGCACCTTCCCTATCAACAGAATCGGGGGCAATGTATTTATTGCTTCAGTATTAATTTAAAAAATTTGGAACCTGTACTTCGGTTCAAAATATTAATATTGGGTAATAATTTGCCAACTATCCAATTAATGTATTTCCGGCTATTCTGCATTTATTACAAAAACCCAATTATCCTGATTCTCTTCCTTACCCTATCCCATGCCGTACACGGCCAGGACTTTTTAAATGGAGGATTATATTTCAGGTCCCACGAGGCAATACAGGACGAAAGGACTTCTCTCAATATCACACCTGAAGAGCCTATTGTCCTAAACAACGGATTTGAACTGGAATTTGAAGCGCTTTTCAGGGAAGGAGACGGGCATTATGGTTACATCACCAAAATACTGGCAAACGGGAATATACCCATTGACCTTGTTTCAAATCTGGCTTCCGAAACTGATAATTTTTGGCTGGTGGTGGGAGATAAAGCAATTCTGAATTTCAGATGGGAGGATTTGGGTGGAATGAAGTTCAATGAATGGATCACCCTAAAAATCACTTATAATCCTTCTAAATCTCTCTTTGCTCTAACCATAGATGAAGTAAGCAAGTCCCAAATCGTGGTGCTTGACAGTAAATTGAAAGTATTTGAGATCGTTTTTGGTGCCAGTGAAAACCCCAGGTTTCTCAACACCGATGTATGTCCCATGACACTCAAAAATCTAAAATTATCAGAAGGAAATGGAAGATTACTTAATCACTGGAAGCTAGACAAGCACCTCAATGACAAGGTATTGGATGAATTACAGAGCAAAATGGCACAGGTAAAACATCCGGTATGGGAAGTCAACCGCCATTTTAGCTGGAATAAAATAAGGGATTTAGTGGTACCTGATCTTCTGGGAATCACCTATGACACTATACAGGATAGGATTTTTATGATCGCTAAGAAGAATCTTACCATTCTATACCCTAGATCCCAGTCTCTTCAGAGAATCGATTATACCCGTGGTAATCCCTACTATTGCATGGATAATTCATTTTTATACAATTATGAGAAAAACACAATTGTCTCATACTCTTTTACTTCCAACGTTCTAAATAACTTTGATTTTAAAACCAGGTCTTGGAGCAGTTCAGACACCCTCTGTGAAGAGACCGATTTTTGGCATCACGGAAAATTCCTCCTCTCCAACAATGACGTAGTAAGTTTTGGAGGATATGGTCATTATACATATAAAAGTATACTCAACCGTCTTTCTTCCGATACAAAAACCTGGGTATCATCCGATTTATCCGCTGACATTCCTCCGAGGTATCTGAGCAGTATGGCTCTTCGTGGTGAAGAAGAACTAGTGATATTTGGAGGTTACGGAAGCATTTCGGGCAGGCAAGGAATCAATTCCAGGTATTTCTATGACCTTTACAGAATTTCACTTACGGACCAGAAAGTGACCAAAATATATGAGCTGCCATCACCATCGCAACCTTTTACTCCGGTTACCTCGATGGTATTAGATCCCCAAAACGAACAGTTCTACACATTAGTCTACAACAGCAGCAATTTCAATTCAAAACTCGTTCTTGCGAAAGTAGGCCTGGAAAAACCTACGATTGAATATTTTGAAGATTCAATAGCTTATAATTTTTTGGATATCAAATCCCAAAGTTTCCTCTTTCTCAACAATGACAAAACGCAACTTTTTGCTGTAACAGCTTACGATTCAGCCTTGTCTATTTACCAACATGCCTATCCTCCAGTGTTGAAAAAACAGGTGCTACAAGAGGCTAAATCACCACGTGACCTGTCATTTCTATGGGGATTGCTCATTTTTATCCCTGCTGTACTATTGGTAAGGTTACTAGTGAAGAAGAAGCAAAAAATAACGTCCAAATTGCCTTCAAATGAAGGTATTGATAACCCTGCACCACCAACAGGTCACCATGAAAAAAGAAAATCTTCGATATTTCTGATAGGTGGATTTCAGGTCTATGATTCCATGGGCGAGGATATCACCAGCCTCTTTACCCCTACGTTAAAGCATCTTTTTCTCCTTATATACCTTTACTCCCTAAAAAACCATAAAGGAATCTCCCCTGACAAACTTACGGAGTATATCTGGGGCGATAAATCCACCACCAGCGCAAGAAACAACAGAAACGTCAATATCAGCAAGTTAAGGATAATAGTAGAAAAAATAGGCCCCGAACTTCTGCTGACCAATGACAATACCTATTGGAAACTGACCCATTCATCTGCTGTATACTCTGATCTCCACGAAACGATGAGTATCACAGAAAAGCTTAAAAACAACATCCCTCTGTCAGACATAGAAACCGAAAGACTCATTCAAAATACGTCTAACGGCCAAATCTGTCCCGGTGTACAGACTGAGTGGATTGATGCTTTCAAGATTGAGTTTGCCGACGAAGTAGTGGATGCTCTTGGCGTTTTGTCATTAAGGATAAATTCCCCCTCAATAAACATGAGGATTTCTGATTCAGTCTTAAAATTGGATCCGTTAAACGAAGAAGCTTTGCGGGTTAAATGCAAAGCCCTGCTAAACATGGGAAAAAAAGGGCTTGCTCTCAATGCATATGAAACATTTTGCAGGGATCACCTCCAACTTTTGGGAGAGCCCTTTCCCAGATCATTCGGAGAGATGATGTGAAAATCAGAAGTTGATCCCTACATCCGAACAAAAGACTCAAAAAAAAGACATCATAAACTGTGGCAGATCTTATCCTGGTAAAATGAGGCTGTCCAACTTTATGGGACAGCCCCCATCATATCGTCTTTTTCCAATCCGGGATTTTCTCAATTTGGCTCCACCCGGAATGTCGCGGGAATTGCCCTGTACTTCTCCTCAAAATCGTCCAATACGCTCATCAGTATTCCCAGATCCATGACTTCGAATTCCTCTTTGGATACCAGCACATCTAACCCGGCCCCGGTGACCTTGAATATAGCAGGCAGCTGTTCTTCCATCCCAGGATAAGCCTGCTCCCATTCATCTTTATGGAGAAATTCCATCGGAATAGAATAGTTCTCTTTGAATTCTTTCCATTCCGGACGGATCTTCGATATGCCATAGGTGATGTCACAAAGTTTGCACGGGTAGGTTGCAGGTGACACTATTTTATGCAACATATCCAGATAGGCATTGAGCTTACCTGAATTAGCGTTGTAGACAAAAATCAACTTTGACTGCAAGGTATAAGCTGTTTCTTCCATACTGTTGAATCTTATTTTTCCCACCAGACTTTACTGTTGATATCATCGCCCCCCATTCTTGAGGCTGCTTCCCGATAATTGGCATTGTTCACTGCCTGCTCAGACTCCGGATAAAGGTACCGTACCGGATAGCGGTTCTCATTCAGGTTATCCGGACCAGGAGTCAGCGCAGGTATACCAGTTCTCCGTATATCAAACCATGCTTCGTGACCATTGTTTATCAATGAAAGCCATTTTTGTGTCAATATTTTAGTGAGGTCATCATTCCCATCCAGCACTACACCCGGCCTGCTGAGGTAACCGGCGGGAAGTGGGGTCCTGAAGTAGGCAAAACTTGCCGTAATTCCTGCTTCGTAGTATGTCCGGGCATCCCCAGTGATCATTCCCCGCTCTGCCGCTTCTGCCAGCGAAAACTGCAACTCTGCATATTGCATAAACTGTGCATCCACCCCGTCCGGGATATCCCTGAAGATCGCACCAAAAAGGGATATGTCATTCAGATTGATTCCCTGTTCGGTGATTGTTTCCCTGTTGAGCCCGTTCTGTAATCCTTTGAACTGGGGAGAACCTGAGGTTACACTCTGCTGGGTTGGCTTGTACAGTACGCCTTGTCTGGGATCATTCCAGCTTTTCAGTACCGAGTCAACAGTCCTGGTCATCCTATGCTCCTGGTATAATCCCAGTGCTGCCTGCGACATCTGCCACTGATTAGGGGCTGATGCCAGGTAAGGTACCACGGCATTATCTTCATTCCCCTGCATTAAATCCCCGGAAGAAGCCAGTTCCTGCATTTCAGAAAAATCCGTCATTCTGCTGCTGATCCGGAGCAGGTATCTGAACCGCAGGGAATTGGCAAACCTTTTCCACTTATCCAGATCATTGTTAAACATCATATCTCCCTCAATCCGCTCATTCGTGACCTCCAGCACCTGGGCCGATCTCTTCAGGATAGCCAGCAGTCCTGACTCAGGGTCAGTGTAAATCATCTCCTGCGTATCGTATTTGGGAGAATAGATGCCTTCTTCTGCTTGCAAGGCTTCGGTGTAAGGGACATCTCCCCACATATCAGTGAGTTGTGAAAACAGGTAGACTTTGAGAATATCGGATACTGCGTTATAAGCCTCATTGGAAGCTGGGTTGGTCTGGATGGACTCTATATCGTTCAGAAGTCTGAAAATCGAGTTCCAATACTGTGCATTACTCCCCATTTCATAGCGGTCAATCCGCTCAAACTCCACACTGGCTGCAAACTGTGCCAGGTAATTGGCCAGGCGGAAGCCCTGATTGTAGGTATTTTCATCAGCTGCCACCGAGATCACATTGGACAGCAAAAACTGAGGAGCTATCTGCTCAGGTGAATTGGGGTTTTGGTTGATTTCATCAAAGCCCTCGGTACAGGAAAAAGCCAGTACCAAAGAAAGTAAAGCTGTTCGAAAGCTTGTTTTCCGGAAAAAGAAATGTTGGTTTTTCATGATTAGAACTGGGTTTTGATGCTAAATCCGAAACTTCTGCTGGAAGGATAAGACATATCTTCCACGCCATATGTCAGGTTCCTCCCCTGCATGGCATTTAACTCGGGGTCAAAATGTGGGTTCTCTGTGAAGAGCAATAGATTACTTCCTACAAATCCAGCTTTGATCGTCTGAAACCCTATGGATTTTGCAAACTGATCCGGGAAAGAATAATAGATACTAACCTGTCTGAGTTTCAGGTAAGATGCATCATACAACGCACTTGCCTCATTTCCCCTGTCGAAGAAATTATTGTAATAAGTGCTTGCGGGAACCACGGTGGTATTGGGGACATACTGTGGGTTTTCCGCCGTGCCTACATTCATCACCCCCTCTCCGGTGATCCCATTTTCCCTTCCTACCAAGGTCTCTTTCAGTACGCCGGAAGTACTGCCCAGGGCCTTGGTCCGGGATACAATGGTACCTCCCTGCCGCCAGTCGAATACAAACCCGAACTGAAAATGCCTATACTGGATCTGGTTTGAAAGTCCCAGAAAAAAATCAGGATTGTAATTGCCCAGAAGTCTTAACTGCCCATCCTGAACGGGCAGACCGTTTGATCCAAAAAGCGTCTGTCCATCGATCTGCACAAAACCGGAACCATACATATCCCCTATACGTCCATTCTCCCGGGCGATATAAAACACCGAGTTTGATCCTCCAGAGCCTGCAAAGACACTCGCTTCCCCGGTGACATACTGACTCACCCCTTCCGGTAAACGGGTCACCACGCTGCGGTAAGCAGTGAAGTTTACCGCTGCAGTCCACGTAAATTCCCCCTTGCTCACCAACCTGTTTCTCAGACTGGCCTCCAGCCCTCTGGTTCTCACCTCACCTCCGTTCTCTATAATGTTGCTGAAGCCCGATGCAGTGGAAATAGGCCTGCCGATAATCTGGTTGATGCTGGTATTCTGATACAGGGAAACATCCAGATAGACCCTGTCTTTCCAAAATCCCAGTTCTGTTCCCACCTCCAAGGCATTCAGCCGCTCAGGTTTAAGTCCGGGATTGTTCAGTACCGACTGGTTAGTCACACGGATAAAGGATCCATAATTCTGGTTGAACTGAAACGTATTGTTCAACTGATAGGGATCAGTATCATTCCCTACACTGGCAGCGTTGAGCTTGATACTGGCAAAGGAGATATTATCAGGTAGATCCAGACTGTTGGAAATCACATAACTCACCCCTCCGGAATAGTAGGCAAAAGAATTATTCCCGGCTGGCAAGGTGCTGCTCCAATCATTTCTCAGCGTGAGCTCAAAAAACAACCTATCCCGGTATGCGGCATTTCCAAAAGCATATACACTGTTTATCCTTTTGTCGAAGATCTGGCTGGAGCCAATCAAGGGAACCCTCGAATTCTCAAGTGTGTAGACGCCGGGTAGCGCCAACTGATTGGCTTCGGTAAATGAATAGTTGATCTGCTGATCCAGCCGGTTTGCACCTGCTGACACGGAGTAGCTCCAGAAACTGCCGATTTGATCCGCATACGTGACCAGGAAATCTGTATTCATTTCCCTGAAGCGGATGTTGTCTTCCCGGTATCCTCCAAAAACCCTCCGGTTGGTACTGAACGCTCTCCGGAAGGCCCGGTTGTCTGAGAAATTATCCAATCCCGTTCTCACTCTTATGCTCAGCTTATCGGTGAAGTCATACGTGAGGGAAGCATTCCCAAGTACCCGGTTCTTGGTGAAGCTGTTTGTGTTTTCAAACAACGTCAGGTAAGGATTGGTCAGCCAGAGGTAATTGAAATCGTAGTGCTGAACCCCTTCTTGTCCAGCCTGCCAATAATCCCTCAACGAAGAAATGTCGGTCTGTCTTCCCGTCCAGTTAAAACCGTACATCACATTCTCGTAGCCATAGCCCAGATTGGGACGGTTGTCACTCCTGGAGTTGATGTAATTGGCAAATAGATCTACGCGCAGTTTGTCAGACATCTGCTGGTCAATGCTGAGCGCAATCCCATCCCTGCTTAAATCCGTATTGGGCAATATCCCTTCATTCCTGAGGTTACTGTAAGCTATTCTGGCACCTCCATTTTCATTGCCTGCATTCACCGCGACATTGTGCTGGGATGTCACTCCGGTACGGAAAAAATCCCTGACGTTATCCGGTCTGGCTATCCAGGGCGTGGGGGTGATGGGTGTGAATGAGCCGTCAGGTCTGGTTCTGCTTATCACATCCCCTCCTCGAACAAGGTTTCCGTTGATGTCCAGCGATGGACTGTCAAACTGTGCTATCAAAAGCCCTTGATCCAAGCGGGGACCATAGCTACTGATCCCCCCGTCATTGACTCCCGCTCCTATCCCATTTTCAAACCCATATTGTCCATTTGATCCACCACCGTAGACATTTTGATAATCAGGCACTGTCAACAGGTTTTCAAAAGTGACTGCACTACTTGTTGTCACGCCGATACCATTGCCTCTTCTCCCCTTCTTGGTGGAAATCAATACCACGCCATTGGCAGCCCTGGCCCCATAGAGCGCCGCGGAGCCTGGGCCTTTGAGAATACTGATGGATTCGATATCGTCTGGATTGATCTCTGCTGAGCCATTGCCAAAGTCCACTTCCTGTATGTTCGCACCATCATTGAACAGATCACTGGAAATCAAGTTGTTGCTGATTGGAATTCCATCCACCACAAAGAGCGCCTGATTGTTTCCGGAAATAGAGTTTTCTCCCCTGATTATAATACGGGAGGAGGATCCTATACCCGATGAGCCGTTTGTGATCTGTACCCCTGCAACTTGCCCTGCTATACTGTTCACGATATTGGTCTGGGGTACATCTGCGAGCTCGCGTGCACCCAAGGTGGATACAGCAGAAGTCAGTGACTGGCGGTCCCTTTCTATTCCCAAAGCAGTGACGATCACCTCCTCCAGCTCATCGGTAGATTCCGTCAAAATAATTTCTTCGGCGATTATTCCGTTGGTGACCACAACCTCTCTTGCTGTGTACCCGATAAAGCTGATCCTTAGCCGCAGATCAGTGGCTGAAGAGCTAATGGTGAAGATTCCGTTTTGATCGGTGATGGCTACATTCCGGGTTCCCACTTCACTGACAGTGGCGCCGGGGATTGGAATTAGGTTCCCGTCAAGGACTTTACTGGAATAATTGATGGACTGTGCCCGGACTAATGGTATTGCCACGCTTAGTACAATCAAAAGCATGTAGATTCTTTTCATAGGAGTTATAATGTTTCTCAACTGCCACAATCCGTTTCGGGACGAAGGAAATGGGATAATAACCCCACTGCGTTATGACGGCTAAGACATACTGGATTTCTGTTCGTAATTGGATTTTTAAATGCCCCAACCCTTCCCTTTATGATCAGGAGAATATGCTGGGTAACCATTCCCCTCCCGAAACCAGTTCGGGGCAAGTAGCGGGAGAACTTTCTCCCATGGGGACTTCACTGATAGAGTAAGAGGGTATCGCATCAGGGGAGCAGGTTTGCAATAGCCCCTCTACTTTTCCACTCTCACCGGATATGCAAGAATTCCCGCCATGTGGTATAATGTAAAAATCAGGACAACGGAGGCGCCCGTAGCTGTGTGCTCTTGACGGGGATGAATGCAACTGCAACTAACTGAACTGCCTGGCAGATCAGGGTTGTTTTTTTCAGAAGATAACGCACATACCTACCCAATTCGGTATGTCTGTTTTCAGTAGAAAAACCAACAAGGGAAGCCATGTCATCTATATCAGTCAGCACATCAAGCGTGCAGATCAAACTGGATTCACCGATAGATTTCTTCAAGCTTTGATGTAGAAGGGGAGAGTTCCATGGCAGGGAATCAAAGGATTGGGCATCAAAGTTCTCCCGGCGAAGGGCGATCAGATAATCTCCCCCATCTAGTGATGGTCCTAGTACTGCACCATGGGTTTCCAGGCTTACTGCCGCCTTGAGGATCAGGTCCGCGGTAAGGCCCGGTATATCGTTTCCTACAGAGATTACCTGGTCATATCCCAGGTCAAACAGTTTCTTGAAGGCATTGGTATAACGCTCTCCAAAAGTGGGTCCCTCCTGTTTTTCGTCCGCGATCCACACTGTTTCCAGTCCGGTCTTCGAAGCAACTGACTCTGTATGCTCCTGAAGACGCTGGAAAAGTGACAAGCTCTCCCGATAAAATCCCGAACCGAATATAGCTTTCTTCGCTGCCTGCAGGTGAGGAGAGCGTGCGTAAACCATCAAAACAATTCCAGGGGATCCTATTACCATATCAGAATAAAAATCTCGTTGCGACCATCGGAAGGGCTTTATACCATTTGGTTATCTTTCATTTTTCCAGGAGGGCATCCTTTTTCCCCAGAGACGGCAAGTTGTAGAATTTTGTGAAGAACTCGTCACACCACAGACATACATTCTGCAATTCCTCCGACCGCTTTCTTCCGTATTCAGAAGAAATCCCAATACTTTCCCCCACACCATAAATATCCCCCTGGTTGAGTTTCTGCATCACTTCGGATTTAGACATCCTCAACAGTACATCCGATACTTTTTCCTTCCTTGCATCTCCCATCGGTGCCCGGGTACCCGGACAGCAAGGGTTTATTTTCCATAGCTGAATGGAAAGTTCCTGTGTCATATCCACTTCTTTATTGCCCAGAAATCCGATCGCCCCGGAAGGAATGGCGCAGAAGTTATGCTTGCCATCTTTTTTCCATATGTCATGGTCCATGGCACGTCCCCTGGCCCAGTTACCTCCAAGCCACATATCCTCTGTGGCTCCGAAGAACCCATAAGTCATCACCTCCCTGGTCTGGCTATCCAATTCTGTCTTAGTCAATAACGGTTGCCCTTCCACATAATGGATCCCGTAAGCTTCAAATAACCTTGACAACTCTTCTTTCCTTGCTCCCTGCTTTTTATGATAGCGGTCTATACTTGCGATCGAAAAACGATCCACACCTTTATCAATCAAGGTTTGAAGGATTTCCGGCGTCAGCAAATCCCCGTTAAACTGTAAGGCTATGTATAGCCTGTTCGTGTATTTATCCTTTAATCTGTCCAGAATACCATATAGCAAGTCCTTTTCGGCTAACGGTTCTCCCCCGCTCAGTGTGAGTCTTTCCAGTCGGTCGGGAAGGTTGTCTATAATAGCCATGCATTCTTCACGGGTAATCCGCTCCCCCTTGGGTCCACTGTTATTATAGCAATGGATACATTGATCATTACATAATTGTGTGAAAACCCAGTAAATTCTGTCGACCTGGTTGAAATCAGTATTCATAAAGAGTAGGGCATGCAGTTAAAAATGATTTTGGCGGATTGATCCTTTATTTACGATATAAGTTTTGACATGGCTTGCTCTACCAGTAAAATTCTCTGGGTTAGCCCGATGGAGAGCGGAAGCTGTGCGAGTCCCAAGATTCTTCTCAAAATTTCTATAGCTGTAAATTTCTCCCGCAACTCCCCGTCTAGTTTATTGCTTGAAGTATACCGGCTTATGGCCTGCTCTATCAGCTCTGGAGGTTGCTCCGATAGCATCAGGTGAGCAACGCATATGCCTAGATCAAACTCAGGCGGTCCAAAAAAGCAGAATTCAGGATCGATGATTTTGACTCCATCCTGGGTCTTCAGCCAGCTGCCTGGAAAGAAATCTCCGTGCAACAAGCTCTCACCATCTGCCAGGTAGATCTGCCCCAGATCCCTGGCACGTTCCCGGAGCAACCGGTCTTGTCTCCATGATGTGGCCTGATCCAATCCAGGTAAAATGCCATCCAACTCAAGCCCGTTGTCGGACATAAATGGATAAACAAAAATATGCTCATGATTCAATGCCCTCATTGCCGGGTTTTTGATTACGATAGAAGCCGTAGCTGCATGGTAATGCTGGTGTAACTGGGCTAAAAAATCCATCAGGCCCATCAACTCACCCCTGGCAATCTCTTGACCAGGCTGATAGAGAAATGTATAGTCTGACCCATTTCCCAGATCTTCCAGCATGATCACCGAATTCTCAGGATCCAATGCCAGCACCTTGGGCATGCTGGTACTTAATTCCGGCCTACTGGCTATCAGTCCATAGAACTCCGACTCCCGGATTACCCGCTCTTTCGGCGCGGATACCTGAGGGTATTTTTCCACATACTCCCGGCTCTGCTTCAGTATAAAACTGCGCTTGTCAGTAAGGAGCCTTAACGTGAAGTTCATATTACCGGCACCGGGAATTTCAGTAGAAAGCAACCGTTCGCCGGGGATCAACCATCCCCAGACCTGCAAGTAATCCTGAAGTTTTTCGAGCTGTCGGTCAAGTTTTAGCATAGTATAGCAAATGTGTTCGATGAATGAATTATCTAGTGTCCCAGAAAAGTCCTGATTAACTTATCATGATAGCCTTGAACTATCTGATAGCAATACTTAACTGGAAACCCTGGCTGCTTATCACATATCAGGTAATTCTTAAAATATTGATTATCATTACTGTACACCGTGTCATCTGGATGTATTTCCAGTCTGGCGTTGAGGTTTTCGAAAATGATGTCTTCGGGAGAGATAAGGTAGTGGCTGGCAAGTACATCAAAGGGGTTAAACCCATCTGCCCCCTGGTCAACCCACTGTTGCAGCCAAGGCTCGGAATGCGTTGCAAGCCAGCTGCAGGCTGCATCACTGCCCGCCAGCATATCCAGATCCTGTCCGCCTATCCATACCAGATTGGACAGCTCAAAAGGACATAAGGTAACTGGGACCCTTCGCTCCAGCAAGACTTTAAAAGCGTCATTGTCCAGGTCAAAATTCAGGTCTTTGGCACGGTTTCCCTTATTGCCTATGGCAAAATAATCGGTAGGTTTTCTCCTGCCTGCCACCAGCACCACTTCCTCTATTTGGGAACCCAGCTCGGGGTACTTCAGGAGCAGCAGACCAATATTGGTAGCCGGCCCTATTGCCATAACCGTCAACTTTCTGACACGGAGCGCCGCGGCCAAACCCTCTACAGCATCATTTGTCTTCACATCAGTAAGGGCTATAGGTTCACCAGCCCCTTTGTACACACGGTATTTACCACCCGCAAATCTGCTGTTCATCATTTCGCAAAGCCTGAAGGAATTTTCTATATCAGTATTGCCAAAAACAGCACTTATTCCTACAATATCGATTTGGGCACTCTTCATCAACTGAAGTACTGCAAATCCGTCATCCACATCACAGTATCCTTCACGGGAAGTTCTTTTCATCCCTACGGACAAATCCGTATCTATCCAGACATATTTTTTCATTTGATCACAGTTTTTACTCTTTAAAGGCCTGATAGCCCGTCCTTGGTTTAATCGGGAGAATTTCCGACGGTTGATAATTGACCTGAGGTGTAGCAGTGTCAGTCTTATCCCATTATATCATTCAACCCATTATTTATTAGAAAGTTAATTAGTTCCACTTAAAGTTATTAATAGGATATAAAGTTGTCTTTTCTTCAGCTTCTCCCCAGAATAATCTAGCGGGATGAGACAGATAAGGAATCCCAAAACCGGAGTTCCTCCTCCACCCCTGTCTGGGGATCCTTGATAAACTCACCTTTACTCTCGTATAGTTTCAGATGGCCTTTCTGCATCAATCCGATCTGATCACCCATCAAAATCGCTTCCTTCAGGTCATGGGTGACAAATAGGGACGTGATCTGAAACTCTCCTGCCAGCTTCTTGAAGAGCAACTGCATCCGTTGCCGGGTACCTGTATCCAAGCTTCCAAACGGCTCATCGAGAAGCAATAAAGACGGGTTTGTAATAATTGCCCGTCCAAAAGAAACGCGCTGGCGCTGTCCTCCAGATAGTTGATGGGGCATTTTCCGGGCCTGCCCATCCAGTTCCAGACTTTCGATCATCTCACCTACTTTATCCCTTAACCCGTCAGTCTTTTCCTTCTTGATCCTTAGCCCAAAGGCAATGTTTTCAAATACATCAAGATGAGGAAACAGGAGATCCTCTTGGTAGAGGTATACAATTTTACGCTGTCCCGGTAATTTATCATAAAGGTTTTCCCCGTTCAAAAACACCTCCCCACTATCTGCCTTTTCCAGACCTGCTATCATTTTGAGCAAGGTGGTTTTCCCACAACCGGATTTGCCCAGAATACTCAGCGTACGATGGTCCGACAGTGAGAAGGAAAGGTCTTTTACCACTTCTTCCCGATTGAACTTTTTAGTGAGGTGATGAACTTCAAGAAACTTCATGACAATCGGTTAAAGACAAATTTTTTATTGAAATAAAGAAGTACCACAGGCGGCAGGATAAGTAAACAACAACTGATCGCTCCGTAATAGAAATTTGCCTCCTTGATGTAGAGAAAAACTTTTACAGTCAATGTCTGTACCTTACCCACCCCTATAATAGAAGTGAGTCCATACTCAAACCAGGAGATCAAAAAGGTCTGGAAAAAACAGACCAGCAGCATTCCTTTGGCCATCGGAACCAATACCCGGACATACGCCTGCCTCGAACTTCCGCCCAGTGTCGCCACGAGATTTTCAAGGTTTTGTGTCCGCTTATTCCAAAAGCTAAGAAAAAACAGCAAAGAATAGGGAAAAGCAATAAAGAATTGGGAAAGAATGACACCTGAAACCTGTCCGGAAAGTCCCATCTTAAGGAAGAAAAAATTGAGGCATGCGGCAAATACCACAGGTGATAAAATGTAGGGCAGGTAGGTCAGCAGCGTCAACAGTCCCTTTCTTTTGTGATATGCAACAGTCTTACTCACGACAAACCCACTTCCGGTAGCCAGGGAAGCCACAGTGACCGAAATCAGCAGAGATACAATCAGGCTCTGGCTCAGTCCGGTCTCCGAACCGGTGATATCATACCAGTTTCTCAACCCCAGATAACCGGGAATAACTGAAGGGAAAAACCACTCTCCTGACATCGACAATACCGCCAGGTAAGCAAATGGGAACAGAATCAAGATAACCATGAATGATACTGCGTAGGGTTTCCAGTTAGTGCCCATGTCCAGCTGTTTTTGTACGTGAAAACAGAACAATGGCTGCTAGAGAAACAATTAAAGTATAGATCACGGCGACCACGTATCCCTGGGAAATCTTGGTCAGATCAAATTGCTTAAGCTCCCTGATAATCATGACAGATAGCATTTGCGGCGATTCCTGCCCCAGCACCAGTGGTATCTCATAGGCGCCTAGGATAAAGACAAAATAAAGAACAATCAGTGTCCACGTCTTTTGGAGCAGCAGCGGAAGGGAAACTTTCCATAAGATTTGCCGGGAAGTGGCCCCCAGTGAATGGGCAAGCTGGGAAAGCTCCGCTATACGCTCATTTTTGTATACATTCAAAAACAACAGCACAAAGAATGGCAGCACCACCGTAATGAAGGTGAATATCATTCCTATTCCCCATCGGTCATTTACCAAATCGGGGAATTCGCCTACCGAAGCAATCCAGCCAAACTGAAAGGCAACCCTGGAAAAAAACCCTGCTTTTGAGAAGAGTTGCAGTGCCAGAAAAGCCGCTACCATTCCTGGTACTGCCAATGGCAGATATATCATATAAGACATCAACTTGCCTTCAAAGGATTTTCTGAAAGTCAATGTCACCATTAAAGCCAAGGAGACTGAAATCAGTACAGCGATAGCGGAAATACCCGCACTGTAACCAAAAGAGCGCACAAATTCACCTGATTCCCAGACTCTTTGCCAGAAGAGCAAGGTAAACCCTTCATTTACTATCCCTATCACCCCCACACTGTAAAGTACCGCATAACCTACAGCGAGTGCAAAAGGAACCAGTCCTACGAACAGAAAAAGTGTGAGGCTGAACTGTGACGTGCTACTTTTCAATGACTTGCTTTCTAAAATCATCCCAAACCCGTAACATGTATTCCGGTGCCGGCTCTTGAATCGAATAGACAGATAGCGATTCCAAGGTCGGTCCGTATTGGCGCTTCGCCGCACTGCTGAACTTGGATTGCCATGCTTCAGGAAGTCTGCTTACATCGAGTACCGTATTGGAGTTCATCCCGTTTACATCCAGTTTTTTCAGTTGTGCCTCCGGGGAAATCATAAAATCGATGACCTGCATCGCTCCTGCCTTGTTGCGTGCATTGTAGGTAATCCCCAGGTAATTGGAGTTGTGGACCGTGCCATTCCGCCAGGCATATCCTCTTGTAGTCTTGGGAAACAGGCCCTGGATTACCTTGTCCTCAATCCCTCCTTCATTGAACCCATAGGATAGCAGCAATTCACCGCTGGCAAACATCTGATCCATCCGGGTATGCTCTTTCGGGAAAGTAGAACCTTCCTTCCAAAAATATTTCTTGTTGCGGTTGATGAAATCCCATAAGCGGGTGGATAATTCGATATACTTCTTCTCGTCGAAAGGGCCGTTTAACCCCTCCGGTGAACCGCTTAGCTCTGCCAGAAAAGTCTTGAGCAGGGACATGCCGCTGAAATCATTGGAAATGGTAAATGTGCCTGGATTTTCCCGCACAAACTTTTCCAATTCTGAAAGGCTTCTGGGTGGATTTGCCACTTTTGCCGAATCATAGACCAGGGCAAACTGCGTATTACCCCAGGGACATTCCATATACTCAATAGGTTGCTGAAAATCAATACTGATGTAAGGATCCTCAAAGTCAATGTATTGGGAATTGGGCAGCTTGTCCACAAAAGGCCCCCATAGGCCTTTTATCTGCTGGAGTTGAAAAAAGGTCTCCCCGTTGATCCACACCATATCCACTTGTCCCTGGCTTACACCAGCCTGCTTTTCCCCCATCACCAGCTGCACGATTTCAGGCCCCTGTCCACCGCTGATCCTGAGGTCAATGCCATACTCCTGCTTAACGGCCGGGATAAGAAAGCTGTTGATGTATTTGTTGACGGCAGGACTACCCTGCCACATCATGAAATTAACGGTGGTTTCCCTGGATTTATCCTGGATCTCAGACCAATCCAGGTCTCCTGGATCTGTTTCTGTGTTTCTATCTCCAGAGCAGGAGTTAAAAGCCCAGAGAATACCTATTCCGACCAGAAAAACAACAATTCGATTCAGCATATGCCTGATAGTTGAAAAGTAATCAACGTATTTACCCAAACTTAGAAATTCTAGGAAGTAGAACCCTTGTATCCAAAAAGCACACATCCGTTTTTATTCACATGGAGTTACGCGTTAGAAGTCCTTCCGGATCACCTGTAGGCATTTCCACGCCAAAAGTTAAGAAATTAAGTGGTGATCATCACATCATAAAGCGGGCTACAGTCATCACAATTCGGTTTATTCCTTGATCAACTACACGGAACAGCCCCACAACCTGCCTGTTCGGCTGAGTGTTATATCGGCATCGGCGGCGAATAAATGATGGAAAAAGCAGTGCAGAGCAAATAAGATCCACTGAATTTCTATTTTTTTAATATCTTTCCGGCGGTGAAGCAGTTCCGTTCCATATTGTTACTTGCATGTTTTGGTCTGTACCATTTCGGCTACTTTTTAGTATTCTTCACCTCCATGGCCACCCAAAACATCTCTTGGGAAAGGAAAATATGGGAGGAGGAAATTGACCACTCCCAGACAGAATCCATTGCAGTTCCCCTATCCATCCCTTACATGGCCAATCAGGAAGATTACCAGATCACCAATACCTCCATGGAACTAGAGGGAAAGTATGTAAGGGTAATCAAACAGCGCTACCAAAACGACACCCTTCACGTTGTCATCGTGCATGATTCCCAAAAGCAGAAAACCGTGAATCTCATATCAGACTGGGTCAAATCACTCAATAAATCCGATGGTTCGGAGCCTTCAGGTCAAAATGGAGCATTTGTCCAGTTACTCCCCAAACATTTTACTGCTTCACCCATCTATCGGCTTACTGCGATGCAGGAAGAGGAAACAGTACGTTTCTACTCCGAATACCTCACCCCTATCCCAGCTGTTCTTATCGAAGTAGTAGGCCCCCCTCCCCGTATAGGTTGATTTTTTGTGGATTTATCCAATCAGTGTTCCCTGGCATTTCCTCTCATGGAAGCAGGGCCGCTTGTACTCTATCATAAACTCAACACTAATGAAAAAACTATACATTACATTAGCGCTGGCATTTGCTTGCCTGCTGCAAACTAATGCCCAAACCGATTCTGTCAGGACTGTAAACCTCCAAGAGTTTCAATTACGGGAGTTTCGGAATCTCCAACCCATTGCCCCCTTGCCCATAAGGAATAAAACCTGGATCATCGGAGGACGTAAATCGGAAGTAATCCAGCTGAAGAGCCTGCCTGCGAATCTTGCAGAGAAAACAGGAAGGCAGATTTTTGCCAAAATCCCCGGAGCAATGGTTTACGACATGGATGGGTCCGGAAACCAGGTCAATCTTTCTGTCAGAGGTCTGGATGCACATAGAAGTTGGGAATTCAACGTGCGTCAGGATGGAGTCATGATCAACACGGATATTTATGGATATCCCGCCAGCCACTATTCCATGCCTATGGAAGCTGTGGACAGGATCGAACTGGTCCGCGGAACCGGGGCACTCCAGTATGGCCAGCAGTTTGGCGGTATGTTGAACTATGTGCTGAAAGGAGCTGATACCACCAAGGTCTTCTCTTTCGAGAACCTCAGCACAGTCGGCTCCTATGGGCTGATGGCCACCTACAATGCAATAGGAGGAAAAATCGGTAAACTGAGCTATTATGCATACTACCAAAAGAGGGTTTCGGAAGGCTACAGGGATCATGCAGGCTCCACTTCAGAGGCGCAGCATGTGAGGTTGGAGTATGCATGGAGTGACCGGTTAAATATCCGTACAGAGCTTTCCAGAAGTACGTACCAGTATCAGATCCCGGGGCCATTGAATGATGAAATGTTTCATGAAAACCCACGTCAATCGACCAGAACCCGGAATCATTACAGTCCTGAAATCTGGATACCTGCCGTAACAGTAGACTGGAAAATCTCCCCAAATACAGCACTGAGCTGGATAAGTTCCGGTGTATTTGGTAGTCGCTCTTCAGTTACATTTGATGGACTGGCCACGGTAGTGGACAAACTTGATCCAGTGACACTGCAATACCCCGCCAGAAATGTGGACATAGACAACTACCATACCCGGACGTCAGAAGCCCGGCTTCTTCACCGGCATGCACTCGGCGGATTAGCCCAGGACCTTTCGGTGAGTCTGCGCTATTTCAACAACAGCTTCGACAGACGTCAGCGGGGACGTGGGACCACCGGAAGCGACTATGATCTCTCAGTGGATGGCAGTTTTCTCAGGGATATCAACTTGCACAGTGAAAGCCTCGCATTGGCTATCGAAAACCAGATTTTTGTAACCCAGGATTGGAGCATATCCCCAGGGATCCGTATTGAGCAAGGAAGCTCACAGATGACCGGGCAGATTAATTATGTGGATGCGGATAAGGTTCCCCAGCGCATCGGATATGACTTTGTGACACTGGGCGTGCACACCAACTACCAGCTTGCAAATTCTTCGCGGCTCTATGGAGGTATATCACAGGCAAACAGACCCGTGTTGTTTCAGGACATAATTCCCGGGGATGCCCTCACAGTCATCAATCCCGATCTGGAGGACAGCTTCGGGTACAATGCGGAAGTGGGATGGGAAAACACAGTCACCCCAGGACTTACCTATAATTTCACGCTGTTCCGTACCTATATCGCCAACAGAATAGGGAATCTGCTGGTCCAGGAAGGAGATCAAACCCTTGTATCCAAATCCAATATCGGCAACAGTGAAACCAATGGAATAGAGTTTTATCTCGATTGGGAGCTATTCAAATCGGCAGATTGGAGTGTGAATTTCTACACAGCCACCTCCTACCTGAACGCGCGTTACCTGTCAGGTGAGGTTGTTGCCGGGGAATCCAACCGCGACATCAGCGGCAACCGGGTAGAAGGTGTACCTCATTGGATCAGCAGAAACGGGCTGTCTGCCAACTATGATCGCCTTCAGGTACTGCTTCAGCATCAATATGTTGGCGAATCCTTCGCCGATGCCCTCAATACCCGCATTCCTCCGGTTTCGGGAGCAGTAGGGCCTGTACCTGCTTATCATGTATGGGATCTCAATACCTCTTATGAATTCAACGATACTTTCATCATCCGTGCCGGAGTGAACAACCTACTGGACAAGCAGTACTTCACCAAACGGCCCCAGATGTACCCA
The DNA here is from genome assembly GCA_048819475.1 of Algoriphagus sp. Taxonomy (GTDB): domain Bacteria; phylum Bacteroidota; class Bacteroidia; order Cytophagales; family Cyclobacteriaceae; genus Algoriphagus. The sequence goes on from JBMDXP010000068.1 coordinate 158,719, forward strand.
GGCCCAGGGATATGGCCCTCGGATGGACGGAGTATCGTCTTCTCTGTAGGGTTTAAACTCTAATAGGGATGTCAGGTAGATACGACAGGAACCAGCTGATCCTTTCGTATCACCATATATACGCAGGTGCAGGATTCGATAATCCTGTACCTGCGTATTTCGCATTTTGATAGCCCTGGATATAACCAACTGGTGTCAACACCTCTTAAAAAGACCTTGTTCTAACCTTTCTTAAGAGTTCCCCTGCTACCCTATACAGTTGGTTTCCTTATTTTGGCATTTTCTCACCAACCCACCATCAACGGATGTTTACCCAGCTGTTACACCTTCCGTGTTTTGCCAATGCCGTAGCAGTACGTTGTGCATTTTTTCTTATCATTCTCTTTGCCTTTTCATTCTCTGCCTCTTCCCAAATTATCGTACATGGCAAACTCACTGATTCCAAGGACCAAAGTCCGTTAGGCTTTGCCAATATTGGAATTGCGGGCAAAAACAAAGGGACTGCTACAGATGAAAAAGGGACTTTCTATTTTATCCTTCCTGAGACGTATAGGCAGGATACGTTGACTTTTTCTTCCGTGGGGTATCATAATTATAGCATTCCCATATCCGGAATCGGCAAAGCCCCTCTCGAAATCCAGCTTTCCGTGAAAGTCGGCGAACTGCAGGAGTTTACCGTAGTATCTGAAAAACTGGTAGAGAAGAAATTTGGGATCAAAAGCAGAAACAGGGTAATACACTTTACTGATGGCATGTTTGAAGAGGATGATATCTTTGAAATCGGTCAGCTTATCCGTTTAAAATCAGCCTCGGCAAAGGTAACCTCCGTCAATCTGTTTCTGAACGCAACCCACACCGACAGTGCTGTGTTCCGTGTCAATTTCTACAGGTATGACGGAAGCAAACCGCAAGAGCGGGTCGTAGAACAAAGCATACTGCAGAAAAAAGCGGTTCAAAAAGGCTGGTTACGGTTTGATCTGGAGGAGTTTGACATCCATCTCAACGGCGAATTTGTGGTGGCAGTAGAGTTTTTCCGGGATCTTGGGCAGCGGGGTCAGTCGATCCAATATGAAGTGAAGATCGGAGGAGCATCCAGGAGTTTTTACCGGCGCAGCAGCCTAGGTGAATGGAATACCCCACCCCATCACTATTGCCTATATGTCACCGCGGTGGTTGATGAAAGCCATCCGGAGGACGTTGATGACAGGGAATCCGAACCGGATTTCAGGATCTCATCCGCATCAGTAAATGAAATCTTCAGCATCTTTGTGAGTCTCCCAAAAAACTACCATAAATCCCCTAGAAAGAATTTTCCTGTAGTATACCTATTGGATGGAAATGCTTATTTCGACCAGATGAACCACTATCTCCAAGAGTTTTCGAAAACCAATAAATCCTCGACCATCCCTATTCTCGTGGGCATAGGCTACGGGAATGCCTATAAAATGGATTCACTGCGCGTCCGCGACTATACTTATCCCCGGGATACCTCCATCAGCCACCAGACCGGAGGGGCTGAGAGATTCCACCGGTTTATAACAGACGAACTGATTCCAGAGATAGACAGAACGTATCGTACAACCACGGATGAGCGTACCCTTATGGGTCACTCTTTCGGGGGATTCTTTGCCTTATACTCCATGCTGCAGGGGAGCGATCAAAGTCCTTTTAAAAATTTTGTAGTGGCAAGTCCGTCTCTGGGCTATGGCAATGCCTATCTATCTGAACTATTACAGCGTTACAGGCCCGAAGACACTTGCTTCAAGCCACGACTATTCATAACCATGGGGGAAAAAGAAATTGATCCACAGGATGGCCAATACAATCAATTCATAGATCACTTGAGAGCGAAGAATTGCTTTATTATCCATTCCGACCTGATGAAAGGGTTGGATCACATGGGTACGGCTGTACCTACCTTGGAGGAAGGGTTAAACTACGTCATCCTTCCCTAACCGCTCAATAGGAAGGCTCTTTTAAAGGTGTCGACAGTATAACCGACCGAATGTGCTCCGTAAAACAATCTCCCAAAACCAGTATCAAGCTCTCTTCGGTCCCATGCACTCCAGGCTATCTTACCTGCATCCATTTCTTGCTCTCCCTATCCACAAACGTGATGGGAACAAATTTCTCTGTAGGTGTACCAATACTATAGACCAACCAATTGGAATCATGATTTCCAAGCATTTCACTGATGCAGTCAGCCCGATGGGCATTCGGATTCTGACACTCATCCCAGTAGAACAGCTCCACTTTATACCGGAGCGATTTAATTTGGTTGTTTACCACAACTTGAATTTGGATTTCCTGCTTTCCCTCAAAGTGGGGAATAGGGATTGCTATATGGCTCATGGTCAGTTTGGTTTGGGTAAAGATTAGTTCATGTATTGGGGGTTCGGTTTTTTTATTTTCTTATTTCCAATTAGTTACCTGAGTTCACTTATTCATTCACTACCCAGACTTTTTACCGGATTCTTCAAGGCTGCCTTGATAGCTTGATAGCTCACCGTAAGTAAAGCCACGATAAGCGTACCTCCTCCTGCCATCACAAATATCCACCATTGCAGTTCAATTCGATATGCAAAGTCATGTAACCAGCGGGAGGATACCCACCAGGCAACCGGTGTTGCCAACACAATAGCCAAACCTACCAACTTCCCAAAATCAGATGTCAGCATAGTGATGATATTCGATTCCTTTGCACCGAGTACCTTGCGGATCCCTATTTCCTTGAGTCTCTGCTCGGCACTGAATGCCGCCAGGCCATACAGCCCCAGGCAAGACACAAATATGGCGAGGGTTGAAAAAACATAAATCAGGGTACCCACATTGCTCTCTGTCCGGTACAGCTGGTCAAACTCTTCGCTGTCAAACCGGTAATCAAAGGGTTTGTCCTGGACGACCTCTTTAAATATACGCTCTGCAGCCGATATGGCAGCTGCATAGTTTCCCTCCCCACTTTTCACCAGCAAGGAAATATCCGTCTTGTTATTTATTACAAGCGGGCTGATCTGCTCACGGACACTCAGAAAGTGAAAATCCTTCACTACGCCCACTATCCTTCCTGTATCCCCGTCATGCATAAAATATTGTCCTACCACAGGCTTACGGATCTGCAGGTCCTTCACCGCAGTTTCATTCAGCACAAAGAGCCTTCCGTCACTTTTTTCATCTGGCGAAAACCAACGTCCTTCCAGTAGTTCCAGATTAAGAAGCCTGGCATAATCGGCATCGGCCAGCATATAGGTAATTCCATAATCCACGCCAGGATCCATTCCCTCCCACTCAAACCCAGACCAGAGGTTCTCGACTTTTACTGCCGACCTGCCTATCGAAACACCCGCTACTGCACTGTGGGAAAGCAATTGCTGCTTGATGCGCTCCATGCGGGTTACCAAATCTCCTTCACCTGCCAGCTCTACAGGAAACTGGATGGAAAACACAAGGCTCTTATCATAGTGGTCATTCTTTTGGCTGATCAGGTGCATCTGTTTGTAGATAACCAGGGATCCCACCACCAGGATAAGTGAAAATGAAAACTGAATGACTACCAGTGATTTCCTGAGTGATAAACCCGATCGACTCCCACTACGCTTCCCTTTAAGCGCCTTCACAGGCTCGAAACCTGAAAGCATCACAGCCGGATACACACTGGTCAGCAGCACAGCCGTCAGGAAGGTTCCCCCCAATACCTGCCAAACCATGGGGTTGGATAAGGAAAAAGTAAGTGGATATTCTACAAACTGCCCAAGTAAGGGAAGAATCTGATGGATCATCACCAGCGAAGCAGCCAGTGCTGTAAGTCCGATTAATGCCGATTCACAGACAAACTGGAAAAAAAGCTGGCGTCGGTCAGCCCCTATTATTTTCCGGATCCCTACTTCCCTGCTTCTGGTCGTGGCACGGGCTGTGGTAAGATTTACATAATTAATGCAGGCAATGGTGAGAAGCAATCCTCCCAAAGCCATCATCATATAGGTGAGTTTCCTGTCTCCGCGTTGTATGACAGCATGCCCTACCCCCTCCTCAAAATGCATGTCTTTCAGAGGAAACAAACTGATATAGTAGTTGTTACGGTAATCTTCGTGGAGTATGGCTTCCATTTTGGAAGTGGCCAGATCCTTGGAGGATGTTTTCTCCAGCTTGAGAAATGTATGGTAAAAATTTCTGATAGGATCCAGATCCATTTTCTCATAGAATCGATCAAGATGTCTGGCAGAGACAGGAAGGAAGCAACCATACCTCAAGCTGGAACTGGGCTCCTCTTCCACAACTCCCCTGATAAGGTACTCGTGTCCGTCCAGTTCCAGGATTTCTCCTGCCACCGTAGTACGGCCAAAGTACAGCTGGGCTTTAGACTCAGATAAAATAACGCTATAGGGATGCTTACCAAAATTGAGGGCGCTTCCGCTGATGAATCGGTATCCGAAGAAATCAAACCATTGCTCATCGACATGCACCGCTGATTTCTCGTTCCAGAACGACTCCCCTACCTTCACCGTGGGCGTGCGGTAAGTCACCGGATACATTCTGGTAAGCTCTTTTATCTCAGGTATTTTACTTTTTATATCCTCTCCAAGCAGGTAAGGAGTCCGTTCGGATTTTACATCATATTTTATAGAATGGGATGTAAGCCTGTACATTGAATCTGCATCCGGATAATTCCTGTCATATGAAAGCTCGCTACCTACCCACAGAAAAATCAGAAATGCAGAGACCATCCCTACCATAAGTCCGGTAAAATTGATAAGACTGGTCATCTTATGTCTTTTGATATTTCTCCAGGCTGTACTGATGTAATTTTTGAACATAACGCTTTTAATGTATCCACTTCAGGCATTCAGGCCTTGTCAGGCTTCTATACTCTACTCTTTTGTTTGGGTGACCATCCTGAATCCCCGTTTTTCAATGACATTTCACTACTCACTTCTCAAACTATCTACCGGATTTTGCATGGCAGCCTTAAACGACTGAAAACTTACCGTGAGCATGGCGATGCATACCGCCACCATACCCGCCGCTGCAAACATCCACCATTCTATCGCTATCCGATAGGCAAAGTCCTCCAGCCACTGATCCATCACCCACCATGCCAGTGGTGAAGATACTAGGATCGCCGCCATTACCAGCTTTACAAAATCCCTGGAAAGCATAGCCACAATTCCAGCCACACCTGCACCCATTACTTTCCGGATACCGATCTCCTTGGTACGTTGGAAAGCGGTAAGGGAAGCCAGCCCGAATAAGCCGAGGCAACTGATGACAATGGCTATACCGGTAGCCAGATTGATTAATTTGGCCAGATTACGCTCTTGCTTATAAAGAGCTTCCAAACTATCATCATAGAATGTAAAGGAGAACGTGTCCGGTGGGTAGAATGCGTACCACTTCTGCTCGATAGCACTGAGACTCTTTTGCCATTGTGAGGGGTCGGTCGTATTCAGCTTGATATTGATCGTACCGAGATTGGAATGGTCCTGCATCAGCACAACCGGCTCCATGGCCGCATAAAAATCCTTGGTATGGAAATCTTTCACTACTCCGACTATAGGGTAACTACTCTGCCCTCTTCTGGCTAAGTACTTTCCTATAGCATCACCTGGAGTTTGAAACCCATACATCCTGGCGGCAGTTTCATTGATCACGTATTCATTTGGAGTAGTGGAATACCGTAAATTCCTGCCTGCCACAAGTTCCATGTCATAGAGATGAATATAAGTTGTATCCACCCATTTCATGGAGAGTTGGCGTTCCCTCGATTCATTGCTTTCCGGATCAGTATACATAAAAGGGCTGGAGGAATAGCCTGGAGTCAATGGTTCCCTGCCCAATGACACCTGCTGTATACCGGGATATTGTTTGAGTTCTTCTACCAAGGCAAAAGATTTACCGTTTTGCAGGGAATCCCGCTGAATCTTCCATGGAATAGTGATCAGGATTACAGCTTCTTTATCGAACCCCATGTCCTTCTTCAGGGTGTAGGCGAGCTGTTGCCCCACTATCAAAGCTCCCACAATAAACAACTGCGCTATGGCAAACTGAAATACAATAAGTCCCTTGCGTAAAGTAAACCGGCTGGTGGAAGCAGACCAGATAACAGGGCCACGCATGATGCTGATAGGTCTTACTCTCGCTATCAGCCACGCAGGGTACACCCCGGAAAGCAGGGTAGTCAACAGAACCAAAAGGAGAAGGAAAAACAAAAATCCTGTATGGTTGATATACTCGAAGGAGCCTGCAGGCACAATATCGGCAATCCATCGGGAGGCAAGCTGGGAAAGCCCTATAGCAACAACCGAAGCCACTAAAACGGTCAGGAAAGTTTCCGACAGAATCTGTCCGATCAAATGACCTCTCCCACTGCCCAGCGTTTTCCGTACCCCGATATTCTTACTTCGCTGCGGCAGCTGCGCTGTGCTGAGATTGATGTAATTGATACAGGCCAGGAAGAGAAGTAAGATCCCCACTCCTATCAGACCAAACACGACAGGATAGCTCGCTTTGCGTACGCCATAATCTGAAACATGGGTTGAAAAATGTGATTCGGTAAGTGGGAGTAGCCCATACCATTTTCTCATAGGGAGGGGATCATCCCTAAGCTTATTGAATTCGTCCCATTTTGCACTGGAAAGCCGGTTGATCTGTTCCAGCACTATTGTTTCATCCGAGTCTTCGTGGAGACGAAGATAGAGCTTATCACTTCCATTGGTGTTGGTCCAGGCATTCAGTGGATAAACCTCTGGCTTCAGATAAAAGAACTCCTGCCCTGTAAACTCCGATGGATATTCCAGATCCCTGATTATCCCGGAAACGACCTTTCGGATATCTCCATCATACAGTAATTCCTTGCCCAGGATTTGCTCAGGTGTCAGGTTGGAAAAGTACTGGTTTGCCCTGCTTTCTGTCAACACCACACTTTCAGGATGTTGAAAGGCTGTTTCCGGATTTCCAGCTAGCCAGTTGTAGGGAACCAGCTGGAAATATTCCGGCCGTATCGCCACAATCCCATCCTGTTCCTCCAGGACCAATGACTTGCCAGCTTCCCGCGGTATTTCCACGCTGTTGTTCCAAAGCCCAAACACAGGTACCGCAAGCTCCACCCCAGGCACTTCCTCACTTATTGCCTGATAGATGGGGGCAGAAACCCCTCCATACAAGGTCTCGACCTCATCATGGATCACCCCAGTGATTAGACGGACCACCTTCTCCTTGCCCGGTATATTCTTCTCAAAGCTGAACTCATAATCCACCACCCGGTAAATCACCCAGCTGGCAGCCAGCCCTATCGCAAGCCCAAGAATATTCAACCCGGTAAACAGGCGCTGCCGCCACAGGTATCGAACAGTTGTTTTCAAATAAGTGATCAGCATTCCTCTTTGTTTTGTAGGTGATTCTTTATACCCTGTGTTTCTACTGGATTCTATTGGACCATTCCGATCAGTTGGGCTGGCTAGGGAGTCCCACCCATACCAGTGCCTGTGATCAGTGTCTTTGTTTAGGTAAAGCTACTCATCCGTCAAACTGTCCACCGGGTTCATCAATGCGGCACGGATAGCCTTGGAGCCCACCGTGAGGGAGGTCAGCAGAAGTGAAATGCCAATCACCAACACAAAAAGACCCACTGAAATCGGAGTTTGATAGGCAAAGGTCTGCAGCCAGCCCTGCATCATGTAATAAGCCAGCGGTATTGCGATACCAAAGGCCACGATGACCAACATCAAAAACTCCCTGGAAAGCATAAAAGTGATCTGGATCACGGAAGCCCCGAGCACTTTTCTTATGCCGATTTCCTTTATTTTCTGACCTACCATAAAGGAGACCAAGCCGTATAACCCTATACAGGAGATCAGAATAGCAAGTCCTGCAAAGATTTTATACACCAGGGCCAGTTTCTGCTCAGCTTCGTAGAAGCCGGCGATGGACTCATCGAGAAATCCAGCAGTATATATCTGCTCGGGATAGATGGCTTCAAACTTCTCCTGAATCAGCGCCAACGTGGTCTCACTGGCCGAAGCATCCAGCTTAATTCCCACCCTACTGTAGTAAGGGGTAAAACTTGTTATCACCAGTTGCTTGATTTCCTCCCGCAGGGAATTCACAGTGAAATCCTTCACGACCCCTGAAATGGGAACCCATGCATTTCCTCCGATCCTGATGGTCTTACCGATGGCTTCTTCCGGACTCGGAATCATAAGTTTTCTGGCCATGGTCTCGTTGATCACGACGCTGTGGATGGTGTCACTATGGGCGTAGCCCTGCCCTGCCGCAAACTGCATTTCGTACAGCTCGAAATACGAGTCATCTGCAAACTTGAGAAAAGCAGGGAAATTAATATCCTCATTTTTCTGGTCAAAGTAGAAATTGGTAGAGGAGTTGTTGTCAGAGGAGGGCATATCGGAGGATAAGCTTACCATGTTTACCCCAGGCACTCTTTGCAGCTCCTGCCGGAAAGTAGCTATCCGGTTGTTTTCTTTCTCATCTCTGGGAACCTCAAGGAAATAGACAGCTTCCTTGTTGAATCCCAAATCTGTTTCCTGGATCAGGTTCATTTGCCTGACTGCGACAAGTGTCCCCAGCATCAGGATCTGAGCTATGGCAAACTGCATCACTACCAAGCCTCTCCGGATAGGAATCCCCCCTACCTGGGCTGCACTGAATTTGTTCTTCATGGCCTGGACAGGCCTGAACTTAGAAATCACCAAGGCGGGATAAAATCCCGAAAACAGGGTGAGTACACCGAGGATGAAAAGCATGAAAACCAGAATAGACGGTTCAAGAAAACTGATCGTGGCCGGTATATCGGCTATTTTATCCAGGTAAGGAAGAAGTAAACCGGACATGCACAACCCCAATAGCGCCGCTATCAATACCGATAAAAACGTTTCTCCAAATGATTGGGCCATAATCTGCCCCCTGGAACTTCCCATCACCTTGCGCACACCGATTTCCCTGCTTTTTCCCACGGCCTTGGAAGTGCTCAGGTTGATAAAATTAATCGATGCCATAATCAGAATAAAGCCCCCGATGATCATCAGTGTCTGTACCGTGGACCTCCTAATCAACCGGCCGGTAAGCGGCTCATATTCAGAATCAAAATGGATAGCTGCCAGAGGCTGCATCAGATGGGTCTTCACGGAGTTCCCTCTTCCTTCAAAATGCTTTATGGTGAACGCATCCAGCTTGTGCTGGGCTGACTCCTCATCCTCTCCCGGTGCCATGGTTACATATACCTGAAAATTACTGCTCGTACTCCCCCACTCTTCAAACCCATAGCCAAAGGCTTTCTCGTGCGATTTCAAGGTGCTGTAGGAGACCAATATATCGAAATTGAAATTACTGTTTTCCGGAAGGTCATGTACCACACCAGCCACTTCCAGGGTTACGCCGTTGGTGAGTTCCAAAGAATTACCCACCACATTTTTCCAGTCCCCAAAGAGCTTTACCGCCTCAGATTCTGTCAATAAAGCCTGTCCGGGTTTCTCCAGTACCTCAGGGTTACCTACTGCAAACCCCACTTCAAATAACCTGACATAATCCGGTGTGGAGAAGAACATGCTTTTCACCTTATGCTTCTCCTTGTCCCCAGTCGCATCCGAAGAAGGGATGTTGATCTGGACATCCTGATTACCTACGACCGGCACAACCTGATCAAATCCCAACCGCTCCGCCTGCAAAGCATCCGGAACAGGGTTGGCTACTCCCGGATTGCCTTGGCTTCCATTCTCGTAGGTATCAAGGGTGACTATCCGGTATATGTTATCATAGCCCCCAAGAGATTTATCATAGCTTAATTCATATTGGATCACCACAAAAAGCAACAGGGAAGCCGTAATCCCTATCGTCAGTCCCAGAATATTGATAACACCTGTCCACTTACTCCGGATGAGGTTCCTCCAGGCTATCTTAATGTAGTTTTTTAGCATGATTGCAATAGGTTTTTCGATGGATGGATAGCTATGCGATAGGCTGATGCAAAAAAACATTTGCAGCGCGGTCATAGCTATTGCGTGCTCTCAATCCACTTCCATGCTAGCAAAAAATGACCTTGGTGAGCAGTATAGCGGGATTTATCAGTAGAGGAGATAAATTTTCCGGACAATAATGTCCGTATGCGGTCGAATCAAAAAAACTAAACCACTATGGACTTAAAGTCCATAGGTTAAGGGCAAGCGACTGGAAGTCGCCTTAAACCTCATCATTCTATGATAAAATTATCGTTGTTATCATCATTTGGACGTCTATGATGCTCAAGATACTCATTAACC
>JBMDXP010000069.1:0-85417 GCA_048819475.1 Algoriphagus sp.
CAATTTCGGAGGTCCTACTATCGGGTCGATATATTACCTATCTATCACATTTGATGAGCTGCTGAAATAACTATGTCTATCATGAAAAACACAAAAAGATATTTAGCACTATTGGCTGTGACCGTTCTCGGGGCATGTAATTATGACTTTCCCGAAGATCCGGTTATAGCGCCTTCATCAGGTGAAGCCGATTTCAGCAAAATGGTAGTTCTGGGAGACGGTATTGCTTCCGGATTTATGGACGGTGCACTGTATAACCGGGGACAGAAAAATTCCTTTGCTGTAATCCTTGCCGAGCAGATGAAAGGGATCAATGGCGGCGACTTCAACTTACCCTCTATTGATTCTGAAAATGGTTTTTATGCGATGGGGCCTAACAACACAGTACTGGGCAGATTGATCCTGACCAACAATGCCCAGGGAAGTGCGGCTCCGGCCCCTATCGGGCTTGGGGATCTACCTGCCCCCTACACCGGCGATAAGAGCCAGCTGAATAACTTCTCAGTACCAGGGCTCACGCTGGGGACAGCACTGATCGCCCAGACCGGTGGACCAAACGTACCCCAAAATCCAGCTTTCAATCCGCTATACGCAAGATTTGCCTCAAATCCCGGCCAGTCTACACCACTCCAGGATGCAGCGGGTGCGTTGGCAAGCGGGGGGACGTTTTTTACCTTTTGGCTGGGTAGCAGTGATGTGCTGGGGTATGCTGTGGGTGGTGCTTCTGATCCGTCCATCCTGACTTCCGTTCAGGATTTTCAACAGAGATACGGGTTGGCTTTGGGTGCGTTTCTGCAGGCATCATCAGAAGCCAAGGGAGCCGTGGCCAACATACCCAACCTGAACGTACTCCCTTATTTCAACCTCGTTCCATGGAATGCTCTTCCTTTGGATCAGGCCACTGCTACCGCTGTAAACCAGGCTTACGCCTCCTATAACGGAGGATTGGCCCAGCTGGAAGCCATGGGGGCCCTGAGTTCTGGAGAAAGAGCACTTCGGACAATAAACTTTACCGCGGGTCAGAATGGTTTTGTAATGCAGGACGAGGGCCTGACAAACCTAACCCAGTTTGGCTTACCTTCTATCCGGCAAAGCAACAGCTCGGACAAGCCTACCCTCACGCTCTCCCAGGCATTGGGTCAGCCAGTAGGTGGCAATCCACAAGTGATAAGAGGAGTAAGCTCGCCGGTCGAAGACTCATTTGTCCTTACCCAGAATGAGCAGATGGAGATACAGGAGAGAATAAGTGCATTCAATGATATAATAGCCACCGCAGTGCTTTCCGGAGGTGACCGTCTGGTATTGGTGGATGTAAACGGTTTGCTGGACAGGGTTCTTCAAGGACAGGTAAGTTCCGGCGGAGCAGGCCTTTCTGCAAGCATCATACCTCCAAACGGCGGGTTTTCCCTTGATGGAATCCATCCCAATGCCCGGGCACATGCCTTTGTTGCCAATGAGTTCATCAATGCCATAAACAGCAAATGGGGTTCCAATATTGGCCTGGCTAATCCCAATGCGTACCCAGGAAATGACCTGCCTGTAAACTAACACTTTATTTCAAACAAAAAAAGCCACTATAAATGTGGCTTTTTTTGTGTGTTTATGGGAAGTGGATTCTGTCTCAATCGTGGGTCAAAGTGGTCAGGAAAGTGACCAGATCCCGGAGCTCTCTTTTACTTAATAATGTTCCCATTGGAGGCATGCTGGATGCGGCCATCTGAGAGTTTTCTATTTCTGTTCTCGGAATGACTCTCTCAGGATCAGCACCCACTTTCACGCGGATTGACTCCTCTTTCTCTTCCATCAAAGTTCCGGTGAGTTTTTCTCCGTTCTTCAGTTCCAGCGTCACAAATCCAAAGCCGGGAGCTAACCTGGCACTGGGTTCGACCAAAGCTATCAAAAGCTCTTCCCTGCTCAATGTCTTGCCAATACCCGAAAGTCTCGGACCGGCATTCCCGCCCATATCGTCATAGGCATGGCATCGGATACACTGCGCAGTCTGGTTCTCAAAGAAAATATTTCTTCCTCTTCTTGCAGATCCCTCGGCAAGTGCCCCGGCATATTTTTTCCACTCTTCCCCTCCCGCTTTGCTTTCAAGTAGGGTATTGAACTTGCTTTTAAGCTCCTCAGATCTTGTAGCGTCAATCGCCTCTTCCAATTCTACCCAGGTACCGTCAGGCAGATTGTCCCCATCAAACGAGGTAAGAATGGTATTCCATTCGTCCAGCTCCTTGCTGCCATCCAATGATCCCAATGTCAATAAAGCCGTCTGCTTCTCAGGAATGGTTCTTTTTTGGATAATATCTATCAGCAAAGCTACTTTCTGATCCCTGGGCAGATCAGTTTCTGAGAGCAGGGACAGTCCCGCTACACGTACAGCCTGATCTTTGTCTGACATCGCAATTGAAATAGCATCCGGAAGAACGGGTGATTTCAAGGCATAGATAGACTGCAAAGCCTGTACTTTCAGATTCTCAGAAGGGTCAGATTTAAGTTTGGCCAGTAAGATTCCGTCTGCCTCCTTAATTTTCAATTTCCCGATGGCCTTTGCTGACTCAATTCGCACACCTTCTTCCTTGGCATTCAACTGTTTAGTAAGCGCAGACTTGGCCACTTCAGTAAGGAGGGTTGCATCCCGCTCTACTTTTCCTCTATAGCGGCCATCCACCCTATCTACTTGTGAAGGTTTAGCCCAGGTACCTACTGTGGCAATAGCCTCCTGCTTCAGTGGCAGGGGCACACCGCTTTTTGCCAGATAGCTCAAAACATTGTTCAGATTCTTCTCTTCCCCCACCCGTTGGTTCGCACTGATCACCCTCCTCATCAACGGTTCGTTTTGGAAGGAGGTAGATGTAATCAAATCTGCCAAAGCCGGTAATGCGGCAGGTACGGAGAAGTCATCGTGGATAGCCCGGGCTGCCTCAGTCACAATGAACTCATCAGAATCCTGTAGAAAACGTGCCAGCTCAGCAGACTCAAGCCTTCTCAGGGCCAATACAGCTCCCAGCCTTACCGCTTTGGAGGAATGGGTCGAAAGTTTTGCTAACTCCTCCACTTCTCCAATCCGCGACAAAGCCAACGAAGCAGCATGACGCAGGTAGGCATCCTCATCATTGTTATGTTCCAGCAGACTGACAAGTGGGCCTATTGCTGACTTGTCGGCAGTTCTTCCCAATGCTTCAGCCGCAAAAAACCGAACCCTTGCATTTTCATCCTTCAGATTGGCGATCAGCTGATCACCAGCCTTGGAATAGCGAATATCCCCTAGCCACTTGGCTGCCTGTGCCTTGATCTCAGGATCAGAATCAGACAAGTGGGGTACAATCGCGTCTGCAAAATCCATGTTTTCCAACCTTCCCAACTGGCTAAGTCCTACGATAGCATGTACTCTGGCTAGCTGGTTGCCTTTGTCAGAAAGCACCTCACTGAAAACAGCTGCACCCTCCTTGCCACGTTTCGCAAGTTCAAACTGCGCTTTTCTACGAACCCTAAGATCTTCATGACTAAGCTTTGGCTTCAGTTCACTTACGCTAAGCTTCACATAATCCGCCTTCAATTGATCCTCTGTGTCTTTCTGGGAAGCTATATTAGCGGTGGTCTCATCCCGGAGTTTCCATATTCTACCATAGTTCTTGGTGCCCCATCCATCGACCCAGTCGGCCATGTATAATGCCCCGTCCGGACCGAAGTCAAGTCCCGTAGGCAAGATTCCGGAAACAATCCTTTCCGTGGATGTCATTTCAAAACTTGCACCTTTGGGCTCCAATGTAAAGGCATGTACTCCCGACTGGGAGGGGCTCCCTACAAATTCAACCACAAAGAAATTGTCCTTCCACTTAGAGCCCAAAGCAGTCCCCGGATTAAAGACCATCCCTGTAGGACCGCTTACATAATTCTGGATACAAGGAGTGATATACGCTGCCTGGCCATCCCAGCGGGGAAGGTGAAGCTTTTCATCCATCCATACTTTATAGGTATTGTTGTCCGGGTCACGGTATTTCCCAAACTGCCAGTTGATTCTCCATCCTGAATCGGATCCATTGGTAAGATATACCAACCTCTCTTTCTCACCCGCATGGTCTCCATCGTTATCCACAGAGATCAGGTTGTTGTACTGATCAAAGACAAACTCATGGGTATTCCTCACTCCCATGGCAAAAATCTCAAAATCACTGCCATCCGGATTAGCTCTGGCTATGACGCCACGATTAGGGTATTTCCACTCCGTACCATCTGCACTCGTCCCATTGAAGCCTATATCCCCTATACCCCAGTAAATCCGTCCATCAGGCCCCATCTCCAGACCGGACATGCCATGTCCTCCAAAGCCCACATGGATACCATACCCATGCGAAAGAGACTCTTTTTCATCTATTATTCCATCTCCGTTTTTATCGACCATCCTCCAGAGATCAGGCCCCGCACCTATAAAAAGAGCATCATCACCCATCATCACAGCCCCGGCCACATCGGTCACCTCCTCGTGGAGATCCTCCATAATCAGCTGGGATTGATCCGCATACCCATCCCCATCCGTATCCCTCAACCGGAAAACCTGTTCTTTCTGGACAGTCATATCCTTCCAGTCATGGGAACCGTCCCCGTTCAGATCTTTAAGCCAGGTGTTCACGGAAGATCGCTCCGGTGAAAGTTCATCCCGGAGAAAAGCTCTTTTCTCTTCTATACTCTGAATCGAAATGGATCTGATCTCCCAATCCTGGTGTCCGCGGATATCAAACTCCGAGTTCTTCTGACGGTTAGTCCGTGAGTATACCAGATCGCCATTATCTGAGATATGGATCGATATGGGATCATGTACCAGGGAATCCACTGCCCAGATGGAAAGTTTCAGTCCATCAGAAAGAATGGGATTCACCTGGGATTCTATGGCCTGCACCTGGGTCGTAACTTGCTCCTGGGTCAAGCTTTTGATTCTAAGGTCTGCAGGCGGTTGATCCTTACAGGAGAAAAGTAGCGGGAAAGCCGCCAATAGAAGACATGCTGAAGCAATAGGTCTGTGTTGGGTTAGAGGCATCGTTTGAGATTAAAATATTTAGTGCCGTGAAAATACTTAAAATAAAAATTGAAGGTAACGCCATTGGTCAAAAGGTGGGCTAAAAAACAAAAATCCCGACCAAAGATCGGGATTTTGTTCACTTTTAACCACTAACAACCATAAAACAAAAATAAGATCAGATTCATAGGGTAGCACCCTGTTAAATCCAAGTAGTCCGTACGGGAATCGAACCCGTGTTTTATCCGTGAAAGGGATACGTCCTAACCCCTAGACGAACGGACCATAAGTAATTCAAGAAAAAATAGACACATATAAACCGCTTGAGATCAATATGTTAGTAGTCCGTACGGGAATCGAACCCGTGTTTTATCCGTGAAAGGGATACGTCCTAACCCCTAGACGAACGGACCATGAAATACCCCGAAAAACGTGCTTTTCTGAAAGGTTGTGCAAATATAGGGCGTTAAGATTATAATACCAATTTGGCCCCAAAAATTTATTCGGTATTGAGGGTAAAAACCTGAACCAAAGGAATAAAATTTTCCTTGGGGGGATAGTAATTGAATTAGCTATTTTTGGATCTCAAAACCCACCACCTCCTCATGAAAGACGCCGCAGCAACAAGAATTGCTATCAATGGATTTGGAAGAATCGGACGCTATACGGCCAAATTGATTCTGGAAAACCAGGGAATGGAACTGGTTGCAATCAACGATCTGGCTGAACCCAAGGCCATTGCACATTTGATGCACTACGATTCTATCCATGGCAAGTCAGACAAGTCTATAGAACTACATGGCGAAGTTTTAAGTGTTGACAGGCAAAACATCCGGCTGTTCGGACTCCCGGATCCTTCCAAACTTCCCTGGGAAGAATTGAAGGTAGATGTGGTGATCGAATGTACCGGAAGATTCACAGACCGCCTGGGAGCAGAAAAACATCTTTCTGCAGGAGCAAAAAAAGTCATTATTTCCGCCCCCTCCACAGATCCAAGCATCAAGATGGTCGTTTTGGGAGTAAATGACCATATCCTGACTGGCGAAGAGAAGATCGTTTCCAATGCCTCCTGCACCACCAACTGTCTGGCACCTATGATCAAGGTGCTCCATGATTCGTTTGGAGTGGTCAGGGGATTTGCCTCTACAGTACATTCCTATACCAATGATCAAAACCTGCATGATGCACCACACAGGGATCTGAGAAGGGCCAGGGCAGCCGCATATTCAATCATCCCCACCACCACCAATGCAGGAAAGGCTCTGGATATGGTATTACCGCAATTACAGGGAAAAATAGAAGCCTCTGCCATGAGGGTCCCAGTTCCCGATGGGTCACTGACAGACCTGATAGTGGAACTACGGACAGAAGTCCCTGCAGAAGAGATCAATCAGGCATTCAGGGAAGCAGGCGCACGGGGATTGAAAGGGTTTCTTGAAGTGGAAGATGCACCTATTGTATCCATAGATATCATAGGCAACCCACATTCATGTATCATTGACTCAGCCCTTACCTCCACAAAAGGATCTATGGTAAAACTGGTAGGCTGGTATGACAATGAGGCAGGCTATTCCAACCGCCTGGTGGATTTGATCCGGGTCCTCTCCAGCTGAGTCTTTCAGTTCTTGACACGGTTCAATGCGAGCATTTTGACCAGGATTCTGGGAAGATTGCCTTTTGCCTTTCGCTTCTTCAAATCCAGAAACAATCCCCACTTTTCCAAAATGGGGATTTTATACGTTTCCACCAATTCTATAAGTGTACCATCCCGGTCTTCCAAGTAGGCAAAGCGTCCTGCAGCTTTACCCATATCAAATTCATTGTGACTGTCTACGGTCAGTTCCAGTCCCGAGTCGGCGAGCTCCTTCTTGATAGTCTGCATACCGTTCACATCAAAGCAGACATGGATAAAACCCAGGTCTCCCCAATTCCGGTTCTCAAAAATCCTCCTTCTCGGAGTAGATATGGTTTCTACGAGCTCTATCTGAGTACGGCAAAGCAGTCTGCCAAATGCCCCGGTAGACCTGTCACCGCTTTGCAGGAGTACCCTTCGGTACACAGTGTCTTTTCCTCCGATAGCAGCGAAATCCTCCCAAACCTTTGTTTGGTCCAAAAGCAGTTCACCCTGCTTTAAATGCTCACGGTAAATAGGCAGCGAATCATCTATGGATGACACACCTATCACTACACCACAGACACCCCCTGTGAAGTCCCTGTTATTGCTGAACCACGAGTGGTTCTCGACAATCTCAAAAAGATTTCCAAAAGGATCCTTCATATAGAAATGCCAGGTACCCAGAGGATCCAATTCCGGTTTGCCCAGGACTCTTCCTTCCAATCGGCTTAAATGCAGGTAGGTCTTTTGAATATCCCTGCAACGGATCTTCACCGCAAGAATTCCCAGATCTTTCAATGAGATTTCAAAATCAGCAGGCGCTGGTTCTTTGGAAGTGTACTGCCAGATTTCAAATCCACCCCCTCCCTGCATGTTCATGGCCAGGATGGCATGTCTGCTTTCTACCTTTCCTGAAGTATAGCGCGTCATCAGTTTCGCTTCTGCACTGTCCCGGAAAATGGGAACATCCATTTTGAAGGCTTTCCTATACCAGGACCAAGCCTGATCAGCATCTTTTACACCTATTCCTACTTGCTGGATGCCGTTGATGCTAGCTGGGATCATTCTTGCTTCTGACTCGTCGATGGGTGGAGAAGGCTGTAATATAAGCCTTTGATTTGATGGGGTTTTACCTTTAATAAAAAAAATGAAAATGCCGCAAAGTTGGCAAGCTGGACCCGTAACCAACTATTGGATTTGTATTTACGGGCGGAGACTTTTATTTTCTTGGGAATTATGACAAACTGTGTCACCCTTTTGATTCTCCGTACAAGCTCAAAATCCTCCATAATACAGAAGGTTTCATCAAACCCTCCCAAAGTCCCGAAAAACTCTCTTCCTATAAAAAGAGTCTGGTCTCCTCCCCCCGAAAACATCCCATTGAATTTTGTAAACCAGCCATTTATCCTTAAGAGGATACTTTTTGAATCAAATTCATACCTATAGCAACCAGCCAACTTCCCAGAGGAAATAGCCGCCTGGATATCAAATCCAAAACTCACCAAAGGGCGGGTATCTGCATGCACAAAATATAGGACGTCACCCATGGCTATCTTTGCCCCTGCGTTCATCTGTGCAGCCCTGGAACCTTGACTACAAGTCAGGCACCTCACGCCAAAGGATTTGGCAATTTCTGCCGATCCGTCTGTACTATTGGCATCCACTACGATAATCTCATGAAGCAGCGCTCCGCCATTCTTCAACAAATACGGAATTAGCTCACTCAGATTCTTAGATTCGTTGAGACAGGGGATAATCAGGGATATTTTTATAGGGAAATTCACTCTACACGTTGGACTACATAATTTTTAATCGGGTTCTGGATGATGATCTTGTCCAGTTCCCCGTTTTTATAATAAAACTGGTTCCGGTTGCCATCTATTTCTATCTCATAGACTCCTTTGCTTTTTTCAGTAATCCTGCTCAATAAGCCATACGTTTCAGAAACCATGATATCCCCATCTTTTGGCTCCTCAAAATAGAACCGAACCGTAGAAAAGCGGATGGGTTGAAGTAGCTGTTCCCTGTTATCAAACTTATAGGTATGGGCATCCACTTCATAATAATCTTCCTTCCATAGGATGTCTGACTCGAATGTGCCACGGTTAGAAATGGAGACTGCATTGGAACTTATCAGTTGCTCCTTATCGTATAGCGAGCGAATACGGAAATCAACATTAATTTTGCCGAAAAACCAGAAGCTGACTTCACTGTTCACCGTATAATCGGACTGCCCGTTGCCAGCGGTTTTTTCCGCTATCATCTCCCCGATAGTGAATCCGGCAACCACTATTTTGTAGCGCCGCGTATCTTTCTTCTCCTGGGCTTCTGCTGGCATCATCAGCAGAAATAGGGCTAGTAGCAGCAGCAAAACACTTCTCTTACTATTCATCCAAGGCAATTTTCCAGACATGCAAACATGGGTTTATTCCGGAAGGGACCCGCAATATTGCTGGAGACAGCGTATCACATTCCGATAAGCCCATTCCATGGATAAAGTCGTGACAAAACCGCAAAATAATTAGGCTAAGGCTATCCTTGTGCCCATGGAAAAAAACTGTCTTACCCATGTTGACCATAATTTACCTTATGTTTAAACCTGTCTTTTATCCTGTTCCAATCTTCCAGGTGGTCAATATCCGAAAGGGGACAAAGAAGCTGGTAAGCTACTCCCATGGATTCCAGTATGTTTTTGGTCTTCTCCAGTACCTGGTCGGTACTCCAGGGAATATCCACAAACAGCTCTGGGATCCACCGCTTCATGCCCAACAGGTAGTACCCTCCATCTTCGGCAGGACCGATCACCACTTCCGACTGGTCCAATAATTCAAATGCTTCATCCAAAATACCTAGAGTGAGCTCAGCGCAATCCGTTCCTATCACCACCACCTTATCATAAGCCTGGCTAAACAAGTCTGTAAAGGCATGGCCCATTCTTGTCCCCAAATCTCTCCCCTCCTGCACTGTAGCTTCTACTCCCATGAACGAATCCCTGGGATTCTCAGGATTGAAATCAGAATAGTACATGAATTTATCCACCGCTACCCTTTCAATCGTCTTATAAGTGTAATCCACCAAGAGCTGATATACTTCCAGTGCGTATTCATCGCCTACATCGGCAGCCAACCTCGTTTTCACTTTGCCGGGAATGGCATTTTTCTGAAATACAATCAGCGCTTTTTTTTCCATTGGACAGTAATTTTATGGTCGAAGCATTCAGGTATAAATCAAATGACTTCTTTCCACAATTCCTGAAAATTCAGGTTTTCTTTACGGTGACCGATTCAGGTAACCATAATCCTGTTAAATTAATTGCCTAATCAAATACGGTCAGAGTCATTTCACTGGATTAAACAAAACCACAGTGAATCCGAATTTAAATGAATTATTTTCATGGAATATGAACTCTGTACGGAGGAAAGTGTTATTACCCTATAATTTCTATAGACTTTAAACTTCAACTAGTATGGCTTTAAGACTTGGCGATCCAGCCCCAAATTTCGTTGCGGAGACAACAGAAGGAAAAATTGATTTTTATGAATATCTCGGTGATGGCTGGGGCATTCTGTTTTCACATCCTGCTGATTACACACCGGTATGTACTACTGAGCTTGGCACCGTAGCCAAACTGAAATCAGAGTTTGAGAAGCGTAACACCAAGGTAATGGCTTTGAGTGTAGACGGTTTGGAAAGCCACAAGGGATGGATTTCTGACATTAATGAAACACAGGGGACAGAAGTAAACTTCCCGATAATAGCAGACTCAGACCGCAAAATATCGGAGCTGTATGACATGATCCACCCCAATTCAAATGAAAACTTTACCGTGCGCTCCGTATTTGTAATTGGCAGCGATAAGAAAATAAAGCTGATCATCACGTATCCCGCAAGTACAGGGAGAAATTTCGAAGAGCTCCTCAGGGTGATCGATTCGCTACAGCTCACTGCCAACTATTCTGTGGCTACACCGGCCAATTGGAAGCAAGGTGAGGATGTAGTGATCGCTCCAGCTATCAAAAACGAAGATATCCCGGGTAAATTCCCCAAAGGCCATAAAGTAATCAAGCCATACCTGAGGACCACCCCACAGCCTGATTTATAAATATCTCCTACAAACACCGAAGACTTTCCTATGAAAGTCTTTGGTGTTTGTTCCCCGTAAGGAATGAAAAAAGGATCCTGCAGAGCCCTGTCTTCCGCTTTCCCCTTTAAGTAAAGGAGATCAGCTTGACTCTACAGATCGGTCCTTAAGTCCGCAGCATCAGGCCTTGGCTTTTTTAAATTCTTCGATCAGGTCCAGCACATGCGCTATGGTAGCTCTCATTTCATTATAGGCACCCTTTGCGATCAGATCTTTCCTAAATAACTGGGAGCCCATTCCCACACACAATACCCCCACATCAAACCAGGACTTTATACTTTCCCGTGTTGGCTCTACACCTCCCGTGGGAATCAGTTCGATTTTAGGAAGTACGGCGTGTACAGGTGGGACAAAATCAGGGGTCAGAATATTGGCTGGATATAGCTTGACGAGCTCGGCACCCAGTTCCTGAGCGAAAAATATCTCGGACACTGTCCCACAGCCGGGTATCCAGGGCAACTTCTTGTCCCTGCAGTATTCACCCAGCTCGGGATTCATCACAGGAGCCACGATAAACTCAGCCCCCATATCCACAAAAATGCGGGCTTGCTGGGAAGTATAGATCGTTCCCACTCCCAGACTCAGCCCGGGCATCTGATCTGCAGCCTTTCGGAGTGCAGGATAGATGGCTGGAGCTTCTTTTCCTCTGTTTACAAGCTCTATCACACGGACTCCTGCCTCATATGCAGTTTCCAGGAGCTTTATACAAGTCTTTTCCTCAGGATGGAAAAAAATAGGCATAATGCCGGCAGCATCCATTCTCTGGATGAAGGGGGTTGGGTTTCTCATTATCTTTTTATTTTACCTAGTGCTTCTCCACGCACCATATCATTTACTTCTTCCAGTGAACACAGCAGGACATCTCCGGGTACACTGTGCTTGATTGCACCTGCGGCCACTGCAAACTCTATTGCTTCTTTAGGCTTGAGGTTCAGTAAGCCGTGAATCAGTCCACCTGCATACGCATCACCTGTACCCACCCGGTCTACGATGTGTGTGAGATCGTATGACTTGGATTTGAATGTTTTGTTTTTCCCTATCAGCGAACCGGAGATCGTATTATGGGAAGAGCTATGGGACTTCCTGTCTGTTTTGGAAATATAAGATAGATGGGGAAAATGTGAGAAAACATGTTTTTTTGCCTTGTCAAAACTCTCAAACTCCATATCCAGGCACTGGTTGAAATCCCTGGTTCCTGCGATCATCACATGGGTGAGTTTCATCAAATCAGGCATTATATCGTAAGGCTTTTTACCGAATTGCCAGAGGTTACTCCTGTAGTTTAGGTCCCCGCTGATCATGATTCCCCTTGCAAAAGCCTCTTGCAATGCCAAAAGTGTGAAGTCCGCAGCAGGCTGTGAAAGTGCCGGTGAGATCCCGGACCAATGTAGCCAGTCAGCACCATCGAAGATTGCTTCCCAGTCAAACCGGTCTTTGTCGATCAAAGCAAATGCGGCCCCTACCCTGTCATAAATCACCTGTGAACTGCGCTGCATCGCTCCGTGCTCCAGAAAATAAATCCCCAACCGTCCGGCATTGTACTGGATGAATTCGGTGTTTATTCCATTCTTTCTCAGTTTGGACACTGCCGCCAACCCCATCTCATGATCAGGAAATGCTGTCAAGTGTACCACATCATTGCCCCAATAAGCCAGTGCCGCACCTACATTTGCCTCCGATCCGCCAAACTCCACTTCCAGTGAATTGGCTTGAAAAAATCGCTGGTTTCCGGGAGGAGATAGTCTGAGCATCACCTCACCCAGCGTGACAATTTTCTTCATACTGATTTCTTGTAGTTAGATCTTCTTCAGTCCGAAGATAAGGAAATAAACCTGTGATCTGAAGTCTGCGGATCACCGGAAAGAAGCTTTTGTGGCTTTTCCACGGAATCGGTTTCCAACCTTAAGGAAATACAACGGGTCTGTTCTTGTACATCCTTGCTTAGTTTAAACTTCCACCAAGATAAACCGTGCTGTTGCTACCTCCATACGGATGGATCTTGCCGCCTGATATTCGGGCGAATTGTACCAGTTCCTAGCCAGTATTGCCGTAGGAAACTCCAGCTCACCAGCCTATCATGATCCCAGCTCCCCTCCAGCACGGTGACTGGATTCCCACGCGTTACAAACTTTCCTCCGTAGGCTTCCACGGTGGCCGGGGTAAACTCCCTGTATTCCTCATATTTTTCCTTATTCCGGATAGCTACTTCCACTATGATGTATGCTGGCATATATTGATGAGTACAAAGAGGAATGATCCCTTTTATTACTCGAAACCTATACCTGCCGCATATCGTGCTTTGGCATACGCGATTTTCCGCTTGCTGATCAGCTCGTTCAGGGTAAGCCGGGAATCAAATACCGATACTTCCCGTGCATTGACCAAAAAGAGGCTGCTCTCCCCGATCTCAAACCGCCGGGCTTCACCCTGAAGTAATGCTTCCAGGCTTTCCACATTTCTCTGAAAAGTAAAAACCTGGGAATTGAGGACGGTCCAGTTATTGATTTCACTTTCCAGCTTTGTCCTGAGCTCAAAGGCCGTCAGCTCCCGGGAATTCTGTTGATAATCTATTTTTGCTTTGGTAAGTCCGAGTCCGCCGCGGGCCCTTCTCCACATGATCGGCGTATAGATGGTCAGTCCCCATTTATAATCATTCTCAAAAAACCTGGAGCGCTGAAAGTCTCCCAAATCCTGGGTGAGAAAATTGTACTTCACCTTTACTACCGGCAGTATCTCCTGCGCTCTTAATCTCCGCTCCACATCCAGACTCGCCAGTTCGAAATCAGCCACCTGTATATCCGGATGGCTGGAGACCATAACCCTCAGCTCCGTCTCATCGAGTAGCTGGAGTTGCTCCAGGTCTAGAGACTCCGGCACTACACTGGGATCCAGAAACATCGGGTTCGTCTCACTGTCCCAAAGAAATGTATTGAGCTCCTGGGTTCTTGCAAAGAAATTATTCTCTGCCTCCTGAAGCCGGTATTCCCTGTTCAATAATTGGGAATAAGCTTCTACTGTGTCTATGGCAGGCAAATCACCTTGTTCAAAACTTATTTTCACCGCCTCAAACCTTTCTGCAGCCAGGTCAACGCCCTCTTCCAGTACGAGCTGGTTGGCATAGGCCAGTGCCCATCTCCAATACATATCTGTGGCCTGCAAGTACAGCCCGTTCAAAAGCTGCAGCCGCTGGGATGCAGTGGACTGCTGGTAAATCTCCGCCTGTCTCAGGGCTGCCCGTCGCTGGTCGAGGATCAACCCCTGTCCCAGGTTAACGGAAGCACCTACGGCAAAAAGCCCATCGGAAGGACTTACCCGCTCTGGATTCAGATAATTTCCGGTATTTTGTTCATACACCCCATTCAGTTCTACCCCACCCCAGGTAGGAATATCTACCCCTACATCCCGTCTGTCGTAGTAGGTCGTGCCGTTATATTCCTTGTTGTCCAGATTACCATAGACCAGCGGGTCAAAACCTCCTCTGGCTTGGAGCACTTCCATGTCACCCATACGCAGATTGATCTCCGCCTGCGCAGCTATAGGGTGGTAAATCCTTACCCAATCCATAAAGGATGCATAGGTAAGGGTATCGAATTCCTGCGCTGAAAGAGGAAAATAAGTGCATAAAAGGAATATCAGTCCTGCTATTCTTTTCATTTCTTCTCTCTGGCGATTGCGTCCTTCTCTTCCTGGGTATAATAATCCGGCGGGAAGCCGTTAAGCTGTCGCCATATCTCATACCAGATCGGCACGTCGTTAAGTAAAGCGATACCATCAGCACCAGACCCCATTCTCAGCATGTCCGGCCAGGGTTTCTCTTCAGGATCTTCCGCTACCAGCACCCGATACTGGTTATTGACCCCGGATGACTGATCAATGGAAACCACCACTCCCCCAAACGTCCCATTGGTCAGCTGGGGCCAGCCGGAGAATACAATGGCTGGCCAGCCGTCAAATATAAACCGGACTTTGTTACCCACTTTGATCAGGGGAAGATCTACCGGCTGTACGTACATTTCCACCGCCAATTCGGCATTTGCCGGTACAATATTCAAAATTTCAGCTCCTTCCGAGATGGTCTCCCCTATCCCCACCTGGATAGCCCGTGCCAGATAGCCGTCCTGCGGTGCCAGAATATGTCTGAATCCGGATCTGGTTTCGTAATTGGAGTACGTATTTTCCAGTTGCGATGCAGTGGCCTCCGCATCATACTGGGAGGACATCGCTGTAAACATATCTGACCTGGCTTTGGCAAGCAGATCTTTGAACTCGTTGTCAATTGCGTTTAGGTCAATTCTGGCAGCAATCAGCTCGTTCTCACTGCTGAGCAGACTGTTTTCTGCTGCAATCAACCCCGTCTGCACTTCCTGAAACCTCAACCTTCTGGTTTCCAGATCAGTAAGCGAGCGCAATCCTTCTTCATAGAGCTTCTCCGCCCGCTCGAGCTGTTGCTCGCCGATTTCGAAATTCACCCTGGATTGCTCCAGCCGGATACTGTCCGACTTCACCTTCAGCTCTGCCATCTTGAGCCGGTTTTCTGCCTGCTGTATTCTCAGCACATTGTTTTCCTCAAGGGCCACAATCTGGTTCTGAAGTGCGCCCACCTTATCCTTGTAAGAAAGTGCGGAGAGGTTCTTCGCATCTACCTGAAGCTGCGTCCGTGGCAAAAGCAATGAATCGAAAAACTGGTCCTTTATTTCCGAAATCCTCACGATAGTATCGCCCTTTTGCACAAAAGACCCCTCTGTTACAAACCATTTCTCGATTCTCCCGGAAATAACCGAATGGATCGTCTGTGGCCGCTGATCCGGACGCAGCGCAGTCACGTAGCCTTTGGATCTGATATTCTGGGTCCATGGAAGAAAAAGCATCAGAAATGCGACCGATATGATACCTATCAGTATTCTGATCCTTCGCTGGCTGTCTTTCAATGGAAGTGTCATCACCAGACTTTTGGCTCCACTGAAAGGTATAGACTCTTTGATTTTTACACCTGATATATTCAGCATAGCTGTCAGTTCTTGTTTAAAAACGCTGTATAATCATCATACTTCCCCTGGAAGACTACTTTTCCTTTATCCATCAGAATGATACGGGAAGCATTTTCCAGAATAGCTTCATCTTTGGTAACCAGGATGAGTGTCCAGTCCCCGTTGAAAAGGTAGTCTACCACTCTTTTTTTCACCTGATCATCCACATGAAGCAGGGCATTTTCCAGGATCATCACCTTTGGCTGACCCACAAAAGCCCGGGCGAGAATAATCTGCTGGGCCAGTTTTCTCGACAGTCCCCTCGCCTCCGGCTGCAGTACTGTATTCAGATCGTTTGGAAGCTGGTACACAAACTCCTTCAGTCCGAGCATTTCCAGAATATAGCCCAGTTGATCCTCATTGAAGTCTCTGCCGACCAGTATGTTTTCTTTGATGGTTCCATGAAAAATCTGCTCCACTTCCAGACAATCCCCTATCATGGCCCTGTATTTATCCAGGTTGATCATTTCCAGTGAGAGGTCATTTACTTTTACCAATCCCTCATATTCTTCATACAGTCCCGAAAACAAGGCCAGCAAAGCACTTTTCCCACTTCCGCTTTTCCCTGTCACCACTACTTTTTCACCTGCTTCGATGGTCAGCGAAACGTCTTTTAAAATCGGTTCTGTAGCATCCTGAGGCTGGAAAACCACATGCTCCATCGCCAACTTAACACCTTCAGGATGGGATATCACTGTTTTCTCGGACTCTGACCTGTGCTCCATTTCCAGATCCATCACATGCCCCAGTTTCTCCACTGCCACCAGCGTGTCATATACCGTATCAAGTGAGAGAATCAGCTTTTCCACTGAGTTCACCACCAGGATGATAATCACCTCTGCGGCCACAAACTGCCCGATGCTGATCTGGTCGTTGATCAGCAAGACACTACCCGCCAGGAGTAAGCTCGCCACAATCAACACCTTGAATATGATCATCATCTTGTACTGGAATATCAAGACGGAAAAGTGCTTCGACCGGAACTCTATGTATTTCTGAAGCAACTTGTCAGCCCTCAAAATCGGCAATTTGGAATTGCCCACCAGTTTGAACGTGTTCAGCGTCCGGCCAATCTCCTCCAGCCAGTAGGCCGTCTGATATTTATAGGTGGACTCTTTCAATGCGGTCTCCATCCCCTTTGGACTGGTGAAGTAAAAAATCAAGAACAGAATGGCCATGAGGAACAAACTGAAAAGAATGAATACCGGATGGTAAATCGAAAGCAAGAGCAGACCAAACACCACCTGCAAGAGCGCAGTGGAAAAATCTATCAGAATCTTGGACAATCCCTTCTGAAGGTTTACCGTATCAAAAAAACGGTTTACGATTTCAGGGGCATACTCACCGTGAAGAATCTCCGTTTTCACCCTTGGCAAGCGGTAAGCAAGTGATAGTCCGGCTTTCGAAAAAATCCGCTGCTGCAGTTTCTCCATTATCTGTAACTGTGAGATCTGCAGAAAACCGCTGAATCCAACACCTACAGCGACTACTAAAACCAAAATGACCCAAGAGGTTGAAATTCTTCCCCCCAGGATATAATTCAGAATGGCCTGTATCCCCAAAGGAAGCGAAAGTGTGACAATACCACTCAGTACGGCATAAAAATATATCGCATAAACCTGGTTTTTCTCCTCTTTCAGCAAATTGTAAAACCTACTTAGGGGAGACATTCCGTGACCACTATTCATTGGCAATTGCGTTTACTACTAATTGGTGAAAGAATTGAAATCTACCTACAGAATCCAGTGATTTCTCTGTCATTCCCGGTAAATGCTGACTATTGAAGGATTGTAAAAGACTGGATTCCATTACAGTTGATACCAAAGTAATAGGATATTCATAGTGTGGGTTTATTTCTTTGATTATACGGGATATGCGTTCCCCGAACTTATATACCTGGGCAAATATACCATTCTCGTGCTCTACATCGACTGCTTTGGTAAGATAGCCTTTCAGCGATTCGTTCACTACTATATTTCTCAGCTGGACCGGATCCAGGTACTCGTTGCGGTCAAAGATGGGTCCATCCACCATCAGCCGTATCGCCACACCGAGTCTTTCACCCGGGTCGGTAAGATTGGCCGTCGCATACACCAGATTGATCTCCATCCATCCCCAATACCACGCAGTAAGGTAGAGCAACAGCTTGTGTTTGTTTTCAAAATACCTGTAGATAGCTGCCTCTGTACTGCCTATCTGCTGGGCGAGCTTTTTGAAAGTAAAATGCTCCATACCCAGCTCCTCTATCAGATTTGGCCCTACTTTCACAATCAACTCCCCTAGCTCAGAACTGAATGGCTCTTTAAGATAAAGATTACTGTTGACGTCTACCTTGATTTTCTTAAGAAAGTTCTCCATATCCATTCCAAAACAGAAGTACTAACGGGCAACACCCTGATTTGTTTAGTAAAACTCTGATCTTTGTTAGTAATATTCACAAATTTATTGTTTTTTTTCAATTACGTCCCTAACATGCGAAGATTACAACTCTTGCAATCAACAGATTATACATTTTTTCTAGGGTTGGTGCACCTAAAACAAAGGGCTTTTGGGCGGGCCGTAAAAGTACTTCTTCAGAAATGAAGCAGCTCTGTTCTCATAGCCTCTGGATATAACCATCAAAAAACACACTTCAACCAAAACTTATCTATTAAAACATTAATAAACTGTAAAACAGAGATCTATTATTAAGTTGATTGGGTATAAGTCCAAGCCCAGAGCACAAGCAGGGGTTGCAAAACAATGAGCCGCACCCATCCTATCCAAGCAGGTACGCATAGCGCCTCCGGAATACAGGATCCCAGCTGGACAAAGTAGACATGGACAGGAATAAATACCACCAGCATACAAACAATTCCCCAGGCAGACCATATTCTCAAGTTTCTAAAGAGCAACCCGATTCCAAAAACCATCTCCGCTATTCCTGCCAATACATTACACACCTCCGGAGCAGGAAAGTAAGGAGGAATCAGGCTGATGTAGCCGTCCGGATTGATAAAATGGTTTATACCTGCAGCTGTATAAAACAATGCCATGGCGTACAAACCGATATTTTTTGCTAGGGAAGGACTGGTCATGGGAGTAGCGTCGAAGTGCAGTGCTGATGAAAAATAATAAAAACGCACCAATAACCTGGAATCTATTCTGTTTATTGGAGAGGAATTAGGGTATCCTTCCCCCGACTAGATGAAAACCATCAAATCATTCTTTCAACTCAATAGTAGAGGCTGGGTATTTTGGCCACCGTTTGTTCTTTTGATCCTGGCGGTATTGGCGAGCATTGTCATGCCTGTGATGTTTGTGGAAACTATCAAAAGCATACAGCAACTCATCCTGCGCAGCTTTTCTGAAGGGTTCAGTTATGTATCTTTTGTGATGACTTGCCTGGCGGCCATTGTACTCTTTTCCCCATTGGGCAAGTACCGAATAGGTGGCGGTGCTGCCAAGCCGAGGTTGAGCCTTATCAGTTGGTTTGCGATCGTACTATGTACTACCATAGCAGTGGGCATACTTTTCTGGGCAAGTGCAGAGCCGCTATCCCATTTTCTTTTCCCACCTGCATTCAAGGAATTTGATCCTGGTTCTGAAAGTGCCAAGTCGTTTGCCTTAGGTGCGTTGTTTTTCCATTGGGGATTTACTCCCTATGCTATCTATGCCGTGCCAGGCCTGGTGTTTGGGCTATTCTTTTACGCAGATAGAAGCAGGTTCAGCTTATCTATCATGCTGAAGCCTTTACTGGGCCAAAACCCGGCAAAGCACTGGGAAAACATGCTGGACATGGTCAGTCTGTTTGCTTTGGTGGCAGGTATGGCAGCTGCCTTGGGGGCCGGCATCCTCAGTCTATCCGGTGGCTTACTGGCATTTTTTCCGGAATGGAACCAGGTTGTCCTGAGTGCTGTCATCACCGTGATCATATTGGCTACATTTATCATCTCCGCTTCTACAGGCATAGAAAAAGGGATCAAACACCTATCCCTGTTCAACCTTGCTTTTTTCTTCCTTATCGCATTTCTTTTTGTGTTTTTTGGAAACAAAACAACTATCCTGCAATCCGTGATCACTGGGTTCCGTGAGTACTTCCTGCAGTTCACCGATCTGAGCTTGCAGCTCAGTGGCTCCCAGGACAAGTGGACGCATGATTGGACCACGTTCAATTTTGCGATGTGGATGGCATGGGCACCTATTACTGCCTTATTTCTGGGAAAGATAGCTTATGGAAGAACGTTGAGGGAATTTCTCGTGGTCAACTGGATACTCCCCGCGGTCTTCTGCATGTGCTGGATGGGGATTTTCGGAGGGACCACCCTTGACTATGCATTCGGGGAAGCGGGATTATACCGTGATTTGTTCCTGACAGCAGGCCCGGAATCCATTATCTACCGGGTTTTTGAAGACATGGGTCAGTTAGCCGTATTCGCCAAGCTGTATATTCTGGGCATATTCATTTCCTATGTGACCGCTGCAGATTCCAGTACGGACGCATTGGCGAGCATCAGCATGAAGCAGCACAGCACCGACCCCTTCCAAACCGACCTCAACCTTAAAATCATCTGGGGATTGCTGATCGGTTTTCTCTCATGGATCATGGTTGTTTATTCGGGAATCGATGGCGTGAGAATCCTATCTGTAATAGGGGGTCTCCCCGCTCTTTTCTTTCTCTTCCTGGTATCCCTGTCCCTGGCGATGACAATCATTTCGCCTAAGAGATACCTAGGAGTCACTGATAGACGCCACCACTAGATCAAAAGCTTTCCTATGGACGGATTGCCTTTTTTCGTGTGAATGGTTCTTCGGCAAGTGTAAGCTTATGACGCCCCTGCTGCCAGATACACTTACCGGACTCCAGATTTGCCAGGTTTCGGTCTGTGGACTTTACCCAGGTTGATTTCACCGGGCATAACTGCCCCCCTATCAGAATTAATCCTTCCTGTATTTCAGTTTGCCCATGGCATAGAGATAGAGTACTTTGCTATAGCGGAGCATTACCGGGACCAGGATGATATTCCCTGTGAATATGGTGCTGAGATACATCCAGAGCTCTGGCTTATCCACCAGCACATTGATCGCAGTAAGGACTGTGATGATCAAGGCAACCGAAAAAGCATAACTGATATACATCGCCCCATAATAAAAATCGGGTTCAGGGTTGAAATTAGCCCCACATACCGGACAGGACGGATTCACCTGCGATAGTTTCCGGTAACTCAGCAGGGAGACAGGGAACAGATCACCCTTTCTGCATCGGGGACATTTGGCTTGAAGGATAGCCATCCCTAAATTTTTTGACATAATTCCTGAATGATTCCCACAAAAATACGGAAAGAATGTCAGCACCGGAATATTATTTCCTCCCAATCCAAGCCAAACATTATTTATAATTTGTAAACCTAGAACAGTAAGCTTTCGTAACTTTGAACCGTGAATCAAAGCCACCACAGTCAAATCATGCATTCGCTCCGCAAAAGCTTATTATCCAGGGGACTGTTATTTTTTTTGATCGCCCATTTCATCAACCTATCTGCCAATTTCTATATGGGCAACTCCTGGGTTCAGCGGGATGGTGTAGAAGATCCGATAGATACCCTCACTGAAATTATCCTTGAATGGTTTCTGGAAGTGGATAGTGACGTGATACCGGATTCCGATGCGGACCATGAAGACCAAGTGGGGAAAAAACTCAAGCTGGACGTTCTTTACCTGCCATTTTGGTACCAGGGTAAAACCATCCTTGCTACCGATTCCACCTTTCCCTTTATCCATGATTTTTGGAAGGCGGTATGGCTGCAAAGTAATTTCACTCCTCCTGACATGGTTTAAGCCATTCTGGACTGAAAGCAGCGATTACCAAATTTAATCTACCAAATGATGAAGAAATTACTTCTCCTGGCTTTCCTGCCATGGGGATTCTGTGCCATCGCACAGACTGAGACAGACAGTACAAAAATTCAGAGACAGCAACTGGACAGCCTGTTTCTTGAGGAAGTGGAGCTTACCACTCAGAATCTCAAACCCAAAGTGCTGCATGCTGAGCCGTTATACATAGATCTGATAAGGGATTTGGGCGCGCGGAAGGGTGAAAAAGAATGGAATATCGGAGTAGGAATGCAGGATAAAAGAAACTTTGACGAGATAGAAGCCCTGGTCGAATACGAGTTTGCACCTGTGGACCGCCTGGGGTTTGAGGTAGAGCTGCCCCTGAAGCTTTTTTCCTTCAGGTCCCACGAGCCTGGAGACTCCACTCCCCAAAACCGGCTGGAATCACTCAAGCTGGCTACCCAATGGACGTTTCTCGTCTCTGAGAAAAGGAATGTGTCCATGGCTGTAGGCTATATCCATGAATTTGAGCTGGTCGATCTGGACAAGATATCGGGGAGAAATACTTTCCGTGGAAATGTCTACAATCCATTCTTAATCGCCGCCAAACGATGGGGAACCAATTACCACACTCTGATTTATACAGGCCCAAGATTCGAAAAGGAACATAACCACAAAGCACATGTTACTTACGAGATAAATTACAACTTCCATTACATGGTCACGGGAACGCGTAATTTTATAGGATTGGAGATCAACCAGGAGATTGACAGGGGCCGGTCCATTGCCACACTCAGGCCACAGATGCGTGTGGGACTCGCAGAAAACCTTATGGTCGGCATTGTGACATCTATTCCAGTGAATCAGCCCAATAGCGGCCTGGGTTCTTTTCTAAGGATAATCTACGAACCCGGATTCAGAGCACTGCATTAAAAAAAGGGCCAAAGCCCTTTTTTTAACTATACAGTTCATCCAGCTCGTAGTCCTTGCCTTTCCCCCATTGGAGTAGCTCTTCCATGGTATAGAATTCCAGCGTATCCAGATCCTTTACTTTGAAGTTCACCCCACTGAGTCTGGCTACTATTTCCAGTTTTCTCACCTCTCCCTGGTTGATCAACACGTACTTCCTTCCTACCCTCAGGTTATCCAGAGCGATGGCCATATCAGACTTTATCCTTGATTACCACACCTGTCGCTTCGAAGGTTATCTCTCTTCTGGGAGCTGTGATTGCAGCCACTTCTTCCTTGCTCTTACCTTGATCCTCTGCAAAGTGGCGCAAGGTTTCCACATCTGTTTCCGAAAGGGTGGCGACCCCTTCAAGTACGATCGGAAAACCTTGGGATGTGGTAGGTACGAAAAAGCCATAATCTTTAAAGGTAACCCGCATGTCCTCCCCGTTTGGCAGATCCATGGTGAGCCAGCACCCTTTCTTTGTGCATACTTCCTTTATTTCACCGGAAATCCTGCCCTCAAAGGTCCCATTCTCCATCACCTTTTCCACCATCAGGCGGGTAGGCATCACACCTGCTGTATCGATAGCAGCACCATACTTTCCGGCAACTGCGGCATCCTGACCATCCTGGCCGGAGACTTTATCAGACTTTTGGCATGAGGCAGCCAGCAAGGCTAACCATGTCAAAGCAACTAGATAGGTTCTGTTCATAAGTTTAAATTTTTTAGCTGACTGAGGTAATCCCGTCTCACGGCTAACCGTCCCGGTATTTGACCTTTGCATTAGATCCGATTTGATAAGCTCCTATTTATTACACAAAAATAAGCGGAAGAATCACAGAGAAAAAGTAAAACACAATACTTTGGTCAAATTGTCATAATTCAAAACGGAAAGAAAACAGGGCCTATTTTTGCAGAAATAACGATTGCGAAAAAGGTTTAAAACAATTTTTTCAATAAACCTTCCAATTTTTTAACATTGCTGTAATTTTACAGCCGAATCATAAAATTCGACCCTTCTCATGCCTCAAACCACAAAATTCATCATTGATTTTGACAGTACCTTCACCCAGGTAGAAGCCCTGGACATCCTGGGAGAAATAAGTCTAGCCTCAGATCCCGACCGGGATGAAAAACTTCAGGCGATCAAAGACATCACCGACAAGGGAATGGAAGGCTCCCTTACGTTTCGGGAAAGCCTGGAACAGCGATTGGATATCCTGCAGGCCAGCAGATCACAGATAACCGATCTGATCACAGCCTTGAAGCAGAAGGTTTCCAAGTCCTTCGAGAGAAACAAAGAATTCCTACATGACAATTCAAGCAACATTTTCATCATATCCAATGGATTCAAGGATTTTATCATCCCTATTGTGGCCGATTATGGCATAGCCGAAGAGAATGTGTTTGCCAATGAATTTGTCTACGATGAATCCGGTAAAATCAGTGATTTCAACAGGGAAAATCCCCTGTCTAAAAACAACGGGAAAGCGGAAACAATCAGGAAAATCAACCTTGAAGGGGACATTTACGTGATTGGGGATGGCTACACCGATTACGAAATCAAGGCTTCCGGACTTGCCAATAAATTCTATGCTTTCACTGAAAATGTAAGCAGACCCAAAGTAACCAGTCAGGCAGACCATGTAGCGCCGAGCCTGGACGAAATCCTTTATGTAAACAAATTGAACACAAAATTCTCCTACCCAAAAAGCCGGATAAAAGTTCTCCTTCTGGAAAATGTACATCAGATCGGCGTGGACCTTTTCAAAGAAGAAGGTTACGAAGTGGAAGTAGTCAGCTCCGCATTAAGTGAGGAAGAACTGAGCGAAAAGATAAAAAATGTCTCCATACTAGGCATCAGGTCCAAGACCAATGTGACCAAAAAGGTGCTCGAAAATGCCAACAGGCTTATTTCCATCGGCGCTTTCTGTATCGGCACCAACCAGATTGACCTGGAGACCTGTCAGGACAAGGGGATCGCTGTTTTCAACGCTCCATTTAGCAATACCCGGTCTGTGGTGGAAATGGCCATAGCCGAGATTATTTTCCTGATGCGGAACTTTGTGGATAAAACAACTGGTATGCACCAGGGCAAATGGGACAAATCTGCCACTGGAAGTTTTGAAATCAGGGGAAAAAAACTGGGGATTATCGGCTATGGGAATATCGGTGCCCAGCTATCCGTGCTCGCTGAGAATATGGGGATGAATGTCTTTTACTACGATGTCATAGAAAAACTTGCACTCGGCAATGCCACCAAGTTGAACTCCCTGGATGAACTGTTGAAGACCTGTGACATTATCACGCTTCACGTGGATGGGAGAAAAGAAAACAAAAATTTGCTGAACAGGGAAAAAATAGCCCTGATGAAACAAGGGGCTATTCTGGTAAATCTCAGCCGGGGTCACGTCGTGGAAATCCCTGCCCTTCGGGATGCTATACTTTCCGGACAGATTGCCGGGTGTGCTGTGGATGTATTTCCTGAAGAACCAAAAAATAACAAAGAGCCTTTCGAGTCAGAATTGAAAGGACTTCCAAATACTATTCTTACGCCCCATATAGGAGGAAGTACACTGGAAGCGCAGGAAAATATTGCCAGATTCGTACCCGGCAAAATCATGGAATATGTCAATACCGGCAACACGTACAACTCCGTGAACTTCCCCAATATCCAGCTGCCTTTTCTTCACAATGCGCATAGACTGATTCATATCCATCAAAACGAACCTGGGATATTGGCTAAAATCAACCAGGTACTCGCCAGCTATCAAATAAACATTGTAGGGCAGTATCTCAAAACAAACGAGAAAATAGGTTATGTGATCACTGACATCAACAAGGCCTATTCTCCGGAAGCCATAGAAGCCATGAAAACCATCCCGGGCACCATTCGGTTCAGGATGCTTTACTGAATATGCCACTGAAACCAAAAACTCCGGCCACCCCGGAGTTTTTTTTATGCTTTGATCAGGTTTAACTTCCCCAAACTGACCATCGAAAGATAAAATGCCCAAACCACCAGAGGATACAGGAGATAAGATAGGTAAAGGGAATAACCGGCCACTACAACACCGGTACAGATCGTGCTGATTATAATCACGAGATTACCGGCCAGTCCTAACTTCAAAGCGGATATCCCGGTGAGCTTTTCCAGACCTATCGTGTAATAGGAATACGTAGCACATACAATAGCCAATACCATGAGAAGTACGCCTGATTCATGCTCATTTTCCAGTTGTAGCCGGTGTCGGACCACTGCCAATAACATAAACAGAAAGATCCAGACCCAATAAATGGCAAATCTGGGAAGTTCAAACCAAAGCCTTCTTGGTACCCCCCTTTCGAGTGGTTTCAACCCTATATAAAAAGCCGGCAAGTTGACCGCCGTCAAAATACCCAAAAAAAGAAGCACGTTAAAAAGAAGCCCAAGGTTCATTTCTAACCAACCCACAATACCAGGAATGGTTTTAAAAATAAATGGGTAAATCAAAAAAAATATAACAGCTACCCTACAGAGAGAAGCCTCCTATGGTAGTTGATCTGTCCCAGGTGATAGGTGAAGTGTCCATACAGATGGATCAGAAACCACGAATAGGTGAACTGCCTGTCCATTACCTCCAATGGATAAATTTTTTCCAGCATCACATCATCCAGCCCCTCCAGACTGGACACCACCACGTTCTTTAATTTATCCAGTTCTTCTAAAAGATGAGCTCTAGGGATGTTTTTTGCAGCAAATTCGTGTTCCCTGTCTCTGACATACGGAAAGCCCCCCATCTCTTTACCTACATAAGCCGATAGGTTTCCGATGAGGTGCAGGCAAAGATTCCCTCCGGAATTGGAGATTCCATGAGCTACTACCCACATCGACTCTTCTGATGGGTATGCCGAAATTTCTGCTGCTAGCTTGTCCAGGTCCCTCTCGAAAAGTGTAATCAAATCCTTCAAAAACATAACTTTAATTATTTGCTGAGTACTTTTTGTAAGCCTTCTCCATTTTCACATCATACTGATTGGATTTATAGGCTGGTCCATTATAACAATTGGCAAACTTTTGCCAGTTTTTAACCCGTAAATGGGGCAGGCATCCAAACACTGAAATATAGCGCCCAAACGCTTCCAAATGATTCCGCTCATGTAAATGCATGGAGTCCACAAACTCCCCTACGGAACTATACCCCAGCTTCTTGGCATGATAACCCATGATCTGGTAACTCCCCCATGAGGCAGAGGCATAGGTGGCCTCCTTTACCAGGGGATTTGGGCTCAGCCCTGCTGCTTTCTCCATCCTGTCATATTCGGCAGCACCTCCCAGATAGTGGGATTTCGAGTAGTTCTCATACAGCAGTGTGCTGGTCTGTGTAGTGGAAAGACCAGCCGGATCAATGCCCCTTTCTTTTAGCTGCCTCCAAAAAACATGGCCTTCAAAGAGAATTTTGGGACGACCATCCACCAAAAATCCCCTGCCGGAACTTTCCACCTCATTGACCGCTTTGATAGCGGCCAGCTCCACTTCATAGTCCGATGCGAAGGCCCGAAGATCCTGCTCTCCTAAAAATTTGTCTCCAAGTGTGTCTGCAGGTTTTACTTTTCCCAATAGAACCGTCCATGTTTTCACTCCCACCTCCCCATCCACCACAAGCTGGTTGCTTTCCTGGAAATCCTTGACCGCTTGCGCTGTCAATGTGCCAAAGTAGCCCGTCACAGGGAGATCATACCCCAGACCATTCAGGATTTCCTGTAAAAAAGAGACAGCAGATCCTCGGGAGTTAAGTTTGATGTATTGCATTGGGAACCAGGTTAATTGTAAAAAAGTACTTCAATTTACTTGAAGTACTCCACAATTACAATACACTTCCCGTCAATCCGGATCAATCACATTTCTTCGCTGACTAAATTTGCCTGGCGCATTCTCTTTTACGACCGCAGGCTGATTTACAGGCTTGTGCACTTTTTTTGCCTGTTCGGTCCTAACCTCGGTTTTAGGCTCGGCATGGGACCTCTGGTTGTTCGGTTTCTTCTTCTTATTCTTTGACTTGGACTTTTTGTCGGACTTGAAACCGGAGGTCTTTTTCTCCTGCTCGCCGGTATATACCGGTCCAGCTTCAAATCCAGCAGGCAATGGGTTAGGCTTGATCTGCATCCCAATCAGACCCTCTATCCTCACGAATTTATGCTGATCCTTTGGATTCACAAAAGTAATCGCCTCTCCTTCCTTATCTGCCCTGGCAGTCCGGCCAACCCGGTGCACATAATCTTCCGGATCACTGGGTGTATCGTAATTGATCACCAGTTCTATACCTACCACATCTATTCCCCTGGAGATTATGTCTGTTCCTATCAGGATCTTTACCGCTTTGTTTTTGAAAGCCGACATGATTTTTTCACGCTCCACCTGCTCCAGGTCCGAATGAAAGGCTTCGATATCAAACTGCTTTTTGAGCACTTTATAGAGTGCCTTTACTTTGTCCTTGGTGGAAGCAAAGATTATTACCGCTTCATACGCTTTCTGCGAAAGGATATGCCTCACCAGTTCTTCCTTCTGGCTATCGTATACAGAGTACATGGACTGGGTCACCCCTTCGGCAGTTTTGCCTATCGAAAGTGATATCTCCTCAGGCTTATTGAGAAACTTCATGCTGAACTGCCTGATCTTCGGAGGCATTGTAGCTGAGAACAGCACAGTCTGCCTATCTTTCGGAAGGTAATTGACGATCTTCAGGATATCATCCGAAAATCCCATATCCATCATACGGTCAGCTTCATCGAGAATCAGATGCTGCAGGGAGCTGAGATCCATCTTTCCACCTGCAAGCAATGCTATCAACCTTCCCGGTGTGGCGACCACGATTTCAGCACCGCTTTCCAGCGCCTTTTTCTGCTGCTCCCAGACTATCCCGTCCCCTCCCCCATAAATGGGGATGGAACTGATTCCCAGAAAATAAGAGAAGCCCTGAATCTGCTGGTCTATCTGGATGGCAAGCTCCCGGGTCGGTGCAAGAATCAACGT
This sequence comes from Algoriphagus sp., assembly GCA_048819475.1. Classification (GTDB taxonomy): domain Bacteria; phylum Bacteroidota; class Bacteroidia; order Cytophagales; family Cyclobacteriaceae; genus Algoriphagus. The sequence continues at coordinate 28,577 of JBMDXP010000069.1, forward strand.
GTTTAGTACGCTCGATCCCGACTTGCTTATTTTATTCAATATAGGCAATATAAACGCGGCAGTTTTCCCTGTGCCTGTTTGCGCACAGGCAATCAAATCTTTGTTTTGCATAATGACCGGAATGGCCATTTCTTGAATAGGAGTGGGTTTTTCATAACCCATGGCGTCTAAACCTTCCTGTAGTGAAGGTTCGAAATTAAATGTTGAGAAGTCCAATGTTTGGTGGTAATAAGTAATGTAAAAGTCAGTAAATCAGTTTTCTGACTTCCCAAATATAACCGCTTATTGCCTATAATCACAATTCTCTAAGCTACGGCTGTAAATTTATACTAATTATAACTGCCACCTTCCGGAGGCGGTTTGTTTCATTCCTTCATTACTCTATATCCCTACACGTAACATTCCCTAACCACACCTATATGAATAACCCCTGTACACATTATATGAAAAGACTTTTACTGTTGGTATGCAGCGCTCTTTCCTTTGGTCTAGGTGCCCAGCAAACCCAAAAACCGGTGATCCATGGCAAAAACTGGATGGCAATCACCGGCAAACCACTGGCGGCCACCGCAGGTGCACAGATTTTCCAACAGGGAGGAAATGCTGTGGATGCTGCCTGTGCCATGCTCGGCGCCACCGCTACCATGTGGGATATGCTCTCCTGGGGAGGCGAGACACAGGCACTCATCTATAACCCTACCACCGGCAAAGTAATTGCCATCAATGCGCTGGGCTATGCCCCCGATGGAGCGACCGTCGAATTCTTCAAATCCCAGAATATGGCTTATCCTCCCGAGTATGGCCCGCTGGCCGCTACTACCCCCGGTACGCCGGGTGGGTTGATGACTATGCTGGCCGAGTATGGTACCATGAGTCTCGAGCAGGTACTCCAGCCGGCGATGGAGCTCGCCAAAGGCTACCCCATAGAAGCCTCCACGGCCAATATGATCGAAAACAACAAAGACAAAATAAAACAATGGCCTTACTCCAAAAAGGTATTTCTCCCCCATCCGGGAGAAGAACGTGAAGCTCCCGAGGCCGGTGAAATCTTTGCCCAGGAAGAACTCTTCCAAACTCTGGCTAAGCTGGTGGAAACGGAGAAAGAGGAACTTGCCAAAGGAAAAAGCAGGAAAGAGGCAATTTATGCCGCTGATAGACGCTTCTATGAAGGCGATATCGCCAAAGAAATCGTAAGGGGTACCAAAGAGCAGGGCGGGATATTTACAGAATCAGACCTGGCAAACTGGAAGGTCAAGATCGAAGAGCCCCTGAAAACAACCTACAAAGGCATAGACGTTTACAAACTTCAGGAATGGACCCAAGGCCCTGCCCTCCTGCAATCCCTGAATATCCTGGAAAATTTTGACCTGAAGTCAATGGGATATAACTCGGCCAATTACATCCACACTGTCTACCAAGCCATGAATCTGGCTTTTGCTGACCGGGATTTTTACTATTCCGATCCTGCGTTTGAGCCTAAGACCCCTATCCAAGGCTTGCTTTCCAAAGCGTATGCCCGCGAGCGGGCCGCCCTGATTTCCGACAGGAATGACCCCACCATCGGTCCAGGCGACCCCTATCCGTTTCAGGGGGACACCAATCCATTTTCTGATCTGGTGAAATCCTATGGCAAATCCCTCACCATCCACACTCCCGGGCAGCCAATATCCGGACAGGAAGACCCATTTCTGGAGCAGTTCCAGCGGGGAACTACCTCCGTGGAAACTGCAGATGCTGATGGCTGGGTAGTATCCATTACCCCCAGTGGAGGCTGGGTGCCGGCTGTGATAGCCGGCAATACCGGTATCGGTCTAAGCCAGAGGATGCAAAGTTTTGTCCTGGATGAGCAGCTCAGTCCGTTTAACCTTCCCGAGCCCGGCAAGCGTCCACGGGTGACTTTGACCCCGAGCATGGCGCTCAAAGATGGGAAACCTTTTCTTTCCTTCGCTGTTCAGGGTGGTGACTCACAGGATCAGAACCTCCTTCAGTTTTTTCTGAACATCGTTGAGTTTGACATGAATGTACAGGAGGCTGCCGAAGCCGCAAATTTCAATTCGTATCAGATGCAAAGCTCCTTTGGGGGACATGAGATCAAACCTGGTGCCATCACCTTGAGAGAGGATACCCCCTCCTGGATCAGAAATGAACTGAAAAAGAAAGGCTATCTCATGGATTTTTGGCCGAGGACTTCCGGACCCATCAATGCGATCTGGTTCGACTGGAAGCACGGAAGCTTCTGGGGCGGATCCAGTAACTATGGGGAAGATTATGGAATAGGTTGGTAAAAGGAAAATAAACCGGTGAATCTTGTTCCGGACAGGCTCACTTCCATGGATTCCTGTACAGTGAAAATAATTATTCCGGTTCCGAACTATTCAAATAGGACTATTCAAAGAATAGAAATAAAAAAGCAGGAGAAAATCTCCTGCCCTTTATTTGAAAACTAAACCAACTATTATTTAACTACCACAATGAATTCAAAAATAATACAATTATTATCAATTCAAAATCCCAAATAAAAATTTGTTGAGATTATTATTTTTGCGGGAAGTTACCCCGTTTAAATGCAATTCCCAATGCGAGGCCTTGGCTAAATTGTATTTTACTGTCCTGATCGATATCATACAGGCTTAGACTGGTCAGGCTTACATTCACCAGATTGGAAATTTTGGCTGTCAGCGCCACATCCAGACGATGGTCGATCGTTTCAAAAGCGAGGGTTTCATAGTTGGCATACATTTGATATCTGACGAGTAAGGTCAGGTTTTCTGCTAATTTTTTGTTCCAGTCGGCCATCAGGCTGAAAGCAAGCCACTCCGTTCTCACCCGTTCTCCGATCGGCACACCATAGTTGTCCGGTACATCCAGGTAGAGATCGGTATCCGTGACAAACGTCCAGCGGGGAGAGAACGGTGCCATTCTCAGGCTGAATTCAGAATTAGGCTTGTATTCCACCCCGAGTGCTGTCGTAAGATAAGCCGGGTTGGCAAATTTCGAAATCAAGGTCCGCTCCGTATCACCGAACACATAACCCGGTGCAAACTGTGAAAGAAAATTGACTGAGAAGAAATAATTCCAGCTGTCGCTGATTTTGTAACCCACTTTGGAGTCCAGGAAAATACGGTCATTGGATTTCCTGCCGTCTTCCCCTTCATTCTTCACGATACCATAGATAAAATCCATCGTATTGTCCCATGTCCACTTATCCCGTGCATAATTGGCCCTTCCATTGAGGTAAAATCCAAGAGCTACCGAGTTTACGCCGCCACCTTGCCAGTTACCGCTGAAAGATGCCTGATTTAGATTTAGACCACCGCCGATTTCTTTCAGCCAATAGCTGGTATCTTGCGTTATCAAATTTTGAGCATCTTGGGCAATGATTTGTCCACTTAGTAAAATACCAAGGAAAAATAGTGAGATTCTTTTCATAATTAATGGATGTTGAATTATTTCAAAATTAATACAATACAAATATGGGAAATGACTTTGAAAATGAGCTAATTGTTCGGGATTATTTGGCTAGACAACGCACCAGCTTGGCAAATGACCGCACCTTACTTTCCTTTATCCGTACCTCTCTTTACTTTCTGGTATCGGGTACGGCCCTGTTTGAGGTCAAAAACCTGGAGCGTGTGAGAGAGCTTGGCTATGTGGCATTTGGATTGAGTCTCCTCTTTCTGGCGATAGGATTTGTAAGCTATTTCCGGGTTAAAAGAAAACTAAAAAAGGGGAATTACCTCAACATGTAATTTATGACGCTGGAAATAGGGATTGTTTTTTCCATTATAGCTCTTGCTGTAGTTTTGTTTTTCACAGAGAAGTTTAGCATCGATACTGTTTCCATAGGCGTGATGGTGCTGTTTCTGCTCACCGGTGTATTGGAAGTAGAGGAAGGGCTTTCCGGATTTTCCAATCCTGCAACGATCACTGTTGCTGCCATGTTTGTAGTCTCCACAGCCATCTTCAATACTGGATTACTCGACAGTTTCAGCCAACGGCTTGGAAACCAGGCAAAAAAGAGCCAAACCCATCTCCTTTTTTCCCTCATGGCGACATCGGGGCTTATATCTGCATTCATCAACGATACAGCAGTAGTCGCACTGCTGATGCCGGCAGTTATCAATCTGGCAAAGAACAACAACATATCTCCATCCAAACTCCTGATGCCTCTTTCCTTTGGGGCGCTGATGGGTGGCATCTGCACGCTGCTCGGGACCAGCACCAATATCCTTGTGAGTGGAATAGCCGAGAAAGCCGGCCTTCCCCCTTTAGGCGTATTCGAGATGAGCCTCATGGGGTTATGCTTCTTTGCAGTAGGGATCATATACATGGTCACCATCGGGGCATGGCTGACGCCGGACAGACAGCCAAAGTCCGCATTCGGTGACAATCTGGATTTGGGAAATTACCTCTCCGAATTGGTTATTTTGGAAGACTTTGCGCAGCTCGATGAGCCTATTTCAAAGCAGAAACTTTTTCTCAGCCTGCCCATCCAGGCACTACAGATCATCCGGTCAAGCGGAAGAAATGTGAGGGTTTACCCCAATACTTCCATCCAGGAAGGGGATCTGATAAAAATCAGCAGCGATAAGGATACCCTGGAGAAAATAAAAGAATACAAGGGGATCGAATTGAAAGCAGACTTGAAATGGAGTGAGGAAAACCTCACCAATGAAGAAGAGCACCTCTATGAGGCCCTGATCACCCCGCAGTCACATCTGGTCAACAAGAGTATCAAATCCATCAATTTCAGGAGCCTCTATGATCAGGTACTGGTCATAGGCATACGCCAGCGGTCTGGCCTGTTGAAATCCCTCCTTTCCAAAACCCGGTTGGCAGCTGGCGACATCCTGCTGCTGAGAGCATCGGAAGAATCGATCCAAATTCTGGATGGTTCTGAAGACCTCCTTTTAGTCTCCGAATCCAAGAACAAAAGTCTGAACAAGACCAAAAGCATACTCACCCTCGTGGTGCTCACGCTTATCATAGGACTTGCAGCTACCGGGGTGTATCCTATAGTGGTTACTTCTGTCACCGGGGCTATCGTACTGATTATGGTCGGATCACTGTCTACCGAGCAGGCGTATAAGGCCATTGACTGGAAGGTCATTCTGATGCTGGCCGGGGTGTTGTCCATGGGCACCGCACTCCAAAAGACAGGAGGTGCAGAACTCCTAGGTACACTGGTGGTGGAGCAGCTGGGAGGGTTCGGACCGCGCGTGGTGATGGGCGCACTGTTTGGGCTGACTTTCATCCTCACCAATGTCATGTCCAATAACGCTACTGCAGCACTGCTGGCCCCTATTGCCATCAGCATCTCACTGGCCCTGGAGGTGGATTCCAGACCCATGCTTATGGCTGTCACTTTTGGCGCAAGTCTCAGCTTCATGAGCCCCATGGGCTATCAGACCAATACCATGATATACACTCCGGGTAACTACCGGTTCAGCGATTACCTGAAGGTAGGCACCCCGCTCAATCTGATTCTATGGCTGGTGGCTATATTGGGAATACCCTATTTTTTCCCGTTTTGAGTCTGAATACGGGGAAAATATTACCCGTTTTATTCCAGCAGCTGATCTACTGGCTCCTTTGGCAGGGACTAGTCTCCGTTTAGGGAATGGCAGATGTTTTGATCACCTGATGGTCTAACCAAACTAAGTCTATATTTATGAAAATTTTCGGAATTGTACTCATCATCGCCGGTATTTTAATGTTCTTCAGCAACAGCATCAGCTTCACCACCAAGGAGAAAGTAGTGGATGCCGGTCCACTTGAAATCACAGCAGATAAAGAAAATGAGGTCCAATGGCCTATGTATGCAGGCGGGATTGTATTGGCTGCAGGTGTGGTGGTATTGGTAATTTCCCAAAAAAATAAGTAAACCTTACCGGCTAGTCGCTAAACTTCCCCTATTTTAGATTTTATAAAATTGGAGAAGCATCAGTAACACATCATATATTGAAATTAGCCGCAGTGGACATTGGCTCCAACGCCATAAGAATGCAAATCACAAGTGTGACCCAATACGAAGGGGTAATCAACTTCAAAAAACTGGAGTATCTACGGTTCCCCCTTCGTCTCGGTCTAGACGTTTTCCAGTTTCAGAAAATCAGCGAAGTAAACCGCGCTAAATTCATCAAGCTCATGCGTGCGTTCAAGCTACTCATCGACCTCTACGAAGTGGACGATTACATGGCATGCGCCACATCGGCTATGCGTGAAAGCTCCAACGGAACGGAAATCGTGGCTGAGGTAGAGCAGGAAACCGGGCTCAGAATAAGTATTATAGACGGTGAGGAGGAAGCGGTGCTGATCAATAGGTCCTTGGATAAATACCTGGACGAAAAGTCCTACCTCCACATAGATGTAGGAGGAGGAAGTACTGAACTGAATATTTATAAGAACAGGGATAAAATTGCATCTAAATCCTTTCAGATAGGTTCTGTAAGAGCTCTGGAAGATAAGGTCTCTTCCTCAGTATGGAAGTCGATGGAAACGTTTATACAAAACCACATCGATAAAAAGTCCGGAATTATATCCATCGGTACCGGAGGAAACATCAACAAGATTTTCGAGCTCACAAAGCCCCGCAAAAACAAGCGGTACCTGGATTATACCAAAGTAGTGGAGACACTCGATTACCTGGCTACTTTTACCTTTGAGGAGCGGGTGAACAAACTTAATCTCAACCCTGATAGAGCAGATGTGATCATACCTGCAGGTAAAGTCTATCTCTCTGCCATGGAAGCAGCTGCATCTAAAAAAATGATCGTCCCGGATCTCGGCCTGAAAGATGGCATCATGCAGGTTTTATACGAAAGAAACGTGGCACAGAATCCCCTTCAACCCAGGTCATAGGGGATTTTTGGTGAACTATGCCCTGGATTCTCTAAGGAGGCCAAGTACCCTGCTTTGCTGAAGTGGGGTAAATAGGGCCTGCTGAAAAACGCCAGTAAAAAGATTGGAAGCCATAGTTTTGAGTTATCAGACCATTTTTAGGGCAAGCTGTTTTTCAGCAAGCCCTGAATAGATCGGAATGCCCCAGTATAATAGTTATTCTCCTGGATTTTTCACTGTGGCGTTGGCGACCAGGCAGACTTCCATCACTTGGGATGCATCCAGTTCGAAGAATTCCTTGTGGACATTGAACTCCGGTTCTTCTTCCCCATTGGGATGTTTGGCGATGTAAGTACCATCTTCCTGCATCACATAGGTATTTACATTGTCTCTCAAGTTAAACGCCAGAATATTCATCAATTGCTTTTCCAGTAGCGGTGACTCTACTTTGAACAGAGATTCCAGCCGCTTATCGAAGCTTCTAACCATCATGTCGGCACTACCTGCATAGGTCCGGGTGTCCCCATTATTATGGAAATGATAAATCCGCGAATGCTCGAGAAAATCCCCGACTATCGACAGCACCTGAATATTCTCACTCAACCCTAGCCTAGCCGGTCTGAGGCAGCAGATACCGCGGATTATCAGTTTGATCGTCACGCCCGACTGGGAAGCCCTATACAACGCGTAGATTATCTCAGAGTCCTCCAAAGAATTGACCTTAATAAAAATTCCGCTTGGAAGCCCATTTCTTGCATTTTCAGCTTCCTGCGCTATAAATTCAATCAACTGAATCCTCATGTCCCTGGGAGCCGTGATCAGATTCCTGTATTTGCTGGGCATGGAATGCCCCGTGATTACATTGAAGAATTCCGACACATCATTTGCCAGTACCTCATTGGTGGTAAGCAGACCGATATCGGTGTAAAGCCGTGCAGTATCCTCGTTATAGTTGCCTGAGCCCAGATGTACAAAACGGGTGATCTCAGAAGCGTCCCGCCTCACGATAAGCAGGAGCTTGGTATGGGTCTTTAAATGGGATATGCCATAGATGACAAAACACCCTGCCTTCTGCAGTTTCTTTGCTTCCCGGATATTGTTTTCCTCATCAAACCGGGCTTTTACCTCGAACAACACCGATACATGCTTTCCGCTTTCGGCGGCTCTCAGCAGTGCCTTCGTAATCCGACTGTCTTTTGCAAGCCGGTAGATGGTCATTTTTATAGCCATCACATCCGGATCGTCAGCAGCTTTCTCGATCAGGTCCAGAATAGGATCGATGTTATTGTAGGGATGGTGTAAAAGTATATCCTTTTCTTTGAGCGTCTCGAAAATATCCCCCCTCCCCTCATCAGGATAAGAAAGCGGCCTCACCGGATCCGGAACCTGTGGCAATCTTTCCCTAAAGCGTCTGTTTCCCACGATCTGCCAGAGCCCGGTGAAATCGATCATGCTTGCCCGCTTCACGATAAAGGTGGAGTCCATTTTCAGATTCCAGCGCTCCAATAATGAATTGAGCATCCACTTGCTGTAACCTTCCTCTATCTCGATCCTAACCACCCTGCCGGTCTTCCGCTCCATAAGCTTCCGCTTCACTTCCTCCAGGAAGTTGGCATCCATATCCTCACTCTCCTCCAGCGTGAAGTCCCCGTTACGGGTGATTCTGAAAAGACTGATGCCCTCGATGTCCACATTTCTGAACAGCGATATGATGTTCTCCCGGATTACCTCCTCTATAGGAATCAGCAAGAGGGAGTTTTCGCGCTCTATCTCAAAGAACCTGGGAATATTGGCCGGAATCTGGACAAAGCTAAGCTTGCGCATATCCTTCCGCTCCCCTGGGCTGGTTGTGACCACCCCGAAAATCAGCAGCTTGTTCATCAGAATGGGGAACGTCCGGTATCCGTCATACACCATCGGTGTGAGCATCGGATAAATCGCCTTGACGAAATACTGATGGACTTTTTCCTGTTCTTCACCTGTAAGCTTGCTGATGTTGCATAACGTCACTCCTTCCTTATGCAGCCCAGGTAGGATCACTTTGGTGAAATGCTCATGCTGGTTGGCATGGAACAACTGACAATCCCGCATCAGCTTAGACTTAAACGGCTCTTCGCGAAGTCCCGAATAATCCACCCGCTCCTTATCGTAATCCAGGTAATTGTACAGGGAGCCTACCCTGATCATAAAAAACTCATCCAGGTTTGAAGCTGTGATGGCCAGAAACTTAAGTTTCTCAAAAATCGACCTGTGTTTCTTTTTGGACTGATCCAGTACCCGTTCGTTAAACTTCAACCAGCTCAAATCCCTGCTTACCAGGTCACTCTTTTGAATTATTGATTCGTATTTGTCACCAACTGCCAGTTTCATACGGTTATTGCTATTAGAGTTAATTTGAAAGCAAGATATACTTTGCCTGCTTACCTAGGGTTTACCATTATGTTATCAATTAAAAAAAGGGACTTTTCAGTCCCTTTTTGATTAGATCAGGTATCGATTTTTGCGTACTTCGCATTTTTTTCGATGAAATCTCTTCTTGGGGCTACCTCATCTCCCATCAGCATACTGAACAAGTGATCGGCTTCTGCGGCAGACTCGATATTCACCTGCTTGATCGTACGTACCGTGGGGTCCATGGTTGTGGTCCACAACTGCTCCGGATTCATTTCACCCAGACCTTTGTATCGTTGGACTCCTACGCTGTCCTCTCTTCCGTCTTTGGCCATTTCGGCAGTCAGTATCTTCCGCTCTTCCTCTGTCCAGCAGTAGCGCTCATCCTTCCCTCGCTTCAACAGATAGAGTGGTGGCAAGGCGATGTATACATACCCTTTTTCGATAAGTGTCCTCATGTACCGGAAGAAAAGGGTCAAGATCAACGTCCTGATATGGGATCCATCTATATCCGCATCCGTCATGATGATTATCTTATGATAGCGGAGATGGGAAAGATCCAGCTCTTTGTCATCATTTACCGTACCGAATTTCACACCCAGCGCTGTCAGGATATTCTTTATTTCCTCGTTGTCGTAGATCTTATGCTCATGCGCCTTCTCCACATTCAGGATCTTACCTTTCAAAGGCAGGATGGCCTGGAAATCCCTATCCCTTCCCTGCTTGGCAGACCCACCAGCCGAATCACCTTCCACCAGATACAGTTCGCAAATGGCGGGGTCACTGTTTGCACAATCTGCCAGCTTTCCGGGAAGGCCTCCGCCTCCCAGGACATTCTTGCGCTGGACCATCTCACGCGCCTTCCGTGCGGCATGTCTGGCCTGGGCGGCCAATATTACTTTGCCCACTATGGTTTTTGCCTCCTTGGGATGCTCTTCCAGCCAGCTCTGAAGCGTATCCGATACAGCACTATCCACTGCACCTACGACATCAGAATTACCCAGTTTTGTCTTGGTCTGCCCTTCAAACTGGGGCTCCTGTACCTTCACGGATATCACCGCCGTAAGCCCTTCCCTGAAATCATCACCGGAAACTTCCAGTTTCAGCTTGTCCAGCATTCCCGATTTATCCGCGTAGGATTTGAGCGTCCTGGTCAGTGCACGCCTGAAGCCCGACACATGGGAGCCTCCCTCGTAAGTATTGATCGTATTGACATAAGAAACCACATTTTCCGAATAGGAACTGTTGTAATTCATTGCCACCTGTACAGGTACACCGTTCTTTTCGGCTTCGATGTAGATGGGATGCTCAATGATTTTTTCCCTTGTCTCGTCCAGGTACTGGACAAATTCCACCAATCCTCCTTTGGAAAAGAATTCATCAGATTTTGGGGAACCATCCTCTTCGAGCTCCCTGAGGTCAGTAAGAAAAATACGGATTCCCGCATTGAGAAACGACATTTCCCTAAGCCTATTGGCGATGGTTTCGTACCTGTACTCCGTCACTGCAAAAATGCTGTCGTCCGGCTTGAAGTGAATGATGGTACCGCGCTTATCCGTAGTCCCCACTTGTCTGGCCGGATACTGCGGCACTCCTATTTTGAACTCCTGCTCCACGATCACCCCATTCCTGTGCACTGTAGCCTTGAGATCGGTAGAGAGCGCATTTACGCAGGATACCCCTACACCGTGGAGACCACCGGAAACCTTATACGTATCTTTGTCAAACTTACCTCCGGCATGCAGTACGGTAAGTACCACTTCCAAAGCTGATTTTTTCTCTTTTTCATGCATGTCTGTAGGAATTCCACGCCCGTTGTCCTCTACGGTCACTGAATTATCCTCATGCACAGTCACTTTTATGGTATCGCAATGTCCGGCAAGCGCTTCATCTATCGAATTATCCACCACTTCCCAGATCAGGTGATGGAGACCTTTGACCCCCACATCACCGATGTACATTGCCGGTCTTTTACGTACCGCCTCCAAGCCTTCTAATACCTGGATATTACCAGCACCGTACTCCGCTGGATTTTTAGCTTTTTCTTCACTCATATGTTTTGGAGAAAGCCCTGGAAAGGGGCTTAAAAGGTGATTCTGTGTTCATTTTTAACAGGCTGCAAGTTAAGGAAAAAAAGTGGTTTTACCCAGCATCCATCAAACCATACACCCGGTAAAATCCACCACCTTGCAGAGGCAACTATCCAAAATACGGGACAGGAGCCTAATATTGCTTGGTACTCAGCATGACCAGAGTACAACCTGTCACTACTTCTATATCTTCAGCCTTCGCTTTCTTGATAAATTCCTGATTCTCAGTTCCAGGATTAAAAACAATCCGCTTGGGATGCAGTCCTATCAGATAATCCATCCACTCCCCCTGGTGCTCTGGCCCTATATACAGCGTAATGGTATGTACATCGGGCACATCCGGTTTTGACCTAAGGTCAAGGATTTCATTGCCGAAAACTTCTCCCTGTTTGATTCCGATCGGGACATAATCAACACCCCGCTCCCCTAGCATGTGGGCAGCATGGTAGGCATATCGGGAAGGGTTGGTTGTTGCCCCGACTAGGAGCGTGCGCTTAGTTTCCATTTCTGGTTCCAAAATTTTTGTCTCTTTCAAAGGTATCCATGTGCCGGTGTTTCTTGGTCTCGTAGATATCGGACAGCGTAATAAGAATACCTGTTTCCTCTACTTCTCCAAATTCATCATTCAAAGCCGTGCCAAACGTCATCATGGTAGGGGAAAGATTCATGTAGGTATTGATCAGGGGTGGGATGTTTTCCCCATAATTTCTGATCGTGGTATTCAACACCTTGTACCCCTCCTTGTAATTCAGGCTTTTGAAGGGGTTTTCCTGCGAGGAAAGCGTTGTTTCATACCCCAGCTTCAGTGATTCTATAGGTCTGACCAGACCTTGCCTGTCTGGGAAATAGTGATTCATGAACATGAGCAACAAATCCCTCGCTTCGCGGTTATAATGGGGGTACATTGTCACTTTGCCAAAGAGGTATTTCACTTCCGGGTTTAACAGGACCACCGCTCCCAGTCCGTCCCACAGATTATCGAGGCTAAAAATCCCCTTCCGGTTATCAAATGCGGGTTGATACTTGGGCTGTACAAATGACCTGCCGAGTTCGATGGTGAAAGGAATGTATTCCTTGATGAATTTCTCCGAAAAATCAAACAGGTGCGTTGTGGAGAGATTGAGACTTCCATCCGGTCCGATGGCATCTTTGCAGTTGATCAGCCGATAGCCGGCCACTATTTCTTCATCTTCAGGACTCCAGGTGATCAGCTGGTCGTAGCAGTTTTCGCAGGTATCATTCACGTCCAGGTCCAATTCCATTCCAGTACCGCCCCCTGCTGCTCTGAAAGTAAGTTCCCGGAGCCTGCCTATTTCCCTGACCACATTCGGTGCGTTATGGAAATTTACCAGATATACCAGGTTGTTGCCGTTGTTGGTATAGCGCAGAAATCTCTCCGGGGCAAGTTCCTTTTTGATCAGTTCTTTAGCTACAGCGGGTATAATTACTGCCTCTTTATTCATGTTTCAAACCTAATTCGTAAACTTCATCTTTCAACTTTTCTGCCCATTGGGCATCAGTACGGGTAGAATCCAGCGAACTGTACGAAATCTTTTCTCCTACCCGGATCACTACTTTCTGACCTCTTTGTTTGTACATTTCGTCCACTAGATAAAACATTTCAATGTTTGCCTTGATACCGATCTTCTTCCTCCAAAAGGCCAAATTGTAGAAAAAATTGGAATTATTACCTCCAATGAAACAAGGTAGGATATCTTTTTTGTATTTCTTCGCTTTGGTGACGAAGCTCTTTTTCCAGGGCAAATCCCTGATTCCCCCTTCTAATTTTCTGGAAACCAGACCCGCAGGAAAAATAAGCACCGCGCAATCGTCGGAATATACCTTCTCAATTTTATCCAAAGTCTCCTGGGAGTTCTTTCCCAACTTATTCACAGGTACAAATATCGGCTCGAAATTATCAAAGGTCATCAGGAGATCATTGACCAAAAACCGGATGTCGGGTCTTATCTTTCCCATAGCATGCATCATGGCTATGCCATCCATCCCCCCCAATGGATGGTTTGAGGCAATGATCACCCCTCCCGTCTTGGGAATGTTCTCCCCACCTACCAACTCCACTTCCATCTGGAACTCTTCGATCAATGCATCCACAAAATCCATCCCCTTCCGGTTTTCGTTTCTTCCGAGTACATCGTTCAGCCAATCCTCATGGACCACTTTCTTGATATAGGCCAGCATAAATCGCGGCATCCACTTTAAAAGGGACGGGTTCTTTGTCTGGATGGCCTTTTCTATATCGATGAACTTGCTGGACATACTGGGTGACGGTGGCTATTGCTTTCTATCAGGATAAAGGGATAAATCCAACTTTACTTGGAAAATAAACCTAAAAGTACAAATAATCAGGCTTTCTTAGAGGTCTGCAACCGCTCTGGACAGTAGACTGCTGAAAACCAACAGACTTATTTTCAACAGCAACCCCACACCAATTGATATGAACATCGTAATCACAGGCAGTACATCAGGAATCGGACTGGAAACAGTTAAAGGCATCCTACCCATCGCATCAAACGTCATTCTCCCAGTCCGGGATTTGGAAAAAGCCAAAAAACTAACCTCAAAATTTCAGAACCGGGAACGTATCCACCTGGTGGAGATGGACCTTTCAAGCATGAAAAGTGCACGCAGAGCGGCAGAATACATCGCCCATAAGTTTCCCGGTATAGATGTCCTTCTCAACAACGCAGGAGGGATATTCCAGGCCGGAAAAAAGACCTCAGAAGGAATCGACCATTCTTTCGCAGTGAATCACCTGGGGCATTTCGTGCTCTCCAAAACATTGGTGCCCAACCTGATCGCCACTCAAGGAAAAATAGTCTATGTGAGCTCCATCGCCCATAGGCTGGCGGCTGTGGACAGGAATGACCTGGGCTTGTTGAGGTCCTCGAGCTCCATGCTGACCTATGGCAATGTGAAGCTTTATAACATACTTATATCAAGGTATTTGTATCGTCAGTATAAAACTGAAGGTTTGCACTCCTATTCCTTACACCCGGGAGCTGTAAGGACCGCTTTCGGAGACAGTTCCGGCCCCTTCATGAAAGCATTCATCGGGGCTTCAAAACTATTCTTCATCTCTCCTGAAAAGGGAGCCGAAACCAGCTTGTTTCTTGCTGAAACATCTTCTTCCCAACTCGTCAACGGGGCATATTATGCCAGGAAAAAACCAAAGACCCCTTCCAAAAATGCACTGGACAACGAACTTGGTGAGTTACTCTGGAAGTACAGCGAAGCGGTGATTGCAGGGATAGGTTCCTGATTATTCCTTACTTTTGCTTCCTCAAATCAAAAAAACCTTATGCAAGAAACCATACTTTCATTAAGCCCAGGCCCCTGGAACGACTACGAACTGATTGATACCGGGGGTTTTGAAAAACTGGAAAGATTTGGTGGATTTATCCTAAGCCGGCCGGAACCTCAGGCCATATGGGATAAAACATTGCCTGAGGCCGAATGGAAGAGACAGGCCCATGCGCACTTCGCCAAGGAAAAAAGCAATCCGGAAAAAGGACAATGGGAACAGCTTCAAAAAATGCCCCATAACTGGAGTATAGGATATACAAACAGCGATGGGCTAAAACTCACCCTTAACCTGGCTTTGACCTCATTCAAACACATTGGACTCTTTCCCGAACAGGCTGTGAACTGGGATTATCTCTACCGGACCATCCGACGGTGTCCTGTTCCAAATCCCAAAGTACTCAACCTCTTTGCCTATACCGGAGCATCTTCCGTCGCTGCAAAGGCCGCCGGGGCGGATGTGACCCACCTCGATTCTGTGAAGCAGGTCGTGACGTGGTCCCGGCATAACATGGAATCCTCCGGTCTGGATGGCATCCGATGGATGGTGGATGACGCCATGAAGTTTATCAAAAGAGAAGCCAGAAGAGGCAATAAATATCACGGCATTATCCTTGACCCTCCTGCCTATGGACGCGGGCCCGATGGGGAGAAATGGATACTGGAAGAGCAAATCAATGAAATGCTGAAAGTCTGTGCGGATATCCTGGATACACAGCACCACTTTCTTCTGCTCAATATGTACTCCCTGAGTTTTTCCTCACTGATTGCCTCCAATCTTATCCATAGCAATTTCAAAGAGGTAGGGCATCCTGAACACGGGGAATTATACCTCCCTGACAGCTTTGGCAAGAAACTACCTTTGGGCATATTTTTCCGTTTCTCAAGTTTTTGACCAGCATTCAAATAAAAGTATGAACCATCGGCAGTTATTCCTTTCGCATCTAGCACAGACTACCGATTTCCCTTTACTGATAGAAGTGGAAAAAGCCGAAGGGATCTTTCTGTATGGTCCCGCGGGACAGCACTATATGGACCTTATTTCCGGCATCGGGGTAAGTAACGTCGGCCACCGCCACCCCAGGGTGCTGGAGGCGATCCACGGCCAACTGGACAAGTACCTTCATCTTATGGTCTATGGGGAATATATCCAGAGCCCCCAGACTCTTCTCTCCAAAGCGCTTTGCGATACATTGCCGGATCAGCTGGACAATGTCTACCTGGTCAACAGCGGTTCAGAAGCGGTGGAGGGAGCCCTGAAACTCGCAAAACGCTATACAGGAAGAAGGGAATTGCTTTCTGCTGTAAACGCCTACCACGGCAGTAGCCAGGGTGCATTGAGCGTGGGGGGTAATGAGATTTTCAAACGTGCTTACCGCCCCTTACTTCCCGGAATAGGCCATATCCGGTATGGTAACTATGCGGATCTCGACCTGATCAATGAAACCACTGCTGCGGTACTCCTTGAAACCGTACAGGGAGAGGCCGGAATCCGGATTGCAGAAAAAGCCTATTTCCAGGCATTGAGAAAGCGCTGCGATGATACCGGGTCGCTACTGATTCTGGATGAGATCCAGTGTGGCTTTGGCCGGACAGGAAAGTTCTGGGCTTTTATGCATTATGATATCGTACCGGACATCGTGGTATGCGCAAAAGGCATGGGAGGCGGGATGCCCATCGGTGCCTTCATCGCTCCCAAAGAGGTCATGGCAGTGCTTAAGCACAACCCCCTTCTTGGCCATATCACGACCTTCGGCGGCCATCCGGTAAGCTGTGCAGCTTCCCTAGCCACCATAGGTATTCTTCAGGAAGACCGGCTGATAGCACAGGTAAATGAAAAAGCTGAGCTGTTTAGAAGCCTGTTGGTACATCCTAAGATTACATCCATCCGCAACAAAGGGTTGATGATGGCTGTCGAATTTGGCTCATTTGAAGTTTTGAAACCCATCATTGACCGGGCTATAGAGCTGGGAGTGATTACAGACTGGTTCCTGTTCTGCGATGACTCCATGCGGATCGCCCCGCCGCTGACCATCACCGAAGAGCAGATCCGCCAGGCATGCGCCATTATCCTTCGGGCTATCGAAGAAGCATAGTGTAAGCCAGACTTTCCCAGCTATTTATCTTTAAATGGAAATCTCCATATACTTTATCTTCAACCTGTTATAAGTATAGGTAATAAATACATGACCGCTCTCTGCCTGGATAATAGCCGGATAACTGAATTCTCCCTCCGGCTGATCCTCCAGCACCAGCAGTTCCTCCCACTCCAATCCGTCAGAAGAACCCATCAGGGAAAGTTTGTTTCTTCCTTTTACCTGCGGATTACATACCAGCAGGTGGTAACCGCTGGCCAAGGTGACCGCATCAATACCGGAATTGTTGTTCGCCAGCTCAATCGCCTCCACAGGGGTCCACGACCTCCCCAGATCAGCAGACCAGGTTACTCCCACTTTGCCCTCACGCGTGCGGCAAAGCATCTCTATCCTGTTATCCGGCTGAAAGAGAATGGTCGGCTGGATCGCATTGAAATCCGCATTGTCGATCGGCGTCTTTTCCCAGTGGTCAAGCCCTGGATCAGAATGCTCCACATAGATATCCCAGCCTTCCTCCGTCTCTATGCTCGTAGGATAAAGAATCGAGCCATCCTGTAGGAGTTCAGGCTTGTTTTTGATCGGACCAAGCAACTTGTCAGGAATCCCCACTTCTGCGGACCATGTCTTCCCGCCATCAGGGGAGTTTTTATAGACTCCCCACCACTCCTGCGGACTGGGGCCGACTTTGTAGAACAACACCAATTCATTTGGTGTATGGAACAGCACCGGGTTCCAGCATGGATACCGTAACTCCCCGTCCACGACACCGTCTGCGACCATTTCGGGGGTTGACCAACCAGACCCACTCAGAAGGGATGTATAGATGCTGACATCCTCGTGCCTTTCATAGGTTCCGCCAAACCACGCTGCCAGAATTCCCCGCTCTGTCTCCACCAGTGTTGAAGCATGGCACTCCGGAAAAGGAGCCTCCTCATAAATAAATCCTGACGCAAGGACTTTTACATCCGGCACCTTACCGTAAGTATGCAAACCAAGGGAACCGACAAGGAGTGGGATGAGTATAAAGACAGGCATGCACAAATGGTTTTGGGAGAATAAAAGATGGAATTGAATATGCCTATAAATTCAGAAAAATCGCACAATTATACAATCTTCTGCTTCCTATACGCTGGAAAGAACAGTGAAAACCAGTCTATCCGGGCTCATTGTTATCCAGAGGGCGTTTATTCCAATACGAGGCCAGCACGGAACCGGATATATTCATGATCGGTCCAAATACAGCTGAAGCCAGTCCCACCGTGGCGATCTTACCCATTTCTTTGGCTATGCCGGAGGCCAGTCCGGCATTCTGCATGCCCACTTCAATGGCCACTGTACGTGAGTCCTTTTCATTCAGCCTGACTAGCCGGGCAAACCAGTATCCGATCAGGTATCCAGCAAGATTATGGCTGATCACGACTGCGATCAGCCCGAGCCCTATTTCCAGCAGCGAGTCCCTTCCGGCTGCCGTAATCACCACTATGATCAGGCCTATACCGATCATGGAAACTACAGGCATTGCCTCATCCAACCATCTGGATTTTCCTCGGAATATCTTATTGAAAGCCAGTCCCACACCAATGGGAACAATGATCATCTTGAAAATATCCCACATCATCTTCACCATATCTATTTCCACAAACGCCCCGGCCAGGAGCTTCATCAAGACCGGGGTCATCAACGGTGCAAGCAAGGTGGTCATGGCGGTGATGGTAATGGATAACGCCAAATTCGCCTTGGCCAGATAGGACATCACATTGGAGGCCAGGCCACTCGGAGAGCAGCCGATCAGAATAATACCCGCAGCGATCTCGGACTGAAAACCACTGACATTGGCCAGTGTAAACCCGATCAGGGGCATGATCATAAATTGGGCTCCTATGCCCACAAATACCGCTTTGGGGGTTTTGACGACTCCTGCAAAATCCCTGATGCTCATGGAGGTACCCATCCCGAACATGATCACCTGGATCAATGGCGTGATCAAATCCGAAAACCTGTAATCGCCATATCCGATCAGATAGTGTGGATAATACATCGCCAGGGTGACTGCACCGAAGATCATCATGGAGTAAGTGAATCCCTTCAGTTTTTCATGGTATCTGAACGTCACACCTCCACTGATAAAAAACAAAATCCAGGGAATGCCGGCATATGAAATACCGGCAAACACAGACACCGAAACGGCAACCAACAGCATGGCCAACGTGATACCGGACAGGATCTTAAACGTTGTCGAATTCAAAATATTCTGGGATTAAAGATGGACTGCATAACTTCCTCACTCATTGTAGTTATAAATTATAAGATACTTATAATCATTTAATTAAAATTATACAGTTAAATAATAAAGTCAATTGTACTACTCGGGTTTATTCCTATCCCGGTTTCAGCTGTAGATCCTGTCATGCGACCGCTTCTCATTCCACTCCTCTGTCGGTGCAAAATAGGAGCTGTCGGATCGGTGCAGGTGCTCTTTCAGCACCTCTTCGTTCAACTCTATCCCCAAACCAGGAGCTGTAAGGGGGACAGGTGCGTAGCCGTTTTCAATGATTTTATCCTTTCCTGTCATCACCACCAGGTCTTCCCACCACGGGATATCCACGGAATGATGCTCCAGAGAAAGAAAATTCTGCGTGGCTGCGGCACAATGTACATTAGCCATAAAGGAAACGGGGGTTCCTGCCTGGTGCATGGCCATGGAGATCCCTCTTTCTTCAGCATAATCCCCTATCCGCTTGGTTTCCAACAACCCACCGGAAGATGCCAGGTCTGGATGAATGATATCGACTGCATGGTTATCTATCAGGTCACGGAAGTACTCCAGCAGGTAGATGTCCTCCCCGGTCGTGGTGGGTGTTTCCAGTGCCTCCGTGATTTGTTTGTGCTGCTGCCACATCTGCCAGGGGACCATATCTTCCAGCCATGCAAGGCGATAAGGCTCCAGTGCCCTGCCCAGCCGGATGCAGTTATTGAGGTCAAAATGACCATAATGGTCGGTGGATATAGGAATTTCGTATCCAACCATGCTCCGCACATTATCCACGATTTTAGCCAGTTCGTCCAGCCCTTTTTCCGTGATTTGTATTCCTGTAAACGGATGGGAGGTATTGGCATAGGACATATAGCCCCCTTGCCACTGGCTTCTTCCCTCCTTGAGGATTTCAGGATTCACGATGCATCCCGGAATATCCATTATCTCCCCGATGGAAACGTCCATTTTAAGCCAGGTATACCCTTGGTTCTCGGTCCGGAACCTAATCCGCTCCTGTTGCTGCTCAGGGCTCTGACCACTGGGCGTATCCGCATATAGCCGTATCGAATCCCTGTACCTTCCCCCCAGCAGTTGCCATGCAGGCACATTGTAAGCCTTACCACAGAGATCCCAGAGCGCCATCTCCACGGCACATACCCCTCCCGCCTGGCGGGACTGGCCGCCAAACTGCTTGATGATTTTGAAAACCCGCTCCACATTACAGGGATTTTCCCCCAGGATCCTGCTCTTCAGCATCAATGCATATTTAGGGTCCGCTCCATCCCTCACCTCACCCAGTCCATACACCCCCTGGTTGGTGTCTATGCGGATGATGGCTGTTCCCCCCATCACTGCGGTAAGACAGTATCTGATGTCAGTAATCTTCAGGTCAGAGGGTGCAGATGCCCGCTTTACCTGCTGTGTGGTCTGCGCGAGTGTGTCCTCTATTCCCAAGCCTGCGAGTGCGGTAAGGCTCAGGCCTCCCAAGGCCGTTTTCTTTAAAAAATCCCTTCGGTCTGCCTTAGTCGTGGGACGGTCTATCTCAGCCTGTCTCTGTCGGGCGTATTCTTTTTCCTGCGCTCTATGCCGGGTAATGATTTCTTGTAGTGTGCTTTTCATGGTTCATGGGTTAATTGTTTTTAGGATATTTTACTGCTATTCGTGCAAAGTCTACAGGGGACTGAAGGGCAAGTCAATAATTCCGCTCCTTCAGGTAGTTGTCCAGTTCTTCCTTGGTCATCGGTAGTTTGCCGGGGTAGTTACTGAGCCATTCCAGAAAATCTTTTTTAATAGCCTCTGTCCACTGGCTGTCAATCTCTCCTGCCAGGTATTTTTTCTGCCGCAACCGCTCATGACCAAACTCATCCCGCAGCGCTGTGACTTCCGAGGTGATCACCAGCTCTTCCGCCAGGTGTGCCGGGATAAAAATCACCCCATACTTTTTTGCCAGGACCACGTCTCCCGGGAGCACAGTCGCCCTTCCCACACGGATGGGCGCATTGATCGTAGTCAGCATCATCTGGTTGATGTAGGAAGGGTCCTGCCCTTTTATCCAGGCATTGAAACCTTCGATTTCTGAGAGCCCTTCCAAGTCCCTGACTGATCCATAGAAGATCACGCCCCGCTTTGATTTCGTATAGATCGAATTGCCCAGGTTATCCCCGATCAAGGTTCCGTCTGCGATTTTGCCATAACCATCAGCCACATACACATCGCCTTCTTCTAGGATGTCAATCGGCCAGGAATTGGTCCCGCCCTGGCCTGACCGCCCTTCTAGCTCTACACCCTGTTTTTTCACCTGTGCCTGCAGGTCAGGACGCAGGGGTATATACTGGGCTGTAACCACCCTGCCCGTCATCGCTTCCTCCGGGAGCATGATCTGCCAGTCCCCTTCATATTGGTTATGGTAACCCTTGTTCCGCAAAACTCCCCAAGCCTCTTCTATGGATATATTCTTTAACCGTTCGAGTAGCTGATCCGAAACTTTCGGACGGCCATCAGCAAATCTCTCCCCCTTCCATTCCGATGTAAGTGCCTCTATGTATCCTGCCGGAGAACCCACATGCTGTGAGACCGCCTCTGAGGCAGACGCATAGCATAAAACAGCCAGTACCCCTAGGCAGATCAATGGCTTGGCTGTGTAATACGATAAGTCTGAATAGTTCATTGATAACTTTTTTTGAATTTATTTACTTGTTAAACATTTATAATCAGCTGATTGACTATGGGTATTTAATCTCTTTTTCAGGTGCTTCTTATTCAAAAAAGGGAATATCCGGAGCGGCATATTTCCTCATCCCTTCCTCATTGATTTCCACACCTATTCCCGGTTTTTCAGAGAGTGTGATAAAACTGTTTTCCGTCCGGGGTCCGTCATAAGTAACGATATCTTTCCAGAGGTCATCCTTGTCCATGTAGATCTGCCATTCCATGATCTGGAAATTAGGTACCGAAGCACAGACGTGGCAACTGGCCATGGCTCCCAAAAATGACGCAACCATATGGGGGGAGAAAGGCACATAATAAAGGTTTGCCAGGTTGGCGATCCGCTGGCCTTCCCCCAGGCCTCCGGCTTTCTGAAGGTCTGGCATGATGATGTCCACGGCACCGTCCGAAAGCAACCGGGTAAATCCATAGGCGAGGTAAATATTCTCCCCGGTACAGATCGGGGTGCTCGTCTCCTGGGTGATGCGCTTGTATACATCGATATTGTCTGCCGGGACAGGCTCTTCCAGCCACATCAGATTGAGAGGTTCATACATTTTCGCCATTTTCAACCCCGTGACGGCGTCATAGCGTCCGTGCATGTCGACACAGACATCCACCTTGGGACCCACGGCCTCCCGTACTGCTGCTATGGCATCATACATCCTGTCTATCTCGGCGGGACTTGCGGTCCAGTTAAACCGGTCGTATTTATTGGGATCCCTGCCGTCATCCACATCAAATTTGACGGCGTTGTAGCCACGGGCGACGGCATCCCGGGCTGCTTCGGCATAATCGGATGGAGCAGGGTTAGTCGAGGTATAAAGTGCTGTATCGCAGTAAACCCTGATCTTATCCCGAAACTTCCCCCCCAAAAGCTGATAGACCGGAACACCGAAAACTTTCCCGGTAATGTCCCACAGTGCCGTCTCTATTGCAGTAAGCACCGCCACGAAAACGCCCGATTGTGCACCTCCGAAAAATGCACCTTTCCGGATTTGCTCGGCTAGCCTGTTGGGGTTTAGCGGATTTTGTCCTTTCAGCTGATTTCCCAGGCGCTTCACCAGGAAATAAGTCCCTTGGATCGCATCCACTGCTTCCCCGCAGCCCCATACATCCTGATTGGTGTATAGCTTCACATACACTGCCCCACGCACAAAACCGCATTTGACATCCGTGATTTTAAGCTCTGAGGGATTCGAATAAGGATTCTGCCGCACCACAGCCGCATTCAGCCCCTGCCCAAATGTGGAAAGGATTCCTGCCCCTGTCAGGCCCGTCACTAGTCCTTCCTTTAAAAATTTCCTTCTGGAATTTCCGGTTTTCATACAACTTGGATTTTGGTTAGTCGGGATATCGTTACCACGTTCTGTTTTTCAGGATCTCCTGTATCTGCTCCCGGGGGATGGGCAACTCATCGATATGGTCATTGAGCCATTGGGAAAAGTCCTTCTCTATTTCTTCCGACCACCGGGTATCGATCTGCCCTGCGGTGTACTTCCCTTCCCTGAGACGCTGGTGTCCAAACATATCCCGGAGTCTGACCACCTCGGAAGTGACCACCACTTTCTCAGCGAGATGTGCGGGAATAAATGACACGGCACCGTCCCTTCCCAGGACCACATCTCCGGCCATCACAGTAGCCTGTCTGATGCGCGTGGGGTGATTGATGCCGATCAGCATCGTATTCAGGTCTCCTGGTTGATTATGATGGGATGGGTGGTAGCTGGATACAAACGAGGTAAAGGAGCCTATCTCCTTCAGTCCTCCAATATCCCTCACTGCGCCGTCGTAGACGATACCGTTCCCCGACTTGGCAAAAATCGCATTGCCCACATTGTCACCTATTGTGGGGCCTCCATTGTGGATTCCGAATTGATCCACTACATAGACATCCCCACGCACCAGCAAATCCACCGGCCAGGAGTTCTGTCCCTTCTTGCCTTCCTTCTTACCCCTGGCATCTATCGCATCATGGATATCTGGCCTGCCGGGCATGAAAGTAGCCGTAACCGCCCTTCCCACCAGAATACTGTCAGGGTTGATCACCATCCAGTTATCGGCATATTGATACCTGTATCCGGCATTTTTCATCACTGCCCAGGCTTCATCATGGGTTACCATTTTCATCCGCTGAAGGATATCATCAGGCACTTTGGGCCGCCCATCTTCAAACCTTTCCCCCTCCCAGTTCTGGGTGAGGAAAAGCATTTCTTCCTTTGATATCTGTTGGCCATGTGCCACGGGAATTGCCAAAAAAAAGAGCAATGCAATACGGAGGGAAATCTTCATCTGTCTATCCTGTTAATTAATGGTCTAATCTGCCACCTGACGTAGGAAGCGGGATGGCCTCTCCTGGATTTCACCCGGGAATAGGCCTGTATTTTGGATTTGAAAAAGCCAAGAAGCCCAGACTGGACAGCTCCCGCCTGGGCCTATCTTTAGGGATGCCACCATACTTTGGTGCCGAGGTCATCCGGCCCCTGGGCTGAGATCGCGGCATTTACGTTGGCGGTATTTACCGAAATCTCAGAATTTGGATAAGTCAACCTGTTGATAAACTCCACCTCTCTGCCCGGGAAAGGATTGGGAGTAAGTAGAGGAAACCCCGTACGGCGGAAATTTGCAAAAGTCTCCGGTCCGTTCATAAAGGATGCTACCCAATACTGGGTACCGATTTCCTCAGGGATCCGTCCCATATCGAGTGAATGGGAGGCGATATATGCGTCGATGGCAGCACCCGGAATAGCTGAATCAGGGTCAAAATCGACCATTTGCTCCATGTGGGCCCGGATACCTTGGGCATAGTAATCCTCTACGGTGCCGGTACCTATCCACTCTCTAAATCTCGCCTCTGCCAGCAGCAGCAGGTTCTGGGAAGCCGTGACGAGAAAGGTGGGCGCACTTACTTTTGTAATTCTTCTCCGGTCCACCTGCGCAAACTCGTAAAAGCTGGTGAGTCCGAGATTGGAAGCTGCCTGTACCGCGCCGGCATTGTCATTGCCCATGGGAATACCCACTTGTACATCCGGGTCGAAGGACGCATTGGCAGGGAGCTGCTCCGGACCGGAGCGTGCTCCTACATAAGTAACCGCTATGGCTGACAGCCTGGGGTCATTGTTCTCCTGCAGGTACTTTACAAACACATCTGTCATGTAAAAATTTGCTGCCTCAGTCGCGTTCAGCAGGTTGCCGATGGGGTTGGCATAGTTCGGGTCATGCCGCAGGATAGCATTATCAGCGTTGGACAGGATCACCCCTCCTTCAAATGCTGCCCGGACTGTTTCCTGCGCCAATGTGGGATTCACCTCACTTAACCTCATGCCTGCACGTAGCAGCAAGGAGTATCCGAAACTCTTCCACTGGGCAATATCCCCGCTGAAAAGAATATCGGCATCTTCTATCCTTCCCGATGGATCCAGTGCCGCAGACGCTTCCCTCAGCTCTTTGATGATGTCTTCGTAGATGACGCGTTGCGCATCATACACAGGCAGGTAGATCTGGCCCGAATATCCCTCGCCTCCTTCAAAATAGGGAATGTCCCCATAGCTGTCAGTCAAAATCATATATCCCATAGCCTGGATGATGCGGGTCATCTGCAGCAGATTGGATCTGGCAGGGTCGTCTGAGATCCTGCTGATGACATCCTTGGTGTTTTTGATGACATTACGGTAATAATTCTGCCAGCTATCATCCGTCACACTCCTGTTGTCCTGGTTATAGTTGGCCCCGGCCAGCACCCCGGAGTTCGGTGATATCACCTGCTGGACTATCCCCACTTCATACACCATGGTACCGGTGGGAAAGGCCAGGCTGATCGTCGCATTGTTCAGCTGAAACGCAGCATCTATGGCAGTTGGGCTTACTTTGTTGATATTGAGCTCATCGAACTGACTGTCACAAGAGGATATGCACCATGCAGCCATCATAAATAGATATGTGATCGTCTTTTTCATGTCTTTGGGATTAAAATTTGACATTAAGGTTAAATCCTAGCCCCCGTGTAGAAGGCAAACCGGTAGATTCCATTCCTACCAGGTTATCTGAGGTAAAACCAAAGGACTCCGGATCGATGTTGTCAACCCATTTTTTCAGCATGAACACATTGTTTGCCACCAGGTTGAGTTTCACGGACCTGAAGGGTTGCTTCTCAGGCAGCAGCTTGGTGAAATCGTAGCCCAGCGTAATCTGCCGCAGTTTCCAGTAGCCTCCGTTATAGATCACGGGCTCTACCAGTGCCTGGGATCTCACCACTTCCCAGTAGGACTGGACAGGTGCGACTGCGGTGTTGATCTCACCAGATTCATTTACACCATCGCCCACTACGCCACCTTCCCTTCCTTCCAGTGTCATTTTATGCAGCCCGTGCCGCACGGCATTGAAGTTGGTCCCTGAGAGCATCTTGTTACCCAACTTGAAATCGATCAGGAAGGAAAACATCACCCCTTTGAAATTGAAGGAGTTGTTGATCCCTCCCACCCAGTTGGGCAGCGCACTTCCAAAATTGACCAGGTCATTGGTACGTAATGGCAGGCCGTTTGAGCCGAAGATCCGGCGTCCCTGCGCATCTCTCCGGTAACCAAAGCCTGCGATCTGTCCCATCTCCATTCCGACTATCTGCCGCAATTCCCCATTGAACACGTGTGTTCCCACTGTGATTCTTTCCCCGGGTGTGTCAGAAAGGAGACTGAGTACCTTGGTGATATTGTAGGCGGCATTGAAGGTGGTCTCCCAGGTAAATGCCCCTGTCTCCACAGGCACGACATCAAGCAGCATCTCCACTCCGCGGTTGTTGCTTTTTCCACTGTTGATAGACGTACTCACAAATCCCGAGGCATCCGAGATCTGGGCGGTTACGATCTGGTCTGTGGTTGTTTTGTTATAGGCCGCCATATCCAGCCGGACCCGTCCCTGAAACATGGACAACTCGAACCCTACTTCTGCTTCCGCTATTCTCATCGGCCGTAGGTTGGGATTGGGAAGTGTCGTGCCGCTGGGACCTCCAATAGGCTGCCCATCGAGGAGGTTGTTGTTTACGGTATAGAAAAGTACGTTGGAATACGGTGCCACGTCCGAATCACTCCCCACTTCTGCGTACGCTGCCCTGAGTTTCCCGAAATTCAGCCAGCCTGAAGAGGAAAGGGATTCGGTAAACACATAACTTAAAGCAGCTGAGGGGTAAAGGATGCTACGGTTTTCTTCGGACAAGGTGGAAAACCAGTCGTTACGCAAGGTCCCAGTTAGAAAGAGCCGGTCCTTATAAGAGAATTCGGCAGAGCCATACAGGGAGTTTACGGCACGCTCACTCAAATCATACAGCGGATCTTTTGCCCTACCATTCTGTACCGTATAGAGCCCCCGCACTACAAAGTCAGTAACCTGGACACTGTTCAGGTCAGACCTGCGCATCATATGGTTCCCGCCGAAATTGGCATTTACCGTAAAGTCCCCAAAATCCTTGTTCGCGTTGATCAGAAAGTCGGTATTGAGCTCCCTGAACCGCCGGGATTCCTGCGTGTAGACGCCGTTTACAAATCCTGCAGGAGCCGGGGCCCGGGAAGCCTGACCCGTGGGGAAGTTGTTGTAATCCTGATCCCGGGACCAATAGTCCTGCCCTACCCTTCCCTGGACAAACAACCAAGGGAGCACATCATACTTGACGGAGATATTGCCGAATATCCTGTCCCTCCTGATGTTCTGGAATTGCTCAGCCAGGGTAAAATAAGGATTGGTCCGGTTCATAAACCGTGAGTAAACTGCCTCGTTTCCGTTTTCATCGTACTTGTTTTCATCCAGAAGATGTAGCGGCATGGAGTTGGCCATGTTGTACAGGGCTACTGGTATGGAATTGTCCTGTTCGGCTATATTGGGCGGATTGGTGTTGTCCTCCACCGAGTAATTGACATTTCCGCGGAAGTTCAGTTTGGGGTGGAGATTATAGCCAAACCCCAGGTTGATTGTCTTTCTTTCGAAGGTGTTGTTGGGAACTATCCCATTACTCTTGAGATCTGAGAAAGAAAGGCTAAGCCCTCCCTTTTCCCCTGAAGTGGAGAGGGTGATGGAATTGGTCACATTCTGTCCATTTCTGAAGAAATCACCGATTATGCCTCTCACCGGCTCATAGGGAAGCGTGATCCCATCAAAAAGCACCTGTGTCATCCCCGGCTGAAAACGCTCTCCGAAGGACCACTGTCCTGACGTGGGATTGGGAGTGGTGGGTCGTACCCCCTGTTCTCCCTGGCCATACTCGTATTGGTAATCGGTGAAGTCCAGTGGCGTTTCATTGGTATAGTTCAGGTTATACGTGATCCCGATGCCAGGGCCATCCCCTTTGCTTTTGGTCGTGATCATGATCACCCCGTCCTTTGCCCTGGATCCGTAGAGTGCGGCGGCAGCGGCACCTTTGAGAATCGTCATGTTCTCCACATCATCCGGGTTGATACTGCTCAGTCCATCTCCTCCATCAGAGTAATTCCCTCCGCCTCCCCGTGCTCCTATGGATCCATCGGAGGCATTATTGCCGGGTTTGGTCCCGAAGTTGGTATTGTCGATAGGAACTCCATTCACCACGATCAGCGGGTTGTTTTGCCCTGAAATAGAGGACTGCCCCCTAATCCTGATCTTGGACGTACCACCAGGTCCCGTGCCCATTGCCGATATGCTCACACCCGCCACTTTTCCCTGAAGTGCATTCATGATATTAGGAGTACGGTTGATGGTGAGCTCATCTGATTTCACACTGGAGGTGGCATAGCCCAGACTTTTGGAAGGCTTCTCTATACCCAGGGCGGTCACCACTACCTCTTCCAAGTCGCCTTCATCGAGCTGCATGGTAAGATCCACAGTGGATCTGTTTCCCACAGTCACTTCCTGGGTAAGATACCCTACAAAAGAAAAAACCAGGATGCCATTTTCATTGGGGACGTCGATAGTATAGTTGCCCTGCATATCGGTGACGGCACCGGTGGACGTACCCTTCACCAGAACATTTACTCCGGGAAACCCACTTCCGTTTTCATCCAGGACCTTGCCCCTCACCTGTACACGTACCGCGGAGGAACTTCCCATCTTACGCCTTTCCAAAGTACGTCTTACCGCAGAGGAAGTACCACCGCCAGCCAGGGAGGCCAAACGGAAGTCCCCCTTTGGAAAAGTATAGGACGCTGCGGTGTTGCGCTTGGGATAAATAATGTAAAAATACTCGCCTGCCTTTTCAAACTGCAAATCAGTCTGTCGCAGTAGGTCTGTAAGGCCTTCTTCCACAGAGGCAAATGAACTGATGTCCGCTTTGGTTTTCTGTGACTCCACCAACTCGTCTTTGTAGGCAATAGAAACCTTGAACTGTTTCTCGAGCTGGGCCAGCCCCTCCTTTAGGGGGATGGCAGGATTGCGTTTTTTTTCTGTTTTAAGTGGATGGTTTGATGCATACACTTCGGTATACTGTGAGTTCGCCTGATGCGAAACCAGTATGGCCAGACATGCCATTAAGAAGATGTTTCTCATACTGCACAGGGTTGTAGGTTATTGGGTAAAAATTCATTATTGGGTTAATTGATATGATAGATGCTATCATGGTACTTGATTTCTATATTGAAAATTTTCGATACTTGATTCATAAAGCTCTCCTCTCCTTCCAAAGGCATGGAGCCGGAAGCCGTCTGGTTTAAAATCCGCTCGTCCGCCACCTTTATCCGCACCCCATAGTTCTCCCTGGCCATTTTTAATATTTGGGAGAGGCTCGTGTGGTCCAGGTTCAGTACCTTGCCTGTCCAGGATACATAGTGCTCAGGGTCTACCTTTTTCCGTTGGAATTTCTTCTCTTTGAACTCAACCAGTTCACCCGGTTCCATCAGGATTTTTCCTTCCCTTTCCTCCATGGGAAAGCTGAGAGTCACCGCCCCAGAACTCAGCACCACCTCGGTCTCCTCAGACCTGTGGTACACATTGAACTCCGTACCCAGTACCTCTACCGTCACCCCTTGGGAAGTGGTGACTTTGAATGGCTGGTCATCCACCTTGTGCACGACTCTGAAAAATGCCTCGCCCGTGATGCTTATTTCCCTTGACTTCTTCCAGTTGTCCTTGAAGGTCAGCTGGGAGTTGGCATTCAATATCACCGTAGAACTGTCAGGAAGTGTGATTTCACGGGTTTCGCCGTAAGCAGTCGTATACTCCACTGCCCCGGGCTCCGCCCACCATACCCAGGCGGCCACAGTGGATACAACCACCGCTATTGCTGCTGCTGCAGGCCAAAAACTTTTCCTGGACTTTTTCAGGAGGTTTAATCCATGGGGCTTCCTGATATCCAGCTGGATATCCTCCCATAATTCCCTGAACTCATCCACATCCATTTCCTCCTGTGTCGACTCCAGGAACAGGACCAGGTCCCTCGCCTCAGTCAGGATTGGAGATTTTTCCGAATTTTCACGCATCCATCTTTCCCAGAAATAGGCATGCTCCGGGTCATCCTGCAGCACCCATTCCTTGAAATAGGGATCTGTCACAAAGTCCTGTAGCGTAAAATCAGAATATTTCTCGTAGGGGTCCACTGCTCTAGGTTAGCTAATTGTATATAAGAGTCGCCCCTCCCTGGTATCTCATCATTTTTTTTTGTTTTTTTTCTGTGCTTATAATTTGATTTTAGCCGTCATGACCTCGTCCCGGATTATGAGGATAGCCAGTCCCCATTTTAGCCATGGAGAATCCCGCATAGCTGATAACGATCCCAGTGTGTGTGGCCTGCATCATGCCCGGTCTCAGGGTACGCTTATCCGCCTGGTGTCTACTTTATGCACACGCCAGGTGGGAACCCTTCAGGAGCGAAAGAATGGGGGTATACCGCTATAAAAAATATCCGGAGAAAATGAACAAACCCGAAAAAGTCTTGACAATTCCCCGGAGTACCTGGATGGCTTTGGACAGGAGATTATGGGCGGATTCTGTATTGATCCCCATAATCTCCGAGATCTGGGAGTAACTCAGTCCATTAAAATATTTCAGGACAACTATTTCCCGCTGTCTTTTGGTCAGGCTGGAAAGCCCCCTGGCTAACCTGCTCAACTGCTGCTTATGCTCCTGGGCCTGGATTACCTCCTCCTCATAGGAGGCATGGTAGTCGCCGGCCTGCTCCGCCGCCAGCAAAAAACCGCTGTACCTCTTGTCCTTCTCCAGCCTTTTCATCAGAAGATTGCGGAAGGACCGGAAGAGATAAGCTCCCACGGCCTCTACCGGTGACAGGGTATCCCGCTTGATCCAAATGGAAGAGAAAAGCTCCTGGATGCAGTCCTTCACCAGCTCACGGTCCATGCAGATGTGGAGACCATAATTAAAAAGCGGGTTGGCAAATTTCTTATAGAGACTGGAAAAGGCAAGGTCGTTTCCTTTCGCTATACTTAGCCATAGACTTTTATCATCTGAGACAGATTTCAATTTTGGGTCCGATTGTATGCTAGCAAGCCGATTGACTGACACAACTATGTTTGGCAAAATATTATTCTAACAAATACAGGATTTAAGGTAGTAATTATTTTACCGATGTCCCAATACAAAAGAAGAGAAAATCAGGTGTTAATGCATTTTTCCTAAAAATCACTGATTTTTCCAATTACTTTCCCCATCGATACAGCATGCATCGGTCCGGTCCAGGAAAAAAATAGCTGCAGGAGGAGCCTCCCTTTTGGCCCCGGTCCGTTGGGAACTGATGGGTAGTTTATTGTGCTCCGGGCCTGGCTTAAAAGCACGAAGTCAAAAAGTGGGTATAGCCTGATAGAACCTGAAATGCCCACGGTGCAGCCGGATCTAGACTGCACCGTGGGCAAAATCCTAGGCCTGAGGCAGAAAAACCAACCGTTGAGTTTAGATTTTCAACGGGTTGATCCAACGGCTTATCACTGACTTTCGCGATCCAGAATCAGCAGGTCACCTTCCGCTTCGGAGGTGTTGCCAGCTTCGTCAGTCACGGAGAGGGTTACATGGTATTCCCCGGCAGGGATGCGGGCAGGGATATCCACATGCTCATGAAATGACGGATTCTTCACCAGGTATTTTGCATCCGTGTACGTGCGGTCAAAATCCCATTCCTCCTCTGCCTCTCCCAGGGTGAGCCCGTGGCCGTGGATTTCCAACCGGATAGCACTGACCGTCGCTTCGGCCAGTATTTCGGCTTCCAGATGAAGGTCTGACCCCTTGTAAGCCACCGGGTCCGTGGAGTGGGTACTCCCCTGCCCAAATTCAAAACCCGATATGATAGGCGCCTTCAAGGCCACATCATCATCATCTTGGCAGGAGAAAAAAAACACTGCTAGGCAGATCAGAAATACATGGCTCAGGTGCTTGTTCATCTGTTTGTTGGTTTTGAGGTTTTAATAAATTTGAGTGATGTGTTATATAACTTTCCTGTATGGCCCGATAAAGAGGCCCGTTCGGCAAGGGAATCAAGTAGTGCCATAGCCTGGCAGGCCCATTTTAGAAGAGCTGATTTTCTTCCAGTTGATGTAATGGGCAGCAGAAATCAAAATCGCTCCCAGCGGGAGCATGACAACCCCCAACTTTCCAGAGACCCAAAAATGGCCGCAGACCAAGAGGATAAACCCCAGCAGCATCACGAGCGCAGGCAGCAGACTTCTGTGGTATCTGGTATACCCATGGGAAATAGCCAAAAATGCCAATAAGAGGCTTATTGAAATAACCGGGTACTCCAGCCAGTGATGATCCAGGAATCGGACACCCAAAAAAGGAAGTAAGCTGACCGCAAAAGGAATAACTGCACAGTGGACAGCGCAGGCAGCTGAAGCAAAAAACCCAAAAAAATCCATATGGATACCTATAAATGTGTTTTTCATGTTATCATTTCTTCTTAATGACCACTACCTGTCCCAGTTCTTACCGGGAGAAGCCCGGATGTATTGGACACCATGCCCACATGTGCCGCTCGGCCTGCATCAGGTCCGTATTAATAAGTGCCCAGTCAAATGCAATCATATTGCAAATATAGCGGTTAACTTCTTATTACCGCAACACTATTGCATTTATTAACCTGGGACACCTGTTTTGTTCTGATTAAGATGATGATAGGCTGGGAGTTATGTTTCAATGTTGGCCTGTTTCACTTCCGGCCGCCGTGTTCGCTGTAACCTAGTTACCGACTTTACCATCATAGGGATAAACACACTTATCTCCCATGAACTCTTCCTTCATTCGCCGGGTCTTCCTCTTCCTTTTACTCTCCTTAGTCCTAGTCACTACCGGTACTTCACAGTCGCTGGAGTTTAGGATCGACTCTTTGCTGGGGATCACATTTCAGGACAAAGGCCCCGGTGCGGTATTTCTGGTGACCAAAGCAGGAAAACCCATCTATAGAAAAGCATTTGGTGAAGCAAACCTGGAGCTCCATGTACCCATGGTCCCAGAGCAGGTGTTTGAGATTGGGTCGATGACCAAGCAGTTTACAGCGGTCTCGGTGTTGCTACTTATGGAGCAGGGAAAACTGGGTTTACAGGATGACATCACAATGTACATTCCCGGATACCCTACACAGGGAGAAAAAATCACCATCCACCATTTATTGACCCATACCTCTGGGATAAAAAACTTTACCGCCATGAAAACCCTCCGGGAGATTGAGAGAAATGGGCTCACTCCCCTTGAGTTGATTGATTTCTTTAAAGCTGAGCCTATGGATTTTGCACCGGGCGCACAGTTCAGGTATTCCAATTCCGGATACGCTGTTTTGGGCTATATCATCGAGGCTGTCTCCGGACAAACGTATGCCGAATTTGTACAGGAGCATATTTTTGACAGGCTGGGCATGACCTCCTCCCGCTATGCAAGTCATACGGAGATCATCGAAAACCGTGCCTATGGCTATCAGGCTAAGGACACCCTATATAACAAAAGCTATATCAGCTATAGCCTCCCCTACGCTGCCGGTTCACTCATGTCCACAGTGGATGATCTCGCCATATGGAACCAGTCTCTCCAGGACCATGTCCTTTTAAGCAAGGAAACTACCGGATTGGCCTTTTCTACATACGCATTGGCTGATGGCCAAAAGATCGATTACGGGTATGGCTGGCATATCCTCCGCATTGGCAACTCACCCAGCTGGGAACATGGGGGTAGTATTTTTGGATTCAAATCCATGGGGGTATACTTACCGCAGGAGGATATTTATGTCATCGGTCTAAGCAACTGTGACTGCAATTCCCCTACGGAGCTTGTACGTCAAGTAGCAGAGATGGCCATGTCGGCGGATTATCCATGACTTCACAGGCCTCCCCTAAGGAATAATGCCAGCAATCAAACGGATGGGGGCAGTAATCCCATCCGTCTCCAAAGGGACTGTTCCTGTACTGCACCACCCTGTATGGGATGCAGACAACTGCAGAGGGAGCCCATCCGCTTTCGGGTTTCCTTACCAGGTCATTCTCAGAAGGGACACCCCTTGTCGGGGCAGCTCAAATTCAACTGCCGCACTGCCTTCCTTTACCTTGATCCATTCCGGGGAGCCCAGCAGCTGCAACTGTCCTGCCTTTTCCAGTTCGCGTAGCTGATCTTGGGTAGGGTTTTGGGGTGATCCCATGCTTTTCCATGCCTGATAGGCGTTGCTGTTTTCCTGATCTATCCGGTAGTGGTGCAGCAAGACTTTGCTCTGCTGTAAATTGTTGAAACTGACTTTAACCCGTGCAGATAAGCCCAGCGTATCCTCATCATGGTAATTCCATACCATTAGTGCGGCACTGGTGCTGTCCAGGGTAGCCAGTCCGTTGATATCGGTGCGTTCTCCCCTCACACCAGATGCAAGCATGCCATCCAGGTCATAAGCCAAGTCAACACCCTGCTCTGTATCTCCAAGACTCCCCCCGGATACAGAAACCCGCTGTCCCGCCATCATGCCATACATTCTGAATACATTCAGCACGGGCTTGTTGACCCCATTGGTAGACATATCCCGAAATCCCGCAAACCAGTCCTGATCCTCAAATTCGAATCCCCAGGTCACTGCGCCCAGAAAATTGACTCCGTGACGGTCTGCCAGCTCATATTTCCGTGCAAAAGACGCGGCCGTATAGCTTGAATACATGGTGCCGTTTCTATAAGCATAGTGGGGATAGTCAGCCTCAGAGCATGCGGCACAGCCTTCCGGATCGGATTCCCCTATGATAATCGGCAAATCCTTGAGCTGGGGATAGGAGGCCACTATCGCAAACCCTTTGTCGATATCATTTAGCTGATCACGTATTCCCATCTGCACTATCCCGTCAACCAATTTTGGATTTCCTTTGGCATGGAACGTGATAAAATCCAGCGGGCTCCCTGTTTTGCCGGTTACATAGTTGGTCCCGGAGGTAACATGGTCCAGGAAGGTCTTCAAGAACTCCGCAGCTTTGTCCCACCCGGGCCCGGTAGTTTCGGGTCCTCCTATCCGGGCAGTGGGAAGTGCCCGCTTCACCGCATCAGCGGTATAATCGTACAGCTTGATATACTCCTCGGTGGTACCTCTCCAGTATCCTATATTGGGTTCATTCCACAGTTCCCAATACCAGGACTCCACCTCCTCTTTCCCATACCTGTCCACACTGTGCCGTACCCACTCGTAAACCAGTGCAGCCCATTTGCCATAATCCTTGGGCGGATAGGACCAACCGGTATAAATGTCATCGTAATCTGCTCCGGGTTTCCAATAATGCCGGTAAGGTTCCGGCTTGCTGGACAATGCTTTGGGCATAAAGCCTATCTGTGCAAGTGGCTTCATCCCCCTCTCCAGGTAGGTGTCCATTATCTGATCCACTATCGTCCAGTCATAAATGGGGTTTCCATCCTCATCTTCTGTATAGGCGTTTGTAGAGCCCCATTTCAGTGCAGCCCTCGGTCCTTCGTCCGTCACCAACAAACTATGTGCTCTGACAAATACAGGAACGGGACTCAGGCTGGCTATCTCCGATAGCAGCTTTTTCCCATCTTTCATATAGGTATAGTTGGGTTCATCATAGCCCCACCATGCCCAGGCAGGATACATAGGACCTGTTTGCCTGGAAAAATCCACGCTGAGATGGACATCGATACCCTCCTGTTTTAAGGTCTCCTGACAGAAACCGGTATTGAAATTTGCAAGGCAAGCGGCTGTCAATAAACCGAAAAACCATGCTCTAGTAGGGTTTGATGATGCTGTTTTCTCCATTCTTTTTTAACTTGTTTACACATTGATAACCGGCAATCTACACAGGTAAGACAGTAGAATCACTGGCTCTTATTTCCCCAACCTATCAGCCAGTGGCCAGAATCCACTAAAAGATTATTGCAAGAAAAGGGATTTAAGGCATAATTCCCAGCCTTTCAGTGACGGAGTGTTACGGGAAGACGGCGCATTCTGGTCATTTTGACCGGGGAAGGTCAAGGGTTAAAAGCCACAGAGAGACACGGAGGGAATGAGAGATACACTGAGACACGATAGGTTAAACTAGTTTAGGGTTAAGTGGCTGAACTGGCATCCGTCACTGCGAGGGCACCGAAGCAGTCTCCATGTGTGGCCTACTCACTTCCATGAGATTGCCGCGTCGTCCTTAGGGCCTCCCCGCAATGACGGCTCCGATAGCTGGAAGTTCGAAGGTTAAGGGTTAAAGGTTAAAAACCAACCCCGTAGGGGTGGCAGATATCCTGGCAACGGGTTTTAACCCGGTGATGAAAAAGGAGAACAGGCCATTGCCTCCTACGCAGGATCGTCTTTCATAGCAGGTAGGTCATTGTAGGAGGATGGAAACGGGGATGGGGGTTAAAGGTTAAAAGTTAATTGTTAAGGGTTAATTGGATATACCATCACTTCCTCATAATCATTGTGGTTGGTGGGGACACCAACCACGGAGACGGGAACGTATCAACCCCGTAGGGGTGGCAGCTATCCTGGCAACGGGTTTTAACCCGGTGATGAAAAAAGTTGAACAGGTCCTTGCCTCCTACGCAGGAGCGTCTTTCAGAGCAGGTAGGTCATTGTAGGAGGATGGAAACGGGGGTGGGGGTTAAAGGTTAAAAGTTAATTGTTAAGGGTTAAATCGATATACCATTACTTGTAATCATAGTGGATTTTCGACTTTCCATTACCTTCAGTAAGATAAAACAGTTCAAAACAATTCTGTTATCAAATAAGGCAAAATAGGAATCAAAATTAGTCCAACAATAAAAAACGCAATCATTCTAACACGTATCGATGAATATCTACTCTTTATAGACTCTAAATTTAAAGGGTACCTGTCATAAATCCGCTCCACGGGAAGCATTAATATATTATACATAAAAACAACCACTAACCCTATAATTATCATAATCACAATATTTCCATCAGCTAGATCAGGAATCAAAATATTCAATTTAAAAAACACCGCTGCTTGCCCCATAAGTAAAGTAACAAAATAAGGAGCTACCAAATACTTGAATTGACTTCTGTAAAACTTATCAGCGATAGCTGACCCCTTGCTCTTATAAATTGAATAATAGCTAAAATCTCTAAGATCTAGTATAAACCTTTTAAATAGACTCATTTTCTGAATTTTAACGATATAACTATTCCAAACAGGAATGTTTTAAAGGAAAAAGCAAACCAAGGAGCCCTTGTTGTTCTATGGGGCACTGGGGGTAGTTTGCCTGCCCTACAAGCTGGCCCTTCACTAGATTAGTCCACCGGACTAACCCTAAACGCTCAGTCCTCCTAACAAGCTGGCCCGTGGCTCCCCTCCCTGCATGCTGGCTCCTGGCTAAATCTTTTCAATGGAAAGATTCTTCACGCTAGCCCCTCCCGTGGAAGATTTCTTCACGCCCTGTCCTACCTTTATATCCTGACCGATTGGAAATATATGAAAACGCAGCGGTTTCCGCCCTTTGTGTTTCGCACACAACGAAAACCCGGTCGCCAGCTGTTGTTTTATCTATCCAAGTTCCTTGCGATTCTAAACCCTAGATCATCTATTTTAAACGAGAAAGGATGACTTCTTCTTCGGGTTGTTGCCATTACACTCCTTTCTTGGTCGCACCAGCCGCCACCTCTGAAAACACGGTAAGTTCCGTAAACAGTTTCGTCATATATGTCTGAACACCATTCCCAAACATTTCCCAACATATCATAAAGTCCCCATTCATTGGGTTTCTTCTGTCCAACGTTTTGAGTTTGACTGTTTGAATTTTCTTTAACCCAGGCGATTTCATCCAGTTCTCCGTATCTGATGTCTTTGACTCCCGCCTGACAAGCATACTGCCATTCTGCTTCCGTTGGTAACCGAAATCCATTTGCCTGTGAATCTAAGCTTACTTTTTCAGTTGCCAAATCAAGGGTATAACACTTATCTTTCCCTAGGAAATCAGATAGTCTATTGCAAAAATTCACCGCATCAAACCAAGAAACAGTTTCCACTGGTAATTCGTCGCCTTTGAATGCAGAAGGATTTCCGTCTGTCAATGCGCTATATAGTTCCTGTGTTATTGGAAATCTAGAAAGTTCGAAGGAGTCTATTTTAACAGACCAAGTTTCCTTAGTCCGGTCATCTCTCATAGCAACAGCTCCTGTCGGAATGGTCACAAACAACCCATCAATTACTTTCTTGTCTATTTTATGGTCTATCATTTCCACGTTCGTTTTTCGAAACCCTGCCTAAAGGTATCCAGTCCCTTTTAAATCCCACAGTTTTAAGGCCTGGATCGTCTTCGGTAAGACCGAATTTACCGACTTGTTTCTTTACTTGCCCAACTAAATCATACTGAACCGGGCAAATGACGGAAATAACATAAAAACAGAATATCGGCAGTTATCTTCCTGTTTTGGGATCTGATGGTTGCTTTCTAAATTCCCAAAAGCTTTTACCTATGTCCCAAATCCTTCTTGAGCACATCCGGAAATTTATTTCTTTAACACCAGCGCTTACCCGTCAAATCCCTGGATACTTTGAGCGTTTGGAAGCTGGAAAAAAAGAGATTCTTTTACCTGCTTACCATCCCTGTGACCAGTTGTTTTTTGTGGAAAGGGGTTGTATCCACGCTTTTTTCACCGATCAACGCGGCGTTGAAAAATCAGTTCAGTTTGCCCTGGAGAATTGGTGGATCAGCGATTACCAGGCTTTTTACAAGAAGAACGTGACCGATGCAACGATCCAGGCCGTGGAAGAATCGGTAGTGTGGAGTATTTCACGGGAGAAATACACTGCCTTGCTGAGAGATCACCCGGAAATGGAGTCCTACTTCCGCCAAATGTATGAGATCGGCTATGGAGCCGTGATTACCAGGCTAAAATACCTTTTCAATTATTCCAAGGAGGAAATCTTCTATAACTTCAGTGAGCAGTTCCCCTACTTTGTGCAGCGGGTACCGCAGTATATCCTCGCTACTTACCTGGGGCTGACACCGGAATATCTCAGTAAACTTCGGGCGAAAAGACGTTCTTAATCCAGTTCAAGTATTTCCGGATTTGACAGAAATACCTTTGGCCTATGTTTCACCAAAACCGATAAAAAAATGGAAAACAGACTGCAAATCGACAAAGTAGAACCGAAAGGCTATCTATCACTTTTCGGAATGGAGAAGTATCTCCAGCAATCCGAACTTACATCCACCCATAAGGAACTGATCAAAATCCGGGCCTCCCAGATCAACCAATGTGCATTCTGTATTGACATGCACACGAAAGATGCCTTGAAGCAGGGTGAAAAAATCCAGCGGATTCTATTGCTGAATGCCTGGAGAGAGACTCACCTCTTCACTCCCGAGGAAAAAATACTACTCCAGATCACCGAGGAAGTCACGCTCATCCATGAAAAGGGTCTGAGTAATGAAAGTTACAACCGGGCGTTAAAGGCTTTTGGAGGGAAGTACCTTGCC
This sequence comes from Algoriphagus sp., assembly GCA_048819475.1. GTDB lineage: Bacteria > Bacteroidota > Bacteroidia > Cytophagales > Cyclobacteriaceae > Algoriphagus. Next base: position 68,131 of record JBMDXP010000069.1, read on the forward strand.
CAGGTGATCTTGGCCATCATCTCCATCAATGCATGGAACAGGCTGTCTGTCAGTACCCACAAGCCTATTCCCAACGAATCGCTCTGACCCTGGTCGCAAAAGCTGGACCCGCCTTTGCGGAATCTGGCCTTTTGCTTACTGTGACTGGGAAAGACCAGGGGTATTAGGTATCAATTTTAGCCATGGACCGGCTCCCCCATAGCAGGGTGTTAAATTTCGTAGTTCAATTCAGCACCTAAATATGAAACTTGGGGTTTGCTGTTCTGGATCCAATTTGATGCTGTGGTCATCCTCGGGACCACATGATTTCCTCTTTTACAAAAAGTAAAGGTAATACTCATAAAATCAATATATTACTTGACCACCCCCATATTACTAGACCAAAATGGAATACAAAAAGTAAAACCCGGCAAAGAGCTAGCAGCTTTTATTGATTTTTATTGGGAACTTGAAGGGAATAAAAGTGAGAAACAATGGGAACGTGTTTTTCCGGATGGCTGTGCAGGCATTCTACTGAATTTAGGAAATAAATGTCTTACCGATAACGGGAGGCTTTCGATGGAATTTGGAAAAACGTACGTGGTGGGTGCGATGGATTCTTTTAAGGACAGCTACATCGATAACGATACGCATTTGATCGGTGTGTGCCTAAAGCCGGCAACTTTTGCCAATTTCTATAGCTATGCTCCACAGAATGAATTGACCAATTCTACGACCGAATTGGAAAAAGCCAAATCGTTTGATATAGGCAAAATACTGGACAGTCCATTCAGCTATTTTGACCAATTTTATTCCGGAAGAATAAAAACAAAGACCCAACCGTTACAGCCAGTTATCCATGATATCCATTCAGCAAACGGAATAATCAGTATCCAGGGGCTGGCCCGAAAAAATTCCACGACTGTAAGACAGTTGGAGCGGAGTTTCAAAAAACTGATTGGACTATCACCAAAGGAATACAGTAACATCATTCGTTTTCAGCATGCTCTGTCATTAATCAAAGATTCGAAGCAAAACCTAACGATGACCTAAGCTTTTTGAAGCTTGTGGAAAAAGAAGGGGAAGATTATGGCTATGCAAAATTCACATCCCAGATAGACACCCTGATTATCGGCAGGAAAACATATGACTATGTAGTCAATGCAATAGGGGCGTCTCACTACGACAACGGACAACGGGATGTGTATGTCATCACAAGAACCCAGAGACCGCAGGTAGGCCGAACGGTTTTTTATACAGGCAGTTTAACCGGTTTAGTTGATCGTCTGAAATCAGAAAATGGCAAAAACATCTATTGCGATGGTGGTGCAGAAGTAATCAATGAGCTACTAAAGCACGACTTGATAGACGGGTTTATCATCTCGGTTATTCCTGTTTTATTAGGTAGCGGAACAAGACTTTTCAAAGACGGGAGACCTGAGCACACCTTGGAATTCATTACAGCAAAAACATTTGATACCGGATTGACTCAGCTACATTACAGGCGTAAGAAGTAAAAAACTGCCGGGAAGGTACTTTTTTAGAAGGGAAGAGATGGTCAAAGAAGGATTTGGACTGTTTCCGTCCCTGCGGGGGCACCGAAGCAGTCTCCATGTGTGGCCTACTCACTTCCATGAGATTGCCGCGTCGTCCTTAGGGCCTCCCCGCAATGACGGCTCCAATAGCTGGAAGTTCGAAGGTTAAGGGTTAAAGATTAAAAACCAACCCCGTAGGGGTGGCAGATATCCTGGCAACGGGTTTTAACCCGGTGATGAAAAAAGCAGAACAGGCCATTGCCTCCTACTCAGGATCGTCTTTCAGAGCAGGTAGGTCATTGTAGGAGGATGGAACCGAGATGGGGGTTAAAGGTTAAAAGTTAATTGTTAAGGGTTAAATCGATATACCATTACTTCCTCATAATCGTAGTGGTTGGTGGGTACGTATCAACCCCATAGGGGTGGGCTATATCCCGGCAGCGGGTTTTAACCCGGTGATAAAAAAAGTTGAACAGGTCATTGCCTCCTACGCAGGATCGTGCTTCGGTGCAGATAGGTCATTGTAGGAGGATGGAAACGGGGATGGGGGTTAAAAGTTAACCGTTAAATGTTAAGGGAATACGCCAACTACTTCCTCATAGTCATAGTGGTTGGTGGGGACACCAACCACGGAGACGGGAACGTATCAACCCCGTAGGGGTGGGCTATATTCCGGCATCGGGTTTTAACCCGGTGATAAAAAAAGGAGAACAGACCATTGCCTCCTACGCAGGAGCGTCTTTCGGAGCAGGTAGGTAGTTGTAGGAGGATGGAAACGGGGATGGGGGTTAAAGGTTAAAAGTTAATTGTTAAGGGTTAAATGGATATACCATTACTTCCTCATAGTCATAGGACACCAACCACGGCACCAACCACGGAGACAGGAACGTATCAACCCCATAGGGGTGGGCTTATATCCCGGCAGCGGGTTTTAACCCGGTGATAAAAAGGAGAACAGGCCCTTGCCTCCTACGAAGGATCGTATTTCAGAGCAGGTAGGTCATTGTAGGAGGATGGAAACGGGGATGGGGGTTGAAAGTTAACTGTTAATTGTTAAGGGTTAATTGGATATACCATTACTTCCTCATAGTCATAGTGGTTGGTGGGGACACCAACCACGGAGACGGGAACGTATCAACCCCGTAGGGGTGGCAGCTATCCCGGCAGCGGGTTTTAACCCGGTGATAAAAAGATAACAGGCCATTGCCTCCTACGCAGGATCGTATTTCAGAGCAGGTAGGTCATTGTAGGAGGATGGAACCGAGATGGGGGTTGAAAGTTAACTGTTAATTGTTAAGGGTTAATTGGATATACCATTACCTTCTGTAATCTCTGGTGCCGTGGAAAGATACAAGGCTCGAAGCTGGAAGGTGGCACCAACCACGTAGATGGAGGTTATCTAACTCCCATTTTGATAACCAAACTGGTGTGGCTGCCGCGTTATCCGTAACTTAATCCCAATGCATTGTGACACATGAACAAGCCGCTGGTCATATCCTCCCCTTCCCTTCTCCATATCCGCGCGATGTGCCTGGGCAAGGTAAGATTTCCCTCCCCGGAAATCGCCTGGTACGTCCTCGACTATAACCGGCGGCACCAAATCCGAAACGACTTCACCGACTCATTTTTACTGGAAGCCTACCGATGCCCCTACTGCGGCGCCTACCACTTGGGAAAAAACAGCCGAAAGGCACGCTCCCATCACACTTCCTAAGGCAGGTTTCTCCGCTCCCACTCTTTCAGGGCCCGGCTGAAGGAAGGTGCCGTGACGAGCAGGTAAGACGCCAGATACACCTGCTTGATGTCCAGCAGCCTTTCATCATGCCTGAGCAACATATCCAGCTTAGCTATCAGGGTGGACTGCCGGTGTACGGCATGGTAGAGCCGGCTCTGGGTCCTATCACAGTCCAGGATGCGCTGTATCAGCCCATGCCAGTACGCGGGCTCGGAGTGGGCCACACGCCGGATAATGGATAGCCCGATATAGATCACTTCGCTGGGCAGTATGGCCACCCAGGACGATGCGGCACGCTCCCGCAAGCCCTCCATCTTGCCTGTATAAAACAGCTGATTACTCCGCAGCAGATGCTGCTCCACATGGCCATCCCCCATCTTCAGCCTGCCCAGGACAGCCCCCGAATAAACCATGCATAACGCATCGTCCGTAAGCAGCCTGACCGGCTCCCCTCTTCTAAACACGACAGTGGCACACCGCTCAAAAAGTGGGGCAAACAGCTTTTCCTCATAAATCCCGTGTGCTTTGGCGTACGTCACGATGCCTAACTTGATCTTCGTATCACTGTTCATTTTACTGGTGCATCAAGGGAATCCGTCAGAAGTTCCGGCAAAATCCTCCGTCTAACATGCATTTAACTCCTAATAAGATAGCTATCTAACTTGAGTTTTCATGTGTTTATACTTTTTCTTTCAAAGGCCACATGGAATCTCGCAGCGATTATAATCATGCCAGTGTGTGACTTTTTAGTCATGCTCGATTTCATAACCAATGTTATCAAAACAGGGATTTGATAACCAGATCAGGATCAGTGATTTGCATTTTATAAATGGAGATACTAAGTTCATTCCATCATCTCCGGATTCCTCTGATCACGTGCAGGGAGGATCCGGGGCTGTACATCCGTCATTCCTTAGGCTGGCAGAAAGGAATACAGCCGCATCTGGGCGGATAAAAAAGGGCGAAGCCGAAAACCCTATTCAGAGTAGGCACTAACCACTTCCGGTAAGCAGTCAGTGGGATTGCACCGGAAACCCCCAAACGTTTTCCCTGTTTTTGATCTGTCAAAAAACAGGATACTATATGAAGAAGCTCGAGGGCAAGTTGCCCCTAATCGCGTTTGTTGTGGCTGCCTTCGCGGCAGTTGCGTTTACTTCACCAAAAAGTGAAAACCCAATGTATGGATATGACGGAGCCAACTGGTACCTAGTGGATGAGAACACTCCTCCAGGTAGCTATCAGTGCGATAGTCAAAACGAACCAGGATGTCTTTTTGACGCAGTTGGCGGGAATCCTATTGACGACTTAGATGACCGAATATTCGTAAATATAAGTCTCACTCCTATTGGGCTTTAAATCAATTGTAACCAAGTATGAACCCAGCCTTCTTAAGACTGGGTTCTCTTTATTACCTCCCCTCCAACTCAATTTCGTATGGAGGAACCTGCCATATATACTGTTCTTCAGATGCGAGTGAATAAAGCTTGCCGTTGATCTCTCGCTCCACTATCAGACCTGGACTCAAATACCAAAACCTTTTCATATCCAGCCAGCGGGTTCCCCTGAATACCTGCTCCTTTCTCCGCTCAAGCAATACCACTTCCAAAGCTTCTTCCGCACTTAGGTCTTCCCATTGCCTAAAATCTTCATACCTGTTGGCTCCTAATACGTTCAGATAGGCTACCCCTTCACCTACATCCCCTGCTCTGATGGCACCTTCAGCAGCAGTCAGGTACATTTCCGGTAAGCTTATCCCGGTAAAAAGCTCCAAATTCCCTGTCAACGAACCTTTATATAAAGGGTTACCTCCGTTATCCAGCCTAAAAAACAAATCCTTCCGTCTATCGTTTTCCCCGTATAATTGATAGAGCTCCGGATTGATAAAGGATTCGGGACTTGCCGTCACGGAAAAACTGCTCGTTACGCTGTAAAATACTGTCTCCTTATTGAATAGCGTAAAGGGATATGCCAATGAGGCATCCAGCTCATTATAGTCCACCAGCTCTTCAGCGTGCGCTACTACATAAGCTGCTGCGCTTGATGCCTCTTCCCAATTTTCTTCATACAGATACACCCTGGCGAGAAAGGCTTTCACAGCGGCTTTGTCAGGCCTTGTTTTGTAGAGTTGTTTCTCGGGAAGAAGTGCAAATGCCATTTCCATATCCTGCTTTACCATACCCAGTACTTCGGAAATCCCCAGCCTTGCCAAAGTCGCATTGATGTCTGATTTTAAATTCACAGGTACCTTGATCCGGTCAATCAAGTTACTTTTAGCTCCAGGCAGGAACAATTCCGCCAATTCAAACAGCGCTCTTCCCCTCAACGCCAATGCTTCTCCTTTCAGATGAGAAAACTCTGTACCGGAATGACCTTCTAGCTTATCCAACACATCCAAACTGATATTGGAATAGAAAACCTTTAGATGGATCCTGTTATAATCTCCTGATCGTTGGGTAGGCTCATAAACATCTTTTTGCCATAAATAAGCATTTTGTTCCCAGGGATTCAGGACATTCCACTTTTGGGAAGTTATTTCCCAATCGTCCGAAATCAGGAAAGTAGCCAGAGAATTCGTGTTTAATCCCGGGTAGTAATCCAATAAAGTACGGACGTCCTCCAGTGTAGATGGTACTAGGATATCTTTCACGGGCTTCTCTTCGAGGTAGTCCCGGCAGGAGGTCGAGCTTAGGAGCAATACTCCATAAAGAAATCTTGTGATATATTTTTTCATTTTGTTCAGTGTTTAGAAAGTGAAGGAAAGATGGGCAGCAGGTATTACCTCTCTGGATAAAGCAGAATATACCCGCTACCCATGCGGAGAAGAGCCATCTTCTTTTTCCCGTTAAAGTTCTATCAGAAGTCCAGGCGTATCCCCATGGCAATGGATCTCAAGGGCCTGGAAGTCCTGAAGTCGGGATCAAAGCCATCCTTTGAAGCTTTCCAGATAATCCCCAGGTTATTGGCGTAGGCATATACCTCTGCAGACTTGAATGGAAGAGCCGAAAACTTAGCCTGACTTATGCTGTAGGAAAAACGTACATCGTTAAGCCTGATGTGGTCTCCTTTTGCCACCAGAGCACCCGAGTTACTATAGAAGTTGTTCCTTCTTGTATTCACCGCTTCCGGCAAAGAGGGAACCTGGGTCCAGCTCTCATCACCCGGTTGCTGCCATCTCCTTTCAAAATCGCCATGGCCCATCATTCCGCGCAATAGCATGTCATAGTCAATCGAAGCTCTCTTATAATAGTATCCAAAGCGATAAGAAACATTGATGGACAAGGAGAACCCCCTGTATGAAAAATCATTTCTGATGGCACCAAATCCAGTCGGCCTGGCGGGACCATGATACTGTAGATTATCTATCGTAGCATCCTGGGTAATCGCCAGGTAATCACTGCTTGGCTCTCCGTTCACCATTCCTCTGGGATCACCGGTAGCAGGATCCAATCCGCCCCACTCGTAGGAATATATCCCGTACAATGGTCTGCCAACTTTAGGAAAAGGCATCCCTGTAGTGGCAATGCTCAGCAGGTTACTGACGGTCGGCAATTTCTCAAAATCTGTTACTTTTTCTTTTAATCCACTGTAGATAAGGCTGGAAGTCCACCTAAAATCCCTTCTGAACCATCTGAAAGACATGGTAAGGTCTGCTCCACGTACCTGGCTTTCAGCAAAATTCCCTGTAAAACTTCTCAAGCCGGTAGCTGCGGTAACTGAGTACTCCCCTAATAAGTCCTTGGAGTCCTTGAAATAATATTCAAATGATGCAGCCAAAAATCCATTCTGGGTTTCTACATCCAACGCCAGATTCGTTGTCCTGATTTTCTCCCAACCCAGTTCCGGATTGGGCGGGTTTCCGATGGAAGCAATGGTTAACTGTGGCAAAACACCTCCCGGGACAAAGCTCACATATGAGGCGGTGACTTCAGAAGACAGTCGTTTATCCACATTTCCACTGACCCCATACGTTGCCCTCAGTTTTACAAAGGGCATCTTGGGATGCTGTGCAAACTTCTCCCCAGAGATAATCCATCCTGCTCCCATGGACCAAAGCGGAACTCCCCGCATATTGGCATCCACGCCGAAAATATTGGCCTGGTCTTTCCTGGCACTCAGCGTAAGAAAATACCTGTGCTTTAGATCATAGCCCAGATTGGCATAATAAGACACGAAGCGATCTACTTTACCACCATGGGAATCCCCTGAAGTAATATTCCCCTGCACGCCGGGATTAAAGATAAAGGGAAATCTGCCAACCATATCCACGGGAACACTCAGCCCCATATCATCCCGGTATCCATAGTAACGGCTGGACCAATCCAGTCCCTGAAGGTCTCTCACCTCCAGGCCTGCAATCCCGTTCAGAAAATGCTTCCCCTGCCATTCTTTGGCATAAGTCAGTTGCGGCCGGAAGGTATGGGAATAGGTATCGGACTGCGACACATCCATGATATCCCCTATAGGAACCGGAAAGATATACTCATCCCCATCCAACTGGACTACTTTATTGATGCGGTCACGGGTCACAAAGAGCTCCAAAGGATCCCTGTTTCTGGAGTTTCTTACATTTTTCCAATACTGGTAGAAGATGCCCACCTTCAGGTCAGGGGTAATGGCATATTGGAGTGAAGGACTCACTCTCAAATCGTAGGACTGGCTACCATGGTCGAGCTTTCCGATTTCATTTAGCGGCACATAGCTCCAATCCAACAGCCCACTATCTTCCACTGAAGCAATGTACCTGGAGCTGTATGATCTGGCTACGGCAAGAGGGTTTCCATTTTCATCCACAAGCCGGTCATAGGCATAGGCATCCGGAAGCACTGTGCCTGTACGGGTATTCCGGTTGGCAAGGTTCACCGAGAGCCCGACTTCCAACCGGTCTCCCGCTGTCTTCCAGCGATCACCCACGGCGAGTGTCCAGCGGTTGCTGCTGTTACCCACCACATCCGGACGGATCTGGTCATAGCCCAGGGATACCTGATACGCATGCTTTGCACTTCCTCCGGTAACCGCAAGCGCATATTGCTGGTTGATCCCAGGCTGTAAGTAATGATCCCTTATATCTCTTCTGACATCCGACTGCCGATACAAGGCCATAGCCGCATCCGCTTGCTGCTGGGTTATATGTCCATCCCTCAGTGCAATCAGCGTTTCCACCGCCGGAGAAAGCTGGGGGTTGTTTGCATTGTTTTCCTGGGTTCTGTAGAAGTTTGCATCAAACAACCCCTCCTCAATCCCTATAAAATCAGAAATACCCATCCTCGGTGCGTAGAACAGATCCCGGTGTTCGGTAAGTGTCACATTGGAGTTGAGACTGACCTTCATGGGTTGCCCGGCCTGTCCCCTTACCGTGGTGATGACAATCACCCCATTCCCGGCCCTTGCGCCCCAGATAGAGGCAGCAGCGGCATCCTTCAGTACCGTAATGGATGCTACATCATTGGGGTTGATGTTTTCCAGCGGACCGTCATAAGGGAAATTATCCACGATAATCAGCGGTGAAGTATCCGCGTTGATCGTGCTCCTGCCCCGGATCGTGATGGGTTCGTTGGTGGCATGAATGCCGCGGTTAAACACCAGTCCGGGCGTCACGTCTTCCAGCCGGTCCACTACCGAAGTACTTACCCTCCGCTGTACCAGCTGGCTGTCCAGATGGGCGAAGGAGCCCGTCGCCCGCTCCTTGGGAAGTTCCTGATAGCCGGTGGAGACGATTTCCACGGTATTGAGTTCGGTCTCGGAAGGCTTCAACAGGATTTCCACTGCTTCAGCCCGGGGAAGGCTGATCTCCACCCGCATGGATTCCATACCGATGTAGGACACCGAGAGCTCATAGTCCCCCTGAGGCACATTCAGCGTGAACGCACCGTTTTCATCAGTGATGGTACGGAAGTCTGTACCTACCAGATAAACCATCGCCCCAGGAAGTGAAAGCCTATCGGGACCAACTACGGTACCGGTGAGGCTGGCATTTTCCTGCTGCATTCCATGTACTTGCATGCTCAAAAGAGCTCAGGCAACCAACGTGATCAGTATATATTTCATGGCAGTAGGGTCTGGCTGGGGAGATGGGAAAGTGGGGAGGCTGTCTGGATGCTGTCAAGAATAGTCTCAAGTTTTTCCGCCGCTATCCGGTCAAGGGATTGCATCCGGACCCCCGAATCGGGTCCGATGATCATTTTCTGGGGAAAGGAATGGATGGAATACCTGGAGAGTACCGGGCCTCCTCTTTCAGCTTTCAGGTTGAGAAACCGGTCTGAGGTATAGTTTCCGGTGGACAGGCTTTTCACCCAGGAATCCCTGCCCGTGTCCGCATTGATGGTGACCAGGAGGATGTCGGGATTATTTTCCAACAAGTCTTCCAAAGGCCGTAGTATTGCCCTGTAGTCATCTATGCAGAACTTGCAGCCGGATATCCAGTAATGGATCAAAATTGTCTTTCCGCGAAAGTCCGTCAAATCCACAACAACACCCTGTGGGTCAACCAGTCCGTCTGAAACAAACTGACCTGACTTGATCTCCCGGAGGCTTTCCAGCTTTTCCCTGATCCAGGGTGTTTCGACCCGGCTGATCCCCCTCCGAAAGAGCTTGGTCTGTTGTTCATTGAGCCTGTTGTGGTTGCTGAGCAGATAATACCCGATAAGTTCATCCCGGATGTGTGGTGAATAGGAGAGGAAATTATCCATCACGTTTTCCCCTGCGAGCCTAGCCCTCAGCACTTCCAGGCTTGTCACCCCTTGGATCAGACGGGGATGGGAAATGGATGAACCTTGGGGCTTAAGACCGGATACCCACGCCAGAAATCTCTCTCCCTTTTCACTCTCCTCGCTCAGTAGCTCAGCGATCATTTCCGCCCTTTTGCCTGCAGTAGTGAGGACCTCACCCGTTATCCTGGCTTCCAATACAGCATACTCCTCAGCTGATAGTAATTGTCTTTGGGAGTTCAGCACCCTCCAGGCGGGATGCTCGAGTGCAGGGGTTTTCAGATAAGCTGCCAGGTGATCCCAGCCGTTTTCTTTGGGCACGAGCACCTTTATCCGTACATGAAGATCTTCCGGCTGGCTGTGTGCTTTGCGGTAAGCTGCACTGGAGGCGGAATCGGCAAAGAGCCCTTCGCTCCGGCTTGCGATCAGGATGGGATCTGAATTGAACTGCTCTTCGCTGAACGCCTGGTCCAGCAGGTATTGGGTACGGTAGAAACCGGCGGATGGGCCTCCGAATAGGATATTGCCACGATTCAGGTCAACCCTTATCCTGACCCGGTCTCCTGCTGAAAAACCCCACTGCTTTGCCAGGTCTACTTTATTGTAGGTAATGGACAAATAGCCGTGTTCCACATCCTGAGGCAGCGCCCATAAGAAGACCTGGGTACCTGAACTGCCTTCAAAGAAGGTTCCTTTCTGCCCGATCAGTGGCAGCGTTATTCCGGGAGTAACCTCGGGAGCTTCACTGAGCAGGTGCTCCCAGTAGGTGATCCAGAGCGTATCCGGTGGATTGGGTGAGTCTATTTCCAGATAGAGCATCCCCTCCGAGTGGGCAGAAGAGCTCTCACCCTCCTGACCTTGGGCGCCGGAGTGATCAACCAAACCATTTTGCTCCGGCAAAGTATCGGAGCGGGTCTCCCCGCCCCGATGGGTGTCCCGCAGTCCATGCGGGACGGTGGGGCCAGACCTATGAAGAAAATCCGCCCCGGTGGGTGACTCAGCAACTCCGCTCTGAGCTTTTAGACTGCTTCCGGCAAGGCATAGCGCTGCCAGGAAGCATGTGAGTAGTGTTTTTTTCATGCTTTAAATGTGTTTTTATACCGGACGACCGAAGAAAGTGGTCAGTAGTCAGTCGCAGTCGTCAGTGTGACCGTCACTGCGAGGGCACCGAAGCAGTCTCCATGTCTGATGCAACCACTTCCTTGAGATTGCTTCGGCGGTTTCAGGCTCTTGGCCCCAGTTAGAAGCTTTGGGCAACCTCCTCCCTCCTCCGGCGGACAGGCGCAATGACGCCTCCGCAAAGACATACCTCTCCCACCCTACCGATTTCCGATAGTCCAGCAAAATGAATAATAAGATGTAGTGTCAGCCCTACCGGCTACTGTGAGCTTGCTGACCTGAGTGTGTGGTAACCGATCTGCTCGAAGCTGCGCAACTTCTTAATCGGCGATGGCCGGAATCCCTTAGATAGGATTCTTGGGCTTCAGGGGATACAGGCGATCTACCGCGGTGATGCCGAGTTCCTCTGGTAATAGGATACAGTAAATAGGTAATGAGCAATGTGTCCCAAAGTAAAAAGCAGTCCTATCCCCCTTCCAGAATTTCCTTCCCGGGAAGCTTGGTAATCCAGAAAAAATCATCGTCTGATCCATGATACTTGGGTTATAACCTAGTCATTCGAGATAACTCTTTTTGGAGCAATCCCTATCGTCCATAAAGAAAGGGTTTCAACAAAATCAAGCAAAAGTGAGCTCACGCCGTAGCGTGAGCATTTTCACTTCACTTCTACCGTCTACGTTGAAAGTTGGCAGTTTTCTTAGACGAGACCATAAAGTGCAAATGCGTTTGAGAAAATTCTCAAATTATTTACTCTGAAAATCACTAATACTTTCAATGACCTATTCAAAAATAAGAAAAGATTTCATAAAACGATAATATTTTATCTTTAAAATATATTTTATACCCTTTTTAGGAAATTATAATGCCGAATACTGTAAGTTTTGCTTTAGTTATATTTGGGAAACTTGGCAGTTTTCAAATGAAAAGAGAGATTTTTAATAGGATTAAGGCCGTTTTGGCTGAAGAAGGAAAGAAGAATATTGATTTAGCTAAAAAATTGAGTGTAAAAGACACTACCGTTTCTCGATGGGTAACAAATGATTCTCAGCCTTCAATTGAAAGACTTTTCGAAATAGCTGATTTTTTAGAGGTTGATGTGAGAACTTTGTTGGTTTCAAATAAACCAAAGAATAAACCTACTGAATCGGAATAACTTTAAAACCCTACTCTTCAGTCCATTTTCGGATTCTTTTATCCACTTCCTTTTTGATCAAGGCACCATTGTACATCTGGTTAAGCGACAGAAGGTTTCTAAGAATATTCGCAGCTGACTTTTTAGAAATAATAGCTGCCTTAACCAGTTCATCAAAAATCCATACTAAGCCATGACATTCAAGTGATTGATTGGTAGCAAAATTTCTTACCAATTTGTCACTGCTAATGACCATGGCTTTATCTAGAAATAATGCCAGATAGATGACGGTCTTATCTTCTTGAGAGAGCCCTTTTGGAAAAGGAATTTTAGCCAACTCTATAAAATCCTTTTCCCCCAGATTATGGATGGTTAACAGCTTTCCTGATTCGTATGCTTTTAAGAGTTGCTTTTGTTCCGGGAAAAGCTCGTTCACCACATCCACCGTAGTATGCAGCTGTATATCAAGTTTAAAAAATGACGCCACCAGATCCAATTCAATCAGATCTATAAAAATACAGGCATCGGTGACAGCAACCTTCATTAGAAAACAAGGTTCTCTTTTCTGAACTGGGCCAACTTCTGGTTTTTTAAGGATGCCGCTTTACTTACTGAAATGAAATTCTCGGCAAGTGCTCTAAACAACAGTTGTGAAAAGCGATTGGAATGCTCAGCCCCTTCATATTCCACCGGTTCATTGACTCTATAGCCTAACTGGTTAAAAGTCGCATAAAACTGCCTTAAGTAATTATCTGAGATCAGCCCCAGATCTTTTGCGCGGTACACCAAGGCCTGCATAGAGATTCCGTATTGCTGCTTCATAGCAGTTAGCTCATGAATAGACAACTTGCTCCTTTTTCCGCCGAGTTCTTTCTGCAAGGTATCCTTTGAGATGAGCATAGCAGTGGCAAAAGCATGGCAGAACTTTTCCTTTTGCTTTTCCGGGAGGTGATTAACCTTCAAAAGCAAATGCGCCAATTCGTGAAAAGCAGTAAAGCGCTTCCTGTCCAACTTGTCTTTGAATTTTGCTTTATTCAATACAATAAGCGGAATGCGTTTATCATTTACCCAAGTAGAAAACCCATCAAATTCCTCTGAAGATTCCAGTTCCAGAACCTTAATATGGTGATCTTCCAACAGCTCAATCACATTGGCTACGGCTCCCCTACCCAGTTTCCATTCGTCTCTTAGCAATTCAGCCGCTTCTTCAATATCTTCTTGAGAACTAATAGTCAGCTCTGCAAGCGGATTATGAAAGGCAGTTTCTATTCCCAGGATTTCTTCCAGTTCCAGATATCTCCGTAACTCATCTTTGGCAATCTCCACTATCCGAACCCGCTCTTTGGCCGGGTAGTCCTGAAGCTTGCGGAACTCTATCTCTCCAAACTCCACAGCAGTAGAAGTATAAAAGTAATCAGGTCTTACCTGCAGTGCATCCGACAACATGCCGATCATAGTGCTATCGGGCACCACCTGTCCTTGCTCGTATTTGCTAAGGGATTGTTTGGTGACACGGTTATCAATTTTGTCAGCCAAGCCTTGTAAGGATAGTCCATTCATCAAGCGTGCTGATTTAAGGCGTTCGGCAAAATAGTTCATACCAGTGTAAAGTAGGGTTTATAAAAGTAAACGCAAAGATACAGTACTAGTTTACAAAACAATACAAAATTATACAGATGACAACTAAATATGACAAACGGTCACTGACAGTTCAACCTTACTTTTCAGACATAATGACAGTATAATCTCTGATTATTAATACTTTATGTAAATATCTTTACATAATCTAACCTAATTGACGAATTGGAGTATAATTTGATAGTTTGTCAATTCAACCACAACAAACATAATCATGTCAAAAGGTAAAAATCAACATGTAGTAAGGCACGCAGATGGCTGGGCAGTCAGAGGTGCAGGAAATGAACGAGTAACAAGAGTTACCGATACCCAAAGAGAGTCAATCCAGATTGCTCGCCAAATCGCACAGAATCAACAATCTGAGCTATTGATCCATGGAAGAAATGGTCAGATACGCGAACGGGATTCTTTTGGAAACGATCCATTTCCACCGAAGGGGTAAAGCCCCTTCTTTTATTCTCTTTAATTAACCACTAACTGAAAATAAAATGGCCAAGAAATTCAATGCTTCTCAATTCAGAAGCCAGGTGAACCAATCGATCAATCGATACAATCAAAAAGTACGAGAGCACAATAGAAAGGTAAATCAAGCGATCAATCAATACAATCAAGCAGTCAGGCAACATAATGCAAGGGTCAAAGCCAATCGGCAAAGACTGAACTCGGCCATAGCTAGATTGAATTCACAGGCGTCTATCCGGCATTCAGTCACCACCACGTCTTCATACAGACTCTATCAAAGTTACCAGCAACTGGATAATCGCTATGAGTCAGGATATTTGAATGAAAGCTACGGTGATTGGGTAGACTTGGCAGAAAAAGAAGCTGCGAACAGTGCTGAACTGTCCAATGCGCTGCAATCTTCAGCTCAACCAAATCAGTTATTTGGTCCAGCGATTACCACAATAATCAACTCAGAACTGAAGAAGATATCTGAAGATTTGGATAATAGATGGAAAGGAGCAATATTTTCATTAAACCCTCATAATCCTGATGCGGCACGACATTTTTGTACCAGTTCAAGAGAAGTGATTTTACAAATGATCGATTTAAAGGCATCCGATGAAGAAGTAAAGCAAAGGTATAGCCAAGTAGAGCTTACGGATCGGGGAGAACCAACCAGACGGTCTAAAATTGAGTACCTACTCACCTTAAAGCATAGAGAAGAAATGGCAGATTTCACGGATTCAAACATAACAGATATTCTAAGCCTATTTCGGGAATTTAATAATGGAACTCACGGAACAGCAGGTAAATACTCCTATGATCAGCTACTTAAGTTGAAAACCAGAGTAGAAGATTCGATTTTGTATTTGTATCAGGTTGCTTACAACTAATCAGCAAAAATGAAAAATGACATTTTATCGAAAAGTCTAAAATCAATAGAGTTATCTTCTGACTCCAAGAAAATCATCGCCGCCGGATTTTCAATATTAGGAAAAAGCATAGATGTTATTACTTCTGTCCCAATATTTGATTTTGTGTCCTCCATTTCAAATGATATTATCGAATTTCGAGAGTACCGGAGACTAAAGATGATCGCTCACTTTTTTGAAAATTTTGACTCTTTAAACATGGAGGAAAAAATGGAATATGATTATCCGCAATCATACCAGTATGGGTAAATTGAAGCAATGATGAGTCTGTCAAAGAGTTTTTGACCAAAGCATCTTCGGTTGAGTTTATAACAAAACTCGTCCAGATAGTTCTGCATCATTCGTTCGCTGATCATATGGTATGTCTGCAGATGTTTCTTTAAGTTACTGATTGCAATATGAACCCACTTGAGGTTAAAATTGCCTTCCTTGGTTCCAGAGATTTCTCTGATATGAACATCAATACAATCACTCAGATCCGAGAAGGTGGTACTCTTATCTGTTTGAAGTACAGCGTTTGAATCAATGTAGTCTTTGATTAAATGATGTGCTGTTTTTGCCTCCAAGTTCTTTATCTTCTTCATTTTGAAGTATCTGCAACTCTTGTCAGCTTTGCCAGACTCAGGATCTTCTAAAGGCGTGGATTCAGCCATGACAGCCACTTTTGACTGTTTTTGACTGCCTCTTCCCCGCTTGAGGTGGCTTCGGACCTTGGCCTTGGTGGCTTTTCCCACGAATGTCTCATCGTATTCAACCATGTCCTCAAGCCGGTAGTGGTCATCCCGTTGTCCCATCACCACGCGGAGCTTGTGATACATCCTGAAAACCGGTTCGTAGCGTTTCATACCCAGCTGTCGCTGGAGTTCTGCTGCACTGAAGCCTTTCTTGGTGGTGGTGATGAAAGTAATGGCCATCATCCAGGTCCTGATCGGTAAATTACTGCTCTGCATGACCGTACCGCTCTTGATACTGGTTCTGAATCCACAGGAAGCACACTGAAAGGAAAGCTTGCTTTCAAGCCAATAATGCTTGATTCCAGCACACTTCTTACAGATGATTCCCTGCTGGATCCTTTGTTCTTTGATGAATTCAATACAGGAAAACTCGTCTGGAAACCGATTAATGAAATTGATAATATTCATGGTCAAAACCGTTTATTTTGACCTAATTTATAATGAGTTAAACCCTCAATAAAGCAATTGTCACCAACTGTCAATAAGAACTTATTTGGTTACTGGTGTCATTGAGGATATACATAAAATGGAATTTGCATATCGACTCCAATCAAATGAGGAATACAAAGACTTTACTGAAAAACTTCTATTCTATTTGGAATCGATATACGAAAAGGACAGAGCAATCTGGATTGGTAAAATGGCTATTGGTTTGGCAAAAAATAAAATCACATTGGAGCAATTTGATCTTTCAGTGTTTGCGATAAATAACTCAATGCCAGGAGATTTAATTCTACTCCAAAAAATCTTCAAAGATGGGCTATCCGAACGAGTAAATGAACGATATTCGGGTAGAGATGGCCATTGGTATTGCAATTACCTGTATCAGACCATCCCACTTCGGTATTGGGATAATGCCGGAGAAAATCAGACACTACCTAAAAGAACAATGAATAGTTTTATTTCTATAGGTCTATTAGAAAGGGAGCTTAAAGAGGTAAGGACAAGCAATAGAGATTTGGGATTAGATGGAGGAGCAAGTTTTTTGGAAGGTTATAAAGAAATACACACGTTCTCAGAAATTGCTTTATTAATATACCTACTCGCATTAAAAACGAACTTATAAATCACTCAAGGGATTTAGACAATTATCTATTTGTAATTGAAGAACTCTTATAGGCTCGGACGATTTACCATCTTGGCTTAATAACCCAAATTGCAATGCAATAATATCCATCAATCGAACAGTAGTCCATGGTAGCATCCCGCAAAGTGTGTAAGTGATAGGAAAAGTTATTCTGGAATTTTCTGGCCCCTTTCAAGGCCAGAGAAAATTACGGAAATAACTTTTTCGGGGGTAACTTCACACACTTTAAGCTATGAAAAAAGAAGATG
>JBMDXP010000070.1:0-80253 GCA_048819475.1 Algoriphagus sp.
CATCTTCTTTTTTCATAGCTTAAAGTGTGTGAAGTTACCCCCGAAAAAGTTATTTCCGTAATTTTCTCTGGCCTTGAAAGGGGCCAGAAAATTCCAGAATAACTTTTCCTATCACTTACACACTTTGCGGGATGCTACCTAATACGGCACATAACAACGCTCCCCCTACTCCCATGTCAGTGTTCCACTGACATTTTTCCACCCACAACTATTCTCCTCCTGGCCTCTATGAATAGATCTGCCTGATTTCCGGGGGATTGGATCTTCGTCAATAACAACAGGAGCGGTGGGGACACTGCCGACGGCGGATGTTGTAAATGAATTATGCCGATGTCAGTGTCCTCACTGACATCTATCCTCTCTTTCTCTCTATCGAGCATGCTTTCCGAGGAAAAGGTTATAAAATGAGTTCTATGTGGGCAGTGGAGACACTGCCCATGGCGGAAATTATATCCTAAACAAAGATTAAATGCCTTATTTTTTACCAGGTCTTGTATTTCTGAATTGCTCCGGTACCTCATACCTGGCGGCACAGTCCACGATTTCCTCTATCCGTTTTTGACGGGTTTCGGGTCGCTTTGCAAGCACAATCCATTGTAACATGATTTTTCTGACTGATTTGCTCAATCCTACAAAATAATCCTTTGAACCCTGCCTGGCCCTGAATGCTCCTTCTAAGTCCTCGGGGATTTTCAATTCCTCCACTTCATCCAGAATCACCCACGATCCATTTTGTTTTGCTGTTTCAATGCTTTCATACCCTGCCTGTGTCATCAGTCCTTGCTGAATCAATTGCTGGATTTTCTCTTTGTTGATTCTGGACCAGGTACTCTTGGGCTTCCGTTTGCTAACGAGCTGTATAAAGTTATTCCCTCCCATTGATTTTCGGGTGCTGTCTATCCAGCCGAAACAAAGGGCTTCATCAACCAATTCACTCCAGCTTATTGTCGGTATATCAGATTTCTTGGTATAGCAGATAAGCCAAATCGATTGCTTTGACTTATGGTTTTCTTCTAACCATAGCCGCCAATCGTTTCGGCTTGCCGGATAAAAAGTATCCAATTCTTTTTCTTGCATTATTAGTTATTTTTTCAGTTTCAACCTTGAAGTTAAAAGCCTTGTTTCATTCACGGGAATCGATAATGAGAATAGCCGACTATGGATCCCGATATTTCATCGGGGTCTTCCCAATCCTGGCTTCTACCAAAGCTTTCGGCACCAGCCATAGCATTCTCATGCCGATGTCAGTCTCCCCCCTGACATTCCACCCCAGAATTATACTCCTCCAACTAGATATACCTGATTTCCATCGGGTTCTTAGACAGAAAAACAGGAGCAGTGGAAACCATACCCACGGCGGAAGATTACGTATTTTCTTAACTTATCTCTTTTCCTATCTTCAAAGAAAGGGTAACGTCATGACAGCCCTACGTCAGGAGCAACGATAGCTTAGTGGTATAATACCGATGTCAGTGTCCCTACTGACATTCCACCCACAATTATCATCCTTCTCTCGGTTTCTATCGATAGCTCCAGGGCAGGATTTTAGACAAGATCAACAGGGCAGTGGAGACCTGCCCACGGCGGAAGGGGAATAAGCCTATTTCAAAGACAATTTCTTCCAGTGCCTCCACTTCTGGGTGATTTTTTTATTCCCTCCAGCTGAACAATCAAATAGATCACTTAATACGTCCCCAAGCGGGATTTAGCCCTTTTTCTTCCGTAAATCCCTTCATTTTTAGCCGATCGGTTTCAGGATTTATCCGACAGCAAACGACTACTAACGGATACAAACGATTAATCCCCGGATAATCCGCTGGATATCCCACAACTTTGATTCATCGATTTCAGCACAGAAGTCATTAATCAATATTCACATTTAAACATCCAATTATCATGAATGCATTAAGAAACAAAGTACAGCTAATCGGCCGCCTAGGTGCCAAGGTAGAAGTAAAAACCCTGGAGAGCGGAAAGTCTTTTGGTAAAGTAGCAATGGCTACCAATGAGTCCTATAAAAACAAGCAGGGCGAAAAAGTGGAAGAAACCACCTGGCATAATCTGGTGGTGTGGGGAAAGCAAGTTGAGATTCTCAGCAAATATACAGGCAAGGGCTCTGAGATTGCGATTGAAGGCAAACTGACTAACCGCAGTTATGTGGACAAGGAAGGAAAAAAACGATACCTTACCGAAATCCAGGTCCAGAATATCCTTCTGATGGGTGAGAAGCCTGCCAAGGTGTGAGAAATAGATGGAAATTAAAGTAATGGGGTGGTATTCATAAATTCCCCCCATCACTTTTCCCTTTCCTGGTTAATCCAATTCTATGCCTTCTGATCCGGCAAGACTGGATTTTAGGCAGTATCAGGGTTACCTTCTCCCCGGTTTATATCTTTCCTTTTCTCTTTTTTCCACATCTTCTCTGTAGTAGGCCACATCCTTGAACGATGCATCAGCATAGGGCTGTGCCTGATCATAGAAATGTGGGGAATTGGGATCTGCACTCTGGCCTCCTGCCAAGATGCTTTTTGCTTTCACCTTTTCACCAAATTCTACCACCGCCACAAAGCTGTTGCCCGAACTTCCATACAGACGTTTGGTGCCTTCCTTGGTAGTCGCCCCAAACGATGCCAATGCGCCCCATCTTCCGGATGCCAGCCCGATGGGGATATAAGGCGCCATATCGTCAAATTTCAGATCTATATCACCAGACAAACGCTGAAAACGGTTGATCTCCCCCCAGGGTATCTGCCAATCTCCAAAATCCTCCTGCATCTTTTCGATGGTTTTCGAGAAGGTTTCGACAAGCAGCCGACTATCCGGAGCTGACGATGTCGGCTTATCTTCCAAAAATCTATTCAGATTCCCTGTACCCGTACTATACATCATCGCGTAAAAATGCCCAATGGACATGGCAACTGATTCCTTTGAAGTCCGATAGTCCCAATTCCTCATGACTTCCATGGGTTCCTTTAGCTCTGCTGCCCCTTTACCCACCTGATCGTATGCATTCAAGAGCTCAGGTATCAAGTATTCAAAGGCGGGAATATAAGGATCATAGGCCAAGGATATGAAACTGTCCAGGTTGAGATTTTTTGCATTCTGAAGAACTTTGACAGCATGGATACCCCTGAAGTTCTCCTGATCCGGAGCCATATAAACAGGGTAATCCTCCCGCTTGGGGCTGAACTCACCAGCTGCCGTAAATGGCGTGGAATTACAGTTTTGGATCCATCCATTCGCAGGATTCAGGATGGTGATGCTTTCTTCCACGGTATGAAGACCTTGCCAGTCCGCAGTAGGGTCAGTACCGTCCACTGGCTTCGAAAAATCAAATCCAGGGTTTCTCTTGGGAATGAAATTGCCATGGAAGTAGGCAATATTGCCTTCAGCATCTGCAAAAACGGTGTTGTTGGAAGAATTGGTCCTGATATCCATCATTTTCCTGAATTCAGCCTGATTGCTGAGTTTAGTCCGTGAATAGCTCTGGATCAAGGCATTGACCGGATCCCAATTGATCTTGGTGGCCACCCATTTGTCCCC
The DNA here is from genome assembly GCA_048819475.1 of Algoriphagus sp. GTDB lineage: Bacteria > Bacteroidota > Bacteroidia > Cytophagales > Cyclobacteriaceae > Algoriphagus. Next base: position 3,544 of record JBMDXP010000070.1, read on the forward strand.
AAGCTTATGCGTGATCGGACCATGGTGGGTGCGGTAGAAGCTGAATTCTCTTTCTTTCATCCCCTCTCCTCCCTTATAGTTCAGTGTTACCTGATGCACTTCGACATCCCTTTTCTCTTTTCCATAAGTATACTGGAATTTGCCTTCATTTTCTGAGACATCCTCCAAAAACTCATCGATGAAATCCACGAATGTACTGGTGTGGATCCACCCTGTTTTTTCATTGAATCCCTGATAGACAAAAAACTGCCCCCATGTCACCGCTCCGTAGGCATTCAATCCTTCTTCACTGACCATATGCACCTCCGGCCGGAAATAGAAAGAGGTGTGCGGATTGATCAGCAGCATCGCGTTACCCGACTGTGTCAAGTCACCGGAAACAGCAATCCCATTGGATCCTTTCGGTTCTTGATACGGATCGGGATGTGTCAGCCCATCTCCAAATTGGGACAGTGCCAGTGCCTCATTTTTATCGTAAAACGCCTGGATTCTCCGCGTAGAAATCCGCTCAATATCCCCACCTATAGACCCTTCACTGAAGTACATCGGAAACCACGGCTCATACCGGGTAATGACTTGGGGCACCACTTCAGGGTGTGTATGCAAGTAATAATTCACTCCATCTGCAAACGCAACACAAAGCTCTTTGAGCCACTCAGGAGCAGACGCATACGCCTCCTTTGCCTCTTTTTCCGTCATGTAGAGATTTGCCCTGAGATCACTGTAAAGTGCTTCTTCTCCTTCCAGCTCTGCCAATCTGCCTGTCGCCCAAATGTAATTGCGCTCCACTCTCCTAAAATCATCCTCGCACTGGGCATAGAGCAGTCCAAATACTGCATCTGCATCAGTTTTCCCATAAATATGGGGAACACCAAAATCATCCCGGATGATCTCCACCCGATCCGCTCTTTCCTGCCAAAGGTTCAGCTCATCTTTCGGTACGGGCCCGCATGCCCAACTAATGACGGGTAATAGGAAGAGCAGGATGTGTCGCTTCATAGGTAGTAGCTGGTGGTTGGATGACAGGATAAAATCAGCCTGAAAGTAATTTTTTTTGGCTATAGCTGCCAAACGGATTATTTATCTATGCGCTTGGTAGTGATTAACGGGAATCTGACTTTGAAGCCGGGAGATGACTTCCTCGGGGATATGGCTACTTTCCTCAAAACCATGGTGTATTCTTTCAATCTGTGCTACGGTACTGGCCCCTATGATCAATGACCCTACTGCTTTCTGCGACAATCCAAAACGGATCAGCACTGCTTCAGGTGAAAACCCCGCCGTATCAATCCGGTCACGGATGGATGCGACCTGGGAAGGAGTCCAATCCAAAAATTCAGCCTCTGACTTATCAATCAACAATCCCTTCGCAAATGCACCTCTGACAAGAACTTTTGTTCCGGTGGATTCAACAAAGGGAAAAACCGCTTCCTCTGGCCTGCGGTCCAATGGACTATACTGCATCATGATGGTCGCCGGAGCCTTCATTGCCATCACTTTCCGGATCACATTGGGCCTGATTGAAGAAATTCCGAATGCTCTTATTTTTCCTTGCTTTATCAATAGCTCGAATGCATCCAAAGTCTCTTCCCAAGGGTCTTCGAGTGTGACTCCATGCAGCTGGTAGAGGTCTATGTAATCTGTCTTGAGTCTGATGAGGCTATCCTCTACTGCCTTCAATATATAGGCTTTTCTGGGGTTCCACTCCGATCCACTCCCATCTTTCTTCCACTGATTGCCCACTTTAGTGGCTAAAACAACTTCCTTTCTTCTGACTCTCAGTACCTCCCCTACCACTTCCTCGTTCAGGCCTTTCTGATAAAGATCCGCTGTATCAAACAACGTGATGCCTGAGGCCACGGCAGCATCCATGATGGATTTGTCTTTGGCTAAGTTCCCACTCAGCGACATGCAGCCCAGGCCAATTCTGCTTACTTCAAAACCGGCATTTGACAAGTTAACTTTTTCCATGCCCTAAAATCCAATATTTTAACCGGGCTACCAACCTAAGGGGTATTTGTTTACTTTATTAAATGTTTAATAATTTAAGTTTTTATCTTCATTCCTTCTTTAATGCCTATTTTTAGGCCTTCAAACCTATATCGATGCAATCGCAGGAAAAACCCGTACGCGAAAGCTGTGAATGAGACCGAAGTGATCGATCTGATTTTCAATCAGCTAAGCCGTATAGCGTTGCATGTGAGTCTATAAAACAGATAGAAATGAAAAGAATTGCAGTTTTTACTTCCGGCGGGGATAGCCCGGGTATGAATGCCTGTGTAAGGGCAGTAGTGCGTACGGCTATTTATAAAGGACTGGAGGTCTACGGGATCTATAGAGGCTATGAGGGAATGATCGATGGGGATATAAAGCGTATGCAGTCCCATTCTGTAAGCAATATTGTCCAGCGTGGGGGTACTATTCTAAAGTCGGCAAGGTCCACGGAATTCCGAACCCACGAAGGACGCCGAAAAGCCTATGACAATCTCAAGGCGCTGGGGATTGAAGGGATAGTAGCCATCGGAGGGGATGGTACTTTTACCGGTGCCAAGGTTTTTTTCGAGGAATTTGGGATACCTACGGTCGGATGCCCAGGGACTATTGACAATGACCTGTATGGCACTGACTATACAATAGGGTTCGATACTGCGGTAAATACAGCTTTGGAGGCCATAGACAAGATCCGGGATACGGCAGCTGCGCACGACCGTATTTTCTTCATCGAGGTGATGGGAAGAGATGCAGGATTCATCGCTGTGGAGTCAGGTATTGGCGGAGGGGCTGAATTTGTGATGGTACCGGAGACGAAAACCGATCTTGATGCAGTCGTGAAGTCCCTGAAGAATCTCCGCAAAAGCAAATCATCCAGCATCATTGTAGTAGCAGAAGGTGATGATGAAGGCAATGCTGAGGTGATTATGAATAAAGTCAAAGTAAAAATCAAGGATAAAAACAAGGAGTTCAAAGTGACTACCCTGGGCCATATCCAGCGAGGCGGAAATCCCACTGCCCGGGACCGGGTATTGGCCAGCCGATGTGGGATGGCGGCAGTGGAAGGGCTTCTGGCAGGCCATCAATATCATATGGCAGGCGTGGTCAATCAGGAGGTATTGTATACGCCTTTTGCTGACTGCATCGGCAAGACCAAACCGCTGAATAAAGACCACCTCCGGCTAATTGAAATCTTAAGCATATAAGATGGGGTTCATACCTTTGTTTATCACTGTAGGTGGGGCATGTGTCCTTTTCTTCCTGACTGTTCGCAATGCACTTCGAAGGAAAATAGAAGTTCATAAAGTGCTTCTTACCCAATTGGAATCACTATACCCCGGAGCAGGCATCCCAAACCAGGTCAATGTGGACCCGGATCTCCTTTTGGGTGTATTGAACGAATCAGGGAAACCAATTAGTCCCGAAGCTTTCGAAATCATCAGGACGATGAAGATAAACCGGTATCAATACAACAGGCTGATCAAAAAAGCCCCCTATAACTGGATAGCCAAGATAGCGGCTTACACCCCTATCTGAGAGGTAATGTAATGCATGATGTCTGATTCGCGGTCGGGATGAAACCACCTGATTTCAGGATCACGCTTAAACCACGTGAACTGTCTTTTGGCATATCTTCTGGAATTACGTTTCAGCAATCTTACGGCCTCTTCCCGGGTATATTTACCTTCCAGAAATCCGAAAATCTCTGAATAGCCTACTGTTTGGAGGGCATTGAGGTGCCTTCTCTCAAAAAGGGAGGCCGCTTCGTCAAACAAGCCCGCTTCAATCATTTGATCCATGCGTGCATCTATTCTGTTATAAAGCTCTTCCCTATCCCTTTCCAGTCCTATTTTGAGGGTTTCAAATGGCCTTTCCTTTTTATCCTTTACCCGGAAACTGCTGAATGGCCTCCCTACAGCACGGCAGACCTCCAGGGCACGCATCAGCCTTTGGGGGTTCTGGCGGTCAACCCGGTGAAAATAATCGGGATCATGCCTTTCTACTTCCTTCTGAAGAAATTCAATGCCTTTTTCCCCATACTCCCTGATTATTTCCATTCTAATGGATGGGTTCACTTCAGGCATTTCATCCAGTCCTTCCATGACTGCATTGGCAAAAAGTCCAGACCCTCCTGTCATTATCGCTACACGATAGCGTGTAAACAGTCTGTCCAAAACTGCCAGGGCATCTTGCTCAAACTTCTTTACATCATAATTCTCCGTGATGGACAGGGTGTTGATAAAATGATGGGGAACAGCCTCCAGTTCACTTTGGGATGGCTTGGCAGTCCCTAAGCTCATTTCCCGATAGAATTGTCGGCTGTCGCATGAGAGAATTTCAGTGTTAAATTTTTTGGCTAGATTTAAACATAAATCAGTCTTACCTACAGCAGTAGGTCCCAGTACAGAGATTAGATAATGATGATTTGCCAATTGGGTTTTAGCTTAAGCTGAAACTCAAAATTCCAAAGTATAGAGATGAAAAGCAAAAAGGTGCTGATTGTGGATGATAACAACCTGAACAGGAAGCTGTTTGAGAATCTAATCGGCCAGTTTTGGGAGTTTGAAAGTGCCAAAAATGGACTGGAAGCAGTAGCATGGACAGAGCGCACCGATTTTGACCTGATCCTTATGGATATACAGATGCCCCAGATGGATGGAATATCCGCCCTGAGAAAAATAAGAAAATCCGCAAACCATTCCTGCCCGGTGCTGGCAATCACCGCTTATGCCGATGAATCGGACAAAGATAATTTCCTGGAAATGGGTTTTGATGGCTTTATGACCAAACCTATCCGTCCAAAAGAGTTCCTGGAGGTGATCAGGGCAGCTTTAACTTCTAAAAATGATATCCCGGTAGAAGCTCCTTCACTTGATAACATCGTTTTGGACAAGAAAACCGTCCGGCAGTTGATGAAATACAATTCTTCGGAGACGATCCGTAAAGTATATGCTGATTTCGCTGAGGAATGCATGGATCTCCTGGAAAAAATCCAGGAAGGCCTAAAGAAAAATGACCCTCAGTATATTTTTGATCAACTTCACATCATAAAGGGAAATTCCGGAACGCTGGGTGCCAATACCATCTTTCTTCTGACAAATAAAGCCGAGGAGGAAATCCGGTCAGGTAACTGGGATGGGTTAATCCATTCCATATCCTCATTAAAAAGTGAATGTCTTGTATTTAAAAATTATATTGCGAAAGAAACAATTTTTGAATCATGAGCGATGCCAAAAAAATACTTGTAGGTGAGGACAGTTCGATCATCATCAATTTGACAAAGAATGTACTTGCATTTGAAAACTACCAGATGAAAGCTGCAAGGAATGGCCAACAGGTTCTGGATCTGCTCCAAAAAGAGGATTTTGACTTGATTTTAATGGATATAAGTATGCCCGTGCTGGATGGCACAGCCTGTACCAAGGCTATCAGAAACCTGGAAGACCCGGTTAAATCCAAACTTCCGATCATTGCCATCTCCGGAAATGTGCACAATTACACTATGGACGAATTCAGAAAACTGGGCTTCGATGACTTCATACAAAAGCCATTAGACTATGATGTGGTTTTGGCTACGGTCAAAAAATTTCTGAGTTAATCTGCGCCATGGCTGTCAAATATACCAGGCATTTTTTGGATAAGCTCGAAAACCTCTTCTCTGAATCAGACTATGTGCTGAGGTATGAAAAAGGGAATTTTAAATCCGGCTATTGTGTGTTAAATGATTCAAAGATTGTGATAGTCAATAAATACTTTCCCATGGAGGGTAAGATAAATGCCCTGATTGACATTTTGGGGGAATTGAATTTTAATCCCTCTGATTTTAAGGAGAAAAACAACCAGGAATTTCTCAAAGACTTAAAACAAACCCAGTTGAAATTTTGAAGATCACTTTTTTAGGAACGGGAACTTCTCAGGGCGTACCAGTAATCGGATGCGGCTGCAGTGTATGTACGTCCCTTGATTTCCGTGACAAGAGATTCAGGTCCTCCATACATATCAGGATTAATGACTTAAGTCTGGTCATTGACACCGGACCTGATTTCCGGAGCCAGATGCTCCGAGCCGGAATCACTAAGCTGGACGCGGTGCTGTATACCCACGAACACAAAGACCATACGGCAGGTCTGGACGATATAAGACCTTTCAATTTCTTACAAAAAAAGGACATGCCGATTTTTGGAAAAGCACAGGTCCTGGATCAGATCAAAAGAGAATTCTCCTATATCTTTTCGAGTAAAAGGTATCCGGGTGTACCTCAGGTAGAAACCGTAGAGATAGACGAGCGCCCTTTTTCTGTATGGGGAATCGGGATAACACCCATTCCGGTATTACATTATAAACTTCCTGTGCTTGGCTTTAGAATAGGTGATTTCACTTATATCACAGACGCAAACCATATCCCGGAAGAGTCCTTACGACTAATCGAGGGCACTGAAATCCTGGTCCTCAATGCCCTTCAGAAAGACCCACATATCTCCCATTTCACCTTGGATGAAGCGATTGAAATGGCCCGAAAAATAGGTGCAAAAAACACCTATTTTACACATATATCACATAAACTCGGGCTTCACGAAGCCGTAGACCATGAATTACCTGAAGGCATGGCCCTGGCTTATGACGGGCTTCAGTTAAATTTGCCCTAATGCATCTCAATTACCATTTTCTCACCTTCCTATGTCCGGCACTGAAAGATGCTTTCTCAGGAAAAAAAATCCGTGCTGCCTTCTCCCAAAACAAAGACGAACTGATTCTGGAAGCCGAAAGTAAAGGCGAATCAAAATTTATCCGCGCCCATCTGCTCCCCCCTCAGGTATACCTGTCATTTCCCGACAATTTTCAGCGTGCCAAACGGAACAGTATAGATTTATTCAAGGAAATAATCGGTGAGGAGATCTGCACTTGTCAAGTCCTCCAATTTGAGCGGGCTTTTTATTTTGGGTTTGTTTCCGGCAAAATCTTACTAGTCAAGCTTCACGGCAACCGCAGTAACGTGCTGTTATATGAAAAGGACGCCTTTGTCCCCCACGTGGTTTTCCGCAATGAAATCGTGGAAGACAAAGCACTGGACTGGAGAAGCTTGGACCAGGGAATTCCCCTGGATTATGACAGATTCTTCGAACTTGAGGGCAATGCGTCCAAATTCCTGCCGACGCTGGGAAGCACACCAAGAGCGTGGCTGAAAGAACAAGGTTATCAGACCTCATCCATCGACATCAAATGGGAGTTGATCCAGGAGCTTTTGGACATGCTCCAAACGCCTTTATTTTCCCTCACTGCCAAATCCGGGGAGATCCAGCTCAGCTTATTGCCGGAGGACGGAAGTCTGAAAACTTTTTCAGACCCGATAGAAGCTGTAAATGAGCTGTTTTATCAGGCTCTGGTGAAAGGGAACTTTGAAAAAGAGAAACAAAGCCTGCTGAAAAAATACCAGGATCAGCTGAAAAAAAACCGTTCTTATATAGAAAAAGCATCCCGGAAACTGGAAGAGCTCAAAAACTCACCTCCTCCGTCCCAGCTTGCAGATGTAATCATGGCAAACCTCCACGTATTCCAGGAGGGCAGAAATGAAGCTGATCTAGTTGACTTCTACTCGGGAGATACAATCAAAGTCAGCTTAAAACCACAGCAAAAGCCACAGGATCTTGCAGCGATGCTTTACAGAAAAAGTAAAAACCGAAAGCTGGAATGGGCCCAGCTGGAAAAAACCATCTCCCAAAAACAAGCCCACGTAGAGGATATCGGGCAAAAAATCCAAGAACTTCAGGAGACACAGCATTTTAAAGCACTGAAGAGTTTCAAGAAGTCCAATCAGGAAGACAAAATTCTTCAAAAAAACACAGCAGCGCTTCCGTTCAAAATCTTTGCGTGGGAAGGGCATACTATCTGGGTGGGCAAATCAGCGAAGGCAAATGATGAAATGCTAAGGAATTTTGCAAAAAAAGATGACATCTGGTTACATGCCCGGATGGTTGCCGGTTCACATGTGCTGATCAAAGTTTCTGGAATGAGCAGTATTCCTGGAAATCTGCTGGAAACCGCAGCGCAACTGGCCGCCTTCTATTCGAAGAACAAGAGCGAAACGCTTGCCCCTGTAATATACACCGAGGTAAAGTATGTACGGAAAGTAAAAGGAGCTCCTGCAGGCTCTGTCCTAGTAGAAAAAGAAAAAGTACTAATGGTCAGCCCCAAAGGTCCCGAGGAGCTTTTCGGGAAACCTGACTGATGATATACCATTCCCTTACTAACCGGTGGAAGGGACAGGCACTCGAGACTCATTTTCCCGTGCCTTTTGAGTTAAAAATTTATAGCTCTATCCAGCATGTACCCCATGGACAGGTTATCCCGAAATATGCGATCACAATTCTATTACAGCCATTAGTTACCTTATAACGAAACCTAAGGCATAACCGGGTTCATATTCCTGAACCAGAACCAAAAGATACCGGACCCCGATCAACCCATCACCGTTTTGAAACAGAAAAGGCCCGGTACCCCAGGCCTTTTGTTCTTTGGTAAAAAGACTACTATCAATTCACCAGATGCAACTTCAGCATATTGGTTTTTCCTTTAGTCTTCAACGGCATACTGGCAGTATTGATGATTATATCCCCTGCTGCTACATGTCCGTCAGTCTTCAGTGTGTTTTCTATGTCTTCAAACGTAGCGTCAGTAGACACCTGATTGCTGTAATAATAAGCTCTTACCCCCCATACGAGGGACATCTGGGTAATCAGGCTTTGATTTCTGGTAAACACAAAAATATTGGCCGACGGTCGATGGGAGGCAAGCCGGAAGCCGGTGAAACCGGAAGTGGTGATACCCACGATTGCTTTTGCTTTCACGTTCCTTGAAAGTCGGGATGCCATCAATATGAGATTATTGCTCAGGAATGTCTCATCATCTTCGGGAATCTTATAGAGGTTATGGTAAATCGCGGCATTTTCTTCGAGGTAACGGATGATACTGCTCATTGCCTTCACGGAATTTACGGGGTATCTTCCTGAAGCAGTCTCAGCTGAGAGCATCACAGCATCAGCGCCATCCAGAACGGCGTTGGCCACATCATTGGTCTCCGCACGAGTGGGGCGGGGATTCACAATCATGCTCTCCATCATCTGGGTAGCAATGATTACCGGTTTGCAGGCGAGCTTGCATTTCTCCACAATTCTCTTCTGCCATAGCGGCACAATCTCCATCGGAACCTCCACTCCAAGGTCTCCTCTAGCCACCATGATAGCATCAGTAGCTTCAATAATTGCATCGATGTTGTCCAACGCTTCTGGCTTCTCTATTTTGGCGACGATCTTGCTCACTTTTCCTGCCTTCTGGATTCTCTCCCTCAGATCAGCGATATCTGCGGCTGACCTCACAAAAGAGAGGGCAATCCAGTCCACATCCTGGGCAAGTCCAAACTCGAGATCCTCAATATCCTTTTCTGTAAGCGAAGGTGCACTGACTTTTGTATTTGGGAGGTTGATCCCCTTACGTGATTTGAGAATACCACCGTGGATTACAGTACAGTTCACATTCTTTCCGTCTGTATCATTGACGATCACTTCCAGATTGCCGTCATCAATGAGGATCCTGTCACCTGAAATCACGTCGTTTGGCAGGTTCTGATATACCGTGCTGACCAGGCTGGCTGAGCCGACAACGGGGTCATTGGTGATGGTGATTTTATCTCCCTGTTTGATCTCCACCCCGTTGTTTTCTACCTCACCCACTCTGATTTTAGGGCCTTGGAGGTCTTGAAGTATGCCGAGGTTAATACCTTGCTCTTTATTGATCTGGCGGATAATTTTCACGACATCCTTATGTATATCGTGTGTCCCATGTGAAAAGTTGAGTCGGAAAACATTGGCACCCGCAGCAGCCAGGCTTTTGATGGTTTCGTAATTATTGGAAGCTGGACCGATAGTGGCCAAAATTTTAGTCTTGTTGAAGTGGCTCATTAGGTTATTAATAAGTTAACAGGTTTTCTTTCGATTTAAGTTTGGTGACATCCAGCTTCATCACATTTTGGATAAATGGGTTTTGCGCCAGCTGGTTGGCAAATGTATTAATACTTATTTGAAACGTATCGTCCTGAACCAAAAGGAAATAATCCATGTACTTCAATTCAGGGATGAGATATGAGATCTGATTCGAAGAATTCAGGGCTTTATTTTTCAAAAGTTGTACAAAACCGTGGGGTAAAGAAAGGAAAAATTGAGAGATTTTCAGAGAAGGAATGGATAGAAATTCAATTTCGAGGTCATCCCAGCGTACCATGTCAAGGCCCAGCTCCCTATTGATCAGCCAGGCCATTTTATAGTCCTTAACAGGGGATACAAGCCCTAAGAGCTCAAAATCGTACGTATGTTCTATGTGTAATTTGGCCTTCTTCATTCAGGAAGAATATGAATCAATACAAAGTTAGGAATTATAATTCAACAGGAATACCTGGCAATTTGTATAAAAATTTACTTGGATCTTTTCTTTGCCAATTAGGTATTAAATCTATTTCTTTGCGAAGTGTTATTAACTAAACTGATCACAAAATGTCTGAAATTGCACAAAAAGTAAAAGCCATCATTGTTGACAAACTTGGCGTAGAAGAGTCTGAAGTGACTATGGAAGCAAGCTTCACCAATGATCTTGGTGCCGACTCTCTTGATACCGTAGAGCTAATCATGGAATTCGAAAAAGAATTCAACATCTCTATTCCAGATGATCAGGCGGAGCAAATTGGTACAGTTGGACAGGCTGTTACCTACCTTGAGGCTAACGTAAAATAATAATTCCTAAATTCATTATATGAATTTAAAAAGAGTTGTTGTGACTGGTATTGGTGCCCTCACACCGATAGGCAATACTGCAGAGGAATTCTGGGAAGGGTTGTCTAATGGAGTGAGCGGTGCTGCGCCTATCACAAAATTCGATGCTAAGCTTTTCAAAACCCAATTTGCCTGCGAAGTCAAGAATCTCGATGTAGAGCAATTTATAGACAGAAAAGAGGCTCGAAAGATGGATCCTTTCACCCAGTTTGCCATGATCACAGTTGACGAGGCTATGGCAGATTCTGGACTGGATCTTGAAAAAATCGACAAAGCAAGGGCCGGAGTGATCTGGGGTTCAGGGATTGGAGGTCTTAAGACTTTCCAGGACGAAGTAACCGAATTTTCTAAAGGAGACGGGACTCCCCGTTTCAACCCATTTTTCATCCCAAAGATGATTGCTGATATCAGTGCCGGGTTTATTTCTATTAAATATGGCTTTCGGGGGCCAAATTTTGTGACTGTTTCCGCCTGTGCTTCCGCCACCAATGCGTTGATTGATGCATTTAATTATATCCGTCTGGGAAAAGCAGACCTATTTATAAGCGGAGGATCTGAGGCTGCAGTCACCGAAGCTGGCATCGGCGGATTCAATGCAATGAAAGCACTCTCCCAACGTAACGAATCTCCTGAAACAGCATCCAGACCGTTTGACAAAGACAGGGATGGATTTGTGCTGGGTGAAGGTGCCGGAGCCCTTATTCTGGAAGAATATGAACATGCCAAAGCACGTGGGGCAAAAATATACGCTGAGCTGGTAGGCGGGGGAATGTCTGCGGACGCAAACCACATCACCGCACCCCACCCGGAGGGCCTGGGAGCTAGCAGTGTAATGAGACTGGCATTGGAAGATGCCGGCCTTAAACCTGAGGATATTGATTACATCAATGTGCATGGAACCTCCACTCCTTTGGGGGATGTGAGCGAAACCAAGGCTATACAGATGGTCTTTGGCGAGCATGCATACAAACTCAATATCAGCAGTACAAAATCAATGACAGGACACTTGCTGGGTGCAGCAGGCGCTATAGAGGCCATTGCTTCCATATTTGCCATAAACCATAGCTTGGTTCCCCCCACGATCAATCACTTCACAGATGATGAGAGCTTTGATCCAGGATTGAATTTAACCTTCAATAAAGCGCAGAAAAGAGAGATAAATTATGCGCTTAGCAATACCTTTGGATTTGGCGGACATAATTGTTCGGTCATTTTCAAAAAACATAATTGATCAGGGTTTTGAAACTCTTTCAGAGACTTGGAATAAATATTCTCTTTTTTACTGCAAAAGATAAAAGGCTTGCAGCCTCCATCAGGATGATGACAGGCAGCAGGCCTTTTAATTTGTCACTGTACAAACTCGCATTGACACCTGCAGGCCTCGGGGAAGAAACGTCGCATGGGTTTAGAATCTCCAATGAGCGCCTGGAATTTTTGGGAGATGCCATGCTGGGTGCAGTGATAGCGGAACATCTCTTCCTGAAATACCCTTACCGTGATGAAGGGTTTCTGACTGAAACCCGGTCCAAACTTGTAAACAGGGAAAGTCTGAATGACACTGCCATCAAAATCGGCCTTCGCAATGTTCTGGACCTGGAAATTGCAGGCAGGGCTTTTACGGGAAACAAGTCCTTGTATGGAGACATGCTGGAGGCTTTCCTCGGAGCTATTTATTTGGACAAGGGGTACCTGTTCACCAAAAAATTCATCCTTCAGCGTATCTTGCTCCACTTTGACCTGGAGGGCATGATAGCCACCACTACCAATTACAAGAGTAAGATCATCGAATGGTCACAAAAAGAAAACAAGTTTGTTGAATACCTGGTACTTCAGGTTAATGGTAACCAGCGGTTCAAAGAATTTATAGTAGCCCTGCAAGTCAACGGAGCGGAGATCGCACAGGGCAAAGGTAGTACCAAGAAAAAAGCAGAACAGGAAGCGTCTAAAAATGCCTGTGGAATTCTCAATATTGCAACTTAGGTGAGTACCAATAGCCTCAATTAAATCCCCATGCCCTCAATCAAAATAGCAGGAGCCACCCTCAACCAAACACCGCTGGATTGGACAGGAAACCTGGACCGTATAATCCAGTCTGTGGAAGAGGCCAAGAAGCAATGTGTGGAGATCCTGTGTTTTCCTGAATTGGCAATCACAGGTTATGGGAGTGAGGATCTTTTTTTAAGCTACTGGTACCCAAGGAAAGCGGTGGACCAACTGAAGCTGATCTTACCTCACTGCCAGAATATTACAGTAGCCGTGGGGCTACCTGTGAGGATTGGGGATAAGGTTTACAATGCCGTGGCAGTAATCGAAAACGGTAGAATCAAGGGATTCGCCGCGAAGCAGTTTATGGCTATCGATGGTGTGCATTATGAATTCCGATGGTTTACCCCTTGGGAACCCAATAAGGTAATAGACTTCGAAATTGACGGAGAGATGATCCCTTTTGGAGACCTGACCTTTTATCATAAGGATCTCCATTACGGGTTTGAGATCTGCGAGGATGCCTGGCGAGGCACATCCCGACCCGGTTATCGGTTATATGACAGGAAAGTTGATTTGATATTCAATCCCAGTGCGAGTCATTTTGCCATGCGCAAAACCTCTGAGCGGAAAGAACTTCTCATTTCCAGCTCTGCGGCATTTGACTGCTATTACTGCTATGTCAATCTTTTGGGCAATGAAGCGGGCAGGATGATCTTTGATGGGGAAACCCTCCTGGCGAAGTCAGGTGAGATCCTGTATAGAAACCGGCTGTTGTCGTTCCGGGATTACCAGGTCTCCAGCTTCTACCTCAATCCTGAGCCGAAAGAGATTGCCCCTCTCCTTTCCAAAGAAGAGGAATTTGTGCAGGCATCTGCTCTTGCCCTCTTTGATTACATGAGAAAAAGCAAAAGCAAGGGGTTTGTGCTGTCACTTTCCGGAGGAGCAGATTCATCCACAGTAGCGGTGCTGGTGGCAGAAATGGTCAAACGGGGAATCCAGGAACTTGGAATTGGGGGTTTCACCAGGAAGGCAGGGATTGACTTTGTCCCGAAAGGCCATGATGCAGTGCGCGAGCTGGTAGGCTATCTACTGACCACAGCCTATCAAGGCACCAAAAACTCATCTGAAAACACCCTTCGCAGTGCAAAAGACCTGGCAGAAAGCCTGGGAGCCACTTTCTACAGCTGGGATATTGATGATGAGGTAAATTCCTATACTTCCAAAATAGAGAAGGCCATAGGCCGGAAGCTTACCTGGGAGCAGGATGACATTACCCTCCAGAATATACAGGCCAGAAGTAGATCTCCGATCATATGGATGCTGGCCAATATCAACAATGCCCTGCTCCTGGCCACTTCAAATAGAAGTGAGGGGGATGTGGGATATACCACTATGGACGGAGATACCAGTGGAAGCATCTCGCCGATTGCTGCAGTAGATAAGTTTTTCATCATCAACTGGCTGAAATGGGCAGAGAAGGAATTGAACAGACACGGCCTTGCGGCCGTAAATGCACTGCAGCCAACTGCTGAACTCCGACCGCTGGAACGTACCCAGACAGATGAAAAAGACCTGATGCCTTATGCGGTGATCGTCGAGATCGAAAAGCTGGCAATCCGTGATAGACGGTCCCCCATGGACATTTATCTCATCCTACAGCAAGAACTTGATCTGAAAGATTCCGTTTTAAAAGCTTATATAAGAAAATTTTTCCGACTTTGGTCAAGAAATCAATGGAAAAGAGAACGCCTGGCTCCTTCGTTTCATCTTGATGAATTTAATGTTGACCCAAAAACCTGGTATCGTTTTCCTATTCTTTCCGGTGGCTTCGCCGAAGAGCTAGACCTATTAGACCAACTCTAACCAGAAAAAACATGCTTGAATTTATACTTAGTTACATCGTCTGGGATCCCAGCCCATCCATTATCCCCGGACTGACAAGACCTCCATGGTATGGTGTGCTGTTTGCCGCCGGCTTTGTGATATCCCAGCAGTTTATGGTCTATTTTTTCAAAAAAGAAGGGCATAACCCACAACTTGTGGACAAGCTGACTATTTACATGGTAGTGGCGACCATTATCGGTGCGAGACTGGGTCACGTACTCTTCTATGAGCCGGAAAAATACCTCAGTAACCCCATCGATATCCTCAAGGTCTGGGAAGGGGGACTGGCAAGTCATGGGGCTGCCATTGCCATACTTATAGCGCTTTGGCTGTATGCCAGGAGAACACCGGGACAAAATTACCTCTGGGTGGTAGACCGGATTGTGATCGTGACAGCTATGACCGGAGCTTTGATCAGGTTTGGGAACCTGATGAATTCTGAAATCGGCGGAAAGGACACGGGTACCGACACAGGAATCGTGTATGCCTGGGATACCGAGGAGCTACTCCAGTCCCTGAAGGTACCCATCACCTCCATTGATCCATACAAACCTGATGACAGGGATGATGAGTTGCAAGGCAATGGGATTGTACCTGTGAATATTGCCCTGGAAATAGAAAAAGGATCCTATTCCCTGGAAGACCTGGAGTCAACACTTAGAAGAGATATCAAGTATGCACTGACCCAATTCAACTCATCGAAAAAATACATGGCAGAACCGCTGGAATCCCCACTTAATCTCAGCGTCAGCGATAAGGGAGATCATTACCTTTTCACCGTGAAGACATTCGGAAGAGTAAAACATCCTACCCAGATCTATGAATCCCTGTCTTACTTCGTCATATTCCTGATTCTTCTCAGCATATGGATCAAATACAAAGAACGTGTACCTGAAGGTTTACTGTTGGGTCTGTTTCTGATTATGGTATTTGGGATGCGCTTTGTATGGGAGTTTTTCAAAGAAAACCAAGTAGACTTTGAAGAAGGCATGGAGTTCAATATGGGACAACTCCTGAGTATTCCGCTTGTAGCTGCAGGTATAATCCTCGTGGTATTGGCTTTGAAAAAAGGGTTGAAGCCGCAGATCACTTAAGGCACGGGATCATGACCATGACCTCCCCAAGGGTGACAGCTTGCTATTCGTTTGATACCCAGCCATCCTCCTCGGACCACTCCGTGCTTCATGATCGCCTCTTTCATGTATTGACTGCATGTAGGTGTGTATCTGCAGCTGGAAGGTAAAAGTGGTGAAATGGTGTATTGATACACTAAGACTGGAAATATCGCTATCTTTCGAAAAATGGTTTTTACCATAAAATCTGACCTTTGATGAGGTAATTGCGTAAGTAACCAAAAATACTCAATCTGAATTCCCCCTTGCTCCCCAAGTTTCGAAATATTACTTCTTGTTTTCTCCTGTGCTTAGGCATTTTCCTAGGCTGTGACTGCCATGTCACGCTAGCTCAGGACAATACCCTGGGCCCGGGTGTCAGTAAACATCCTGACCGGGTGAAGGTGAATAATATTTTCATCATAGGGAATGAAAAAACCCGTAAAAGCGTCATCCTCAGAGAGCTGGATTTTACCACTGATTTTCTGTATGATTGGGATACGTTTATGGGGATACTTCTTGCTGATCAAAAGAAGATTTACAACCTCCAGCTTTTCACCTCCGTGGAAATCACCCCGCTGATCACGGGAGATGAGGAAGTAGAGATTCTGATTACTGTCAAAGAGCGATGGTATATTATCCCCTCCATTATTTTTCAACTGGCAGACCGAAACTTCGCAGAATGGTGGACAAATCAGAACAGGGATTTTTCGAGGGTTAATTTTGGCTTGAGACTGAGCCATTCAAATGTGGCAGGCAGAAATGAAAAGCTGAAGTTTGCGGGGCAGTTGGGCTTCACCCGGGCATTGGACATCCAGTATAGCAAACCCTACATCGATAAAAAACAAAAACATGGACTGGCTATCCAACTTACTTTTTCAGAAAACAAGACAGTTCCCATAAAATCTGAATTCAACCGACAGGTATTTTTCCAAAATGAGAACGAAGACATTTTAAGAAGGAATTTTGCCACCGCATTACGGTACACTTACAGGCGAAGCTTCTATAATTTCCATTTTCTTACCCTTGGATATAATTTCACTTCGATGCATGAGGATGTGCTTGCTGAAAACCCAAACTATTTCCAGCATGGAGGTACTAAACTCAGGTATTTGTATGCGAATTATACATTCAGACACGACCGGAGGGACAATGTGGCCTACGCTACTCAGGGGGAATTTCTTCAGGTCGCTGCCACCAAATATGGGATTTTCTATGTGGATGAGCTGGATGAAGTGGAAGTGAACCTCACCGCAAACAAGTATTTTAAAATCAGCGATAAATTCAATTTCAATACCGGACTGACTGCCAACTGGTTCCTCAGCCCACTGCAGCCTTACACGCTTGTGCGGGGCATCGGTTATTCTCCGAATTTTGTAAGAGGGTATGAACTCAATGTAATAGAAGGTCAGCAGCTGTATGTACACAAGAACAGCTTCAGATGGAAATTTGTAGACTGGGCAATCGATATTTCCAATATCATGCCGCTGGAACAGTTCAGTACCATACCTATCCGCCTGTATTGGAGCGCTAACTTTGACCATGGCTACGTGAAAGACAGGAATTTCATCCCTGAAAACTCCCGTCTAGCCAATCAATACCTTATCGGTTATGGTACAGGGATCGATCTGGTAGGTTTTTATGATTTCGTACTGAGGTTTGAATACTCTATGAACAATAGCGGAGAAGGTAATTTCTTTTTCAATTTCAACGCACCTTTTTAGTTCCCTTTCTCTCAGTTTTCCAGTATTTGGTTTTCCTGTAGGAGCACTTTCCGCAGTTCTTCGTAAGAGACGTCCTGAACCGCCTCTCCTTTATCGATTGCCAGCACCGCAGCTGCAGCCGCTGACTGTCCCAGGATCATGAATACCGGTTCCATCCTGATAGAGCCGAAGGCAGTATGTGAACTCGAGACGCAGACCGGGACCAGCAGATTGGTACACTCCTGTTTTTTGGGCAATAAGGTTCCCAGCGAAATGGAGTAAGGCTTTTCCGGATGCACACCTATATCACCTTCATTCTGGACATAGCCCTCTGCTGTTACAAAACGCTGGGTATTATGGGAATCCAGTGAATAGGACCCCATACCCACAGGATGTGGAACCTCCTTCTTACCCAATACATCATGCTCAGTCATGATGTAGTCACCTATCATCCTCCTTGCCTCCCGCACATAGATTTGGTAAGGCCAATTTCCATTGTCCACGAATTCATCTTTGGCCAGCCCCCACTGACCCATTTCCTTCCTCACCTCTTCAGGCACAGCAGGATCATGCGTCATAAAGTACAACAACCCCTTCTGGTATGCTTCATGATCGGAAACGATCTTTCTCCGCTCTTCATAGTCTGCTTCGGGATAGGCATAGTTTTTACCTATGTAATCCGTGCTGAAGGCCCCATGATTATTGGTGTCCGTTTTCAGGTTGGGTATAGGATCATATTTATCGAAAGTCTCATCCCAACCACTGGCATAGACTCTTTCCAGCAATTCATAACGGGTAGGATCGTAATTAGCCGGTTTGGGGAAAGGTATCCTGTTATCCGGATGTCTGCTCATACAGAGCCTGAATGTGTAGGCCTGAATCCTGTCATCCCCCTCCCCATTTACCCCAGAGGGTTCATCCGAAACTTCGGCTAGTAACCCACTTGAAGAATCTCCCGGTATCACATAGGGGCTTACATCCTCCAGAAAATAATGCCTGTGCTGGTAAACACCCACCTGTACACCATTCCAGGTTTCCCCGTATACTGAATTGGCTTCTCTTCCTACATGATAGCTGACCCCTGCTGCTGCCATCAGGTCTCCTTCATAGGTCGCATCTATAAATACCTGCCCTTTGTATTTTTTCCCGGAAAGCGTCTGTATCTGCGCTATACGGCCATCCTCCATGGTCACGCCATCTTCTCTGTCCAACCATTCATCCCTATGGATTTCGAGGTTGTTTTCTTTTACAAAATCCTCAAAGACACGTTCTGCTACATGGGGTTCGAAAATCCACATGGTTCTGTTATTGCCATCCATCGCAGGGGTTCCCTGTCCCTTGTTGCCATAGTCTTCTTTTGCCTGCCATACCCAGGCAGAATCATCTTGGTAATGCTGATATACTCTGTGGTAAAACTCCCGGGCCAACCCTCCGATGACAGATTTATCACCTGTGTCCGTGAATCCCAACCCACTGGAAGAAAGCCCTCCCAAATGAATATCAGGGGATACCACGATAACTGATTTTCCCATTTTTTTGGCCTGCACAGCCGCCGAAATCCCGGCAGAAGTGCCCCCGTATATCACCAGATCTGCTTCGAAAACATCCTTTTCATCCGGCTTACAGGAAAAAAGGGCCAGCATACTGAGAGAGAGTAGAAACAACTTCATGGGCAATTAGGGTTAAGGTCAGCCTGAATTTAATGTATTTGGGCAATTTATGTCCATAAAAAAGCAAATCCGCTAACCAAAAATCCAGGCTAAGCCGGAAAATCAGGGTTACTTGAATCTATCCTTCACTTGCTGAAGGCTCTATAAAAGGCAAAACTGCTCCGATCAAGGCTGCTCTTTCCCCTAACGTAGAGATGTTGAAGTGCACTGGGTACCCATGCGCTTCAAGGTAGCGGCTGGTGTGCGGCAAGAAAAGCCCAGCTGACAAACTTATCTTTCCTCCCAACACCACTCCCTCCGACTGGAGACGGGTCAGATAGCCAAAAAGAAATTCTCCCAAAGCCCTTCCAAATTCGCCAAACACTTCTTCTTGGATACTTGGGCCAATCTCCGGGGTGGTCAAATCCTTTACCCCCGCTATATCCAGCTGATACTGCTGCTTGAGATAGCGGATAAACCAAGCTGTCCCCAGGTAGTCTTCTGCTATACCATCCCTGAAAGGAGCCGTCCATAGCTTGGCATCTTTCACCACATCCATTACTTTGATCGCGGATCCGAGACCTGTGCCCAAGGTGATCCCAATTGAATTCTGAAACTGACGACCAGCTCCGGCATAACTTTCCCCGCTCAGAAATGCCTCCGCATCGTTGGTAAAGCGGATTTGCCCAGGGAGAATATCCAGTTTTGCTGCCAACTCGTCTTTTACTGAAAATCCTAGCAGAGACCTCAGCTTTCCCTGGTCCTTGATAAGTGAAATCCCCTTCTCATAATCAAATGGTCCCGGCATGGCTATGCCAATACGTAGGTCTGGAGAGCTGTCAGCCACTTTGGCTATCAGACCTGCCCAAGCGTCCAGTATCTCATCTGAACCTCCTAAAGCATCCACATCCACTTCCTCAAACCCAGAGAGCTTTGCTTGCCACCCATCAAATCCAACCTGGGCTGCTGATGCATGCGTCCCTCCTATATCTACTCCTATCAAATGCATTTCATCTGTTTATAATTTGTTTTTTAGCGGACACATGGAATCTCGCATGGTTTATAATCATCCCAATGTGTAACTTTTTAGTCATGCTCGATTTCACTGTTTTTCCAAGGTTAACGAAAAGGGTCTGGAAGCTGCCTCGGCTCCCCTATTCCGGTTGGGGGTTGCGGACATTTCAAAATCCAGCACTGCGCCTTTCAGCAGTTCTTCATAGGGCAGAAAATTCCTGTTGTATTCCTTTCCATCCATTTTCATATGCTGGATGTAACGGTTTTCAGCAGAATTTCCCGCTGCATTTATCTGGATTACCTTCCCTTCCGGCAAGTGAATCTTAGCTGTCTCGAAAAGGGGGGCACCTATTACATATTCATTGATACCTGGCGTCACCGGATAGAAGCCCAAGGCTGAAAAAATATACCAGGCAGAAGTCTGCCCGTTATCCTCATCCCCACAGTAGCCATCCGGCGTGGGCTTATACATTCTATCCAATGTTTCCCTGACCCAATATTGGGCCTTCCACGGCTGTAACGCATGATTATAGAGGTAGATCATGTGTTGTATGGGCTGATTTCCATGCGCATACTGTCCCATTTGGGCTACTTGCATCTCCCTTATTTCATGGATCACAAACCCATAATAACTCTCTTCAAATACAGGGGCAGTCTCAAATATATAGTCCAGTTTACCCACAAACTTTTCATTGCCTCCCATCAAACCTATCAGTCCCTCCACATCCTGAAAAACCGACCAGGTGTAATGCAGGCTGTTCCCTTCCGTAAAGGCATCACCCCATTTGAACGGATCAAAAGGCTCCTGCCAACTCCCATCCTTGTTTTTCCCTCTCATCCATCCACTTTCTGCATCAAAAAGGTTCTTGTAATTCAATGCCCTTTTTCTGTATAGGTCGATTTCATCCTGTGGTTTGTCAAGTGCTTTAGCCAACTGATAAATAGTGAAGTCATCGTAAGAATATTCGAGTGTCCGAGCTGCATTTTCATTGATCTTGACATCATAGGGCACATAGCCCAGGTCATTGTAATATGCGGCTCCTGCCCGCCCCACAGCGGTTAGCGGCCCTTCATTATTGGCACCGTGGATCAAGGCTTCGTATAAGGTTTCGATATCGTATTCATACCTGTCCCCTATCTTCAAGAAGGCATCCGCTACCACGGAAGCGGAATTATTTCCCACCATGACATTCCTTAAGCCTGGGCTACCCCACTCGGGAAGCCAGCCTCCTTCTCTGTATGCATTGACAAGTCCCTCCTGAATCTCCGCATTCACCTCAGGATATACCAGGTTCAGCAGGGGAAACAGGGCCCTGAACGTGTCCCAAAACCCGGTATCCGTATACATAAAGCCAGGTTCAACCTTACCTGAATAGGGACTGTAGTGGATTACCTCCCCTGCATCATCGATCTCATAAAACTTTCTTGGGAAAAGCAGAGACCGGTACAGGCAGGTATAGAATGTTTCCATCTGGGCCACTGTCCCTCCCCCTACTTCTATTCTTGACAGCTGCTTGTTCCAAGCACTTCTTCCCTCTTTTCTAAGTGTCTCAAAGTCCTCATCACCGAGTTCATTCAGATTAACCAATGCCTGTTCAGTACTGACGAATGAGGAAGCTACCTTTATTTTGACAAGCTGCTCAGTGCTCTCCTGATCAAAACCTACAATCCCTCCGGAGTGATTGGCCTGGGAAGCCAAGTCAGTACCCAGAACACTATCTGCAAAGGTTCTGGTGAAATCAAAGTCCCTGTCAAATTCAAGTACAAAATAATTCTTGAAGCCATCTGGTACTCCCCCACTGTTTTTGGTGGAATATCCAGTAACCCTTCGGTTTTCAACATCGATTCTCACCTCTGAACCTTTGTCAAATGCATCAATAACCACGAAGGATTTTTCTCCAGCCGGAAATGTGATTCTGAATAACGCGGCTCTCTCTGTGGGAGTAAGCTCCACATTCACATTATAGTCTGCCAGATAGACCTGGTAATAGTTCGGCTCCACGGTCTCGGACTTGTGGGAAAACCAGGAAGCCCGCTCCTCCTCATCAAATACGGCTTCCCCGGTTATCGGCATGATAGCAAACTGGCCATAGTCATTCATCCAGGGAGACGGCTGGTGAGTCTGCTTGAACCCCCGGATTTTTGAAGCATCATACCTGTACAGCCAGCCATCTCCCATCTTGCCCGTTTGCGGGGACCAGAAATTCATTCCCCAAGGCAAAGCAATAGCCGGATATACATTCCCGTTAGAGAACTCCGGCCGAGAATCGGTGCCCATCAGAGGTAATGCGTAATCGATCAATTCGCGGGTTTCTGAAGTCGAGGCTGTTTGGGCAAACAACCCGGAAAAAACAAAAAATAAGGAGAATACCAGAATAACAGGCTTACTGAACATATAACTTACTTTTTTTAATGGGATCACAAAAGCTTCCAGCATAAGAACCCTTGTGACAACAGGAATGATAACCGGCAAACTGCCGGTTTGATTTAACCCAAAATATGCATTAACAATAATTCTATTACAGTGCATAACAGAACCAATGCATAATCCGGATTTAATTTTCAATTGAGGTTTAAATATACAACTCAATCCTTGGATAGGATAGGAGAATTCAGCTGCTGATCAATCGTCTCCAGAAGGGTACGTCCAGGATCCTCCGAGAGCTCCCAGAACATCGCTCCCCCTAACCCCTTTTCCTTTATAAAATCCATTTTCCTGGCCATGGATTCTTCATCTTCAAAAGTGATCCAAGCAGAATCACGGGAGGAATAAATATAGGGAGCCGCAGCTTTTTCATCCCAAAACCTCCTATAGGTAGTGTCTTTCATCAGCTCCTTTATAGCTGAGTAAGGAAGTCCCTTGCTGAATTTACCAGGTTGAAACAATCCGTTCCCATGAGGTAAAACCTGATGCCACATTCTCCCATAGAAGGGGACACCCAGTACAATTTTCCCGGCAGGAACGCCAAACTCCATATGATCCTCCACCGCGACCGAAGCAGATCTCCCCTTGGCACCATTGGGATAAAGGTTGGCGTGATGTCCGGTCGAATCATCCCCAGCAGTATAGAAATCGTACGCCATAATATTGATAAAATCCAAATACTGCTGTGCTTCGCCCAGGTCATTGACCTCCAGATACTGTCTGAATCCCCCAGAGGCTATAGTGGTAAGGTAATGCTTATCATGCAACTTCCCCAAAGAATCCAGTGCTTCTCTGAAATCCTGCAGCATTGCGATAAAGTTCTCTTTATCCTCTGGGCGAACGGGATTGTTGTCCCCGGGCCACGCGGGATACTCCCAGTCAAAATCCAGTCCGTCCAACTGATGTTTAATCAAAAAATCAATCCCGGAAGCAGTCAGCCGACTCCGGCTTTCCGGGGTCAGCACTGCATCAGAGAAGCCCTTCGACCAGGTCCATCCCCCAATCGACACCATGATTTTAAGGTCCGGATTGCGCTTTTTCAGTTGCTGAAGCTGGGAAAAATAACTGCTGTCACGTTCGGCAACCCCTTCCCCTGAAGTCACCACACCATCCACTACATTGGCGAAGGCGTAATTGATATGGGTGAGTTTTTCTGCGGGGATTTTTTCCAGATCGATTCCTTTCCACGCCGCTACGTAGCCAATTACATGAAAGGGACGGGAAGGTTCTTCCTCAACCGCAGGTCGTTGGGAACAGGAGAACATCAAAAAACCAAAAGCAAACAGAAGGAAAGATTTCATATAGTACATAAGATTGGGTTAAAGAAAAAAGCAGAGGTTTTAGCATACACCAAAACCTCTGCAAGTACTCTAAATTCAGCACTCAGACATGAAGGAATCAATTACCTCCATCCCACCATATACGTGTGGCAAAAGTATCACCCCCCATTCTGCTTCTTGCTGCCTGGTAATTTTCAGGATTGGATCCGATTTCATTTTCCCAGTATCTTAATCTTCTCGGGATGAAATTTCCTTCAAATGCATTCGGGTCGTTGGTAGGAGTCAGCTCAGGATATCCTGTCCTTCTCCAGTTTGCCCAGGACTCGATGTCATTCAGAAATGTGGCTGCCCAATATTCCTCTCCGATCAAACGAAGCTTACCTTCTTGGGAAGCACTGGCAAAGCCTCTTCCGGCAATGTACGCCTGGATTGCATCATCCGTACGGGCAAAGGAATTATCAAACAGGGTCCATGACTTGATAGCCGCTGTAACACCCGCACTGAAATGGCTGGTAGCATCAGATGCTATCCAACCTTTAACGGCTGCCTCAGCACGCATAAATTCCACCTCGGCATAAGAGATCAGGTAATACGGGTCTTCCCAGTCCAGGTAATCCAGGTTCAGCATAGAGAATATATGGTTGCCGACCACGTTATACTGTGCGAGCTCTTCGGGAGTCAGCAAAGGCCTCAACGTGGTGGAGTTATAGCCATTCGGCAGGCCTTTTTGGGCTGCAGGACTGGTATTCCAAGTGGACGGATCTTCAGGATCACCCAGTGCACCGGCTATAATGGTCAGTCTGGGATCGTTGTTGGCGCGCATCCAGTTCATAAAAGTCGCTGAGATCTTGCAGTCTCTGGAGTACTTGTTGTTCCCCCAATATCCATCATTCAATCCATTTCTGTTAACTCCCTGAGGACCTTCTTGATAATGGATAATGGCCAGATCGCTGTTGGATTCAAATGCCCCACTGCTGTTGGCCTCCAAGAATACTTCCTGTGCCTTGGCCGGGTCCACATTGCTCATGCGCATAGCAATACGCATCAGCAGGGAGTTGGTAAATTTCCTCCATTTGTTCAAGTCTCCAAAGTAGATGAAATCCTGTGAGCCAAAACCACGGGCCGACTCTGAGAACATAGCCCTTGCCGCCTTCAGGTCATCCACCATGGCGTAATAAATATCCTGTTGGGCATCGTATTTGGGGAACCAGTATTCTGGCCCATCCAACCCCTTCCCTGCATCGGAATAAGGGATATCTCCATAGATATCCGTCATACGCTGCAGATCAAACACTTTCATCACAGTAGCAGCCGCCCGGAAGTTTGCCATGTTGGGATCATCCGCAGTCTTATCAATCACATGCTGGAACAACCTCACCACACTGGTGTAGTGGCTTTCCATATATGATCCACTGTAAGCAGCATTATAGAAATATTTGTCTCCACTGAAGTAGCCGGAAGTGGAAGCAATATGCTGCACCATAGTCGCGGCGTAGAGCATGGCAACCCGGGTATTTTCATATTCTGAACCTACTCTGAGAGTTCCCAGTGAGAACAGGTAGGCCATATCTATATCTAAGGCAGCGTTCTTATCTACGTTGAGATCCAGAAGGGAACTTTCATCGCACGAGGTGCTTACAGCCAAAGTACCAGCCAGAAGGATCGTAGCCAATTTATTTGAAATTTTCATAATTCGATGTGTTTAGGTTTAGCCAGTTGAATCAAAAAGTAGCTGACAGGTTAAATCCAAAGCTTCTGTTGGTCGGCATACCGAAGTATTCCAGTCCCTGTGAATTTCCATCCACAGCATAGGCTGATTCCGGATCGACATTAGGAATATTAGACCATAACAAGGCAAGGTTTCTTCCTACGAAAGACAAGGTCAGCGACTGGATTGGCGTCTTACCCAGTAAATTCCCGGAGAAGGTATAACCGAGGTTCAATTCCCTCAGCTTGGCAAAGGATGCGTCATAGACGATATTTTCAGTTACCATCGCATAGCGCTCATAATACTGGTCGATCAGGTATTGCTCAGCATTGGATGGATCTGCAGGAATGGTCCAAGTACCGGGAGCGTACTCATTTTCTCCCACTTGCTGGACTCCACTTACTGTAAGATTCCCGTCTCTTCCCACCAGCGTCTGCTGATGCAGCCCGTAAGCATAGGCAAAGTAGTTGGTCCCGGATACCATGGATCCACCTTGTCTGAAATCTATCAGGGTATATAGACGGAATCCTTTATAGCTGAATGTATTGCTGAATCCTCCTGAAATCGGGTGTCTTCCTTCCGCAATCGTCTCAAATCCACTGGTAGTCACCGGGTAACCATTGGCATCATATACCTTCTGCCCATTCACAGTCAAGTGCTTGTATCCTGCGATCATCCCCAGAGGCTCACCCACGATGTGACGGATCGCTTCACGCTGCAACCTGCTGTTTCCGAGGTTAATGAACTGTATGGGATCGCCAAATGCATCTTCACCCAGACTCAGTACTTCGGACAGGTTGTTGGCAAAGTTGAAAGACATATCCCAACGGAATTCTTTGGCAATCGGAGTTACGTTCAGCAAAAGCTCTATCCCTTTATTTCTAAGCTCTCCTATATTTACCGTTGTGGTTCCAAAACCTGAAGTACTTGAAATGCCGGTATTGAGGATATCATTTTTGGTTGTTCTGTTGTAATACGTGACATCCAGCCCGATCCTGTTCTCCAGAAATCTAAAGTCAGCTCCTACTTCATATTCGGTAGAGGTATATGGCTTGAGTGCATTATTAGGGATGGATTCATTGTTGATCTGGCCTAACACACCGCCCAGGTGCCCGTTACCAACCAGCCCATACGTCAGGTTCAGTGCATACGGGTCTGGGGCACCACCACCAGCCTGACCCCATGATCCTCTCAGTTTTACCAAACTGATGGAATTCGGCAACTGCACCATGTCGCTGATTACCGCTCCTATACTTGCTGAAGGGTAAAACAGCTTGAAGTTCTCGGGGGAAAGTGTCGAAAACTGATCCTCCCGTGCGGTTACATTCAAAAAGACCATGTTTTTGTATCCAAAATTGGCCGCGGCAAAATAGGAGTTGATACCATACTCGGAGAAAATATACTCTATGGTAGGAGCGGCAACGTTTCTCACACTATGGAAAAACGGAATCACCAGATCATTTCCACCTCCACGAAGGCTTTCTGCCGTTCTTCTCATGCGGTTACCTCCCAGGAATCCATCTATTTCAAAGTTTCCAAAGGTTTTATTGAACCCGATAAAAAGGTCTGCATTGTCTTCCCTGATTGTTCTTTCGGTCACATTATAGTCACCTAGAGGCTTATAGGCGGTGCCATAAGGTTCTGAGCTATCATCCACGCGCGACTGGAAATCCAATCCCAAGCGACCGCGTACATAGAGCCAATCGGTGATATCATACTGCAGGGATACATTTCCCAAAATCCTGTGGGTCTCATCCTGACGGAAAAACTGGTAAGCAGCCCAGTAAGGATTGGTCTGGAAAGTATTCTGCTGATAGCGAAGCTCTGTCCCGTCCCCTCTTGCTCCTGGCTTGTTTGGATCGCCTTTCAGCACCTCCAGCGGCACGTGGCCGGGCTTCACCATCATCGCAAAATTGGCATTACCGGGCGCATCTGAAAGACGAGGTCTGTTCTTCGCAATCTGATTGGAATATTGTCCACTCACCCCTAAAGTAAATTTCCCCAGCTTACCATTCACATTGATATTGGCTACTCTTCTTTTGAACTCTGCATTCGGAATGATGTCATTGTTATTGAGGTCAGAGAAGGAGAACCTGTAATTACCTGTCTCATTACCTCCATCAAAGGCCACAGTATTAGTGAGCGTGTAGGCGGTCTGAAAGAAATCGGAAAGCCCCTCGCCTGTAAATGAATACGGACGCTCTACCCCGTCAAACTGGATAACAGGGGATCCATTATAAGCACCCCCCCAGCCATTATTGGAATCCTCCATAGCCTCGGACACAGAAGATGAAACTCTTCCATCCCTACCAGGTCCGTAGATCCGTTGCCAGTTGGTCTGATCCCATACCTTATCAAACATGATATTGGAGGAGAAAGTAACGCCTACTCCTTTTCTAGCCTTACCGCTTTTAGTGGTGATGAGAATGACACCGTTTGCAGCCCGTGCACCATAGAGTGCCGCCGCAGCGTTTCCTTTCAGCACAGACATGCTTTCTATATCATCAGGGCTGATTGAGGAAAGCCCGTCACCCGAGTCATTTCCACCCCACATTCCGGCATTGCCGAGGTTTCCTGTTTCGATCGGAATACCGTTCACCACATAAAGGGGCTGATCATTTCCTGTCAAAGAAGACCCACCTCTGATCACCACGCGGGTAGAACCGGCAGCTCCTGTAGCAGGTGGGCTGACATTCACACCGGCAACTTTTCCAGAAAGTGCATTTCCCGCATTGATAGCCCGCGCCTCAGTAAACCTGTCTCCACCTACCTGCGTCACTGAATAGCCCAAGGACTTAGTATCCCGCTCAAGTCCGAATGCCGTCACCACGACTTCGCTGAGATCTGACACGTCCTCTGAGAGATTTACGCTGAGCTCAGACTGGTTTCCCACTGTAAATTCTTGAGTCTGAAACCCAATGAAGGAAAAGACCAGGACGGAGCTGTTTGTCACATTGATGGAATACTTACCATCCATGTCTGTGGTAGTACCCGTTTGGTTGGTCTTGTCCAACACCGTAACGCCGGGAATTGGCAGCCCGTCCCCTGCTGACTTGACAGTTCCTGTCAATACGCGATTCTGGGCGTGGGTCTGTATCGTAAAACACAGAAACATGGCCAGCGCATACGAAATAGATAAAGCTTTTCTCATAGCTGGTAATAAAAGGTTAGAAATAAATTGTTTTTATATCCGGTGTACCGGAAGATTTAGGAGACTTCACTTCATGTAATCTTTTTTTCATAAAGTTCTGCATATAGACGGCTTACACATAAAAAAAATCGGGCGACTACCGATCACCATGTATATCCTTGGATTTTAAATATATCCTTCTATCATATTTTGTCTAAAGCTAGATAATTCAAAAAGTCTTTCAAAAGGAATTTCTTAATTTTTTTACACAAAATTCACATTCTTATTCTATTTTTTTAAATAAGATATCTTATGGAGAATTTTATTTCGCAATTAATTATCAGTGTTTTACAACATTTTCTCTCAAAATGATTGAAAAACACAAAAAATCTAGCAAAAAATCACTGGTTCGATGATTTTAATCTCAAAAATGCTTTTTTTTATTACCTGGGCCTGACCATACTTTAAAAAGTAGTCGGAATATTTCAAAAACAAAAAAACCAGATTCAACTACAGAATATTCTATGCTTTGAATCCCAAAAGGAAGTCTCTCAGGGAATCATGCCGAAAAAGGTTATGAAGAAGTAGCCATCAGGGTCAAAGAATAAACTTGGGGTATCAGCTAAAAAAAGCCATCCTACAGCTAACTGCAAGATGGCTTCACTACTTCTCTGGAAGCTATTATTTTATAAACAGCATTTCTCTATACTTCACCAATGGCCAAGATTCGTCGTCCACCAACAGCTCCAGCTTATCCACGGCATATCGGATCTTATCGAAGAACTCTTCCTTCACTTTAGTCTGATAACCTTTGGCACGTTTCACAATATCTTCTTCCTTATTGAGCTCCCGTCTGGCCTCGATCATGGCTGTCACCCCGGACTTAAGAGATTCTATATGCTTGGACACTTCTTTGATTGTTTCTACGGCTGCCGAATGATCCAATCCCAACCCCTTCAGTCCATTTGCATTCTCGATGAGCTTGTTTTGATACAGTATTGCTGTAGGAATGATATGGTTCAAAGCCAAATCCCCCATCACACGGCTTTCGATCTGTACTTTTTTGAGGAAATTCTCCAGCATGATTTCATGACGGGCATGAATCTCCACGCTGTTCATTACATTATGTCTTTCAAAAAGTTCTTTTACGAACTTCTTCCCATAGACATCCAGCGCATCAGGAGTGGATTTAAGATTTGACAGTCCTCTTTTCGCAGCCTCATTAGCCCACTCCTCCGAATAGCCATCTCCTTCGAAACGCACCTTCTTGGATTCCTTGATGTATTTTCTCAGGACATTGACTATCGCTATTTTCTTCTCTTTACCCGCATTTATCTCTTTTTCTATGTCTTTAGCCATCACTCTAAGCGTATCAGCTACGATCACGTTCAGGGTAGTCATAGGGCCAGCCACATTTGCCTGTGAACCTACTGCCCTGAATTCAAACTTATTCCCTGTAAAGGCAAACGGAGAAGTTCTGTTTCTGTCGGTGTTGTCCAGGATGATCTCAGGAATCTTGGAGATTCCCAGCTTCATATACATATTGTCACCCTTTTCAATTTTGATGTTACCGTTCTTTTCAAGCTCATCCAATACTTCTGTCAATGTAGCTCCCAAGAATACGGATATAATAGCCGGAGGGGCTTCATTTGCACCCAAACGGTAATCATTGCCCGCAGAGGCAATGCTGGCTCTCAGCAGATCCGCATTGTCATAGACTGCTTTCACAGTGGCGACCAAGAAGGTGAGGAACTGGAGGTTTTCCCTCGCGGAGTTGCTGGGTTGAAACAAGTTCACACCAGTATCGGTGATTAAGGACCAGTTGTTATGCTTACCACTTCCATTTACACCTGCAAATGGTTTCTCGTGGAGCAGAACTTTCAGGTTATGCTTTTCTGCAACTTTTTCCATCACGTCCATCAAAAGCTGGTTGTGGTCTGTTGCCTTATTGATCTCTTCAAACAATGGAGCCACTTCGAATTGACCTGGAGCCACTTCATTGTGCCGGGTGGACACTGGTATCCCCAGTTTTAATGCTTCAATCTCGAAATCCATCATAAAGTCCTTTACCCGGGTAGGAATAGTCCCAAAATAATGGTCTTCCAGTTGCTGGCCTCTTGCAGGGTTATGACCGAAAACCGATCTTCCTGACATGACCAAGTCCGGTCTCGCAGAGAAAAGGGCTTTGTCAATCACAAAATATTCCTGCTCCACACCCAGGGAAGGATGCACCTTTCTTACGTTTCTGTCAAAAAGCTGGCATATCTGTACTGAAGACTCATTGATGGCTTCCATGGATTTCAACAGAGGTGTTTTATAATCCAACGCCTCTCCGGTATAGGAAACAAAAATAGTAGGAATACAGAGTGTATTCTCAAATATGAAAATGGGAGAAGAAGGGTCCCATGCGGTGTAGCCCCTGGCTTCAAAGGTGGAGCGGATACCGCCATTCGGGAAAGAAGAAGCATCAGGCTCCTGCTGTACCAGCGCCGACCCCTTGAACTTCTCCAGTCCGGCATAAGCATCAAAAAATGAATCATGCTTCTCAGCAGTAGAGCCTGTAAGCGGCTGGAACCAGTGAGTGTAGTGTGTCACACCCTTTGACATCGCCCAAGTCTTGACTGCGGAAGCTACCTCCTCGGCAGTTGAAACATCAATCTTTGACCCCTTATCGATCGCTTCCATCACCTTCTTATAAACAGAAGGAGCGAGCGACTGCTTCATTTGGTCATTGCCGAATACATTGACTCCGTAGTAGTCCGAGATTTTGGATGATGGTGGAATTACTGATACCCTCGTCCTAGACTGTACCATCGAGAGAGCTTGTTGTCTTAATGTTGCCATTTCTACAATTTGTGGTTTAATTATATGCCTACAAAAATATAAAAATACTGACTCGAAAATGCTTTTGCCTATTTTTTGAACTGATTTTGGAAAAATTTTACACTTTTTTCAATAAAACCTGCTAAAAGAAGAACCTTTAGGCTTTTAAAACAGTGAATTATCCCCAAAAATTGGAAAATTGAAAACAACGGGATAATAATTAACTTTGCACGTTCATTATCAGAAAGGAATCCGTGAAAAAAGTCGCTTTTTATACATTGGGATGTAAGCTGAACTTCTCCGAAACATCCACTATCAGCAGGCAATTTGAAGAAAAGGGCTATTTGAAGGTGGATTTTCAGGACAGCCCAGACATTTTCATCATCAACACCTGTTCGGTGACAGAGAATGCTGATAAGAAATGTAAGAAAATCGTAAAGGAGGCAAAAAAAATATCCCCCAATTCTTATGTCACCATCATAGGATGCTATGCCCAGCTGAAGCCCAGGGAAATAGCTGAAATCGAAGGAGTGGATGCTGTTTTGGGGGCTGCTGAAAAATTCAGGTTGATCGAGCTTCTGGATGATTTTGCCAAAGCACATGAGACGAGGGTCCTTGCCTCCGAAATACAGGATGCCACAGTATTTAACAATGCCTACTCCATCAATGACAGGACGAGGACGTTTCTGAAAGTTCAGGATGGATGTAATTACGGCTGTGCTTTTTGCACCATCCCATTAGCCCGAGGAAAAAGCAGAAGCAGCAGCATCGATAGCGTCCTGGAAGCTGCACGTGAAATCGCTGCCACTGGTGTGAAAGAGGTTGTTCTGACAGGAGTGAACATTGGGGATTTCGGAATAGTGGACGGTAAGCGTAACGAACGGTTTGCGGAGTTGGTTTTCGCCATTGACAAGGTGGAAGGCATAGACCGTTTTAGGATTTCATCTATAGAACCGAACTTACTGACCAATGAAATAATCTCTTTTGTCTCCCAGTCCGAACGTTTTGTGCCGCATTTCCATATTCCGCTACAATCCGGCTCCAACACTATCCTGAGAAAGATGGGCAGAAGATACCTGAGGGAACTATACGAAGACCGGGTCCACAAGATCAAAACCCTAATGCCCCATGCCTGTATCGGTGTAGATGTCATTGTAGGGTTCCCGGGAGAGACGGATGAGCTTTTTCTTGAGACTTACAACTTCCTGAACGAACTCAACATTTCTTACCTCCATGTATTCACCTATTCTGAACGCGCCAATACCCGGGCTGTGGAAATGGACGGGATAGTTCCGGTCAAGAAAAGAAATGAGCGGTCCAAAATGCTGCGGATACTTTCGGAGAAAAAAAGACGGCTTTTCTACGAAGAAAATATTGGCAAGACATTTACCGTGCTCTTTGAAGATGATGTGGAAAATGGAAAAATGCATGGCTTCACAGAGAATTACATCAGAGTGGCTGCCAAGTATGATCCCATGCTGGTCAATGAACTGAAACAGGTTACCCTAGATCAGATCAACGAGGAGGGAAATATGGAAGTACTTGAGCCTGAAATGGTTTATGAGAAACATTGACTGGCGAAAGAATCCATGTCCCCACCCCTCCAGAGACATTCTCTGGATTTTTGTTGAAGGCTGGCTTTTAACTGCTTGATGGACATGCATGGAGTACCGCCATTTTTTTCCTAAATTCAGCGGAGATAATCTAAGCTGAGTGAGCTATCCCACAGACATCATTTTACTAAAGGATCAACCTTGGCTCTCCAGCTATGAGCCCCAACTTCAGAGAAGACTGGACAAGTTCCAGTCAGGCCTGAAGGAAATAGAGGAGCTCAGTGGGAGTATTGTTGAATTTGCCCGGATCCATGAGTTTTATGGGATCCATTTCGATTCCATCCGAAATGGTTGGGTATATAGGGAATGGGCGCCTGCTGCAGAACAGCTTTATTTTTTCGGAGATTTCAATGCCTGGGACAGAAGCTCCCATGCGATGAAGAGGAGTCCCCGGGGTGATTGGGAGATTTTTCTTCCCTTCCGTGAATACGAGGATACGTTTGTCCATGGCAGCAGGGTAAAAGTTCACGTGGTCGGAGCAAATGGCGCGTTGGACAGAATCCCTGCCTATATCCGGCGCGTGGTTCAGGACGAGCACAGCCTGGATTTTGCAGGTCAGCTCTGGTTCGGCGGTAAATATAGCTGGACAGACAAAGAGTTCTCCCCAGCCAAAAGCCTTCAGCAACCGTTAATCTATGAATGCCACATAGGTATGGCACAAGAGAAGGATGGGGTCGGGACTTATCGGGAATTTGAAGAACTGACCTTGCCCAGGATCAAAAATGCAGGGTATAATGCGATTCAGATCATGGCAGTGATGGAGCATCCTTATTACGGCTCCTTTGGTTACCATGTCTCCAACTTCTTTGCCCCTTCTTCCAGGTTCGGCACACCTGAAGAACTGAAGTCCCTTATAAACAGTGCCCATGAATTAGGCATAGCTGTAATAATGGACATCGTGCATTCCCATGCCATCAAAAATGTGAATGAGGGGCTCAATGAATTCGATGGAAGTAACGAGCATTATTTCCATCCCGGCGCAAAAGGTTACCATGAGCCATGGGATTCCAAGCTCTTTGACTACGGTAAGCGCGAAGTAAAACAGTTTCTTCTGTCAAACATCCACTACTGGATGGATGAGTTTCATTTTGACGGCTTCCGTTTCGACGGTGTCACCTCTATTATGTATCTCCACCATGGGATATTCATGGATTTTAACCATACCGATTTATATTTTGATGGGAATGTGGATGAGGACGCAATATTGTATCTGCAGCTTGCCAATAAACTGATCCATACCTTAAGGCCAGAATCCATTTCCATCGCGGAGGATGTAAGTGGTATGCCTGGACTTGCGCGGACGATTGAGGATGGGGGAATAGGTTTTGATTTCCGGATGGCCATGGGTGTGCCTGATTTTTGGATCAAAACACTCAAGCACAAGACGGATGAAGAATGGGACATGTTTGAGCTATGGCATCAGTTGACCAACCGTCCCCTGCATGAAAAATCCATTGTCTATGCAGAAAGTCACGATCAGGCACTGGTAGGAGACCAATCGATAGCTTTTCGGTTAATGGACAAGGAGATGTATTTTTCCATGTCCTTACTCCAGCAAAACCTTATTATAGACCGTGGGGTTTCATTGCATAAACTGATCCGCATCATCACACTCACCTTGGGGGGAGAAGGCTATCTGAATTTTATCGGAAATGAGTTTGGCCATCCTGAATGGGTGGACTTCCCACGGGAGGGAAATGACTGGAGTTATGCCTACGCAAGAAGGCAATGGTCTCTCGTAGACGACCCTCTCCTGCGTTATTCCCAACTGGATAATTGGGACAAGGCCATGATAGGCATAGCAAACGACTACAAGCTCCTGGCCTCACCGCCAGCGGTGCAGCTGCACCTGGACCCCGACAAAAAAATCCTTGCTTATCAAAGGTGCGGGCTGATTTTCGTGTATTCTTTCCACCCTACCGAATCATTTTTTGGGTTTCAGATCCATGTACCCGAACCTGGAAGTTACACCATATTGCTTGATTCTGACCAGAAAGCGTTTGGAGGCTTTGATCGTTTGGACCGCAAAATAAGCTACGTCACCACCGGTAAGGAAACAAAACTAAAGCTTTACATACCCAATAGAACGGTCATTATCCTTCAAAAAAGCGACAGTTAAAATTTCCCAAATGGAATCTCATTTCAACGGATGCTCCTCTCAGGGACTTCTACCTAGATCAGCTCCAGAAGCATGTGCTTATGCCATGTTGGCCTGGCAGATCAGGGCAACACGCTAGCTCCCTATAGCTGAAATTGCCTCTTACTCATATCGGAGCGATTCTATTGGATCAAGTTTGCTGGCTTTATACGCAGGAAAAAAACCGGAAAGCAATCCTACGACCACGCAAATCAAGAAGGCGATAAACATCCACAGCCAAGGAACCAGAAAACCTCCCGGCCCAATGAAATTGGCAATCACATTGCCGATGGAAATCCCCAGGACAACCCCAAAAATGCCTCCCAGAATACAAATTGAAATAGCTTCAATCAAAAATTGCTGCCGTATTCTCAGCGGTGTGGCACCAAGGGCCTTTCTGATCCCGATTTCCCGGGTACGTTCGGTCACTGAGACAAGCATTATATTCATTAATCCGATGGATGCTCCCAAGAGTGTAATAAAACCTATCCCAAATCCCCCTATTCTCAGATAACCTGCCACTTCCTCCAGACTTTCTGCCACCGATTGGCTCTTAGTAAGATCGAAGGAATCTTCCTGCGTCACGCGGTCTTGACGGATCTTTCTCATCATGCCGATAGCCTGGCCCATCTCTTGGTCCAAGCGTTCCGGTCCTGATACCACAGCCGTGACGTTGTAGTTAAAAACACCTCTGGTATCCAGCCTACTCGCATTTTCTATCGGAATCAGCACCTGTCTATCAGCCCCCGAATCTCCTCCTACACTCCCCTGCTTTTCCAGCATTCCCACGATCGTGTAGGGTTTTCCGTAAAAGGAAATCTTCTCCCCTACCGGATCCTCATTCGAATCAAACAGCAAATCCCTGATTTCAATCCCAATAATGCAGACATTGTTTCCATAGCGGATCTCCGTGCTACTGAAGTTTCTTCCAGATTCAAGCTTTATGGCTTTAATGTTTAGATAGTTTTCATCTCCTCCCCGTATTCTCGCATTGGGGTCGGTTTTCTTTGAGCCTCTCTTAATCTCTGCAGAACCGGAAACCATGGTATAGACCGTGGAAATCCCGTTGCTACTGTATTCTTCCTTGAAGGACTGTACTTCCCGGAAGGTGAGTTTCGGATAGGTCTTCTCGGTTTTCCCATCCTGAATCACCCTGCCTCCGCTGAATCCTTTGTTCCGGATATCAAAAGAGTTAGCCCCCAAGCCAGAAAAGCTATCTGCTATCTGGGCTTTGATCCCGTCTATAGCAGTCAGCATACCCACCAGCGAAGAAATCCCAATGGCTATAATGGC
This sequence comes from Algoriphagus sp., assembly GCA_048819475.1. Taxonomy (GTDB): domain Bacteria; phylum Bacteroidota; class Bacteroidia; order Cytophagales; family Cyclobacteriaceae; genus Algoriphagus. The sequence goes on from JBMDXP010000070.1 coordinate 40,112, forward strand.
TCCAGTAAGAATCGTTCGGAGCAGGTTAACCTTCACTGAGCGCAACGCCTCACGAATATTTTCGATCAAATTCATAGAATGTCCGGATTGGAACAACTTTTGGGAAAATTTTCACAAAAGAGGTTTAAGTATAATCAAATGCACTGAAATTGGCTACGTGAACAAGAAAAATTAAGATTTTCTTTCATAAAAACTTCTTTGTATGTATCCATAATTTGTTTCAACTGCCACACACTGAAATATTCATATCAGTGTGTGTTGCTGATAATTATGTGTCACTTCCATCTGCTTACAATTGATTCTTACAGGCAAAAACCTGTCCTTAACATAACCGAATGAATGCTCCGACCAATCATCCTCTTTCCCAAACCCGTTCAGGACAAGTGGTAAGGGAAGCTTTGTCTTCATGGGTATTTCCATCAATGCATCCTATCACCCCTCACCCCTATTTCCCGAAGGACTTCCGCTTCGAAATCCAACCATTCCTGCCATCTCAGATTCACCTTTTCCTCCTCTGAATAATGCCTGGCGAGTTCAATAAAGGTCACGTAATGGCCTGCCTCCGATATCATCAGTTCATAGTAAAACTTCCGAAGCTCCTCGTCTGCGATGTGTAGAGAAAGAAGCTTGAAGCGCTCACAGCTGCGGGCTTCAATCAATGCATTCATCAGAAGCTGTTCTGTGAGCTGCTGTATCCTAGTTCCGCCTTTCTTGACAAATCCATTCAGCTGAACTGCATACTCATCCTTTCGCGGAAAGCCAAATTTCAGGTTTCGCTTCCTGATCTGACCCATTACCCGCTCAAAATGTCCCCATTCCTCTGCCACTATAGGAGTAAGTGTATCGACAAGCCTGTCAAGATCATTGAATCTTAAGATGAGACTGATGCATGAGGAGGCAGCCTTCTGCTCACAATAAGCATGGTCAGTCAATATATCTTCAATCTGCATTTCCGCTATTGCGGCCCATCGTGGATCCGTGGGCAACTTCAGGTGAAGCATCTTCTGTCTTGTACTTTCTTCCCAGCTCACTTTGATCAGTTAATAGTTTATATTCGGTGTATAAGGTATGCTTACCCTTTTCAAAACAAAGGAAAAGCAACATATATTAGTAGGTATCACACTACTACTAATGGCACAGCGCAGATCACCTGATCCCCGCACCGGCAGTCATCCCTGATAGATTATACAGCCTTCTTCAGTCAAATAAATACCAGGAGATCCCGACATCCAGAAAGGACTTGTAGCCTGTATAGCCCGGTGTCACGAAATATCCTTCTTCTGCCATCAAACCACTGTTCAAATGGTTATATTTTATCAATACCCGCGTTCTGTTGATTCTAAAATTAAGAAAAAAGTCAGCCACCGGATAGGCGAATACATTGAAGTCGTTCTGCAGGTAGAACTGCTGTGTGGAAGGGGAATAGGCTTCAGCGAAATTATCAGACTTGTAGCGGATATCTACGCCCACCTGGACGAAAATATTCTCATTGAATAGGGGACTGTCGAAGTAAAATTTTGTATTGCCATATATTCTTGGAATACGGAAGACATTGGAAGATCCCCCGGTGACCTCCGTGTAGACCAGTTCGGTATCCCACCTGAACTTCTCCCCGATCCTGACATTTGCTATCAACCCCGGCATCAGCATAAATGCTGCGTCTGAAGCCTGCTCGGCCTCCTGCTCTTCATTGAAGTAGATGTAATTATTCACCCGGTTTATGGTCAGGTTTGGCCTGAGCTTTACATTTTCCAGATCCACAATGATCCGGGCCTTTATCTGGTCCACCCCTGTGTTGGAAAAATTATTCTCCCACTGGTAGTGATTGCCATAATAAACCTGCTGTATGGAGGTGGGTTTGTAGAGTGCCTTGGTGTAATCCACTTCCAGCCACGGAGATACGAAGAGCCCATGGATACGGAATGCGCCTGGAAGCAAATATTCCCCATCCGCACTTAGAGACCATTTTTCGGAGATTTTCCCTATCAGCTCACCCCCCACATATACTTCATTGAACACATTATTCCCAGGCTGCGAAGGACTCCTCATCCTACCTGATCTGAACTTGCCGAATGCATTGTAATAAAACCCTCCAAAGGTACCTTTAAAACCCACCTCATTTCTCCACTCGGAGAAATCATTGAAATTACGGGTAGTATCCTGCTGCCCTTCATTAAACCTGTTACTGTTGTAAAACAGGGAGTCTGACGTGGTGAGATTGGCCTGGAACACAAGGTCCTGGCTTTTCTTATCAAAGACATGGTAAATCTGCAGTCCATCCTTTATCTTATACTCATGGTAAAAATGGTAATCCTGCCGTAAGTCCCGGGCCTGGGAGGCCCTCAACCAGACTTTGGCATCCTCATAAGTAAAGTACACCGAGGTACTGTCCACCTCAGGCGGAATGATTCCACCGATTTCATTGACGGTATGGTACATCCTTGAAAACGCACCCAAAAACCAATATTTCCCGTCTTCTGTCCTATAGTTGGTATGGAAAGAATAAGAGGTCTGGCTGACCATGTTGTCATCCCTCGCAGTTGGGTTCAGTGTTTTTCTGGATCGGATGGTGTGAAACTCAAATCCGACATTCCATGTAGGAGAGATATTTCTTGCAAACTCAATATCCAGCATATTTCTATTCCCCCCTCCAAAAAACGCTGACATATTGGTGAATGGGGACTTGGTATCAAAAAACCTGTTGTTCTCAGGTGCCCTGTAGTAAAGATCATAGGCACTGAACCCTGACCTGGTACCGATGAGCCCGGGGATTTCGTAGAACACCGGCTTGGACGCGCTCCCCAGATTCCCAAGATCCTGGTACTTCCAGCCGTTTTTGGCAATAGGATCATAATTATGGAAATTTGTCAGTGAAGTGTCCTGGGGATACAAGACCAACCTGTTACGTTTGATGTCCCTTTCATAAAAGTATAAGCTGGTATTGGGGCCATATACCATCTTGGTACTGTCATCAAGAAGCGGCCTTCTCCCAATCACTTCCTCTTCTTCCTCTCCCTCCTCATTCTGCTGAACAGGACGCTGGGCCACAGCTGAATAAGAAGCTGAAAGCATCAGAAAAAGAAACAAACCAAAAACCTTTTTCTTCACTTAGTTCTGTCTTTTTGCAAGACCTTTTGTTGGATTAGTTTATTGAGGATTTGCCCGTCATCAGGTGAAAACACGACCTGAATAGGCAGCACAAAAATCGGAATTTCTGCCAGAAATCCTTTCGGACAATCGGATTTAACTTTCACCGCATCTTTTTCAGTTGTCAAAACAACGGGATTACTTCCTTTATGTTTCAGATAAATGGTCTTGATCCGCGCAAAGTCCACGTCGGTGTAGAAGTGATGGTCCGGATACACCAGTGTTTCTATCAGTCCGAATGTCTGATTGACGTAGTCGATCAACTGGCTGTTATGTGCAATCCCAGAGAGGAGGATTACCTTTCCTGAGAAAGGTAATCCCGGATACAATGGTACCGGTGTCCCATAGGCTATGCTGGAAAAAACGACTGGCGTACCGATAGTAGAATAGGAATATATGCTTCTCTTGATAGCTTCTTTATCCGTCAGCGATAGCGCTGATGGAGATTTGGTAACGAGTATAAGATCCGCTCTTTTGGCACCTCCCCTATTCTCCCTGAGCCTCCCCATAGGCAACAGGTGGTCCGAAAAAAACGGGTGGGAATAAGTGGTAAGGAGAATGGTGAGGTCCGCTTTTACATACCGGTGTTGAAACGCATCATCCAGTAGGATCAGGTTAGGTGGAGACTTCATGGCCTTTATTCTCTGCAGCGCCTCCACCCTATTCTCGCCTACATATACCTCAATATCGCTGAACTTGGAAAAAAGCTGAAAGGGTTCATCACCGATTTCTTCTGGAGAGCAAGGATGATCTGCCCTGATGAATCCACTGGTTTTCCTACCATATCCTCTGCTAAGCGTCCCTATCGAATGATTCTTCTTCAGCTGGCCAATGAGGAACTCCACCATGGGGGTCTTGCCCGTACCGCCCACACTGAGATTTCCTATGATAATGGATGGGATAGGCGATTGGGTGCTTTTCAACAAGCCCCAATCGAAAAGCCGATTTCTTACCCGCGTGACCAGATCATAAATCAGGGCAAGGGGATAAAGCAAAAAAGCGTACCTGCGCATTCCAGAGAATTACTAATTTTGGTCAAATAAACATAAAAATAATGGGATACAAGATCTACGACGTCATTTCATACCTGGAAGACCTGGCTCCTACCGCCTATCAGGAATCTTACGACAATGCCACGTTGATCACCGGAGATCTGGAGAAGACTGTCACGGGCATTGTATGCGCACTGGATTGCACGGAAGCAGTGGTCCAGGAAGCCATTGAGCTGGGCGCAAACCTCATCGTGTCCCATCACCCCATTGTATTCAAAGGATTGAAAAGTCTGACTGCGCGGTCCTATGTGGAGCGGACGGTGATCCTGGCCATCAAAAATGATATTGCAATCTATGCCATCCATACCAACCTCGACCATGTGGCCCATGGGGTAAACAAACGGATATGTGACCGCTTAGGCCTATCGGATACTGCTATACTTCAACCCAAAAAACAAGTGCTAAGCAAGCTGGTGTTTTTCGTCCCAGAACCCCAGAAAGAAGAAGTGGTCCGGGCTATCCACCGGACAGGGGCAGGTAAAATCGGCGAGTATTCTGACTGCTATTTCGAAGTAAAGGGAACAGGTGCCTTTACCCCATCACCCCAAGCTAACCCTACGCTGGGAGAGCGGGGTAAACCACAACGGGAAGAGGAAATAAGGGTGGAGATTTTAATACCCAATCCTTTACTTCCGAAAGCAATGGCCGCACTCCGCAAAGCCCATCCCTATGAAGAGGTAGCTTATTACATCCAGAAACTTGAAAATGAGAACCAGGAAGTAGGCGCGGGCATGATGGGAACCTTGCCTGAGCCCCTGGAGGGAGAGGCTTTTTTGGACTATCTGAAAATCAAGATGAATCTCCGGCTGATCAAGCATACCGCCATCCCCAACAGGAAAATCAGCAGAATAGGCGTCTGTGGAGGGGCAGGTATTTTTCTTCTTTCCGATGCGAAAAAAGCCGGACTGGATGCGTTCATCACTGCGGATGTGAAATACCACGAGTTTTTTGATGCAGAAGGCAGATTAATTCTCTGTGACATCGGCCATTATGAAAGTGAAATTTTCACAAAAGAATTACTAGGTGAGCTTTTGTCACAAAATTTTCCTAATATTGCACTCTATTTGACAAAAGTAGTTACCAATCCCACATCCTACCGATAGTACATGGAAAGTACAGTAGCACAGAAACTCGAGGCTATTCACAACCTTCAACTTATAGATTCAAGATTAGACGCCATCATCAAAGTGCGCGGAGCTCTTCCCGAGGAGGTCCAGGACTTGGAAGATGAAATCATTGGATACAACACCCGCTTGGATAAATTCCAGAGTGAGATTGATTCGTATGAGGAAGAAATCAAGAAACTGAAGGAAAGCATCAAAGACTCTGAAAAACTGATAAAGAAATATCAGGAACAGCAGATGAATGTGCGTAACAACCGTGAATACGACGCAATCACCAAAGAACTTGAACTCCAGGATCTTGAAATCCAGGTATCCAAGAAAAAGATTGCCGAGGCTGGTGCGAGGATAGACCAGAAGAAAAATGATCTGGATGAACTCACAGCAGTCATGAAAGACCGTCAGAAAGATCTGGATCAGAAAAAGGACGAATTGGACACCATAGTTTCTGAAAGTAAAGCTGAAGAGGCCAAGCTTAATACAGACAGGGAGAAGGCAATGAAGAAAGTGGAGGACCGTCTGGTAAAATCCTATACCAAAATCAGAGCCAATGCGAAGAATGGCCTGGCTGTGGTGATGGTAAAAAGAGGAGCTTGTGGCGGTTGTTTCAATACAGTACCTCCCCAAAGACAGGCTGATATCCGTGAAAAGAAGAAATTAATCGTCTGTGAGCATTGCGGTAGAATCCTGGCTGGAGTGGAAGATGAAATAGAAGAAGAGACCGCAACCAAAAAGAAAAGAACTGCAAAAGCTTAATTAATAAGGAAACTCTTATAATCGAAACCCCGTAATTTAATTATGGGGTTTTTTCTTTTTAATAGCCTTAAAACTTATTGTTTTTAACGTTGTTTAATACTTATATTTAGAAGCTATGAAAAAGTTGGGATTATTCGTTTTTGGGGTTCTTTTTGCTGCATCCGTTGTTGCGAAGGATGCAGGTCCAAAAACCTTTTTAATCCTCTTCACTGCCAAAGAACTTAAGGAATGGAAGGTATCCTTAAAGGATCTGGAATCGCAGTTTCCCTCGTTCAAAACCAAATCCTATTCCGGCAATTCTGAACTTGCCCTTATCATTGACATTCCTTCCTGTGATTTCGATGAATGCTTTTTAGGCCAATTCCTTATTGAAGTGGGCAGAGACAGGGAAATCAAACTTCAGGACATTGCTTTCAGGATGGTGGATATGACTGAAAAGCAAAAATCACTGGAAGTATTTGTAGCCTCCTACGAAGAAAGTCTGAAGAAAAAAGGCACAACCAAATCAGAGCGGGCTATTCCTGCTCCATAAGGTGTGCTGTATCGTTGCTTTTCCGTAGTACAAACGTCCCGTCTTCAAGCTGTTCCAAAAGATAAAGACATAGGTTCTGATGCTCAAATGCATCCATATACCTCAGGTCGTAATTGAGAATAATACTCAAAAATATACGCATGGCCCTACCATGCATGCATACCAAGACAGTTTCGCCAGGGCCATTGAGCACCTCTTCAATCCCTCTCTTCATACGCACCGCGACCTCGTTGGGACTTTCCCCTCCTTCTATGGCATAATCCAGATTCCCCAGCTGCCACTGGCTTAGCATATGCTGATAATACCTGTCCTCTTCCGGGCTCATAGGTGTTCCTTCATATTTCCCCCAGGATATCTCGTTTAAATCCGGGAGAGATCTGGAAGGAATACCCAGGTCAAGAAATCCCTGGATGGATTGCCGTGTTCTGATCAGGCCCGTAAAATAAACCTGGTCAAAGACCACGTTTTGATACGCTTTGAAAAATGCTTTCGCCTGGGCTTTCCCAGTTTCGTTGATAGGTGCGTCTATACCGCTTCCCTGTACTACCCCTTGTAGATTGAAGTCAGTCTGCCCGTGTCTTACGAGGTAAATTTTTTTTCGGTTCAAGTTTATCTATTTTTGTTCGGAGTCCAAATAAACTTCATTTACCCCATACTTTCATGGCATTTTTGATAAAGCCTTCGCTCGATCAGTTAAATGAATCCGGACGGTCTACCCTGGTGGACCATCTTGGCATCCTATTCACCGGGGTAGGAGATGACTTCTTGGAGGCTACCATGCCTGTAGACCACAGAACCAAACAACCTATGGGGTTGTTGCATGGTGGGGCAAATGTGGTATTGGCGGAAACTCTGGGCAGTGTGGCTGCCTCTCTTACCTTGAACGGTGCGAAACAGACCTGTGTCGGCCTGGAGATCAATGCCAACCATCTCAGGTCTGTGCGGGAAGGAACGGTAACAGGTACTGCAAAAGCGATCCACTTAGGCAGGACCACGCAAGTCTGGGAAGTCAAAATACACAACGAAGCTCAACAACTCTGCTGCATAAGCAGGATTACCATGGCAATCTTAGATAAAAAATGATTGATACCGGAATAGTAAAGTCCTACGCCCAAGCAGAAATTTTAGATCTATTGCTGGAAAGGGGATTCAACTCAGGAGGATCTTTTGCCATATGGAGAAAGCCCAACTCCCATAAGCTTGAAGTCGTGATGAATAAGCGGGATGAGGTCGAAAAGGTACCGCTGAACCTTGAGGAACTAACCGCTGGATTTATTGCTCATCCCTTTGCTGACCAACAGGACAAGCAGGCGTTTTTTATCTCAGCTTCCGATTACATAAGCTTCAATTTAGGGGATGTGATTTCTGCAGATGAACTCCCACAATGGATCAATACCGGGATAAAAAACGGATATCCTCAAAAAAGCACCATCAGGAAATCCCTTTTCATCAAATCCCCCAAGAGGCGCGATGGCCCGGCAGGAGATTCTTGTAAGCAGCACTTCATGCACTTAGTGAAACTGGGGATCAATGAAATCTCTGCCGGTAAACTCGAAAAAGTGGTGCCTTCGCGCGCACAGACACTTCACCTAGATGAATCCTTTGACCTGGGGTCGAGTCTACTCAGCATGTTGCGTGCTTACCCGAATTCCTTTGTGAATTTTTTCCATATCCCTACAGTCGGTACGTGGCTCGGAGCGTCGCCGGAAGTACTTATCGAAACAAAAGGAGATCATTTTTACACCATGTCTTTGGCAGGCACCCAACCTGCTGCGGGTGAAAATCCCCTGAAATCAGCTGCATGGACCCAAAAAGAGATTGAAGAACAGGCACTGGTAAGCCGGTATATTGTAGAATGCTTCAAGAAGATCAGACTGCGGGATTACGAAGAGCATGGGCCTAAAACAGTGATGGCAGGCACATTGCTCCACCTCAAGTCAGATTTCAGGGTAAATATGAAAACCACCAATTTCCCACAGCTGGGATCGGTTATGCTGGAACTGCTCCATCCCACGTCTGCGGTTTGTGGCATGCCGAGAAAAGAAGCCCATGAATTCCTTCAGCGATTTGAAGGGTTTGACCGCTCATTCTTCGCCGGTTTTCTGGGGCCTGTCAACATCTCAGGTGAGACGTCCCTGTATGTAAATCTTCGGACGGCCTCTTTTCAGGGAAACTATGCCGTATTGTATGCAGGCGCAGGAGTCACAGAGGATTCTGACCCTGAAAAAGAGTGGGAAGAAACTGAGTTAAAGTGCCAGATTATAGGCAAGTTCATCCAAAATCCGAATTCTTGATTATCCAGCCCATTATCGATTTAGTAGCCATCTGTGCAAAAAAAGGCATAGAAAACGCCATTCTTTCCCCCGGTTCACGCTGTGCCCCCTTGACGTTGGCTTTTGCCAGACATCCGGACATCCATTCCAGAACGGTTCCCGATGAGCGGTCAGCAGCATTCATGGCTTTGGGTATGGCACAGCAGCTCGAAAAACCAGTTGTATTGGTATGTACCAGTGGTTCCGCTGCTTTAAATTATTATCCGGCTATTGCTGAAGCATTCTTTCAGCAGGTTCCCTTACTCATCCTTACAGCAGACCGGCCACCGGAATGGATCGACCAGTATGATGGGCAGACGATATTCCAATCAGAAGTCTACGGAAAGCATGTAAAGAAAAGCTTTCAATTCCCGGACTCATTTACACATGAGGAAGAGGTATGGCATGCAGGTAGAATTGTCAATGAAGCGATAAATCTTTCGAAGCAGTTTCCTGCCGGTCCAGTCCACATCAATATCCCCCTGAGAGAACCTTTCTACCCGGAGGGGGAAGAGAAACTGGCCTTTCCGGAGAATCCAAAACTGATCAACCTTGATCAGGGCACTCCCTATCTGTCCGAGGAAACCTTAAAAAAACTTGAAAACAGGCTCAGGGCAACCAAGAAACTCCTGCTTATCGCAGGTCAACACAGGCCTGACGCCCGGCTGCAGGAGGAGTTAAACCAACTATCCAAAAAGCTGAAGGTGGTGGTCGTGACGGATACCATTTCGAATATGCAGTCAGACCAAACGATTACCCTCCATGATCACTGGTTGGCAGATGAGCACCTCACCCAAGCATTGGAGCCGGATTTGATCCTTAGTTTTGGCAAGTCGGTCATCTCCAAGTCCCTTAAGCTATTTCTTAGGAAAGCACAGGCTCCCCACTGGCATATCCAGCAAGACGGTGAGGCAAAAGATACGTTTCGGCAACTCAACCGGGTGTTGACCACCTCCCCCCTTGTTTTTCTGAAATGGCTTAACCAACACCTGGCAACGCAGGACACAGCATACTTTTTGAGCTGGCTTGCACTGGAAAAATCTGTCCAGGAAGCTCTTCGGGGGGTATTTGAGGAGGTCGGTTTCGGGGAGTATAAAGCATTGAATGGAGTGCTGAAGAAAATCCCCCCTTTCAGTAAGATACACCTGGCAAACAGTATGGCTGTCCGCTACGTGAATTTTCTCGGCAACCGGAATCAGGAAATAATCTGCAACCGCGGTACGAGCGGTATAGATGGATCAAACAGTACAGCAGTAGGCTGTACTTTTACCACAAAGGATCCTGTAACATTGATCACTGGAGATGTGGCGTTCTTTTATGACCGCAATGCCTTCTGGCATAATTACAGCATGCCTAATTTACGTATTGTCTTACTGAACAACCATGGTGGCGGTATTTTCCGGCTGATCGATGGCCCATCCAGACAGCCGGAACTGCAGGAATTCTTTGAAACAAAACAAAAACTTACCGCACAGCACCTGGCCACTGAGTTTGGATTCTTCTATGTGAAGATCAGTAACCAGAGTGAGTTGGAAGCAGCGCTGAGCGACTTCTACTCTCCTTCAGTACAGCCGAAAATCCTGGAAATCGAGACTTCCAGCCCGCAGAATGCCACGCTATTGGATCAGATAAAAAAAGGAATCAGACAGGCAATTGAGAGCCCGTCATAACGGAACCGGGAGAGGAGGTTCTCCCGGTTTTATTTGTTGCCCAAATCATAAAAGCAATCTGTCCAACTTCAAATAGAGTCATGGGAATCAGGCTCAGCGCAGCCCCGATCACAGAAAACAGCAGTATGCCTGTTAGTAACCCCAATCCCCCTATGACCTGCGGCATATGGGACCATAGCTTATTGTAGGTGAGAAATCCCGCACCCATCAGGGCGTACATCAGTCCCATGGAACTTACTTTGAAATAATAATAATCTTCCAACGTGTACGAACCGCTGAAAAAACCTGCTATATCCACTACCATCCACGCAGCATTTACACTAAGCATTAACCAGATTGCCACTTTCAAAAACTGATTGGGGAACCTATCCAGCACTTTTATGAAGCCCAACAAAAACAGGGAATAGGATCCAAGGACCCCCAGCTTTACAAGTGCATAGGAACTTGGCAACTCCGCATAAATCCCGGATATCGACTCTATCTCCATGGTAATCTCGAAGTAGGAAACAATAAAATACAGCACCGCAGCAGCAATACCCAGATAAATAAACAGTTGTCCTTTTGGTGAGACATCTTCTTCCCTGACAGGGAAATCGGTCTGACAGTCTTCACCCAGCACTTCAAGCAACGCCTTGATGGTGTAGCTCCGTGGCATGACTTCACCGGCTTCGATCCGTTGGATAGTCCTTACATTCAAATTACATTTTTCGACCAGTTCTTCCTGCGTCATTCCTTTGGCTTTTCTCAACTCTGAGATTTTCCTGCCCAATTCCGGTTGTTTCATTTCTAATAGTTTAAGTTTAACCATGGCAATTTCTCAGTTTGTTACTTGACAAAGGGCGAAAAACAGTCGGATTTGGCCCGGCATTCACCCGACATTTAATTTCAGGTCTAAAATAGGGGTTTCCCTATAACAAAGGTAATACCTGCTTCAGCGCAGGGTTTCTGTTGGTTGATTTCCACACCGCTGACAACTCTGTAAACTGCGAAATGGATGGGATCTCCATGAATCTGACATTCAATCCATACCCCTCTTTCAATGAGGAGGGCACAATAGCCACTCCCAAGCCACTTTCCACGAGCTTAAAGATGGTGAGTGCATGCACAGATTTATGTCTGATTCTTGGAAAAAACCCGGAGTCTCTGCAGATCCCGATAATCTGGTCATAATAATAATTACTGTAATCAGAGGAAAAAAGAATGAACGACTCCTCTGACAGTTGGCTGATCGACCGGAACCCAGCAGGAACTAACTGATGTGCTTCAGGTACTACCACTGAAAAAGAATCCCGCAAGACCATTTTCTTTTCCAGCTTCCCCGGAACAGACGATAACCGGACAAAGCCGAGGTCCAATCTGTCCCGCTCGATCATTTCCACCTGTGCGGTGTTGCTCAATTCTTCCAGGCTGGTAGTGATCAGCGGCTGGAGCTCATTGAGTCTGGAAAGCAAGTCAGGCAGGACCTGATTGGAGGCAGACCCCAAAAAGCCAATACGCAACTCCCCTACTTTACCACTTTCAATCAGCCGGAGCTGGCTTCGTGTAAAGGCAAGGTGGTTCAGTACAAAATCAACCTCCTGCTTCAGATAGGCTCCTGCAGCAGTCAGGCTCACTTTCTTCTTGTCACGGAAAAAGAGTTGCACCCCCAGAGTCTCTTCAAGTTGCTTGATCTGCCGGCTGAGTCCAGGCTGGGAGATAAACAGGCTCTCCGCTGCCTTTCTGTAATTCAATTCCTCGGCTACCGCCTTGAAATAATGTAAATGTCTAAGTTCCATTGATACCTACAAGGTATTGAATATTGACAAAATTAGTATCAAAAGTTATCAAAACAATTTTTTAGATTTGAAAAGAATATATACCCAAGCATAAATACCCACCGGTCCAGCTTCCGAGGAGAACTTGGAGATGGGTCATGATGTATCCCGGCTAATCAGGACAGTTTATTGTCAATAACTAGCAAAAATCAAAGAGATGAAAAAATTCCACTATGGACAGGATCACCTGACTGCCTCCACCGCTTTAAAACTTGCCCGGAAAGAAATACCCAGCGGATTCAGTCTTGAGACAACCCGGCAGATTCAAGCCTCATCGGAAGCCGTTCAAAGGATTGCATATGGTGATAAAGCTGTCTATGGCATAAACACCGGGTTCGGACCCCTCTGTACGAGTAAAATTTCCTCCCAAGACACGCAAACCCTGCAGGAAAACCTACTCAAAAGCCATGCAGTAGGTCTGGGAGAAGCAGTTCCCCTGGAGATTTCCAAGCTTATGCTGGTATTGAAGTTACAGGCTCTGGCTCAGGGGTTTTCAGGAGTTAGATTGGAAACGCTGGAGAGGATCCACTGGATGCTTGAAAATGAGATCACCCCAGTGGTCCCTATCCAAGGTTCGGTAGGTGCTTCCGGCGACCTTGCCCCATTGTCACATCTGTTTTTGCCTTTGATTGGTTTGGGAAAGGTCTTTTTTAAAGGAGAACTCCAGGACACCATGTCCGTCCTGTCACAACTGGGAAAAGAGCCGCTTACATTAGGCCCAAAGGAAGGACTTGCCCTGATCAATGGAACGCAGTTCATGGCAGCATATGGGGTGAAGGTGGTAGACCGCCTTCATAACCTGCTTGTACATGCCGACATTACTGGTGCGATGATGCTGGAAGGCCTGATGGGTTCAGTGAAGCCATTTTCATCGGAACTGCACCAGTTGAGGCCTTTTCCTGGAAACAAGCATGTGGCGCAGACCATACTTAACCTGCTGCATGAATCAGAAATAGTCAATTCCCATCTGGATTGCGCAAGGGTACAGGATCCTTATTCCTTACGGTGCATGCCACAAGTACATGGCGCATCGCGTCATGCCTGGCTACATCTGAAGGAAGCTATCGAAACCGAGATCAACTCGGTGACTGACAATCCTATCGTCTTCAATGAGAACCACACAATCAGCGGCGGGAATTTTCACGGTCAGCCCATTGCTTTACCACTGGACTATGCCTGCCTTGCCGCCTCAGAACTTGGGAATATTTCGGACCGGAGAATATATCTTTCCCTGGAGGGGGATACACCGGGCGTACCGAAATTGTTACTCAAGGAAACCGGTCTGAATTCGGGCCTAATGATTCCTCAATATACAACAGCAGCCCTCGCCTCTGAAAACAAAGGGCTATGTTTTCCTTCCTCAGCAGACAGCATACCCACATCATTGGGTCAGGAAGACCATGTAAGCATGGGAAGTATAGGAGCAAGAAAAGCACTACAGGTAATTGGAAATGTGGAAAAAATATTAGGTGTAGAATTGTTCTATGCAGCTCAGGCAATGGATTACCATGCCCCCATGAAATCAGGAAAAATCATGACAGCGATCTATAACCGGGTCCGTGAACTAATACAGCCAGTCACAAAAGACCGGGTCATGTACCAGGACATGGAGACAGCCATCGGACTGATCCAAAGCGGTGAATTGATCGCTTTGGCTAAAAAAGTAGCCCGTGATCAAGACCAGGTTTTTGAGACGGAATGGAGCACACTATTCGATTATTGATCCACCGGAAAATGGGACAGAGACCGCAAAGCCCAGTGAACCGACCGATACTAACCATTCTATAATCAAAAACTCCCATGGAAAACCCGATACTTATAGGTCCGATCACCCAGCTTCTCACATTGGATTATCTTCCTCTGAAAGGGGCGCTGCAAGATGGTCAAATGGAAATCCTCGAAGCTTCCAGTATGCTTATACGGAATGGCACCATTCTGGAAATCGCCGGTTTCGAATATTTGAAACATAAGCACCGCGATCCATCTCTTCAAATCATTGAACTTACGGGTGACTATGTAGCACTGCCAGGCTTTGTGGATTGCCATACCCACATCTGCTTTGGAGGTTCGCGTGCGAAGGATTTCACCATGCGGAATTCCGGCAAAACCTACCTGGAAATTGCCCAAGCCGGAGGAGGGATCTGGGATACTGTGACCGAAACCAGAAAACTTCAACTGGACGAACTGGCAGCAAGAACGGTGCGGAATGCTGACAGACACTTCAGGGAAGGCGTGACAACCATCGAAGTAAAAAGTGGCTATGGATTAAGTATAGCGGAAGAGCTAAAAATGCTCCGGGCAATCCAAGCTGCCAACCAGAAAAGCCGCTCTACCCTGATACCTACGTGCCTCGCAGCGCATATGAAGCCGAAGGATTTCCCGGGAAGTCCTACAGAGTACCTAGCCCAGCTGTCAGAAGAGCTCCTACCAACTCTCAAGAGGGAGAATCTTACCCACAGAATTGATGCTTTTGTAGAAAAGTCGGCATTTTCTGCCGGTGAAATCGATCCATATTTCGGAAAGGCATCCAGTATGGGATTTGATCTTACGGTGCATGCCGACCAGTTCAGTACCGGAGGATCAGAGGTTGCAGTGCGGTTCAAAGCCAAATCTGCTGATCATCTGGAAGCCTCTTCTGACCATGAAATTGACTTACTGGCCAAGTCTGATGTGATTTCTGTAGCCCTTCCAGGAGCTTCACTTGGCCTCGGATGTGGCTTTGCACCAGCCAGAAGAATCCTTGATGCAGGGGGAGCTTTGGCCATCGCATCTGACTGGAATCCAGGTTCAGCACCTATGGGGGACCTATTGGCCCAGGCCTCTATTCTGGCGGCTTTTGAAAAACTGAGTTCCGCCGAAGTGCTGGCAGGTATCACCTGCCGTGCTGCTGCAGCGCTTGGACTGGAAGACCGTGGGAAACTAAAAGCTGGCTTACTGGCTGATTTCTGCCTGTTTCCCGTTGCGGATTTTCAGGAAATACTTTATCATCAGGGCAAACTCCAGCCAGCACAAGTCTGGAAAAATGGAAAAGCTCATTTCATCTGTTTATAATTTGTTTTTTCAGTGGTCAGATGCCCGCCTGTCATCGGACAGGGAATCTCGCATATTAAAATCATCCCAGTGTGTGACTTTTTAGTCATGCTCGATTTCAGCTAACCTAATAAATCCAGCATTATGAATTTTCAGGACCATATCAGACAGGGGATTCCGGCTACATTACCTCCAGGCAAAGTACGTCATCCGGACTTTTCACATGCCCCACGGAGAAAGGATATCCTTTCTACAGAGGAGAAGAAACTGGCCTTACGGAATGCCTTACGGTATTTTCCTTCGGAATGGCACAACGTGCTCGCAGAGGAGTTTTTGGCAGAACTGAAAGATTACGGAAGAATCTACATGTATAGATTCCAGCCGGATTATCCGATGTATGCCCGGCCTCTTGAAGCTTATCCGGCACTGACCACCCAAGCCGCAGCCATCATGCTGATGATCCAGAACAACCTGGATCCGGCAGTGGCCCAACATCCCCAGGAACTGATTACCTATGGAGGAAATGGCGCCGTATTTCAAAATTGGGCCCAATACCTGCTCACAATGCAATACCTCTCTGAGATGTCAGAAAGTCAGACTCTCCATATTTATTCCGGTCATCCGATGGGACTTTTCCCCTCATCCCCGGAAGCCCCCCGGGTGGTGGTCACCAATGGAATGATGATTCCAAACCACTCCAAACCCGATGATTGGGAGCGTTTCAACGCGCTGGGAGTAACCCAGTATGGGCAGATGACAGCAGGTTCTTACATGTATATAGGTCCCCAGGGCATCGTGCATGGGACTACCATCACGGTCATGAATGCTTTCAGAAAATTACTGGGACATAAGGTATCGCCTAAAGGGAAGATTTTTCTCACGGCAGGACTTGGAGGAATGAGCGGGGCACAGCCAAAAGCGGGTACAATAGCAGGCTGTATCACCATCTGTGCCGAAGTCAATCCTGCTGCTGCCAGAAAGCGTCACCAGCAAGGATGGGTGGATGAGCTGGTGGAAGATATCGATGAGCTGGTGAAACGTGTCCAAGCCGCAAAATCCTCTGAAGAGACCATATCCATCGCTTACCTTGGGAATATCGTGGATGTATGGGAGCGGTTTGACATAGAGAACATCTTTGTGGAAGTAGGATCAGATCAAACTTCTCTTCATAATCCATGGGCGGGAGGTTACTATCCAGCAGGAGTTTCGTTTGATGAATCCAACAGCCTGATTTCCGGGAACCCGGAGCTGTTTAAGTCAAAAGTGCAGGAATCACTGCGCCGGCATGCCGCGGCCATCAACCGCCATGTGTCTAAAGGAACCTATTTTTTTGATTATGGCAATGCTTTTTTGCTGGAAGCGTCCAGGGCAGGCGCGGACGTGATGGCTGCAAACGGCATTGACTTCCGATACCCCAGCTATGTACAGGATATCCTTGGTCCGATGTGCTTTGATTATGGGTTTGGTCCATTCAGATGGGTGTGTACATCGGGAGAGCCAGGGGATCTGAAAAAGACAGATGCCCTGGCCGCTGGGGTGCTGAAGGAACTGATGATAGCAGCTCCAGAATCGATCCGGCAGCAAATGCAGGACAACATCACCTGGATAGAGGAAGCTGAAAAGAACAAATTGGTCGTAGGTTCGCAGGCTAGGATTCTATATGCAGATGCCGAAGGCAGGGTGAAGATCGCCAAAGCCTTCAATGACGCTATCCGTTCAGGGGAAATCTCCGCCCCAGTGGTCCTGGGAAGGGACCATCACGACGTCAGTGGCACCGATTCTCCTTTTCGGGAAACCAGTAACATTTATGATGGGAGTAAATTTACAGCAGATATGGCCATCCACAATGTGATCGGAGACAGTTTCCGTGGAGCCACCTGGGTATCTATTCATAACGGCGGTGGTGTTGGCTGGGGAGAAGTGATCAACGGCGGCTTTGGAATGGTACTGGATGGCACCGGTTCCGCAGAACAAAAACTGAACTCCATGCTCTTCTATGATGTAAACAATGGAATCGCAAGAAGGGCATGGGCGAGAAACAAAGGCTCAGTGGAAGCAATAGAGCGGGAAATGAAGCGGACACCAGACCTGAAGGTAAGCCTGCCTACTTCTGTGGATGACGGAGTGGTGGATAGGCTGTTTGAAGTATAGGGAGCATACCAAATAATCCGGAGATTGGGCTGGAAGCCCAGCATGTCGTGAACTTCACCGTTCAGCCCTGATTTATGCATTGGGTGTCGTTATAGTCTGTCCCGGTTTTATTCGCAACAGGCATGAACTACAAGAAAATCAGGCTGTTTGGAAACTGGGGCAAAGTACCGCTATGGTGAAATTGAAAACAGATTTATAATGACCGATTTTGAAGCAATTAGTGTCTGCAGGAGAATTGCAGATGAATAGTTCGGGTTTGAGGTTGGCCCTATCCTGGAAATCTACGAATCTCCCGACCCTTACAGCACATCAAGTGGTCAAATGAATATTGGACAACCTTCCAAAAGCAATTAATTGTTACTTTTGCACCTCCAATCAAAATTTCTCCAGCAGCATTATGTCTATTGCCAGCAAATATGATCCAGCCTCTGCCGAAGCCAAATGGTATGCCTATTGGATGGAACACAAGCTTTTTTCATCTAAAGTGGATCCCGATAAAGAGCCTTACACGATCGTAATCCCTCCCCCCAATGTGACCGGAGTGCTTCATATGGGCCATATGCTGAACAATACCATTCAGGATGTACTGATCCGGAGGGCTAGAATGCAGGGAAAAAATGCCTGCTGGGTTCCTGGAACTGACCATGCCTCGATCGCCACAGAAACCAAGGTGGTGCAGATGCTGAAAGAAAAAGGGATCGATAAAAATACGCTGTCGCGGGCAGACTTTCTAAAGTACGCCTGGGAGTGGAAGGAAAAGTATGGAGGCATCATCCTGGAACAGCTCAAGAAGCTGGGGGCTTCTTGCGACTGGGACAGAACCTCTTTCACCATGGATCCTGACCTGAGTAAAGCAGTGATCAGTGTGTTTGTGGACCTCCATAAAAAGGGGAAAATCTATAGGGGTATCCGTATGGTAAATTGGGATCCCCAAGGCAAAACTGCCCTCTCCGATGACGAGGTGATTACCAAGGAAGTCCCTTCCAAGCTATATTACATCAACTATCAAATCGAAGGAAGCCCTTCAGAATTTCTGACCATCGCCACCACCAGACCAGAAACCATCATGGCTGATGTGGCAATCTGCATCAACCCCAATGACCCGAGATTCACCCATTTGAAAGGTAAGCGAGCCGTTGTTCCGCTGATCAACCGGGCAATCCCGATCATCGAAGATGATTATGTGGATATGGAGTTTGGCACAGGCTGCCTGAAAGTAACACCGGCCCATGACATCAATGATTATGAACTCGGCGTCAAACATAAGCTGGAAGTAATCGACATCCTGTCTGACGATGGTACCCTTAATGAAAAAGCTCAGATCCTGGTAGGTGAAGACCGGTTTATAGCCAGGAAGAAGATAGGGAAACTCCTCAAGGAAATCGGCCAGCTTGAGAAGGTGGAAGATTATAGATCCAACATTGGCCATTCAGAAAGAACAGACGCCATCATTGAGCCGAAGCTCTCTATGCAGTGGTTTCTAAGAATGGATGAAATCACCAAACCGGCATTGAGCGCAGTCATGGACGATGTGATCCAACTGTATCCGCCGAAATTCAAAAACATGTACCGCTCCTGGATGGAAAATGTTCGGGACTGGTGTATATCCAGGCAGCTCTGGTGGGGCCATCAGATCCCTGCTTATTACCTGCCCAATGGGGAATATGTCGTGGGTAAGACTAAAGAAGAAGCCTTGAAGCTGGCAAATGATATGTTTGGTGCAAATTATTCAGCAACCGATTTGATCCAGGATGAAGATGTACTGGATACTTGGTTTAGCTCGTGGCTATGGCCAATTTCGGTTTTTGACCCAAATGTGTTTGAGACCGGAAAGCCCAATGAAGAGCTCCGGTATTATTATCCTACCCATGATCTCGTGACTGCTCCGGAAATCTTGTTTTTCTGGGTGGCACGGATGATCATAGCCGGATATGAATATATGGGCGAAAAACCTTTCAAAAATGTATATCTGACAGGGATCGTCCGGGATAAGCTGGGAAGAAAGATGTCCAAATCTCTTGGCAATTCACCCGATCCCCTGGAACTGATCGCCCAATATGGCGCAGATGGGGTAAGGACAGGTATGCTTTTTTCCTCTCCCGCAGGAAATGACCTGCCTTATGATGATAAGCTGGTGGAGCAGGGAAGGAATTTTTCCAACAAGATCTGGAATGCCTTCCGGCTGGTCAAAGGATGGGAAATCGATGATGAACTGGACGGTTCTGCCAACTCTTCGAGTATAGCATGGTTTGAGAACCGCTTCAACCAAGGTCTGAATGAGATCAATGAACACTTTGACAAGTTCAGGATTTCCGATGCCCTGATGGCTACCTATAAGCTGGTATGGGATGATTTCTGTTCTTGGTATCTGGAGATGGTCAAACCGGCCTACCAGCACCCCATTGACCGGGTCACCTATGCGAGGACAATCGGATTTTTTGGGAACATTCTTAAAATCCTGCATCCTTTTATGCCCTTTATCACGGAAGAACTCTGGCATCAGATCGAGGAAAGGTCTGTGGAAGAAGCTTTGATCTTGGCTTCCTGGCCAGAGACCGCCGAATTTGACGGAAGGATCATAGAGGAGGCTTCACAGGTATTTGAGGTAGTCTCCCAAGTAAGGAACCTTCGGGCATCCAAAGGCCTATCACCTAAAGAGCCTCTAGACTTAATGATCAATTCCCAAAACGGATCAGTGTATAACCGTTTTGAATCAGTACTCACCAAGCTGGCAAACCTTTCTTCCCTTAGTTTCGGGGAAAAAATGGACAATGCCATGAGTTTTGTCGTGAAGGCGGATGAATGTTTTGTCCCTATGGCTGATTCGATAGATATTGAAGAGGAAAAAGAAAACCTCAAAAAGGAAATCGAGTATACCAGAGGTTTCTTGACTTCGGTTATGAAAAAACTCAGCAATGAACGTTTTGTGGCAGGAGCACCTCCACAGGTGGTGGAAATGGAGAAAAAAAAGCAGGCAGATGCCGAGGCTAAAATCAAAGCGCTTGAAGAAAGCCTGTCCAAACTGGGATAAAAAAGCATCCAGCGTCGGATTGTGACGCTGGATGCTTATTGTGCTTAACCGAAAACGGAGCTGATTTTGCCCCATTCACGGGCATAAAGCGCCAGTGGTCCAGGATATAATCCAGGTAGCTTAAAACTCCCGGATTTTTATTTCGCGGAACAGTACTCCCTGCCCTTCACTTTGCAGACCGATGTACCCCTCTTTCAGCAACTGTCCATCTTTCTTTATCGCAGGATCATAGCCATTGGCCACATCACCGCCGATCTGAGGCTGAGTATACTGCAGGACGGTATCACCGTTTACCATATGGATTACCAGGGAATCACCGAAGACAATCAAGTCTGCCCTCACCCATTCATCCCACTTGAACGTAGGCGAGGTGGAGTTGATACAGTGTCTCGGATCCATTTCCCCGTTAAAGAACACCTCTGTACCCGGCGAGCACATATTTCCCGTGGGTCTCGACACGCCCTCTTTTTCCTCAGCAAGCATCTGGTACTCTACCGAAATGGGCCAATCCTGCTCCTTTAAGATGGATTGGGGAGATTGGGAATGGAACATGACCCCACTGTTTCTGAAAGTATAGCTTGGGGCATCTTCCAGCCACTCGTCGGTAAACCGGTATTCCCAGGTAAGGTGGAAGGACGAGAAGGGTTTCTCATAAAAAAGGTGTCCATAACGCTCCTCAAAAGCGTCATAATCACTGTAATTCACTTCGATTATCCCATCTTTTACCCGGAATGTATTGGCATAATTATCCCCTACTTCATGGTGGTGGATTTTCGGAATCCAGCCTTCCAGGTTTTCACCGTTAAAAAGCGGTTGCCAGTCTGATGCTTTAGCCTCCTGCACTACCACAGCGGAATCCGGTTCTTTTTTACAGGAAGCCAGGATTACGAGGGAAAAAAGCGCAAGACAGAGATGTTTCTTCATAGAAATTTGAATTAGTAGCTATCAATATGTAAATCCCTTGCCAGGTTTAAAACCCCGGGCAGGTTGAACGGTAAAATCAAGGCTTCCAATCGTAGTTATCCACCTCTTCCAGGCAGGCTTTCAGCAGGGCGATAGATTCTGAAATATCTTTTTTGTGGGCCATCTCGATGACTTGATGCAGGTGACGGGTAGGAATGGATATAGCACCAGCTATGGCGCCTTGTTTTCCCATCCGCTGTACTCCTGCCGTATCAGTGCCCCCCGCAGTGAGAATTTCAGGTTGCCAGGAAATCCCTGCCTTATCCGCAGTCTGTTTCATAAACTCGACCATCCTGTAATCGCAGATGGTCATGGCGTCCATGATTTTGATAGCGGTGCCTTTGCCCAGTTCGGTCACTTTCTCATGGGCAGCGGCTCCGGGCACATCAAAGGCAATCGTCGTATCCAGGGCAATTCCGAAATCAGGATTGATGCTGTGCGCCGCCACATTGGCTCCACGTAGGCCTACTTCCTCCTGTACCGTAAAGGTAGCGTACACATCATATGCAGGATTCTCAAGTTGCTTCAGGGTCTCTATCAGAATAAAAACCGCTACCCTGTTGTCGATGGACTTACAGTTCACACAGTCCCCCATTTCAATCAGCTCCCGGTCTCGCGTCACGGGATCACCTATGGAAACATACTTTTCCACTTCTTCTCTGGACATCCCCAAATCGATAAAAAAATCCGTGGTTTTCGGAAGTTTTGCCCGCTCCTCGACAGACATGACATGGATGGGCTTGCTCCCCATTACGCCTACCAAATCCTTTTTCCCATGTACAATCACCCGTTGGGCTGTAAGTGTTTTCGGGTCAAAACCCCCGAGCGTATGAAATCTCAAAAAACCCTGCTCATCAATATGGGTAACGATGAAACCAATTTCATCCAAATGGGCGGCTACCATGACGCGCCTCCCGTCGGGATTTCTTACCCCTTTTTTCAGGGCCACCACAGAACCCAGGTTATCTATTCTTACCTCATCTACCAGCGGGGAGACCAGCTCCACCACCAGGTCCCTGACACGCTTTTCAAAACCCGGAGCTCCGGCGATTTCACAGATTTGCTTTAATAAAGGTACGTTTATGTCCATTTCTGATTTTCAATTTAACTGCAAAATAAAGATTTATATGATTAACCGGTTTACCCTTTGCAGGAGTTATTTCCGCAAAAAACCTTTGGACACCTGGTTTCTGGAATCTTCTACCTGTAGTCTAAACGCTTCCAGGGATGTCCTGGTCCCGATGGTAAGAGGGATTGTCACTTTACAGAAATCCCGTGGAAGTCTAGCAGAGGTATCAAGAGGGATGTGGTTTCAGGAGAAGTCCCTATCTTCATTTTCCTCTGTCATGCTTTCCGCACCAACCATTTTTATGGGGTCTGACGTGCTTTATTTCCCAAATACCAAATTCACGGTCATAACTTCCTTTACACATTACCCAACTCCCAAATTTTCTTCGTACTTTTGCGCCTTCAATTAGGCAAACCATGCAGAATATTCGGAATATCGCGATTATCGCTCACGTTGACCACGGCAAAACTACCTTGGTTGATAAAATCATCCACGCTTCAAAAATCTTTCGGGAAAACCAGCAGTTTGAGGATCTGATCCTGGACAACAATGATCTGGAACGTGAACGTGGGATTACTATTCTTTCAAAAAATGTATCCGTAAGATACAAAGACGCTAAAATCAACATTATCGATACGCCTGGCCACGCCGACTTTGGCGGGGAAGTAGAGCGGGTATTGAAGATGGCCGATGGGGTTATTCTCTTGGTGGATGCATTTGAAGGCCCAATGCCGCAGACGCGCTTTGTACTGGGCAAGGCTCTTGCACTTGGGCTTACCCCCATAGTGGTCGTAAATAAAGTGGACAAGGAAAACTGCCGTCCGGATGAAGTACACGAGTCGGTATTTGACCTGATGTTCAATCTGGATGCCACTGAAGAGCAGCTGGATTTCACGACACTCTATGGCTCTGCAAAACAAAACTGGATGGGTCCTGACTGGAAAAACCCGACAGACTCTATCCTTCCTTTGCTGGATGCCATTCTGGAACATATTCCTGCCCCCAAAATCGATGAGGGCACCTTGCAGATGCAGATCACTTCCCTGGATTATTCCAGTTTTGTGGGAAGAATTGCAATTGGCAGGGTAAAAAGAGGCACTATTTCTGAAAACCAGCAAATTGCACTCTGCAAAGCTGATGGTTCTATCAAGAAAATGAAAGTTAAGGAACTTCAGGTATTTGAGGGGCTGGGAAAACTTAAAGTACAGGAAGTAGTAGCCGGTGATATCTGTGCCGTAACCGGAATAGAGGATTTCGAAATCGGGGACACGATTGCAAGTGCAGAGAACCCAGAACCGCTTCCAAGGATATCGATCGATGAGCCTACCATGAATATGCTCTTTACGATCAATAACTCTCCGTTTTTCGGCAGGGAGGGTAAATTCGTCACTTCACGTCACCTGAGAGACCGGTTGATGAAAGAAACGGAGAAGAACCTGGCACTTCGGGTAGAATCTACCGACTCTGAGGATAAATTCCTGGTATATGGCCGTGGGATTCTTCACTTGTCTGTATTGATCGAAACCATGAGAAGAGAAGGCTACGAACTACAGGTGGGTCAGCCTCAGGTAATATATAAGGAAGTGGATGGTGTGAAATGCGAGCCAATCGAATCGCTGGTAGTAGATGTACCTCAGGAGACGGCCGGAAAAGTGATCGAGCTGGCGACCCAGAGAAAGGGAGAGCTTCTGATCATGGAGCCTAAAGGTGACCTTCAGCACCTGGAATTCAAAATTCCGTCCAGAGGACTTATCGGACTGAGAAACAACATGCTCACCGCCACCCAGGGAGAAGCGATCATGAACCATAGATTCACGGCATACGAACCTTTCAAAGGACCTATTCCTGGCAGGGTAAACGGATCACTTATATCCATGGAGGGTGGCCAGTGTACTGCTTATGCCATCGACAAACTACAGGACAGAGGGGTTTTCTTCGTTGATCCAGGGGATGAGCTCTATGCAGGCCAGGTAATCGGCGAAAACTCGCGTGACAACGATATCGTAGTCAACGTACAAAAAGGAAAAAAACTGACCAACATGCGGGCGTCCGGTTCTGATGATAACGTCAGGATAGTACCTGCAAAAAAATTCTCGCTGGAAGAATCCATGGAGTATATCCAAAAAGATGAATACCTGGAGATCACTCCTAAGTCCATCCGGATGAGAAAGATCTATCTGGACGAAAACGAGCGCGCCAGAATGGCAAAGAAAGAAGCATAAGCAAACGGTCTTTACAAAACCTATATCCCCTGGACTAAAATCCAAGGGATTTTTTGTTGCCATTCATCAGATTTTTACCTTATCAGCTAACATTGGGCGGATTTTAACGTGATGAAAACTATGACTATCAAATTATACTTATGATGATAAGAGCTTTAATGTTTTCCGCTGTATGCCTGGTAACTGGAACTTCCGTGGCCCAGTCGGCTTCCGACTACTTACATTTGATCAATGGGGTTCGCGAGGTTAATATCCAGGAAGTAGGTACCAATGAAATCCGCTATTCCTATCCAGGTGAGAGCGCTATCTATTCAATCAATAAAAATTTGGTCAATAGGATAGAATTTGCCGGTGGAAGATCAGAGGAATTTACCAGTCCTTTTAAACCAGTGGACTCATTCTATGATGCAGGCAATGTATATGTGACGTTCAATCCGGACGAGGTTGCAGGCCTGGATTCCAAAGGAGACCTATTCTCCAAAGCTACTGGAGTCACCACTTTATCCAGCGTGAACAATGTAAACAACAGGGCTATCTCCAAACTTAAAACTGAAGCGGCGATGTTGGGGGCAAATGCCCTGCTGATTGGCAACCAGTTTCAGCGTGGCAATCAATACGGGAACGAATACACACCTGGCAACAGTACAATGACCACATACTCAGGCATGGCTTATAGTACGGATAAAATAGACATACAGGCCGCTAAAGAATTTATTCAAAACCACCAATTCAGAAGATTCAGCACGGCCAAACTGAACAGGAATGCATGGAAGCCTTCTATTCAAGCAGACAAGGCTGTGGATATGAACCATATGCCTATTCTGATGGATCTGGGTGAGGTGAATGAAAAAGACGGGGCAATCTATGTAAAGCCCAAAGACATTCGCATAAAAACTGACGGGCTGCGGCTTATCAAGATTACTGAAGACTCAATCATATTGATGGAGCGTACCGATAAGATTATTTACAATTACTATCTGCTCTCGGATAACCATCCCATGGTCGAGCAGCAGATCAAAATGGCCAACGCCAGATCAGATAGATAATCAGGTAAAAACAAACAGCGCTATAAAAGCGCTGTTTGTTTTTACCAATAGGGGTGGACATCTGCACGGATGTATTCATCGTAAACTTTCCGGGCTTCCTCCATCAGATCCTCCGATATGTCCGGCAGTTCAGCTGCATGTATATTTGACACCAGCTGATCCACTCCAGAAGCTCCAGGAATAACTGTTCCCACCTCGCTATGCATCAATATCCATTTCAATGCAATTTGTGCAAGGTTTTTATCCACACCAAATTTGGACTTTAATTGTTGGACAGCCGGAAAAGCCCTTTCCAATGCGACACCTGAAAACGTCTCCCCTTTGTCAAATGCCTGCCCTTCCCTATTGAAATGCCTGTGATCATCTTTGGAAAAAACAGTAGCGGGTGTGATTTTTCCGCTGAGTAGCCCACTGGCCAAGGGGACCCGGATGATGAGGCCAACATCTTTCATTTCTGCCACTGTAAACAACTCATCTGCGGGTTTCTGCCTGAATAAATTGAAAATAAGCTGCACGGTGGAGACTATCCCATGCTCAATGGCAGTTTCCGCTTCACTTATCTTTTCTACACTCACACCCATTGCGGCTATTTTGCCCTCCGATTTCAAATCCTCAAAAAGTCCATAGATATCATCCCGCTCATATACTTCAGTGGGAGGGCAGTGCAACTGGATAAGGTCTATCTGTTCCAATCCGGTATTTCTCAGGCTGTCCTCCACATGCCTTCTCAACCGATCCGGAGTATATCCGGAGTTTTGGTGCGGCTGGATTCTTCTCCCACACTTACTGGCCACATAGATCTTCTCCGACCGTTCCCTTACTGCTTTTCCCACGGCAGATTCGCTTTGACCTCCATCGTAGACATCCGCTGTGTCTACAAAATTAATCCCTCTGTCAAAAGCCGTATGAAGTATTTCATTTGCCTTTTTCTGGTCAAAAGGCTTGCCCCATCCTCCTCCCACCTGCCAAGTCCCCAAGCTGATTTCAGACACTTCCCATTCTGTTTTTCCTAGTTTTCTATAATTCATTGATTCTATGTGGTTAGCTGTTTTTTGTTGTTGGTTGGACTAAGCTGAGTAAAAAGCAATATAAATTTTTATCTTTAGAAACCCTTCCTGGATTAGCCCTAAAAAGCTTTTAGAAGGTATATAACGCTCAAACTACATCTATTGTTTTTTATGACTTCGAGAAGAAATTTTATTAAAACCCTCAGCGTGGCGGGTGCCACAGCTGTACTACCTATTAACTCAATCGCTAAAAAAATGGCAAAACAAAAAATGATTCACCAAGTATACTTTTGGCTACATGACACAGCCAATACACAGGAGTTTTTGACTGAGGCAGTCCCAATGCTTGGCAAATGCAAAACAGTGGCAAAATTCATCGCCGGAACCCCTGCCCCTACCGAAGCCCGTGACGTGGTTGATCATAGCTTCCAGGTTTCCTGTACGCTTTTCTTCGATAGCCTGGAAGATCAGGATGTGTATCAAAAGGATCCTCAGCACCTGGCATTTATCGAAAAATACTCCCATATGTGGAAGACTGTGAAGGTGTACGATATTTCCATCTAAATCCAATCTAACCCGCTTCGTTCGCCGTACATTAGGATCAATTGAAAAGCAGTAAGCTATGAAACAGGTAAAGTGGGTAATCGTAGTAGTCCTGCTGGGTTTTTGGAGTTGTGAGCCCAAAGAGGACCCCTCTCCCAATCCTCAGTCAGATGGGGTCAGGAAGGCTATTGTGGATTCGATGAACGAATGGTACTTCTGGAATCAGGAACTCCCTTCTTCTGTAGCTGTAACTGGTTTCGACTCGAACGAAGCACTTTTGGATGCCCTTATTTTCAAACCCCTCGACAGGTTCTCTTACCTGACCACCCGGCAGGATTTCAACAATGCATTTGTTGGTAGAAACGCAGGACATGGGTTCGGCTATGCATTCAATCAAGAAGGCAAACTCTACTTAACCTTTGTATATGCTGAGTCTCCTGCCGGCTTGGATGGATGGCAAAGAGGCTGGGAGGTTGTGGAAATCAACAATAAACCCATCGCAGATTATGCTTTGGGAAATGGCAGCTATGATTTCAAGCTGGGACCACCGGATCCGGGAGTATCGAACTCATTCACTTTCAGACTCCCCGATGGCACCGTTACCACCCGGACTAATGTGAAAGCAGAATACCAGTCCAATTCAGTATTGAAACAGGATATCTTTGAGGTACCCGGCAAAAAGGTCGGTTATTGGGCATACCAGAGCTTCAAAGCTACTGCCGGACTTTCACCCACCAAAAGCCTGGAAGTAGATAACTCCATGGAGTACTTTATGGCTGGGAATATCGATGAATTGATTATCGACCTGAGGTATAACGGGGGTGGTTCTGTAGCTGTGGCCGAACAGCTCTGCAATTACCTCATCCAGTCCTCCAATTCGGGCAGGTTGATGTATACCAATAAACTGAACGCGTTGAAAACAAGCCAGAATAGTTCTACCAACTTCAGCAAACTAGGCTCGCTTGCCCTCAGCAGGATAATCTTCATCACGTCCCGTGGGTCTGCCTCTGCCTCAGAACTGGTCATCAATAACCTGGATCCTTATATGGACATAGTTTTGATCGGAGACAACACATACGGCAAGCCGGTGGGGTCATTTCCCTTATCGAGGTATAACCGTACGCTGGCAAACAACGACGTGGAACTGGTTCCCATTACTTTTGCCACGGCAAATGCTGAAGGCAAAGCCGAATATTTTGAAGGATTCCCTGCCACGGTCGCTGTGGGTGACTCCCCGCAGTTCAGCTGGGGCGATGTGCGGGATTATAGATTGGCTGCTGCCCTCCAACTGATAGAAAACGGTGCTGTAGGAGGCCGTCTTCAGCACACATTTTACAGGCCATCCTGGGAAATGATTGATGGATTTAAAGGACTACTCCAGGAGTTTCCCGCTTATTAAAAAAGCCCCCTCTGGCAGCACAGTGTCGGAGGGGGTTATTTTTATTTTTTATGCCTGGCTATCAGCACTTCCATGACTTCATCCAGTTCGTATCCTTTGGCTTCCAGTAGCACCAGGTAATGAAACAGTAGGTCTGCTGCTTCTCCCATAAACAATTCCTTGTTGTCGTCCTTTGCCTCTATCACGATCTCTACAGCTTCCTCTCCCACTTTCTGGGCAATTTTATTGATGCCCTTGGCAAAGAGTGAGGCCGTGTAGGATTGTTCTGCAGGTTTACTTCTCCGGTCTTTTATGATAGCCCTAAGCTCATCTATAAACCCTGTTTTGGAAACATTGCTCTCCTTGAAGCAGGTATCCGCTCCTGTGTGACATACGGGGCCGTTAGGGTGGGCCTTTACAAGCAATGAATCCCCGTCACAGTCGACTTCTACTGAGACCAGTTCCAAAAAATTTCCTGAGGTCTCCCCCTTGGTCCACAACCGGTTCTTACTACGGCTGAAGAAGGTCACTTTTCCGGTTTCGGATGTTTTTGTCAACGCATCTTCATTCATATATCCCTGCATCAAAACTTTTCCGGTAAATGCATCCTGCACAATTGCCGGTACCAGCCCTTCCATTTTCTTAAAATCTATTTCCATACTATTTGTTTTAAGACCTTCCAGGTAATCAAATCCTGGAAATCTTTATTGTTTTAAACCCAACTGTTACTTTCTGATACTTAGTCCCTCATCTGCCAAAAACCCCTTCAAAGCTGGAATGGAAATCTCCTTGAAATGAAAGATACTTGCAGCCAAGGCGGCATCCGCTTTTCCAAAGGTAAACACATCACCGAAATGGGACATGGAACCTGCCCCCCCTGACGCGATCACCGGGATACTGAGCATAGTAGCTATCTCTGCGGTAAGTTCATTCGCAAAACCCGATTTCACCCCATCGTGATCCATGGAAGTGAGTAGGATCTCACCTGCTCCCCGGTCGCAGATCTCTTTGGCCCAAGCTTGGGTTTTTAGCAAAGTGGGTTTCCTTCCGCCATGGGTATGCACAAAATCAATCCCATCCAGACTACGGGTATCAATGGCCACCACGATGCACTGTGAGCCGAACTCTGCCGCCATTTCATCCACGATCCCTGGATTGTTTACGGCGGCTGAATTGATGGAAATCTTGTCGGCCCCGGCATTGAGCAGAAATTTCACATCTTCCACAGTGGATATCCCTCCTCCCACTGTAAATGGGATGTTAATGGATCTGGCGACTTTTGTCACGAGCTCGGAAAGCGTCTTCCGCTTATCCACTGTGGCAGTGATATCCAGAAAAACCAGCTCATCGGCACCCTCGTCTGAATAAATCCTCGCCAGTTCCACTGGATCACCCGCATCCCTCAGACCTACAAAATTGACCCCTTTGACAGTCCGGCCATCTTTGATGTCCAGACAGGGAATGATTCTTTTTGTTAACATTTTACAGTATTCAACACTTCAAAATTCTTTGTTCAGCCTTCCTGGTTAGTTGTTTCATAGAACACTTATAGATCATAAGCACCTCTGCGTATGGTGGATGGGAAAATCGGCTAAAACCACCTCTCCTCCATTCAGCTTTCTTCCCTAAAGAAAAGCCGCCAGCTCCTCCAAACTCACTCTCCCCTCATAATACGCTTTCCCCACTATCGTCCCATACACGCCTATTTTCTCCAGTTCCTCCAAATCCTTAACGGACGAAACACCTCCACTTGCGATCAGTTTCACACCGGGGATTTCTTCAAGAATCTCCTTATAAAGGTCGATAGAAGGCCCCTGAAGTAAGCCGTCCTTAGCCACATCGGTACAGATCACATAGCTGACTCCTTGGGCTACATAGTCTTTGATGAAAGGAATCAAGTCCACCTTGGTCGTCTCTTCCCAACCTCCGACAGCGATCATTCTATTCTTTGCGTCAGCTCCTAAGATGATCTTTTCTGATCCGAACCTCTTGATCCAAGAGCGGAACAAAGCAGCATTCTTCACCGCTATGCTTCCTCCTGTCACCTGCTTTGCCCCCAATGAAAAGGCTTTTTCAATTTCTTCGTCAGCCTGGATGCCTCCACCAAAATCAACCTGAAGGCTGGTATGTTGGCAAATCTGTCCAAGCACGTCGGCATTGACGATTTTTTTGGCCTTCGCGCCATCCAAGTCCACCAGGTGAAGCCTTTGTATTCCGGCATCCTCAAATCGCCGGGCCATTTCCAAAGGATCGTCGTGGTATTCTTTCTTGCTGCTGTAGTCGCCCTGGCTGAGGCGTACACACTTACCTCCTATGAGGTCAATTGCGGGAATTATCTGCATAGTATTCTAAGAGTCAGGAGGGGGTAATGCCCGTTTTTTAAAGTGAAAGAAAGTTGGAAAGGAGTTTTTCGCCGACCAAGCCACTTTTTTCCGGATGGGCTTGTATGGCATAATAATTATCCCGCTGAAGCATTGCTGAAAAACCATGGACATAGTGGGTCTCCGCAATAGTGAATTCACTCAACTCGGCATAATAACTATGCACATAGTAAACAAATGGGTTCTCAGGTAACCCGTTAAGAAGAGAGGATTCGGCCCGGTTTTCCAACTCATTCCACCCTACGTGGGGCACTTTGTGTTCCTGGGAGTATATCGGGACGAATTTCTTCACTTTCACCGGGAACACGCCGAGACAAGGCGTATCCTTCTCCTCCGAATGCTCACACAGCAGTTGTAAACCAAGGCAGACACCAAGAAATGGCTGCTTGAGGTCCCGGATCAATCCGTCGAGCTGCTTGGACTTCAGGTAAGCCATGGCTGTGCCAGCTTCTCCCTGGCCGGGAAAGATCACTTTATCGGCCAATTTAATTGTTTCAGGATCATCGGTAAGGTCAGCTTCCACTCCCAGTCTTTCCAAGGCATAGCGCACCGACAGTACGTTTCCTGAATTGTATTTGATGATTGCTACTTTCATTTGTTGTAAGGTGTCGGATGTCCGGTGGCCAGTGCTACTATCCAGCATCCGTATTCCCCAAATTAATTCATTTTCAACATCTTCTCCAGCACTTCCTCTATTTCCGGAAGTGATTCATAAAGCTGCTCATAACTGTCGATCACAAAATATTTATCCTGGAAATGATCTTTCCAGTATTCCTGATTCATAATTCTTCCCACATCATAGGGGATGTGTTCGGGTTCGGCGGATAGACTGAACTTAGTCTCTCCTGCAGAACTCAATATCCCCGCACCGTATATCCGCAGTCCGTTCTTCTCCCTGATCAGCCCAAACTCAATGGTGAACCAGTATATCCGGCTCAACAACTGGATAGCCCATGGATTCCCAATGTGCCTGAGGGCGATGCCGGATAATTTCTCCAGAAAGTCCACGTAAGGCTGATTCGTCAGCAAAGGCATATGTGCAAAGGCATCGTGGAACATATCCGGCTCCTCGAGATAATCCAGTTGCTCCATCTTTCGGAGCCAGGTGGAAGAAGGAAACTTCCTGTTGTTCAAAAGACCAAAGAAGAGGTCATCATCTATAAGGCCCGGCACTACCTGCACTGCCCAGCCTGTATGCTCAGCCAGGATGCTGTTCAGTTCTTCAAAATCCGCAATCTTATCCGATGTGAACTTCACCACGTCCACACCGTCGAGGTAGGCCTGTGAGGCGGCCTGCGGCAAGTTTGGCATTTGACGTTCAAAGAGAATTTTCCAAACTTTGAAATCCTCATCCGTGTAAGCACCATACTCCTGCCTGAGCTGTTTCAATCGGGGGTCGGCAAAGACCCAGTCTTTCGGTTTATCTGTCATTATTACTTGGGTTTATAATGTCTCTAACTGAAATCTTCACGGGTTTCCCTATCTCCCAACAAAAAAGGCCTATACCGGAAAGGAATAGGCCTATTATTTTTTAAGCAAAAACCATAGTGGTCCCATTCCTTCATTGAAGGGGGTAATGGGAGTGATGTACATAGGTTCTTGGCGTCGGGTTCATGCCTTAAATTTAACAAGGGAAATGGGTTATGGCAAGCGTTTTCTTTGGTTTGCCAAACAAACCTTCATGTGCTTTAGGACTTTCCGCATGGCTGGAAAGTCAGTACATATTTATAATGTGTTTTTTTTTCCGTCTGCCCAAAAGCAGCATAGATCAGCTCCTGTTCCCGTGGGGTCACCAGTCCCTTGGTCACCTGTATATTTTCCCGCTGCAGCCACCTGGCCAGCGTTTTGGCCGATATGCCATATTCATCAGCGATTTGCTGCCTGGACTTTGCACGTATTTCCATAAAAATCAAGGGGTTTATTGTTTAAAAATATGGATTAAACTTTGGCCACCAAGGGACCCTAAAAGAAGGGATAGACCATGCAACCGGGGACTGCATTGTCACCATGGACGCCGATCTGCAAAAACCACCGGAAGCGATCCCGGAAATGATCGCCCTTTGGCAAAAAGGCAATGACATTGTTACGGCAGTGTGTAAAAATGAGGGACAGTCTTCACTCTTTAAAAGACTGACATCTACAGGCTATTACCGCCTGCTATCCTGGATGGCTGATCATGAAGTTGTGCCAAACGGTGCGGATTTCCGGCTTTTTGATAAAAAAGTGGCCGATATTATCAGGAATATCCAAACACAAAACCTGTATCTGAGGGGTATTTTCTCCTGGGTAGGATACCAGCAAGCTGTCATCTACTACCGGGAGGAAAAAAGAACGTTTGGGGAAACCAAGTATGGAATATGGAAAATGCTTAATCTGGCCAGCAATGGCATCACCTCCTTCAGCGTAAAACCGCTTCGTTTTGCATTGGCGGTAGGGCTGTTTTTTGCAGGACTGGCTTTCGGATATGGTATCTATGCCATCACCATCGTGTATCTCGGCATGACTGTGCCAGGATGGCCATCTTTGGTAGCCAGTATTGTATTTCTATCCGGAATACAGTTAATGGTCTTAGGTGTGATCGGGGAATACATCGGAAAAATATATAGGGAACTCAAGCAGAGACCTACGTACCTTATTGCAAAAACCAGCATCACTTCTCCTTCTGATATACAGAGAGAAGGTACCACTTATTTTAACCCAATAAACCTGCCTACCAGCAGGCAAGGAAGGAGGCACACCATGACCTGACAAAATTGTCCTTTTTCCTCCTGCTGCGGAGACAACAGCGGAAACCGTAGGTGAAAACGAAAAATTCATATCAGAAAAAATAAATTCTTATATTAATCTCTTAGAAAAAATGAAAACAAGATTCAATAAAATCGTAAAAACAGCAGCTGTAGGGATATTCTTTATGGCGCTACTAATGAATGTGAAGGTGAGCTTGACGGACCCTTTTGTATCTCTGAGCAATGATGCGCTTGCTCAGACTAGCTCAAGTAGTAGTTCTACGACCTATTGCTTCGACTGTTTAAACTCAAATGAAACATGCTTTACTGTAAATGGCAGCCCGGGGGCTAAAGGCACTATGAAATCACGCCCACAACCCTGCGATTAATTGGTTCTGACCATTGAGTAGGGAGAACTTACTCCCTACTCTTATTATTTCTTTGATTTTGTTAAAATTCAAGTATGATAAAACATTCTAATTATTCGCACAACTCAGTCATTTCAATTACTCTCATCACATTATTCTTCACATTTGCATGCAATAAAAAGGTAGAAAAAGGCCCTTTACTTTCAAAATATTTTGAAAATAAACCAACCTTCTCATTAATTGGATCGGTTGTGGAGGTAGAAGAAACTGACAACAATTATTTTGTACAGATGTGGGAAATGGCCTATTTCAATAATATGCTTATTGTCCGGGACAAAGATCAAAGCCATTATTATAAATTGGTCTATTTGGATTCCAAAATTATTTCAAAGTTTGGGAAAATTGGTGATGGGCCAAATGAATTACGAAGTGATTTCACTAGAGCGTCAGTTGACTTAACTAATAAAATAGCTTATGTTTCAGACTACCCTATTTACTATTCATATAGCATGGATAGCTTAAAAAGAGGTATGTATTCGCACCCTATCAATTCGATAAGAATAAACACAGAAGAAGACGACCTGATTGAAAGTACAGCTTCCAATGGATATGTGATTGGGGCAATGTTTAGAAAACGTTTTGGTGTTTATGGTTTGGAAAAGAGAAACTTTCAAAGTCTGGGTAATTACGAAGAAGGAACATATATGTCCAACCAAGCGATGTTTTTTTCACATCCTTACGAGAAAAAAACTGTAATGCTGGAAAGGTCCGCTGAAGCTTTCACGATACTTGATTATTCTAATGGCAATATTTCATTAGTAAAGGACTTCAAGGGCTGGAGAAGCGAAAGTGAAGAATCTGAAGAGTCTGGAGGAATTACTAGAGTTATTCTCGGAGATGATGCGAAATTTTGTTTCACAAACTGTTCCATCTCAAAAGATTACATTTATGCTCTATACAGTGGAAATACCAGATCTGAAATTTCAACCACAACAGATCCATCCTCGGCTAAAATTGTTTATGTATTGGACTGGGACGGAAACCCAGTCAAGAAGTTGACGCTGGATCGTCCGGTAAGATCCATTGCGGTGGATGAGGAAAACCAGCTGCTATATGCGGGAGCATTTATTGACAAGGAGTTGAAGGTGGTCAGGTTTGACTTGAATCAATCTAACCCGGTAAAAAGCTTAAATAGCGATTAAAATTGACTACTAAAAATCAACGGTCCTAAATAGGGCCTATCGTCCAATAAAACCAGGAAAAAACATAAGATACTGACCCACGGGTACTGTGGACCAGGTAGGGATATTCTTTCTAGCACTGTTCTTTAATATAAAGGTATCGTTGGAAGATCCGTTTATCCAAATTGACAATGTAGCTTTAGCTCAAGCAACCAGTAATCCTCCATCCTGTAGCCTTCCTTACACCATGCACTTTAGGCTAGAAAATATGGGAAAATGGTGTGGTTCCTATTTTACATTCTGGCAAACTTGTATATATGCGGCTGATCAAGCGTGTCCGTGCTCCTATTCAGAAGAAGAATCATGCAGTTAAAACTTCAAAATCATCCAATGGGATCTAGCGAAATCAATTCAGCTAGACCCCATTTTGTCAGCTTAAATATGGGATATATCAAAACTTTACTGTTCAATTTTGCTATTTTTACTCTTTTTACGTGTGTTTCATGCTCCAGAGATAAAAAGATGATCAGAAGCAATTTTTTGACAATTGAGACTAATGATAGCTTTAGCCTTAAACTATCGGAACTTTTTGATACACTCCTGATTGTACCATTAGAGGCTACGGAAAAATCATTTATCGGACATGTTTCTAAAGTAATTACAACAAGTCAGTATATTTTCGTGCTTGATAATTACATTGCCGAGTCTTTATTCATTTTTGATTATGATGGCCGGATTATTAGTTCATTTCAGGGTACGGGAAGTGGACCCGGGGAATATATTCGCGTTTCAAACTTTTTCCTTTCACAGGATGAGAAATCTGTTTTTATTAAAGATGATTCCTTGGGGAAAATGTTGGAACTTGAGTTGAATGGAGAAGTCATAAGAGAACTTTCTTTTTCGAAAGGGATAGGTTACTATGATTTATACGCATTTAGAGATGGATTCTATGCCGTTCTACCCGCTGATAATAATATTGGGGTTAAGGTTGATATTTTAGATACCAATTTGAAAGCTACAGGCATCACCATTCCAATTACAAAAAGTGATATTAATATTGAGGGTGAGTATAAAGGCCAATATTTTTACAGGGGATCAGGTGGGGAAATTCTTTTTAAGAGATTGGTTGACAACACAATGAGTTATATCACTAAAAATGATTCGAGCACTTTTGTAGAATTTTCCTTTGATAAAAATGAATTTAATACACTCGATATACCTTGGAATAACGGGGTCGAGGCTATTCATTATGATAATGTACACAGAGAAATATGGTTCAATGATTTTTATGCATTGTCCGATGAAATAATAGACTTAGAGGATTATACACTATTTAATGTATGGCATGGAAAAAACTGGAAGATACTAGCAATGAATAAATTGACTTCAGAGGCTAGGTTGATAGATAAGTTGAAAAATGACATGGATGGGTTAATTGCAAATATTCCCGGCATTTTTCCAGCTAATGCCAATGCAAATCAAATGGTAGTTGATATGGAGCCGGACGATTTAATTTCTTTAAATTCAGTTTTGGAAAGCCCAACAAAATATTCTGATAGGATCAGGGAGGTAGAGAAGCAAATTGTTGAAAACCCAGTTTTATTTATATATAGAAACAACTAAAATTGAATACCTGTTTTCTACCCAGCAGCATTTGCTATTTTTAAGACCCAAGGATTTCCATAACTTATTTGATTATTTTTCTCCAAAAATAGCAAATATACACAATGGATTTAGTCAAATATGAATACAGAACCGATGCTGGTCCCGAAGACGACCTCTTTTACAGAAGCAGTCCAAATCGGAATTATTTATAGTATCTATGCCATCACCATCGTGTATCTCGGCATGACTGTGCCAGGATGGGCATCTTTGGTAGCCAGTATTGTCTTTCTATCCGGAATACAGTTAATGGTCTTAGGTGTGATCAGGGAATACATCGGAAAAATATATAGGGAGCTCAAGCAGAGACCTACGTACCTATTGCAAAAACCAGCATCACTTCTCCTTCTGATATACAGAGAGAAGGAATCACTTATTTTAACCCAATAAACCTGCCTACCTGCAGGCAAGGAAGAAGGCACACCATGACCTGACAAAATTATCCTTTTTCCTTCTGCTGACGGAGACAACAGCGGAAAACGTAGGTGAAAACGAAAAATTCATACCAGAAAAATAAATTCTTTATATTACTCTTAGAAAAAATGAAAACAAGATTCAATAAAATCGTAAAAACAGCCGCTGTAGGGATATTCTTTCTAGCACTGTTCTTTAATGTAAAGGTATCGTTGGAAGATCCTTTTTTTCAAATAACCAATGATGCATTAGTGCAATCATCTTCATCATCCGGAATAATCAATCACTATGTATGCTGTTAATCAAGGAGCACTGGCTGTTGGGCTAGAGATGGGTCCTATTTTCCAACCGATTATGTTTACTATGGATATTTTTGTCCATAATAAAATACAGTTCTATCCTTAAGTTAGCGGAAAACATAGATTATAGTTAGTATACATAGAGAAATGCGCTCCAGTAAACAACCTTTAAGGCTCAATATTAGCATTCCATTTAAAGAGTATGCGACTGATCTTAATTGGGTCTGTTTTCCATTAAATTCGTGGTAGAACCTAAAATACTAAAGGAAGGAAAGATTTTCCTTCCTTTTAATAATCCATTATAATTATCAACCAATGAAATTAATTCATAATACATCATTAATTCATAATACATCTATTTTATTAATCATTAATTTAATAATTTCTTGTGGGCCCAGAAACTCCAATAAAGCTAATTTTAACCCAGGTGAATTAGAATCATTTTTTTTGAAATCAGAAAAAATTATCTTTTCAGAAATTAAAAACCCGATGAAGTTATTCAGTAAGGACAATTATCTAATTGTTACAGAAAATCATCGTATATCTCCAGAATTACCCTTGATTCATCTTTTTCTAAAAGAACCTTTAACTTACTTTAATTCCAAAGGAACAGCGGGATTCGGTCCTAATGAAATTCCTTCTGCAG
This sequence comes from Algoriphagus sp., assembly GCA_048819475.1. Taxonomy (GTDB): domain Bacteria; phylum Bacteroidota; class Bacteroidia; order Cytophagales; family Cyclobacteriaceae; genus Algoriphagus. The sequence continues at coordinate 78,633 of JBMDXP010000070.1, forward strand.
ATGTGTATAATCATGGACATTCGGACAGTACATTTTTTATGTATAGTGGTATGGATAAAAAATTTGTAGAGTATAATATGTATGACAGCTCAATGCTTGGAATATCAGAATTCAGAATGCCTGGATCTGAAACTCCACTGGGATTAGTATTTTTCTTGCCAGATTCCACTTTCATAGGAATATCAACATTTGATGAAAACAAATTTCTAGAAGTAAACCTTCAAGGCAAGAAAATGAATGGACATGGAGAATGGGAACTAATAGAAGGTAAAAAAGAACTATCTTTTTTTCATCACTTCCATTTAAATAATGGTTGGTTTGCAGCAGATGATGACTTAAGGATATTTGTAAACGCCTCCATTTTTAGAGATAGGTTAGAAATTTTCGATTTGGAAACAAAAGAAATCAAAACACTTGATGGTCCATCAAGTGAACTTCCTGATTTTGAATTCTATGGACCCGACATGCCTCTGGATATTCCTATTTCAAATCCTTTTAGGTATCGCGATGTCTTCATATCCAAGAATAGGATTTATGCGTTGTATGGAGGATTAAATGAAGCGCACTATAAGGAAACAGGCGAATTAGCTAAGAAAATATTTGTTTTTACCCGAAGTGGTGAACCCGTTTTCAAGTTTGACCTTGACAGGTCCTTATGTTCGATAGTGGTTGACGAAGAGCTGAATAAAATTTACGGATTGACCACAGGTGAAGATCCTGGAATAGCTGTATTCAAAATTCCATCTGAAGTTTTCCAAGATTCGGGGAAGAATGATAGATAGAGCAAAAAACACACCTTCTTAAAGGGAGGCTTTGAATAGCTCCTGTAAGGGACGTTTGGCATTGAACTAGAAATATATCCTCGGATTTTTACAGAATCGTTAAGCTCGATGATTCCCGGTTTTTGGGACTTGGGACTTTTAAAGACCGCTATGCATTAGTAAGAAAAGAGGATTCTGAGCCCTATCATTCTTTCTCAGAGTATCACTTTGAAAAAGAACTGAAAGAGCGAGCGGGCCATGTAGCTATGGCAATGGCCTCACAAGGGGAGCTTGTCTTAAAGCCCGATGGTAGCAAAGCATTTTTTGGAACTTATGACTTTATAGCATTCGATATACTTTCGATTGAAGAAGATGATGTTTTTGTAGAGAAGCGTATATCCTACGCTCCTCCGGAATTTGAAGAGGAACTAGGTTCAAACTCCATATCGATAAACTATGGTGAAAAGAACACCTTTGGTTTTCAAAAAGCCGTAGTCACAAATCGGTACATTTACACACTGTTTTCTGGAAAAAATAAAAAAAGCGATTCTTATTATAGTGATTTAGTATATGTATTTGACTGGAAAGGAGAGCCAGTCAAGAAGATTAAACTTGATCGCGAAGTTAAATCTCTTACCGTAGCTCCAGATGACAGCTATTTGACAGGGGATGTAGATGATGGAAAAGTCAATTTGTATCGATTCGACTTATAACCATGTGACACTATCCCGAAAAGTGTGTAAATGAATTTTGGGTTAGTTAGAATTTTAGACGGTTTTCAAACATAATCATAAATTGGTTTAGGATCATGCCCCAATCGCGGATGGGCATGGTCCATTTTTTTGTGGCCTCCATGACTG
>JBMDXP010000071.1:0-233019 GCA_048819475.1 Algoriphagus sp.
AAGTCTCAGCTGTACCAGCTTCAAGGCGTCCGAATGATGATGTATGCTTATACTTCGAATGAGGGCAACGTAGAAGATGGTGGGGCTGAGGCTAGCTCAAAAAAATACTGTTTTTGGATTTTCCGGTGCATGGATAACGGGCTATTGTGGTCAAAAAGCTTGCACTTGCTGAAAAACAGCTTGCCTTAAAAATGGCCTGATAATTCAAAACTATGGCTTCCAATCTTTTTACTGGCATTTTTCAGCAGGCCCTAGGTAGATCCCTAAGCAAACCAAAAAACCAACTAGGGGAATAAGCTGCTGAACCATTGCAACACCAAAGAATTCTTATCACTGACAGAAAGTTTCCACCCAAGATACAAAACCTACCTCCCACTTATTCCCGCTCTATTGAAGAAAAAGGCGGTACCCTTCCCAAAGCACGATTTGCCTCATCAATACCACATCAGGTATCCTAAAAGCAGCTCCTTTGCGGCATCTTGCCTCCCTAGGCTAACTGTATAGCAGGATATTCCTAAATCGCTAGTCCAGTGAGTTTTTTCTAACATTACTACTTCTCACACCCATCAGATCCTTTCGATAGTACTCCCCCCTACTCCCCCGACTGCTGGAACAGCTGGATCACTGCGGCCAGCAGCATCACCAGCAGGCAGCCGATCGCATTGTACCACAGGAATCCGATATCCCATATCAGGCCAAACATCCCCTCGCCGTTTTTCCAGTGGATGAGGAAGATCAGCAGCTGGGAGATCAGTGCGGCGGTAAACACTGCCCTGCCCTTCACCCACTTCATAAAGAACCCGACGATAAATATCCCCAGGATGGCGCCGTAGAAAATCGACCCCAGGAGGTTCACCGCCTGGATCAGGTTCTCAAACAGGGAGGCGTAGGTGGCAAACAGGATGGCACCCAGGCCCCAGAATGCGGTAAATAATTTGGAGGATATCAGGTAATGCTTGTCCGACTCCCGCTGCCGCACCGACCGCCTGTAGATATCCACGGTGCTGGTGGAGCCCAGGGCGTTCAGCTCCGACGCCGTGGACGACATGGCCGCCGAAAAAATAACGGCAAACAGCAGTCCCACGATCCCCTGCGGGAGGTGGTCCATCACAAACCGCATAAACACGTAATCCGTATCCCGCGTCTCAGCAATGGGGTCATTGGCCACGATCAGCGCCTTCACCTCTTCCCGGATCTTGCCTTGTTCGGTCTTCAGGTCCTGGAGCTGCCCTTTCACCTGCTCCTCCCGGGGCCCATCCTCCTCCCGGATGGCCTCCAGCAGTGTCAGGTAAGAAGCCTTGCTCTGCTCAAAGTTCTCCGTGTACCGCTCTTCCAGCTCCGCATATTCCCCGGCGTAGCTGCTCTCCAGCAGCCGCTCGGTCTGCACGGTGTTAAAGACCACCGGAGGCTGGAAAAACTGGTAGAATACAAAGACCATCACCCCTATAAAAAGGATGATAAACTGCATCGGCAGCTTCAGGAAGCCGTTCATAATCAGTCCTATCCTGCTCTGGGAGAGCGTCTGTCCGGAGAGGTAGCGCTGCACCTGGCTCTGGTCTGTGCCGAAGTACGACAGGAACAGAAAGACCGCCGCCGTCATACCGGACCAGACGTTGTACCGGTCTGCCAGATCAAACTCAAAGCTGACCAGGTTCAGCCTCTCCATCTTCCCGGCCACATGGAGCGCCTCCTGGAAGGAGATCGGTAGCAGCTGCACCACGATGATCCCGGCCAGCACCATGCCGCCCATCATCACGGCCATCTGCTGCTTCTGTGTGATGGATACCGCCTCCGTGCCTCCGGACACAGTATAGATGATCACCAGCGAGCCGATCACGATATTGGTCAGGGTGAGGTTCCAGCCCAGGAGCGTGGAGAGGATGATCGCCGGTGCATAGATGGTGATCCCCGCCGCCAGGCCCCGCTGTACGATGAAGAGCAGGGCAGCCAGTGTCCGGGTTTTCAGGTCAAAGCGGTTTTCCAGGTACTCGTAGGCCGTGTAGACCTTCAGCTTGTAGTAAATCGGGATGAAGCTCACCGAGATGATGATCATGGCGATGGGAAGCCCCAGGTAAAACTGGATAAACCGCATCCCATCCTCGTAGGCCTGCCCCGGTGTGCTCAGAAAGGTGATGGCTGAGGCCTGCGTGGCCATAATGGACAGGCCGATGGTCCACCAGTTCATGGAGTTCTTGCCCCGGAGGTAGGAGTCGAGGTTCCGTTTGCCATAGGTCTTGTACACGCCGTATACCGCGATGGTCACGAGGGTACCGAATAAGACTACCCAGTCCAGTGTGCTCATGCGTACGCCTGTTTCAGCCAGTAAAACAGCGCGACCAGCACGATCAGACTGACGATGAGCCCCAGGTAAAGGTAGTTCCAGCGGATAGGTTTCTCTTCCACGCTATTGCTCGATGAGGTTGATGAACAGTTTCACGGCACCGGGCACGGCTGCAGGCAGCTGCCTGAAAAAGGACAGCCCCGTATAGGTAAAGGTCCCCTCGCCGTAGCGGGTTATCAGCAGGGATCCCGCGCTGGGATCCTCCTCCGGATCATGCATGCTGAGCGGTGTCTCATAGTTGGGGTGGATGCCTTCGGCAAAATACAGCCCACGCTCCTGCACCCAGTATTCAAAGTCCACTGCCGATAGCCTGTTGGGGGTGGTCATCACGGGATGGTCCCAGTCCACGGTCACCGGTGCGTCCTGCACTGCCACCCGGGTCCTGCCTATGGTAAAGGGGTACGGGCCCAGCTGGGAGGTGAGCAGCGGTGAGCTGGTATTGTACTGGACGATCACATTGCCGCCGGCTCTTACATAGCCCATCAGTACTTGCTGGTGGGTGGCCAGGGTGGTGTTGGTATTGTATGCCCTGATCCCCACGATGATGGTCTGGTACTGGCTGAGCTTATCGGGGGTATAGTCTGCCGGGCCCAGCTCGGTGACCTGGTAGCCGAGTGCCTGCAGGATGCCGGGCACATCATCCCCTGCTCCGGGGATATAGCCGATCTTCCCGCCGGAAACCTCCCAGTCCTCCTGGATGAGTGTGAGATCCGCCGGGGTAAAATAGGTAAGGTGCGGGATGTGCTTGTAGGAGATCAGGTGGGTGACCTGGTCAAACCGCTGGCCCGAGGAGGTGGTGTAGCTGGCCGTGACCCGGTTGATTCCTGTGCCATTGGGCAGAAACTCCACCTGGTAGACCCGCTGCTTCAGTACAGGATCATCCTCCACGCTGATGATGCGGTACTGCTCCGGGGTGAGGTGCTCAAAGCCCAGCTCCCCTTCCAGCAGCTGCCCCCTGAACCTGACAGTCACCCGCAGGCTCGGGTCTGACTTGGAGAGGAGAAAGACCACCTCCTTGGACAGCACCAGATCCACCTCCGGCACCACGGCAAAGGATTGCTTGATCTCCCCGTCTACCGGATCATTGTACTTGTAATGCAGCGGCACCTCCAGCTCAAACAGCGCTCCGCCCAGTGCAAAAGACAGGGTGCCTCCCACCGGGGTCTCATTGAAGGGCCTGCCGATATCCGCCTGCTTGTCCACGGTATACAGTGCTTCGGAAGCGGGGCGCTCCAGCCAGTAAGGCTGCGACAGCGGCATATCGGCTATGGTGAAGGATGCGGGGATCCGCACCGGCTTATTGGCTGCAGCAGCTGTTTCTGCCTGGGCTAGCTTCCCGTTCACCGCAAATGCCACGTCAGTCAGGGGAATATCGGAGGGGTTGTTCAGGATAAACTCCGCCGTCACTTCCTGCCCCTGGTAGCCAAATTCCGTTTTGGAGTTAAACTCAGCGACCACGCCCAGCGCATCCAGGATCAGCGCATCCAGCCGGGCGGTCTTCTCCTGCAGCCACACGGGTGGCGACTGGACTGCCCCCATCCTTTTGCGCAGCGCCATCAGGTCCTCAAACCTGGCCCCGGGCTCCCTGAAATCAAATGCCCCGAGCAGGGCCTCTATCGCATCCTCGATCTCCCTGCCGCCCTGGACTTCTTCCCAGCGGTTAGGGATTCCGTCAAAGGGAGAGTCCACGTAAGCCTCTCCCTGCAGAAACTGGATGTAGTCGGTGGCCTCTCCTATGCGTGCGGTGGAGCCAAAGCCCTGGGACTTGTGCATGGTGCGGCTGTCTGCGGCGATCTGGCTGTAACTGCTGCCCAGGAGGCTATTGTAGCCACCCGTGGCAAAGCTGTGGTACAGCTTGCCCTCCTCCGGCTCAAACTCCCCTCCGAAATTATAGGCGTTCCAGAAAAGCCTGCTGGTCTTCCATGGGGTCACCTCGCTGAGCTGCTCAGGAAATGCATCAGGATCGGCGGCCAGCCCAAACGCCTCCCCGGCAAGAATCGCCGAGGTGGTATGGTGTCCATGGGTCACTCCCGGGATGGTATTGAACCGCGTGATGATCACGTCCGGCTGAAAGCGCCGGATCACCCAGACCACGTCACTCAGCACGCTCTCCCTGTCCCAATTCTGCAGGGTCTCATCCGGGTTCTTGCTGTACCCAAAATCCATGGCCCTGGTGAAGTACTGCCTTCCGCCATCGGTTTCGCGCGCCTTCAGCAGCTCCTGGGTCCGGATCTGTCCGAGCTGGACGCCCAGTTCCTTGCCTATGAGGTTCTGTCCCCCGTCTCCCCGGGTAAGGCTGAGGTAAGCCACCTGGGCATGCTCGCTGTTGGCCAGGTAGGCGATGAGCTGGGTGTTTTCGTCATCGGGGTGGGCTGCCACATACAGCACGCGCCGGGTCTCTTTGAGCTGCAGCAAGCCATGGTATAATGCGGAGGAGGAGAGCCGCTGCCCCGTGACCAGCAGGGGGGCAACTGTAAAAAAAACAAGGAGAAGGTGATGGACTGGAGTCGGTTTCTTCATAGAGGGCTGCTAATTGACCCTGTAAGCTAGAATATGCCTGACTGAAATAAAAATATTTTTTTACTAATGGGAGACGGGCCGATAAGGGCTGGTATAGCGGACTTTGCCCGGGATCGTATACCCTACGGTGAATTCAAAGAAGTCTGCCTTGGCCTTGTGGGCTTTGATCTGCAGGCCTGCAAAGACGTGGTTACGGAACCTATAGCGGACCCCTACGCGCTCGTAAAACCAGGACTCCTGATTCAGCCTGTTATACTTCAGGTACACCCCCAGCCCGATGGGCACGTACACGCGCTCACTCAGCTTCCACTCCCAGGACCCGACCACCGCCAGGGAGAGCTGGTCGGCCACGCCAAACTCCGCACCGGGAAACCGCTGTGCCATGCCCGGCGCCACAAAGAGGTCCATTCCCAGGCCCAGCCTATACTTGTAATCAGCCTCCCAGAGGTAATTAACCCCTATCCCTCCCCTGAAATAGGCCGGATCTCCTATTTCGTAGTTTTTGGAGCCCATATACATGGCGATGTTCCAGAACCCGCGCTTCTTCAGGTCCGGATAGTACGGCTCGGTGGCAAACCTACCGGCCCCGAGGTCTTTTCCCAGGCGGGTGCGCACCCCCAGGGTAAGCGGCACCAGGTTAATACCGGCGTTGGGTCTCCGTGTGGCGCCGTTCGAATAATGCTTCAGCCCGATGGAGGAGAACAGCGTAAACCTGTCGGTGATCTGATAGTTGGCCTTGAAGCCCAAATGGATGTAGGCGTTCAGCTGCGATCCGATAAACTGGTTGATGGGGTTCAGGTCCGGGTCGTAGGGGTTCAGGTTAAACCCCAGGCCAATCTGGCCAAAGTAGTCCAGGCTGAACTTCCTCTCCAGCCCACGGTAGGAAAGGGGGAATTCGGCGAAGACGTAGATGGCCTGGGGCCGGCCGATCTCGGGGTAGTAGGGCAAAGCGGACGTGTACCCCAGGCCGTAAACCGGGTAACGGTACAGGTGGTTGTAATAGGAATTGTCGATTTTTCTCCACCCTATTCTTGCATCCAGCCCTCTGTAGTCCACCAGGTCTATGAGCTCATCAGCCCACTCTTTCCCATTGCTGATCAGCGGCCCGGTCTCGTAGGAGATGTCCAGGTACTTCTGGTACCTCACCTGGGCGTGGAGATGGTGGGAAAAGAAGAGGACCTGTACTAGAAGAAATCCGATAAGCTTCTTTTCTGGCATTTGGGGATATACGGAATTTTGGCAGCAAAGATAAAAAGTTTGGGAAAAGAATAGCCGGCCTGCGTGGGGCAGGCCGGCTATTTAACTAAAAAATAAACTTGGTACTGAGGAAATTGGATTCCTGGTCTGTGATAATCCCATGGAGAAGTTTCTTGTTCTCATCCGTGAGCTTCGCCGCCACCAGCGAGCGGATGCTGAACGAGCGGAGCGCATCGGAGACGGAGAGAGTGCCTTCCGCACTGTCCTTCCTTCCGGTGAAGGGGAAAATATCCGGTCCCCTCTGGCATTGGGAGTTGATATTCACCCGGCTGACCTGGTTCACAAGCGGATCGATCAGCTGGGCGAGCTCCTCCGAGTCACTGCTGAAGAGGCTTACCTGCTGGCCATGGGGCGATTCGATCAGGTATTGGATCGGCTCCTCTATGCTCTCAAAGGGAAGGACGGGTATAATCGGCCCAAACTGCTCCTCCCGGTAGAGTTTCATCTTTTCATTGACCGGGTATACCAGTGCCGGGTACACCAGGGATTCGTGGACGGTGCCACCACCTTCGTTCAGCACGTTGGCCCCGTGGGCCAGGGCATTCCCGATGCACTCCTGGAGATAGGCCGGCTTCTGCGGTTCGGGGAGCGGGGTGATATTGACCCCCTCGTCCCAGGGCATTCCTACCTGGAGCTTTTCCAGTGCTGTGACAAACCGGCTGTTGAACTGGTCCACCACTGACTTATGCACAAAGATGATCTTGATAGCAGTACACCGCTGTCCGTTAAAGCTCAACGAGCCCATCACACACTCTTTGACCGCCTGGTCCAGGTCGGCATTCGCGGTAACGATCGCGGCGTTTTTCGCATCCAGCCCCAAAATGGCCCGGAGCCGGTTTACCTTGGGGTGCAGTTTCTTCAGCTGGTCCGCCACCTTGCTCGACCCGATCAGAGTCAGTACATTGATCCGTCCGGATCTCATCAGAGGAGGGATGATGTCCGCTCCCCTGCCGTAGATCGAGTTCACCACGCCTGCCGGAAAGCACTCAGCAAAAGCCTCCAACAGGGGGAAATGCAGCAGAGATCCATGTTTTGGGGGCTTGAAAAGGACGGTGTTGCCCATGATCAGCGCGGGGATCAAGGTGGTGTAGGTCTCATTGAGGGGGTAGTTAAACGGCCCCATACACAGGACCACCCCGAGCGGGGAGCGGCGGATCTGGGCAGCGATGCCGTCCACGATCTGAAATCCCGAAGACTGCCTGTCCAGGTCTTTCAAGGCATCCACTGTGGCGTAGATGTACTCCACGGTCCGGTCAAACTCCTTCAGCGAATCGGTATAGGACTTGCCTATCTCCCACATGATCAGCTTGGCCACTTCCTCCCGCTTCTCGATCATCCGGTGGGTAAACTTCTCGATGCACTTGATCCTGTCACCCACACTCATGGTGGGCCATATCCCGCGGCCGTTGTTGTAGGCCTTTTCGGCAGCATCCAGTGCCGTCATGGCCTCTTTGGCCGTGCAGACCGGGTAGGATCCCACCAGTACACGGGTCAGGCCGGCGGGCTTCTCCACACAGACCGGTGAAAACACATCATGGGACTTGCCGGACCAGGCCTTCATTTCCCCATCGCAGAGATAGGTGCTTTGACGGATCGGGGCCGGTAGCCGGAAATCTTCAGGAATGTCCTTTTCCTGGGGGAATTTTAATGCTAGCATACTGTAGGGTTTTGTTAATCAGAAACAGGAGAAATTCAAATCAATAAATTCCTAGGCAAATTGCCTATTTATTGAAAAAAATCAAATTATATAAGAATATATTATTGATTATACAAATATAAGCTAGACTTATATGAAAATCAGCAAAACAATTCCAAGCACGGGAACGGTAGATCACCTATAAAAAAAAAGAGCCCGGAAAATCCGGACCCTTTTTGCATCAACTTATCAACAACGCTATCAATTGCGCCGGGGCCTGTATCCCGGCCACCTTTTCGTCTTCCAGCTCTTTGTGAAGCTCATATTCCAGCTCGAATATCAGCCCGGACACAAAGACCCTGTCCATTCTCAAGTCTCTGTCAAACAGGTCGTATTTCCGTTTCCCGGTGATATCGATACCATACTGCCGGAACACCCTGGATATTTTTCTGAGATTATTGTATTTCTTCATACCTCGCTGAGCACCTGTGGTGCTGTTTTGGATTTGGAACTGTTCTTTTAGATGTATTACACGTATGCTGAAGCTTCTGATTCAAACTCCTCTACCGGCGTATCGTCCAGTTCGATCACCTTTTTCTCGCCTTTTCCGATCTTCACCATGAAGCGGTCAAAAAGGTAATAGATAACCGGTACGACCACCAGGGTAAGGAACATGGAGGAGATCAACCCGCCGATGATCACCCATGCCAGGCTGTTTTTCCACTCGGCGCCTGCCCCTCCGGCCAATGCGATGGGAAGCATCCCAAAGACCATCGCCAGGGTGGTCATCAAAATCGGCCTGAACCGTATCTCCACGGCTTTGACCAAGGCATCCTTCACGCCTACACCCGCAGCCTTCAGCTGGTTGGTGAAATCCACCAGCAGGATCGCATTCTTGGCCACCAGCCCCATCAGCATGATCAATCCCATGATACTGAAGATACTCAGCGTACCCTTGGTCAGTGCCAGGGCCAGCAGGGATCCGATCAATGCCATCGGCAAGGAAAACATCACCACCAGCGGATAGATGTAGGAGTCATACAAGGCCACCATGATCAGGTAGATCAGGATGATGGAGGCCAGCAGGGCAATGCCCAGGCTACCAAACCCTTCACTCTGGTTTTTCATATCCCCGTCATAGTTGATCTGTACCTGGGGAGGCAGATCCATCTGGCTGATAAGCTCCGTGATCTGTGTGCCCACACTTCCTGAGGGTACACCCGCCACCTGGGAGGTAACCTTCACCGAGGATACACGGTCACGTCTCTCCAGCTTGGTAGGTCCCTCGGACTGGGTCACCCGTGCAAACTGGTCCAGTTTGATCTGCTGGCCACGTCTGTTGAGGAAGGTGATGTTTTCCACATCAGCGATCGATTGCCTGTCAAACTCGTTGAGCTTGATCATGATGTCATACTCGTACTCCCCATCGGTATACTTGGAGTCGTCATTGCCGTTAAACGCCACCTGTAAAATCCCCCCTACTTCTCCCATGGTGAGATCAAACTCGTTCATCTTCAGCCGGTCTACCTCCACTTGGATCTCAGGGTTCCCTTCTTCCAGGGAGCTTTCGATCTTTCGGGTACCCCGTATGCCGGCCAGCATCTGCTTGATCTCCTCCGAAGTGGAGACCACCGCTTCTTTTTCAGGTCCGGATACGATGATCTGTATCGGGGCGTCGTTTGCCGTGCCGAGGATGGATACCGGTACGGCGGTATATTCTGCTCCGGTGATATGCTCCACCAGGTAGTTTTCCACTCCCCGTGCGAAATCCGGACCCGACAGTGACCGCTCCGCTGCAGGCACAAGTTTGACGGTGATCTCGGAGGTGTAAGGCACGGACTGGCTACCGGTAAAAGCCCCACTGGTCACACCCACCGTGGTAAAGGTCTCTATCACTTCCGGGAGTTCACGGAGGTAGTTTTCTATCTCCTGGGTCTTGTAATTGGTCTGCTCCAGGGTGGCATCCTTGGGCAGCTCCACACGCAGGATAAATTCCCCACGGTCCCCTTCACTCACAAACTCACTCCCTATGAATCCATGGATAACCAACAGGAAGGAAGAAAAGAAGAGCACCACCGTCATGACCAACAGGACTGCTTTATTTTTGAAACCCCACTTCAGTATATCCACCAGCCAGCTTACAAAGGCATCCAGCGCTTGCTCAAACCCCAGGATAAGCCTACCGAAGAAGCTTTCTTTACTCAGATGCTCCAGCTTCGAGAAGCGGGAGGTGAGCAGTGGGATGAGTGTAAATGCGACGAGCAAACTGATCAGGGTGGCCGTGGCGACTGTGATACTGAACTGGGTAAGGATATTGGCAATCAACCCTCCTGTCAAGGAAAGGGGCACGAATACCACCACGATCACCAGCGTGATCGATACGACAGTAGACCCGATCTCACGGATCCCGTCATAGGATGCCTGAGCGATGCTTTTGCCCATCTCCAGATGCCGGTAGATGTTTTCGATCACCACGATCGCGTCATCCACCAGGATACCCACCACCAGGGAAAGTGCCAGCAAGCTCATGAGGTTCAGCGTGAATCCTGCCAGGTACATCACCGTGAATGTGGCGACGATGGATGCCGGCACGGCTATCATCACGATCACGGCATTTCTGATACTGTGCAGGAACAGCAGCATGATCAATGCCACCAGCACGATGGCGATGAGGAGATCCTTGATCACGTCATTGGCGGCTTCCAGGGTAAACTCCGAGCTGTCCTGTGACACCTGAAAATTCAACCCGTCACTTTCATAACTCGCCTCCAGTGCATGAAGCTCCTTCTCCACGAGCTCTGCCACCTCCACGGCATTGGCATCTGACTGCTTCTGGATCGTAAGACCTATTGCCGTCTTGCCGTTCAGCCTTGTCAATATCGATGCATCCTTGAAGTCATCCTGGACTTCTGCCACTTCTTTGAGCTGGATCGGAGACTCATCGGCGCGGTAAGCGATGACCAGATTCTCCACCTGCTCCAAAGAGGTGAATTTTCCGGCTAGCCGGATCAGCGTCTGTCCGTTTTCATTTTTAAGCCTTCCCGTAGGGAAATCCAGGTTACTGGTATTGATCAGCTGCGCGACCGCGACCGGGGAAATCCCATAGGCTTCCAGCTTGTTGCGGTCCAGGTTTACCTTGATCTCCCTCTCGTTACCCCCCAGCATATTCACCTGGGCGATCCCGTTGATTTTGGCCAGGGAGGGTTGGATCCTGTTTTTGACCAGGTCATAAAACCGGGAAGGGTCTAGGTCTGAGTACACGGCCATCTGGATGATCGGGAGATCACCGACGTCAAACTTGCCGAGACTGGGCGGGTCCACATCCTCCGGCAGATCGCCCACCATGGCATTGATCTTACGCTGGGCATCCTGGAGGGCAATGTCCACATTCACACTGCCGCTCATCTCTATGGTGATCACTGAGATGCTTTCCTGGGACATGGAGTTGATCGCTATGATCCCCTCGAGGGAAGCCACCGCATCCTCTACCTTCTTGGTCACTGAGGTCTCCACCTCCGAAGGGGAAGCCCCCGGGTAGATGGTGGTGACGGTGATGATATTGGTCTCAAACTTCGGAAGGAGCTCGTACGACAGCTGACTGTAGGAAAACAGGCCCAACAAAGTCAGTATCGTGAAAAGAACCACCACAAGCGTGGGTCTTTGAATGGATAATTTCGTGATCTGCATGCTTACTGAACTTTGACTTTAGCACCTTCCTTCACATTGATCAAGCCGGATGAAATGACCTGGTCCCCGGCCTTCAGGCCGTCCAGTATCTCCACCGAACCTTCATTGAGCGGATTGATTTTGATCGGCTGATAGACCGCTATCCCATCTTTGATCAGGTATACCCCGGGGTTTTTAATACTGCCGACGATTGATTTTCTGCTGATCTGGAGTACCTGGGTATCCTGTGCAAACTGGAACCGGGCGGTACCGAACATCCCGGGTTTGATGCTGGACTGGTTTGGGCTGGTCATCACCAGGATCACCTCATACTTGAATGATCCGTCTGCCTTATCCGAGATGAAATCCACTTTGCCGGTGAAGTCTTCATTCGACACCGCATTCACGCGGACAGAGATCTCATCACCCTGCTTCACTTTTGCGATCTCCCCTTCTGAGACCTTGACTTTGAGTTTCAGTGGGCTTTTGTTGATGATCTCTGCCAGTGGCATCCCCGGACTTACCAGAGTGCCCATTTCATAGTAATCTTCATTTATAAAGCCTGAGATCGGCGCAGTGACCTGCGTGTCTTCCAGCCGCTTGGTGATCGCCATCAGCTGTGCATCGGCTATCTTAAAGGCTTTCTCATTGTCCTCAAACTGCTTCTTGGTAATCGCGTCCGTTTCGGCCAGATTGGCAAAACGCTGCAGGTCTTTTTCTGCCTGGTCCCTGTTCAGTACGGCGACGTTGTACTCAGAGCGGATCAGGCGGTCATCTATCTGGACGATCAGGTCACCGCGCTTCACATAATCCCCTTTTTTCTTCAGGATCTTCACCACCGCCCCGGACGTCTCAGCCATCAGACTCAGTTCCTGATGAGGCTCAAATACCCCATTTGACTCGAAATTCCTGTTCACGGTCTTCTCCGAAACATCCTCCACGGTCACCGAAATATAATCGCTGGTCTTCATAGCAAGGTTGGCAGACGCGTTCATCTCTGCCTTGTTGTTATAAAGCGTATAAGCCACCGCCCCGACTCCGGTCACTAGAAATAAAATGATTAATAGCTTTTTCATATGTTTATAATTTGCTTTTTAAAAGGTCTCCCCGATTAGTCGGGATCCTGCCTGGATTACCGGTCGACCCCATGTGACACTATCGTCATGCCCGGTTTCAAGGTTGATTATGAGTTATGTGATTAGTTTAGGAGGTTTTTAATAGTACCGGTCGAGTTCAAGATTTCCAATTGGGAGATCCTGACCTGGATGATTTGGTTGTTGTAGTTACTTTGGGCCTCACGCTGGGTACTTTCTGCCTGAAGGAGATCTGTGAGCGGACTCAAGCCTTCCCTGTACAGCAGCGCTGTCTCGTCCATCACCTCATCGGCAAGCTGAAGGTTGCTCTTCAGGGCGTCCAGGATGTGAAGGGAATTGTAGTACTTGTTCACCGCATTCTGGTATTCCAGGTTAGCCGCGTCTTCGGCATGTATCCTGTCTAGGTCCAACTGCTGCGCATTCACCCTGGACTGGGCGGCCTTGGACCTGGTCACCAACCCATCGAATATCGGAATCTCCAACCTTAAACCCACCAAGAATCCCTGATACCATATTTTGTTGGTGCTCAGGTAGTCAAACTTGGAGGAGAATGCGTTTTTATTGAAGTCCGCAAACCCGACCAGCTGGGGTAGATTCTGGGATTTGATATTCTTGTACTCGTACTCGTACAGCCTCTCCTGCACCCCAAGCAGCTGGATATCTTTCCGGTCAAAAATGTTCAACTCAGCAAGTTCAAACTCCTCCAGGCCGGACCCCATCTGTACCACAGACTGGTCCAGCGCCATCTTGGAATCCACCGGGATACCCATGATCAGGTTTAAATAGCCCTTCCGCTGGTCAAGTGCGATCTGGAGATTTTCCAGCTCCGCCTTAAGGGAGGTGATATTCACTTTTACCCGGTTCAAATCAACCTTTCTCGCCAGGTCGTTCTCATACTGGGATTGCAGGATTTTTTCCAGTCCGGTCAGCTGGTCTATGTTTGCCAGCAGGTTTTCCTGCTGCAGCTCCAGCTGTATCGCCCCGAGGTAATTCATCGCGATGTCGTGGATAATCTGCTCCTCAGACTGCTGGGAAAGCAGCCGGTAGAACTCCTCTCCTGTGCGTGCTGCCTTCAGCCCTATCAGATAGGAATTACTGAAAATCAGCTGATTGAGCTGCAACCCTCCTGTTACCGTCTGAGGTACGCCCAGCGCGATCACACTGAGTTCATTCGGATCTCCGCCGAACAATCCCCCGGGAACTGCCTGGGGAAACACGTCAATAAAGTTCCTGTATTCACCATATGCGGAAAGCTGTGGCAAGCCTGCCCCTCTGATCTCATCTCTGTTATATTTTGCTTTCCTTTCGTCCAAAACAGCCTTTTTGAGGATTCGGTTGTTTGCCAGACCTATTTCCAGGCTCTCCTTGAGCGTGAGCGTGTCCGGTAAGTTGATCAACCCTGATTCAGCCTGCGCCATCACTGTCACAGGACTCACCATGATCATGACCATTGTCAGATACTTTTTCAACATTTGATTTGTGTAGTTAATTTTAGAATGGATAGTTGGTTCTGAACTCAGAGAACCAAATATTTAAATTTTTTTAGCATATTTTTCTTCTGAACTTTTCCAGGAGCTGAGGAACCTCGGCTTTGAAAAAACCCAGAAAGCGGGACAACTCCCTCAGGCTGCAGTTGAATTCCTCTGTCCGGTCACCCCTCAATTCCAACACCTCATCTATGAACTCCTGAAATTTAGTTATCCCCTGCAACTCTTTTTCAAACTCGTCCTGCCAGTTATTACTTTGTAGTGTAAAATATCTTTTTCTGTCTCCCGGTTTGGTATGGTACGTCACCCGCTCTTTGGCCTGAAGAAAGTTCAGCGCATTGCTCACCGCACTTTTACTGACGCCCAGGAGATCCACAATCTCCTCGAAAGTCACTTCAGCCTTTTCATGAACGAGCATTAGCCCAATGATTCTACCGTGTAGAGGTTGGAGCCCTTTATGCTCATGAAATACACCTATCCGCTCTATTAATTCTTTCTGCTTTTCGTTTAAGGCCATACCTTGGTTAAATGGGGTTGCATTATACAACGGCACAAATGTATTAAAGTTTCTTTTGTTCTGTAAAAAAAGAACCAAATATTTTTTTAAGAATTTTCACCGGCTTCAGGACGGTGTTTTCCTGGTGAATGATAGCGTTCCATAAATCACCATCGGGTAGGAATTCCGACCGTTTTTGGACCTGGGAGTAGACACGCCCTGGCTGCTCAGCTGGATGCGGCTCCCGGCAGATTTCTTACCTCTCCCTTATTGGTCGTGGGAGTGGATAGGTATGAACTACCGCTTGCTGTTTATTTTCCGGGGCGCGGAGAACTTTTTTGGTTCTTCTGCAATTTAACCGCTATGGCACAGGTTATCCAGATCAAAAGCATGGTTTGCCCCCGGTGTATTGAATCGGTTGAGGGAGTATTGGATGCTATGGGCATCAGTTACCTGTCCGTGGAGCTGGGTAGGGCTACGCTCACCCATGAGCTGGAGGATGGTGAGAAAAGCCTCCTGGCCAAACGGCTGATCGCCAGAGGGTTTGAGTTGCTGGAATCGGAAAAGTCCGGGCTGCTCTCCAACATCAAAACAGTGATCATCGAACAGATCCACCATGCCACAGAACCCCTCACCGTGAACTTCTCCACTTTTCTTTCCGAAAAGCTGAACCATGAATACACCTCGATGAGCCGGCTCTTTTCGGCTGCGGAAGGGATCACCATCGAAAAGTTCATCACCCAGCAAAAAATAGAAAAGGTCAAAGAACTGCTGATCTACAACGAGCTCACGCTCTCTGAGATAGCCTTCCAGCTGGATTACAGCAGCGTGGCCTACCTCTCGTCCCAGTTCAAGAAAGAAACAGGCATGACTCCATCTGACTTCAAAAAACAGCTGGAACCTTCCCGCAAAAGCCTCGACAGCATTTAGCCCCCAAAGTAGCCCCCCTCCTTCCCAAGGTGTACATTCCCGGTATCTGAAACCGGGGTTAGAACCGGTATTCAGGCAAAATCCCATAAATCAATCACAAAATCCCATAACATTTTTTTTGCTACGGATTCCCAGTTTTGTAACGTCATCTGACTGCAAACATGAAGATCCCATCAGCCGTCCATCCATACGAAGAGAACCACACCACCGTGAAGAGGACCTTTCCGGTACTGGAGATGTCCTGCGCTGCCTGTGCCGGCAGTGTAGAATCCATCCTGAAAGCGACTTCGGGTGTCGAAGCTGCAGACGTCAATTTTGGATCCAACACCGTACTGATTACATACGACCAGAGCGTGTCCCCTGCTTTGCTTCAGGAAGCGGTGCGCTCCATCGGATATGACCTGGTAATCGATGCAGAAGAAGGACAGTCCATCCCGGAGGAGCTGGAGGCGAGACGCTATTCGGCGATAAAGAAAAGGACGGTCTGGTCAGCGGTACTCACACTGCCAGTCTTCATTATAGGGATGTTTTTTATGGATTGGGAAGCGGGCAGGTGGATTTCACTTGTACTCACCGTACCGGTACTCTTTTATTTCGGCAAGGACTTCTACAGCCGTGCATGGAAGCAGGCACGGCTTCTACAGGCCAATATGGATACCTTGGTCGCGCTAAGCACCGGAATTGCTTTCTTGTTCAGCGCGTTCAATACCATCTATCCGGAGTTCTGGCACAGCCGGGGAGTGCACCCTCATGTGTACTATGAAGCAGCTACGGTGATCATCACATTCATATCTCTGGGCAAGTGGCTGGAGGAGCGCGCCAAATCCCATACCGGGTCGGCATTGAAGAAACTCATGGGCCTGCAGCCCAAGTCGCTGCGCCTATTGGAAGACGGAAAGGAACGGGAAATCCCGTTATCGGCCGTTCAGCTGGGCCAGGAGCTCATCATCAGGCCAGGACAGCATATCCCTGTAGACGGTAAGGTACACTCCGGGGAATCGTATGTCGATGAGAGCATGCTCAGTGGGGAGCCTGTACCTCTCCTGAAGAAACCGGGAGACCGGGTATACTCCGGAACCGTAAACCAGAAAGGCAGCTTTACCCTCCTGGCCGAGAAAGTGGGAAATGATACGTTTCTGGCCCAGATCATCCGAAAAGTACAGGAGGCCCAAGGAAGTAAGGCTCCGATACAAAAGCTTGCTGACAGGATTGCAGGTATTTTTGTACCTGTGGTTATGGGAATCTCTTTGGTGACATTCTTGGTGTGGCTGATTGCCGGAGGTGAAGATGCTTTCACCCATGCTATCCTTACTTCGGTGGCCGTGCTGGTCATCGCCTGTCCCTGCGCATTGGGGCTGGCCACTCCTACTGCCATCATGGTGGGAGTGGGAAAAGGTGCGGAAAACGGCATTCTGATCAAGGATGCGGAAAGTCTCGAAATCGGCAACCGGGTGAATGCGGTCGTTCTGGACAAAACCGGAACCCTCACCGAAGGAAAACCCACCGTAGCCGACGTCTATTGGAAACCCGGCGCTGATACGGGCCATGCTGCCGCTCTCTTCCATGCCTTGGAATCCAGATCTGAGCATCCGCTCGCTGCTGCAGTTACCCGTTATTTTCAGAAGGAGGTGAGCAGGCAGGTACCACTGGCTACCTTCGAAAGCATCACCGGAAAGGGGGTGAAGGGAATAGACCGGGCAGGTACCACCTATCTGGCAGGAAACCTGGCCCTGATGCAGGAGAATGGGATCAGCCTGGATCCCACACAGCAGGAGACTGCCCGTAAGTGGGAGGATGAAGCGAAAACGGTGGTTTATTTGGCTGATCCGGAGCAAGTGCTGGCCGTCTTGTCCATCACGGATAAAATCAAAGCCTCCTCCAAGCCTGCCATAGCTAAATTAAAGGAAATGGGGATGGAAGTCTACCTGCTCACCGGTGACCACTCCGCTACTGCATCGGCAGTGGCACGTGAGACAGGGCTTACGGATTTCAGGGCCAGTCTGTTGCCGCATCACAAAGCTGAATTTGTAAGGGATCTCCAGGCCAGTGGCAAGACCGTCGCCATGGTGGGAGACGGGATCAATGATTCGGAAGCGCTGGCCGCAGCAGATGTAAGCATCGCTATGGGCAGCGGCTCGGATATCGCCATGGATGTGGCCAAGATCACCCTGGTCACTTCCGATCCCGGGAAAATTCCGGATGCATTTCACCTCTCCTCCATCACGGTTCACGGGATCAAGCAGAACCTTTTCTGGGCGTTTATCTACAACCTGGTCGGTATTCCCATCGCTGCTGGGATACTGTACCCGCTCAACGGCTTCCTGCTCGACCCCATGATCGCGGGTGCCGCCATGGCCTTCAGTTCTGTCTCCGTAGTGATGAACAGTCTGAGACTGAAGGGCATTAAACTCTAAATCAGGATAGCATTAACCAAAACAACTCAATACACCTATGGAAGAGCTCCAGTTCAAAACCAACCTCAAATGTGAGGGCTGCATCGCTGCCATCACACCCGTTCTCAATGCTTACAGCCCCGTGTCCGAATGGAACGTGGACCTCTCTGACCCCGACCGGATATTGACGGTAAAAGGGGAAGCAATATCGGAAGATGAGCTCACCGGAAAAATCAATGCGGCCGGGTATACACTTACCCGGATCCCATCAGCTGAAGCAAGCAACCTATAAATCACATCAAAACTTCCCATCCATGAAAACGCTCCTTCTTATCCTGTCTTTTCTAAGCATAGCATGGACCGCATCTTCCCAATCGGCCAATGCGGTGATTTCGGATTATCTGCACTTAAAAGACGTACTCGTCGCCAGTGACCCGGTCAAGGCCGGGGAAGCCGCTGCGAAGCTCTCTGCCAGTGTCGCAAGTGCTGGTGATTTTAAGCAAAAACCGGCCCTTGAAAAACAGTTGAAGACTTTGGCCGCCCTGAAAGACCTGGAAAAGCAACGGGCTGCCTTTGCACCACTCTCTGAACTGGTCTATGCGTATGCACAAAATGCCCCGCATACTGATCCGCTTTACTACCAGTATTGCCCCATGAAAAAGAGCCACTGGCTAAGTGCCGAATCCGAAATACGAAACCCGTATTATGGTTCAAAAATGCTGGCTTGTGGTTCGGTAAAGGAAACCCTCCCCAAACAGAAGTAAACCATTATGGGCATGGGAATCCTTTCAAAAATCCTCGCTATCCAGCTACTGCTCTTACTGATAGGGGCACGTTCGGTCGCGCAGCAGACTGTCGAATATGACCTGACTGTCCGGGACACCCTGGTCAATTATACAGGAAAAACAACGAAGGCCATTTCAGTGAATGGACAAATCCCCATGCCCACCCTTCATTTTACTGAAGGGGATACGGCCGTCATACGGGTTCATAACAGGATGCACCACGAAACCTCCCTTCACTGGCACGGTCTGCTGCTTCCCAACGAGCAGGACGGTGTACCCTACCTCACCACTACCCCGATCAAGCCTCATAGTACGCACACCTTCCGCTTCGTCATCAGACAGTATGGGACCTATTGGTATCACTCCCATACCATGCTGCAGGAGCAGACAGGGATGTACGGTGCCCTGATCATCCATAAAAAAGGAACACTTCCCCAGCAGGAAGAAGTGGTCCTGCTGAGTGACTGGACTGATGAAAATCCCCACCAGATTGAGCGATCCCTCCACTATGCCACCGATTGGTACATGATCAAAAAGAATGCGGTGCAGAGTTATGCGGAAGCGATCAGGGAGGGAAGGCTGAAGACCAAGTTTACCAACGAGCTCAAACGCATGCATGCCATGGACGTGAGCGATGTGTACTACGATCAGTTCCATATAAACGGAAAGATAAGTACCTCTGGCAAAACGTACCAGCCGGGTGAAAAAGTCAGGCTCCGCGTCATCAACGGCAGTGCCTCCACCTATTTTTGGCTCACCTATGCCGGCGGGAAAATGACCGTGGTCGCATCGGATGGCATGGAAGTAGAGCCCGTGGAAGTGGACCGGATGATCATAGGGGTATCAGAGACATACGACCTGGAAGTAACCGTCCCGGAAAACGGCTCCATGGCGGAGTTTCTGGCCACCTCCGAAGACCGCGTCGGTTCTGCCTCCCTCTGGCTGGGAAGCGGTGAAAAGATGCCGGCCACTCCCCTTCCCCGGCTGGACTATTTTGCCGGCATGGAAATGATGAACAGCATGATGACCCTGGGCGGGAAGATGGACGACATGGGAATGGACATGAGCCTACAGCAAATGGATATGAATGCGGTGATGTACCGGGAACTGTCCCCTGCCATGGAAAAAACCGGAGAGGATACTCCGGAGCATGGAACCCACCACGAAGCAAAGGACGGGTCGCAGACCGCACATAAAGCGCCCGCAGACATGGTCACCTTGAATTACGGGATGTTAAAGTCCCCACAGCGGTCTACCCTTCCCGAGGGTCCAGTGCGCACGTTGGAGTTTGAGCTTACCGGCAACATGAACCGGTACGTATGGACCCTGGACAACAAAACCCTGTCTGAGACGGATAAAATCCTCATCAGGAAAGGGGAAAATATCAGGATAATCCTGCGGAACAACTCCATGATGCGGCATCCGATGCATCTGCATGGCCATTTCTTTCGGGTGGTCAATGAAATGGGTGATTATTCCCCTGTGAAGAATGTACTGGATATCATGCCCATGGAAACAGACACCATCGAATTTCACGCCGCTGAAGAATATGGCGACTGGTTTTTCCACTGTCATATTCTTTACCACATGATGGCGGGGATGGGCAGGATATTCAGCTATGAAGATTCCCCGCCAAATCCCCAGGTCCCGGACCCCGGATATGCGCTGCGCAAAGTATATGCAGATGACCGCAGGTTCTATCCGGGAGCAGAGATCAGTCTTGAAAGCAACGGTTCAGACGGCGAGATCACCCTGATGAATACCCGATGGATGCTTCAGACCGAATGGAGGATAGGGTTAAATGACCAAGCTGGATACGAAACGGAAAGTCATTTTGGTAGATTTCTGGGCAGAAACCAGTTTTCATTTGCCTATGTAGGATGGGACTGGAGATATAGGAAAGGAACGGATGTGGAAAACAATATCTTTGGCCAGGACAACACCAAGAATGACCGGAATGTGTTCCACCTAGGCTTCCAGTATACAGCTCCCTGGTTTATCGTCGCAGATGTCAAACTGGACCATACCGGCTACGTAAGGTTGCAGCTGCGCAGAGATGACATCCCCATTACCAAACGGGCAAGACTCTGGGCTATGGTCAATTCAGACCTGGAGTATGCAGTAGGCACCCGGTACATTCTGTCCAAGTACCTGTCGGCCTCCTCCCACTATGACAGTGATATGGGCTTAGGCGTCGGACTTACTTTCACCTATTAGGTAATGTATATCCCGTGACTTGCACTGAAGGACGTCCTGCCTTATCTTTCCGCATGCTTACCGTACCTGACTGGCCCATGCCCTTTTTCACAAATGACACGCCCCCCACTTCACTGCTGAAGCGCGCATTCCGGCTAAGCCTCCTGGTGCTGGGTTTCTTTATTTTTTCTGATACCTTACTGGCCCAAAGTCCCCTGGTTCCGGTAGAATCCTCCAGGATCAAGGGAATCAATGTTTTTGGAAAAACGGTGGACGATCAGACCCGGTGTATTCACTGGCATTCCCAACTCGATGTGATTGCCATCAAATTCAAGTGTTGCAATGCCTATTATCCTTGCTTCAGCTGCCATGCCGAAGCTGCTGACCATGCACATGAGGTGTGGCCCAGGGATGAGTTTGACACTAAAGCAATTCTATGCGGTGTCTGTGGCAATGAACTGGCTATCAGCACCTATATGGAGAGCAACAATTCCTGTCCCACCTGCGAAGCGGCCTTCAACCCCGGGTGCAGCAAGCATTACCACCTCTATTTTGAGACGGATCCACTTTCACCCTGAGCCCGGGGTAGTCCTCCGGGCAAGAAATCAGATGGATTCCAGCACGCGGATTTGCCGGGAATCCAACTGATGGATGTACTGTCTCAGAATATAGAAAGTCTCAGGGACTTTCGCCACTTCCTGCAGTTGGGATACTATGTCAGCCCCGTCTATCTCCCCCTCCAGAAAACCATACTTGCTCAGGATGCCCCGGTCAAACAGGCAGAAAGCAGACTCTCCTGCGTTTCTCCCCGGCATCCTGATCAGGACTTCCTTCTGGCTTTCCCGGATCCGCTCCCTGAAGAGATCTACTCTCCTGTTGTATTCACCGGGAGCTTCTCCGGATGTACACGCCCCGGAACACCTGGATCCGGATGCTTCTGCGCAGGGGATCTTCCGCTGACCGCATAGCTTCGGACAAAGCCCGTAGGTTTCAATGCCGGACTTTAAAAATGAGGTGGCCTCGTCCAGGGAAAAAAAGGACTCTAATGGCCGCAAGTGTCTTGTTACCTTGGCCAGCTGAAACCTCCCATACCCGGCATTATCCTCGTAATGGAATAATCCCCAGAGTGTCTTTGGGATTTTCTGTGCAGCGTTATAGCAAGGCCATAACCTCCTGATCTCCACTGTCTCAATAAGCAAGGCCATGAATTCAGTACCGGTGAGTTGCCAGCGCAAATCCGTGACCTCTGCTTTCAGTTTGGCCTTCAGGTTGGGCAAGACCTGTCCGGAAAAATGGTTCTTAAACCGCTCACGGATATTGGTTGCTTTTCCCACATAAATGATCTTTCCCTTATCGTTCAGCATGTAATAGACACCACATGCATCGGGGATTTCCCGGAATTTCGATTTGGGAAAATTAGGAGGAAGAAAAGCTTCGCCTGAATTTCTTTTGAGCGAACCGGAGACCACATCAGGGTGGGATTTTATGATCCGGTCAAATAATTCAGCCGTGGCACGGGCATCCCCCATCGCCCGGTGTCTTTGGGTAATGGGGATACGCTGGTTTTCGCAGATTCTTCCCAGGCTGTAGGAGCTCAGTCCCGGTATGGCTTTTCTGCTCAGCCGCACCGTGCACAGTTTGGGCGCCTTAAAATCCAGGCCATGCCGAAGGAAAGCCTCACGCATAAACCCGAAATCAAAATTGACCTGATGGGCGACAAATACCCGGTGGCTCAGCAGTTCCCATAACTCCTGGTGTACCTCTGCAAAGGTGGGAGCATGCCTGACCATGAAGTTATCTATCCCGGTGAGGCCGGTGATGTAGGTGGGGATGCCCTGCTGGGGGTTCAGCAATGTTTGGTACTCCCGGATCACGGACTCTCCGTCGTGGATAAGCACAGCGATCTCCGTGATACCTCCCGTCTGGGGAGAACCTCCAGTAGTCTCTATATCCACAATGGCAAATTCCACAGCTTAAATGTAGGTGAAATGTCCGTATTGTACCCAGCAGTTGAAGGGAATTGTCAATTTTACTCCCGCCCTATGAGAAAAGCATCCCTGCTATGGTAGCGGTCATCAGGCAGGCAAGAGACGCTGCCAGAAGAGACTGAAGCCCCAGTCTACTGATATTGGCCTGCTGGTTTGGGGCGATGATGGAGATCCCTCCCAACTGGATGGCAATGGAGCTGAAGTTGGAGAAGCCACACAGTGCATAGGTCGCTATAACGATGGATTTGGGCAGTAGCGTCCCGGCCTCTTTCATATCAGCCAGGCTCAAATAGGCGACAAACTCATTGATTACGGTCTTCTGTCCCAGTAGGCTTCCGACCTGCAGCGTATCTACCCAGTCTACTCCGATAACCCAGGCAAACAGCCTGAATACCTGTCCAAAGATATATTCGAGTGAAAACCCGCTGAACTGGCCTCCGGTGGAATTGACCACAAAGGCATTGAGCCCGGTATACTCACCGATCAGCCCGGCCAGCACGTAATTGATAGCCGCTATCACCGCTATGAAAGCGAGCAGCATGGCTCCCACGTTCAGGGCAAGTTTCAGCCCTTCCGATGCCCCGATGGACATGGCATCGATCAGGTTGACCCCCATACTTTCTTCGTTCACTTCCAGTTTATCCTGGACCAGTTCTTTCTCCACCTCGGGCACAAACATCTTGGACATCACGATTGCAGCAGGGGCATTCATAATACTGGCCCCGAGGAGATAAGCCGCAAACCTGCTTTGCTCGGCCAGGCTTTCTCCGCCCAGAAATGCCACATAACCTGCCAATACTCCTCCTGCTATCGTGGCCATCCCTCCGGTCATAAGACACATCAGTTCGGATTTTGTCATCTGTGGGATGAAAGGACGCACCAGCAAAGGGGCTTCGGTCTGTCCCAGAAAGATATTGCCGGCGGCAGAAAGGCTCTCCGGTCCGGAAAGCCGCATAGTCCTGGCCATGACCCAGGCTATCCCAAAGACCACCTTCTGCAGGATACCCAGGTAGTAAAGCCCCGCTGAAACCGTGGAGAAGAAAATGATGGTAGGCAATACCTGAAAGGCAAAAATAAACCCAAACCCATCCCCGGCGAGGTCGCCGAAAATGAATGCGGCACCATCTCTACTGAAGCTCAGAAACTTCACAAAAGCATCACTCAGCAGGGAGAAACCGCTCGCTACCAGCGGGACTTTGGTTATGAGAAACCCAAAGGTAAGCTGAAGTACTATCCCTATCCCCACCAGTCTCCAGTCAATCCTCTTTCTGTTGTTTGAAAAAATAAAGGCTACCAAAACGATGACCGCCAATCCAATAACACCTCTTAAGAAATCCATCAAGTATCCATTACAAAACCAATGGCTAAAAATAGGGAAGTCAGGGCCATAAAAAAAGCCCGAATAATTTCGGGCCTTATATTAACGTCAGTTTCTCTTGTTGATTTCATCCCTGATGCGGGCAGCTCTTTCATAATCCTCATTGTTGATCGCCTTGTCCAGCATCTGATTGAGCTTGTCGAGGCTGAAGTCTTTCAATGAGGGCTCCTTTTTAGTGGCGAATTTCTGCGTGGGAGGCTTTGGCTGTGCCTTTTCATCCTTCTTCTCCACTTCGTAATGCTCCACTGCCCCCTCGGACATGGCCTTCTCGGTACAATATACCGGACTTCCAAACCTGATGGCTATGGCTATGGCGTCAGACGGGCGTGCATCGATTTCAGCCTCAGCCACCGCACTCTTGCATTGGATCTTTGCATAGAACACCCCCTCTTTCATGTCGGTGATCACGATCCGTTCTATATCAAAACTGAACCCGTTGGCAAATGATCTGAAAAGATCATGGGTCATAGGCCTGTTAGGGACGATCTTTTCTATCTCCAGGGCAATAGCCTGCGCTTCAAACATTCCTATTACGATCGGTAACCTTCTTACCCCCCCCACTTCTCCCAGGACCAGGGTGAATGAGCCTGATTGGGAATGGTTGGAAGAAAGTCCCAAAATCTCGAGTTCTATGAGTTTTTCCACAAAAGTTTATAATTCAGCTTTTAGCGCTTCGGTTAGCTTGGGTATCACCTCGAATGCATCTCCCACTATTCCATAATCAGCCGCCTTGAAGAAAGGGGCTTCCGGATCTTTATTGATCACCACGATGCATTTTGAAGAATTTACACCTGCAAGATGTTGAATCGCGCCTGAAATTCCTACGGCTATATACAAACTTGGAGCTACTTTTACCCCGGTCTGCCCCACATGCTCGTGGTGGGGTCTCCACCCTATGTCTGAAACAGGCTTGGAGCATGCTGTCGCCGCACCCAGTGTTTTTGCCAACTCCTCCAGCATACCCCAGTTTTCCGGACCTTTCATCCCTCTTCCCCCGGATACCACTATATCCGCTTCAGGAAGCAATACATCCCCGGTGGCACGCTCAGTAGCTGTGATCTTGGAAGCAAAATCTGAATCGTCCAACTCTACCTTCAGCTCCTCTACCTGCGCATCCCCCCCATCGGTCTTCAGATCGATGGCATTCTTCTTTATCGCAAGGATTTTATTCTCCGTCGTTACCGTAGTCTGGGCAAAGGCTTTTCCGGTGTAAATACTCCTTTTCACCAGGAAGCCTGACGAAGTTTCCGGGAGTTCCACGACGTTGGAAACCAGCCCTGCCTTCAGCTTGATTGCCAATCTCGCGGCCACGGAGTCGCCCAGGGAAGACTTAGCCAATACCAACGTCTTAGACCCAGTGGCAGAAAAAGCCTGTGCGACCGCAGCAGCATGCGCCTGGATCACTCCCGCATCGAGTCGGCTATCGGAGATATGAAGGACTTTGGCAGCTCCCGCACTACCCACCGAAGCCAGCTCCTCCTGAGTCAGCGTGCCCACCGCCACAGCGACCACATCCCCTTCCCCGGTCTGCGCTGCCAGGGCATGTGCATAAGACACCGCCTCGAGACTGGTCTTCTTCACTTTGCCTTCCGCTTGCTCAACATATACTAATATAGACATATAATCTTGATTTATAGAGGTTTAGTTTTATTTAATTAAAGCACTTTGGCTTCATTCTTTAAACGCTTCACCAGCTCAGACACATTATCTTTGTCAATCAGCTTCACCGAACCTTTGGCCGGTGGTAGCTCATAGCTGCTCGCTTCTGCCTGGGTCTCCACTGACTCCGGCTCTATCACACTCAGCGGCTTGGTCCTCGCAGACATGATCCCTCTCATATTGGGTATCTTCCACTCGGCGATAGGTTCCTGACATCCCGCTATCAGCGGCAGGCTTGCTTCAAGCAGTTCTTTGCCTCCTTCGATTTCACGGGACATTTTCACTGTGGAGCCTGTTACGTCAAGCTTCATGACCGGAGAAAAAGACGGTATCCCCAGCAGCTCTCCCACCATGCCATGGACCATGCCGCCATTGAAGTCGATGGACTCCCTGCCCATCAGGATAAGATCAAAGGCTTCTTTTTTTGCATAACCTGCTATCTGTTGTGCCACAAAGTAGGAATCCTTGGGCACCGAATTGATGCGTACAGCGTCATCGGCACCTATGGCCAATGCCTTGCGGAGCGTAGGCTCGGTTTCCGCCTCACCTACATTCAGTACCGTGAGTTTTCCACCGGTCTGATCCCTCAGTTCCACTGCCCGTGCCAGTGCATAATCGTCGTAAGGACCTATAATAAACTGAACTCCAGCTGTGTCAAACTTCGTATTATTGGCAGTGAACTGAATCTTGGAGGTAGTATCAGGCACATGGGTGATACAAACAAGAATCTTCATTGGTTTAGGTTTAGATTAAATTAGATTTATTTCGCGTGAAATTAACAGTAAGCACTTAATTATAAAAAGAAATGACAGCCAATTTGGACAGGATCACCCTACTTAAACAATTTGCTGAAGAAGAACCCGGAAATCCCTTTAACTGGTATGCTTTGGCGTTGGAATACCGCGTAGCGGACCCCGGCCAGGCTGAAAGTCTCTTTCTTGAACTCCTAAACCACCATAAAAGTTATCTTCCGACCTATTATGCTGCCGCACATTTCTTCTCGGATTATGGTCAGCTTGAAAAGGCCCGGCAGACTTTCGAAGACGGGATGACACTCGCCCGGCAGCTCCAGGAATCCAAGGCACTCCATGAGCTGACCAATGCGTATCAAAATTTCCTCTTCGAAAACGGGCTTGACTGAGCTACAGTCTAAACCCCTCCGGAAAATGAAGCTGCTTGACTTCCTGTGTCCCTGCCAGATAGCCCAGGTCGTATAGCTTTTGGCAATTCTTGGCATTATCCATCGCCGCAAGACTGGTGGCATCAGCTGGCGTGTAAGGCTTGAAAGGCTTGAAGCGCACATTCATTTCATCCGCGTCCAGAAACACGTTGTATCTCAGGTAGTAAACCAACCCCTCCTTCCTGTCGGGTTCATCACTGAGTATATCCTCGTCCAGGACGCCTATTTCGCTGTCTATCTCATGTGAAGTGGGAGACCTGGATAACCACTGCATCAGCAGCTGGTTTTGCCAGCTGGCATCCTGCATAAACATCTCGGGAAGATTGGCCGCCCAATCCAGCAAATGGCTTTTGCCTATTTTCTCGGGCAGCTTCTTCCACTTGGTCATGCCCGTGCCCACCGATACCACCATCAGCTTCTCCTCACCCATCGGCCAGCGATAAGGGAAGCCTTTCAGGGTGGCTACCATCAGCAGCTGGAGGGCAGGGTTGTTGGCCATGCTCACCCCTCCGTCCACAAATGCCGCAAAACCGTTGTCTCCCCCTACCTCTATCGACTGGGGGAGAAAATATGTGGGTGCAGCAGCACTGGCCCGCACACACTTCCAGATAGGAATCGACCTGTTGTCTCCGTGGCCTGAACCGTAAAACCTTCCTTTGGGGTGGTTGTTAAGCGGCCATACACTGTTGGTATCCGCCCGTTTTGCCACGATGCAGAGCGCGGTTTTCACTTTCTCCTGATCCCCCAGCAGCGTATCTCCAAACACCTGCTGCAGTTCTGAAACCAAAGCCGCATCGTCGTACTTGCTCTTGATCAGGTTATCCACCTCGAAAATCCTGTACCACCGGTACTTCTTTCCAAATATCTTGACTCCCAACTCAAAGTACTTCTCCTTGATCTCATCCACAGCCATCCCTATGGCCAGTGCAGCGGCGATGATAGAGCCGGTGCTGGTACCGCCTATCATATCGAAATAATCAGCGAGTAGAAGCCGCGGGTTGTCGTGCTGTTTTCTGAGCAGGTCCTCTATGTGCTTCAGATACCCCAAGGTCAACGCCCCTCTTATTCCCCCTCCATCCAGGGCAAGTATCCGTTTGGGGCCGTTCGGTTCAAATTTTTGGGCAAGTGTTTTCATAAAAAGGAAGGTATGGGGGCTAGGGTGGAAATTTTCCCCATCAATTTACTAAATTGGCGATCAGGACTTTTATCTAATCCCCCTTTTTATATGGTCACCCAAAAAGAAATGTTGGCGCACTTCCTTCCGCTTCTGAAAGCGGGTGGAAAGCGGTATGTAAAGAAAAGTTTGGTCAGGGCGAAGAAGGCCACTCCGGGGCTTGAAATCGTGACAAAAACCAGTGATGGGGAAGAGACCACAAACATCGCATCGGAAGGTGACTGGCTGGTAGAGAACCAGACCAGTTCCAATGAACTGTACCTGGTAAGATCCGATACCTTCAGAAAAAAGTACAGACTGGAACAGTCCCTGGAAAAAGGGTGGGGTTCGTACCAGCCAAAAGGCGAGGCAATGGGGTTAAAGGTCCAACAGGAACACCTCTCCGGGCTCACGGATAGTGAAGTCCTCAACTTCGAAGCCCCCTGGAAAGACAGCATGATCTGCCGCGTAGGCGATTTCCTGGTAGTGCCGCCGGAAGAAAACGAGATATACCGGGTAGCCAGAAAAGAGTTTGAAGAGACCTATCAGCTGATTTAGGGCACGAGTACTATCTTCCCCATCTGCTCTCCCGCTCTCATCCGGTCAAAAGCATCGACAGCCTCTTCGAACTTGAAGACACTGTCGATGACCGGTGTTATTTTCTTCTCATTGACCAGACGGAGCATGGATTCAAAATCCTGGTCTGACCCCATGGTGCTTCCCATAAGCTTCAGCTGGTTCCAGAAAATTTTGCGGGATTCCAGTTTTCCGGGATTTCCCGTGGTGGCCCCGTAGAACACAATCCTGCCTCCAGGACGAGCTACCGAGATAAGGTGGTTCAGCGTATCCCCTGCAGCCCCGTCCAGGATCAGATCAAATCCACCCACCGTATCCAGTGCCTGGCTGATCCAGTTATGATCCAGGTAATTGAACCCGTGTGACAAGCCCATATCCAATCCGAGCTTCAGTTTGGCAGGACTGCTACTGCTGATGGAGACACGGGCCCCCAATGCCTGGGCCATCTGTGCAGCGATCTGGGCCACGCCACCCCCAAAGCCTGTGACCAGGACATCCTCCCCGGCTTCCACCCCGCCTTGGTATACCAGCGCACGGTAAGCCGTGACCCCTGCCAGGGGAAGAGCTGCTGCCGACTCCCAATCCAGGTGTGCAGGCTTCGCGTGTATTCTGTCCAAGGGCACGATGATAGACTCCGCAAACGTCCCGTTTCTAGGCATGCCCAGGATCTCAAATGATTTACTCTGGACTTTCTGGTTGCTCCCCCAGTTCAATGCCGGATTGATGATCACTTCCTTACCCAACCAGGCTTCCTCCACTCCCTCACCGATCTCGCTTACTATTCCGGCTCCATCTGAGCCCAGCACGATGCCGTCACTGATATTGGGGTAGAGTCCTTGGCGGCACCATTCATCCCTGTGGTTAAGCGCGGCAGCTTTGATCAGCACCCGGACTTCACCTGGCATCAGAATACGGCTTTGCAGCTCTGTCAGTACAATATTTTGCTGGGTGGAACGGTCCAGAAGTATAGCTTTCATAGGTTTAGTCAAGGATTATCCCCTCGTGACATAAAGGGGAAAACGGATTACAAGATAAGGATCAACAAGCGGGCTTTCCATGGGTCAAAATTCGGTGGGTCGGTCATTTCTGCTCAGCAGATCATCTCCCTCATCCCGGTTGGCGCGGCTCTGGATTTTGATCGTATTGGACGAATCAAACTCAGCCACTCCGCTGGACTGCGCTGCAAAACTGGGTCTGTAGAGTCCATCCCCGGCCTGTGGTGGCTGCATACCGCCAAACTGGTCGAGGTCGGTAAACTTGGTATAGCGTCCAATGAACCGGAGCTTCACGGTATCCAAAGAACCGTTTCTATGCTTGGCGATAATCACTTCTCCCACACCCTGGGTGGAATTATGGTCTTCATCTTCGGTGATGCCATAATACTCCGGGCGGTATAGGAACATCACCATATCGGCATCCTGTTCTATCGCTCCGGATTCCCTCAAATCGGACAGCTGCGGCCGCTTATCTCCACCTCTGGTCTCCACCGCCCTGGACAGCTGCGAAAGAGCGATCACAGGCACGCTGAGTTCCTTGGCTATTTTCTTCAGGGCACGGGAGATGGACGCGATTTCCTGCTCCCGGTTACCCCCGCCCCCGCTTTTCGAATCCCCGGACATCAGCTGCAGGTAATCTATGACGATCATCTGGATGTCGTGCTGCGCCTTCAGCTTTCGGCATTTGGCCCTGAGCTCCAGGATAGACAGCGCAGGAGTATCATCGACAAACAGGGGGGCTTTGGAGAGCTTGGCTGTCTTATGTACCAGCTGTGCCCATTCATGTTCGGCCAGTGATCCTTTTTTTATTTTTTCAGAATCGAGTTCAGCCTCGGAGGATATCAACCGGTTTACCAGCTGCACCGATGACATCTCCAGTGAGAAAATCGCCACCGGACGGCTGTGATCCACGGCGGCATTCCTCAATACGGAAAGGACAAAGGCCGTCTTCCCCATAGCGGGTCGGGCAGCGATAATCACCAAATCCGATTTCTGCCAGCCTGAAGTCACCCTGTCCAGCGCAGTAAAACCTGACGGAACCCCGGTAAGCCCATCCTTCTGGTGCTTTCTGGCTTCCAATTCTATAATTGCCTCCCGCATGATGGATTTCATGTCTGAGTAATTCTTCCTGATGTTTTTCTCGGAAATCTCAAAAAGACTCTGCTCCATCTTGTCTAGCAGCTCAAAAACGTCCGTGGTCTCCTCGTAAGCATCGCGCTGGATCTCGGAGGATATCCTGATCATATCACGCTTGATGGCCTGCTCGGTGATGATCCTGGCATGGTATTCAATATTGGCGGCAGAGGCGACTTTAGAGGTCAGTTCGGTCACATAGAAGGCTCCTCCTGCCGTCTCCAGCGCACCACTTTTACGCAGTTGCGAGGTGACAGTAAGCAGATCTATCGGCTGGCTGTCCGTAAACAAATCCAGAATAGCCTGAAAAATCACCTGATGCGCATTCTTATAAAAACTCTCCACCTTCAGGATATCGATCACATTGGTGAGGGCATCCTTCTCCAGCATCAAAGCCCCCAATACCGCCTCTTCCAAATCCGTGGCCTGAGGGGGTACTTTCCCCAGATTCCCTGGACTTTCATAGGTAGGCTTCTTGCGGGTGATAGGCAGGTTGGTTCTTTTTTCAGTCATAAAACAAATGTATTCTCTTTAATTCAAGAGTTTTGAACAAGTTTTGCTCAAAGTTATCAACATGCAGGAAGCTCCCCAAAGGCCTACCGGAAAATCACCTTATTTATAATGTACCCCATGTCGGTAGCTGCGGAACATGCTGCAAAGCATCGCCCAGCTAAAGTGCCACAGCATCTCAGAAAGCGGAATATTGAGTATCTTCAACCCGAGGATCGGCTTATCGAGCATTCCATACTTATCCCAGAAATCCGGAAACAGCAGGTTGAAATTGATGTAATAAATAATCAGGGATATGCCCAGCGTGGCGAAGGCGGAAATAAGGGATACCCCAATCAAATCCGGTCTCTGAAACCATACATATACCGACAACAAAAAGAAGGTGAGAAAAGTAACATAACCGGAATGGATATTCAATCCGATGCTGAAGACGGTAAGACTTGTGCAGCCCAGCAGAAACATGACAAAGAAATTCCAGTTTTTGGCAGCCGTCTGGTATCCGTAATTGATTTCTCTTGAGGTGAATGCGGCATACAGATACCCTCCCACCCCAAAGAGGGCAAACCCGATAATGTAATCCTCTATCCCCACCACTCCCTGGCCAAAGAGAGTGGGAGGCCTCCAGTAATCCCTGAAATACCATACCTCAGCGATCACGCCCATGATTCCACCGATGGCTCCTACCCGCACCATCCCTCTTTTAAAGGGGCTTCTACTGTAGATCACTGCCCAAGCAGCCATATAAAGCATCGAAAGAGAGAGGTAGGCAAATTTATCAGGAATCATTTTTAGTTGATTTTATGCCGAAAATACCAAAAATCCGCATGCTTGAAAAAATGTTTTGAAATACAAAAGGATAGGTCTGTCCACCCGCGTTTTTATTTCTAAGTTTGAAATTGAAAGCTAACCCTAACTACCCTATGAGAAAGTATCATTTCATCGCAATCGGCGGAGCGGTGATGCACAACCTGGCTTTGGCCCTGGTATCCAAAGGCTATCAGGTCACTGGTTCTGATGATGAAATCTATGAACCTTCCCGCACCCGGCTGGAGAAAGCCGGGATCCTGCCGGAAGCTTACGGGTGGTATCCCGAAAAAATAACTGCTGATCTGGATGGAATCCTGCTGGGAATGCATGCCCGAATCGACAATCCTGAGCTGGTAAAAGCCCAGGAATTGGGAATCCCTGTGTTTTCATTCCCGGAATTCATCTATAACCAAAGCCAGGGTAAAAAGCGGGTGGTCATCGCTGGATCACACGGAAAAACCTCCATTACATCCATCATTCTGCATGTGCTGAAGGACCAGCAGGTGGATTTCGATTACCTGGTAGGTGCCCAGATCGAAGGGTTTGATCTCATGGTCAAGCTGTCGGATGCCCCGGTGATAATCATAGAAGGGGACGAATACCTGACTTCGCCCCTCGACCGTACCCCTAAATTTTTCCATTACCGGCATGACATCGTCCTGATAAGCGGAATAGCCTGGGACCACTTCAACGTATTCCCTGACTTCAACGAATACAAGGAGCAGTTTGGCAAACTGATGGCCCTGACTCCGGATTCCGGGGAACTGATTTACTGTGAAGCAGACCCCCTGGTGAAAGAGGCTGCCGAAAAGACCCCCATCAATGCGGTAAAGACCCCATATGTCGCCCATCCTGCTACCATACAGGATGGAAAGACATCTCTTATCACGGATATGGGGCCTGTTCCAATCCATATATTTGGGGAGCACAACCTCCAGAACCTACAGGGTGCCCTCAATATCTGCTTATCACTGGGGCTCAGCCCAGAGCAGTTCTATACCAGTATCCAGGGATTCAAGGGTGCTGCAAAACGCCAGGAGCTGCTCGTGGAGAACAAAAACAGCAGCCTGTACAGGGATTTTGCACATGCCCCGTCCAAGTTAAAGGCCACGGTGAATGCAGTGAAAGCCCAGTTTCCGGAGCGCACGCTTATTGCTGTGCAGGAATTGCACACGTATTCCTCGCTTAACAAAGCATTTTTGCCTAACTATGCCGGGTCAATGGATGCCGCGGACCTTGCAGTTGTGTACCTTAATCCCCACGCAGTGGCTTTGAAAAAGCTGGAGCTTATGGATGAAGAGACACTTCGGGAGGGATTCCAAAGAAAAGATTTGAAATTATTCACCGATAGTACTGAGCTAAGGGATTTCCTTTTGGCCCAGGACTATTCCCACACTAACCTACTTTTAATGAGTTCCGGAAATTACGACAACATGGACCTGGAAGGACTCAAAACTAAATTTAACTGACCATGCGTTTAAACTTGAAAAATTCAATAGCATTTTTTGATCTGGAGGCCACCGGCACCAATATTTCCACCGACAGGATAGTGGAGATCTCCATCGTCAAAGTCCACCCCGACGGCGGGCAGGATATCCTTACCAAGCGGATCAACCCGGGGATCCCAATCCCACTGGAAGCTTCACTTATCCATGGGCTTTATGACAAGGATGTCAAAAACGAGCCGAGCTTCAAGGATGTGGCCAAAGAACTCCAGCAATTTTTCGGCAATTCTGATCTGGCAGGGTTCAATGTGCTGAAATACGATATACCGCTACTGGTAGAGGAGTTCCTGAGGGCAGGGATCGACTTTGATCTGGACAAGCGGAACCTGCTGGACGCCCAGAAGATCTTCCACCTGATGGAAAAGCGGAACCTGACCGCGGCCTATAAGTTCTACTGTGGCCGGAAGCTTGAAAATGCCCATAGTGCTGAGGCGGACACGCTGGCCACGCTGGATGTGTTCAGGGCCCAGGTGGAGCGTTACCAGGGAGAGGAAATGGAAGATCTGCAAGGCAACAAGCTCGGGATCTTTGAGAACGACATGAAAAAACTCCATGATGTAGTCAATGAAAAAATGGTGGACCTTGCGGGAAGATTTATATTCAACAGCCAAGGGGAGGAAGTTTTCAATTTTGGAAAACATAAGGGAAAACCGATCCAACAGGTATTCAAGGAAGAGCCAGGGTATTACGACTGGATGATGAGGGGTGATTTTCCCTTGGACACCAAACGGAAACTCACCCAGGTAAAGTTGAGGGGATTCAACAACAAATAAAAAAAGACCGGAAGCGCTTCCGGTCTTTTGGTTTAATTCCCTTTGTAATACTCCAGTGCCTTAGGCATGTTCTGATTCAGTTTCTGCTTTCTGTTATCAGGACCGGGGTGGGTAGAGAGAAACTCAGGAGGAGATTGTCCCCCACCGGCAGCCATCCTGTCCCAGAAGGCGGGAGCCTCACGCGGATCATATCCGGCCATAGCCATAAATATAAGCCCCATTTCATCGGCTTCCAGCTCATGCTTTCTGGAAAACTTAAGCATTCCCAGTTCTCCGCCTATACCCACAGACTGCAGTAGAATCTGCTGGGTGAGCGTAGGGTTCTGCCCGATAGCAGTAGACAATGCACCTATCCCAAAATTAGCGATCAGGCCATTGGACATTCGCTCCCTCGCATGGGAAGCGACCGCATGGGCTATCTCATGTCCCATGACCACGGCTATTCCGGTCTCGTCTTTCGTCATGGGCATAATACCTGTGTAAAAGGCTACCTTTCCCCCAGGCATACACCAGGCGTTTACCTGACTGTCTTCTATGAGGTTAAACTCCCAATCCAACGTCTTGGTCAAGTCGGAATAACCTTGCTCAACTAAGTAAGCCTCCACTGCTTTGGCCATTTTATTTCCCACTCTGACGATTTTCTGCCCATCAGCCGAACCGGTAACTACTTTGCTTTCCTTTAAGGTCTGATCGTACTGCTCATTCACCAAAGGCTGTATTTCATTACTGGAAACCAAAGCCAACTGACTCCTTCCGGTAAGTGGGACTTTCGCACAGGCATAAAACAACAAGCCCGTACCTACTAGCAATGCTAATTTTCTCATTGTTGATCGGTTTTTGAAGTTCTCTTCAAATAAAATACCAGAATCGGAATAGCGACAATTTTGCTAATTTAAGATTTCAATACCACTGCAATGAAACTCAAAAAGACAAATACCCCCCTATCCCAAAAGGCACTGGAATATCAGAAAAAAATGACAAATCCCATCATTTTTTGGTTTGCAATGCTGATAAAGCTTCCCTCGGCCATATTCTGGAAGCTTAAAATAAAAACACTTGACCTGAATACATGCGAGGTATCCATCCCATACACCTGGCGGACCCAGAATCCCTTTAAGTCAATCTATTTTGCAGCCATGGCTGGAGCTGCCGAGCTGAGTACGGGGGCCCTGTGCCAGCTGGCTATGGTGGACAAAGGAAAGTTTTCGATGCTGGTGGTGGATTTCCGTGCCGAATACTATAAGAAAGCCAACCAAAAAATCCTTTTTGCCTGCAGTCAGGGAGCAGAACTGCAGGATATACTCCGTTCATTGACGGTGAATGCAACAGGTCAGCTTACGTTGGTGTCTGTGGGTGCCAATCCCCAAGGGGAAGAAGTGGCAAAGTTCTTTGTGACCTGGTCGTTCAAACGCAAATCCTAATCCACCCAGTCTTTCTCCCGCAGGATGAACTCATTGAGCGCCTTATAGACCTGGGGTTCTGTCCAATCGAGAAACTCATGGTGCATACTCCCTTCATTGAAGCGGATGATCAGCTTATCCCACTTCTCCCTGCTTAGCCCGTGGTCGTCCATGATCGCAGCTCTCACCGAATCCGAATCCACTACAGCCATGTATCCGGCCCTGCGCCTCTCCCACTCCTGCTTCCTGGCATATTCCCGGGCTTGTTTTGCCTTTTTGGTAAAGTAAGAGATGGGGCCATACAGGGCCATTCCGCCTTCCGGAGAGTCTCTGGTGCCTGCAGTCATCTGTCCTTTGCCGGAGGAGGTGACCGCTTCGGCATCTGACTCTACCAAAATAAGCTTGCCGTCCTTGAACCGGAAGGAATACGGCTCCGCCTTGACCTCAAAGGTGGGTAGCAGTCGGGCTCTATCCTGGATCTGTACGGTCAGGAACCGCTCTTCGGTCGCCACTATTTTTTTCTCCAAAAACCCCGGAAAGCTAAATTTAAGAGTGTCCCCTTTCCCGGCAAGTACACTGAAATATCCCCTGGAATTGGTGGTATCCGCTTGTGTTGTGCCTAATACTGATACCGCCACGCCTTCCAGGTAGCGTTTGTCTGTCGCATCCAGCACATTTCCGGAATAGGTCAGCTGTGCAAAACAAGCTGCCTGCACAAAAAGAACTAAACCGAAGACCAAAACGAAGGCTCTCATCTGGAAGTAAAGTTAAGCTGTAATCTACTCATCTTAAAAAGCAAGGGAGTTAAAGAAACTTAAGTCCAACAAATGAACCAAAATGGGTCTCCTCCTATTTCGCATTACAAACAAAGCAGGTATTTTAGCGGGGATGAATTTCAAACTTACCAGATTGGCACCCACGCCCAGCGGATTTATTCATCTGGGCAACATCTATTCCTTCCTGCTGACCAAGGTGCTGGCAGAAAAAACCGGAGCCCGGGTACTTCTGCGGATCGATGACCTGGACCGGGACCGCCTGCGGCCAGCGTATGTCTCGGACATTTTCGATACGCTCGATTTTATGGAAATAGGCTACGATGTAGGGCCTAAAGACCCCATTGAATTTGAAAGAGAGTGGTCACAACTCCACCGGATGTCCGGATACCGCGAAGCTGTTGCACTTCTCAAGGAGAAACAACTGCTCTTCGCCTGTGACTGCTCCCGGAAAAAAATCCAGCAGCTGGACTCCTCCGGAAACTACCTGGGCTACTGTGTCGATAGAAGGATTCCCCTGGACAAAAAGGATACCTGTCTTCGATTTGACACCCTGGAGGCAGGTTTTATCGAGCTGAAAGACCTCCACGGGAAGGCGGCCTCTTTTGTATTACCCCCGGAAACTTCCTTTTTTATGGTCCGCAAGAAAGACGGGGACCCCGCCTACCAGCTTACTTCCCTGCTGGATGACCTGCACTTTGGCGTGGATTTAATAGTGAGAGGGAGCGATCTGTTTGGATCCTCGCTGGCACAGCAGCTGGTAGCTGATGCTATAGGTCAGGATGCATTCAAGGCAACCTGTTTCCACCACCATGCGGTATTAAAGGGTCCCGACAAGAAAAAACTGTCCAAAACAGAGGGGGCAACTTCCATCCAGTTTCTAAGAAAATCAGGAAAAACCCCAACGGATATCTATCGGATGATCGGGGAAATGATGGGGGCAGCTGAGCCGGTTTTAGATTTTGAAGCGTTCAGGGAGCTCACCTTACCCAACCTGCTTGGCATTCATGCCTGATTAGCCAAACCCTGTAGCCCACATCCAATGGACACCGGATTTCGGCTTCACCACTTGCACCTGGGCATGACCTTCCGTAAGAATAGAAAAGAATCCCTGCCACCTTGGGTCTCCATACTCCTGTGATGGCTGACAAGCCATAGTTTTCGCAGACCTGCAGCTGGATCCCAAAAAAAGGGTGACAACTTTATGCCACCCTATTTTCCTCTTAATTATACTTAGCGGGTTTGTCAGGTCCTACCATAGAATTTAGGATAAACTGTCGCACATCTTCGTTGGAAGTGGCCAGGTCGTCTGCCCTGAGATACATCATGTGTCCGCTTCGGTATCCTTTAAAGAACATCCTGTCTTTCATTCTTCCGGTGGGGTCGATTTGCTGCAAGCTGTATTTGGCATTGAAGAAATCTGTGCCGCCATCATAGTAGCCAGACTGTACCATCAGGTGCAGGTAAGGGTTCTGCCGCATGGCTGTGCCCAGATCATATCCGGTACGCTCATTGGATCTATCCCAGGGGTGCACTGGGCCAAATAAGTTGTAGGTAAGGTCGCTCTTATACTTCAGGACATTTTTAGCGTAGATATTGAACGCTGGGGCAAACGCATGGTTCCACGAGGTAAGTGCAGGGTCAAAATCGTGGCGGTCCCCTGAGTTCTGCCTGTCAAATCCCTTGTATCTGCTGTCCAATCTGCCGATGGTCATCCCATCCGCGCGTAACAGTTCCTTCCAGAAAAACCCTGTGGGAACGGCGAGATTGTACTCCAAAACAGCCTCCTTGCTGATGCCTGCATACCTGGACATTTTAGCGGCAATGGCATCCCGCTCACTTTCGCTGAGGCTGCCGCCTTTTACCATAGCGGGTAAAAGCTCATTGACAGCAAAATTCTCCACTTCGGGCAGGATCTCATCCAGGTCTTTGTTCTGCAGGTCTGAAGGGAGCCGCTTATGGTACCAGGCAGTGGCTGCGTAGTACGGGAGATAATTGGCCATTTTCACAGGACCTCCCCGCTCTATCCCCATATCAGTAGGGGACACCAGGATCACCCCGTTAAAATACATCCAATGCGCATCCTGAAGCTGGGCTACCAGTCCTGCCACGCGGGTGGTACCGTAGCTTTCCCCTATAAGGTATTTGGGAGAAGCCCATCTGTTCTGGCGGGTCACAAACGTATTTACCCAATCCGCCAGGTATTTAATATCAGCATTTACTCCGAAGAATGTAGACCTGGGCTCGTCTGCATCCACGATCCGTGAGTACCCCGTATTCACAGGGTCCACATAGACGATATCCGCCACGTCCAGAATCGAGTGCGGGTTGGTTTTTGTCCCATAAGGCTGAACAGGATACCCCTCGTCATCTATGTTCAGGATTACCGGCCCGGTGTAGGCCAAGTGCATCCAGATGGATGCTGACCCCGGACCTCCGTTAAAGGAAATCACAAGGGGACGCGTTGTCTTATCGCTTATATCAGTCCGCTCATAATAGGTATAAAACAAGGAGGCCACGGGCTTACCGTCATTATTCCATACCGGCTGCGTGCCCGCAATCGCCTTGTAAGGAACACGCTTCCCTTTGATCGTGACTTCATGGGTGGTCTCCACCGCAGACTCCACTTCAATCTCCCTGGTGGTCTGGGCCTGAATCATACTGCAGGCCAATAGCATGACCCATAGTAAACTTATGTTCTTCATAGTTATGATTTTTTTCAATTTTATAGCCCAAACTAGCGTTTCACACGGGTTTTCCAGCCCTTTTTTACACCAGCGGGCACTTTGGTTTATGATAAAGTTTCCCTGTATCCGGCTTAGGACTTTCTGCGTGATGCCAAGCCATTCCCCAAGCAACTTGGGACCCTCCCTATCCAAAAGGTGATTTTCAGAAGGATACCACCTGGCTTACCAACAACGGGTGGTGGTACTCTCCCTTACCGCTGGGATAAGTTCAGGGCTCAATACCTTTCTTTGAGAATCTTGAAATGATGGATAAAATGCCCTGGAATAATCCAGAAAAGCGCTCTTGACGTGATTGGGTTTCCGTTTGCATGACCTACGTTATCCAGTGAGTCCTGTGGCAATGTCCTCAGCAGCGTGAGCAAGGACTTGCGATGGGCTTCAAAATCCTCCAGCAGCCACTCAAGGGGGACAGCTCCAAACCGGGCATTCAACACATAAGGATCCTGGTCGAAACCCGGAAGGGAAGATTTTTCTCCCCTCGCAAAGCAAAGTGCCCGGAAGATCATAATCCGTTCTGTATCCAGCATATGACCCAGTACTTCCTTAGGCGACCACTTTCCCTCCGCATAGGGAGTGTCTGCCCATTCTTTTCCTTTTTGTGCGAAATAAACCCGGAGTTCTTCCATCTGGGAATTGATCTGAGCAGCATAGTCATTAGCGGTAAGCTGGCTGATATACGTCGAATAAAACTGCGGGTAGTCACCTTCTCTCGGGAGGTTTAGTGTATTCATGTAATTTATGCGTTGGATTAAAAATCTATGGGATAAATTTAACCCTTACCACGTAACCAATTTTATACATGCCTAAAAAATTACTCACCTTTTTACTGGCTCTAGTGAGTCACTCACTTCTTGCCCAGACCCTTGTACACCGGGTTCCGAAAATTGATCAGATGGTATCGGAAGTATCGTCAGATTCGCTGGAAGCCTTTGTACGCACACTTGCTGGGTTCACTACCAGACATACCTTAAGCTCAGACGGGGAAAAAGGCATGCCTGCAGCGCAGCAGTATGTCCTGGGCAAATTCAACCAGTTTGCCACCCTATCCAACGGCAGAATGAGCGCTGTGATCGATTCGTTTACCATTCCCGGGGATGGGCGGAGAATCGTGGAAGATTCCCCAGGTGCCAACGTGATGGCCACCCTGAAAGGGACTGATCCCAAGGATGACAGAATCTTCATTATTTCGGCACATATGGATTCCAGAAACAAGAATGTGATGGACGCCGAGGGAATAGCCCCTGGCGCCAATGATGACGGAAGCGGGACAGCTGCGGTAATCGAACTGGCACGGATCATGGCCTCACGGGAATTCTCCGCGACGGTGATCTTCGTGGCGTTCACAGGGGAAGAACAGGGGCTGAAAGGAGCTACCCACCTGGCGGATAAAGCCCAGGCGGAAGCTTGGAATATCGCAGCCGTGCTGAACAATGATATCGTGGGAAACAGCAGCTCCTCGGAAACCCTGATCCGGGATAACCTGAAAATGCGGGTGTTTTCCGAAACAGTCCCTGTAATGGAGACTGAGCAGATGGCAGCCATCAGAAGGTATACCAACTCGGATAACGACAGCAAATCCAGGCAACTTGCCAGGTATATCAAAGAAGTGGGCGAAAGATATGTAGACCAGTTTGAAGTAAAGCTGATCTATAGGAGTGACAGGTTCCTGCGCGGTGGGGATCAGACGGCTTTTGCAAGAAATGGGTTCACCGCGGTGAGGCTATCAGAAATGAATGAGAACTTTTACCACCAGCATGAAAATGTGCGGGTGGAAGACGGTGTACAGTATGGTGACCTTCCGGAGTTTATGGACTTTGAATACCTGAGAAAAATATCGGCAGTAAACCTATCTTCACTTGCCTCACTGGCAGACTCTCCAGGTCAGCCTGTGGAAGTCCAGATAGATGTAAGAGGCCTGAGCAATAAATCCAGCTTACTCTGGAAGGCACCTGAAGTAGGTAAAGTAAAAGGGTATTATGTACTGATGAGAGAGACTTCATCCCCGGTATGGGAGCGCAAGTTCTGGACTACGGAGACCAGCCTAATTTTGCCCTATTCGAAGGATAATTATTTCTATGCCGTACAGGCGGTGTCAGAATCAGGAGCAGAGAGTATGGCTGTGTTCCCCTCTCCCCTCACAAGATAGCCGGGTAGGTTTAATTAAATTAATTCCAAATTTCTCCTAGAATGTATTTTACGGAACTGTAGCGGTTATATTTAGTATTGTACTTTTAAAATTCAATAACTATGAAAGCGAAAGAAATAGTAACACTGCAGCGTTCGCTGCTTCACGATACGGAGAAACTGCTCAACCAGCAGGTGGAAATGGAAGGCAAATCCTCAGCATATTACCTGTCTATGGCCTCTTGGTGCCATATGATGGGCTATGAGAACGCCGCCAAATACCTTTACACCCATGCGGATGAGGAGCGGATGCACATGATGAAGATTTTCAGATACATCAACGAGGCCGGCGGCCATGCCACCCAGCCCGAGATCACGGGCATCAGACATAATTTCAACTCCCTGCGCGAGGTGTTTGAACTGATCCTGGAGCATGAGATCAAGGTGACCAAATCCATCAACAGCATTGTAGACCATGCTTTTTCGGTTAAGGATTTTGCCACTTTTAGCTTTATGCAGTGGTACGTGACCGAGCAGCGGGAAGAAGAGACGATGTCGCGCCGTGCTTTGGAGCTCTTTGATATCATCGGGGAAGAAGGCGTAGGACTCTGGACTATCGATCAGGAACTCGGAAAGCTTCATGCTGCAGCGCATGTAGGAGAGTAAAAGAGGCGGTATTCACCGCTTCTTTTATTTTATACCCTTAGAAACTTCTCCCCGACTTTTTGAAGACCCACACTTCAATAGCCTGAGATTTGAGCTTTAATGATAACGATGTCAGGCAAGGAAGTTAGCATTTTTACTTTTGTGGGCACATTTGCCCGTTTTCTGCTCTATTTTGCAGGCACAACCCACCAAGCCAACTATTATTTCAATAGTAACCTGTTTATATTCAATTAAAGGTTTATTTTTTAGTTTAGTGAAATTTTATTCTGTATCACTTGAGGAATCCAGAAGATATACCCTATATTTTATCCTGCATTACGCCGTCCTTCATCCTATCGCATATGAATCAGACTTACTCCCAGGTTGCATTTTTTCAACAGTTGAAGAATGCCATACCTTCCTACACCTCGCTTGTGGATGAGATTGCCTCGGTACTCCAGATAGGGATGGACAGTGCTTACCGGAGGATCCGTGGTGAAAAACTTC
Source organism: Algoriphagus sp. (assembly GCA_048819475.1). Classification (GTDB taxonomy): domain Bacteria; phylum Bacteroidota; class Bacteroidia; order Cytophagales; family Cyclobacteriaceae; genus Algoriphagus. Next base: position 42,656 of record JBMDXP010000071.1, read on the forward strand.
TGGATTTCAATGAGATCGAACTCCTCTGCAGAAGGTTTAACTTTTCCCTGGACCGCTTCTTTTCTCACCGATCCAATGCCATTCTTTTTCAGGGTAATCTGAATACCTATCAGGACAACAGTTTTATGCTGTGGATGGAGGATGTGCTGGCACAGCTGAACCACGTCAACAGTTTCTCCAAAAAACACATTTATTGGCTGGTGAAGGACATGCCTCCCTTCCACCATTATTATTTTCAGGAACTGGCCTCCTTCAAGTTCTTTTTCTGGATGAAATCCATCCTGTTCAATGAGCGTTTCAAAACAGCAAAATTTACTGTGAAAACCGAGCTGTATGACCAATACAAGCAAATAACCCAAGAGATCCTTAGAGCCTATTATAACGTACCTACCACGGAAATCTGGAACCTGGAAGGCATCAACACCACACTAAGTCAGATAGACTTATACCACGAGATGGGTATCATGTACTCCACTGAGGATACCATCCAGCTCTACCAGCGGATGCTGGATGTGGTGGACCACCTTGAACATATGGCTGAAAGAGGAAGAAAATCCCTCCCGGGAAATCCCGCTGCTGAGGGAGCACCCTACCATTTTTTTGTGAACGGGTTCATCATCGGGGACAACACCTTCATGGGTGTACTGGATGAGATAAAAATAACCTATCTCAACCACAGCGTGATCTATTTTCTGGGCACTTCCGATCCCATCTTCAATGAGGGGATGTTCAGGAATCTGGACAATCTTATAAAGAAATCTACCCAGATCAGTATCGTCGGAGAGAAAGAGCGTAAGCAGTTTTTCAACAAGCTGAAAAGGAATATCGAAGAGCGGCTGCAAAAACTCGTAGGGTATCACCCTCCGCTACCCATAAACACTATACGGTAGTCGTCATTCCCCACATTTTATTTTAACTTTAAGCATGTGTTCACCATCCCTGACTTCGTGGATCCTCTTCTATCTCCCGGCACTGCTCTATGTAGCTGCACTCCTCACTTCCTGTGATGGTGGTGCCACACGTAGTGGGGACTCCACAGCCAGTAGACCGTCAACTTCCCATGCAGGGCCTTCCTCCGAACAGGCAGGTATGGTATGGGTCCCGGGCGGTAGCTTTACCATGGGCACAGACGAGCGGGAGGCTTACCCATCTGAGCGGCCAGCGGTGGGTGTCGTGGTGGAAGGATTCTGGATGGATGAGCACGAAGTGACCAATGCCCAGTTTCAGGAATTCTGTGAGGCGACAGGTTATGTGACCGTAGCCGAGCGAAACCTGGATTGGGAAGAACTGAAAACACAACTCCCGCCCGGAACCCCCAAACCTGCCGATTCGCTGCTGACCGCAGGCTCAATGGTATTCCTTCCTCCTTCCCACGAAGTAAAAACCACTGATATCACACAGTGGTGGGTATGGGTAAAAGGTGCCGATTGGCGTCATCCCGAGGGACCGGAAAGCAGCATCAAAGGCATGGAAAACCATCCGGTGGTCCATATCGCCTATGAGGATGCCCAAGCGTATGCGGAGTGGGCCGGTAAAAGACTCCCCGATGAGATCGAATGGGAGTTTGCCTCGCGGGGTGGGCTTGAGAAGAAACGTTTTGCCTGGGGAGATGAACTCACTCCGGATGGGCAATTCCTTGCCAATACCTTTCAGGGAATATTCCCCCATGAGAATAAAGGCATGGATGGGTATCTTGCGACTTCTCCGGTCAAATCATTCCCTCCAAACCCGTATGGTCTCTATGATATGATCGGCAATGTCTGGGAACTGACAGACGACTGGTATGATGCCTTGAAACTCGCAAGGCTTGCAGGTCAGGCGCCTAAGCTGGATGCCTCGATGAACCCGTGCTACAACCCGGAAAACCCCTTTGCCCGGGAAAGGGTGATCAAAGGAGGATCTTTTCTCTGCGCCCCTAACTACTGTGTAAATTACCGGCCCTCAGCCAGACAAGGGCACGCATTTGACTCCGGCACCTCCAATGTAGGCTTTCGCTGTGTCAAGTCCCCGGCTATCAAAAGTTAGCCCCACTCCAGGCTGAAATTACATCCGCTGCTCCATGGGAAGCGGCACGGCTCTGTCGCATGCACGACACTCCCATCCTTTAGGGAAGTGGATATCCCCGGATAATCCGCTGGATATATTTCCCGATGACGTCAAACTCCAGGTTCACCAGGTCTCCTATGGTAAGCTGGTGGAAATTGGTGTGCTGATAGGTATAGGGAATAATGGCCACCGAAAATCTACCGGGACCGGAATTGAAGCATGTCAGACTGGTCCCGTTCACCGTGATAGAGCCTTTTTCCACGGTGACATTGCCCGGAGCGGTGTCGTACTCAAAGTCAAATATCCAGGAGCCGTTCTGGTCTGCTATGCGCTTCACCACTCCTACCTGGTCCACATGTCCCTGTACGATATGCCCATCAAACCTCCCATTGGCAGCCATGCAGCGCTCAAGATTCACCTTCTTCCCTTCCTTCCACTGGGAAAGGTTGGTTTTCTGTATGGTCTCCTGGATTGCTGTGACCCGATAAGCTTCCGGCTCAGTCTGGACCACCGTAAGGCAGACTCCGTCATGGGCAAGGGACTGGTCAATTTTCAGCTCCCCTGCCAATGTGGATTCCAGTTCAAAATGAACATTGGATCCTTCCTGAATCACAGCTCTGACAGCCCCAAATGTTTCGATTATACCTGTAAACATGTAAAAGATCTTTAACTTCCGAAGTTTCAGTAAGTAAGCAAAAATGCCCAATCTGAGTTCAAATTACGGTAAATATTCTTTTATCTTCGGTCGCAGAACCAATCTTAACCATGCCGTTACTAAAGCTTGAAGACACCTATTTACACAAAGGAAAGCGCAAAGCCCTTGTGTCGTTACTCCGGGAAAAAGGGATAAAATCAGACCGGGTATTGCAGGCTATCAATACCTTACCGAGACATTTTTTCTTTGATTCGGCCCTGATATCACATGCCTATGAAGACAAAGCATTCCCTATAGGTGAAGGGCAGACGATTTCCCAGCCCTACACGGTGGCGTTTCAGACAGAACTGCTGGATGTAAATCCGGGAGACAAGATCCTGGAGATAGGCACTGGTTCAGGATATCAGGGGAGCATCCTGCATCTCTTGGGCGCTGAGGTCTACACCATCGAATACCAGAAAAAACTGTATGAGGGCACCAAGAGGTTTCTGAGTCGGCTAGGAATCGAAATGCAGCTTTTCTATGGTGACGGCACCGGGGGATTGCCCCAATACGCCCCCTATGACAAAATTATCGTAACTGCCGGAGCTCCTGTGGTACCTGAAGCCCTGGTCCGGCAGCTAAAGACGGGAGGGGTGCTGGTCATCCCCGTAGGAGACCGTAAAAGACAGGCTATGGTGAAGCTGACCAAGAAGTCGGCCCGGGAAATCACCCGTGAGGAATTCGAAGGGTTTGCCTTTGTCCCGCTCCTGGGAAAAGACGGGTGGAATTAAGGATAGCACCTCATAACGGAATAAAATTCCGAAATTTATTTTAAAAATAATTTGGACAGAATTTTATTTATATTTTTGAATAAATAATAGATTATGGGTAAGAAGAAATTTGCAAGGGAATCAGCCACGATCATGACCGAGATGGTCTTGCCGAATGACACCAACACCTTGAATAACCTCATGGGCGGCAAACTCATGCATTGGATGGATATCGCAGCAGCCATTGCAGCCCAAAAGCATTCAAACCGGATAGTGGTGACTGCTTCCGCAGACAGTATTTCCTTCAAGCAGCCGATCGCTTTAGGAAATGTGGTGACACTGAAGTCCCAGGTGACAAGGTCATTCAATTCTTCCATGGAAGTATTTATCGAAGTCACTGCAGAGGACATCCCTGCCAGTAAAAAAATCATGACGCACCGCGCATATTTTACCTTTGTGGCGGTAGACCAGAATGGAAAACCCATAGAAATCCCTGAGGTGGTGCCGGAGACGGAGGAGGAAATCGAGCATTTCGAGGGGGCCTTGAGAAGGAGACAGCTGAGGCTGGTGCTCGCCAAGCGTATGAAGCCGGAGGATGCCGTAGAATTAAAGTCAATCTTCAATATCCCCTAGACTGCCAGCGGATCAGTAGGCATAAGGTGGTGGGAAATGGGAAATGTGGAAAGACCGGGACGGTTTTGGAAGACAGCCCGTGCCGGTGATAAAGCTGCGCTAACAGCCCGCAAATATTTAAAGCCAGCCAAGGAAGATAAAGTCCCCTCTTTTTTTGTGTTCAGGCTATTTTTAGGCAATTTTCCACCATGGAAAATATGAGTATCCACCAGCTGTGTCACTTTCTGACCGAAGAGCTGTATCTCACCAAAGAAGATGCGGAAAATGCAGCACTCCCTCTAGGGAAGCAGCCCCTTTCAGCTGCCCCCACCTCCATGGCAGCTCCTCCCCCATCCGTGGAGCTGAAAAAAGAAGAGCAGGAAATCGAACCGATCCGAATCAAGGGAAACTTTGAAAAAGGCGTTCTGATCACCCATGAAGAAGAAGCGTTAAAGCCGGAAGTCATGGATATGCTGGTGAAAATGATCAATGCAGTGGGACACTCCATGAACGAGGTGGGCATGGTGTCATCCAGTGAAATGGAAGGCAAGACCATGGAAAATTTCACCGCGCTGAATGCCCATACCGTGCTGAAGTTTGGCCGTATCAAGCATCCACTGAACGCCATCCCTGCCACACCGTATGAAATATACACCGCGGATGAAACAGAATACCTTTTTGCCGACTCCCTTACAACCATCTCCGAAGACAAGGAACTGAAAAGAAAACTCTGGAACACACTTCAAATACTGTTCAACATTTCCAAAAACAAATGAATTTAACCCCTACACAGGCCAGTTGGGCCAAGCGGTTCCGGTGGATCAGTCTGATCGAAGGAATATCATTTCTGGTATTGCTGTTTATCGCCATGCCCCTGAAATACATGATGGATATCCCCAAGGCTGTCACTGTCGTGGGATGGGCCCATGGACTCCTGTTTGTGGTTTACATCTATATGGTGTTTCCCACAGCGAGATCCTTGAAATGGAATTTCAGCAGGACTCTTTTCGCCTTAATCGCCTCCGTTCTTCCTTTTGGCCCTTTTATTTTTGACAGGAATCTGAAAAAAAGCCAAAAAGTACACCTTTGAGGATATGGCCCTGATCAGCAAGAAAAAACTCATATACCCGATCAGTCCGGGACTGAGAAGATACCTGATCAGGTACTCCAGGGAAGTGGACATCCCTGTGCACTACCATGAACTCCTACGGTACACCAGCTCGATCGCATTGTATGATTCCAAAGAGCAGGACACGCTTTGGGAAACGGTCTTCTATGATCAGTCTGACCGGGAAGAAATCCACCAGAATGTAAAGAAAATATATGCCCTGCTAAAGGCCGGCGGAGACTTGAGTGTGATGGAGCACCTCTATGTGGACCGCATAGATCTCTGCGTGTATGGCAACACGCAACCTTTCAGAATCCGGATAGTGAATAGGATCAATGATAATTTTGACTATTTCTACATCAAAAATGCGGATGCATCCCGGGTATATGGGCTGGAACTGGAGCACCTCCTCTCCCCTAACCGGATCAGCTACTTTGTACACCTCCACACCCTTATCGAAGAACATATCGCAGGAATCCCCGGTGATAAGTTTATGCGTCTTCATATGGAAGACCCACACCTGAACCCGATCCGCTTGGCCAAGGAGTTTGTAAAATTCAATGAGCGCTGTTTCGTGCGGCTGTTGGGTGATATGCACTCCTCCAATTTTGTAATAGATGTCACCCCGGATTTTGAAGAAACACATTATAGAATACGGGCGATAGATTTTGACCAGCAGTCCTACGAAGGAAAGAAATCAATTTACCTTCCCCAATATTTCAAGGAAAACAATACGCTGATCGAGCTGGGCATGAAGTACATTACCCCTGAGTCGATGAGGCAATATCAGCGGGAAGAGCGGGCACTGATCTCCACCCGGCTAAAATCCTCTTCCAAAGGGATCGAGGACATCCTGCGGACCATGGAGCACGATCAGATCGCCCTTCCGGAAAACGTAGCCTCCCTTAAGCAGGAACTGGCAAGACATTACCAGAATAATTCATTTTTGACATGTACCAACATGGGACAGCTCCTGCGTACGAGTCTCGGAGAGCTACTCAGAAGGTAAGCGGGGTTACTCTCTCTTGCCTTCATAGAGGTCATACTTTAAAAGCCGGCAATCGATCGTCCCGTTATAGAACTCAATCCTCCGACTGGCCTTTAAACCTACCTTCTTTGCCAGTTCCAGATTACCCGTGAAAATATACCCCCTGTATCCGGCACATTTCTGCTTCATGAAATCGCCCATCCGCTTGTACGTAAGCTCCAGTTCATCATTCTCCCCGAGCCGCTCCCCATACTCCGGGTTGAAAACCACCACGCCCCGGGGTCTTTCAGGTAGTTCTGTCTCAGCAAAATCACAGACCTGAAACTCAATCATATGATCCACGCCAGCTGTTATCGCATTCTCCTTTGCGAAGGCAATCGCCTGCAGGGAGATATCCGATGCAACGATCTTGACTTCGGGGGTTTCGACTATTTTATTCTCAAGTTTCCTTTTCTTAGCGAGGAAAGCCTCGTGATCATAGCCTAAAATATGCTGGAAAGAATAATGCTCCCGGTATAGACCGGGATATCTGTTTGTCGCCATCAAGGCAGCTTCAATGGCCAGTGTACCTGATCCGCACATGGGATTGATAAAAGGAACCCGGGTGTTCCATTCCGTGGCATATATAGCAGCGGCAGCCAGGGCCTCCATCATCGGGGCCTTTCCAGGGATCTTCCTGTAGCCATGCTTGGCCAGAGTTTCTCCTGACGTGTTGATATAAAGTATGGCCTGGGTTTCCTTCCAGTACATCTGAAAGACCAGTCCGTTGTAATCCGATCCCGAATCAGGTCTTCTTCCCTTCAAGTCCCTGAATCTGTCCACTATTGCATCCTTCACCTTGAGGTTCACGATAAGGGGCGTGGTAATGCTCTCGTTTTCTGCCACCGAATTCACCGAAAAATACCCGTCCACATCCAGGTATTCCTCCCACGGAATCGCCTTCACTCTCCTGTAAATATCCTCTGCATGCTGCAGGTAAAAAGACCTGATCTCATACAGTACCTGCGAAGCGGTTCGAAGATGGAGATTGAGATCCATACACTCCTCCATACTGGCAGCAAGCTCTATCCCAGTCCTTGAGATAGATTCCGGGATAAACCCCAGTTCACGGACTTCCTTTTCCAGATACGACACCGAGCGATCCTTGCAGGTGATAAAAACTTTTCCTTTTTGGTTAAAATCAAGCATGCACAAAAGTAAGAAAGATCGCCGGATTCTCTTCCGTTCACCACTGCCTATGGCTATTTAGCATTTTTGGGTTTAGCAAGTCGCAAACGATTGCGTAACTTAACTCCCGGAAGGTTTGCTCCAAAAAACTTTAATCTTGAATTTTAACTTGAACACAATACCTATTATCATCAATCTCCGCCCCGGAACACCTTTCAAACCTGGACTGAAAAACACCTGTTTCCAACACCGTTTTTCATTGGGTCTCTGGCAAGGTATCTTGGGGTGGAAAAACAACAGCTTAAGCTTATGAAATACACTCAAAACCTTTCTTTGGTTTTATTGGCTGGTCTGACCCTTTTTGGATGCACCTCTGCGCCAAAAAATGAGGACGGATGGACAGCATTGTTCAATGGAAAAGACCTGACAGGATGGAAAGCTGTAGCTGGTACTGCACCGTTTACCGTGGAAGACGGGATCATCGTGGGTACCGCAGTGGCAGGCTCACCCAACACCTTTTTGATCACTGAGGAAACCTACGGGGACTTTATTCTGGAACTTGAGTTGAAAGTGGAGCACCTGTCCAGCAACTCAGGTGTGATGGCCAGAGGGCAGTATGATCCTAACGGAAGAGACGGTGAAGGACTGGTATATGGCTATCAGATAGAAGCTGATCCTACGGAAAGAGCCTGGTCTGGTGGTGTCTATGACGAAGCCCGCCGAGGATGGTTATATCCCCTTGATCTTAACCCTGCCGCAAAATCTGCTTTCAAAATGGGTGAATTCAACCATTACCGCATAGAGGCAATAGGTGATGAAATCAAAACCTGGCTGAATGGACAGGAAGTAGCCTATGTGGTGGATGACATGGACAAAACCGGGTTTATCGGATTGCAGGTCCACAGCATTGGCAAACCGGAAGATGCCGGAAGAAAAACCTCCTTCAAAGATGTGAAAATCAAGACAGAGAATCTCGACCCTAAGCCATTTGCCAAGGATGTATTCGTCGTGAATAACCGCAAGAATGAACTCACCGACTATGAAAAGGCCCAAGGCTGGAGACTGTTGTTTAACGGGAAGGACCCTGAGGGATGGAAAGGTGCCTACAAAGAGAGCTTTCCTGATTTTGGCTGGTCGGTAAACGACGGGGTATTGACCATCGCCGCATCAGATGGAGGGGAATCGACCAATGCCGGTGATATTGTGACTACAGAGAAGTTTTCTGCCTTCGATCTTGCCTTTGATTTCAAGCTGACCGAGGGAGCCAACAGCGGTGTAAAGTACTTTGTCACCCTGTCTGAAGGGAACTCAGGGTCTGCGATTGGTCTGGAATATCAGATATTGGATGACGAGAGGCATCCGGATGCCAAAATGGGCAGAGACGGGAACAGAACGCTGGCTTCACTCTACGATCTGATCAAAGCTGATAAACAGTCCAGATTCTTAAAACCTATCGGGGAATGGAACAAAGGAAGAGTGGTAGTCACTCCGGACAATAAAGTCACCCATTACCTCAATGGCGTGAAAGTAATCGAATATGAAAGAGGGTCCCAGGATTACAGGGATTTGGTAGCTATCAGTAAGTATAAAGACTGGGAAAACTTCGGAGAGGCTACCGAAGGTCATATCCTGCTGCAGGATCATGGGGATGAAGTGAACTTTAAAAACATCAAGATCAAGACATTGAACTAGCTGCAGTGGAAGCTGACACTAGGCGCTTGCCAATCGGATAAAGCATACCAAGATGAAAAACAGAAGGGAATTTATAAAAAAGAGCACAGCAGTAGGTCTGGGAATCAGTGCTTTGGGCACTGTGGGGTTTTCGGCAAAGTCTTATTCGAGGATCATCGGGGCAAACGAACGGCTCAATGTGGCAATCGCAGGGCTGGGGCGTAGATTGGGCGCATTCTATGAGCCTATCAGCCTCAAATCCAGCAATGTCAACCTGCTTTATCTCTGTGATGCCATGGAATCCCAGATGTCCAAGGCGGCTAAAAGTTTCGAAAAACATATTGCTTACACGCCGAAGCTGGAACAGAATATAATGGCTGTATTGGATGATAAGGAGGTGGATGTGCTGATCAATGCCACACCGGATCACTGGCATGCCCCGGGCACTTGGCTTGCTGTGGAGCGTGGTAAGCATGTCTATGTGGAGAAACCCTGCTCTCATAACCCCAAGGAAGGGGAAATACTGGTTGCGCTTCAGAAAAAACACCCGGATAAAGTAATTCAGATGGGCAATCAGCAGCGCTCAGCTCCGGAAAGCAGGGAGATAATCCACGCTATCCACAACGGGGCAATCGGTAAACCGTTTATGGCGAAAGCATTCTACAGCAATGCCCGGGGAGCTGTGGTCAACCCCACTCCTGCCTCGCCTCCGGAAGGGCTTGATTGGGAGTTGTTTCAGGGACCAGCTCCAAGAAAACCCTATATGCACGACACCTGGGACTATAACTGGCACTGGTACGGCTGGGATTTTGGTACTGCCGAGACCGGGAATAATGCCACCCATGAACTCGATGTCGCCAGATGGGCACTTCAGGTGGATTTCCCTTCCGAAGTACAGGTAGTAGCCGGCAAGATGCACTATCCCGAAGATGGATGGACCATGTACGATACGATGGATGCCACATTCAAATTTTCAAATGGCTCGGTAATCCAATGGGACGGAAAAAGCAGAAACAACTACAAAACTTACGGGTCAGACCGCGGAACAATCATCTATGGAACCGAAGGGTCGGTATATGTAGACCGAAACGGTTACAGGCAGTTTGACCGCAATGGTAAGCCGATAAAATCCAACGAAGGGAGTGGAACAGAAGGGGGCACCCAGCTGGGCGGTGGCGGCGATATGAGTACGACTCATGTGGTAAATTTCTTCAATGCCGTACGGGGGCTGGAAAAACAGAACTCAACAATTGAAGACGGGGCTATCAGCACCTTGCTTTGCCATTTGGCCAATATCAGTTCACGCACCGGAGAGAACCTGATCTGTGACCCTTCCAATGGGCACATCAAAAATTCCAAGGCAGCCAAGAAGCTTTGGACCCGGGAATATGAAAAGGGATGGGAGCCACCCAAACTCTAATCAAGCCATTTCCTTGATTCTTTCAGCGCCTGCTACACTGATGTGTAGCAGGCGTTTTTTTTGTACCAGTGACTATTAGCTATGCGATTTAGCCGGAAAAGCCAGCTTGGGGATCTTGCATTTCCGTACCCGGAATCGATTGCGTAATAACGATGTAGCCGGAGTTGAACGGGAAAAACCATTCATCTAACTTAATCAAATCAAAAAAGAATGATTTTACCGCTTGTATGTAAAATGCTCTGGATTGATAAACGCATCATATTAACAATAAACCTATCTACTATGTATCAAAAAATTTACTGCAGCCTGTCTGTACTGCTAGTATGTACGCTGTGTGTCTCCTACTCCTTTGCGCAGAATGTGCAAGTGCAGGGGACAGTATTGGACGAAACGGGCGAGCCTCTTCCCGGTGTGACCATTATGGTCAAGGGAACGTCATTGGGTGCCACCACAGATATCGATGGAAAATACGCGATCAGCAGTCCCTCCGATGGGATTCTGGTGTTCTCATTTATTGGCTACACACCTGTTGAGGTCACCGTAGGAAACCAGTCGCAGGTGGACGTCACCCTACAGCCGGACCTGTCCGACCTGGAGGAAGTGGTCGTGGTAGGTTACGGAACCGCCAAGAAAAGCCAGCTGACCGGGGCTATCTCGTCAGTAGGCAACAAGGAAATCCAGGAGCTCCCCATCACAGATGCACGTCAGGCCTTGCAGGGAAGGGCAGCCGGTGTGGATGTGACACAGTCCGGGTCAAAGCCCGGCGCTGCACCCCAGGTGAGAATCCGGGGAAGAAGATCTTTCAATGCTTCGAACGAGCCGCTCTACGTAGTCGATGGAATCCCGACCGTAGGAGGTATGGACGATATCAATCCACAGGATATTACCTCTATGGAGGTACTGAAAGATGCGTCTGCCACGGCTATCTACGGATCCCGGGGGGCCAATGGGGTCGTATTGATCACAACGAAACGGGGAAGCGTGGGTAAAACCGTCGTCTCCTTCGATTCTTACTTTGGTATCAACAGTGAGCTGGGAAAAATCGGGGTCATGGACGGTCCGACTTTTGCCGAGTTCAAACGCGAATCGCGAAGAGCTACAGGTGCCTACCCCGAAGGCCCCTCCACTCCGGAAGACGATGAGCGGATCTTTGATCCGGTGGAGCTGGAAGGCATCGCAACGGGTAGAAGCACCGATTACCTGAGTGGACTGATGCGTACCGGGTCTATTCAAAGTCACCAGTTAAGCGTCAGCGGAGGGAGTGAAAAAACCACCTTCTTTATCTCTGGCAACTACTTCAAAGACGTAGGCGTAGTGGCCAATCAGGACTTTACCCGATATACCTTCCGGATCAACCTGGATCACCAAATCAATAAAAAAATAAAAATCGGAACCTCCACCTTGGTCACCTACAGCAAGAGAAATGGGGAGGCCTTCAACCCCCTTGGAGGAGCCATGCATGAAAACCCGCTGGGAAGACCCTATGACGACGATGGAAACCTTATTTTTCTTCCTACAAATGACGGATTGAGGACCAATCCATTTGCAGAAATCGTCCCGGGTGCGCAGGTGGATGAAATCTACAGATACCGTATATTCACCAGTCTCTATGGTCAGTGGGATATAGCGAAGGGACTCTCTTACCGGATAAACTTCGGCCCGGATTTCAACTTCAGAAGGCTGGGGAGATTCACAGGATCCCAGACCAATGCAAGAAGAGGAGGCCCTCCGATAGGCAGCGTGGAAGACCGGTTCAATTTCAATTACACACTTGAAAATATCCTGACCTATACCAAAACCTTCAATTCGGTGCACAACCTGAATTTGACTGCTCTCCAATCATTCCAGCAGGATAAATTTGAGCTAACAAACATCGCTGTCCAAAACATCCCGGATGCTTCCCAGCTCTATCACAGGCTAGGCGATGCTTCACAGATCACCGGAGCCAACACTGACCTGAGAGAGTGGGCACTGCTATCCTATATGGGAAGAATCAATTATGACTATAAAGGAAAGTATATGATTACCGGAACAGTCCGGACAGACGGAAGTTCGAGATTCGGTGAAAACAACCGGTTTGGGGTATTCCCGTCTATAGCACTGGGATGGAATATAGATCAGGAAGACTTCCTGAACACTTCCGGCTGGGTCAGTCTGCTAAAGCTCCGCACCAGCTATGGCTCGATCGGTAATCAAGCCATCAATCCATACCAGACCCAGGCCCTCTTGGGAAGGACATCCTATTCCTGGGACAATACCCCTGCCTTTGGCTATCGACCCAACACGATCGGAAATCCTGATTTGAGGTGGGAGACTTCCACCACGGCAAACGTCGGATTGGATTTTGCAATCTTCAACAGTAGAATCTTCGGAAGTCTCGAGTATTACGTGACCAACACCAGGGATCTGCTGGCACCACAACCGCTTCCAAACTCCATAGGTTTTGGAGGGTTTACGACCAATATCGGGGAAACGCAAAACAGGGGGATTGAATTATCCTTGTCCACACTCAATATTGAGACCAACGACTTTTCCTGGTCTACTGACCTAATTTTCACGAGAAACAGGGAAGAAATCCTATCCCTTCCCAATGGAGATGATATTGCGGCGGGGAGATTTATAGGCCAGCCACTTACCGTGTTTTTCGATCTGAAAAAGATAGGTATCTGGCAGCTCGATGAAGCCGATCTGGCGGCAAGTTTTGGGGATAGGCCAGGTGAGATCAAAATCCAGGATACCAATGGAGACGGCAGAATCAATTCCGAAGACCGGGTTATCCTGGGCTCTGCGGTTCCTGATTTCTCACTGGGTATGACCAATCGCTTCTCTTACAAAGGCATAGACCTCTCCTTCTTTATCTTCGGGAGGTTTGGCTCACTGATCAGAAGTGATTTCCATCAGGGATTCAACTCGCTCTTTGGAAGATACAATAACCTGGATGTGGATTATTGGACACCCAACAATCCGACCAATGCCTATCCCAGGCCTAATCAGAACCAGGAGTTCCCCAAATACAACACCTCCATGTCCATATTTGACGGCACGTTCATCAAAGTCAGAAACATCAATCTCGGCTACAGCTTCTCCAGTGCAGCCGCAAATAAAATAGGCCTTAGCAGCTTACGCATATTCTCCAGCATCCAGAACCCTTTCATCTTCTCCGAATACAGAAGTGTGCATAAAGGGATAGACCCCGAGGTCTTTATAGACGGGGAGCAAGGTGTGGAAGGCGGCATTGTAAATGCAAATATAGCTCCGCCGGTTGTCCAATACACTTTTGGTGTAAATGCTAAATTCTAACTAAAACGGATCCAAATGATGAAAAATACAGCACAAAACCAACTGAAATCCTGGTTGAAATCAGGCCTGCTGGTAGCGGTCCTAAGCATGGCCGCTTCCTGTCACGATGCACTGCAGGAAGATGTCATTTCGCCGATAGGCAGCGACTACTTGAACACACCAAAAGGCATAGATGATGCAATAAGCGCATCCTATAGCACGATGAGAAGCTGGTATGGCACAGAGCGGGGACATAACCTTACCGAATTCGGGACAGATGTCTATACCAATGGGTCCGATGGATCCTGGAAATTCATGAACTCCTACACCAACCAGTTTGACTCACAGAATGGGCACGTCCGGGAACTGTGGGATGAGCTCTACCGGGGCATCAACTCCAGTAATGCGGTGGTAGACAGGGCACCAAACGTAGCAGGTTTGACTGAAGAGTTGATGATCAGAAGAGTTGCCGAAGCCAAGTTCATCCGGGCACATCATTATTTCCTTATGGTACAGCTGTTTGGTGACGTTGATTTGCGCCTCACCGAAACACTGCTGCCTACCAAGGAAGTAAGCAGAACCCCCCAATCCGAAATCTATGCTGCCATTATCCAGGATCTGACAGAAGCCATTCCGGGGCTGGAAGCCACCAAAGCCTCTGCCCAGTATGGAAGGGCTACCCGGGCTGCTGCAGAACATTTGCTCGGGAGAGTCTATATCACCAGAGCCACTACTTCTTTTGGCACACCTGATGACTATGCCTCTGCAGAGCCTTTGCTGCAAAGCGTCATAGACAATTATGGATTAAGACTTCTGGATGACTTTGCTGATATCCACGCAGTAGGAAATGAGATCAATGATGAGGTAATCTGGTCAGTACAATATACCAGAGACCCACTGACTAACGGAGGCGGCAATAACTCTCATGTATTCTTCCTTATGGAGTATGATACACAACCGGGAATGCAGCGGGATACCCGGAACGGCAGACCATTTAAGCGCTATCGGCCTACACAGTATACCCTGGAAACGCTGTTTCGGGACCGTGAAAATGACAGCCGTTATAAAAAGTCTTTTATAGACGTCTATTATTCCAACAGACCCGGTACATTCAACACGTCATTTGATAATTCCAAGCAATCGATCACGCTAAGTCTTGGGGATACGGCCATGTATCTTCCCGGTGTGGAAATTTCCGCAGCCGAACGCGCCTCCAAACCATATCAGGTACTTACCCCATCTTTGTATGACGAAAAGCTGTTTCTGGCTCTGAACAAGCACCTGGATCCAGACCGCGTAGATCTCACCCAGTTTGAAGGTGGCAGGGACTTCCTCGCATTCCGGCTAGCGGACACCTACCTGTTGCTGGCTGAGGCCCAGATCAGGCTAGGTAAGCTCGCTGAGGCCGCCGGTTCGCTGAACATGGTGAGAAGAAGAGCAGCCTGGCCAGGAAAAGAAAGCGAAATGGAAATAACCCCCGGGGAGGCGACCTTCGAATTGCTGGTGGAAGAAAGGGCACGCGAACTCATCGGTGAGCAGACCAGGTGGCTGGATCTAAAGCGATGGGGAATATTAATAGAGCGGGTAAAAATGTACAATCCGGAAGGAGCCCCGAATATCAGGGATTTCCACGTACTCCGTCCGATCCCCCAAAACCAGATCGATAGAGCTGATGGCGGTGCCAGCGCATTCCCTCAGAACCCTGGTTATTGATTGATCAATTAAAAAAGCTGCCTTGGAGTCATTGGGGCAGCTTTTTCATTATAAGCTGATTTGGATGGAATACGGGATCCTGGACTTACTCGGCCAACGTGGATGACCTGATGGTGATCTTCGACGGAATGGTGATTACCTGGTTGATCAGGTGGTATTGTTTTGGTTTGGTCAGTTTTCGGATAAGTAATTTGGCACACTCCTGCCCTATGGCGACCGCCGGTTGGTTGATCGTGGTCAAGGAAGGGTTCAGCAGCCCGGCAATGCCCATGTTAGAAAAAGAGATGATCTTCAAGTCATCGGGAATCTTAAGGTTTGACCGCTTCACGGCTTGATAAGTAGCCAATGCAAGTTTTTCGACCGAGGAAAGAATGCCATCAGGTCTGTTTGGAGATGAGATCAGCTCGCGGATCATTTCCACATTCCGTTCTTCGTGCATGCAGCAGCTTACACTGAATGCGGGCTCCGGGGTGAGTCCGGCCTCCATGATGGCGTCTACATAACCCCGATGACGCTCTTTGGTAATCGACAGTTCCTTGCTGAGCATAAGAAAGGCCACCTTCTTGCAGCCTTGCTGAATCAGATGCCTAGTCCCCTCATAGGCACTTTCATAGTCATTGGTGATAAACTTGGTCGTAGGGATTTCCCCACATATCCTGTCAAAAAAAATGATCGGTAGTCCCCTTTCGTGAAGATTGCGGAGATGGGATATGTCACTGGTCTGGCTAGAGACTGACATCACTACCGCATCGGCTCTGCCATTCAGAAGGAGATTCACTATTTTCTTCTCCTTCTCCACATCTTCGTGCGTATTATACACCAGGAGATTATAGCCATGTTCCTGGGCGATCTCCTCGATACCGTCCATCACTTGGGCAAAAAAATTGTTGATCCGCTCGGGGATTATCACCGCAATCGTCTTGCTTTTGTTCTCACGCAGACTTCTGGCAAATGGATTGGGCTGGTAGTTTAGCTTTTGGGCAAGACTTACCACCTTTCTCTTGGTTTCCTCGCTGATCTCATAGCTATCGTTTAACGCTCTGGAAACAGTCGAAGGGGCCAGTTTCAACTCTGCGGCCAATTCTTTCAGATTAATTCCTGAAGCCATTCTATAAGTTTGTTATTTTGGGCAAATATGTCATGATCAATTTACACATCCTTGATCTAATAGCCATCCCCCGTGTAAAATTTCGCAAACGTTTGCGTATTTTATTGGCATAATCCAGCCATTTCGGGGTAAATTTAAACTTAATCCAAGCATTCAGCTACAACGAATTCTCCTTTATGTTAACAACCGAAACTCAAATGGCCTTTATGTCTGAAGATTTTCTTTTGCAAAGTGAATATGCCAAAGTACTTTACCATGACTACGCAAAAGGCCTTCCTATACTGGATTACCACAATCACCTCCCTCCTTCCGAAATCAACCAAAACAAAAAATTCGACAATATTTCAAAGATATGGCTTGCAGGAGATCACTACAAGTGGCGGGCTATGAGGACTTTGGGAGTAAATGAACATTACATAACCGGAGCAGCGACAGATCCTGAAAAATTCGGAAAATGGGCCTCCACGGTACCATATACACTCAGAAACCCCCTTTATCACTGGACCCATCTGGAACTGAAGCGGTACTTCGGAATCGATGAACTCCTGACCGGATCAAATGCCATCGACATCTATCAGCAAAGTTCCGAAATGCTGCAGGATGACCAGTTCTCCACCACCGCGCTACTCAGCCAGATGAATGTGGAAGTGGTCTGCTCTACGGATGACCCCCTGGACAAGCTGGAGGATCATATGGAGTTCCACGAGAAAGGGAGTTCCCTTGGGTTATATCCTGCCTTTCGCCCGGATAAAGCCTATGCAGTCGAAAATTCCGACGGGTATCTTACCTATTTAAAGAAACTTGGCGACCTCACCTCCATTGAAATCACCTCCTTCGAGAAGCTGATAGAAGCCCTCAGCAAGCGGGTGGCTTATTTTCACCTCAGGGGCTGTAGGCTGGCAGACCATGGATTGGAGCAGTTATACCACTTTGATGAGAATGAGTTTCAGATCGATGACCTGTTCAAGGACATACTCGCCGGCACCAAGTTATCACTACCTGAGATCAATTATTTCAAGTATGTTACGCTACGGGAGCTGTGCAAGCTGTACCACGAAAATGGATGGGTACAGCAGTTCCATTTGGGGGCATTGAGAAACACCAACCAACGGATGCTACGTACACTGGGCCCTGATACCGGATTTGATTCAATAGGGGATTTTGACCAGGCCAGAGCCTTGGGAGCATTCCTGAACGAATTGGACTCCACCGATCAATTGACCAAAACCATCCTCTACAACCTTAATCCACGGGACAACGAGGTATTGGCCACCATGATCGGCAATTTCAACGACGGATCAGTGAAAGGTAAAATCCAGTTCGGCTCGGGCTGGTGGTATCTTGACCAAAAAGACGGGATGGAAAAACAGCTGAACACCCTTTCCAATATGGGGCTCGTGAGCTGCTTTATAGGAATGCTCACAGACTCCAGGAGTTTCCTTTCCTTTCCGCGGCATGAGTATTTCAGAAGAATCCTTTGCAATGTATTTGGGCAGGACGTGGCAAACGGTGAACTGCCATGGGATGAAAAATGGCTGGGTAAAATCATTGCTGATATCTCCTATTACAATGCCAAAGCGTATTTCGATTTTAACCGTGAAAATTACAAGTACTGATTATGTTACATACTATATTCTCTGTTGAAGGGAAAAAAATTGTTTTTTCAGGAGCCACTGGCGTGTTGGGAAGGTCCATGAGTCTGCATCTTGCTTCACAGGGAGCCGAAATTCTGATCCTGGGAAGATCAGCCACCAAAGTGGATGCATTAGTAGATGAAATCACCGCTTCCGGAGGTAAGTCTTCCGGCTATTATGCAGATGTAACTGATTCAGAAAGCGTGCAGGATGCGGCTGATGGGATTGAAAAAGAACATGGCTATATCGATATACTGATCAATGCAGCGGGCGGAAACATGCCTGGGGCGGTGGTGACACCGGACCAGAGTTTCCTCGATCTGAATCTGGACTCGTTACGCAAGGTAATGGACCTGAATTACCTGGGGACAGTAATCCCGACCAAACTCCTGCTTCCCCTTATGCTTGCCAAGGAAAAAGGCCATATCCTGAATATCAGTTCTATGGCAGCCTCCCGTCCTATGACACGGGTTATGGGCTATGCCTCGTCCAAGGCCGCCATAGATAATGTAACCAAATGGATGGCTGTGGAGCTGGCTTCCAAGCATGGCGCTGGCTTCCGTGTAAATGCCCTGGCCCCGGGTTTTTTCCTGACAGAACAAAACAGGACCTTACTCACAGAAGCTTCCGGTGCACTCACAGGTAGGGGAAACCAGATTATCTCCCATACGCCTATGGGAAGGTTTGGTACCCCGGAGGATCTTTTCGGGGCGCTTCAATGGCTATGTTCTGATTCTTCCGCCTTTGTCACTGGGACGGTAATTCCCGTTGACGGCGGTTTCAGTGCCTATTCGGGGGTATAACGTACTCTTATAGGCGCTTCCGTGAAAGAAATGGACTAGACAGGATCGGGGGTAATACCAAGCGTATAAAAGTCCGCCGATTACCTCCCGAACAAGCGTCTGATGCCCCAAAGTAGATGGGATACCCTTGCTAATTTGCTTAATCAACTACAACAATATCAACGATTCAATTTAACCCACTAGAATTACCATGGCGTATAAAATGGAACAAACCATGCGCTGGTATGGTCCTAATGACCCTGTCAGCTTACGTGATATCCTGCAAGCAGGAGCCACTGGAATAGTCACTGCACTTCACCACATACCCAATGGAGACGTATGGAGCCGGGAAGAGATCCAGACAAGAAAATCCATAATTGAAAATGAAGGGTTAGTCTGGTCTGTAGTGGAATCTGTCCCTGTACATGAAGTCATCAAAACCAGAAAAGGGAATTTTCAGGAGGTTATAGAAAATTACAAGGAGACCCTTCGGAACCTGGCTTCAGAAGGAATAAAAACGGTATGCTATAACTTCATGCCGATCCTCGACTGGACACGGACTGACCTGGAGTATGAGCTTCCCAACGGCGTGAAGGCATTGCTCTTTGAAAAGCGGGCCGTCCAGTGCTTTGACCTGTTTATCCTGCAGCGTGAAAATGCCCATCAGGATTACACTGAGAATGAAATCGAACAGATCCAGCGCTACTTTGACGCGCTGACTATGGAGAAGCGTCAGATGATTATAGATAATATCCTCAAAGGTCTGCCAGGCTCTGAAATAGGCTATACCATGGATGAGTTCAAATCCATGCTCCAGACCTATGACGGGATTGATGCCGAAAAACTCGCCGACCATCTCAGACTTTTCCTTGATGAGATAGTTCCGGTGGCAGAGGAAAACGGTGTATTCCTGGCTATTCATCCGGATGACCCGCCTTTCCCTCTTTTTGGACTGCCCAGAGTCATGAGCACTGCTGCAGATGCCCGGCGTATCCTCACCGATCAGCCTAGTCCGCATAATGGGTTGACCTTCTGCACGGGATCATTTGGGGTGAGGGCAGACAATGATCTTCCGGCCATGGTCAGGGAGTTTGGAAGCCATATCCACTTTATCCATCTGCGCAGTACCCGGAGAAATGAAGCAGGCGATTTTTTTGAAGACAATCACCTGGAAGGAGACGTGCCGATGGTCTCAGTGATCGATGAAATACTGAACATCCAGGAAACCCGTGGAAAAAGCATCCCGATGAGGCCTGATCACGGGCATCAAATGCTGGATGACCTGCACAAGAAAACCAACCCCGGCTACTCAGCAATCGGACGGTTAAAGGGACTCGCTGAGATCAGAGGGGTAGAACAGGGATTGCTTTATAGCCGAAAAAAATGACCGAAAAACAAAAAATGCTCTCCGGGGAACTCTATCAGGCTGGTGATCCGGAGCTTGTCCAGGAAAGACTGGAGGCCAGAAAACTTCTAAAACGGTTCAATGACTCCTCTCCTGAGCATACGGAAGAAAGAGCGGAACTGCTTAAAAAGTTATTTGGGCGGACTGGGAAGAACTTTTGGGTGGAGCCTCCCTTCTACTGCGACTATGGCAGCAACATCACGGTAGGTGACGATGCGTTCTTCAATTTCAACTGCGTCGTACTTGATGTCCTGCCTGTGAAATTTGGAGACCGGGTATTTATAGCTCCCAATGTCCAGTTTTATGCTGCTACCCACCCTATCGACCCAGTCACCAGAGGTGAATTATGGGAGTTTGGAAAACCGATTACCATAGGTTCAGACGTCTGGATCGGGGGATCATCGATCATCTGCCCGGGCGTGACAATAGGTGACAGATCGATAGTCGGTGCGGGAAGTGTGGTCACCAGGGATGTGCCGGCTGATGTGGTAGTGGCGGGCAATCCAGCCAAGATCATAAGGCATATAGGAGCCAAGGCTGCTGAATAACATTTCTGTACGGTTCTATGTGATCCTTTCCTTCATTTTCTTTTTGGATGGTCATAGGCCCGCCATGCGGAAAGTGTCCTCCCAGCCTTCTTTTCTACGTCTTGTCTGAGGTTCCATACCGGGCACCTCTGCATGTGGATCCTACTCACCGGTTTTGCTCCTCCTATTTTAAAAGGCAATACACCACACAGGAAGTGGACTTTCTATCGCTTTTCCAGCCAAAGCTTGTTAAAAGTCAGAAACCATAAAATCATCGTCCCTGAACAAACGGCATCCATACAGAATCCCAGGAATAGAACACAAAAAAAGTCCTTCCGGTTAAAGAAGGACTTTTCTGGTTTTGACAGGTTATGGCTTATTGTTCCATCCAGTTAGGACCGAGCAACTCCACCAATTGCTTGTTCAATTTCTCTGCTTCTGCAGTGTTTTTCAGACGGGTATGTACTTGGAAGAGTATTACCATGATGTCTGTATTGTCAGGTCTGATAGCCAAGGCTTTTTCGAAATATGGGATTGCATCTCTGTAATAGTCATCAGCTCTCTTGCCCATTTCCTCAGATTTCTTCTCCCATTCGTCATCAGAAAGCTCGTTGAGCTCTCCAAGGATAGCCCTGGATCTTTCCAGCATCAAAGCTCCTGCATAGTAATTTCCATCGTAGAAATCAGGATCTGCAACTACCGATTTCTTATAATCTTCCAGTGCTCCCTCCAAGTCTCCGGATTGCTCTTTCAGGTAACCTGATCTCAGAAGAATGGATGCATTGTTTGGATCATTCTTCAACGCTTCCTGAATGGATGCCATTGCTTCATCCATTTTGTTCAATTGAAGCAGCAACTGGATCTCGTACTCAGCGAGGATTTTGTCTTCAGGATACTCCTCTCTGGCAGCCATTACGATGTCATAAGCCTCATCCGGTTTCTTATCTTCTCCACTTAGGATCTGAACCAGGAAATAGTATGTGTTCAGCTTGTTGTATCCATCCACATCCAATAGCGCATTGAAGTGCTTCTTAGCTTCATCATATTTACCCAGCTCATTGGCAAGGAATCCTGCATTGTAATGAACCACCGTATCCGTCTTGTCAATATCTCCGGCAAGATCAAAAAAACCATAGGCCATTTCCAGGTCTTCACTCTCATACCTTTCGATCGCTTTATCAAAGGAAATATTCTTCAGCGTGTAGATAGAATATGGCTTAAGGTTCTCAGGTACACCTGGTACATCGTCAGCATAGATAGTTTTTCCAACTCCCGAAGTCTCATCGGAGCCTCCCTTTTCGAAGGCCTCCTGATAGGTGTTGAGAGACTCTCTTCCTATTTCCAGATTTGCCTCATTGTTTGAGGAATCAGAACCAAACATTTTCGCCTGGATCTTAGCCTTCAATAGGTAGGTAGCAGGGTCGCTTCCCGTATCAGGATCTGCAAGAGCAGTCTCCACTTCAGAAAGAGCTGTCGTAAGCTCTCCGTTTTTGAAGTTCTTCTCGGCTGAACGAACCACTTTTTTTTGTCCAAAAGCCAGTGTCGTAGCTCCGATCAAGGCTAGTGATAGAATTAGCTTCTTCATTTAGTAACGTTTTTAACTTTATTTGTTTGGTTATTCTTTTTCGGTTGATTCATCTGTTTGTTCATTCGATTCTTTTCCCTCGTTATCCTCAGAATCAAGAATTTCATTTACTGCTGCCATTACTTCTTCTTCCTTGGAGATCTTCTCAACGGAGGAAATTTCATCATTGTCCCCTACACGGATCAACCTCACACCTTGCGTAGCCCTGCCCATGACCCTGAGCTCCTCCACGGAAATCCGGATGGTGATCCCTGACCTGTTGATTATCATCAGATCATCCGTCTCTACCACCTCTTTTATCGCTACCAGTTTACCCGTTTTCTCAGTCACACTCATCGCCTTCACTCCTTTGCCTCCTCTATTGGTAATCCTGTACTCATCGAGCTTGGAACGCTTGCCATAGCCCTTTTCTGATACCACGAGCAGCGTAGCATTTTCTTCGGGTGCACATACCATGCCAATCACAAAGTCGTTAACATCTGTTAATGTGATGGCTTTTACGCCAGTCGCAGTACGTCCCATAGGGCGGACAGCAGACTCGTGAAAATGGATAGCACGGCCAGATTTCGCAGCGATTACAATATGCTGGTTACCATTGGTCATATCCACATTCACCAGTTGGTCATCCTCCCTGATATTGAGGGCAATGATTCCATTCGATCGGGGGCGGCTATACTGCTCCAATGTGGTTTTCTTGATTATCCCCTGCTTGGTCACCATGATCAGAAAATGGTTGTTCAGGTAATCCTGGTCATTAAGGTCGGCAACCTGGATAATGGATCTTATTTTATCATCCTGTTCAATGCTGATCAGATTCTGTATAGGACGCCCTTTGGAAGTCTTGGACCCCTCAGGTATCGCATAGGTTTTCAGCCAGAACAATTTTCCTTTATCTGTGAAAATCAGAAGGTAGTTATGGGTGGAAGCCGTGAATAGGTATTCGGTGAAATCATCTTCCTTAGTGCTCACTCCCCTGGATCCCACTCCCCCTCTTCCTTGGGTTCTGTATTCGGTCAGTGCCGTACGCTTCACATATCCCTGATGGGACACCGTGATGATAACTTCTTCGTTAGGAATCATATCCTCATAACTGAAGTCCTCTGCATTGTGCTCTATCTCGGTTCTTCTGTCATCAGCATACCTGTCACGCATTTCGGTGAGTTCAGTCTTGATGATCTCCATCCGCTTGTCCTCATTGGCCAGAATATCCTTCAGCTCTTCGATAAAAGCCATCAGCTCTTTGTATTCCTGCACGATCTTGTCACGCTCCATTCCTGTTAGGCGCTGCAATCTCATATCCAGAATAGCTCTGGCCTGTATCTCGCTCAGGTCAAACCGCTCCATCAGACCATTTCTGGCCGTCTCCGGATCGGCAGAATTTCTAATCAATGAGATCACTTCATCCAGGTGATCCAAAGCGATAAGGTATCCCTGAAGTATATGTGCTCTTTTCTCGGCTTCCCTTAGTTCATACTCGGTCCTTCTGATCACCACTTCATGTCTGTGACTCACATAATGGATGATCAGATCCTTGAGATTCAAAGTATAGGGACGCCCTTTGACCAAGGCTACATTGTTGACGGAAAAGGATGTCTGTAAAGCCGTGTGTTTATACAGATTGTTCAGTACCACTGAGGAAATTGCATCCCTTTTCAGCTCATATACAATTCGCATCCCCTGACGGTCAGATTCATCGCGAATCGCTGATATCCCATCTATCTTCTTCTCATTGATCAGCTGTGCGGTCTTCTCCACCATATTGGCCTTATTGACCAGATAGGGTATTTCGGTGATGACGATCATCTCCTTGCTGCCCCCCTCTTTCGTCTCTATATTGGCCTTCCCACGTACGACTATCCTCCCTCTGCCAGTTTCAAAAGCTGCCTTTACCCCGTTATAGCCATAGATGATGCCACCAGTGGGAAAGTCCGGCGCAATGATATGCTCCATCAGTTCGGGGATAGTAATATCCCTGTTGTCGATATAGGCGATAATTCCGGAAATAACCTCTCCCAGATTATGGGGAGCCATATTCGTAGCCATACCCACCGCGATCCCTGAGGCGCCATTGAGAAGAAGGGCCGGTACTTTTGCAGGTAAAACAATGGGTTCCTTCAGGGAGTCATCAAAATTGAACTGGAAATCAACCGTCTCTTTATTGATATCTATGAGAAGTTCTTCCGCAATCCGCTTGAGTCTGGCCTCCGTATAACGCATCGCTGCAGGATTATCCCCATCGATGGAGCCGAAGTTACCCTGGCCATCTACGAGCGGATACCTGAGGGACCAGGGCTGGGCCATCCTCACCATGGTATCGTACACAGCAGAATCACCATGTGGGTGATACTTACCGAGTACCTCTCCTACAATCCTGGCAGATTTTTTATAAGGTTTATTATGTAATACGCCCAGTTCCTGCATCCCAAAAAGGATTCTTCTATGAACTGGTTTGAGTCCGTCCCGGACATCTGGAAGTGCTCTGGAAACAATAACCGACATCGAATAATCGATGTAGGCGCCTCGCATTTCCTCTTCAATGTTAATGGGTATGATGCTTTCGTTTTCTCCTTGAGCCATATAATGCTATTCACAGGTCGATTAAGCCTGCAAGATAGTAAAAACCCAGTGGTTTTGAAAAGAGATTATAATCCTAGCCTACCGTCCGATAGCGGTTTAATACCACTGGCCAATTTTCCTGTTCTGGAAATTAAAGATTGAGCTCCCTCTGTATTCAATCCCGTCATGTATATGTTTCATCACTACGCCACAACCTCTTATTTTACAACGTTTCGTTCCGGGCAAGGTCATAGCCAAGCCCACCTGCACAGCATATACCTGCTGATCTATATGCTGGAATTCTTCCAACTCCACGTTTGAATAGGTAAACTTCCTGAACTCTGCCCCGCCTTTGACAAAAAACTTGGCGTATTCCGAAAAATCCCGCTCTATCCGAAGCCCTATGCCATAATAGGGTTCGTCTGCTACAGCCAGCCTGGAATCATAGGCCTTTTTCATATCCAACTGACCAAATTCCCCCTCCAGAATAAATCTCCAGGGATAGTTTTGCCGGGCACGCTGACGAAGTTCCGATTGCATGTAATGATTGGAAGAGGAGTAATGACGGTATCGCCACCTCAGGAAACTCTGCCGCCTCTTGGCATCATACAGCACCAGCCCTACAGTGCCGTAAAGCTTGCTCACCTGGTAAGCCGACCCGTCAAACACAAAGTCAAAATCACCTCCCCGTAACGGCGCCACCTTGCCCCATTCCATACCATAACCTCCGCCTATCGTGAGCAGGTTAAACAGGTTTAACCTCAAGCCCGCATTGATAGGGTATGCCCAGCCGCTGGAGTTCATAGTCAACGGGTGTTCGGCATCTATAGCGAGAGGGGTGTCCAGATTCTGAAACTGACTTAGGGGATACCTGTCCAGGCTGGTCGAGAAAAAATCCATCCCTGTCTGATGAAAGGCGGCTCCCCCTGACAACTCCAGGGTAAACATCTCCATAAAATTTCTTGCGGCGTTGCCGAAGCCGGATTCGCTCTTAGGTGCTTTAGCTTTGTCTGAAATGCCAAAAATATCCTCATCTTGGGCAAATACATTCGCAATCAGTAAACTGGCCAATAGGCTGAGGGATATTTTTTTCAAAATCATAACCTAATAAACGAAACGGGGTGTTAATTGGTGTGAAATTAGACAAAAAAAGCCTCCATATAGGAGGCTTTACTTGTTTTTATCATATCAGGTTACTTATTGCACAGATCAACCTTCGCCCCCTTCTCCTCTTTCAGCCCGGATTTCGGCTACCATGTTATCCATCTTTTCCTTCAATACCGGATCGCTTTTCAGTGCTCCGTTTACCTTATTGTAAGTACCTGCGCCCAACACTTCCTCATCCATGATCAATTCTGTCTTATATTCTTTTACTGTCTCCATCAAAGAACTAACAAAGTCGTCCACTTCTTGGTAAGCAGCTTTCTCCTCTTCAGTAACCTCTATCTCGGCCAGTTTGGCTTCATTTCCCCACGCAGCTTTGATCTCGTTATATCGGGCACCCCCTTGGAAAATCTCGTTATCAACGATCATTTTCTTCAATTCTTCATTTTTATCGGCTACAAACTCCGCTGTCATTACTTCTACCGTTGCAAATTTCTTCAACTCTTCATCCGTAACAACATCATCTCCCGTCTCTTGTGCAAAAGATGTAAGGCCCATAAACACGAAAAACGAACCGAAAAGCAATAATTTTTTCATAAAACGTCTATTTTAAATTTGTGATAGTATCTTCAATTACTTATCCAGAAAGCAAAAAAGCAACCTATCTAAGTTATTTTTAAGATTTTTTATGATAAATGGTTTTATCTCCGGGTCTTCGTCTTTGCCTATACCTCCTACTGCCAGTTAGTCAAACTTATCCAACACATCCAATGCAGTAGCACCAATCTCCACGAATACTTCAGATTTTCCAAGAAGGAGAAGGAGGAAGGTTAAATGAGCCTGATACTTCGGAGTTGATGGATCGTTTCTTTCGGGTCCGCTGCCTGGAACACAAAACTTCCCGCCACCAGAATATCAGCTCCCGCAGCCAAAAGTTTGGGGGCGTTGTCCAGGGTCACTCCTCCGTCAATCTCAATTCTCGCCGAAGACCCTGTAGCCAAGATCAGCTCTTTAAGGCGTGAAACTTTGGAGTAGGTGTTTTCAATGAATTTCTGGCCGCCAAAACCCGGATTCACGGACATGACGCATACCACATCAATATCCTTGATTGTATCCCGCAATAAATCCACTGACGTATGGGGGTTGATCGCCACACCTGCCTTCGCACCCAGTTGCTTGATGGCATGTAGTGATCGA
The DNA here is from genome assembly GCA_048819475.1 of Algoriphagus sp. Lineage (GTDB taxonomy): Bacteria > Bacteroidota > Bacteroidia > Cytophagales > Cyclobacteriaceae > Algoriphagus. The sequence continues at coordinate 69,965 of JBMDXP010000071.1, forward strand.
TGCAGGTGGATACATGCCTCATAATGCACGGTGATGATCTCCGCACCTGCTTTTCGGAAAGACTCCAGGTAGCTGTCAGGATTGACAATCATTAAATGTACATCCAACGGTTTGGAAGCATGCCTACTGATAGCCTCGGTAACAGGTATCCCAAATGAAATATTGGGAACAAACACCCCATCCATAATATCTACATGGATGTAATCTGCATGGGAGGCGTTCAGCATTTCCACCTCTGCCTGAATATTGGCAAAGTCAGCTGCAAGGATGGAAGGTGCAATAAGTGGGGTCATGGGCATTCAGTTAGTATTGCAAAGCAAATAAAATTTTGTTTCCGCCCCAAATTGTTACCGTCTAAACAACTTCGACCTGCGTACTATGGCTCCATCCTGCATCTGTAGGATGTACAAGCCTGGCTTTACGTCCTGCAACTCGACCCTATAGGGCTGGTCGCTGCTGGCACGGATGACCGCTACTGTCTTGATTAACCTTCCTGTCATGTCCATCAGGGAAAACTCACCACTTAGCCCATTCCCAAAATAAACAGACAACTGATCTCCGGATAAGGGGTTAGGGAACACCTTCCAGGGCAGGACCTCCATTCCATCAACGCCAAGTACATCCCCGTAAAGTGCTCCACGGAAGTTGGGAACGCCATATCCCAGATCATTATCCGGAGCATCTGCCTGGGTGGCACTGCGTAAGAGGTTTCCAATCAGCTCATCTTTGGTCCACTCAGGTTTTGCCTCCCAGAGTCCTGCTGCCAATGCTGCTATCTGGGGAGCCGAAAATGAAGTGCCATTAGCTGTGCCTACAAGGCCATTGGCACGGACCAGGGCAACTCCGGTTCCCATACTTACCAGATCCGGCTTGATCCTGCCGTCCCCTGTCGGTCCCCTGGAACTGAACCCTGAGACAGCCATCGACCGGTCTACCGATCCAATGGCCAATAGCCCTCCCACATCTGCAGGAGCTATCAGACTGGGTGCTCCACGGCTCCCATAGTTACCCACACTCGTGGTAATCAATATGCCCTTGCGTGCCGCTATTGCCGCTCCCTTGCTGATGGTGGCCGTCTCTCCGTCCAGATCCTCCAGGGAGTAATTCATCGCTTCCTCATCGAAATCCCAATAGCCCAGGGAACTGTTGATGATATCCACCCCCAGACTGTCTGCATACTCCGCTCCCCGCACCCAATTATACTCCTCGATCCTGTACTCGGTGGCCACGTCCTCCGTGAGTACCAGGATAAAATCCGCATCCGGTGCCCCTGCCTCCATGACTCCGGGTTCATTCGAGGCGATCAATGAAAGTACGTTGGTCCCATGCTGGTTCGCTGTGTACACATCCTTATTCCATGGTACCACAAAATCCCTTGTCCCGATTATTTTTCCTCCTGAAATCAGATGACCTAAGGCGGATATCTGGGGAACCCCTGGAAAACCGGCGTCAAACACCGCGACAGTTACCCCCTTGCCCGTGTACCCTTCTGCATGCATTTCAGGAATCCCCAAGAGTTGATTCTGGAAATCATAGGCATTTTCCGCTGATGAACGTATGCTGCCACTAATGCTGGTAGGGGGGGCTAGTTTCCCACTAAGCCGGGATGGGACTGCTTCCCCCATTCGTACAGCTGAGGGTGGAGTAAACCCTCTCGCCACCAGTTCTACCCGTTCCACAAAAGGAAATCCTGCTATCTCTGACACGTGTACCTCCGTGGCCACAAGCAGGGTTGCATTCAGCCATTTACTACTGTAAAGCACGTAATCGGCCTTCTTGCTCACCGAATCTATATACCTTTGTGTCACCGGCAGATCCAAACTGTCCGGCATCACCCCTTCTCTCACCCTGCGGGCCAGGGCTTTCCCGGAAAGAAATTCCGAAGGAACTTCAAGCGAAAAGGTGGTTTGGGGTTTATGCTTATAGAATACCGCATACCTGTCCTGGGCAGCCACATCAGCCATACCGATCAGAAAAGCAAGACCTGCCAGCAGATAGTTACCGTACCCCATACCCGATCAGTTTCATATCCGTTTTAACCCCCGAGTCGATCAGCTGCTCTCCCAGACAGTCATTCCGGGAGCAGTAAGTCAGCACTTCTTCGTATTTCTCAATCATGCCTACTTGCGCTGCATAAACTTCGTAACGGTTATTCCGAAAGGTGATTTTATCGTCATTCTCTTCCTGTAAAATCCTCAGGGAATTAGGGTAATCCACCTGCAATACAGTGTAACTACCCATATAATCGATCTCGAATCTATCCTCTCCGGCATTTCTGTAAACATTGGCATCCCAGGTCTTTCCCTGGACCGGCGGAAAAACCAGCGAGACCAATGGCTGGTTTGCCAGCGTCTTCACCAATTGATTACCCCTGAGCAAAACGGTGTACTCCAGTAGGTTTTCCCACACTTCATTATCCTCTGACCTGCTTCGCTGGATGACAAACACCTGTTCGCCTCCCCCATTGGTATAAAAAGTCCTGATCCAGTCGCGGTAGTAATAAAATTCCTGCTCTGCATCATTTTCACCGTAATAGACCGTTTCATCTACAGCATATATCCAGAACGTTCCCAGCTGTAACGGTTGGTACTCCATCTCTATGGGAATGGGCAGCACTTCCAGCTCCCTTTCACAGGCCAGTAAGAGCACCAATCCCAAAAAAAACAGAAATCTTAACTTCACGTACATGTTGCGTATGAATGATTAAAAATAGGAGGTTTTTCTGGAATTAAAGTCTGAACCGAACGGACCGGGTTTTAAAAATTCCTTTTTTCAACCCAATCGGAGTAGTTAACTTAGCCCCTTGAAATTTTGAATTATGGCATTAAGTACTTTTGTAAAAGTAAGTGGGATTACTAATTTAAGTGATGCCAGGTATTGCTCAGGCATGTATGTGGACTTGTTGGGATTTTGCCTGGAGGAAACTTCTGAAAAATATGTCTCCCCCCTCCAATTCTCAGAAATAACCGGATGGGTTTCCGGTCTGGACTTCGTAGCGGAGTTTGACAGGTCCATCCCTTCCAAAATCGAAGGGATCTTATTGAGTTATCCCTCTATAAAATGGGTTGAGCATACCCATCTTAAAACCCTTCTGAGTCTGGATTTGCAGGGTCATCGTATGATTCTGACCCGTGATCTGGAAGATTTACAATTCTACGATGAAGAGCTGGCAGAAACCCTCACTGCCCACCAGATTGTACTGCATGTGACATCAGCATTGGATGTACTTACCACCGAAAAACAGGAGCTGATCAAGACCTATGCTGAAAAATGTGACGTTATGCTGGGCGCCGGCATCAATTCTGAAAATGTATTGTCACTGGTGGAGCGGCTAAAGCTGAAAGGGATCTCTCTGGCTGGAGGAGATGAAATCAAGCCTGGACTGAAGGATTTCGACGAATTGGCCGATATCCTGGAAGTGTTGGAAATAGAAGAATAGGAAAGAGGCTGGAGATTGCCCGGTCTCCAGCCCTCCTTATCAACTGTCAAAAAGGTCGGAATACAAGTAAGGGCTATTGGTCCCTGTAAACAAAGAGCCGTCTATAAACCGATGGCTGACCCCGATGTCCCTTAAGGTCATCATGTCATGCTCATCAAGAGCAATCCCGGTTGCACCAAAGTTCTCAATTATCCGCCCGTGGTTGACTGATTTCGGCACTACGGCTATGTTCCTTGCAATAGACCATGCTATCAAGACCTGTGCGGTGGAGGCTTTATGTTTGTCCGCAATCAACGCCACTACAGGATTGGTCAGAAGTTTGGGATCATTGCTATGCCGTTCGGCCCTGGAATCACCTGTCCCCAGCGGGGAATAGGCTGTGAGCAGGATGCCGTTTTCAATACAAAAATCGACCAATCCCTGTTGGGGCAAAAACGGATGCATCTCTATCTGGTTCATCTCTGGTTTCTCCCCTTCCAGTGCCATAAGTTCTTGGAGTTTACCTCGGTTGAAGTTTGAAACCCCAATATGCCGCACCAGCTCTTGAGCCTTAAGCTCCTGCATACCCTGCCAGGTCTGGGCCAGTGGCACATCATTATATGTATAGAACTCCTCCCTGTGGTGTGCATAACCCACACCGGGCTTGAAGGCAATCGGCCAATGAATGAGGTATAAGTCAAGATAGTCCAGCTTCAGATCACTCAGGGTTTTCTCCAGCGCCTGCTCCACATCCTGCTTGCGGTGGGAGCTATTCCATAGCTTTGAGGTTATAAACAGATCTTTTCTTTTCACCAGTCCATCTGCGACCGCATCCAATACCCCCTGACCAACTTCCTTTTCATTCTGATAGATAGCAGCACAATCAAGATGCCTATACCCCGCCTCTATAGCCCAGTACACCGCTTTTCTTACTTCCCCGGGTTTACTTTTCCAGGTGCCCAGCCCCACCAGTGGGAGTTGGTCTCCATTTTTAAAATTCAGATACTTCATAGGTGATACGAATTCGTTTGTCTCTTCTTTTTAACGCCTATTCTTCAGTTTGATATTCCCTTTTCTGCAAATATCCCCTAAACCGATTCATTACCCAGAGATGAATTTTTGCCTGCGTGATGATGTAAATGAACCACGGTAACCTGGGCACAAATTCATGAATAGCTGAAATGATGTACTTGTTCCCCAGAACTCCTCTGAACTCCAGCCAGCCATAGTCAAAACGGCGGACAAGCCAGCCTCCTGTAATATAGAACAACTGCCGCTCTTCATCACTACGGTCCGGGATCAAGGTGAGTTGCAGCATGGGCTTTTTAAACCACAGCAGGTGAAAACCGATGTCGCCGTTGACGGTATTTTCCGCGTTAATCAGAAACCGGAAAAAGCTCGGTAACCAGATGTTGTACCGGTGCGCAACCCAGCTGGCAGAACGCCGGTTCTTGTTGGTCATACGCTGGATACTTCTCACTGTGTTTTTAACGCCCCGCTTCTGGTGAAAAACCGGTAAATCCAATTTTTCGGAAGAAAAAAGTGCTGCTCTAACCGACTCCTCGTAGGTCAGGTAATCGATGGGTTTTTCTCTGAACGCCCGCTCCGGGGAGACCGTCAGAGTATGTTTTAGGCTTTCTACCAAGGGGGATACCAACTGTGGGGGGCTCTCACCAAATAGGCCCACCCAGAACTTGGAAAGTCCGGGAGAGAATACAGGGACGGAGAAAACCCATCTCTTTTTACCCATCACCTTCGCAGTCCGCTCCAGCATAGTACGGTAGGACATCACCTCGGGGCTTCCTATCTCTATCGCCTTGCCATATACTGCCGGGTTTCCTATGCAGGTATCAATGATATCCAGCGTGTCCCGAAGGGAGACGGGCTGGGTAAGGGATTCTGTCCATTTTGGGCACACCATGACGGGCAGTTTTCTCACGAGATTCTTGATCATATCGAAAGAGGATCCCCCTGGCCCCACTATAATCGATGCCCTTAGTGCTGTAAGACGCGCTTTTCTTGACCCGAGAACTTGCTCCACTTCCAGCCTGCTTTTAAGATGTCTCGAAAGCTTCTCGGTGGTGTCCCTCGGCAGTAACCCTCCCAGGTAAATGATCTGCTTTACCTCGTTCAGCGCTGCAGCACGGCTGAAATTATCAGCGAGGAGCAAATCCGTATCTTCAAAACTGCCTTGGTTCAGCCGGGTGGACGAATTCATGGAGTGGACCAGGTATATCGCGACATCCACTCCCTTCAATGCTTCAATGGTACTGGTAATGGAGTAGAGTTCTACTTGCCTCCAATTCACCCTGGGATCCGGATTTGACTTTACCTGTTTTCTGCTCAGTGCCACTATCTTATACTTGTCACTGTACTGGTGGATAAACCATCTTCCTATATATCCTCCTGCCCCCGCGATGGCGACGGTAAGTTTGTTCTGGGTTATTTCCTGATCGGGTGGTCTCATATCGGTGGTGTTGATATTACTCAACTTCAAGTCGCCTACAGGTGTTTAAAAAACAGGTCAGGTATACAGGATTCTGGACATTACAGTCCCATTCCGTCTTAACCGGCTCTCCACAGATTTCTTCTAATCGCCACTTTCTATCTCAGGGAAAAACCACCCGTGCCAGAAGTGATGCTGATGCATGTCCTGAAAACAAAGCTCCATCTAATTACCGCGGGGGAAAACCGGGTTTCCGTAGGGTGCTCAATCTTCGATGAATTCTTTGCAAAAGCACTCGGGACGCGGCCGTCAGTTTAAGTCCGCAGCGAAAGCCTCCCAGTACTGCTCAGCTTCCCGTGCAGAAAGCGCTCCATCGTAAACTATCAGCCGATAGCGCAGGGTGTAGGTCTTACCGGGCTCAATTTCCCAGGCCTTGTTCCGTGTCGGACTGAAATCCAGAAACACATTCTCTTCTCCCCCATTGGAATCCTCAGGCCAAACGCGCAACGGTTCAGGATGCGACCTGTTTGCGGGATGGCTTAAGAACACGATTCCGCTTAGTCCCTGTTCCGCATCCGACTCTCCCTGCACTATCAGCCATTTTGCGGAGCTCCCATCCGCCTCTTCCCTGCTTAACCCCTCCGAAGTCAGCATGGTACTGTTTTCAGGATTCCACTGGCCTGTGGCTCTGAAACCTATTCCCCCGCCATAGCGATAGGCTTCCAGCATCACACTCACGGAAAGCGGGGTGGAGATCGTCGTGGTGTAATCTATGGTATAGCGATCTTCCGCTTTAGTCCACACCCGGATACCCAGGTCTTCTTCCAGGGCGGCCTGCGGTCCGTCTGGTGCCTTCAAATCCGTATGGATTTGTCTTACCACCAATTCTGCAAATGAAGGGTTCTCCTGCCTGGAGAGCACCCGTTCGAAGTCGACCCTTCCTGTTCCATCTCCCAGATTCCAGAAATCAACCTCCCTGTTGGCAATCGTGGTTCTGGTCCATGGACCCCATATCCCATAGTGATGGTAATGATCCGGAGGATGGATCCGGGTGAGTTCCTGGCCGGATGGGGAAAGGAGTGGGTGGATAAACCCTGACTTGCCAAAAGCCGGATCGATTCCTTCCGGGACCTCTGCCACCGAAGTCCGATAGGTTAAAACCAACCGTCCATCACAAAGGAAATTGATTCCTTCCGACGTTTCTGTCAGGGTAATCTGCTGAGCAGGTACCTTTACCGATGATCCTGCGATAAGGGCACAGATGACTAATATTCTTTTGAAAATCATTGAAAAATCAGGTTATTGGGCGTGGACACTTTACCAAGTTTACCAAAAAACAAAAGAACCCAAACTAATATCCCAACTTTTACTCCAATGGAAAGGAAGCTACTGACCCTCTTGCTCCTAATCAGCCAACTATCCCTTGTCTATGCACAGGGTCTTCCGGAAGTTGAGCTGGATGAGGCCTGGAAGGCCAAAATAACAGCACTGGCACCGGAACAACCCCGATTCCCATTCAACACGAAGAAAAAAGTCCTTGTGTTCTCACTCTTTACGGGCTTTGAGCATTGGGTGATACCCCACACAGAGGAGATGGTAAAAATCATCGGAAATAAAAGCGGAGCTTTCGAAGTGACAGGGAGTACCGACATCCGCATGTTTGAAAAAAGCAACCTTAGCCGTTTCGATGTGGTAGTACTGAACAATACCTGCTCCAAGGGAGACCATCGAAACCTGTTCTGGGACAAGCTCAGGGATGAATCGGATGCCGACAGTGCCGGGTTAATGAAAAAGGCACTGATGTATGAAGACAATATCCTTTCTTATGTCAGGGAAGGCGGTGGACTGTTGCTTTTGCATGGCGCGGTGACCACACAAAACAATTCACCGGAATTTTCAGCATTGGCAGGTGCCAGCTTTGACTACCATCCCGTACAGCAGGCATTTCAGGTATATCTGGAGGATGCTGACCACCCGTTGGTACAGGCATTTCCCAAGGAGGGTTTTAACCATGTGGACGAGCCTTATTTCTATAAAAATGCCTATAAAAACCTGGACTTCCGGCCCTTGCTGTATTTCAACAATGCGGAGATTAGCGGACAGCGGAAAGAAAACAATCTCACGGAAGGCAAAACCTACGTCTCCTGGATCCGGAAAGAGGGCAAAGGAAGGGTAATGTACAGCTCTCCGTCACACAATGCCCAGAGCTTTGAGAACCCTGACCTCCTACAGTTCTTCCTGGACGGTATGCAATATGTGGCAGGTGATGTGGCCTGCGAGGAAAGCCCGATCGGAAAAAATTAAACCTTATCAAAAAGCAAAGCCGGATGGGTCACTTCATCCGGCTTTGCTTTGTTTAGTTTACAGGTTTGGAAGACTTTTAGCCTTTCAGGCCCTTTTGCCAATTCCAGCTGTCGCGCATCGAGTCCTCAAGGGAAAACCTGGGGGTCCATCCCAGCACCGTGTTTATTTTGTCAGTATCCGCCCAGATTTTCACCACGTCACCAGCTCTTCTTGCCCCTATCGCGTAGTTTATCTTCTGCCCGTTCACTTTTTCAAACGTCTGTATCACCTCAAGTACCGTGTTGCCCCTGCCCGTTCCGACATTGAACACATCGTAAAAATCCGTCTCTTGCCCTGCCAGGTATTCCAGGGCCTTCACATGGGCATCCGCCAAATCCATCACATGGATAAAATCCCTGACACACGACCCGTCAGGGGTATCATAGTCATCCCCGAAGACGGTCAGTTTTTCCCGGATTCCGGCGGCAGTCTGCGTCACGAAAGGTACCAGGTTATTCGGAGTGCCAATGGGCAGTTCACCGATCTTTCCAGTCGGATGTGCACCGACAGGATTGAAGTACCTCAGGGAGATCACACGGATCCCGGGTTTACTTTTCACATAATCGACCAGAATGTCCTCACAGATTTTCTTGGTATTTCCGTAGGGACTTTCCGCTTCCTTTCTGGGGGTGGACTCAGTAACCGGCAAGTGGTCCGGCTGCCCGTAAACCGTGCAGGATGACGAGAATACAAGGTCTTTGATGCCTTGGGTAGCCATGAAATCCAGCAGCACCACAAGTGACCCCAGGTTGTTTCTATAATATTTCAACGGAAGGACCGTACTCTCTCCCACTGCCTTAAACGCAGCAAAATGGATCACGCCATCTAACTGGTGTTCTTTGCCTATTTGTGCTAGAACAGCCGCATCGTTACAATCCCCCTTATAAAAATTCAGCTTCTTGCCCAGTATTTCCTCCAAACGGTCTACCACTTTCTCTTCAGAATTAGAAAGATCATCCAGAATTATAGGTTCATACCCGGAATTTACCAGTTCGACGGCAGTATGCGAGCCAATGTAGCCGGCACCTCCTGTAATTAATATCTTTTTCATGTGTTTATATTTTTTCTTTCAATGGTCACGTGGAATCTCGCATACAGGATAATCATGCCAGTGTGTGATTTTTTAGTCATGCTCGATTTCATAATAGGGATTAAAAATTTACCGGACAAAACTATCCAAAAGCGTGAACATTGGGAATCAATACGAAAGAGAATTGGGGCTCAGGATGAAAAAAGTTTCCAGTGCCATCACCAATCAGCAAATCCAAGGGCTTCGGGGAAAGGTATGTGCCGCATCCTGTCTGCCGTCTACCTCACCTTATCCATCATCCAAGACAGATTCAAACGGAGGCACTACCCCGTCGGATCCAAGTGGAATCTGAGGAAACTTCTTCAATGGATACCAAGAGCCAATTGGCAACAGTTGGTTCTTCTTTTACTATCCCGTACCTTTGTGTACCAATTGACAAACCTATTTCGTCTCCTAATATAGGCTCAGAACAGGAGCTTCTAAACAGGCGAATATTCATTACTTATCATCCTTACTTAAATCAGCTTAGGTAAAGCTGATTTTCAAATAATTTAAAACGAACATATGATTTCAGTTGATAACCTCTCTCTAAAGTTTGGTAAAAGAACACTTTTTGATGAAGTAAGTCTCAAGTTCACACCAGGTAACTGTTACGGTGTGATCGGGGCCAACGGTGCCGGCAAATCCACTTTCCTCAAAATCCTATCCGGTGATATCGACAGTACCAGTGGATCTGTAAACATCACCCCCGGCCAGCGTATGGCGGTATTGAAGCAGAACCATTTTGAGTTTGATGAGGTGGAGGTGCTCAGGACTGTACTCATGGGCCATAAGACCCTCTTTGCGATAATGGAGGAAAAGGATGCCATCTATGCCAAGACTGATTTTACGGAAGAAGACGGACTCCGGGCTTCAGAGTTGGAATCAGAATTTGCCGAAATGGACGGTTGGAATGCCGAATCAGATGCGGCTTCCCTGCTGTCGGGGTTGGGTATTTCCGAGGATTTACATTACCAGCCCATGAAAAACCTGGCGGGTAACCAGAAAGTGCGCGTGCTCCTGGCCCAGGCGCTTTTCGGAAATCCGGATATCCTCATCCTGGATGAACCGACAAATGACCTGGATGGCGACACTATCGAATGGCTGGAGAATTTCCTGCTGGATTTCAAAAACCTGGTGATCGTCGTTTCCCACGACAGGCATTTTCTGGACACAGTTTCTACCCATATCGTCGATATTGACTTCAGTAAGATCAAGATCTATTCCGGTAATTATACCTTCTGGTACGAGTCTTCCCAGCTGGCACTCAAACAGCGGTCGGATTCCAACAAGAAAGCTGAGGATAAGCGGAAGGAACTCCAGTCATTTATAGACCGGTTTTCTGCCAACGTGGCCAAATCAAAGCAGGCCACTGCCCGGAAGAAGATGATCGAAAAACTGAATATTGATGACATCGAGCCTTCCTCCCGGAAATATCCCGGTATTATCTTCAAACCTGAGCGTGAAGCCGGAGATCAGATCTTCATGACGGAAAACCTTGAGCTGAAGGAAGATGGAGTCACTTATTTCACCGATGTCAACCTCATGGTGGACAAAGGGGATAAAATTGCATTTATATCAAAAACCAAACAGGCGGTAAACAAATTCTTCCAGACTATCATGGAAGAGATACCTGCGACCAAGGGGAGCTATAAATGGGGGGTTACCATCAATAAAGCTTACCTGCCGAATGACAACGCCAAGTTTTTCAAATCTGACCTGAGTTTGATAGATTGGCTAAGGCAATACTCAACCAATCAGGAGGAGGCCTATGTGCGTACGTTCCTGGGTAGGATGCTCTTCACCGGTGAAGAATCCCTGAAAAAATGCAGTGTCCTGTCCGGAGGAGAGAAAGTACGCTGCATGGTGTCTAAAATGATGCTTCAGAACCCCAATTTACTGGTCATGGATGAGCCTACCAATCACCTGGATCTGGAATCAATCACAGCCTTCAACAATGCGGTGATAGAATACAACGGGACCATCTTGATGTCCTCTTATGACCATGCGTTCGTTCAGTCATCTGCCAACAGAATTGTGGAGTTTACTCCAAACGGAACAATAGACCGTAGGATGCCTTATGACGATTACCTGGAAAGTGAGGAAATAAAAACCTTACGTGAGAAGATGTATGCTAAAAAATAACTGATCCAATTGCTGCTCGTTGCAATTGTTGTGTATTTGGCGATTACCATTGCCATCGGGGTGTGGTCTTCCAGCCTGGTCAAAACCTCCAATGATTTTGTACTGGCAGGAAGATCCCTTCCCCTTTTCCTTTCCGCATCTGCACTTTTTGCCACCTGGTTCGGCTCCGAGACCCTATTCGGTGCTTCTTCAGTGTATCTGGAAGAAGGGTTGCTGGGAGTCATAGAAGATCCTTTTGGTGGAGCGCTTTGCCTTATCCTTTTCGGCATGTTTTACCTAAGGCCAATGTACCGCATGGGTGTGCTCACTATTGGCGATGTATTTGTGAAAATTTACGGCAAATTCATCGGATTCTTCGCTTCGGTTTTTATGATCCCTGCCTATTTTGGCTATGTGGCTGCGCAACTGGTCGCACTCAGCCTGGTGCTCGGCACGGTCACAGGCCTCACGATGAACCAGGGAATAGTGGTTTCCGCTGCCATTGTGGTGTGTTATACCTTTCTTGGAGGGATGTGGGCGATATCTATCACCGACTTCATCCAGACGGCCATGATTGTACTGGGACTGAGTTGGGTAGCTGTCATGATTGCCCAAGAGGCAGGAGGTGTGGGTGAAATCATTTCCAAAGCCCCTCCGGAAAGCTTTCAGTTTTTCCCCGAACCACACCTTGCTTCATGGATCAATTACTTCGGGGCCTGGATCATACTGGGGCTGGGAAGTATTCCCAGTCAGGATATCTATCAGCGGGTCATGTCTGCCAAATCTGAAAAAGTAGCGGTGAGATCCACCTATCTTGCCGGGGCATTCTATGTGACGTTTGGGTTATTGCCTTTGTTCATTGCCCTCGGCTCAAAAATACTGTACCCAGAACTCTATCTCGAAAACAAACAGATGCTGCTCCCCTCCATGATACTTAAGCACGGTGGGCTACCTGTACAGATCATTTTCTTTGGCGCGCTGATCTCTGCCATCATGAGCACAACCAGCTCTGGACTCCTGGCCCCTTCCGCCATTATTTCAGAAAACCTGATCAGGCCTTACTTTCGGGACAAATTGCAGGACAGGCATTTCCTCTGGATCCTGCGGGCTAATGTAATTTTGGTAGCTTTGATAGCAACTTTCATCGCGACAATAGAATCGAATATCTATGAGCTGGTGGCAGGTGCGTCCATCCTGATGCTGGTCTCGCTGTTCGTCCCGCTCACTGCCGGACTCTACTGGAAAAAAGCATCAAGAATGGGAGCCTTGCTATCCATGGCAGTGGGGATGGCGGTATACCTGCTATGCTCCCACTACCTGCTGAGTGATCAGGCCCATATTTTTGGGTTGGTAGCCAGCATTTTATTTATGGTGATAGGAAGCTTTACTTTCACTGAAAAACAACTCCAAACAGATGAATTATCCTAAAGTAATACTCAAAAAAGGCAAAGAAATCTCACTGAAAAGGCAGCATCACTGGGTATTCTCCGGAGCCATTTACCAGCAGGATGACCAGCTGGAAAACGGCCAGCTTGTAGAAGTAGTCTCTTCAAAAGGTGAGTTTCTTGGAATTGGCCATTTCTCCAAGGGATCCATTATGTTGCGGATCATTTCTTTTGAAGACAGGCCCATAGACCAGGATTTCTGGAATGACAGGATTGGAGCGGCATTTATGCTTAGGGAATCCTTGGGGCTGACCTCGAGCAACCACACCAATGTATACAGGTTGGTCCATGGAGAAGGAGATCTTCTTCCCGGGCTCATTGTGGACTTCTACAACGGTACGGCTGTGGTCCAGGCACATCATATTGGCATGCATTCCCATATAAAGGAAATAGCCCTGGCGATCCGGCACACCTATGGGGAAAAGCTCTCCGGTGTATTTGATAAGAGCGGGGATACGCTCCCAAAAGACCACCAAGTCACCACCAACTGCTGGGTACTGGGCAAACCCCGGACTGATCTTATCCAGGAATATGGGGCGACTTATAAAATTGACTGGGAGAAAGGACAAAAAACCGGTTTTTTTATAGATCAGCGGGAAAACAGACTGCTATTGGCATCCTTTTCCAGGGAAAAAAAAGTCTTGAATACCTTCTGTTATTCGGGTGGATTCTCTGTATTGGCCCTCAAAGAAGGAGCCCGGGAAGTCCATTCCGTAGACATTTCCCCGAAGGCGATCGAACTCACAGAGGAGAATATAACCCTGAATCCCGGCCTGGAGGGCAGCCATGAGTCCAAGGTAGCTGACGTGGTGAAATACATCCGTGAAATCGGGGATGATTATGATGTAATCGTGCTGGATCCTCCGGCTTTCGCAAAAAATCTGAAGGCCCGACACAATGCCGTGCAGGCCTACAAGCGTCTGAATGCAGAAGCATTTAAAAAAATAAAACCAGGGGGTATTCTATTCACCTTCTCCTGCAGTCAGGTGGTCGACAAATCCTTGTTCACCCATACCGTCACCGCTGCTGCACTTGAGAGTGGCCGGAAGGTGAAAATCCTGCACCATCTCAGCCAGCCCGCAGATCATCCTGTCAATATTTATCACCCTGAAACAGAGTACCTCAAAGGCTTGGTGCTATTTGTCCAATAGTTTCGCCCTCTTTTGAAAGGATTGTATCTCCTTTTACCCTATTTTCACTGTTCTAAACTTAACAAGTATGTATACAGGATTACAACACCTTCACTCAGGAATAGCCTACTTGGCTTTATTGTCTTTAATAGTAGTGATCATCTGGATGCTGATCGGTTCGCTATCAGGCAAAGAATTCACTGAAAAAGACAGAAAAATTGCCATGATTGCATTCATCCTTTCCCATGTCCAGCTCCTCGTAGGATTGATACTGTATTTCATAAGCCCACTGGGTTTATCCCTGCTGCAGGGAGGCGGTGCTATGTCAGATGCAGCGGCTAGACTGACTGCTTTGGAACACCCCTTGATCAATATCGTCGCTATCGTATTGATATCTGTGGGATATATCAGATCCAAAAAACTGACTGTTTCCAGAGCCAGATTCCGAAGTATCTATATGATGTATGCCTTGGGCCTTGTACTTATCCTGAGCAGGATACCCTGGTCCTCCTGGCTGTCGTAAGTGTTCTCTGGAGGTATTTTCTTAGATGCCCATTCCATTGCAATCCAGCCTTAAGGCTGGATTTTTTTTTAAAGCAATGGACTGCCCAGACTTTTACCGCTGCTTTACCGCTGTCTCCATCGGTTACCGGCAAACTTCCATTTTCTGCCCAAAATAGCCATTCATCCCTTACTGCAACTTTGTTTCATTTTTCTTGGTTTAATGGAAAAATGAACTCTATTTTTGCTCCGTGAAAATAAAAGCAGGCGTTTTCTTATGGTTACTATCTTTCCTTGCATTCCATGTAAATGCCCAGGACTGCAACTTGACTATCAGAGGTAAAATTATCCATCTGGAAAACAATGAGCCGATAGAAGGGGCTTACATCTGGATAGTAGAAGCTTCGGAGGGAGCGGTAAGTGATCCGTCCGGCAACTTCATCATCAGAAACCTGTGCAAAGGATCCTATACACTCACCATCCAGTACCTCGGACATAAGGAGATCAGGGACAGTGTGGTGCTGGAATCGAACCCGTTCAACAAAACATACCGGATGGCCGAGAAATCCCTGGACCTGGAAGGTGTGGAAATACATGGACACAGAGATGCGGTCCAGACCACCACTTCAGTCTCTGCGCTGTATGGCGAAGCCCTCTTGGAATCCCGTGGTGAAAACCTGGGTGAGAGCCTGAGAAGAATAGCGGGAGTCTCTACCTTTTCGACCGGCAACAGTATCTCCAAACCGGTAATCCATGGCATGCACAGCAACCGGATCATGATCTTAAACAACGGCATCAGACTGGAAGGACAGCAATGGGGAGCTGAGCATGCTCCTGAAATAGACCCATTTATTGCGGATGAAATCACGGTGATCAAGGGTGCTGAAACAGTCAGGTTCGGTCCTGAAGCCATGGGAGGTGTGATCCTGGTAAGCCCTGCGGCACTTCCTACCAAAAAAGAAAGTCTGACAAACCTCCACTTGCTGGGTGGGTCCAATGGCAGAATGGGAAACGTATCCATCACCCACACAGGAGGATCTGATAAAATCAAAGGGCTGGGATATCGCGTGCAGGGCTCTGCAAAACGTGCAGGAAACATCAAATCCCCTGACTATTATCAAGGAAATACAGGATTGGAAGAATATAATTTCTCCGGGGCGGCTGGCTATAGCAGCCCAAAACTTGGTGTAGAAACTTATTATAGCTTCTTCAATACTTCCCTGGGAATACTCCGTGATGCCCACACAGGCAATTTATCAGACTTGCAGCAAATTATAGCGAACGGGAGGCCATTTACCGAGTCCGGTTTCAGCTACACCATTGCCAATCCCAAGCAGGTGGTTTCGCATCACCTGGCCAAACTCAAGTCCCATTACCATCTCTCCCCCTCCTGGAAAATAAACCTGCAATATGGCTTCCAGCTGAACAACCGCCAGGAATATGACAGACGCCGGGGGGATCTGAATAGCAGGCCTAGCTTAGACCTCAAGCTGTTCACTAATACGCTGGACCTCTTTGTGGATCATACCCATGAAAACGAATTCAGTGGGACCTGGGGTATAAACTTTATCCAGCAAGCCAACAGCAACGTGCCCGGAACGGGCGTGACCCCGTTAATCCCAAATTACGACATGCTGAACACCGGAATTTATGCCAGGGAAAAGTACTCCAAAGGACCTGTGGAAGTAGAAGCTGGTCTGAGGTATGATTTCAGGACAGTGAGTACGGCCCGCTTTATAGCAGGAGAACTGGAGTCTGCGGCATTGGATTATCAAAATTTCTCGGCGTTTCTCGGCGGAGTCTTTCAGCTCAGCCCCTCTTTCTCCTTCAGCAGTAACTTGGGGAGTGCCTGGAGACCACCCAATGTCAATGAACTATTCAGTCAGGGGCTCCATCATGGTGCAGCTGCCGTTGAGATCGGCGATCAGAATTTACAATCGGAAAAATCCCTGAAATGGGTGAATGAGCTCGAATACGACGGCGCAAAATCACATGTGGAAATCACCGCTTATGCAAATCAAATAAGAGATTATATTTACCTGAATCCCACTGGAGAAACTTTCGTAAGCTTAAGAGGAACTTTCAATGTGTATGAATACCTTCAGGCTGATGCGTTCTTCTACGGGTTTGATTTTGCCGGAAGCTATCAGTTCACTTACAGGCTGAGCGGCTACCTGAAAGGCTCAATCATCCGGGCCAAAAATTCTGAGGAGAACAACTACCTGCCATTCATTCCTTCTGACCGGATGGACTGGGGGATCGCTTATAATTTCAGTTCAGGAAGTCTGGCAGAAGCGCATAAAGTGACATTCAGTAACATGCTGGTAGCGAGACAACATAGAGAGCCTGATTTTGATTTGGCTCCAGCTCCCCCGGCTTATGCCCTATTCAATATAGCTTATCAGAAGCAGTTTGCGCTCGGGCCCAATAAACTCAATCTGGGGCTTCAGGTTCAAAATCTCTTCAACACCTCATACAAGGAGTACATGAACCGCTTCAGGTATTTCACGGATGATATCGGTAGAAACATTCTCCTGAAAATCAATTATCAATTCTAACTATTTACTTATGAAAAACTTACGAAGACTACCCGGCTTTCTTATTGCAGCTGGAATGATGGCTTTCACCGCATGTGAGAGCGAGGATCCGGCAGTTGAGAATGACGGTGAAGTGATCACGGATGTGACACTCACCTTTACAGAGCTGGACGCCAGCGGGACTGCTGTGGGAAGTCCGTTCTCTTTTAAGGCCTCCGATCCACAGGGTATAGAAGTGGGCGCTTCCCCCACTATCGAGACAGTCACTTTGAGCAGTGGCAAGACTTACCAGTTGGACATTGAGGTTTTCAATTCCATTGAAAATGAAGACATCACCGAGGAAATATTGGAAGAGGGAGACGAGCATCAATTCTACTTCCTGGGCTCATTGTTTGTAGGGTCTCCGGCACCGGCATCGTATGCTTACAATGATGCAGGAGGAGAACTGATCGGTCTAAGAGGAATCGTCACGATGCAAAGTTCCCCAGGTACGAACACCGCTGCTATGCGGGTAGTGCTAAGGCACGACCTCAACAAGAATTTTGAGGGGGCGACCAACCCACATTTCGCCAACTATGAGCAAGCCGGAGGAGAATCGGATCTGGACATTCTTTTCCCGGTAGTGATCGAGTAACGGTAATTCTCCGGAAAACGAATAAGGGCATCCCAATGGGATGCCTTTATTCGTTTCTGTCCAAAAAACCTAAAAGCTTTTTGAACAAACGGCGATCTTTGACGGATCAAAACCCAGTGCTGAATTCTCATTGGCCCCGATATTTCCAGCGGTAAGTATCACCTCATAATCAGGACCTTCACTGGCGAGATGAATTTTGATGTGTCCGTTAAATCCCTGCATCTCTTCAAAATCCATCACTGTGCCATCAGCCAACTTACCAAGTACACTCCTGCTGGTGAGCGTGTTTCCTGAAACAGGCGTCAATAAGGCCGCAATGGGTGCATCTTCAAAATCATATCCTCCCAGATGGAGGTGTACAGGGTATAAAATACCGGACTGGCTGGTAGCACCATCCATCTGAATAGTTACCTCCAGTGTCTCGTCTGTCATTTCTTTTATTGTCACCTTGCCGGTGTAATCAAATTCACTGGCTTTGTAAAGCCCATACTCCAAACTGCGCCCTGTATAAATTTCAGGCTCCGGTTCGGCACAGGACAGAATAAAAATCGAAATACCAAACCCAAGTATCAACTTTCTCATGCATATCATGTTTAAATTTTGTAACGAAAAGTCAAATAGACTGTTTTACATAAAGCTAAAATTATCATTTAGAATGGTAAGATAACTGTTTTTCTTTTTTTAGTGGATACAGGAGACCTATGAAAGATTTTGCACAACTTATTGCCCGTTTGGACCAATCCAACAAAACCAGTGACAAGCTTGAGGCATTGGGTGATTTTTTTGCGACAGCCTCCAATGAAGATAAGGTATGGGCTGTGGCACTGTTTACCCATCGGAGACCAAAACGACAGATTTCAACCCGTCAGCTAAGAGAATGGTGTCAGGAAATGTCAGGGGTACCGGACTGGTTATTTGAAGAATCCTATCATGCAGTGGGTGATTTGGCTGAGACCATAGCCTTGCTGCTTCCCTTGGCAGAATCTTCCAGTGACAGGAGGTTATCTGAGTGGATAACGCTGCTTGGGGAAATGAGCGGTTTGGAAGATGAGGTCAAAAAGGAGAAAATAGTCCAGTCCTGGTCGGAGCTCACTCAGCTGGAGCGCTTTATTTTCAACAAGATAATCACCGGAGGATTTAGGATAGGTGTCAGTCAAAACCTCGTGATCAATGCACTCGCATCACATCTGGGTCGTGATAAATCAACTATTGCCCATGCCTTGATGGGAAACTGGGATCCATCCACGGTCGGCTTCCATCAACTTTTCGACATGGATGAATCCGCATTGGATATATCCCGGCCCTACCCCTTCTTTCTGGCCCATCCGCTGGAAAAATCCCCGGAAGAACTGGGGGATCCGAGTCACTGGCAGGTAGAATGGAAATGGGATGGGATACGGGGGCAGCTTATCAGAAGGGCAGGGGAAACGTTTATCTGGAGCCGGGGGGAGGAACTGGTAAACGACAAATTCCCGGAACTGGTGGATCTTGGAGATCATCTCCCGGACGGCACTGTGCTGGATGGGGAAATCATCACTTTTCAAGACGGTAGACCTCTGCCCTTCGGGTTGCTCCAAACCCGCATAGGCAGAAAAAACCTGAGTAAAAAAATACTGGCAGATGCACCTGTAAGCTTATTGACCTACGATATCCTGGAGCATGAGGGCAAAGACATCAGGGAGTTGCCCTTAGCCAAAAGAAGAAAGATTCTCGAGGAGCTCAACCATCTCTACCCTCATCCACATCTGGAACTGTCACAGGCTATCGAATTGATTTCCTGGGAAGAATATGCCGTACTCCGTGAGAATTCGAGGGCCGAATTGGCTGAAGGTTTTATGCTGAAACATATGGATTCCCCCTATGAGGCAGGACGAAAACGGGGGAGCTGGTGGAAATGGAAAATCGCCCCGCTTACCATAGATGGTGTAATGATCTACGCGCAAAAGGGGCATGGAAGACGGGCGGATCTCTACAGCGACTACACCTTTGCGGTGTGGAACGGGGACGAGCTGGTGCCATTCGCCAAGGCATATTCAGGCCTCACTGATGTGGAGATGCGGGCAGTAGATCAATTTGTAAAAAAGAATACCAGAGAGCGTTTTGGACCAGTACGGACTGTAAAAGCTGAGCTGGTTTTTGAGATTGCGTTTGAAGGAATCCAAGTAAGTCCCCGCCATAAAAGTGGGATAGCCTTGCGCTTCCCCCGTATTTTGCGGTGGAGAAAAGATAAAACCAAGGAGCAGGCCAATACACTGGAAGATCTCCAAAACCTTTTGAATCTCTATGGAGGATAGCAGGATAGCACTTGCATTGAACTACTTTGAAGAGAAAGGATGGACTCCTTTTGATTTTCAGAAACAGACCTGGATAGATTACCTGGACGGCAAGTCGGGACTGCTGAATGCCCCTACCGGGTCCGGGAAGACTTTTGCGCTGTGGTTCCCCATACTCCTGGAGTACATCCTGAAAAACCCGGAAACTTGGAAGAAGTCCAAGCACAATGGCATTCAGATAATCTGGGTCACACCCTTGCGGGCACTCGCCCAGGATATCCAAAAAGCCATGTTGGAAGTATGTGAAGTACTGGAACTGCCCTGGAGAGTAATGGTCAGGAATGGCGACACGGACGCAAAAACGAGGGCTGCTATGAAGAGAAGACCACCGGAGTGTCTGATTACCACACCCGAGACCCTTCATGTGCTACTGTCCCAAAAAGATCACCGGGAGGTATTCCAGGAGATACAGGCCATTATAGTGGATGAGTGGCACGAGCTGGTGGGCAACAAAAGAGGTGTGCAGGTCCAGTTGGCACTCGAGTACATCCAATCCATATGTCCTTCCACATTTAAAAGATGGGCTATTTCTGCCACAATCGGCAACTTGGAAGATGCAGCCCGGACCTTGCTGGGTGCACTACCCATCCATATCGTAAAAGCGAAAATTGACAAACAGCTTATTGTCCATTCTGTTTTCCCTGATGAAATTGAGAAGTATCCCTGGTCAGGTCATCTCGGAATCCGGCTGATCGAAAAAGTCATACCGATTATAGCGGAAGGCCAGACCGTTTTGCTCTTTACAAATACCCGCTCCCAGACAGAAATCTGGTACCAGAAAATCCTGGAGACGAGGCCTGACTGGGCAGGTTGGATAGCCATGCATCACGGCTCTTTGGATATATCCGTGAGAAACTGGGTGGAGCAGTCGCTCCATGAGGGAAAGTTGAAACTTGTCGTGTGCACCTCCAGTCTCGATCTGGGAGTGGATTTCAGGCCTGTTGACCGCGTGATTCAGATCGGTAGTCCTAAAGGGGTCTCCCGGTTTGTACAGCGGGCAGGGCGGGCCGGACATCAGCCAGGGTTGCCCTCTGAGATATTCTTTGTCCCCACCAATTCCCTGGAACTCATAGAGGCTGCGGCACTTCGTGATGCAATAGCCCATGAAGAGATGGAGTCCCAGTATCCCCCTCATCTCCCTTACGATGTATTGATCCAGTTTCTGGTGACCTTGGCGGTGGGAGATGGTTTTGACCCCTTACCTGTCTACGAACTGGCCATTAAGACCCGTTCCTATGCTTCCCTTTCCCGGGATGAGATGCAGTGGATGATGGATTTTATCACCAAGGGAGGAAACTCACTGGGAAGCTATGAAGACTTCCTGAAAGTAAGCTTGGGGGAAGATGGCCTTTACCATGTCACCAGCAAGAAGATCGCAATGAAACACCGCCTTTCTATGGGTACCATAGTCTCAGATGCGATGATCAAAGTGAAATTCAAAAACGGCACTTACCTGGGTACTGTGGAAGAATACTTCATCGCGAAGATGAAAACCGGAGACCGTTTCTTCTTTGCGGGCAGAAGTCTGGAGCTGGTCCAGCTAAAAGACCTGAATGCTATCGTCAAGCTCTCTGAGAAGAAAACCAGGAACGTCGTCTCCTGGATGGGTGCGCGAATGTCTTTGTCTTCCAAGCTCTCCGATAAGATCCGTGAATTGTTGGAGTCTTACAATCATGGAGTAATCGCATCTGAGGAAATCTCCCATGTAGCTCCGATCCTGGATCTCCAGAAGAAACTCTCCCTTATTCCCGATGTCAACACCCTGCTTATCGAGTCGCATGCTACCAGGCAAGGATTCCATATTTTCTTTTACCCGTTTGAGGGAAGAATGATGCACGAGCTGCTAAGTGCACTGGTTGCCTACAGGATAAGTGTGGCGTACCCTGTCTCCTTCAGTATAGCCATGAACGATTATGGGTTCGAACTGCTCTCTGACACACCTATCAACATAGAAGAGGTGCTGGAAGAGGATTTATTTTCGATAAACAACCTGGAGGAGGACCTCTTCCAGTGTATCAATGAAAGTGAAATGACCAGAAGAAAATTCCGGGAAATAGCAAGCATCGCCGGGCTGATATTTCAGGGCTATCCAGGTAAGCCGACTACCTTCCGGCACATACAGGCAAACTCCAGCTTGCTTTTCCAGGTGTTTGACACCTATGACCCCGAAAATCTCCTCTTAAAACAAGCGCATAGAGAAGCTGTGGATCAGCAGGTGGATCAGGGAAAGATGGTCCTCGCCTTGCAAAAAATCAACCGCCAGAAAATTATAGTCAAGCACCCCGTCCAGTTCACCCCTTTCTCATTTCCTATCATGGTAGACCGGTTGAGCAGAACTTCAATTTCTTCCGAAAGCCTGGAAGACAGGATTGCTAAGATACAGGCCCAGTTTTCTGTTCAGGACTAATTTGCCCTCCAGAAGAACGGGGTGAAGAGGATAAGAATAGTAAACAGCTCCAGCCTACCCAACAGCATGATAAAGCACAGGAAAATCTTAGCTGCAGGCGAGAAAAAGGCATAATTATCCATGGGTCCCACCAAACCAATAGCGGGACCGACATTGCCCAGAGAGGTGGCCACAGCTCCCAAAGAGGTAAGCAAGTCATATCCCATCAACGATAGAACCAGTGACCCCACCACAAAAATGAGCAGGTAAATCAACAGGAAGTTCATAATGTGGGTAATAATCCTTCCCGTCACCCGGTCTCCATTGATCATCAACGGCACGATTGCTCTGGGATGCACCAGCCGCTTAAACTCAAGCCAGGAGTTTTTGATAAAGGTAAGGTGCCGGACAAACTTGATCCCCCCTGATGTGGAGCCTGCAGAAGCCCCCAAAAAAAGCAGCATAAAAAAAACAAATGTCGGTCCTTCACCATACTGGGTATAGTCATCACTAATGTATCCCGTGGTCGTGATCAGGGATACGACCTGAAACAATGCTTTTCTGAATGCAAATTCAGAATCCAGATTGCTCTTATCCAGGATGGGATAATACAGCATCAAGGTGATGATGAGGACCGAAAATGCATACGTTTTAAACTCGTCACTTTTCAATACCCTTCTGAATTTCCCCATCAGGCCGAAGTAGATTACCGTAAAGTTTGTCCCGGCCAGGAACATGAAGAATATTGCCGTATACTGAATGAAGGCAGAATCATAAAATGCCATGCTGGCATTCTTGGTGGAGAATCCCCCTGTGGCCATCGTAGTCAACCCATGGTTGATCGCATCAAAGAATGTCATTCCCCCCACCCAGTAAGCAAGGGTCGCTGCCAAGGTGAGTCCCACATAGATATACCATAATCTTTTGGCAGTTTCGGATATTCTGGGGTGGACTTTGTCGGACGTTGGCCCTGGGGACTCGGCCACAAACAGCTCTATACCCCCGATACCCAGCAACGGAAAAATAGCTACCGTCAATACGATGATCCCCAGTCCCCCAACCCACTGGGTCATGCTCCTCCAGAACAACAATCCTTTGGGGATGGCTTCTATATCTGAAAGGATCGAAGCTCCCGTGGTAGTGAGTCCGGACATGGTTTCAAACAGCGCATCAGAAAAGGAAAGTATCTCCTTACTCAGCACAAATGGCAACATCCCAAATCCAGCCATAAATATCCAGCTCAAAGCAACGATGAGATACCCCTCACGCTTTCTGATATTTCTGTCCTGTTTGGAAAAGGAAAAAAACAGTGTCATACCGACAATCATGGTGATTACCGCCGAACTGAATATAGCCCAGGGATCCTCCTCAAAATAGATGGAAAAAACAGCTCCGGGAAGCATTAGAATAGCAATGAGTACCAAGAGGGCACCCATAATCTTTACTATTTCTTTGTAATGGATCATCATCAATGAAAAAGATTTTCCAACGGGCTTTTGGCCTCTGGTAAGGCAAGTACGATTGCCTTATCATTTAAATTCAGCTGGAAATCCCCATCCGGTATAAATACCTGATCACCGCGGATCACCCCGGCAACGATGGCCGAATCAGGGAAGTGAAGATCTTTAAGTGGTTTTTTGGTGAGTCGGTTTACCTTGCATACAGAGTATTGGATAAATTCAGCATCCACCCCGTAGATTCCTGATACAGCCTCCACGGTTCCTTTTTTGAGGAATCTGGAAATCTCATTTGCCGCCACCAGCTTCTTATTGATCAGTGAATCTACTCCTATACTATGTGAGATATGGATATATTCACGGGTATCCACGTGGGCTATAGTCTTATACACCCCATGGTTCTTAGCGGAAAGACTTGTAATAATATTGGTCTCGGAAGATTCTGTGAGTGCAAGAAATGCATCCATCTGCTCCAGCCCCTCTTCTATCAACAGCTCTATGTTTTTATAATCACCATTGATCACCAGGGTATTGGGAAGATTCTCGGCAAGCCATTTGCACCGCTCCTTGTCCTTATTGATGAGCGTGACGCGGAACCTGTCCTGAAGGCGGATCGCGGTGGTCACCGCCATGTCGTCCCCGCCTATGATCATCACATTCTTTATCACCACCTTCTCCTGGCCTAAAATCTCCAGGATACTTTTGGTGTTCTTTTTATTCGATACAAAGAAGACGTGGTCGTTATTCCTGATGATAGTGCTGCCTCTGGGAATGATTGTTTTCTGGTCACGGAGAATGGCAATAATCCGGATATCCTCAAAAATCGGATTCGTTTTGGTGTCCATTATCCGCTGGTTCACCAATGGATTACTCTGGTCCAGCGTAACTCCTACTATATTCAGTTTGCCCCCTTCGAAATCAAACACTTCTGTGAAACTCGAGTTTTCAATCATGTTGAAAATCTCCCGGCTGCAAAGCATGGTAGGGGAAATCAGGTTATCGATTCCAAGGTTCTTGAAATACTGCAGATTCTCTGGGCTAAGGTAGGAATGGTTCCTTACCCGCGCCATCACACGTTTGGCACCCAGCTGTTTGGCCAAGACCGCAGTTACAATATTGGTTTTCTCGGAAGTAGTCACTGCAAGGACCATACTGGCCTTGTGTACATTCGCACGTTTCAGTATTTCAAAGGAGGTAGCATCTCCCTGGACTGTCAACACGTCGAGTTTGGAAGAAACATAATCCAAAACCTCCCCGTCTGTATCTATCAGTGTAATATCTTTACTATCGTAAGTTAATTGCTCGGCAAGGTGATAGCCCATATCACCAGCTCCGGCAATCACAATGTTCATCCCCATAGAGATCCTTCAGGTGTAAGCCAAACAAGCTGCAAAATTAATACCTTTCCGGGTGGTAATCAGATTTAAAGCAATTTCTTTTCTTCCTTTGACTGACTAAGAATCCGCTAAAGTGCCAAATTCCCTTCGCTGCTCTCCTGCCCGGCAGTAGTCCAAGCCCCATTATTCATCCAATAGCCTGGAACTTTGCTTCTCGGGCAACTCCTGGACATCCTTCAATTTCCGCTGTATCGCACGTGTCCGGGCGCCCACCAACTTATCCAACTCGGAGTTTGCCTCATTTATCTTCTTCTGGGTTCTTTCTATAAGATCCCCAAACTTTCCAAATTCCGTCTTAATGGCTCCCAAAATCTGCCACACCTCAGAACTCCTCTTCTGGATGGCAAGTGTACGGAAGCCCATTTGCAGACTATTCAGGATGGCAGACAGGGTCGTAGGTCCCGTGATCAGGATTTTGTAATCCTGCTGGATAGACTGCGCCAGCCCGGGTTCGCGTAGAATCTCCGCATACAAGCTCTCCACGGGTACGAAAAGAATGGCAAAGTCTGTGGTATAAGGAGGATGGATATACTTGACCTGAATGTCTGCCGCAGCTTTTTTCACAGCCTTGAAGAGTTCTGCTCTGTGGTATTCTATCTCCGGCTTGTTTCCGCTCTCATACGCATCGACCAGCCTCAAATAGGATTCCTGGGGAAATTTAGAGTCTATTGGAAGTAGTATCGGTTCATCCTGACCCGGCATTTTCAAGGCGAATTCCACACGCTCACGGGTGCCCTTTCCCACTGCAGCATTCAGCACGTACTGATCCGGGGACAATAGATTCTCCAAAATCGCCTGCAGCTGGTACTCGCCAAGCACTCCCCGGCTTTTCACATTGCTTAATACGCGCTTCAAATCCCCCACCCCATTGGCCAGACTCTGCATCTCGCCCAACCCTTTCTGTACCGCCTGGAGCTGGTTACTCACCATCTCAAAGGATTGTCCTAATCTGGTCTCCAGTGTTTTCTGGAGTTTCTCATCTACAGTTTCCCTTATTTTTTCCAGTCGTAGCTCGGTCGATTTCACCAAGTCATCCTGCCGTCTGTTCAGCTCTCCAAACTTCTCCCGCTGCAGCATATTGAATTCCTGGACATTCTGGCGGAAAACATCACCGAAGGCCTTCAACGCCTCATTCTGATCCCGGGATCCTGCACGTAGGCTGCTGAACACCAGCTGAAACTGATTGGTAAGGTGTTCACTTGACTCCTTACGTGACCTAGCCAAAGCCAGATCCAGCTCTTTTCCCATCCTGGTCAATTCATCCTGGAGCCATAGCCTCTCTTTATCTTTTCCCCGGTTGACAGCGAGTAACACCAGGATGCCAACCTGTAAAACCAGCACCAATACCACTAAATATTCAATCTGCATAAGAAACGTATTTGGGGGTGTTAAAGTAATCCTTCCTGATCTCAACACCCAAAAAAGACAAATATTCAGCGACAGATTCCGTCGGGATTTCTTCCATAGGCACATGTCCCGCCCCTTTCAACACCACCAGATGAGCTCTTGGGATTACTTTTTCAAAAAGATGGGCCTGTGACAAGGGAATCCAGGTATCATGCTCTCCCCATAAAATAAGGGTAGGCATAGTGAGCCGGTCGAAATCAATCCTCGACTCCTTCACCGCTGCCAGCCTATCCAAAGTGGCCCGTCTATTGCCTTCCCTCAGCATAAGCTCATAATACCTGTCAACCGTCCGTGATGAAATCCTGGAAGGATCCGAATAGATATCCATCATATTCATTTTAAACAGGAATTTGGGAGTACATTTAAGCAGTAGTTGCGCAAAGAACGGATTCTCCGCCATCTTAAAAATCCAAGGCTTCCCTTCCCCGGTATTCCGTGCGCCCTCCAGCTTTCTGGGCATGGGAGCTGGGGCTCCCGATGCATCGATAAGATTCAGCGTCAATACCTTGTCCGGACGGACTGAAGCGACCTGCAATGCCACCGCCCCTCCCATGGAATTGCCTGCCAGGTGGAATTTCTCCAGATTGAGTTTTTCTGTCAGTTTCAGCACCAGCTGACCGTAGTCCAGCACACTGTATCTTTTGTCAGGATCTGGCCCGGTAAGTCCATGACCGGGGAAATCCAGGGAGATCGTCATAAAATACGGACTCAGTTCCTGCTGCCAAGAGTCCCAGGTATGGAGAGAAGAAAAGCTTCCATGAAGCAAAACTACTGGATCCCCTTCCCCCATAAACCTCACATGTACCAGTACACCATCCACTTCAATGAAATGGGATTCTGGTGTGCGGTATTTTTCATCTACCTCCTCCTTGGGCAAGTCATTACGCAAGACCAGGAGCAAAAAAAACACACAGGCCAACGCTAAAACCATTAGAATCTTAAAACACAACTTTAACCAGTTCATCATACGTTTCGCCTTTGGGATTACTGCGGTAACCGCAGAGAAAAGAAAAAGTACAAAAAATCTACCCAAATCTCTATTTTGGTAAAAACTATAGAAATTGAAGGGGAATTCATTTTTCAAAAACTTAGGGCCAGGCCCAATCATAGCTGCAGCATTCATCGGTCCAGGTACGGTAACGGTATGCACGCTGGCGGGTGCAAATTTTGGATTCTCCCTGCTCTGGGCGCTTGGTCTATCCATTATTGCGACGATTGTCCTTCAGGAGATTACGGGAAGGATCGGGCTGGTTACAGGGCGGGACTTAAGCGGGTTATTGCGAGACCAACCCTCCCGTCCGCTGTTCAAAACCGCCTCTATCGCGCTGGTCTTCCTGGCCATTGGCCTGGGGAATGCCGCCTATGAATCAGGAAATATAGCCGGCGCAAACCTGGGACTTCAGGTATTTTGGGAATCCCCCGTTCTGTCTGTGGGAGAATTCACGTTTATTTCCGGAAACTTCCTGCTGGGAATGCTTTCTTTCTGCATACTATGGGCTGGAAACTACAAAAGACTGGAATTTCTGCTCGTGTGTTTGGTGATCTTTATGTCCATCTCCTTCCTCATCGTGGCAGCGCTCACCGACCCGCCTTGGGTTGAGATTTTCACAGGATTTATCCCTTCGTGGGATGAGGCCGAAATCCCCACCCTGGTCGCCTTGATCGGAACCACCGTAGTACCTTATAACCTCTTTCTCTATGCCAGCCTTTCCATGAAAAAATGGGATAGTCCATCGGACCTCAGCTGGATGAGAACTGATATTTCCCTCGCAGTAATCCTTGGGGGTGTGGTTTCAATGGCAGTCCTGATGGTGGGGGCTGCCAATACAAGTGAGGAGATAAACAATGCGATTGATGTTTCAAGAGGACTTGAACCGGTGTTTGGAAGTGCTGCAAAATACCTTATGGGCTTTGGGTTACTGGCAGCGGGGCTGACTTCCTCCATTACAGCCCCCCTGGCCGCAGGATTGGTGATCTGCGGGATTATGGGATGGAGCCAGGAAATACAATCCACTCCCATGCGTATATGTATGGCTACCATTGTGGGATTGGGCCTTGTATTCGCTTCATTTGGCATAAAACCTATCCAGCTGATCACCCTCGCACAGCTTGCCAATGGTATTCTCCTCCCACTGGTCAGTGGCTGGATTATCTGGCTAGCCTCCAGAAGCCCGCTTATGGGAAGGTACCGTAATTCACCGCTTCAGTCTTTCTTTGCTATCCTGATCTGGCTGATCACCTTCATACTCGGAGTCAAAAGTATCTTTTCGGTGCTGAATGGCTAGCATCAACCCGCGCGGGATTTCTCCCTGAGATGTTCCCACTCTGTATCCAGGATACTGTAATAGATGGTATCCCGACGTCTGTTATGTGTCATTTGGGTATGGCTTCGCAAGATTCCTTCCTCTACCGCACCCAACTTCAGCAAGGCCTTCCTGGCGGGCATGTTCAGCACGTCCGTTTTGATTTCCACACGCTTCAGATGCAGGGATTCAAAGCAATATGCCAGCATCAGCAGCTTCATGGACTTATTGATGCCTGTACCTTGAAATTGTCCGGCAAGCCACGTCCAGCCTATTTCTATCCTGCTGTCCCGCGCTGAATAATTCCCCAAAGCCGTACTGCCCACTGCTCGATTCCCGGTTTTGCTCCATACAATAAACTGCAGCCGCTCTCCGGAGAGTGCAGCTTCTGCCCACGCATCGAATTCCCGGGGTACACTTAAATCATGGGTGAAATAAACCCACAGCTCTGGATCTGAGGCCAATGGTCTCAGCAAAGAAAGATCCTTTTCAGTCAACGGACGCAGGAGAACGCTTTCATTCTCCAACACAGGTTTGGTTTCCAGCATCTCAGATAAAGATTTCTTTAAGTGCTTGGTTATAAAGCATGACTTCCTCAAGTGTGCCCGTGGAGATTCTACACCAGTCATTTAACGGTTCAAACGGCCTACCTATACTAATACCCCGGTCAGCCATGAGCTTATTCAGCTCTCCCACATCTTTTCCTGACTGGAAGAAAAGAAAGTTGGTATGGGAGGGGATATAGGAAAACCCCAGTTCATCCATCGTTTCCATCAGTAATGTTTTGGCCTCTTCATTCTTCCTCAGCGAGAACTGATAGAAATCCTGATCCAACAAAGCCGCCTTGCTGGCTTCAATGGCCAATATATTGGTATTGGCCACGAGCCTATCTGACAGTCGGGCGGCCAATTCAGGCCGTGCAACCATATAGCCCATCCGGACCCCGGCAAGGCCATACGCTTTTGAAAAAGTCCTGGACACGATCACATCAGCTCCTTTCTTCACCAGCTCCACCATTGAAGGATAATTGGGAGTGGTGATGTAATCATAATAGGCTTCATCGCTGAACACCACTGCCTTCTTACTCACGGTCGCGCAAAAATCAAGCACCTTATCGGCTGGAAGAAGCTTGCCGGTCGGATTGTTTGGATTGCAGAGAAAGACCAGGCCGGTTTTTGGGGAAACCCTTTTTTCTATTTCCTCCAAATCAAAATCGAGGTCTTTGGTCAAGGGAACCCAGTTGATCTTGGTACCCCACAGTTCAGCATAGGACATCATGGACAGGAATGTCGGGGAGCAAGTGATGATCTCCTCTCCACCAAAACTCAACCCCGCTACTTTCAATCCTTCGGTAGATCCAGCAGTAAGGATTATATGGTCTTCCGGCACCCCTTCCTTTTGGGCCAACATCTCCACCAAAGCACCATTATAGGACCACGGATATCTACATCCTAAATCAAAACTTACTTCCATCGCTTTTCGCATAGCCTCAGAAGGACCATAGGGGTTTTCATTGGAACCCAACCGAACCACCTCAGCCCTTGGCCTTGGCCGATATTTCCTGACCTCTTCTGCAGACAGGCTGCCCATTACCCCTGTGCTTCCCATGAGTGCTAAACCACTGCTTATAGAGGCCTTTTTCAACCACGCTCTTCTTGATATTCCTGACATTTTTTTTGGGTTTAGTTGTTAAAATCCTAAGTATTCAAAGCCTGTTTTGCCGATTTTACAGCATATCCAATGGTTTATTTAAAATTAGGTTTTATTCTATATATCTATGTAAAATAAAATTTTATCCTACACATAGTGGTTTCAACAAAATATTTTTCTAAATTAATCCTAAGCACAATAAACCCTAAACCACGAATAAAATGAGAAAGCTACTAATCCTTCTGGCTTGTAGTGTGCTGTGGACGGGAAGTCTCAAAGCCCAGCAGACTCAGTATATGGTATTCGAATTTATCAAAGTAGAGAATGACCAGCTTTTTGATTACATCGAATTTAAAGATTTAATGGAGAAAGTGTACAGACAGGCATTAAATGATCAACGTATCAAGGGCTGGGATTTTTGGTCATTGTAGTCCGGAGCTGACCAGGCTAATTTCCAGTACATCATGGTTACCTATTATAACGATCCTGTGAAGATGATGAATGGGCTCGATGACGCTTCGCTTATAGCATATACCAAGATCGCCTATCCCCACCTGAATGAGGCCCAGGTGACCAAAATCTTCCAAGAATCATTGTCGATGCGGGATATGCCTATGAGATTGTATATGAAAGAAGTGACCTCCACCACGGATAAATTCAATATGAAACCCGGTGTACTTGCTTCATTTGACCTTATGAAGGCGACTGAAGGTAAGTTTGAAGCCTATGAAAATGCGGAAACGGAGGTATTCAAACCCATTCACCAGAAAAAAATAGAACAAGGCCTAATGGGACATTGGAGTTTTCTGAGGACCGCCCTCCCCCTTGGTTCGGAAGCCAAATCCACCCATCTCACGCTCAACATGTACAAAGATTACATGCAGTTTTTCAATTCACAGGCCTACGAGGACATGAATCAGTCCGATGCGCAACGAAAAGCAGTCAACGAAGGATTAAAATCCAGGGACCAGAAATGGGTATACCTGGCCACGTTAGAAAATGTAGTACGATAGTCCGGTTTTACAGTAATTACTACATCCAGGAGGCTTTGCGATAAAAGCCTCCTTTTTTTATGATCCCCTGAAGTCCCACAGCCCGCCGGGCCCAACTATCCAGTGGCAGTAAAAGCATCTGCTACTCCTGAAAAACGGAGGTCGGCCAACTTTGGGTCAGTTGGCAGGCCACCCAATAAATAATAAGGTTGCAGATGTTGGCAAGGAAAATCCCATCCGCTCTTTGGCGACATCCCTCAAGCTTTCAAAATGGCGTTTATCCGGGAAAGCTCAACCTCTGAAAACTCCGTGTTGGTGACGGCGGCAATATTGTCATCCAATTGCTCTGGCCTGGACACTCCCACCAGCACAGAGGTTATCCTTGGATCCTTAAGTAGCCAGGCGATGGCCATTTGCGCCAAGGTCTGGTTGCGGGACACTGCCAACTCATTGAGTTGACGGATCATGTCGATTTTATCGTCGGCTATCTGGGATGGGTTCAGGTACCTCCCGTCCTTTGCAGCTCTGGAATCTGCAGGTATGCCCTTCAGGTATTTATCAGTAAGCAACCCCTGCTCGAGCGGAGAAAATGCAATACTACCTACTCCCTTCTCTCCAAGAACATCCATAAGCCCATTTTCCACCCATCGATCCAGCATACTATACCGGGGCTGATGGATGAGCAATGGGGTGCCGAGATCTTTGAGTATAGCATAGGCTTTCAATGTATCTGCTGCGCTGTACTGGGAAATCCCCACATATAGGGCCTTACCCTGTCTTACCAATAAGTCCAGCGCACCCATCGTTTCTTCAAGAGGGGTGTCAGGATCAGGCCGGTGATGATAGAAGATGTCCACATAGTCCACCCCCATTCTCTTGAGGCTTTGGTCGCAACTGGCTATCAGGTATTTCTTGGAACCGTAATTGCCGTAAGGACCTGGCCACATGTCCCATCCCGCCTTGGAAGAAATCAGCAATTCATCCCGGTAGGGCAAAAAATCCTTTGACAGGATTCTCCCGAAGTTTTCCTCTGCCGAGCCAAACGGGGGGCCAT
This sequence comes from Algoriphagus sp., assembly GCA_048819475.1. Classification (GTDB taxonomy): domain Bacteria; phylum Bacteroidota; class Bacteroidia; order Cytophagales; family Cyclobacteriaceae; genus Algoriphagus. The sequence continues at coordinate 102,591 of JBMDXP010000071.1, forward strand.
AGTTATTGGCCAGATCAAAATGGCATATTCCCAGATCAAATGCTCTTCTCAGTATTTTTCTTCCCAAAGTCAGGTCTGCGTTATGGCCGAAATTATGCCAAAGACCTAGACTGATTTCAGGCAGTTTGAGGCCGCTTCGACCGCATTTGCGGTAGTTCATCCGGTGGTATCTGTCAGGCTCAGGCTGATAAGGCAATAAGGGATAATGATCGTTAATATCCATCGATAAGGTTTGATATGGTTTAAGAAAACCAAAATAGAGCGATTAAAACTGATATCAAACCCAGCAGCATCAACATGAGCCAACTTTTCCAGATATAGCTGATCCAATCGTCATATTTTACTCCGGCGGCAGCGATTACTGCCATCATCCCGCCGTTGGTAGGTGTGATCAAATCCATCAGACCTGCTGAATACTGATAACTCAATACCGCTACCTGACGGGAAACCCCAAGGAGATCTGCCAGAGGAGAGGCCAAAGGGATGGTCAGCACTGCCTGGCCGGAAGTACTGGGAACAGGAATATGGATGATGGACTGGCTTACAGCAATTCCTATTGCGGCCAAGGCTGTAGGCAATGTTTCCAAAGGTTCGAAAAGTGCCTGGATAATAGGGTCAATCACCGAAGAATTTTCAAGAATAATAAAAACACTCCTGGCCAGCCCTACAATCACCCCGGCAAAGATCATCTCGCCAAATCCTTCGGCATAGGCGCGTGCCGTACCGTTCACTCCCAGGTTGCCTACCATGCCGCAGACCAGGCCTACCACAAAGAACAGTGCTGACATTTCATTATACCCCCAATCCCGCTGGGTGATCCCCCATCCCATGACCAGGATTCCGGAAAACATCAGAACAAGGATGATGGTATGCCTTAAAGAAATTTTCACTGCCAAAAACTCTTCTTTGTCACGGGCCGCATCCTGGGACTTTCCAAAATGGACATGAAACGCAGTCCAGCATCCTATCGCCAACACGAAAAAGAAGACACGGTAGAGCAATCCTTCCATGAAATCAACATTTGCCAACTTCTGTGCAAGCAAGGAGCCGAAGGGGTTTATAGGGGAAAAGGAGCCACCTACCAGTGCTGAGCCAAGCGCGAGCGCAATGATGGAACGTAAATCGTACCGCAATTTTTTGGCTAGCAGGATTAAAATCGGCACCAAAGCGATGATTTCCTCCTGCATGGCAATGGTGGCTCCACAAATGGCAAAAACAACAGCAATGAGAAACAACAGTAGAATCTGGGTGTTCCGAAATCTGAATATGAGGGATTCAATCCCTACCTGCAATGCACCGGTCTTTTCAATGACGTAAAAGGCACCTCCGATCAACAGGATCAACACTAAGATATCTGCCCCCAGGATCAGGCCTTCCGGAACAGAAAGTGCTATCTCATACACACTTAAATTCCTGTCAGCCACAGGATGGAAACTGCCGGGGATCACTACTTCTCTCCCCGTAGTGGCATCCGTCTGCCTCTCAAAACTTCCAGAGGGGATCAGATAGGCAGCTATGCCTGCCAGTAAGACAAAGCAAAGTAGAATAATCAGCGGATGGGGAAAAGAGCGTTTCGGCATGGTCAGTTTATCATCTGGTTTTGAGGATGGACAGGATTGCAGTAGCCACTGCTATCCGGGCATTATCATGGTCTCGCGCATTGAAAAAAACAAACAAACCTATATCTTCCGGTTCTGAATAGACCAGTATACTGCTATAACCTCCCTGCTCACCCAAGTGTCCTGGCAACTCCTCGGCTCCAACCCGGATCTTCTGAAAACCCAATGGAACATCCTCATCAGAAACTTTAAGCCACTGCAGCGGCTGCTGGTAAACCCCCATCTCCCCCCGGAGTAGATGGATAAGATTCAGGCACATATCCCTCGATGTACTTACCATTCCTGAAGACGGCGAGGGATAGCGCCCAAAATCCGTTCTTCTGGTTTTCAGCCTTTTCCATAGAAATGTCCGCTGATATCCGGCCAAGGAACTGTTTTCCAAAGGCCATTCCGATATAAAACTGGAGTTCCCCATTGCTGAAGGTTCAAATACTGCTGAAGTGACTAATTCACCAAAGGGAATTCTTTCGGATTCTTCCAGCAGGAAACCCAACAGATCAAAATTGACATCAGCGTAATGATAAGGAACAGCATTCTCCCATTCAAAGGATAGCGGCAGAAGTTGTTCCCCTAACTCCTTAAGTTCACCCTTATGCCGCTGCGTGACCAGCCTTTTGACTATCCCAGGATCGGTAAGCCCGGACTGGTGGCTCAAGAGATCCCTGAGCCTTAACTTTCCGAACAACGAATCCTGCAATTCATCAGGAAGGTCCAATTGGGAAAGATAGCTATCCTGGGTCATCCCCTTTTCCCCAAAAACTGCAGCTACTGCCAAAGCCGTGAAAATTTTGGAGACAGATGCAATTGGAACAGTACTCTCAGGCAGAAGTGAGTCTTTGATGGCAAGATTTCCAAATCCAAATGCCTTGGTATATATTATTTTTCCTCCTTTCACTACTCCTACGGATATCCCTGGTAATAAATACTGGGCGATCGAGTGGTTTAAAACCGAGTCTATCCTCTGCTCCACACCCACAGCTTTTACTATTGGGACAGGCCTCAGCCTAGGATAGCTCTGCCACCACTCCCATACCAAAAAAGTGACCACGACAAAAATAAACAACCCTAGAAAATAATTCAGGACACGTCTCATTTCCATAAGTCATTATATAAAAAGGCTTCTGACTTTAACTCCACCTCTTCCCGCTTCTGTTTAACCGATGAAACCATAATCCTTCTTATTTTCATCTATCAAAATATGAGCTTCATCCACCATACCTCTTGACCTAGCTGGTAAAATAGGAAAGCCCGAAGTGGATTTGACCGGAATCCCCCAAATTTTGATATGCCGTACAGGTTGTGCTGCATGTGTCATGCCCGATTTCATCCATGTTCTGTCACCTACAAAAAAGCCATTCAATCTATAAAAAAATGTCAACGATGTAGGGTCACCCCCAAGGAAGTTTATGTCGTCCAGGATTTTTGAAGGCAAAATCCTGGACAGAAACGCTATAATCCGAGAGCCTGAATAAGCAATCCGATGCCCTTCCCTTACTGCTTTTGGTTTCTTTTCTCCAGATGTTTGAAGTCACAGTCCAACTCTTCCCGCTTCCAGTCAGCTACTTTGGCGGCCGCGTCATAGGCACTCTGTAGAAACTGCAGGAGGACTTCCTGGGGATTCCCTGATTTTTGAACGTCTTCATAAGCCAGCGTAAACTCCCCTAATTCCGCATTCCACTTGGCTTCTGCGGGCTGGATTTCCTGGAATTGAAAATCAGTCTGGCCAGGATAGATATATGCATAAAACACAGGAGTGGGAAAACTGTCATTACCCGGCCAGAAGCCCACACTAAAAACCTCATGGGAGTATGCCTCCTGCATCACAGCCAACGGCATATTCGGGACCTGCCCTGTAAATTCCGGTGCTTTACGGCCTGAAAACCTGGTGTAGGCCAAGTCAAACGAGCCCCAAAAGAAATGAACAGGACTGCTCTTTCCGGTGAACCTGGTTTTGAATAGGTTGAATGCATTCTGAACCTGAATCAGAATCTTCCATAATTTCTGGGCTTCGTTGGCCTGATAGGTCATCCGCTTGGTATTCTTCTCAAAACGGATTGCATCAGGAAGCTCATTGGGATAGGGATGGATTTTAACGGGTATTCCCAGGAATTCCAACTGCTCCATCAATTGAGTGTAAAAAGTAGAGACTGTCCTTCCGCCCAAGGGAAACCGCTCCCGTGTACCTTGGCTGGATCTGATTTTGAGCTCATGATGGATGAAGTCAAACTTTATTTCGAAACCCCCTGCATCATAGGGTACCAAGCCTGTTGTCAACCCCTGTGAATCCACATATAGTGGAACATGCCAGGAATGATTCTGCCATGGCGTCTTTTTCAGCCTTACTTTACCCACTATCTGAGTCCATTGGTGCAGCAGGTAAATTGTTTCCCTGCAATCCTGGTAATTGAATAGAGGCCAATTGTTTTTCTTAAGTGCCATAACTTGGATTTACTGTTTAATTTAGGTCTTTCCCGGTTGATAAAAAATTTATTGTTCTCCGGTAAGCTCTTTTTCCACAAGTTTCATTCCTTCAGTAGCTTTTTTCAGTATGTAAATTACCTCTCTTCCCGATCTTAAGGCTGGATGTTCGGGATCCACCAAATAAATCTTTGCTTGGGCAGGGATATAATCCAGTAGTCCAGCAGCGGGATACACTTGAAGCGATGTGCCTATAACCAGATATATATCAGCCTTGGATGTTATTTCTATGGCCTTTTCCATCATAGGGACAGGCTCACCGAACCAAACAATAAATGGGCGTAACTGACTTCCTTTTTCACATCGGTCTCCCTCCTTGATCTCCCAATGATCAAGGGTATAAACGAGGTTCGGATCAATGGTACTCCTCGCTTTTCCCAGTTCGCCATGAAGATGAATCACGCGGGAAGACCCCGCTCTTTCATGAAGATCATCCACATTCTGGGTAATAATGGTCACGTCAAAATATTCTTCCAACCCTGCCAGAATCCTATGGGCATCATTAGGCTGGCAAGCCAAAGCTTGCTTTCTCCGCTGGTTATAGAATCCCTGCACTAATGCCCGGTTCCTTCTCCATCCCTCCGGAGTGGCCACCGCCATCACATCATGCCCTTCCCAAAGACCTCCACTATCCCTGAAAGTACTTATCCCACTCTCTGCCGATATCCCGGCACCACTCAGAACAACCAACCGTTTTTTTACAAGAGCGTCACTTTTCTCCATAAACTATCGCAGACTGTTCAGCTGAACCAACGGATACCGGTGATTCTATAGCTCTCAATACCTTTATTTATACCTCTCATATAACCTAAATAGGGCCTGCTGAAAAACGCCAGTAAAAAGAATGGAAGCCATAGTTTTGAATTAGCAGACCATTTTTAAGGCAAGCTGTTATTCAGCAAGTACAAGCTTTTTGACCACAACAGTCCGTTATCCATTCACCGGAAAATCCAAAAACAGTCTTTTTTTGAGCTAGCCTCAGCCCCACCATCTTCTACGTTGCCCTCATTCGAAGTATAAGCATACATCATCACTCGGACGCCTTGAAGCTGGTACAGCTGAGACTTTTTCAGCAAGCCCTAAATATATGGCTTATATCGGGTGATCCACCATCCCACCCCTATCAAAATAACCCAAAAAACGCTCTGCGTAGCAGGCTAACCCGATTGCAATCTGCCACAGGCTCTTCCAAGTTAGGATTCCAGTGTTGCCTTTCCAGGATTTGACGCCTTCCGCATTTCAAGCGGGTAATGTTATGGACATAGTACCCATGCCGGAGGCCCGAACGGGTTATACTCTTGCTGCTTCGCTGTCCACCCACTTCCATAGAAGCCAGCTCTCCTCCATCCAGCAAATACTCACCTATTGGATAACCCGCAAAAAGAGCTGAAGGCGCCTTTCCAAAGATGGATCTTGGTGCCGGGTAAGCCCGCAAATCGATGAAAAAATCCACCTGCTTGTGTCGGGTGCTTTAAACGAACCTGAATTTCAGGTATTTGATTTTCTCCCCCCTTTCTGAAAACATCTTTTCGTAACGCGTCTGGATTCCGAAATGATCCTCTTTCCATTCACTCTGATAGAAATCGAACGTATAGCCTAAAAGTGCTATATCCTCCCTGTCTTTGATCAGCTCGAGGGAGTATTCGAATAAACCGGTATTATCAGTCTTAAAATGAACCAGACCATGCTTTCCCAGAAGTGGCCGGTACATATCCAGAAATTTTGGGGAAGTCAACCTTCTTTTTTCATCCCCTTCCCGGGGAAAGGGATCAGGGAAGGTGATCCAAAGTTCAGAGATCTCCCCGGCATCAAAAAACTGGTCCAACTGCTGAATCTGGGTTCTTAGGAAGGCAACATTGGTGATTTTCTCTGCTGTGGCGATACTGCTGCCTTTCCATATCCTGCTGCCTTTGATGTCCACGCCTATAAAATTCCGCTCAGGAAAAACCCTGCCTAATCCTACTGTGAATTCCCCTCTGCCGCAGGCCAATTCCACAACGACAGGGTTCTGATTTTCAAATTGTTGTCCGTTCCAATCCCCCTTTATGGTTTCAAATAGAGGTTTTCCTTCCTGGATTACATTGGGGTTCGTTTCATTTTCCCTGAAGCGAACCAGCTTTTTTCTGCTCATTTATAGGTCTTCGATTTCCGCGACCACAAAAGTACTGCCTCCCACAAATATCAGGTCATCAGCTGCCGCATTTTTTCGGGTAAATTTCAGGGCCTGGTTTACATCCGGTATCACTGTTCCCTTTAACCCCGCCTGACTTGCCTTTTCAGCCAGCTGATCAGCAGGTAATGCTCTGGGAAGATCTGCCTGGCAAAAAATATAGGCTGCGTCCTTTGGCAATAAGCCCAGAATCTTGCTGATATCCTTATCCTGCACCATTCCTATCACTATCCACAGCCTTGAAAACTGATAGGTATTCAGCTGTGCCAGGATTTCCTTTATACCTGGTTCATTATGCCCTGTATCACAGATGGTAAGCGGCCGCTCTCCGATAAGCTGCCAGCGCCCTTTTAAGCCGGTCAATGAAACCACCTCTTTCAGGCCAATCCCCACCTCTTCCGGCCCAATCCTCCAGCCCAAAATCCTAAGCTGTTCTATTGCTTCCAGGATCCCGGGCAGGTTATATTGTTGGTAATGACCCAATAGACCGAGTTCCAATCCATATTGGCTATCCTTCCCTTTTACTTCATACACCGCCTTTCCAGCTCTCTCCTGCTTACGCTTAACTGTCCATTTCTGGTCGGCAAAGAAGATCGGGGCATGAAGCTCAGCCGCCTGGGAAGTGAAAACCCCTGATGTTTCGGATTGGGTCTGACTGATTACCACCGGCGTTCCAGCTTTGATAATCCCTGCCTTTTCACCAGCGATCTGAGGAAGGGTATCCCCTAAAAACTGGACATGATCATAGCCTATATTGGTGATCACACTTAATTCGGGACTGATAACATTCGTACTGTCATATTTGCCCCCCATACCTACTTCCACGATAGCGATATCCACTTTCTCCTGGGAAAAATACCAAAAGGCCATGCCCACAGTCATCTCAAAAAAACTAGGTTTCAATGAATCAAGAAATACCTTGTTCTCTTCCACAAACCTTACAACGGCAGCAGGTGCTATTTCTTCTCCGTTGATCCGGATCCTTTCAGTAAATGATTTTAGGTGAGGTGATGTATACAAACCGGTTTTATATCCGGCAGACTGGAATATAGCGGCAAGGGAATGCGATGTGCTCCCCTTCCCATTCGTTCCTGCCACATGCACGGATTTGAAGTGGCGCTCTGGATTACCGAGGTGTGTGGTAAGCAAACGTGTATTGGACAGGTCTTTCTTGAATGCAGCACTACCCACCCGCTGGAACATAGGAAGTGAACCATACAAATAGTCCAGCGTCTCCTGAAATGTCATTGGTTAATCTACCTTAATGATAAAAGTTATTTTCCCTGTAGAAAACTCAGCTGCTGTTCCCCCCTGTTTTTTAAAGGACACCTGATTCACCACCTGCCGATAATAGGCGAGTACTTCATTGGAGACGTTATACTCAAGCGGCACTGCCTGTACTACCCTCCCCCCATCATCAACGGTGATCTTAAACACAATCCTCCCACTCCGGGTAGAAACCCTATCATTGATATTAGGCCGTGAGCCAAAATCCCACCCCGCAAGATCCAGGCTGACTCCATCCCCGGAGTTGGTTCCTTTTCCACTGCCCGTGCCCATTATCGCCCTTCCATCCACGGTTCCTTTGGGGTCACCTTCATCACCCTTGTCAGCAGAACTTCCCTGAGCTCCTCCTGAGGCAGGAGTGGTGCCTTTACCGGAAGTACCTCCTGCTCCAAAGATGGCCCGCTGGTCTATTTTAGGCTTCTCTTCAGCTTTCTGGGTGGTCACTTCCGCTTCTGCTTTGGCAGGTGTGGTCACTGTCTTGGCAGGCTCAGTTCTTACAGGATCAGTTTTTTTGGCTGGCTCTGAGGCTTTCTCCACACCTTTGATCGGTGATGGTTTGGTTGTGACAGCCTGGTTTGCAGCCGGTTTGGACTGCGTCTGGGGTTTAGCCACTTCTGTTCGGGGACTGGGTGCAGGAGCGGCAGCTTCAGTGACCTGGGGAGCCACTTCGCCGGGTGCTGCTGCCTCGGTTACATTTGTCTTCACTTCTGATGGTGCATTGGGGCTGTTTCTATCCCCTGAACCTGTAGGTGTAAAACCTAAGTTCAGTTCCAATCCAAAAGTAGGCAAAGGAGGAACAGGTTGTTTCCATACTACTATAAAGTAAAAGGCAAGCAGAAGCAGGACATTGAAGATAACGGTGATTATCCATGCCTTTTTCTTGCTGTCGCGCTCTACCTTACTTATATCCCAATATTGCATCTGCTAAAATGGCTTTGTTGCTATCGAAACATTCGCTTCCAATCCTGCTGCTATCCCTCCTATTTCCACCAGGTATTCCACTGGTACTTCTTTGTCTATATGTAGGACTACCTGCCCCTTTTTATCAGCCAGCAAAGCTGTCAGTTCTGATTTCACATTTTCTCTGGAAACGACTCTATCATTCACTGAGTATTTAAGATCTTTAGTTATTGTCACCGTCACTTCCTGCATCACGATGTCCGATGTCTCACTGGAAGGAAGATTTACCGGTAAACCCGACGGGGTAATAAACGATGACGTCAGCATAAAAAAGATCAATAACAGAAAAATTATATCTGTCATGGACGACATACTGAATGCCGGATCTACTTTATTCTTAGCTTGTAGTCCCATCTTACTTGTCCTGTAATAAATCTATAAATTCCACTGAGGTATACTCCATGTTATGGATCAATTTGGAGACCTGTGAAACCAGGTAATTGTATCCCAAATAGGCTATTACACCTACTACCAGACCCGCCGCCGTGGTAATCATCGCTTCATATATCCCTTGGGACAGAAGTTTGGGGGAAACCATCCCTTCTTCCTGGGCGATGGCGATAAATGCCTGGATCATTCCAGTCACAGTTCCAAGAAACCCAATCATAGGTGCTGCCCCTGAAACAGTCGCAAGAACATTTAGGTTCTTCTCCAGCTTGTAAATTTCAATTTTTCCCACATTCTCTATGGCAACCTCTATGTTTTTCAGCGGGGACCCGATGCGGTCAATCCCCTTGGCTATCATGTTGGCTACCGGAGACTTCTCTCCAGCGCAGAGCATTTTAGCTTTCTCGATCTGTCCACTGGATACCAGTACCTTTATCTGATCCATAAGGTGGGAAGAGGTTTTTGAAGCCCTCTGAAGTGTCATTAACCGCTCAAAAAATATAAAAACAGCCAGGATAAACAGGAGATAAAGCGGGATCATCATATAGCCACCCTTGATCAAAAGATCAAGCAATCCTATTTTACTGTCCGCCGCCCCCATTGCGAGGCTGTCCACTGCAGAAACTGTGTCTGTAGAAAGTGTTTGAAGAATAATCATATTAGTATTTCAAAATCCATAAAGCTTCCTTGTACTCTCCCTTTACCCGCTCCAACTCCTCATTGGCTCTGTTAAAGCTGGGAAAGGAACCTATCGCCAACCTGTAATTCTTCACATCATCATAGGGCATGATCAGGTAAAGCTTCCCGGTTCTCCCCATGTAGTTAGCGGCCTCCTTTGTGGCAAGGGATTCATTGGGAAGGCTGCCTACAATGATAAAATAGTGAACCCTATCCCCTTTTTCCGTAATACGTATCAGTTCCGTATCTGGGTTAGAATCAATAGTTGTACCAGTTTGGGCGGAATTGGCAGCTTGTGCGGAAGAACTTATTGAATCAACAACAACTGACTGGCTATCAATAGATTGATTTTCCTCAACCACTTCATCATTTATCTGGTTTTTCACCTCTTCCCCTTCTTGCTTCGGCAAAGTCCCTGCGGTGGTTTTTCCTTTGGTATCATCGCCAGAATCCATACCTCCGTTCATCTGCCAGATTATTACAGAAACCAACAGTAAGGCAGTCACTGCAGCCATCCAAATCCACAAGTTGCTTTGCTTTTCCGGAATTATTTCCACGCTTTCTTTTGTGGGATTTAGAGGCTCCTTTGGTGGTATATGTCCTTCTTCGTCTGAAGTGACCGCGATTGGGGGCACAGCAGTGTCCTGCTTCACATCCTGCCCAGAGGTCGGTTCGGCGTGTGGATGGTTCAGGAGGACTTCTTCCTTACCGGCACCCGGATACACAGTTTCCAGTGGTTTTATTTCGACCACTGGAAGCCCATAATCCTTAGGATCAGGCCATTGCTTGTTTTCATGTTTGGTTCCTGTCATCAGTTCTGGGGGAAGCTACGAAACTAAGTGAATTGGGAGTAACGCCAAATCAGATTTCAAAATCATTCCTAGAATTTAAAAGAAAGGCCTCCTATGAGTTGTACTCCCCTGACCGGATAATTAAGCCACCTTGTATTTCTTCCGTTCAGCAGGTTGTTTCCTTCAGCAAAAACAGAAAGCTGCTCTGTAATCCCATAGTCTGCTTTCAGCTGTAGATCCGCAATCGTCTTCAGATTGACCACCTCGTGGGAAGACGGAAGCCCTAGTGCATCTGTTATTGGATTTCCCCTGCCTTTCAATCCTCCCATTAAATTCAAGTTGGCCTGCACGATAAGCCGTTCTACGGGAGTCAACTGGTTAGTTACCCGAAGTTCCCAAGTCGGTCTATGCCAGGCTTCCTGTACACTGCCCAGACTATATTGGTAGAGATCCAGTCTGCTTCCCAGTGAGTAGATATCCGAAAACTTGAACCCCACCTCTGCATTGATATTGAAAACCGTCGTCTTATCATCATAGACAAGTCTGAATCTTGAGGAATCCCCTTCGAAAGCGGACTGACGGTAATCATTCACGAAAAAGTGCATGTGATTGTACCTGCTCATGTTAATGCCGCCACGGTAATGAAACACTTCTTCAAACTGACCTTCAATCCCGCCTTCTATTTTATAATTCTGGATGGTGTTCAGCAGCTGGTCAGAAGGACCTAAAAACGGGTTCTCATTTACAAAGCTGAAATACGTATTGCGCTGTACATCACCGGAGAACTCCCCATAAAACCCGAACTCATCCGCAAACTGGTAAGAGGCTTTCAGGGCAGGAAAAATCCGGAAATCACTGGATTTATCAGGAATGGAATCATTCTCTGATACGATGTTTATCCCTGCTGTGAAATTAAATTCCCCATAATTGTAGGATACCCGCGGTCTTATTCCGAAATAGGTTCTATTCAGGGAATAGAACTGATCCTGCGGGGTAGTCATAAAATAGGATAGTCCCAGACTACCGGACCAGTCTTCGTCTGCCCTGAATTTACCTGTTGCCTGGATTCCAAGCTCATTTTCCCTGGACAAGTAGCTGTCCTTAAAAGACTGGAAACCCACCTGCCCCTCGTAAGAAAAAGGCCCCACTTTTTCTATTTCCCTGATCCCTGCTTTAAACTGGATTGTGTTCAGCACATTATCCGGTGTCTGATAAGCGGGGTCTTCGAAGGTTACCGGGTTTACCCCATAGAAAGAGTACTTGTCCTGGTTCCACTTCAGTCCGCCAAACACCTCGAAAGTCTCCGCAAAATAGCTCCCATCAAAACCAAAGTTGCTATGTGATTCCTGCGACTGGTCCCCCTGCACCGGGCCTTTGCCAAAGCTCTGGTGGTTCAGCTGAACAGCGAAATTAAAATCGCTCACCTCAGTGGCCATATACCTTGCTTCCAGCAGAGGAGAGGCAAAATTGCCGTAGCCAGCCCTCACATATCCTGGATACAGGTCCAGTCTGGGTCTGCCATAATTTTTCTGCGCCGGCTCGGGGGCTATTTCCAGGGGCTTCAGACTCAGGTTAAACCTGGAAAAGGTATAATTAAAATCACTTAGACCACGGGGCTGTGGAAGTGAGGGCAACCGCTCAAAAACCCTTGGCTGCACGGGCACAGTCAGGACCCGGTCTTTTCGGATGACAAATTCCTGGTCAGTCACTTCTCCTCTCGACTGCGTCTGAGCAAGAGACAACCCAGAGACCAATCCGAAGCATCCGGTCAAAAGAATAGATTTCACTAGCTTTTTCATGGTTTAATCGAGGTTTTGGAGTTTGGATTGGGCCATTTGTTTGATTTCTTCATTCGTCGAATTCTCTACGATGGATTCCAGCGTTGCTTTGGCCTGAAAATTTTCCCCAGCCTGGATGTAGTTGTCGGAGAGCAGCAGAAACATTCTCCCGTACCAATAATCATAATCTACAAAAGGCCCTGAGAAATCAAATATGGCATTATTAGATCCGGTCACATCCCCCTTATCCTTGAGGTATTGCGCCATCCAGTATAGCCCTTCCGCTCCCTGCACCGTCTTGTATTCATTCACTAATTTCTGTAGTGTCAGTTCAGCCTCGTTGTTCTGTTTCAGTTCTTTCTGGGCTTTGGCCTTGGTTAGCAGCGCAGCAGGGGTGGTTTCCGGAAGTATGCCGTCCAGGGTAAGCAATCTATCTGCCTGCGTAATAGCCTGGGCAAATTTCTTGGTCTCAAAATTGGCTTTCATCAATCCTGACACCGCTTCTGCCTCTTCCATTTTATTGCGAGCATTCTGCGATGATATCTCCAGGTAAGGTATAGCTGCCGCAAAATCCCCCCTTTCCATCTCTATAGTGCCGATGCGCTGCATGGCACGGACACGCTGCGGTGAAGCAGGTTCTTTTTCAAGTGTCTTGAATTGCCCAAGGGCTTTATCCGTCTCGCCAAGCTGCAGATAGCTATCGCCGAGGAAATAGATCACTTCGGCACGCTGCGATGCTTGCGGATAACTACGGAGGTAATTTTCCAGGGCGCGGGCAGCCTGGGTGAAGTTCTTGTCAAAATACATTCCTTTTGCTGCCTCATATTCCAGGGACTGGACACTTCCACTGCTGGGGTTGGACCCTTTGAAGTTTTCAAGGTAATCCCCAAATTCTGAAGACCGTCCTTGGAGTGCAAGTGTTTCCTGCAGCCCTTTCAGAGCTGTCTCTGAATTCTGTGAACTGGGGTGCTGCTGGAGTATGGTCTGGTAATCCTTGATCGTCTGATCATAATTCTGCAGGGAGAAATTGGCCACAGCCCTACCTTCCAAGGCGTAAGGTACGAATGGACTGTTGGGTCTGGAATTGATAAGGTCTGAAAATCCCCGGGATGCTTCCTGGTAACGGGTCTCTTCCATGTTGATCTGTCCGCGCTGAAACAGAGCGTCTTCCAGATAAAGGCTACTGGGGTATCTGGAAATCAAAAGATCCAACTGGTTCAGCGCTTCCTGGTTTTTGGATTGGAAGTTCTGCACCACCGCCAGCCTGTAATAAGCATAATCAGTACCGGAGTTGCCTTCAGCAATAGCCCTTTGAAACACGGCGGCGGATTCCTGAAAGCGCTTCTGTACGTAATAGCAATCGCCCAGACGCAGCAAAGCATCATCGTAATTTTCTTTGTTATCCCTGGATCTTAGTCTATCCGTATATGTTTTAAAATGCTGCTCTGCCTTTGCATACTGCTGCGTATTGAAGTAGGCGTACCCCAGACCATAGAGGCTCTTGTTAAGGTATCCGCTTGAAGTGGTCCTACCCAGCCCCAGCGCGGTCTCATACGAGCGGATTGCCTGGGCCAGATTATCCGACGCAGCATGTATCTCCCCCTTCCAAAAATGGGATTCAAGAACCATATCGCGGTTCACGGGAAAGGCCAGGGATTTGTCCAGATAGGCCAACGCCGGTGCCCATTTCTGGTCTCTGTAATACACCATAGCCTGATAGAAAGCCACTTTCTGATACGCTTCCTGTACACGTGGGGATTTATTGGAGATTTTGTCCATCTGCTCTATCGCCTTCAGGTAATCGTTGGTATTCACCAACGCCTCCGAGATCAGGGTCTCTGCCTCCGACCTGTTTTTCCCAGACCTGTATTTTCCGAGGTATTCTTCCAGGGCAGTGATTGCTGCCTGGAAGCTTCCTTTCTGAAGATTGACCTTCGCAAAATTAAACAGCGCTTCCTCCTGGATGGCAGGATTGAAGTCAGCTTTATAGGCTGCGCTAAAGCTCGTAGATGCAAACTGATAATTCTCCAGTTTGAGGTAAGCATGTGCCAGGTAATAACTCGACGCCTGCCCTATTTCATCCGTAGCGGATGCTGACACCTTCAGATAATCTGTGGCGCGCTGGTAGTTTTGGATCTGGAACTGGGCGATCCCCGCTTTATATACTTCTTCCCTGGAAAGGGTTCCTTTTCTGGCATTGATGAAAGCATCGTAGTTTTCAGCGGCTTTGGCAAAGTTATCTTTCGCATAATAGGCCTCTGCAAGGTACAGATTGATCTCCTCCCTCTTTTCGAGATTCTTGCCCGATGCCAGTTCCGGTTCTGCATAGCTGATCAACTGATCGTAAGCTCCCTGCTTATAATAAAGCGAAGCCAGGAGGTATTGTACTTTTCCGGAATAAAAGGAAGACCTTGATGCGGCCTGGAGATCAGCTATCGCTTTCTCATTGTCCCCGTTCTGCATCGCAATAAATCCACTGTAGTAATAGGCATCAGGGCTCACGGGCTGGTTCAGTGCTTTTGCCTGGTCAAAATAAGGAGCTGCCCTGCCGTAATCCTTCAGTTGAAAATAAGAATAACCCTGCTTGAACAGTACGTCAGCACGGCTGTCTTCTCCCAGTTTGTCTGCTTTTACCAGCTCGTATCCGTCTATCGCTTCCCTGTAATTCCGCTTATAAAAAAAATGATCTCCTAAGTATAGCCCTGCCGTGGTCACCGAAGGATGGTTTCCATGGTCATAGATATAGGTTTTCATAAGACCAGGCCCATCGGGACTCTCCAGCTGCAAGGCGGCCATGGCCCGGTGGAGTTCTGCGGATTTCCCCTGTTCCGAATTGAGGTTGGTCCCGATCAACCTTGTGTTGTCATAAAGACTGGCCGCGTACAGCTGCTTGTCGAAAAGCTCCAGATTATGATCGAGGGTCTTTTGGGGACTGGTCTGATAAAGGGTGGACTGTGAAAAAGCCTCCACACTAAGCCCAAGACTCGCCAGGAGCACCAGGTGATATTTCATCTGTTTGTAATTTGTTTCTTCAGTGGTCAGATGGAATGCCCCCAGATAATCATTTCCCTGTGTGAGAACCTTTTCTCATGGGCATTTCATACGATTAATTTTGATTTTAATCAGCCTATTCCAAACCACTCACGTGACTGTCAGGTTTTCACATCAGTATCTGGGACAGCGTTGGTAATCAGTGCAAAATCTTATAAACAAGTTCTCGGAGGTTTTCTCCCTCGCTCATACTGCCGGAGTCTACTCCTTTGAAACGAAGATCAGCCTCTTTGATGTTTTTGAACACATCAATTACCTTGCCCAATTTGTAGTTTTTTGCCGCTATGAGATATTCCTTCACCACAAAGGGCGGCAAGCCCAAAATACCAGCCAACTGCTGGTCGCTTGCCCCGCCCTTTTTGGCCTGGTGAATAAGTGCTATCCTGGTAAAATAATTGAACATCAATGAAAAAACCGGGATTACGGGATGCGCTTTAGGGTTCTGGATGAAATAGTGTAGGATCTTATTGGCTTTGATCACATCCCTGAATCCTATTGCCTTGAGAAACTCGAAATTATTATAATCCTTGTTTATCCCTATATACTGGGAGATATGCTGGGTGGTAAACTGGGTGGGCTCCGGAAAATTGATCAGCATTTTTCCCACCTCATTGGTCAGTACTTCCAGGTTGTTTCCAATGGAATCCGCCAGAAGCTGGGCTGCCCTTGCTTCGATCGAATGTCCCAACTCCCTGAAATAATCCTCAATCCAAGACATGAGCTTAAACTCAGAAACTTTGTCTGATCTTACATAAACCGCCTTCTTGTCCAGCTCTTTTCCCAAGGCCATCCTTCCGTCCAGCTTCTTGTATTTATAAGCCAATACCAGAATCGTACTGGGAAGTGGATTCTGCACATAACTGATCAGTAATTTCTGTGCCTCTTCCTTACCCAGATCCGGAATGCTCTGCGCCTCCTTGACGATCACCACCTGGCGTTCCGCCATCATGGGAAATTTACGTGCGTTGTTCAAAATCAACCCCACATTGCAATCCTTCCCGTAAAGTATGATCTGATTGAATCCCCGCTCATGCTCAGCTATCGCATTCTTTTCTATGTAGTCTGTGATCTGATCGATATAGAAAGGCTCTTCCCCATCCAGAAAGTAAATCGGGGCAAACTTTTTGGCTTTCAGGTCCTTGAGTACAGCTTGGGGTAATTGTGGCATAAAAGTCTCCGGTCTTAGACCTTAAAGATACTAGTGCTTGCCCATTGACTGCAAAAAGCAGGGAAAGATTCTTTGGTAAACTATTCTTGGTTTAATTTTGTCTTCTAAGAATAAAAATAAGAGCAATGGATTTTGAGCAGGGAATAGCGTTCTATAAGGCAGGGAAGTTTGAAGAGGCATTGGCGTGTTTTGACCTGCTTATAGAGCAGCAGTCCGGACAGGCTGAACTGCATCTCTACCGGGGAAGGGTACTTTCGAGACTTGGGAAAACCGAAGCAGCTATAGCTGATTTTGACCTGATAGTTGAGATGGAACCCTACAACACCAACTTCATCAGTGACCGGGCTGTGGTATTGCACCTTCTAGGCCGGAATACGGAAGCCCTTGCAGAATTTGACAGGGCAGCAAATCTTGACCCTAACAACCCCTATCGCTACAGTAGTAGGGCTTATTTCAAAGATAGAATTGGAGATTTGACCGGAGCAATAGCTGATTATGAGAAAGCGATTGACCTGGATCCAGAGGATGCAGTGGCTTATAACAATAAAGGCCTGGTTGAGGAGAAATTGGGATTTCAACTTCGTTCAAAAAAGAGTTTTGAAAAAGCCGATGATCTGGTAGGGTACAATCAGCCCATCTCTACGGATCAATCCACCCCTAAAAAAGAAGAAGAGGCCGGAGAGGATAAGCGGGAGGCACCTGCCAAAGAAATGAACCTTGGCCATTTTCTTTCCACCATCAGGTCCCTGTTCACAGAGCGCAAGGCAAGAAATGAATTCGCGGTTTTTCTGAGGGGTATGTTTTCAAAAAAAACCCCTTAAAATGACTTGATCACCCATAAAGGCTTATTGATGAAGTACGCCATTTTTTTGGATATGCTCTTGGTGAAGATCTGTTCGAAAAAATTCCTTTTTCTGCTGAGGGTCACCAGCAAGTCCCCCTTTGCAGTCTGCAGGTAATTCTCCAGGCCCAAAGCCAGATCATCCCTGAAGACCTTAAGTACAAAATTCACCTTTTCATAGTTTACAAAAGGCTGGATTTCTTCTATCATTATCTGATGCAGTGTCTTATCGGCGGCCTTCTGGCTGGAGCTGACATGAACCAGGTCAATTTCAGAATTGAAGAATTTGGCCATTTCCACTATTTTCTGAATCGCCAGTTTATCTTCTTCGAGATAATCACTGGCATAGACAAATTTCCGGGGGCTCTTGAAAAAGACCTTGCGCGGCACCACGAGCACATCTATTTCGGACTGCTCCACAATACGGCTCGCCCGTGATCCTATGATATGCTCGCGGAGTTCATTGATCCCTTCAGTACCCATCACGATCAAATCAGCGCGGATAGTTTGGGCGTAATTCAGTGTGCCGTCCACAATTACTCCTTCTTCAATAGCAACAGTACAGCTGTTTAGCCCCTTGTCCAGACTTTCCTTCTCCACGGCCTGCTGCAGGTTCCCAAGTTTTTCCTTAACAAAATCCAGCTGGTGCTTCCCTGAACTATCCTGTGGGGAAAGTTTTTCATAATCTGCCTTATTCAATACATGAAACAAAACCAGGTGCGCCCCATACTTCTCCCCTATCCTGGTCGCATACTCAATAGCGTTCAGCGAACATTCTGAAAAATCAGTAGGGCACAGGATGGTGAAGGGATTGGTCATAATAAGAGTCAGTAACCTTTTTTCCGGTTGACAGGATTTAATAATGCCCGGCCGGATTTAATTCGTTGTATGTTGTCCACTACCTGTGGTGCAGCGGCTTTGGGGTTGGTCACACTGGCAATATGCGGCGTCATAAAGATCTTCTCATGGTTCCAGAAGGGATGGTCTTCAGGAAGGGGTTCCTCCCGGTACACATCCAGTGTTGCGCCTGAGAGGTAGTCTTTTTGCAACGCATCTATTAAATCCTCCTCCACCAAATGCTTACCTCTGGCCACATTGATCAGGTAAGTTCCGGGGTTGCATTGTTCGAAAAGCCGTATGTTCAGAAAGTTTTCTGTATCGGGAGTTAAAGGAAGCAGACATACCAGTACATTCACTTCTTTAAGAAACTCCCCGAGCTGATCCTGGGGATAGTACGTATAGGGAAAATCGTTCTTTTCCGAAAATCCAAAGCCAGCTACCTTAAACCCCATATATGCCAATTTTTCCAGTACATCTTTTCCCAGCGCCCCAACTCCCATCACACCTATAGTAACGTCGATCTCTGGGTTATCCATATCCCAAACCCTCCGTCTTTTATCATTTAGGTACCGGAATGTTTGCCTATGGAAATTCAGAACAGCCATGACCACATAATTGGTCATCGAGAAAGTGAGCTTGTCATCCACTATTCTGACAATGGGCAACTCATCAGGTATAGTCTGATCCCGCAAAATATGGTCTACTCCTGCTCCCATGGAACTGATGAGTTTCAGATTGGGAAAAGTAGAAAGTATGCCCTCGGGATGCTGCCACAGAAAGACAACCTCCACCTTCTCAGGCTTGGAGATTTCCGGATATACCTGAATATCCATATCTGGGGCCAATTCATGAATCACTTCCACCCAAGGAGTGGCATCCTTTCCTGGACAAATAATAGCTAAGCTCATACGTAATAAGAAAATTCAACAACTACCAGCGGGGAAGTATAGACCCAATACCTATACCTACCCCTTTTTGAAAAAAGCGGTCATCCTCCTACAATAAATGCGTCAAAAAGTTCCAAATTGCGTTTCTTTTCCCAGCCTTTACATGATTGCGGAAAGATCCGTTCGCTTTACAATCAGTGATAAATATACAACCAATGAAACAGAAAATTTCCCTCAGCCTGGCTTTACTATGCACAATTATGTATGGAAGCATTGCCCAGCAGATCCAAATGCCACAGGCATCTCCCCCTGCCAAAATCGCCCAGACCGTGGGACTTACTGAAATAACAGTGGACTACAGCAGGCCAAGTACCAAAGACAGGAAAATCTTCGGTGAGCTGGTTCCTTATGGAGAGGTTTGGAGGACAGGTGCAAACGGAGCTACCATCCTCGGTTTTTCTTCTGACGTGAAAGTGGAAGGTCACGATGTGCCGGCTGGTCAATATGCACTTTATACCATACCTGACACCAAAACATGGACAATTATACTCTCCAAGAAAACAGATCTCTGGGGAGCCATCGGCTACAATAAAGAGGAGGACCTGATAAGGTTTGAAGTGCCTTCTTCCAAGCTCAGCCGCACCTATGAAACATTTGAGATCACCTTTGCAAATATGACTGATACAGGTGCTGATCTTTCCCTGAAATGGGAAAACTCACGGGTCGATTTCAGGATTGAAACCGAGGTGGATCCACTGGTGATGTCCCAGATACAGGAACTGGTGATAGATGCCGGGACGACAGATCCCAGTCTTCTTTATGCTGCTGCCACTTATTATTACACCAACAATAAAGACATGAAGCTAGCTTACGACTGGATCAAGAAATCCGTGGAAAGTGATGTAAAATACTGGACGATGCATCTCAAAGCAAAAATAGAACTGGCGTTGGGACTGAAGGAAGAAGCCAGACAGTCTGCAGAAAAATCGATGGCTCTGGCCGAAGAAGGCAAAAACCCTGATTATGTAGGCTTAAACAAGCGGTTGATCGACTCCATCAATTAACGCTAGGTCATTAAGGTTTAGCGCGTGGAAAAAGGACTTTTCCACGCGCTATAGGTTGGTTGTTATTCTTCTATGGTCCTAAACGTGAGATTCACCCGGGCACCTGTGATTTTTCTGGAGGGAGGGAGCCTGTGCAGCCAGTACCTCTGCGTCTCTCCCTTCATCACCAGCAAGCTTCCATGCTCCAAGGTCAGCGAAACAGTGTCTTTGTTCTCTTTATGCTTAAAGGAGAATTTCCGCTCTGCACCAAAACTGACAGACCCGATGGCACCGTTTTTTTTCAGGTCTTTTTCACCATCACTGTGCCACGCCATGCCTTCTGATCCATTGTGGTAGAGGTTAAGCAGGCAGGAATTAAATGTCTCTCCACATTCCCGCTCCACAAATGCTTTGAGCTCCACCAACTGCGGGGTCCAGGGCAATGCTCTTTTCGTGGTATTGGAATAGGTATACTCGAACTCCCTGTCCCCGTACCATGCCACTTTCCGCTTGGTGATTATCCGCTTTCCAAAAATGACCGCTTCGTCATTTTTCCACAGAATCCCCTTCATAAGGTAAGCCATATAAGCGTCTGCCGAAGCACTGTCAAACAGTTTTCCATGGTATGTGACCACACCATCCTTAGGCAATAGATTAACTTCTGGATCAAAATATCTTTCAAACAATTCCATTGTGTCAGATTTAAGGTGAAGTGAGCATCTCGCTAATAACGAAAAGAGTATTCCGTTGCCTGCGCGAGCGCATAAAACTCCCCGGTTTTCATTTTTGTTCCAGTCAGCCCAGGCGCAGCAGGCCTCTTTTGCATCCATGCCACTGCTTTATAAATCCATGCACTTTCTGCGGAAGCTGCCTTCCCCTTTTTTGAAACCATCCTCTTACCGCTCTTCCTGGTCGACAGGCAATTTCATCGATTGGGCCATCTCCCAGCCAATTATCGCCGTTTTCCGGATACTGCCCCACATATAGCCACCGAAATGCCCTGTAGATTGGATTACCCTGTGGCAAGGTATCAGATACGCGACCGGATTGGAACCTATGGCCGAACCAACTGCTCGGGAAGCGGAGGGATTCTCAATGGATTTGGCAATATCGCCATAGGTAGCGAGTTGGCCACTGGGGATTTTCAACAAGGACTCCCAAACCCGCAACTGAAAGTCCGTACCCTTGAGATGCAGTTTGATCTGCTCCAGGGGCTGTTTTTCATCCAGGAAAAACCCAAGTGCATTTCTCTGGTAGTGATCCGAACCCCGGTGAAAGGTGGCCTGGGGGTAATGCAGTCTAAGATCCTCCAAAGCTTCCTCCTCCTGCTCGAAAAACGCCATGGCGCAGACTCCTCTGGACGTAGAGGCAATGATCAGGTTGCCGAACCGGGTAGAGGCAAACTCATAGTTAATCACGAGGGACCTCCCACCACTCTTATATTCTGCCGGGGTCATACCCTCGATTTTGACAAAAAGGTCATGAAGTCTTCCCGGCCCCGACAGCCCCGTCTCCAGAGCCGTTTCAAAAAGAGTGGCTTGCTCGTCTTTCAGCAGTCTTTTTGCATATTGGACACTGATATACCTCAGAAAATTCTTGGGGCTGGTCCCCGCCCACTCAGTGAATAGCCGCTGAAAATGGAAGGGGCTCAGATGGATTTTTTCCGCAATCTCCTCCAGGCTTGGCTGTGTTTTGAAATTAGCCTTGATGTAAGCTATAGCCGCTGCTATCCTGTCATAATTAAGTTTTTCCTGGGTGTTCATCGCCTTCTGATTAGGATATAAATATGGTAGTTATGGCTGAGGATGAAAATCCGAAACTTGCTAATCTTTGTATTTCCTGCAAAAGTCAGCCACCTGCCGACGACACCGCCAGAAATCGCTCCTCAGGTACTTTTGTGAAGAGGAAAGTTCGGGCATCATGGGTCAGCAAAGAGTACCGATTATCGGCCCGTTATCTTTTCCTGGTCAATTGAAATGAATTCTCCCTAATATTGCATCCAATTCCAACCCGGATATGCATTAGGTTTCGTTATAGCCAGCAATAATGGGCTGTAATTGAATTGCTAATGCCTAGCTCGGATTCAAAACCGCAATCTATACCGATGAAAGCACAGGTCATGCCCAGTAGGGCTTCAGGGATAATGATGGCGTTAGCTTCTGCCATATGCTGGGGCATATCAGGTACCTGTGCCCAATATTTATTTGAGCAGAAATCCTTTGACCCGGCTTGGCTGGTAGTATGGCGCTTGCTCCTGGCAGGAGTCGCGCTTCTTGTATTTTCCCTGCTACGGGGACACCAGGAAGTATTTCAGATCTGGAAAAAACCAGGTGATGCTTTTCAGCTGCTTCTATTCAGCCTATTTGGGATGCTCGCCGTACAATTCACCTATTTCTATAGTATCAACCTCTCCAATGCAGCTACAGCTACCGTGCTCCAATACATCGGGCCCCTGTTTGTAGTGGCTTTCTATGCACTCAAATTCAGACGCTGGCCGGTATTGGCAGAATACACCTCCCTGGCTCTGGCGATCACAGGCACCTTTCTTCTGGTTACCCATGGGAGTTTTGAGGAATTGGTGATTTCGGAGAAAGCGCTGGTTTGGGGACTTCTTTCCGCACTGGCTCTGGCAGTCTATACCATCCAGCCCGTTCAGCTGTTGCGGCGGTATTCTGCCGCTACCGTTTCCGGCTGGGGCATGCTGATCGGAGGTTTGCTTTTTTCCTGCTACGTAAATCCTTTTCAGATAGTAGGAATCTGGGATTCAGCTACATGGATCACTTTTTCTTACATTATCCTGTTCGGAAGTATCCTATCTTTCTTTCTGTTCATGACTGCCATCCCCATCATAGGAGCACAGACCGCCAGTCTGCTTTGCAGTGTGGAGCCCCTGGCTGCAGCATTTGTGGCTGTTATTTGGCTGGATGTATATTTTGGCCCTATGGACTGGCTGGGCACTCTCTTTATCCTCATTACCATTGCATTACTGACACTGGCTACCAAACCGAAAAAACTGATACCTCCTACGTCTGATAGCTAAACCTGCCATATGCATAGCGTCCTGGCCCACAGCTGTCAGAAATTTGCCTTTGCCAACTGTTCGTTCAAATAGTTCCTCAGCTCCTCACCTTCCTCTACTTTTACCTCTCCCGGCAATCCCAATATAAAGCGCCCCAAGCCGGGTAACTGGGGGACTTCCCCGTGAAAGTAGTACTGGTTTCGGTTCTTTATAGACATAAAAGGTCTTGCATTAGGGTGCTCTTCCTGCATCAGCTGGTAGGCTTTTTTGCTGAGTTTCAATTTCACCTGAAACTTATTTCTCCCTGTGAAACCAAACAGCTGAATCCCTGGCAATTGATGCTTGGCTTCAAACTGCCAGGGATCCTGACCGAGTACCACCTCCCCTATCCGCTCTATCTTAAACACTTTCATGCTTTTGCTCTCAGGTTCAAACGCATGGATGCTCCCATAATCAGAAGAAAAAGCGACAGGCTCCACTAGTCTGTTACTTGTCGTATCAGAGCTCAGCGAGTAGTAATCCTTTAGCCAAACCTGCACCTTTCTCTGGATACCGAGCCCGATCTCATCCACGAGCCGGCCCAGATTCGCCTTGAAGAGTTGCTCTGTCCCACGCTTTATCTCAGACCTCACAGACAGCTTTTGGAGGATTGAGTCCCTCAAAAGATTTCCTTTGCCCTGGCTTTCAATCATGCTTTGCAGCCACTGGCTCTCCTCAGGTGAAAATGTGCCATAATGCAATGTTTGGTCAGTTCCGGACCGCTCCTGTATTTTATATTTGCTGTACTCCTTCACTACCTCAAAACCAAGTGCTTCCAGCAATTTGAAATACCTGTAAACCGTGCGCTCATCTGTCTCCAAAAGCTCTGCCAAACGATGGACGGGTTTGCCTATCGTACCCTGAAGCAGGTTGATCAGTTTAAAGACACGAAGGATTTTTTGCTGTTCGATTTGTCCGGCCATATCGTGAGGGAGTTAGATACCTCAAAAATACATAAATGGAAACCCTGTTTTCCATTTTTGACGCGTATTGTCAATTAATTTTATAGCTCCCGGATGATAAGTTTGAAATTCAGGGTACTTTTGGTCAAGACCATGGCAACTAAAATTCAGGATAGCGCTTTAGCAAACCCTTCCGTTCAGGCATTTTTCTTATCGTTTTTATTTCTGTTAGCTTATTGGGTATTGGGCTTTGATGGGATTACTTTCAGCGATGATGTCTACTACCTGCTTGCAGGACAGAAGTTTTGGGAAGGATCTATGGAAACTACTGATTACCATTTTTCCAGTAGATGGGGGACTTATATACCTTCAGGTCTCGTAGTCCACTTGTTCGGGCTGGATCCACACTTGGCTTCTGTGGTTTCCCTGGTCAGTTACACCGTCAGCATGGGGCTCCTTTTCATGGTTTTCCCCCGCGTCTCCTCTCCCTGGGTAGTGGCCCTTTGGGGATGCTCACAGGTATATTTTCTCCACTTCCTTACCAAAGTTTACCCTGATAGTCTATTGGTGCTCTGGACATGCCTTGTACCAGTAGCAGCAGTATATAGAAAGCAGTATCCTACTTTAGCGGGATGCGTCCTGGTTCTTGGTTTGTTCTTTGGATTTCTTACCAAGGAGACAATCGTATTTCTCGCTCCATTCCCCCTGTTGTTATATTGGATGGATAGAAAAAGGCATGAAGTGAGCTCCCGGTTCTACCTAGCAGTGGCGCTTACAGGCCTTGGGGTCACGGTGGTTTATCTGGGTTATTTCTGGGTACAGTTTGGAGATCCCCTGCACCGGATCAATTCCATCAATGCAGGTCATTACATCTCTGAATTCACCTACGCGGACAAAGGTATAGGCTCTATTGTAAGAAGGTTGACCTATCTCCCTTTCCTTTCATTCGTGGAGAGAGCCTATTGGCCTTGGCTCGTTTTTACCGTTCCAGGGCTGATTGTAGCATTCAGACACCCACAATCCCCTGGGTCAGTGTTTGCATGGGCCTTCCTTTGCCTTCTGGGAGGGTTTTGGTTTATGAGCTCCACGCTGGAATTTTATAACCCGATTTATCTCAATCCACGCCATCTCATTATCCTGACTCCGATCATGGCTTTTCTGATCGGGACCGGCTGGACGGCATGGGGAGCTTCACCCAGACAGAAAAAACTCCTGGTGGCCTTGCTGACGCTAGGAGTCCTTATTGGATTGGCCGCTGCAGACTGGAAAATGGCGGGGTTTAATGCGGCCTTTATCCTCCCGGTCATTCTACGAAACAATAGACTCAAGGCAGGCAGTATAGCCCTGATACTCTTTATTCCTGCCAGCTATGCTATTCCATACCAGCAGAACCTGAAACAATACGGGAAGCTCACCCAAACCTTGTACCATTTGACAGAAAATCCGGATAACCAAAGTCCTGTCCTGGTAAATAATTTTATCGATTTCAGTAAGCAAATTCTTATTCCAGGTCAGCCACACAGACAGCACGTGCTGATACCGATAGAAAACCTGCAGTTTTTGGAGCAGGAAAAGCCGCAGGAGATCAAGGTATTGGTCTATACTTACTATCTGCATGCTTATCCTATGGAGCAGGAAGATCTGGTTCAGTTTGACAACTGGGTGCAGCACAACGGCTACGGATTGAAAGAAGAAATAACCACGGGTAACCTCCAGTACAGATTATACCGGAAACGCGATTCCGTATAATCAGTTTTTCCTCCTTCTAGTGGCAAATATCCGGTTCACATTGAATCCCAGCCGGAATTCTTCACCGGGAACCCCATTCCCCCCAGCGAGTAGGTATTGCTCATTCAAAGCCTGGGAAGTGACGAAATACATTTGGAACACGTGTCCTCCTGCCTCTACGTCCCAGCCCACCCCCAAGTTGTTCCGTAGGTCCGAAGTAAGGTTGGGAATATACTGGAGGGTGAGTGAGGATCTTTCAGTCACTTTGAACTTACCGCTGATTCCCACTGCCATGTAGAAATCATCGGTGCCCTGGATCTGATAGACAGGTCTTGGATCTACGAAGTACGCTACCATGGGGGTAAGCTGCAAACTGATGGCCGGAGTGAATTTCCTTGCAAGCATAAGCTGGCCAAAATAACTGGTCCGCTCCATAAAGTCCGGGGGAGGCTCAGGCAAGAAATCATAATTAGAGGAGTTTACCCCTCCCCCACCGGCAAGGCTAACGGAGATGGGCATGGTATTGTCCCGCGTCTGCCTGAGCAGGTGATACCGTCCAAAAATACTGTAAACCTTATCCTGGCTACTCCTGGACGCAGCCAGGGAGAACCGCTCACTCAGCGCAAACTCAAAGCTAAACTGGATATTCGCCCCGTTATCAAGCCCAAAGAGATTCTCCACCCCGCCATTCAGTGTACCAAACGTATGCATGATCGCAAAGTGCATGCTCTTCTTATCCAATGGTTCCACGGTGAGCAGGTTGATATGCCTGGGTGCGTGGAAAGTCAGCTCTACAGGGAGATTCTCCGTGTCAAGCTTACGCGCTAGCTGTGCATGCACACCAGTAGAGATGAGCATGGCGAGCGCAGCCAAGAAATAACGGTTTATCATTTTTTTGGATTTAAGGTCGCTTTGACGGTTACCAGTTGCTTTTCTGCCAGTTCGTAAAAGACCAGCTTAGGGATCGCTATGCCATAGTCCGACAGCAATACAATGAATTCAGAATCCAGCTCCAATCCCCCATTGCCCATCCGGGTGAGATAGCCTGACAAATCCAGCTCACGCGCTATCCCATGGACTTTGAATGCTCCCTTCACATGTACAGCTGTGCGTTCACCTGGCTTCAGCTCCGGAACAGAAGTAAACCTTCCCGTAAACTCTGCAAATGGATATTTTTCAGTTTCGAGGTAATTATCCCTCATATGCTTATCCCTGAGCCCTATACCTGTTTTCAATGTATTCAAATCCACAAAAAAGTCCAATGTGTTTTTTTCAAGATCAATGAGCCCGTTCAGCTTCTCCGATTCTCCAGTGAATTCATTGAGTGAAGCCTGGGAAAGAAATTTCACCTTACCACTGGTGGTCAAAAACTCCTGCCCATAGGAAGAAGAGTTGGTCACCAGAAACAGAATCAGGATCAGCCGTTTCATGAGGTGGTAATTGTAAGTGTATTGCCAGAGACTGCTGTAGCATACATCTGAAGAGGCTGGGTGGCCGGACCTTTCATTACCTGTCCTGAGGTGTTGAATTCCGAACCATGGCAGGTGCATCTAAATACATTGTTGGTGTAGACCCAGTTCCGGTCACAGGCCGAATGGGTGCAGACAGAAGTCAGCGCACGGTATGTCCCTCCTACATTGACCACCAGTGTTTTGGAACCAATGATAAGTAACCATCCACCGTCTGCGGTTAGCCCCTGCTGTTGAGTAAGGTCTATCCGGGTCGTCCCTCCGGCAATGGTAATCCCTGCCGAACTGGCCGGTGGTGTGGGCGTCGCGGGTGTCTGCTCACCGGCATCCGAACACGCGGTGAAGAACGCCACTCCAAAGGCTGAGAGCGCCGCAGTCACACCTACTTTTTCAATAAAATCCCGTCTGGATTGGGACAGCTTACCTGATTTGAAATCGATTGTTCCCATGATTGATTGTTGCCCGTTTTATAACCAGCATAAACGAACAATCTATACCATTGAGATTGAGGTGTTTTAAAAATAAATCATAAAGCCTGTCAGGCAAAAAAAATCATGCAATCGAGTGATTATCAACACTACAAAGTGCTGCTGCGCTGAAATCCGGGGCAGGTAATGGCCTCTAAAAATCAAACTAGAACCATTATAAAAAATCAGAATTTTCTTTTCCCCAAAATTTCGCTTAATACGATAGAGTCCCTCAGGGTTTCGGGGTTTTTCAACATGCGTGCATACCTGTTGGACTTTGCACTTTTTCTATCCTCTCTCATAGCCGCAAACGAGGGAATTTCAGGGATTCCCTTGGAAGTTTTACTGAGTTCAGAAGTTTGGTGCTGAAAGGCGCCTTCGTAGTGCTGAATCTCATCATCCATTTCCTCCCTGGCTTCAGACCTTCGGGTAATCACAGGCTGCGGACGGTACACATCCGGGCGTACCGTAGCCACAGGCTCCTGGTAAACAGGCCTTTCCTTTAGTTCCGGAACCGGTTCATTTCTTGGCTTTGGCCTTTGTGCACTTCTTATTTCTTTCAGCAACTCTTCGAAAGAAACGGGGGCATCTACTGGCTCATCCCCAGACTCACCGGTCCGCGACTCTTCCTGTTCCTGCTTTCTTTTCTTACCTTGGGTAGCCTGGTAGATAAAATAGGCAAGCACAGCAAGCACGTATATGATATTTCCTGCATCCACACGGTCAAGATAATTGATTCCGGTGAGGAATCCGGAATCAGAGCTGGCATTTTTTCAGAAAGGGCTGTTTCAGGCATTTTGCCGCCAGCATACCTGCAAATTCTTGGCAAATCTGCCAAATGATCTTATTTTGTCTGATTATTTCAGAATAATTTATTCGGATGCTACTCAGTAAACTGGAGATCAAGGGCTTTAAGAGTTTTGGGGATAAAATGATGATCCACTTTGACAAGGGGATTACCGGTGTAGTCGGTCCAAATGGCTGTGGGAAATCCAATGTAGTGGATGCAATCCGCTGGGTATTGGGTGAGCAGAAGACACGGATGCTGCGCTCCGACAAGATGGAGAACGTGATTTTCAATGGAACCAAAAACAGGAAGCCGTCAAACCTTGCCGAAGTCTCCCTTACTTTTGAAAACACCAAAAACCTCCTGCCTACAGAATATACCCACGTCACCATCACCAGACGCTATTACAGATCAGGTGAAAGTGAATACCAGATCAACGGCGTGACCTGCCGGCTCAAGGATATCACCAACCTCTTCATGGATACCGGGATAAACTCCAACAGCTATGCGATCATCGAACTGAAAATGATCGATGAGCTGCTGAATGACAAGAACAACTCCAGGAGGGAGCTCTTTGAGGAAGCAGCCGGTATCTCCAAGTTCAAAAACCGCAAACGGGAAACACTGCGGAAACTGGAAGATACGGATGGGGACCTGGCACGGGTGGAAGACCTGCTCTTCGAAATCGAGAAAAACCTGAAGAGCCTGGAGAAACAGGCAAAGCAGGCAGCCAGATATTTCGAAATCAAACAGGAATACCGGGAAGGCAGCATCAATCTCGCCAAAAAAACCATTGAAAAATATACGGCTTCGCTACTGGATTCATCCCGGAAAATCCAGGAAGAAAGTGACCGAAAGCTGGGGTTCCAAACCCAGATCGCCGATCTGGAAGCCCTGCTGAGCCAGATCAAGACAGCGTTGATCCAAAAGGAAAAGCTTCTTTACGGCAGGCAGAAAACGCTGAATGAACATGTAAACAAAATCCGGCAGTTTGAGTCTGAGAAAAAGATAAAAAATGAACGTCTCAGGTTTCTTGAAGACCGTTCCCAGAAATTGCGGGAGCAGATAGACGCTGACCGGAAATCCAATGACCGCGCCGGGTTCAGCATCAGGTCTTTGGAGCACGAAAAAGAATCTGCGGAAAAAATGCTGGCCGAAAAGGAGTTGATCGTCTCAGAGCTCCGTGAAGCATATGACAGCCAAAAGTCAATCCAGGCTGAGCACCAAAAGACCCAGAAACAACTGAACCAGGATTTTGAAAACCTGAAAGAAAAAGTGTACCAGCTCGGCAAAGAGCAGGAAATCAAGCAAATCCAGCTATCCACCTTGAAGCAGGAGCTGGAGCGCACGTCCAGTGATGACTCCTCCCAGGAAGCCAGCTTGGTGGACTTTGAGGAGAAATTGATCGAGCTGAAGGCTGAACTCGACCACTCCACTGCCGCATATCAGGAGTTGAAATCCAAGCAGGAAGACCTGGACAGCAAAATCGAGGAGACCAACCGGGTTATCGAAATGATCCGTGAGGAATTGACTGCCTCGTCAAGGAAACTGGACGCCAAGACCAACGAATATAACCTTACCAAATCGCTGGTAGAAAACCTGGAGGGTTTTCCCGAAGCAATCAAATTCCTGAAGAAGAACCCTTCCTGGGGCAAGGATATACCTCTGCTTTCCGATCTGCTCACCACAGATGAGAAGTACAGGGTGACAATAGAAAACTACCTGGAAGGCTACATGAACTATTATGTCGTGGACACGGAGTCCCAGGCTATAGCGGCCATTCAGTTACTGAGTGATGCAGCGAGAGGGAAGGCCAATTTTTTCGTGCTGGAGCACTTCGAACGATTCAAACCCAGTCAAACCAAATTATTTGCAAATGCTACCGCAGCGACTGGTATTATAGAGTTTGATGTGAAGTATTCCCGGCTCATAAATTTTATTCTGGACAATGTCTACATCGTGCGTGGGGAACACCGGGATTTCCCGCAGGACGACGAGGTGATTTTCATCTCCGAAAACGGCAAATACACCAAGCGCAAGTTCAGTCTGTCAGGTGGGTCTGTGGGTCTTTTTGAAGGAAAAAGAATAGGCCGGGCCAAAAACCTGGAGAAACTGGACAAAGAGATCAAAGAGCTGAACAAAAAAGTAAGCAGTACCCGGAATAACCTGGACCTGAAACTTTCCGAGCTGATGAAACTGAAGGAAATCAGCTACAAAAAGGAGCTCGAAGCATGGCAAGGAAAGATCAATGAATCCAACCAGAACTATGTGTCCATCCGCACCAAAAAAGAGCAACTGGCTGAGCTGCTCAGCAGCAATGCTGACAAGCGTGAGGACATCCTGGAGCGGATTGCAAGTCTTGAGGAAAGTCTGGGTAATATTCAGCCCCTTCTCTTTGAGCAAAGGGCTGAGTTCGAAGAATTGCACGATGAGCTGGACCTTCTCAATGAGACGCTGGAAAAAGAGTCCACCTTGCTATCAGAAAAGTCACAGGCCTTCAATTCGGAAAACATCCTATATCATCAGCACCTCAACCGGGTAAGCAGCCTTGAGCAAGAGATTACGTTCAAGCAGTCAGCCTATGAAGGCTCACGGGAACGGATTGGAAAATCGCAGACAGAGCTTTCCCAGCTGGATTCAGAGATCAGGTCCCTGCTGGAAAACAATGAAGTGAAAGATGACGAACTTATCGAACTTTATTCGGAGAAAGAGAGTATCGAGTCTGGGGTCCATGAAGCAGAAAAGGACTACTACAGCACACGGGGGGTGATAGACGATACAGATCAGAAGATCCGCAGTCTGCAGAAAGCCAAAGAGACACACGACCAACTGCTCCATGAACTCCAAAACGGAATAAATGAGGTGAAGCTCAAGATGGCAGGAATGAAGGAACGCCTGAGTGTGGAGTTTGAACTTAACCTGGACGAACTCATGGAAGAGAATCCTGCCTTAGATGAGGAGTTCAGGGAGTTTAACGAGGATCAGCTCAGAGAGCTAGTCAAAAAACAGCGGGACAAACTGGAAAAAATCGGCCCGGTAAATCCCATGGCCATGGAGGCGTATGACGAGATAAAAGTACGATATGACTTCATCATCACGCAGAAAGGTGATCTTATCAAAGCCAAAGAGTCCCTCATGGCCACAATCAGGGAAATCGATCAGGTAGCCAAAGACACATTTTTGGAGGCATTTGCAAAGATCAAAGAGAATTTCGTCAACGTATTCCGGTCACTTTTCACAGAACAGGATGATTGCGACCTGACATTGGTAGATCCTGAAAACCCGTTGGAAAGTGCTATCGAAATCATGGCCAAGCCTAAAGGAAAGCGCCCACTGACCATTAACCAGCTTTCTGGCGGCGAAAAAACACTTACTGCCACCTCGCTGCTCTTTTCCATCTACCTGCTGAAACCCGCTCCTTTCTGTATTTTTGATGAAGTGGATGCCCCGCTTGATGATGCCAATATTGACAAATTCAACCAGATCATCCAGAAGTTCAGCCATGACTCCCAGTTTATCATCGTCACGCACAACAAGCGCACCATGGCCAGTACGGATATCATCTATGGCATCACGATGATCGAGGCAGGTGTATCCCGTGTGGTTCCAGTGGACCTCCGCGAATTGGTATAAAACCCGAACCGTCAGTCATAAACCTCCGGGTATATAGAGAAAAAAAGACTGCTTTGGCGGGTTCCTTCTGTCGGGAACTGTGCCAAAGCAGTCTTAAAGAAGGCCCTACAGGGCTACTACATTTCCTTCATCTCACTCACTACCTTGGTAATGGTCTGTTTCGCATCCCCAAAGAGCATGAGACAGTTTGGATAGCCAAACAGTTCATTTTCCACACCGGCATAGCCTTTACCCATGCTTCGCTTACTCACGATCACGGTCTTGGCTTTATCGGCATTCAGAATAGGCATTCCGAATATCGGGCTCTGCGGATTTGTTCTGGCTGCAGGGTTCACCACGTCGTTGGCACCTACTATCAGTACAAGATCAGTATTGGCAAACTCGTCATTGATCTGCTCCATCTCTATGAGCTTGTCATAGGAGATATTGGCTTCAGCCAAGAGTACATTCATATGACCGGGCATTCTTCCGGCTACTGGATGGATAGCAAATTTGAAGCTTATGTTTCTTTTCTCACACTGCTCCATCAGTTCCCGGATCACATGCTGTGCCTGGGCAACAGCCATGCCATAGCCCGGCACCACGATCACCGAAGACACCGAATCAAAAAGCATTGCTGACTCCTCCACCCCTATTTCCTTGATCACGATAGATGTGCTTTCTTCTCCGCCACCGGTGACCGTCTGACCGAAACCACCGAGAAGAACATTAGTCAGGGATCTATTCATCGCCTTACACATGATCTGGGTGAGTATTATCCCCGAGGCACCCACCAGGGAGCCTGCTACGATCAGCACATTGTTGTTCAGGATAAAACCTGTGGCACAGGCAGCCATTCCCGAATAAGAGTTCAGCAGTGAAATCACCACAGGCATATCCGCACCGCCAATAGGTATCACAGTAAGTATACCCAAAAGCAAGGCTATGATTACAAGAATGAGGATAAAGGTATGATCTGCCTGGTTCTGAAAAGTAAGCACTGCTGCTCCCACAAATGCGATCAGCAGAACAAGATTAAGCAGATGCTGTCCCGTAAAGGTAATCGGAGACCCGGAGATAGATCCTTTGAGTTTAAGAAATGCCACAATAGATCCGGTGAATGTCACCCCACCTATCAAGACACTGAGGATAATGCTTGTCGTGTTGATCCCATCGATAGAAGGGGTATCATTACCTGAATTCAGAAAATACTCCGACAGGGCCACAGCAAAGGAAGCCAACCCGCCAAAGCCGTTGAAAAGGGCAACCATTTCCGGAATTTTGGTCATTTCCACCTTATAGGAATAATAAAGCCCTATCACACTTCCGATCAGGATACAGACCAGGATTTCGACAAATGAAATGCTGTCTATCTGCACCAGCGTGGCTGCTATCGCAATCAACATCCCCACTGCTGAAAGTCTGTTGCCCCGGCGGGCATCTTTTGTCTTATTCATCCACTTGATCCCCGCTATGAAAAGAACAGAGGAGATCAGGTAAGCAAGCTGTATAGCAATTGTCATTTTTTCTTGAACATTTTAAGCATACGATCGGTAACAGAATAGCCTCCCACCACATTGATGGTGGCCAGGATCAGGGCGACCATCCCCATCCATTTACTCAGGGACGCATACCCCATCTGGTTACAGGCCAGCAGGGCCCCTACGATGGTGATCCCGGAGATCGCGTTGGATCCGGACATCAGCGGCGTATGAAGGGTCGGCGGCACTTTTGATATCAGTTCAAATCCCAGATAACTGGCCAGGACAAGAATATAAATCAGTATTATTAATGATTCTATAGTCATAGGTAAATGATAAAGAATTAATTGTTTAGAATACTTTTTGTAAACTCATGGACGAGCTCTCCCTCATGTGTGATCAGCACTCCTTTTACAATCTCCTCCTCCCTGTCCAACTTGAAGCCATCTTTCGTGCTGAGATGTAAGAGCAGCGTACTGATATTGGTGGCATATAACTGGCTTGCGTTTACCGGGAGCAAAGAAGGCAAATTTGATTCTCCGATTATAGTCACCCCGTACTTGACCACGGTTTGGTTAATCTCTGACAGCTCACAGTTCCCTCCCGTTTCCACGGCCATATCCAGGATCACAGCTCCCCGTTTCATACTCTTCACCATGTCCTCCGTGACGAGTACAGGGGACTTCTTACCCATAACCAAAGCAGTGGTGATTACTATATCTGCCTCCTTTATCCTGTCCCTCACCAGTTGCTTTTGTTTTTGTAAAAAATCCTCGGAAACTTCACTGGCATAACCTCCCTCTACCTTCACTCCTTCGGCTCCTTCCACTGTCAAAAACCTTCCTCCAAGGGATTCTACCTGCTCTTTTGTCTCAGGTCGCACATCACTCACTTCCACGATTGCCCCCAGCCTTTTAGCCGTAGCCAGAGCCTGAAGACCAGCCACGCCTGCCCCGAAGATCAGGACTTTGGCCGGGGTGATCGTGCCCGAAGCAGTCATCATCAATGGAAAGATCTTACCAAGATGATTGGATGCCAATATCACTGATTTGTAACCTGCGAGATTGGCCTGCGAACTCAATGCATCCATCTTCTGCGCCCTGGATATCCGCGGCACCGCATCCATGGAAAACGAACTTATCCTCTTGCCCAACAAGGCTTCCACCATTGCCTTTTGGTTGTATGCATACATGTAGGAGATACATGCTGCCCCTTCACACATCTGGGCTATCTCCTGCTCAGTAAAAGCATTTACCTTCAGCAATACATCCGAGCCGAATACTTCTGCTGCCGACTGGACTACAGCCCCTGCATCCGAATAATCCTGATCTGAAAAGTAAGAGGATTCCCCTGCCCCACTTTCGACATGGATGGTATACCCTTTCTTTATCAGCTGCTTTACCACATCCGGAGTAAGCGCAACTCTCCTTTCAAAATCTTTTGTTTCTTTTATTACTCCGATTTTCATCTGTTTATAATTTGTTTTTAGCTGCCACTACCTGTCCCGAACTCGATTCGGGAGAATCTTCGCATATAATCATGCCTCTGTGTGTCGCTTTGGGTCATGCTTGATTTCATAGGTTACGGGTTGATTATTTATTAGCCAGAAAGTCTCCTGCAAATTTGTTAAGAAAAAGTACAGGCCTGTTCTGCTTTTTAGCTCATCAAAAACACCTTTTTTCAGGTCCCTTTTTGCCAGCCCCGAAAAAGTCGGGAGTCAAATTAAAATTAGGATTGATCTGGTCAAATAAAAACTTTTTCAGAGTTCCCTGTGCCATATAGGTGGTTATCATTCGGCAATAATACGGAATGACAGAATTTTTTGAAGCATGGTATGCCTGTTTTTTATTGGAGAAAACTGCCATAGAAACAAAACTAATCTTATAATCAAGAAGAAATCTACCCTGCAAATCGGCCTTTCCAGCTTCCTGACCGCGATTCTGGGATAAAATCAGCCAACAGAATTCAACTGATATTATTTTACTGTTTTTTTTTAAAAAAATTAAAATTCATGCCATTAAACAGTTGGATGAAAAAAACTATTTTAATAGTAAATAAATACCATCACTAACTTATCCCCTTTTCATAGGCGTATACAATCAGGAGCAGTTCCGATTATCTGCAGGTGAAAGAATCAAGTCCGTCTTGCTCGCTCCCCCACCATCACCCCATGATAGGAAGAAGTAGAACCACCACCAGTTTCACGTCACTACTCTCAAAGGCAGCAATGCAAAATTTTACATTAATCTTATTTGGATTGAATCTAATTAATCATAGCTTTGTATTTATTAATAATTGATCTTAATAATGATTATCAGAAAGGTATTTATCATCGCGCTTATAATGGCTTCATGCAGTTCTCCAAAGCAGGAAAGCACAACTTCTGAAACCAAGAAGATCATCACCGCAGGAGGAACCATTACTGAAGTAGTACATACCCTTGGACTCGGAGACCAGATTATCGCTACTGATATCACCTCCACCTATCCGGCTTCCATGCAGAGCCTACCCTCTATTGGCTACCGAAATCAAATCAAAGCGGAAGGAATTCTTGCATTGGCTCCTGATCTGGTTCTTATAGAAGAAGGCTACCTGACACCTGATGTGATCTCACAGTTAAAAGCCACCCAGGTTGAGGTTAGGATATTTGCCAAACCGAAGTCAGTGGATGGGTCTAAGCAGCTGGTTAAGGACCTTGCCTCCTACTTTGGTCTGGAATCAACAGGACAGGAAATAATTGATTCCATAGACGGGGATATTGCAGATCTGGAGTCCTATTTAGCATCACAATCGGATCGGCCAAAAGCAATTTTCCTTATGGCGAGGGGACCGGAGACTGTTTTTATAGCCGGAGACAAGACATTTGCGGAAGAAATTTTCGGCATTGCAAAGATTGAAAGTGTGGCCACCGGGTTTGATGAATTTGTCCCCCTGGCCCCGGAAGCTTTGCTCTCCATAAATCCTGATTACGTCGTTCTTTTTGATTCCGGGTTGGAAAGCCTCGGAGGGCTGGCAGGGTTAGGAAAAATACAGGGGTTGGATCAAACCACCGCATTTCAAAAACAGCAGATTGTGACTATGGATGGGCACTACTTATCTGGATTTGGCCCCAGAGTGGGCAAGGCGGCTCTTGAACTTGCGAAATCAGTCCGAAAATAATTCCATGCAACTAGCGCTCTCCTCCCAAAAGACACGAAATCAAAACCTGATACTCTCGGGGTTCGGGTTGATGCTTTTTGCTGTCGCCTTTGTTTCTCTTTCCATGGGTGCCTATTCCATCCCGTTGAAACAGGTTTTCGCGATTCTGCTGGACTCAGTCGGGATTTCAGGAGGGGATTTTACCGTTCAGCAGGCCAATGTATTGGTACAGATCCGTTTTCCCAGAATTCTACTTGCCTCTCTTGTGGGGGGTGGACTGGGGATTTCCGGAGCGGCACTTCAGGGAATGTTCAGAAACCCCTTGGTGGAGCCGGGATTGATCGGAGTTAGCACAGGAAGTGCGCTGTTTGCGGTTATTTTCATCGTATTTATTGCAGGATCTTTTGGCTCCCTAGCTGTATTGACCTTGCTGGGAATGCCTCTATTTGCATTTTTGGGCGGGCTGATCCATGTTTTTGCCGTCTACTATCTCGGGAAATCCCAGGGAAAAACCGATACCGGTACACTTATCCTTGCAGGAGTAGCCATCAATGCCCTGGCCGGAGCGCTGATCGGTCTCACCTTGTTCTATGCAGACGATGCAGCACTTAGAAGTTTCACCTTCTGGAGTCTGGGGGATCTGGCCGGTGCCTCCTGGGGTAAAATCCCCGTTGCAGCCGTCCTGATGGGAATTCCGGTGGCAGCCATTATGTACCAGCATAGAAACCTGAATGCATTGGCCCTTGGAGAGCAGGAAGCTTTCCATATGGGTGTGAATGTCCCCCGTATTAAACTGATCCTTCTTACCGGAACAGCTCTGATCGTGGGAGTAGCTGTATCCCTTACCGGGGTGATAGGCTTTGTCGGCCTGGTGGTCCCCCACCTGATCCGCATCAGTTTTGGGGCTGACCACAGGCTGGTTCTTCCCGGGTCATTCCTTCTGGGTGCCATTCTGATGAATTTCGCCGACCTGATCGCGCGGACCCTGGTCATTCCCGCTGAAATGCCAATCGGTGTCATTACAGCACTTCTGGGAGCCCCTTTCTTTATCTGGCTTATCTTCCACCTCAACCCCTCCAAAAACTGATGCTTCAGGCCTCAAACATCCATTTCTGCATCCGCCAACGGCCAATAGTGGACCAAGCGAGTCTCTTGCTCAATTCCGGTGAAATACTCGCCGTACTAGGGCCTAACGGCGCAGGTAAATCCACCTTGTTCAAAATTCTTTCCGGAGAAATCTCCTGCAGGCATGGCCAGGTGGATTATAACGGTCAGCGGATTCAAGACCTCTCCAGTAGGCAACTGGCTGAAGTCCGCGCAGTAATGCCACAGCACTCCTCTGTCAACTTCCCTTTCACTGCAAAGGAAGTGGTGGAGTTGGGACTGGTTTCTGCCCGGACTAAGCATCCCAAGCTGCTCATCCAGGAAGTAATGGAGGCGACAAATACCAGCCATCTGGAAAACCAGCTTTTCAATCAACTCTCCGGTGGGGAAAAGCAACGCATCCAACTCGCGAGGGTACTGGTACAGATATGGGAGCACCAGCCCTTCCCCAGGTATCTGCTTCTGGACGAGCCTACCTCCAGTCTGGATATCGCCCAGCAGCACGCCGTACTCAAGATACTCGATCGGCTCAAGTCCAGAAACATCGGGATATTGATCATCCTCCATGAGCTCAACCTTGCAGCACAATACGCAGACAGGGTGCTTCTCCTCAAAGACGGGCTGATTGCCAGATGTGGCTCTGTACAGGAAGTAATGGAAGAAAAACTGCTACAAAAAGTGTTTGATTACCCTATACAGCTCGTCCGGAACCCTACGGATGGAAGAGTAATAGTGACTTCTTCTGCCCAATCCCTCACAAACTTACCATCATTTAAACACGCCTAATATGGAAACTTTATCTGAAACACCCGCGCTGAAAAAAGCATGGGAAAAGCTTAAACAAGAGGAGCCAAAACTCCGCATCCGCGATGCTGCCCATAAACTGGGAGTAACGGAAGCCGAGCTGCTGGTCACTGGGATCGGTGAGCAGGTCATCCGCCTAAATGAGGATTTTGCCGGACAGGTGGCCAGATTTCCGGGTCTTGGCAAAGTGATGTCCCTGACCCGGAATGAAGGATGTGTCCTGGAGCATAAAGGGCCATTCCAAAAAATAGAACTTCATGGCACAGCGCCCAACCAGGTCGCCACTGTGATCGGTCCCATCGAGCAGCGGGTATTCTTCAGAGCCTGGAAATTTGGCTTTGCCGTAAGCAATGAAACTCCCCGCGGAACTCAATATAGCCTCCAATACTTTGATCAGGCAGGAGATGCGGTGATGAAGGTTTACCTTCAGGAAGAATCCAATGCAAATGCTTCTGAAGAGCTGGTCCGGGAGTTTATTGCGGAAGAGCAGACTCCTTTGCTCGATCTGGTTCCTTTTGATACTCCTACCTATACTACCCAGGAAGCGCTTGATCTGGACAGTTTTGTAGCGGACTGGGAGAGTATGAAGGATACCCATGACTTCTTTGGCATGCTCCGAAAGTACAAACTCAACCGACTGGATGCGGTGAAATGGATAGGCGAAAAATGGGCGTACCAGGTGGATAGACTTGCTGCCCGCAAAGTAGTGGAATCAGCTTCCCAGACGCAGCTGCCCATCATGATTTTTGTAGGAAACAAAGGAAATATACAGATCCACCAAGGGAAAATCAGAACAGTCAGGCAGCTGGGAGACTGGCTGAACATCATGGATCCGGATTTCAACATGCACCTGAACGAGCAGGAAATCGATACGGCTTACGTAGTCCATAAAAACACCACAGAAGGTCTGGTCTCTGCCCTGGAACTGTTCGATAAAGACGGGGAGATGATAGCCCAGTTCTTTGGGTTGCGCAAACCCGGTCTTCCCCAGAAACCTGAATGGAAAGCCCTGCTAGACTCCCTTAGCTAAAAGAATACCAGGCGGAAGACTGACTTCCGCCTGGTAAAAAAAATTTATCCCCATGTATAGATTTAATCTAAATAAATATTTGATGCTTGTAGTGATGACTTGTTCCTGTGTGGTGGCAAGCGCTCAGCAGCATGCGAAAATTTTGGGGTCTGATGGAAATCCGATCCCCTTTGCCACCGTCTCCTGGGAAAACGGAAGTGGACAAATAGCGGATGAATCAGGAAATGTAATGCTGGCGAAAGAAATTCTGGGCAGAAAACTGAAAGTCTCTGCCATGGGCTATCGGCCTGAATGGTTCATCATTTCACCGGCAGACACCGTCTTTCGCCTGACAGAAGCAGCGCATAACATGGAGACGTTTGTAGTGACAGGGAATTTCGAACCTCAGTCGGCCAGAAACTCGGTGTACCAGGTCCGCGCTATCACCCGTGAAACCATTGAAAACCGTGCGCCCATTTCTGTGCAGGAAATACTGAACACCCAGTTGGGGATCCGGTTCAACCAGGATAATGCTTTGGGATCCAGCAATCTGGAACTGCTGGGAATGTCCGGCCAGAATGTTAAAATCCTGATTGACGGTGTGCCTATGGTAGGCAGGCAAGGCACTTCCAATGAAATCAATATCAACCAGATTGACATCAACCAGATCGAAAGGGTAGAAATCGTGGAAGGCCCCATGTCCGTAGTGTACGGGGCTGATGCCCTTGCTGGAGTAATCAATATCATCACCAAATCATCCCAAAAGGATAAATTGGCACTCACCGCAAGGCTGCAGGAAGAAACCGTAGGATCAGAATATTCCCCGCTCACCGGTAAGGGAAACCATACACGCAGCATCTCAGGCACATACGGCTACCAGTCATGGACATTTGGGGCAGGACTCACCCAAAACAGGTTTGGCGGATGGAAGGGGGACTTCAGCGGCAGGCAATACCAGTGGCTTCCCCGCGATCAGGATTTTCTCAACTTCAAAACAGGCTGGTCGGCCCAATCTGTTTCATTGGATTACCAGCTCGACTGGCTCAATGAAACGGTGTATTCCTATGGTGCAGAAGCTCCTCTGGAAGTGTTGGACCAAGAATTCATCACCCACAGGTTCATGCATAGACTAAATGGTCAATGGGATAAGTCACCACGCTTTTCAATGAACTGGCAAGGGGGATTCACGGACTTTTCCAGGGACACCGAAACCTGGGTAAACAATACCCGGACTGGTGAAAGGTATCTTTCCCGGGCATCAGGAAGCCAGTCGAGCATAGGTTATACTGGCTTGAGCTGGCGGATGATCGCAAAATTGACCCTACATGAAAATTTCAACCTGCAGCCGGGGATAGATATAAACATAGAGAATGGCTCTGGGGAACGTATCACTGAGAATCATGGCATACAGGATTATGCTCTCTTCCTCTCTGGGGAATGGACTCCTTCCCCCACTATTC
Source organism: Algoriphagus sp. (assembly GCA_048819475.1). Lineage (GTDB taxonomy): Bacteria > Bacteroidota > Bacteroidia > Cytophagales > Cyclobacteriaceae > Algoriphagus. The sequence continues at coordinate 143,588 of JBMDXP010000071.1, forward strand.
AGCTACGCCCTGGATTGCGCAAAAGCTACAATTCTGCTTATCAGGCACCCGGCTTGATCCCTTCCCTGAACACCAAATTTGGACTTTCAACTACCTTGGACCTACGTCTAGCCTATGCACGGGGCTTTAGGGCTCCATCGATACGGGAGCTTCACTTCGATTTTTTCGATGCCAGTCATTCGATTCAGGGCAATCCGGATTTACAGGCTGAGACTTCCCATAGCTTCAACGGCTCCCTGGACTGGAATCCCCAACCGGATGCCGCGCTGAAAACAGGAACCACAGTAGGCTTCTTCTATAATGAAGTCCGCGACAGGATAGTCTACGGACAGGATCCTGATGACATCCGGATCACCACACTGTTTAACCTGGAAAAGTACCGCACGACCGGAGTTACCTGGAATCAGTCGGTGCGCATCCATAACTGGGATGGCAATGCAGGATTTTCCTACATAGGGAGGTTCAACCAATTTTCCCAGGAATCCGAAGGCCTGCCCCAAATGCTCTGGACCCCAGAAATCAATGCCAACTTGACCTACACGGTCGCACCATGGAATACCTCCATCAACTTGTTCTACAAGTGGACAGGGGCACTCCCCGGCTACGAAAGCACTGCTGATGCCCAAGGAAACATAACCCACGGTGAAATTCTTCTGGATGGTTTTCACTGGGCTGACCTTACGCTTAAGAAGCGTTTTGGAAAATCACTCACCCTCAACCTGGGAGCAAGAAACCTGTTTGACATCACCCAGATCAACAGTACCGCGCAAGGTGAGGGTGCCCATGGCAACGGCGCGGCAAGGCCTATAGGCTATGGAAGATCCTATTTCCTCGGTATCCAATATCAAATCAACCCTTAATTCAATTTCAATCCGTAAGTAAAATGAAAAAGTTTAATCTATTCCAACTGGCCCTTTCCATACTGGCTATTTCCTCCCTTGCTGCCTGCTCAGACGACGGGGAAAACAGCCCTGTTGTCATTCCACCCAATGAGTCGGGATTAATAGAAATAGACGGAGGCGGAGCTACCTATCCCAATACAGTCTATCTGAGCTTAAGATCGGGCGAGCAGGCTCCTGTGTCACGTGATAAGTGGGACCTCGCATTCTATACAGGAAGTGAGTTCAAAGTATTGATCAATGGAACCACCGGAGCGATGGTCGCAGCTACCGACAAAACTGATATCAATGCCGTAACTGCCGAAGATATCACAGCTGTCAGGGATTCGGGAATTCTCGCACTTTCATTCACCAACCTGGAAGGAATTCTTCATGTAGACGACCCTGCAAATCCGCTTTCCAAACCGGCAATTTCAGCAGTGAGCCAGACAGCTGACGAAAACAAGGTATACATCCTTAACAGAGGATCACTTGACGGTTCGGAAAGACCATGGAAAAAAATAAGAATTGTCAGAGATGGAAACGCATACTCCCTGCAGCATGCGGACGCTGGATCAACCACATTCTCAACCCTGAAAGTAGAAAAAGACACAGACCTCAACTTGATGTATGTATCCTTTGAGTCTGGAGTGGTCACCGTGGAACCTGCAAAGACAGCATGGGATTTCGCCTGGACAGCAGGTACTTCCTCCACTCCCTATCCCCAGGCTACCAATGGTACTCTGGCCTATTATTTCCAGGACTTGGTCTACCACAATATCCAAAGTGGAATAGGTGCAGCCGAAGTCCTGGAAGAAGATGTAGCCTATGCGGATTTTCAGGAATCTGATATTCCTGCGCTCACATTTAATACCTCCAACAGACTGACCATCGGGTCTAACTGGCGGGGCGGAGGCGGCCCCTCTTCTGCACCCGCTGTCAGAACCGACCGCTATTATGTCCTCAAAGATGCTGAATCCAATGTATACAAAGTAAGGTTCCTTTCCCTGACCAAAGATGGGGAAAGAGGTAAGCCTACTTTTGAATATGAACTGGTGGAAGCCGGAAAGTAAGAAGCGGTATCAAAAAGCCAAAAAGCTATGCCTATTACATCAGGCATAGCTTTTTTTCTTTGCAATGGATCGATACCCCGACGCAGCCCCCCTATTTCAGGACATAGGTGGCAAGAAGACGCTGGACTTCGTAGACATTCACGGATTTGCTGAATTGTTTTTTGATGCTGGGCTCCTGCTCACTTGATACCCAGATCTTCAACTCTGCATCCAAATCAAATGTCCCCGTAGTCTCTACACTGAACCTGGTGATACTTTTGTAGGTAACGGTCTTATATTCTACTTTACTTCCTGTAAACCCTTGTTTATCAATCAGAATCAAACGAAGGTTGGTAAATAAAAACGTGTCCCTGATCAGTTTGAATCCCAGCTCGATGCGCTCTCCCTCAATTAAAAGCTGACTGTACTTTTTAAGTAAGTCTTCATTGCTTACTTTACCTGCATTGCCTAAAAGACTTCCAAATAAACCCATTGTTCTGTTGTTTTTAGCTTGACTGATCATCTACTATCCAGAGGGGGTGCCGGTCTCCTCAACCGGCGGGGCTGATCAGTTTCCGGAGATAAGCACCATATCCGCTTTTCCCAAGTTTCTCAGCCGCTGCAAGCAACTTCTCCTTACCGATAAATCCATTTCTGTAGGCTATTTCTTCGATGCAGCCTATTTTAAGACCTTGTCGCTCTTCAATCACCTCCACAAACTGTGCAGCCTGTAAAAGGGACTGATGGGTACCGGTATCCAGCCAGGCAGTCCCACGGTTGAGAATGGCAACCTGAAGCTCACCCATTTTAAGATATTCATTGTTGATATCTGTGATTTCCAACTCCCCACGGGGGCTTGGCTTTATCTTCTTCGCGATCTCCACCACCCTGTTATCGTAGAAGTATAATCCAGGTACAGCGAAATTCGATTTGGGATCAGAAGGTTTCTCTTCTATACTGATCGCTTTCTGATTTTCGTCAAAAGCCACCACTCCATAGCGTTCAGGATCATTCACATGATAGGCAAACACCACCCCTCCCTCTGGATCCGTGTTTTCCTGTAGTGTCCTATGTAGACCGGAACCGTAAAAAATATTATCCCCCAGGATCAATGCAACCTTGTCATTGCCTATAAACTCCTCCCCTATGAGAAAAGCCTGCGCGAGACCATCCGGGCTGGGCTGGACGGCGTACTCAAAGCGACAGCCTACACGTGATCCATCGCCCAGCAACCGCTGAAAAGCCGCAGAGTCTTCCGGGGTAGTGATAATCAAAATTTCTTTGATGCCTGCCATCATCAATACCGACAATGGATAATAGATCATAGGCTTGTCATAAACAGGCATCAGCTGCTTACTCACCGAAATAGTCAATGGATAGAGACGGGTACCGGATCCCCCGGCCAAAATAATTCCTTTCATCTGCTTATAATTTGATTTTTAGCTGTCATTACCTGTCCCGGATTTCATCGGGAGAATCTCACATACCGGATAATCATACCAGTGTGTCGCTTGCGTTATGCTCGATTTCATAATTATAATTTTTCTTAAAGTTTACCCCGACTAGTCGGGGCAGGTTTCCCATAGCGGGGGACAAGTTGTGTAAGAAGTTCCTCTTATGGGAATTTTATAAATTCATTTACGCGCTATCCACAATACCTCTTATAGAACGATATATTTTAATAAAGGTCACTACTTCTTTGTATATCCGTTTTTCCCTTATATCGCCCCATGAGGCATTCCGATCAACACAAATTATGTGGGCAAAAACCGGTGAGACTATAACCTAAACACCCAAAATCTTACCAAATTAATCAATATCTGTATTCTTCTACTGAATCTTCGTCAAAGAAGTTTCATGCCTATAGACTGAGGTTTCGCGATAGGCGCAAAGATATGTTTACTATCAATAGGTTATATTCCTATATTCAGCGCTTCAAAGAGGAAAAAATGAAAAGAACCTGCGCCATTCTGCCCTTATTGTTTTGTGCTTTTGCGTGTCAGCCCGATCAAACGGTGACTTTCTCTGATTCTGAACTGGAAAAATTCAGGCCAGAGTATCATTTCACTCCTGATTCGGGATGGATGAATGACCCGAATGGACTCGTCTATCTGAATAAGGAATACCACTTATTTTACCAACATTACCCAGACTCCACAGTCTGGGGGCCTATGCACTGGGGACATGCCATATCCAGGGATTTAACTTCCTGGGAACACCTGCCCATTGCTATCCAACCTGACAGCCTTGGCTATATCTTCTCCGGAAGCGCGGTATTTGATTCAGAAAATTCCTCAGGGCTCGGCACAGCAGAAAATCCCCCACTGATTGCGATATACACCTACCATGATATGGAGGCCGAACGCTCAGGGAAGAGCAATACCTTCCAGTCCCAGGCAATAGCTTACTCTTTGGACAAGGGAAGAAACTGGACCAAGTATAAAGGCAATCCGGTCCTCAGCAATCCAGGCATCAGGGATTTCCGCGATCCTAAAGTCTCCAGGATCACCGGTCCGGAAGGCAATGAATCGTGGGTGATGACTTTGGCTGTGTCAGACCATATCAATTTTTACAGTTCCTCTGACCTAATCCATTGGAATCTAACAGGAGAGTTTGGAAAAGGAATAGGTGTTCACGGTGGGGTATGGGAATGTCCGGATTTACTTGAGCTATCCACTCCGTCGGGAGAGAAAAAGTGGGTCTTATTGGTAAGCATAAATCCGGGCGGTCCACAGCAAGGATCTGCTACCCAATATTTTATAGGAGATTTTCAAAATGGGGAATTTGTACCGGATGACACCATGATCAGGTGGGTGGATTACGGTCCGGACAACTATGCCGGCGTAACCTGGGCAAATCTTCCCAAGGATCAAAACCGCACCCTTTTCATAGGATGGATGAGTAACTGGCTTTATGCGCAAGCAGTACCCACAGAATCCTGGAGATCAGCCATGACATTACCGCGTGAGTTAAGTCTGTTTGAAGTCGATGGAACCCTGCTGCTTAAGTCTGCTCCTGCCACCGAAATGAAGCAACTACGAACGTACGCTTATAAACTAAGGGAGTCTACGGGAAATTTACCTTCACAGGCTGTGGAAATAACGGCAGACATCAGCTCTTCAGACTCGTTTGTACTTCTGCTGACCAACGAGCTGGGTGAGAAACTAGGCATCACCAAAGATCATGGCCTGGTCTCCATAGACAGGACCATGGCGGGGATTTCAGATTTCCACGATGATTTTGCGACGGTACATTCCGCTCCTATGAGCTGGAAGGCAGAAGAAATCAGGGTTTTCCTTGACGCACATTCGATCGAGGTATTTCTAAATGATGGGGAATTGGTGATGACCTCTACGGTATTTCCAAATTCCCCTTGGAAATCTGTGGAAATGGCAAATGGCCTGAAAAATATAGAAATCCATGATCTTAAAAAATAAATTGGAACTAGTTATTGATTATTCAACTTTTATTGATATAACTTTACCTATATCATAACAAAGAATGAGGAAGCAGTTATCAGTTTTGATGATATCATTCAGCTGGGTCGTATGGCTTGCAGCTGTTTTTGCTTTTCCCTCCCACACCTGGACTTCTTTTCCGGAATCTGCCAGGCATGACACCACAGTTAAAATCTCAGACGGGAACAGTTTACAGTTCTCCCCATCAGTGGACCGGCTGGAAGTCCCCTCCTTCAAAGTAGACTGGAGGCTTTCCGGAAAGCTGAATTCTGAATGGATTCCCGCCTTCTATTCTTCGGTGAATACTTTTCGGCCTTCTTCATTTTTTAAAAAATCAAGGCCGTTATTTGATGTAAAAACCACTTTTATCCAGTTTTTCTACACCTGGTAGACTGAATTGATCCATTGGCCGATCTGCATCGGCCAACCGCTATTCAATTCATTATTAATTTTCAAATCTACCAAAATCATGTTAGACATTGATCCTGTGACACTTATTGTGTCATCAATCTTACTCATGGCCTTTATTGTACCGTTTGCTTACCAAGCCATTAAAGTGAAAAAAGCAAGCAAAGTGCTGGCGTCAAATTTTCTTGACTTTGTCAAAGATGCCGGCATCAATCCGGTGCAGATAGAGAAATGGAGAAATCATTACACGTTGGGTTTAGATCCTTCCCAAAACAAATTGGTCTATTTCAGATATGGGGACTATCCTGAGCAGACAGTTGTTGATCTCAAGGAGGTCAAGAGGATAAGTCTGCAAGAAAAAAACCGTCCTGTGATGGTAGGAAAAGAAAAGAGAAACATTCTTGATTATCTTGCTATTCAGTTTCATTTTATAGATAGCAATCATCTGCCCAAAACGCTGGAAATCTATGACGGAGAGCTGTTCTCCGATCATGCCGGTGAGCGGGTAATTGCCAATAAATGGATTGAAATCCTGTCGAGACAACTCAAGAGTGCCTAATCTTTACCGGGGGAGGGCAACCTCCCCTTTTCCCAAACGAAACTATGACTATCAAAAAAGAATCCTGGGGTTCTAGAATTGGGCTGATCCTTGCGATGGCAGGTAATGCAGTAGGTCTTGGGAACTTCCTGAGGTTTCCCGTACAGGCAGTTCAAAATGGTGGCGGGGCATTTATCCTTCCCTATTTAATCTGTTTTTTGCTGATGGGCATTCCCCTGCTATTTGTGGAATGGTCTATAGGCAGGTATGGAGGCAAACTGGGCAATCACAGTACCCCTTATATCCTAGACTCCATGACTCACAAGCCGGTCTGGAAATATATCGGCGTTTTTGGAATTTTCACCAATATTGCTGTAGTAGCTTACTACACTTACATCGAATCCTGGACCTTCATCTATGTCTTCCATACCATTACCGGTACATTTACCGGGATGGGGCAGGATCAGATCAGCCAGTTCTTCTCCGATTATGTGGGCCTTTCAGGATCTGATTACGGTATCACGCTACTCCCTTTGCTCGTGTACATCCTGGTATTGGGTATCAATATTTACATCCTTACGCAAGGACTGGGAGGCATCGAGAAAGTAGCCAAAATCGGAATGCCGCTCTTGATTCTTTTTGGGGTGATCCTGGCAGTACGGGCCTGGACCATGGGAGGGGATTTTGCTACTGACGCCTTCCCCGATGCCAACGCCTGGGATGGGATTAACTTCCTGTGGACCCCTCAGTTTGATTCGCTCACCAACCCAAAAGTCTGGTTGGCAGCAGCAGGACAGATCTTTTTCACCCTCTCCGTAGGGATGGGAAGTATCCAATGCTATGCCGCCTACGTGAAGGAAAACGAAGATATCGCACTGAACTCCGTGTCTGCCGGATTCACTAATGAAGTGGTAGAAGTAGTCCTCGGAAGTGCCATCGTGATCCCTATTGCTGCTGGTTTCCTCGGACTGGATTGGGTACTGGAAAATGCCGGATTTGGCATGGCATTTCAGACCATGCCTTACCTCTTCCAGCAATGGGGAGCTGTATTCGGCGTCATTGCCGGCGTGTGCTGGTTTGGTCTGCTTTTTTTCGCCGGGATCACCTCCTCTCTCGCCATGGGAACACCCTGGATGGGCTTTATGAAAGATGAGTTCGGATGGGACAAGACCAAAGGTGCCCTCTCCTTCGGTGCGATGGCCTTGATCATGGGTATACCCACGGTACTCTATTTTCAATACGGCTTCTTCGATGAATACGATTATTGGGCAGGAACGGTCAGCCTGGTGATTTTTGCCTTGTTGGAAACCATCCTGTTCGCTTGGGTATTTGGTATAGACAAAGGATGGGAAGAGTTAAACCGTGGAGCTGATATCAAAATACCGGTAATCTATAAGTGGATAATGAAATATGTCACTCCTACCCTGCTTTTTATGGTTTTTGTGGGTGCCTTGATCACTCCCGTAGGTAACGAATGGGGAGATGCCCTAGCTGGCTTCTTTCAGGGAAACAGCTGGGAACTGGACAACAGCTCCCTGATTTCCAAACTGACACACGCAGAGTTCTATGAACAGCTACTGCAAAACCCGCAAGACTCGGAAGCTATCCAGAATAAAATATTCTTCTCCAATGCTGCAAGGATACAACTCCTCATGCTGTTCTTCGTGATCTGTGGAATTGTCTGGTACTCCAATAAGAAACGTAAACGACTATCCCTATGAATACATCAGCTTTGATTCTAGCCGTGATCACCCAAGTAAGTATACTTGCAGTAACTGTATACTGCTTTTATCTGGTAATGAAAAAGCCAGAGAACTGACCCAGTCAGATGAAAGGAAGTACACGTTTGGTGTAAGTGGGCCTACAAAGGCAAATGGACAGGGAGTATCCGGCGTGCTGAATACTCCCTGTTTCGTTAATCCCTACCCGGGATACAACTCCTAGGCCCACGGGATAAGAAATCCCACTTCCATCCCTAGTCCTGATAGAAAAGCAGTCTAACCTGAGCTATGCAAGCAATTCCATTTCAGCCAATAATCGCTTCAAAATCAATCAGTACAGTGCTGTTTTCAACTTCACTGTAGCAGTGTTATTCATCAGTTTCCCAACACCCTGATTCCCTTTCAATTAATGCATTTCCCGATTAAAACCGGACAGGCTATAACCAAACCTAATCCATAATCCTGTTGAAACAAGCAGCTATTGATTACATTTAGCTTCGTGTAAAAGTTAAACTCCAGAACTATGAGTGAAAGAAAACCGGTTAAAGAATATTCAAATGAAGAGGTGACTGTTACCTGGGAGCCTGAAAAATGCATCCATTCCGCAAAATGTGTAAAGGGCTTGCCTCAAGTTTTTGATACAGCAAAGAGGCCATGGATCACCATCAGTGGCGCTTCCATCGACAGCATTGTAAGTCAGGTGAAAAATTGTCCAAGTGGTGCTTTGGGTTACTATTTTAAAGAAAGTGAAAGGGAAACCGTAGCAACCCTAGCTGAACAACGGGTAGAAGTCATGCCCAATGGACCCTTGATGGTGTACGGGAACCTGAAAATCAAACTTCCCAATGGAGAGCAAAGAGATCAGGACAAAGTAGCTGCCTTTTGCAGGTGTGGTGACAGCCAGAACAAACCGTTCTGTGACGGCTCCCATAGAACCAACGGATTCAATGGATAAGCTTACCATTTCCCAACAAACGGACAGCCAGCATCGGCTGATGGGCAGTCCCAATCCTGCAGCAGGAATACAGCAAAAGACAGGCTTGGCGTATGTATATCCTTAGAAATCCCAGTATGGATTCCTTTCTGATCAAAGCAGGAAAGATAAATTTTTACATAAGAACCAGATTAAAATTAGGATTATTAAACACCGTTTAATTAAATTTGAACGTTCAATAAAGACATGGGGATTTCAGATCGTAAAGAAAGGGAAAAAGAAGAACTACGGGAGACGATACTCGCCGCGGCAAAATCGCTTTTTCTAGAAAAGGGAATAGAGAAAACTTCCATAAGGAACATAGCAGATAGGATCGAATATAGTCCTGGCATTATCTATCACTATTACCGGGACAAGAATGAGATCTTCCATGCGCTCCATAAGGAGGGGTTCAAGGCACTTCAAGGGAAAATGGAAGTACTCCGATCTGTGAGAAACCCGATGGAAAGGCTGAAAGCAATGGGAAGTATTTATGTAAGATTTGCTACAGAAAATCCTGATATGTACGATCTTATGTTTATAAAAGAAGCTCCGATGGCTCACTTGTCAGATTGCGGGCACAATGATTGGAAAGAGGGAGAAAATTCTTTCAACTCACTGCGCATGACCATCGGTGAGTGTATCTCGGCTGGATATTTTGAAGGGCAGGATCTCGAATCGCTCTCTTATTTGATATGGTCCACGGTGCATGGACTGGTCTCCCTGGAAATACGGAAGAGATGTGAAGTGATCGAAGCCTCCAGACGTGAAGGTATAGTAGAAGCTGCCCTCGAGTCTTTTTATAAGATACTTGACAAAAGCTGATATTTTTTTTACCCTATAATTAAACACTGTTCATTAAATTAACATTGTAATATGAAAGAGTCATTTCTTATCCTACTACTTACTTCATGCTTGCTGATCAGTTCACTCCATGCCCAGAACAGGATGGAAGCCTATCTGGAAGAGGGCCTGGCAAACAATCTGGTACTGAAGGAAAAGAACATGGATCTTGAGCAGAGCCTCTTGGCTCTCAAGGATGCCAAAAGTCACTTCCTTCCTTCTATGGATTTCGGGGCCACTTACAACCTCGCAAACGGCGGCCGATCCATAGCCATTCCGGTGGGAGACCTGCTTAACGGGGTCTACGGGACACTGAACCAACTGACTGGAAGTAACCAGTTTCCACGGTTGGAAAACCTCTCAGAGCAATTTCTCCCCAATAACTTCTATGATGCCAGATTCAGGGTGAGTATGCCCCTCCTCAATCCGGACTTGCGCTATCAAAAGCAAGCGAGGTCCTATCAGGTTCAAATCTCAGCATACGAACTGGAGATCTATAGAGCCAATCTGATACAGGATATCAAGACAGCCTACTACAATTTTTGCACGGCCTATACAGCTGTCCGGATTATAGAAAGCTCCAAAGAGCTTGTCTCACAGAACCTGAGGGATAATGAATCACTGCTGCAAAACGGGAAAGGCCTTCCTGCTTCGGTACTCAGAGCCAGAAGTGAAGTGGAGTCAATCAACGCCATGATGATAGAAGCAGAAAACCGGAAACTCAGCGCTTCTTATTACCTCAACTTCCTGCTCAATAGGCCCATGGATGCAGAAGTTGAATTTGAAGAGCAACGCCCCGACTGGGGTGACATCGAAACCCTCCTGCAGGAAGATCAACTACCCGTCCGGGCAGAGCTGGAGCAAATCTCCTCCTACCAATCCATCCAGGAAGCTTCTCTTAAGTCAAGCAGGAATTATTGGATTCCCAGGTTAAGCACCTTTGCAGATTTTGGAAGCCAAGCCTTTGATTTCCAGTTCAGCACTACCCATACCACCTATCTTTTCTTTGGATTGAACCTGAGTGTACCGGTATTTCAAGGCGGACGAAACAAAAACAATATCCAGCGAAGCCAACTGGCGCTCCAGAAAGTACAGGATCAGAAGCAACAGCTGGACCAGAAGGTGGCAATGGAATTAAGGTTGGCTATCAACGGCCTTTTATCCAGCAAAGCGGCCTATGTCTCCTCAGAACTCAAGCTGGAGTCTTCCAAAGCTTATTTCCGTCTGGTGGATAGAGGATTTAAGGAAGGCTCCTATTCGCTGATCGAGTTTATAGATGCGCGCAACCAGTATACCCAGGCCGGTCTGGAGCACGCCATCAATGCTTACGCGCTGCTAACCGCCCAGGCAGGTTTAGAAAGACAGCTTTTCACAGAAACCAACTAGCCTATAAAGCCGGGCATGACGCATAGCGTCACGTGCGAAGATGCTCAGTCCACCAGATCCCAACCCGTTTCAATCGTCACGGGGGTTGAACGACCACTAAAAAAACAATTACATAGACATGGAAAATTTACAAAAATCCGCTCTACTCCTCCTACTGACTGGCGTGCTATACAGTTGCAGCCCTGCGGAACAACGGGAACAGACGCCTGTGGTGGGCACTGATATTCCTGTAAATATCATCAAGCTGAAAAGAGGGGACTTCTCCTCTCCGATTGCCACCAGTGGAGCATTTTCCACCAAGGATGAAACCATACTGGCTTTCAAGACTGGGGGCATCGTCTCCAAGATTTATGTCCAAGAGGGTGAATCCATCAAAAAAGGGCAGCTATTGGCTAGCCTGGATTTAACAGAAGTCCAAAGCGGATTGACCCAGGCAAAACTGGCGTTTGAAAAAGCCAGACGGGATTATGAACGCACAGGAAGGCTTTTCCGGGATAGCGTAGCTACGCAGGAGCAATATGAGAATACAAAAACCGCCCTGGATATCGTAGAGCAGCAGTATAAAGCGGCAGAATTCAACCTGCACTATTCTCAGATCAGGGCAAACCAAGACGGGGCTGTACTCCGGAAGTTTGTAAATAATGGACAGCAAGTTTCCTCAGGAACTCCCATTTTACAGACCAATGGGACTGCTGTTGACTCGTGGGTACTGAGAGCAGGGGTAAATGACCACAACTGGTCCATGATCACGCTAGGAGACTCGGCCACTATCCATCTTACCAGTCCCAAGGTGGAGGATGTCCCTGGAAAAGTCGTGCGAAAAAGTCAGGGTGCCGATCTTGCAGGGGGAACTTACTGGATAGAAATATCCCCCGAACACAGCACCTCCCTTACACTTGCGGCGGGTATGTTTGGACGTGCCACCCTTTTTCCACGCGTAAAGCAAGGAGGATGGGAAATCCCTTACGAATCCCTGCTGGATGCCCAGGGAAACACCGGCTATGTATTTGTCACCCAGGATCAGCACACCGCCCACAAAGTCGCCGTACAGCTGGGGAAAATTTCCTCCCAGACTATCCAGGTTACCGATGGATTGGATGACTTCCAATACCTGATCGTATCAGGCTCCGCCTACCTTACTGACCAATCCACCATTCAAGTCCAGCACCAATGAAACTATCTGATTTTTCTGTCAAGAACTACCAGTTCACCATCATCATGTTTCTGATGGCTATAGCGGTGGGGGTGTCCAGTTTCCTCACCATGCCCCGCAGTGAAGACCCGGTGATGGAAGCACCTCAATTCCCCGTGGTCATTGTCTATCCGGGTGCCAGCCCTGAAGACATGGAAGAGCTGGTCGTGGACCCACTGGAAAAAGTCATTTATGGACTGGAAGACATAAAGAGGATAAAAACAGAAATAAAGGATGGGGTGGCTGTATTGCTCGTCGAATACAATTATGGGGAAAATGTAAATGATAAATACCAGGAGCTCGTACGGGAAGTCAATTCACTCCGTCCACTGCTTCCTCCCGACCTATTCAGTGTGGAAGTCAGGAAAGTAAGGCCTTCAGATGTAAATATACTTCAAGTGGCTCTTATCAGCGAAAATGCTTCCCGGGATAAGTTAAAGCTGTATGCCGACCGGCTCCAGGATAAGCTTGAGAAAGTAAATGAACTCAAAAAGGTAGAAATCCATGGTCTTCCAGATCAAAATGTAAAAATAGAGGTAAGCCTGGACCGACTCTCCGGGATGCACATCCCCCTAAATACCATCATCGGCAGTATTCAGAGTGAGCTTGCCAACATCCCGGGAGGATCAGTGGAAGCCGGCACCAAAACCTTCAATGTGAAAACAAGTGGAAACTATTCCTCTTCCGATGAAATAGGCGAAACGATCATTTACGCCGCTCCAGGCGGAAACATCGCCCTGAAGGATGTGGCCTCTGTCAGGGAGGATTTTGAAGAGACCAAGCATATCACCAGGTTAAACGGTTACCGGGCTGTTTTCCTCACGGCTGCGATGAAAGAGGGTTATAATATTTCTGCATTACAGGAAAAATACCTGGCTGTTTTGGAAGACTTCAAAAAAGAGCTCCCTGACAACATCGAGCTGACCACAGCCTTTGACCAGGCGAATTATGTAAACAAAAGGTTAAGCGGGCTTGGAACCGACTTCCTCATCGCCATTGGACTGGTCTTCATCACCCTTTTGCCTCTGGGCAACCGGGCTTCGTTGATCGTGATGATCTCCATCCCACTTTCACTTGCCATCGGCTTGGTTCTGCTGAATGCAATGGGCTTTGGGCTGAATCAGCTTAGTATCGTTGGGCTGGTGGTGGCATTGGGACTCCTGGTTGACGACAGCATAGTGGTAGTAGAAAACATCGAACGCTGGATCAGAGAAGGACATACCCGGAGGGAATCTGCGCTATTAGGCACTAAACAGATCTCACTTTCGGTGGTAGGAAGCACTGTCACATTGATCATTGCCTTTATGCCCTTGGTCTTTCTCCCAGAAGGGTCCGGGGATTTTATCAGAAGCCTTCCGCTGGCGGTCATTATGAGTGTACTGGCCTCTATGCTCGTCTCACTGACCATCATCCCCTTTCTTTCATCCTAGATCCTGAAGGAAAAAGCAGAAAAGCCCAACCCATTTCTGCTGGTCCTGCAGCGGGGGATTCATGCCACGTATGCCCCTATCCTTGAGCAGGCACTATCCAAACCCAAGAGAAGCCTGCTGCTGGCAGGAACCATATTTGCTGTCTCCCTCCTGCTTTTTCCTGTCATTGGATTCAGTCTTTTTCCACCTTCGGAAAAACCTCAGTTTCTGGTCAATATCACCACGTCCTTACAAACCAACCTCCAGACTACGGACAGTATTACGCGGAAGGTGGAAGCAGAGCTTGCCCAACTCCCCGAGCTGATGAATTTTGCCACCAACGTCGGTAAGGGTAATCCCCGGATTTACTACAATGAAATCCCTGAAAACGAGCGGAGTGATTATGCCCAGATTTTTGTGCAGCTGAAATCGGAAACCCCTCCCCCACAGAAAATGCAGATCATTGAATCTTTAAAGGCGAAATTCTCCAGTAATCCACGTGCAAAGATAGAAGTGAAAAACTTCGAACAGGGCCCGCCTGTCACCGCCCCTGTGGAAGTAAGGCTGAGTGGGGACAACCTCGACACACTACAGAGGCTGGCCGCACAGGTGGAAATGCTGCTAAAAGAAACTCAAGGCACTATCTATGTCAACAACCCGGTGGCCAATCTAAAAACTGATATCAGGGTAGCCATCCAAAAAGACAAAGCCCGGCAGCTGGGGGTGAATATTTCAGAAATAGACCGGACAGTCCGGTTGGCAATAGCTGGACTTACCCTAGGGTCTTTCACTGACGAAAACGGCACGGAACGCGATATCCTGCTTACCAGTCCCAGGACCGAGCGGGCGGGTTTACATAGCTTTGAAGGGCTATTTGTCACCAATCAGCTGGGTGCGGGTGTACCGCTTGATCAAATTGCCGACCTAAGGATGGAGAGCAGCACCTTGACCATTGACCATTTCAATAAACTAAGAACAGTGTCAGTATCTGCCTTTGTGGATCAAAACTTCCTTACCGACCGGGTAATCAACGAGGTGATTGGCAAAATGGAGCGAGTGAAGCTTCCCGAGGGCTATAGCTTTACGATGGGAGGAGAATATGAAACACGGCAGGACTCCTTTGCCGGGTTCAATACCATAATTATTGTCACTGTTTTCCTATTTACCGCAGTCCTGATACTGCTGTTCAAAACCTTCAAAAGTACCATCATTGTGCTGGGTGTAATCCCACTGGGAATGGTAGGGGCACTTGTTGCCCTGTGGATCACGGGAAATTCACTCTCCTTTGTAGCGATCATAGGGCTCATTGCGTTAGCTGGTATAGAAGTAAAAACCTCAATTCTACTCGTGGACTTTACAAACCAACTCAGGCGTGAAGGAATGGCGCTGGATGCTGCTATCCGGGAAGCTGGAGAAGTCAGGTTTCTTCCGATCATTCTTACAACCGTCACGGCCATAGGAGGCCTGATCCCTATTGCCATCTCAACTAATCCGTTGATTTCGCCTTTGGCAATAGTTTTGATTGGAGGACTGATAAGCTCCACTTTGCTGTCACGGATTGTCACTCCCGTCATGTATAAGCTTCTCCCTCCAAAATTATAAACCATGAACCAACAATTTTCTATCCTAAAAAAAGCTGTTTCCGTGTTTCATACGTATGGAATATACCTCTATGGATCACGTAAAAATGACCATTTTATCCAGCAACTGAACATGGACCCTATTTTCATTAACGGGTTGATCTTTGAAATAGAATACCAGCTTCAGGTAATCTTCCAGGAAGAAAGATTGAGCCATATCCGGACCCCCAAAGAACTGATTGAATTGCTTATGGAAATCCCACAGCAAAATTGATCGGGGTCTGATCCCACAGTCTCCGGCACGTGAAAAATGCCGGAGAAATTTTCAACTCATACCCTCCAGCGATGAAGGGGAACAGATAGAGGAGAGGGAAAGCTCATTGGTTTTTCTGATCTGCTGAGCTCCGTCTCCAGGCTTCATCCATCGTTCTGTTCTACTTTTTTCCTGCCAAAAGCAGTAACCACACCTGCCTAACCCTATCCTGCACCAGCTTATCCACTCACTTTTTACCAAACAGCTTCGTGATGGTGTTCTTGAAGTTACTGATATGGTCCGGGGCATTGAAAAGGGGGGTAAACAAGGAAGACCCGCCATGGTCAGAATACCCCTTCTGATCAAAGTCAAACTGCATGGGGTAAACCAACAGGTAGTTGTTCCCATTGAAGTATTTGTTGAGGTATTTGGGGAGTTTGCCCATTATTGGGTCATAGGATTGCCCATTTTTACGGCTCAAAACCACAACCAGTGCATCGTTTTGCTTGACATCCTTTGAAATGATCAGAAAATCTTCCCAGTCATCAAAATGGACATAATCCACTGTCAACTCATACTTGCTCTGTACTTGGCGCACATAGGCCAGCGTTTCCTCAGAACCATAAAATATCAGCTTCGCACCCGTATTTCTACCGATGTTCCACAGCCTGAGTAGCCAAAAAGCAAATCCCATCTCTTTTTCAGCATTTTTGGGTATGACCACGATATACCTGTTCACAATGTTGATGGGCTGTATATTTTTATAGATCAATGTGGTGACATTACAGTTTTTGAGAATGCCCTCCGTGAGATTTCCCAGAAAGGAATCCGAGATATTCTTCTGCTTATGCAGCCCCAAAATCATATCTGTCGCCTTGTTTTCCTTTACGACATTAGTGATCCCGTTTACAATATTGGAGTCATACCTGATCAGTTCTGTCAGCTTGTTATCCGTACTGGACGCTATTATGGAGGCCTTTTCCAAGAGCTTTCTTGCATATTTTTCCTTGGATTCATCCTGGGAGTCCGATGGCACTATGTTCAGGGCCAGCAATGAATCCTTTGATTTCTTTGACATTACGGTAACACCAAGGTTGATCAGATCATCGATGTTTTCCGGATAGTTGATGGGGATAAGGATTTTTTCCACTTTGTCATCTTCTTCATTCTCTTCGTGGGAGGTATCTTCTTCCAGCGCCAATGTAGCAGCACCGCGCTGTGCCACAAAAGATGCAATGGTGCACGTCACCAAAATCATCAGAATGGTCCCATTCAGTACGCTTTCTCCCAATAGCCGGATGGGCTCTCCATCCGGGGTCTCGCCCAGGATAATGTTGTAACCTACCAAAACTGCCGCGAGGGTGGCTGCAGCCTGGGCATTGCTCAATCCAAAGATCACATCCCGCTGGGCTTTGGAAAACCTGAAGGTTTTCTGGGTCAAAAATGCTGCAAGATATTTCGAGACGGTCGCTATTATCGTCATGATCACAGCCACCATGATAGTTTCCCAACCCTCAAAAAACACCCTGAAATCAATCAACATCCCCACGCCTATCAAAAAGAACGGGATAAAGAGAGCATTGCCCACAAACTCTATCCTATTCATAAGTGGCGATGTATGGGGGATGAGCCGGTTAAGAGCCAATCCTGCAAGGAAAGCACCGATGATAGCTTCTATGCCCGCAGCCTCCGCAAGAAAAGCTGCCAGAAAAACCATCCCCAACACAAAAATATACTGGGAGATATTATCCTGGTACTTCGTGAAAAACCACCTGCCTAGAATAGGAAAAATAAACCAGACAATGGAAGCAAATATGAGAACAGATAGACTTAACCTTACCCAGAATTCCGTGCCGATCTCCCCTTTGGACATACCTGCCACCACAGCCAGCACCAGAAGGGCAAGCGTATCGGTGATCATCGTGCCACCTACCGTGATATTTACCGCCTTGTTTTTGGTCACCCCCATCTTGCTAATGATGGGATAAGCGATCAACGTATGGGAGGCAAGCATACTCGCAAAAAGTATAGAAGTATTGATCGGAAAACCAAGAATGTAAAAGCCCGTGAGCGTACCGACAACCATAGGAATGGTAAAGGTGTATATTCCAAACACCAGACTTTTGGCACTGTTCTTCTTGAAATCCCCCAAATCAATCTCCAGTCCGGCAAGGAACATGATATACAGCAAACCAACCGTCCCGAAAAGCACCACACTGCTATCCCGCTCCAGCAGATTCACGCCATTTGGGCCAATCAGCGCGCCTGCAATGATCAAACCGATCAATTGGGGGATTTTGAATTTGTTTAGAATTATGGGCGCAAAAAGAATAATAAACAGAATCGATGAAAATATCAAAACCGGGTTGCTCCAAGGTAGGCTAAAGTTCAACTCGGCTAAAAAGATAAATCCTGATAGCATAGGTTTGATTTTAATTGAATAGATAAAGTTAACAAATTTATCGCCCATGGAGGAGGTAAACCAGCTCCCCTTGGGATGCTGCCTAGGTACTTCACCCTAATAAGTTGAAAACCAACCTCTATTTTAATGATTGACCGCATAAATCAATGATAAAAGACTGACACTATTCTTACAGTTCCGTGACAGATACCCGGATGGTCCAAGAATACGGTTTGGAACAGAACCTTCTCCATTCGATTGGAGTTGTAAATCCAAACATTCGGCCAGAACACTTGAAAGTGAAAGTTCCCTTCCCCAAACACAACAGCTTATTGAAATCCAGTGTTCTTGGTATTGTTTTGATTTTTGGTCTGTACTTTCTCTTTTCCAATCCTTCTGATCCTATGCTATCTTATACCTCCAACCCAGAGCTGGACTATGGTGCAGTACCTCCTGAATGGAAAGGCACGCCCCGGCTCAGCAATGGCACTTACCAGAATCTCTACAATCCTTTTGAATCGCGTCTGAGCCAGGTGCTGAAATGGAAGTTGGGGAAAAACCCGCAAGCGGCTGAAAAAAAGGCTGACCTACGGAAACTGGAGGTCGAGTACATCGGGAATTTTTCACCCACGGACAGAGATGAACTCATCTGGTTGGGGCATGCCAGCTACCTGATTTACCTGGATGGCATCACCATCCTCACAGACCCGGTATGGTTTGACAATTGGGCTTTAAAACGGCAGAGTAAACTCCCCATTGATCCAAAGGAAATCAAAGACGTGGATTATATACTGATATCCCATGATCATCGGGATCACTGCGATGAAACAACCCTCAAGCTACTGGGAACCTTGCTGCCAGACGTAAAAATCCTCGCAGGATTGGATATGGCTCCCCTGCTGCAGGAATGGGCACCCACCTCAGAGATCCAGGAAGCAGGATGGTTTCAACGGTTCAAACTCGACAATTCCCTTGAAATCACTTTTGTCCCTGCAAGACACTGGTCGAGAAGAGGCTTGTCCGACCAGAATCAAAGGCTGTGGGGAGGATTTTATATCCAATCCAGTACCAAAACCCTCTATTTCATGGGGGATTCAGGGTATGGCCCGCACTTCAAACTTATCTCTGAGACCCTGGGGCCACCTGATTATGCCTTGATGGGGGTGGGTGCTTTCCGTCCGGAGTGGTTTATGAATCCAGCGCATACCAGTCCGCTGAATGCCGCCAAAGCTTTCAGGGAAATGGAGGCCGGGTATTTTGTCCCCATGCATTTTGGGACTTTTGACCTGTCTGATGAGCCCCTTTTGGAACCATTGGATATCCTCCAAGCCAATCCTGACAGTACTGGCAACAGGTTGATTACACCTGTAATCGGCAAAAATCTTTTCAGATAATACGCACCTTTCCACATCGCAGCAACTCCTCCACACTACTATTTGGATAAGTGGTTTCCATACTACCCATAAAATCAGGATATTACCCTCCCAAACCTGAAACCACCGTATGAAATCGAGCATAAGACCAACTTCCATATGTGTCCTGGCTTTTTTGCTTACCGCTACACTCGGATGCTCCCAGTCAGACTCCATTGATGGCCATTCCGAAATCACCAAATGGCACGGTGATAAAAAGGGGGCGATCTCGCTGACCTATGACGACGGGATCATCAACCAGCTCACCATTGCCAAACCCATCATGGACAGCCTTGGCCTTCCTGCCACGTTCTATATTATCACCGGTAAGGTGGAGGGATCCGGCAAAGGAAAATTTATCGGGCGTGACCCGAAAGAGATCATCATGGAATCTGAAGGTATCATCACAGATTCTTCAAATTTCTTTGAGCGGGCATCCCTGATCGCATTTACCGGCACATCAGAAGCTGAAGATTACCATGCCAGGGCAGGGTCCTTGTTTGAATCCGGCAGAACGGACGAAGCTTACCAGCTCATTGACGAAGGATATGCGAAACTAAGAAAGGGTGAAATGGTGGACACCGGAGAGCTGGTTTTTCACAATAATGTGGAAGACACTACTACCTGGGAACAATACAGGTCCTATTCCGCCCAGGGCCACGAGATAGCATCCCATACGGTCACCCATCCCAGACTGGCTGCCCTCGATGAGGCCAATCTTCTCTATGAGTTGGAGCAGAGCAAAGCTGACCTACTTAAGTTTATCGGTCCGGAATCCACTTTTTCGGCAGAAGGTCCTTACGGGACCGAAAATGAACGGGTGATGGAGTATGCTCATCAGATATATCCGGCTTTGAGAAACCGGATGCCTGAACCTTGGCTGGAAGAGATCAACAGGGGCAGTAAAGTCCAGCCTGGCGGATCAGGCAAAGAATATGTCCAGTGGCAACGGGGCCCCCTTAGCCGTATCGGGATTGAGGAAATGAAGTCCTGGGTAGACACCGTCATGAAGCATGACAACATCTAGCTGGTTTTGGTATTTCATGGAGTGGAAAACCTGGGATGGGAACCCAAAACTGCCTCAGAACTGAACGAATACTTCAGCTATATAAAAGCGAACGAGTCTACGCTCTGGGTGTCTACTTTCCGGGATGTGACCAAGTATCTACGTATCCGCCAGTCCGCAGCGATTTCTTCTTCGCTGGAAAGGGAGCTGATCACCGTTACCATCGACTCGCCCCTGGACCAGAACACCTATGATATCCCCGTGACTGTAAAGACCTATATCCCTGAAGCGTGGACATCAGTAGAACTTGTAGCTGATGGACAAAAAACACATCTTGAAATCCTGGGTGATGAAAAAGGAAATTTTGTTATTTACGATATTAAACTCCGCCAAAAAGAGAGAAAGCTGGTAGGATCCAAGGGATGACCCTCATCCTACTCCAGCGCGGAAAAGCGACAGCACTACTGCAGTGGATTGTCCACCCCAAGGGAGATTGCGATTTCCAGGTATCCTGAGTTCTCCCTTTCCTGGGATTTTAGCCACGGACTTTTAATTTGACGAAATGGGAAGTAGCTTTCTGCCATGATTCAAAAACAAGAATTTATTCTTTTAGGCAGTGCCTTTTGCGGAAAGGGTTATATTTTTTCATTCCTGTCCGGTCTCATGCTATGCGTTACGCTCTATGCAACAGGATGCAGAGAAAAAGCACCACAGCCTAAACTATGGCTCACTGATCCGGATGGGGGAATTTTATTTAGCCAGCAGCATCCGGATGAGCCATCCCCCTCACCTACAGCTGACATAACTGTGGATGCCAGCACCACCTATCAGACGATGGATGGTTTTGGCTTCACACTGAGCCAGGGAAGTGCCACCCATTTACTGGCTATGTCGGATACTGCACGGGCCAAGCTTTTGAAAGAACTTTTCGGTTCGGGGGACAATCAAATCGGTATTTCCTATCTCAGGCTATCAGTTGCTGCTTCAGACCTGAACGAATTCCCTTTCTCATACAATGACCTGGAAGATTCTCTGGCCACCGACCCTGATCTCCGTTTTTTTGATCTGGGCCCGGACCGGAATGATGTACTTCCTATTCTGAAGGATATCCTGGCCATCAATCCTGACATTGCCTTGATGGCCTCCCCCTGGTCACCTCCTGCATGGATGAAGGACAATAAGGATACCCGGGGAGGCATGCTTCTGGAGGAATTTGAAGGAGCCTATGCCCGCTATCTGGTCAAATACATTGAGGAAATGAAAAAAGAGGGGATATCATTAGACGCACTTACAGTCCAGAATGAACCCTTACACCCTGGAAACAATCCTTCCCTGCTTATGCTTCCCGGGCAGCAAGCCAGGTTCATAGGGCTTCATCTTGGTCCGGCCTTCCGCGATGCAGGCATCCAGACGAAAATCATCATTTATGACCACAATGCCGATAGACCGGATTACCCCATCCAAGTCTTAAGCGATTCTCTGGCAAATCCTTTCATTGATGGGACCGCTTTCCACCTCTATGCAGGGCAGATCGATGCACTCTCTGAAGTTCACCAAGCTTTCCCCGACAAGAATATCTATTTCACAGAGCAATGGGTAGGTGCTCCCGGTAACCTAAAGGAAGACCTGAAATGGCACGTGAAAAACCTGATTATCGGGGCTTCCAGAAACTGGGCCAAGACTGTGCTGGAATGGAACCTTACTTCGAATCCTTCACTGACTCCCTACACCGAGCGTGGGGGATGTGACAGATGCCTGGGTGCTGTCACTGTAGACGGTGACACTATTATACGGAACCCCGCCTACTATACCATCGCCCACGCCAGTAAGTTTGTCAAACCGGGCTCCGTACGCATAGACTCAAGCGTTCCGGATGGAATCCCGAACGTCGCATTTCTACGGCCCGACGGAAAAAAAGTACTTATCGCAATCAATGAAGGCAGTGGATACAGCTCATTTACT
Source organism: Algoriphagus sp. (assembly GCA_048819475.1). Taxonomy (GTDB): domain Bacteria; phylum Bacteroidota; class Bacteroidia; order Cytophagales; family Cyclobacteriaceae; genus Algoriphagus. Next base: position 166,060 of record JBMDXP010000071.1, read on the forward strand.
ATCACCGAAAACGAATCTGTTTTCACTGCATCGTTAAACCCCGGAGCTGTAGGCACCTGGATCTGGTAAACTGATCAGTCAATTTTTGTAAACACCTCAGTTTCGGGACATACATCGCCCTGACAGGGAAACTCCATAATGAGTTTGGTTTTGTTTTGCTGTATCGCTACCCGTACCATCTGTGATCCTTCTCCTTCACTGACCTCCGTCAGCGCATCCCGTCCCACAAAAAGTCTATCCGGATTGGCATTGACAAATGTCCTCATATTGCTGAAGGTAAGGTCTGCCCCCTTTACTACATAATTACCCTGTCCGACCTGCTGGAAACCCAAATTCTGCGAATCGGGTTTTTCTCTGCCTACGAGGTAGAATTCGTAAGTTCCGTCAGGTCTGAATGTGTAGCCACTCACCCGATAAATTGCCGTACCTTCTATGCCTTCACTCCACTCCCAGGAGCCCAGGTAATGTTCTCTCCGGATGTCATCTTTGCCGTCAAGACACCCCACGGCCACTAAGAGCAACAGAAAAATGCAAGGTAAAACAAGCCTATTCATAAAACGGATAATAGTTGGTGGTAGACCGTTTAACGTTAAAAGAAACAGTAAGTTATTGTATGGGCTACCCCTACAGAAGTAGCACCCATTAAATCAACGGAAGGAACAGTTTAACCCACTCCACATCGTGGTGATTTTAGCATCCTTACCTGCACCATCCAGTATGCCATACAGCTCGGTCTTCGTAGAAAACTCATACCCCAAACTGGTTTCGCTGACTTCGATGACGTACGCATCTTCCATTTCAGCACGGGTAGATCCTATTCCTATTCCTGCCATGGTGGTGAGCTTCAATGCCGGTACCGTAGATGGACCATTGGTGAGATACCAGCCGGCAAACTGCCATTCCGTCTCATTATCCACCACGGTGTGCCTATTCTCCTGGAACACCACCGTCAGACCATTGATCCAGGATGTCATTTTCAAGGTCCCTGCACCGCAATCCTTATTTTGGCCCGTACTGGTAGGCTCCATCCGGAGGGATCTCCTCAGCATATTCACCAGCGCAGTCTCTTCTGTTCCAAACTCAATGGCAGAGGAAGATCCTGAAATGGGACTTACCAGCTGCAGGGCATTGGAAGTCAACACTACCAGAGGTCTTTGGGATAGACTATCCTCGATGATCAAAGAATCTGCGGGATCATACGCATCAGCACCGGAGGTGTCCTCCGAACCATTTGCCGGATCCATCAATGGTTCCTCCAAAGAGCCTTGATATAACGTATCTGCCTCCAAACTGTCTCCTGACCCTGTTCCTTTATTATCAGCACAGCTTAGTAGGATGCCCATAGCTGACAGACAGGCAAAAATCGATACTCTATTCATACAATTATAATTTGTTTTTCAATGGCAATTACCTGTTCCGGATTTCATCGGGAGAATCTCGCATACCGGAAATCACCCCAGTGTGTGTCACTTGCGTCATGCTCGATTTGATATGGTTAAAACTTGACTTTAAGAGGTCATTACCTGTACCGATAAACCGGGATGGAATTTACTTTTCAATATACTTAGCGAATCCGTGATTTAGCTAAATAAAATTTCGACAATTAGCTATATACGTAGAAAATTAACTGATTTTTTCCAAATTTTCTATACCTAATTTACTCAATGGGTCGGCAGCAGGCTCAGGGTCACCCCCTCCGCAGCAAGTCTCCCTGAAATCATGGCTGCGTTAATCGATCCGTTAAGTAGATAGTCCCCTGCCAGATAGACGTTGTCGGTGATTTTACACTCAGTCATAGGTACGCTGTATTTCATATCATCCAGGCTCGGCAAGGCATGCGGTATGGTGTAGCTTTTCACAAATTTGAAGTATTCTGCATTGACCCCGGAGATAAGTTCCAGTTCCTGCTGTACTGCTTTTATCAGGCCCTTTTCAGAGAAGGAATGGTCCAATACGGACACGGATAGCAGGGATCTGCCATTGGATGAATACGCTGGAGACACATCATCCATGAACACCAGGTTATTGATAAGATGCCCTTCACCGGGAACCAGGCCGATCATGGGCCTGATCATAAAAGAACGCTGCGTGGAAAAATAAAGATTGGTGACCTGCTTGGCAGGTAGAAACTGCCCCTGCATGGGTGGCATAAGCCAATCAGGTTGAGTGGCGATAATAATCCTATCCCCCTGGAGTACTTCTCCCTTGTCCAGGAACACACTGTTTCCCTCCACCTGTTTCACCTTGGTATTGAAAAAGAACTCAGTTCTGGTCAACTGGTTTTTCAGCATTTTGGGAATCTCCCCCATACCCTTTGCAGGGACGGCAGCATGTCCCTGGGAGAACATCTTGAATACAAATTCAAACATTCGGGAGGAGGTTTCCAACTGCCTCTCCAGAAAAATCCCTCTGAAAAACGGCTTGAAAAAATTGTTGATTATCTGATCAGAGAATCCATAGGCTCTCAAATAATCAAGTGTGGGAAGTGAAGGTGCACTGAAAATCGCTTCATTGCTCTTTCTTTTGAGCTCATGCGTCAGCCCAAACATTTTCACCTTATCCAATAAACTCCCCACTTTTGAGAATGCCATCCCCACTATCTTCAGGGGATTGCGTAAGGGGTCAGCTATGATATAGGAGTCTTTTCCATCCAGGACAACTGCTCCCGGTTCGAAATATTTGAGGTTCAGCTCTGGGTAATTGAGATATTTCTGGGCTTCAGGATAAGCAGTGAGCAACACCTGAAAACCACGGTCCAGCAAAAAACCATCCACGGAATCCGTCCTGATACGCCCCCCTACCTCATTGCTGGCTTCAAGGATCACAGGGGAAAATCCCGCTTTTTCAAGTTCTATGGCAGCTACAAGACCGGAAATCCCGGCTCCGATTATGTAGATTTTAGCTTCATTCATACGCGTACTATTATACAAGTTTAGAAAATCCAGATATGAACATCCAAAATATTAAAACAAAATACCGACCACTCTTGATTAAACCCATCCCTGCCTAAAAGTGTTCATGCCATCTACCCCCAATTCATGGATTTGACGAGTGGTCAAGAGACAAAAAATAAAAAATGCTAAACTAGCACTCAATCTGACCTCATCTAGGACACCCTTTCACATCCCAGGATATTCCCTGAAAATGAAGGAGTTACCACCTTAAGAACCATTCTTTATGAATTCCATGCTGAAAATCTTCTCTTTACTTTTTTTCTTCTCGCTCAGTCTCAATGCACAGCATTATTTCCCCGAAAAAAACAACTGGGAGAAAAAATCCCCTGCAGAACTGGGTGTTGATGCTTCCAAACTTCAGGAAGCAGTGGATTTTGCCATCACCCATGAGACCCAGGAAAACCGAAACCTGAAGATTGCCCACTATGAAAGTGCTTTTGGAAGAGAGCCAGTCGGCTATCCTGTAGGACCGATGAAAACCCGGGGAGCTGCTACAGGGCTGATCATTTACAAAGGGTACGTAGTGGGTCAATGGGGAGATCCCGACCGGGTGGACCTCACCTTCAGTGTGGCAAAAAGTTTCCTGTCCACTACAGCCGGACTTGCGGTCCAGGCAGGCCTTATCACCGATGAAAGTGATTTGGTGTATCCTTACATGGCACCGATCTACCCTTATGATCCGGCAAGGAGCTTGCTGAACAAAGCGGATCACTTACTGGAAGATGATGTGTTCGAACTGTTTGGCACAGAACATAACAGAAAAATCCGATGGGATGACCTCCTACGCCAAACTTCCGACTGGGAGGGCAGTCTATGGGGCAAGCCTGACTGGGCAGACCGGCCATCCGGTCCGGCAAAAGAATGGAGAACCCGGGAAAGAAACGCTCCGGGAACAGTATATGAATACAACGACACCCGAGTCAATGTGTTGGCTTTGGCACTTTTGAATGTATGGAGGAAACCGCTCCCTAGCGTACTGAAGGAGAAGATCATGGATCCTGTAGGGGCGAGTGATACCTGGAGATGGACAGGCTATGAGAATTCATTCGTGATCCTGGATGGGCAGCTCATCCAGTCGGTAAGCGGAGGCTCACACTGGGGAGGTGGACTGATGCTTTCGGCATGGGACCAGGCCAGATTCGGCTATCTCACCTTACGCAACGGAAACTGGAAAGGCAGGCAACTGATCGCGGAATCCTGGCTCGCCAAATCCCGCACACCCACCGCAGCTCAGCCGGATTATGGGTTTATGAATTACTTCCTGAACAAGGATCAGAAGCAAATCCCTGCCGCCCCTGAGACGGCTTTCTTCCACCTGGGTGCCGGCACTAACATGATCTATGTAGATCCCGAAAACGACCTGCTCATCGTCACACGATGGATCCCAAATGGAGACAAGGCCGAACTGGTAAGGCTTGTCCTGGAAAGTCTGCCAAAATGATGCTGTGGGAAAAATAATCCCGGGAGAGACTCCCGGGAATAAAACCACTTATCAAAAGGCAAATTGGTATTGCATGACCAGCATTCCTTTTCGGGGTTCGTCTGGATGTGCTATCAGTTTATCCCCTGCACCAGCCACCAGTATGGGGCGGTTTTGGTAATCCAGTGACACCTTGGATCTATGCCCTGCCTGAAGCCAGTTGATCCCGATATCATACACCACAAAGGGATCCTTGACCTTTTCATAATCGGAAACAATCACTTGGGCATAGGGCTGAAGTGTCCCTCCTTTGCCCAGGAGATCTCTTCTCATCAAATAACCCGCCTGGATATAATATACCTGACCGGTACCTATCAGCGGAAAGCTATTTCCAGGCCCATTGAAGGATCCTTGACTATTTACCCCATTGGCAGGATTGATGGCTCCCCCGTTTCTCAGGTAGTTGGGGCCAAAATCATAATTGATAACCGCTGTATAAGCTGTGACTGCTGTCCCTTTTTCCTGACTGATCGGTGAATCGATGAATAAATCCACCCCAAATTGACGGCTAGCCTGCTGGATTGTGGGACCTTCTGCCTGCTCCCTATACTCCACCGCATGATCTTGGGAGGCAAATCCACCCCCGATATTGAGCACTTTCTTTTTACCCAGGTATGTTCCGGTCATATAGGGAAGCTGATTGCTTTCCTTTTCCCAAAACTGCCACATCACATAGCCTTGGTATTGCACTGCCGGCGCAGAAGCACTGTAGTAAGACTGGTTCACCACCCCATCAGGTAGCGTAGGTACAGGAGTCAGCGCAGTCTGGATAGGCAGTGGATTGGATACCGAGAACCGGTAATCCAAGCCTGACAACTGACCCTTTGCATACACTCCCGGTTTTCTGACAAACTGATCCGAGACATCATTGGTAGCCTCCTCGATAAATGGGAGATCCATTCCCAGAATAGACCCTACGGAGGAGGATGAGTACCTTACCGTCCCGTTCCATCCATGAAGCCCTGCGCCAATGGTAAGCTTATCGGGCACTACGGCATATTCAGCAGTCACATCATGCAGGAAGAGTCCAGGCTTTCTGGCCGAAAGCGGTCCAAAACTATTGATCCCAAACTGGGTGTAGACAAAAACGCGGTCAGTCAACTGACCCATTACCTGATAGCGTACCCTACGAAGACCGACATCGAAGCCTGACTCCTTAGGTTCACCATAGATTGTAGACCCCGGGTTAAAAGAGGTGTGGCGGACCCAGATCTGCCCCAGTCCCGTACCTTTGATGTAGTGGGTTTTGCCCTCGTTTAAAAAGACCTTCAGTTCTCTATCTGTAGACTGTGCTTCCAGCCGAAAGACTACAGCCATCATCAGCGCTATCCCGAGTAGGATATATTTGATATAAGTAGACATGGTTCTGTTTATAGGAAGTGACCATTCTTCCCGGGCCCCTGATAGGACCCGGAGAAGGATAGTCCATGTGTTGTAAGTTAAATCCGGAAAGGAGGTCACACGTGTACCAGCTTCCGTGCTGCCAGATGGTGACTGGAAACGGGCTTGTGGTTTTCAAGGCCTATGATCTTCACCGTACCCCCATTTTCCTCGTATTCATGCTGAAAGAGATGAAGGTTCTCCATCACAGAGTGGTCCACCAGTTTGGTATTCTTCAGGTCTATTGTTACTTCAAATCCTGCAGGGATTTCGTCCAGTTTTCGCTTGATCCCCAGAAAATTGGAAAATATGGCTGCCTTGTCTATTTCTACCAGGTACTGATTGCCGGAGAAAGACACCACAGTCGGTGCTTTCAGGAATGAGCTGATCGGAGTACCGTTGATCAGGTGGATGATCATCTTCAGCAGAATTCCTGCGGCTATCCCCACCAGCAAATCCTCAAAAATGGTGAAGAAGATAGTGGTAAGGAAAATAGCCAACTGCTCTTTGCCTATCCTGAATGTATTAACAAACTCTTTAGGATGTGCGAGCTTGATCCCTACTGTGATCAGCATAGCCGCCAAAGCAGCATTGGGGATCATCTCTATTACCGGCGTCGCTACCAGCACAAAGACCAGGATAAAGAAACCGTGAAAGAAATTAGCCCATCTGGTTTTGGCACCACTGTTCACATTGGCGGAACTTCTTGCTACTTCAGAAATCATGGGAAGACCACCCAGGAGAGCACTGAGCGTATTACCCAGGCCGATGGCAATCAGATCCTTGTCATTGTTGGATTTTCTTTTGTAGGGATCAGTGAGGTCGATTGCCTTTACAGTCAGCAGGGATTCCAGAGACCCCACCAATGCAAACATGATCACATATTTGATAAATAGCCCAGTCTGCGAAATCCCGGAGAAATCCGCGTTAAACTTCACATTATCAATAAGGTTACCGATGTGCAGCAACGCATAGGGAGGTTCGGTATGGGCAAAGTCCATGGCCAGTTCTGCGGGGATAGCCAAAAGAAGCACCACCAGCGGAGCTGGGATCTTTCTGATTTTCTGATTTTTGATAGAAGGCCACCCCATCATGATTGCCAAGCTGGTGATGCCGATCATCGTGGCTTTGGGATCAAGATCTGCGATAAAACGGGGAATACTGGTAATCATGCCGATAATACTCAGTCCCTTGTAGGTATCCGGATTTACATCCAGCAAAATGGGAATCTGTTTGGCTATGATTATAATACCTATCGCCGCCAGCATTCCATGGATCGCTGAGAGCGGGAAAATATCAGCCAGTTTTCCGAGCTTGAATACCCCGAAAAGTACCTGTACCAGTCCCGCTACCACCATGGCACCCAGAGCCAGTTTCCAACCTGTACTCCCTCCGCCAAACTCGGCCACCGATCCGGCCACCACCACGATAAGTCCTGCAGCAGGACCCTTGATCGTCAACCGGGACCCTGATATAAGGCTGACGATGATACCACCTATAATCGCGGTAAGTAAGCCCATGATCGGCGGAAACTCCGAGGCTTTTGCAATGCCCAAACTCAGCGGCATCGCCAAAAGAAACACGACGAATCCTGCACTGGCGTCTGAGCCGAAATTCTGTTTCAATCCTTCCCAACCATCTTTTGGGATCTGGAGTTTTATGTTGTTTTTCATTGGAATACTAGCTATATCGGGAAAGCTGAAGCTCGCCCGGAGTGTGACTTATTTGAATTGTTGAATAGATCTGAACCGGCCTGTTTTAGCCTTAGTGGAGAAGGTGGATAAAGACAATAGTTTCTTTCCTTTACCACCCACCTGGGTGACACTGCTGTCTGGGATTTTACTTCCAAGAAAGAGCCTTGCAAAAATCCGGATGACTGCTACCCCTTCCATTACAAAAGCCAAGGCCGCAAAGAATGCCAGCACAAACTGACTTTCCTGGATATGGCTAAACAGCAGGTCCTCTCCGACAAATGTCGGTGACAAGGGAAACCCCATCAGCCCCAGGCAACTTAACAAGAAGAGAAAGGCCATCAGCGGATATTTCCTCACGTTGCCGTGGTATTGGTACATTCCTGATTGCCCTGTCCTTTGCTTCATCCAGGTGATGATCAGCAATCCGGTTATTCCGAACAGGACGACCCCGCTTAGGTATATTGCTATTTCATCCCAGGCGAACTGCTCATTTTCAGCAATGGCCAATACCATCCAGAGGTGGTTCATTGTGAGCAGAGACCAGCTCAGACGTGCTGAGTTACGCTCTGAAAATGCCTTTAGCACCATGAGCAGGGCAAGGAAGGAGAACAGCAGGGGCAAATAGACATGGATGCCGTCGGGGATCTTGTATCCAGCTACCAGCAGCCCCAGCCCGATCAGATAGCTGGGGACCGCGTAGAAAAGCAACGTCTTATAACTGAGGAAATCCAGTCTGTGTCCGAGGTTCTTAAGCGGTCTGAATACCAGCCTGTTGATCAGCTTATCCAGGTTCCACTCTTTCAGACTCCATACATAGCAGGAAATCACCAGACGCTGGAAATATCCTGAATTTGTGGCTTTCAGACTGGGTGCGACCCCGTAAAACTGCTCCCTGATCAGGTAGCTGACCACCGATGGAGACACCAGTAACTGATAGGTTCGGAGAAAGGCATTTCCTGCAAAATGGATCAACACCAAGACCTCAAGACCGGCTGCCACTTCGATGAACATGATCCCGATCTGGGTAAGCGATGCATAGCCAATCTGGGTCTTCACAGAGGTCTGGACGCGTGCGATCATGGTGGACAATATGGCCGTTACCATACCGACCAACCCAATGATTATCCGCACTACTAGTTGGTTTTCCCAGAATGGGAATGTCCTGAGGAGAAGGAATACGCCCAAGTGTACAGAAAGCGACCCATAGAAAATCGCGGAAGAGGGCGTAGGTCCTTCCATTGCCCTGGGCAGCCAGGAGGAAAACGGAAACTGAGCAGACTTGGCAGCCGCTGCCAATAGCAGCATCACGGAAATGAATAGCCCTATGCCCGAATGCCCCATAAGATGTTCATGCACCAGTTCGGCATTTCCCAGCTTGAGAAATGTCACATTCTCATGCCAGAGGTTATGACTGGCCCACATGGCCAATATAATACCCACATCGCCGATCCTATAGATTGAGAATACCTTCAGGGCATTTCTGGTAGGGAGGTAATTCTCCCGGTAAAAGGCCACCAGGAGAAATGAAGACAATCCCAAAATCTCCCATCCCACAAACAATGTCTCGAAGTTCCCCGCAAGCACGGTGACATTGTACCCAAGGTAGAAGAACAGCACGGTATTGAAAAACCGCTTGTACCCGGTCTCCCTATGCAGATAGTACCTGCTGTAAAAGGTGATCAGAAAGGTGAGAACCGCACCCATCACCACATAGACCGCTCCTACCCTGTCAAAGAAGAAGTCAACCAGAAATTCGAAATCCGAATTCTTATATAGCACAAATTCTTTTAGGTCGAGTGTAGGAAACCCTTCAATACCCCAAATAGCAAGAAAGATCACGATACTGAGAAGGTTGAGTCCAGCGGTATAGAAAGCCACTTGGGACAGCAGGCGCTCCCTTCGCTCAGGCACCAGAATGCTTAGCACAAAACCGACGAGGGGTATCCCGATCATCAGTTGGATCCACGCAGATAACTCCATTAGATTGAATCGATTAAATAAACGGGAAGATTTTGGTCAGATTCCATCAGTTTCTCCCTGAGTTTGTCTGTATGTTGTATTTCGGTCTGGGGCTCGTACACCACCCATTCACCGTCTCTGTAGCGGTAGAAAGTCCTCGTAGTAGGATCCAGCACTACCAGATGTACCCAGTAGTTTTTGATCCATTCATAGGTAGCGGGATTTTTCTTCATTACTTCCATCACCACCTCAGGTTCCTGCTCCACGATCATCAGCAAGCGGATCGGATCGTGGATTTCCACCATTTGGTATGGCAAACCGGTCCTTAGATCCCCATCTGCCCCATTGGCTACGCCGATCAGTCCCATGACATTATGCGGAAGCTTGGTTCCTGCACCCAACTTGTCATTGTCCATCCGGGAGAAATAATATTCCAGATTGATCCCCCCACACACTGGGGCTGCTGCTCCCAGAATCCGGGTCAGTGCTTTTCCATCACGGTCTTTGCGATAATCGTATGAATTGAGAAAAGCCCTGCGGTCCAGAAACAGGCCTTTCAAGATGGATTTTCTGGATACGATGCACAGGCTGTTGGTGGCGTGGTTGTATTCCGGTCTAGGTTCGAAAAGTGAGAAAGCCCTCTTCTTGACACGCTCATGAAGCTTGCTCAGGGATAATGACTTGCCTTGGGTAGCAAACCTCCTGGAGCGTTCCCTGGCGTTTTCATCCAATGCTTTGGCAAACAGCTCCTCGTTCCATTCATGAAGCTGAAGGTTAGACCCGGAGAGCCTATCCAGATCGTAAAATTCCATTTCATCCTTGGTGGTATCATGAAGCCCTCCCAAAAACTGCGTGGTCACCGGAATAGCAATACCTCTTGAAGCCAGGATATGGCGTACTTTGGGGTGATTCCCCATGAATGCAGCCACTCTGGCATTCACAGAACCGGGTCTTCCTGAGCAGGCTCCGCAGTCATACCCGGCATAGTGGGTATTATTGATACTGGAAGCCCCATGCCCGATCAGGTAGATCAGCGGCGAAAACCGGTCCAGCATACCGATACTCCTGAGCAGTCCTTCGATGCGGTCAGCCATTTCTTCCACTTTAAAACCCACCTGAAGGCCTTCTTCCATCTCACCCGCATATTCGATACTGAGTTTTCCTTTTGGATCCATGTGCTTGAAGGAAGACACTTCCAACGCTGATGAAGAAGGCGTGAATACATTGCCCACCAGCTTCAGCGCGGACCAGAATCCCAGCGTCTGTGAACTTACCCAGCCCCTGAGAAGTGAATGGCTGTTCCTGTTGAAATGGGCATCCTTGGCCAGCTTTTTATGGTCTGCGGTTTCCTTGACCAGAAACTTGGGAGTCACGGGAGCTGGGCACACCTTGGTATGGAACTTCCCATATTCAGGCTGAAAATAAAATTCCACATTGAAGAATCCCGGCGTTCCGTAGGTGGAGCAGGCAGGGTCGAGGGATTCGAGATGGCGGCGGATCGAGCATTCCCTGTCATCGATGCAAAACATTGCCTGAAAACTCGGAACATCCGGAGAAGTCACCTCAGGTACCACCAGCTGGATACCGGCCAGCACCTCATCGTAGTAGCTCCATTCGTAGGCTTCCTGCCAGCACTGAAGCAGTAGATCCTCTTCCTCAAATGGACTGGTGGCAAACAGCCCGTCTGTCTGATAGGGGAACCGGATGCCAATAGGACTCCAGTTTTCACCGAATTTCTGGTCCAGTGCATCTATTTCCAGCAGGCATTCCAGCATGACCAGATCCTGAAAGCAGATGGGCTTGGCATCCAATAGACTCCCGGGCTGGGACTCCAGAACCGAGACCATCCCAGACCAGCCGGGATGGGCAAACTGTTGGTCAAAAAGATACCAGCCGAATGACTCCGGATTACCTACCAGGATATCAAGAAGATCCTCCAAGGTCAAGGCCGGATTGAAGAGCAAATTCTGTGTCCGCTTACTTTTGAAGAGGGAGGAATAACTCATTTTTTGAATCTCTCTTACAGCATCGAGTAATCCCTCCGCACTTACCGGAAAAGACCACATAGAAATCCCCTGATCCAAATAAGCTGAGAGTATCCTGAAAAGAAACGGATGGACCACTTTGTCCAGATTGTAATGATAGTCGGATTTCCAGTGTGCACGGAAGGATCCCACCCGGGAAGCAGCAGCAGACTGTACTGATTGATCCAGCATCTTGACTGCCCAATGGTCAGCAACTGCGTCGCCGAAATGCTCCACAAGCACATGACGCAGGATTTCTCCTTTTATTTTCTGCTGTCTGTAAAGTGAACGGTACTGCTCCAGTGATAAGTATCCTTTATAGCCGAACTGGACGGAGGCCTGCTTGAGAGCCTGGTGGAAAGGCATATGCTGAAATGCATGCAGGGTGTTATGATGGACGAAGTCCTTCAACGGTGCCTGGCTGGGAAGGAAATGACGGAGTTCGTCCAACATCTCCCTTAACCCATGAGCACGGGTATACTGTGAATGGTTCATAAAATGATAACTGAGTGAATGATAAACCTTACAGGGTGGACTAAAGCCACCGCAGGTTCCCGGCAGATTACCGGAAATCATTGCCTAGACAGGCATAAAAATCAGCTCAGATATATTTTCCAGGACTCGTATACATCGTATAGATGAAGGTTGCCCTGCTTAGGTTTGTTGGTAAAATAGGAGTAGTATTCCCCATGCAGGGCTTTTGCTGATGCAGGATAGAAGCTTCTGCCAAGCCAATCCGAAAAAGAAGTCTGGTCTTTTTCATGCCGGCTCTCCTCCTCTTCTTCCTGGACTTCAATGAGCGCATCATCCACCTCTCCATCAGCGATGATGTACCCATCAACGTGATTGCCAGCTGTAGTGGTCGCTGCACAAATCTGCGGTGAACCCTGCAATCCCGCCGGAAAAACCTGTACCAGAGGCCCTTCAAACAGAAGGGTCAACCGGAGTAGGAAAATGATCAGGCTAAGAATAGATGACATCACTGACGTAAAAACATCGAAATGTACTAATTTTTCGAATTAGTCAACAGGGTTTAAAAAAATTTACACTATTGTCAAAAATAGATTGATTTATTGAAAAAACAGGGGATAATCCCCCTGTTAAAGCTTTAAAACTACGCCTAAATTCAAATAGGAAACCCCGTAGCCCAACTCTCCAAATGCACCCAGTTGGTCAGTGAAGTAATACCTTCCACCGACATAGATGCTGACCCCGGCTGTATTCCCGAAATTGCCTCCGGAATTGTTCACAAAACCTGAATTGTCCCTGTAGCTGTGGTTAAGAATATAGTAGCCCAACATCAATCCACCGTAGACATCCAGCTTATCATTGTCAAGACCGGTATAGTGGTAGGCACTTCTCACACCCAGCAAGGTGTAATTCCATTTCGACGTGGATTCAAATGTCGCGGATTGGACGGTGTACTTATAGGACTTATATCCTATATATCCTCCCAGACTGATTACTCCCGGACCTCCGATATCCCAGACCCCTTGCTCATACTGTAGACTGATTGCAGGTAGCTGGCTTGAATAATTGAAACTTCCCAGACTGCTGCCCACACCAATTCCTGCCGCCACTACTTTGGTCCCTTTCTCAAATGCCTGGCCATTTACAAAAAGCGGACAAAGCAATAAAATACTAGCTAGATAGATCAGTTTTTTCATATAGTTAAAATTTGTTTTCAATTGCTCTCAGGTATCTTTTACTCGTAATAATTATCCGGCTGTACAATGGTAATTATCCTTCCAGCCATTACACTTCACTATCAATCTGCCAAAAATAAGAATATGTAGTAATACTACAAGCATTGAATGATTAAATGCAGGTTCCCATCGATTTTTTGCATCATTATTCCCGAAAAATGCATTTATTCACTATTTTAAGTCAAAAATCAAAACCAGGTGAAGGCTGTATTTTTTGCAATGTCTTTTCTACTCTCCGGGCTATGCCATGCCCGGCAGTCGTTGGTTGATTCGCTCTATCATGAGCTCCAAAACACTTCGCTGACTGATAGCAGCAGGATTGATTTCTTGAACGAGCTGGCGTTTGAGCTTTCAGCATCAGCCCCTCAAGAGGGTCTTAGACTAGCTATGGAAGCGGAAAAACTCGCGACCCAAGTGAAGGACAGGTCGCGGGTAGCACGGGCGATAAACAACCAGGGGGTCAATCATTGGGCCATGGGCAATGACAGCCTGGCAGAAGTAGCTTATCTGTCCATCGTCAGCATCCACCTGCAGGACCAAAACCTGAAAAGCCTGGGCATTACCTATAACAATCTGGCACTCCTCGCCTACAACAGCTCAGATTTTGCGAAAGCCCTGGAGTATCACAGGCAGGCAGGCGAGCTATTTCAGAGGTTGGGATTGAAGCGGAATTACAGTCAAAGCCTAAGCAATATGGGTGTCATTTTCCTCGCTATACCTGATTATCCCAAAGCCCTGGAGTTCTTTCTACGCTCACTCGAGTCCCTGGAAGACCAGGACTCCTTGCCCATGGCGAATGCCTATTCCAACCTGGGTCTGGTCTATGCCAACCTGGATGAACCTGAAACGGCCCTGACCTACCAGTTGAAAGCGGGGGAAATATACCGGCTCAGCGGCAACCTGCAGGGGGTGGCCAATACGTTGGCAAATGAGGCCAACATCCTTACCGACCAGGGCAAGTTTGAAATGGCGAAATCCAGGTACCTGGAAGCGCTGGCCATTAACCGGAAAATCGGTAATCCCAGAAGAATAGCCTCGGATTTCAGTAATCTAGGAACCCTATCCGTACGTGCAGACGAGCCATTGATGGCATGGAAATACCTGAAATCAGCCGACTCTATTTACTCCCTCATCAGTGATCCTGGGAATCAGTCCCTCACCAAACTGGAACTGGCAAAGCTTGTAGACCTACCGGGTATCACCACGCAAAAAGGGAAGGAAGACCGGCTATCCCTTCAGCTCCTTGCTTTGGACCTCGCCCGCAAAGCCGGCACTATGCAGCAGTCGCAGCAAGCTTATGCAGCACTCGCCGACACGTATGAGATGCAGGGAAAACATGGCTTGGCACTGGCTGCTTTCAAACAGTCCTCCATACTTAAAGACTCTGTTTTCAATGAAGATAGCCGGAAAAAAATCCTGCAGCAGCAGGCTGGATTTGATTATGGGTTGAGAGAAAAGGAGTTGAAAGCTGCGCTAGAAAAAGAAAAACTGACCGTACAGGCAGAGTCCGCAGCAATCAGGGCAAACAGAAAATGGATTATACTGGCTTCCATCTTTATTGTGACCGCTGGGACAGGCTTCGGACTACTTTACCAGAAAAGGAAACAGGCCGAATATAATGCCACAATGAAAATCCTCGAGCTCAAAGCCCTAAAGGCCCAGATGAACCCGCATTTTATATTCAATGCCCTCAACTCAATCAGTCTGTTTATCGGAAACAACGACAAGGAGTCTGCCGAAGGGTATCTTATGAAATTTTCAAGGCTGATCCGAATGATTCTGGAGTATGCCGACCAGAAGGAAGTCACCTTAAACGAAGAGCTGGAACTACTCGGGTTGTACCTGCAGATCGAGAGTTTGAGGATGCGCCATAAGCCGGTATGGCAGATCACGATGAATAAGAGCATTGACCCGGAAAACACGCTGATTCCCCCACTTCTGCTACAGCCCATCATAGAAAATTGCCTATGGCATGGGCTGTCCCAGCTGGAACACCCCGGAGAGATCAAACTCCATTTTGCCAGGGAAAATGACAACTTACATATTACTATAGCTGACAACGGTATAGGAAGAACTCAATACCCGTTGAAAACCAGTATAAAAAAGCAGTCATTGGGTCTTAAAATCACCACAGAACGTCTCGCACTCCTGAAAAAAACGCCGGATAACGGACACTTTATAGAAATAATGGATTTAAACCCCGGCCTGGAAATAAATTTACGTATCCCCTATGTCCAACAATTTTGAGATGACCAAAACACTGATCATAGAAGATGAAGATCATTGCATGGAGCGGCTGACAGACCTGCTTAGCCGCCAATCAATCATGGACCTGGAAATCACAGGAAAACACCGGAACATAGATTCAGCTTTCCAGGCATTGATGGAGACCAAACCGGATCTGGTGTTTCTCGACATCCAGGTAGGACAAAAGACAGGATTTGATTTACTGCAGAAAATCCAAAACCCTGGATTCCACGTTATTTTCACCACCGCTTATGAAGCTTATGCCCTGAAAGCAATCAAGTTTTCTGCCCTGGATTACCTCCTGAAACCCATAGAAGAATCTGAATTACTGGCAGCATTGGAGAAATTTCAGAGAGAGCAGTCAAAATCCCAGCAGCTTCAGCGCATTGAAAGCCTCCTGATCAATCTGCGGACCCCGAGGAAAAAACTAAGCATCCCCACCCTGTCAGGGCTTCAGCTACTGGAAATCAGTGAAATAATACGTGCGCAGGCAGATGTAAATTATACATACATTTTCCTGAAAAACGGTCAGAAAATAACCGTTTCAAAAACCTTGAAGGAGATTGAGGATTGGTTGGCTGGCCATAACTTTTTCAGGGTGCACCACACCCATTTGGTAAACCTCCACGAAGTGACCTCTTACCAAAAAGGCAAAGGGGGAAGCCTGATTCTCTCCAACCATGAGGAAATAGAAGTGTCTATCCGGAGGAAAGAGGAACTACTCAGCACGCTAAAACGGATCTGATCCGGGTATGGTTGTCCGGGGCTATTTACCACCGCGGAAGTGGACGGCCTGCTAATTCCTTATTTCAATGGATCCACTGGCAACTGATCCCGTCACAGTATGCGGCGCTCCGTTATTGATCACCAATGACCCGGCAGACGAACTCCCTCCCACTACTATCCGTCCGCTGGCTGAGGACAAGTTATAATTGAATAAGGACAGGTCCGAGAAGGTCTGGATTTTAATAGAACCGGAGGCACTGTTCAAAGTTGTATTGGGCCCAAGTCCAGCGTTTTCTGCATTTATTTTGCCAGACGAAGTTTTAAGGCTGCCAAGCTCCATGATATCCGCCAATTCAAGGTTTCCGGAGCTGGATGCCGCATCCAATCTCTTTGTTACTCCCTTTATCTGGATATTCCCACTACTCGTATTGGCCCAAACACCACCACTTATCTGCTCCAAAACCATATTACCTGAAGAGGCTTCTGCTTTAACGTTACCGGTGAGGGTATGCACCGTTATAGAACCAGACCCGACCTCAAGTTCCACCTGGTCAGCCATGATCCTATTTAACCCGAGAGATCCAGAGCCTGAATCCACTTTAAGTAATGAGGAGGAAATTCCCTCTATCAGAACTTCCCCTGAGCCTGAATCTACGTCCAGTTTGATGGCTTCAGGACCTGTAAGATTGATCACACCGCGGTGGTTCCCTCCACCTAAAGTGCGTGTCTGCTCCAATTCCACATGGAGGGTACTTCCTTTGAGTTCATAAGTGAGGGTGAATCTTCCGGCATGCGAGGATTCCAGGAGGGCCTTCAGGCTCACCTCTGTCAGAGATGGATCGCCCTGGTAGGTCACCGTGAGGAAACCTGATTCCACCTCAATTTTTTCCACTCCTGAGAAACGTTCATCAATTGACTGCACTACTTCAAGATCACGGTTACAGGAAGCCAAAAGAGAAACAGTACACAGGAATAGTACTGAAGAGATAGCATGGAAAAGTCTCATTTGTTTAGCTGATTTGGATAAAAGCATGTTTCGGTCAGCGAAGTACAAAAACGGGACCGAACCCGGAAAAATAAAACGAAGTTCACATGAAAAATTCAGGATATCCTATCCTGCTGGGCACGGATTAAAAAAAGGACTTCCCTGACTGGCTTTACGGTTAAATAAGCGGGATTGAGCCCATTGGTTAGCTGTTTAAATCAGGATTCCAGCCGATAAAACGGCTTCAGCCCCACTCCATTTTTTCTGGGCATCGCTGAGGTTAAGTAGCTTGTTTACAAGGCGCCTGTCCATTTTTGATACAGGTAATTCGCGTTTCGGACAAAAACACGGACAGTTTCAGCGCATTCCTTCAGTTTGGAAACCATAGCCTGTATGGCAGTTCCAGCTGTGGGATATAAAGTCTCCATTTTATACAATCCCGTTAAAACGGAGAAGCCAGCATCACCGGACATAGGTGTAATTCGGGCCTTTAGGTTGAGCCCCGTTAAGCCATATTTCAGGATGGCTATAAAATCCGCAATACCACCTGCTGATTTCCGGGCAAATCCGTACCTGCTGCGACTCCTTAAGTCAAACTACCTCACGGCCACGCGGTCAAAATGCATAACCGAACCCTACTCCTGCAAACAAAGGCCAGAAACCGTTGTTGTTGAAAATGGGGTTCATATTCACCTTCCAGGTAAACCCACCGTCCACGGGTACTTTTCTATAACCAAAATTAAGTGTTCCCATCACACTGGGTGATCCATCGATGGGGAGAATAAAATCATAGCTGCTTTTTTCAGTCAGCTGTTGTGTACAAATATATTGTCCAGAATTCGGGTCGTAATAACCATTACTGCAGTAGCTGTAACTAGCCTGTTTGAAGGCTAGAAATGTTGCCCCGAAGCCAAACTCAAAATAATGGGAACCCTTCCCAAAGAGTTTGTTCGCCATCACAGGCAAGGAGAAAAACGAATCGCCATCTCCCAATGTGTAGCCTCCAGCACCGACTCTCATTCCCCATGAGTTCATATTGCTTTTGTCGAACCTGAAATCATAATTAAAACTATAGGGCAAACCTGCTCCACCCAGCTCCAGATAAAATGCCTGGCTTCCGGAAACCCTGTCGCTCTGAGCCCTGGCCTGGTGAAAAAAAAGACATAGGATTAGTGCCGTCAGACTTAATAACCTTAGCATAGCTTGTCGTTTAAGATATTTTAATAGGATGATACGTAAAACGCAACCTTTCCAGTCAACATTTTGACTAAATTTTGGAGGTGATAATCACAGGTTACTTAACACCTACCAGTACAATCCGCTCCATGCCCAACAGGATCGAAATAAAACTTCCTTGTTTATTTTTATTACTGAGACCTCATGGGCTTACGGTGAGGGCTTCGGACTGTGACGTAGATACCGCGGGACATGCTTTCAATTTTGAAGGTGCAGCAAAAAACCAGCAGTGGAAATATGGTTTGCAGCAGGTTGCCGGTACCGGTGTTTTTTATCCCACCTATGTTTATGTTGGAGAAAGATCCCCAGATTCCAAAGATGTCGTAGATTTGCAGGATTTTAATCCCGCTATGCCACCAGACCCAGCCCACCATTCAACATTTCCATGGCCATTCCGGGAGATATCCTGGAATGAACACGTGGTGTCGAGCGATCAAGCACTGGAGAAAGCTTCCTCTGCAGCATCCTGGAAGGATCCGGATATCAACTTTATTCCAGTGAACTGCGGCAAAAGCTCACCGTTTGAGATTGCAGGATTAAAGAATGTAATGGGCCATAATACCACACGGGAGAGGGTCATCACAAAAGACATCTTGCGATTATCATCCCCTATTCCCACACCACCATTCAACTGCCATCCGGTCACTTTTAAATCAGAACCACCAAAATTCCAATCCCGAAAGCTATGATCCGCAGAATCTTCCTAGGTATTTTTGCCGCAGCCATGGTTATCGCCATTGTATACATGCTGGGCCCAAAAGTCAGCAAAGAGGAGCTGGTCATCCACTTTCCTGATGTCCCGACCCGTATGAACGAAATAGAGACCTATCTGAAACACCGGGAGGATACCGTGAAGGGTCTGAAATCCGGAAACGAAGCATACATCGTCTGGGCTGATAATGCAAACAAGAGAAAAACCCCCTATTCTATCGTATACATCCATGGGTTTGGAGCCAGCCCCATGGAAGGGGATCCCGTACACCGCTTTCTCGCGGCCCATTTCGGGGCAAACCTTTTTGTGACTAGGCTACCCGAGCACGGTATCAAACGGGACAATGGAATGGAATATCTTACGGCACAATCACTGGCAAATGCTGCTGGAGAGGCCTATCAGATCGGTAAGAGTCTCGGGGATAAAGTGATCGTGATAGGCACCTCTATGGGGGGATCCCTGGCACTTCTTCTGGCCAGTCAGCAACCTGATGTGCAGGCCTTGGTGCTCTATTCTCCGGCTATCCGTGACAATGGCTCAAGACTGGAGGCACTCTTCAAACCTTGGACACAAAAAATGATGGAATGGAGCATGATGGAAAACAAGGTAATCCATCAGAACAGAACAGACGGTAAAGCGGAATTCTGGTCGGAAGATTACCATATAAACGGTTACCAGAGCTTGGCTGTACTCCTCTATAGTGAGATGAATAAAGCCACCTTCGAAAAAGTCACCCAGCCCGTATACCTCGGGTACTATTACAAAACCGAACAGGAGCAGGATTTTGTGGTTTCAGTGGCTGCCATGAGAGAAATGTATGAGCAGCTGGGAACTCCGGAAAACCTGAAGAAAGAACAGGCTTTTGAAAAAGCCGGAGACCATGTGATTGCAAGTGCCATCACTTCCCAAGACTGGGAAGGGGTACTTTTTTCCACCATAGATTTTTTGGAGAATGTGGTAAACATACCACCGAAAGTTCAGTTTAAAGATATTCTTGACAACCTGGAGCAACTGCCGGAAGGTGCTATGCAGTAATGGCTATCTGCTTCACTTGATTAACAACCATGATTAGGAGGAAGTAGTTGGCATATCCACTAAATAATTAACCGTTAACCTTCACCGGAGAAATGACCTTTCCACCTCTCGGCACACTTCAGACAATGACCACCCTTACCTGGATGTCGTGTTAACTTTTTACTCTGCTACCGCTCCGTGCTTTTCCATTTCTCTGTGGCACTCCGTGTCCCCACCCCCGTTTCCATCCTCCTACAATCACTTACCTGCTCCGAAAAACGATCCTGCGTAGGAGGCAATGGCCTATTATCTTTTCTATCACCGGGTTAAAACCCTCTGCCAGGATAGTTGTCACCCCTACGGGGTTGGTACGTTCCCGTCTCCGTGGTTAGTGCCATGGTTAGTGCCGTGGTTAGTGTCCCCACCAACCACTATGATTATTAGTTAACGTTTCCAGTTAACAATTAACGGTTAACCTTTAACAATTTACCCCCTCAACGCTCCGCGCTACTCCATTTCTCTCTGTGCTACTCCGTGTCCCCATTTCCGTTTCCATCCTCCTACAATCACTTACCTGCTCTGAAAGACGATCCTGCGTAGGAGGCAATGGCCTGTTACCCTTCTTATCACCGGGTTAAAACCCGCTGCCAGGATAGCTGCCACCCCTACGGGGTTGGTACGTTCCCGTCTCCGTGGTTTGGTGCCGTGGTTAGTGCCGTGGTTGGTGTCCCCATCAACCACTATAATTATTAGTTGACGTTTCCAGTTAACAGTTAACCTTTAACAATTTACCCCCTCAATGCTCCGTGCTACTCCATTTTTCTCTGTGCCACTCCGTGTCCCCAACCGACAGCAATTGCATCTGTATATTCAAAAACCATAGCGAAACGGTACAGCAGGCAGTCCTTCACTGTTCACCAGATTTACGTCAGGGTTATCCGCCCAAGCATAGCGGATTTCCCCGCTTTCCACGCCGGATGGAATAGCAACCCCCACTGTGTTTCCATCCAATAATGTTGCTTGCACAGTGTTGAATTTACCTGTCTGGTCTGCCAGGATAAACCCTTTCACTTCATCTCCATTACTAAGTTTCATCCCTTCACCGACAGCTTCAAATTTGAGGTAAAGCTGGTTTCCTTTTATTTCTCCCGAAGAAAACACCGGACCTGATGCGACCACATCCTTTTCACCGTAAGCAATTTTTCTGGCCTGTAGCCACAGTCTTTCCCCTACATCTTTCTTGTTTCGGGGATGGATGTCATCAGCATCCCCCAGGTCAATGGCCACAGCCATGCCTGTATTGGGAAGTTGCAATGTCTGTGCCTGTGCCTCACGCAGATAAGCCCAGCCACTTTCCGGCTGGACGTCCTTCCTCTCCATGAAATTAGCCAGCTGTACAAACAGAAACGGAAAATCCCCGAGATTCCATGCCGCCCTCCACGAGGTGATCATCCCTGAAAAAAGCTTCCTGTACTCTTCATGCCTTCCGGTATTACTCTCACCCTGATACCAGATCACTCCTTTTATAGGGTACTTGGTCAAGGGAGCGATCATGGCATTGTACATCATGGCTGGCTTCCAGTTATAAGATTCAACCACTGGGAGCTCTTGCTCCACCTTATTATTGGAATAGCTCCATTTCCCTTCCAAGGCTATCTTTTTGCCTTGCTGCTCGAGGTACATCTCTCCGGGAGTACCCACCCGCGGCTGGTTGTTCCACGTATTGACTGCCCGTATGGTGATTACATTCTGACCGCTGACGAGCAGGTCCTCAGGAATAACCAGGTCTGGCATTCCACTGGACCAATCCTTATAGTGAAGCGGTTTTCCATTGACATACAGGTACGCCATCTGATCAATAGCCGGCAGATGCAAAGTGACCCCCGAAACCGTATTCAGGCTGAATTTCTTTCTGATCCATGCGATATGACTCAGGGGATTGCCCCCAGGCAAATCAACCTTTGTCCACTTTGAATCATCGTAGCCAAGCGCTGAAACTGTTGCCGCTGTGACGGAATCAGGCTTGCCAACCAGTAAATCCCTCTCTTCTCTCCTCTTCTCGTTGGCCTGGGTCTCATTTTCCCATTTTTCCCGGTTTTCCAGGATTTCACGAGCTTCCTCTGAGAAGGACCGCTCCATCTCGGCAAGCGTTTTCAAATCCGTCCACCCTTCCGCCGGTGTTCCTCCCCAATTGGATTCTATAATCCCGACAGGAACTTGTTTATCCAAGTGGTTCCGCTTGGCAAAAAACCAGGCTATTGCCGAAAAACCGGGTAAATTATCCCTATCTGCCACTTTCCAGGAACCGCCCACTACATCTTCTTTTACTAGGGCACTGTAGGAATTAGGCACTTTAAAAAATCTGATCTGGGGGAGCCCCCCTGCTTCTATCTCCGCATCAGCTCCGATTACCCCTGCCCTAAGTGGCCACTCCATATTGGACTGACCGCCGGCAAGCCATACATCGCCCACATATACATCCTTAATCTTCGTATGGTTTACCTGAAGCACATGGGGACCTCCCACTTTCCCAGAGGGAAGTTTTACTATCCAGGTACTGTCCTCCTCCACCTGCACACTTCCCACTGATCCGCCCATACTTACCCGGATATTCTTTCCCGGGATTCCTTTCCCCCATACGCTGATGGGCCTGTCCCTCTGGATCACCATTCCGTCAGAGAAAAGTTTTGGCAGAACGACCTCTGAATCAAATTTGGTTGGCTCACAGCCAAGCAGAATACATGCAACAAGTACTTTCCAGATATGTCTCATAGAGGTCAGGTTATTTAAAAGGGAATTTGATCAAAAAAAATCAAATATTACCCTATACGGACTTTAAATGACCTTTCAATTTGTTCTATTTCTGCACAGCTTCCAATGCATTGACCAAATAGGCAAAGGGGGCGTTCCAGTTGATCGCAATTTCGTTTGATGCGTAGCTGCAATAATCATCCACGTAAGACTCATCAGCCACATCGCTGGGGTAAGTACAGCCGTCCTGTTGTCCGGGATTGGGTCCACCGGACAAAAACCCAGGTAAGGGAGGGTGGTCCGGTCGTGAACCTGCCAACCGGTGATGGGGGTTCATGGGACTTTTGGTTCCAAATCCTGTGACAAATGAATAGCCCGTGGCATTCCTTCCCATAATATAATCGAGGTTATCCATAGCTGCCTGCAGAAATGAGGCTTCCCCCGTGAGCGAAAATGCATACAGCAACAGTATTCCCTGATTGGAGGCTACGGAATTGCTTCCCCAGGCAAAATCTTTCACATCACCCCCCATAGGTACATGGTAAGCAGACGATCCCGAAACTTTCACATAGTTCCGCGCATTGGATATCAGGTTTATCTTCAGCGTCGCAATCCAGTCCTCCGGCACATGGTGCAATTCCTCCTGATGCCTGATCAGCGAATAATAGCCAAGCCATGCTACATTTGACCAGGTAGGCAGCTGATAACTCAGGTCTGCCGCTTTCAATGCCTCCCAATAGGTCAGGTTCTGTGTGGAAACAAACAACTCTGAGGCCGCCCAAACCCATTCGTCTGAGAGGTTCCGGTCCCCGTAGGCTCCTGTCACCACGTCCGGGTCAAATTTTGCATTCAGCTCGTCCTGCTTGTACAGTACGTCTGGGTTCAAAACAGACCAGTTCCAGGCCTTCTCGGCAGCCTTAAGATAGGTAACCGATTCTTCCGGGGAAAAATCCTTGAAAACACGGGAGGCCTGCGCCATCACCGCAGCAAAATCCAGAGCCGCAGCTGTGCTTTTGCTGACCATGTAACGCTGGGACACAGCCTCATGAGGCTGTACATTTCCCTCAAAACGCGCCGTGGTAAGCTTATGATACACCCCTCCATCACCAGGATCCTGCATAGCAATCATCCAGTTCAGGTTCCACCGGATCTCATCCAGCAAATCCGGGATTCGATCTCCCGATTCAGGAATCCCCAGATCAAACTGCTGGAAGTATGCCGGATAATCTTCATACAGTGATAAGAGCGTACCCACGGTAATACCGCTGTTTACGATATATTTATTGTAATCTCCCGCGTCATACCATCCCATAGGGGCAGACACCACTGTTCCGGCAGGCCTTCCGGCAGAAGTGGCATTCTCATGGATCATCACCAGGGTATCCGGATGGCCATAGGGCCTGGCCCATATACCTGCGTGCTCCTGAAGTAACTCCATCGACGCACGTTGGAAATAGAAAGCCTTTAGACCTGCCTTTGCCAGATCCTCATTCACCTTGGGCTGGATACGAAAAGGGTGTGACTTTCCAACCGTAGGAAGCACTACCAAAAATTCACCTGTTTGCGTAAAAGTAGAAAAATCAGCAATTCTGGATTGACGTCCTGAGCGGGTTTCCTGAGTGGACCCAGAAAGTACACCTTCATACACCATGTCCTTTTTCTCCACATCCCAGATCATGAATCTCTCCACTTCAGGATGATCCAATATCACAGCGATCTTCGACTGGCTTGGATAAAAACCGTGCTGATTCAAACGGATAGCTTCCTCCAAAGGCAGGTTCACATCAACTCCCGGCGCTTTGCATGAACCCAGGAGACATAATACGGTTAAAGCTAATAAGACGTAATATTTCATCTGTTTATAATTATTTTTCAATTGTCATATGCCCGCCTGTCGTCGGACAGGGAATCTCGCATACCGGATAATCATCCCACTGTGCGTCGCTCTGCGTCATGCCTGTCTGCGGTAGGCAGACTCGATTTCATCTGTTTATAATTTGATTTTTAGCGGTCATTACCTGTCCCGACAAGTCGGGATGGAATGCCCAAGATCATCATTCCCCTGAGTGAGAACCTTTTCTCATGGGCATTTCATTTTTTGATACACTGATTATCAACAGACCTAAGCTATTGATGGGTTGAATTGATTTTATATTGCTGTATTCCTTCACCACCTATTCCAAACCACAATTCATCCGAAATTGCTATGACTGAGTTGGTATTTCCCTGAAGATTCAAACCTGTTTCCCTCACCGGGACAAGCTCCCACCCCTTATCCTTATTCTGCCGCAGCACCAATCCTTGTCCGGCATCCATCCGCCCCAGTTTCAGACGGGTATGCTGCTGGTTTCCCGCAAGAATCACTTGTTTGGGGAAAGTGCCACCGGGTGAAATCCCCACCGAAGCATATACGGGGGACAACTGGGTCAAAGGAGGCAATTCCATTTCTTCGAACTTCCCACCCCTCATGGTGAACATGGTCGTCTTAAGTGTTTCCACCTGGATTACTTTTGCCCGTTCCAGTTCATCCGTTGTGAGGATGTCGTGGATGGTGGCTTCTGAAAACTTCCCATGCGTGGGAAAAAGCGCTTTTTTACGGTATAGCTGCGCAGCCAGCTCATCCCGGGAGAAGAAAGGAGCTTCTTTGCCCTGAACCGGAAATGTCATCAGTGGGTCCACAGAACCATTTGCATCGAAATCAGCGAAGTAAACGCGTACACCTTGGTCCTGGGTGGTCTGAAGCCGTGAATTAAGACCCCAGTTTCCTGCTAGCACCTCGACATCACCATCCCCGTCTAAATCCTCTACCAGTAAAGAAGACCATAACCCCGATCTCCCCCCCGGAAAAAACTCCTCACTCCTGTCCTTCAACTCCCCGTCTACCAAACCCAGAACCCGTATCCTATCGAACTCGGATGCCAGAATCAGTTCATCTTTTCCGTCTTCATCCAGATCATACACCCTCGCTGCCCTTACCCTGCCGATATCATCCAGTACAAGGGATGAAAAATCAAACCCACCTCCGTTGATCAGCAACTGACTTGGGGAAGATTCAGGCCATCTTCCCGCGAGATACCATCCCCCTACAAAAATGTCATCCAGCCCATCACCATTGGCATCCCATCTTACCACTGTTCCTGTGGGAGAATCAAGCACCGGAAAACCGGTGCCTTGGTAAGGCTGAAATGAACCCTCACCGTCATTGATTAAGATGACATCCCTTAGTCTGTCATCCTCCGCCCCGAAATCATGATACCCTCCCATGCCAAGATACATGTCCATATCCCCATCTCCATCGATATCCAGAATCTCCAAGGCCGAAATAAAGGATAGATCCGATCGGAAGACCATGCTCCCATTCACGGGGATCCCCGTCGCTGTCCCCATATGAAGATGAAGCTGCTGACCGCTGGCCTGCACCACATCGGCTATTCCGTCTCCGTTCAGGTCAGCTTGAGCCAGTTCCACCGTGTTGGCTGATAGGGAATAGAGTAGTTGGCTCTGTCTTTTAAAATCAGGGGATGACTCCCATTTTTCCATTTTTGGAGATGTATCCAGCTGTACCACTAGCGGGGTGGACTGATGGACCTGCCGGTCTCGGGAAACTGCATCAGTTATTTCGAGCACGATCTCCTGATTGCTATCCGGATGGTTTATCTGGGACAGTTTTCCATCTGGCCATATCACCACGACCGAATCCACCGGTAGATCGCCCAATCCGAAATGCAAGACTGCACTCACATTGCCCTGATAGCCCCGGTATAATTGCTGCTCCTGATACTGTTTCCCCGTTCCTTGGTAAAGCGTCACCCTGGCACCGATGGCATGGGGATTTCCTGAAGCACCGTGTAGCCTTAACTGAAGGTAGTTGCCTTCCCGGGTTTCCCTAGCTAAATTCTTTAGGATCTGGGCAGGTTCATTCAGGTTACTCAGGATCAGTTCCAGGTCTCCATCTTTATCCAGGTCTGCGTACACCGCCCCATTGGAGTTTCCCGGTGTATCCAGCCCCCATTCACGGGACTGGTTCTGAAACCTCATCCCGTCTATATTTTTAAATCCGTAATTGCCCACTTTGGTGGCCGGCATATTCTTGATCAATTCCTGGATACCTTCCTGGGTCACCTTGGATTTTTGAAGGTATTCATTTCTATAATTGATAAAATCAAGGTTGGTAAAATCCTTGAGAAACCCGTTGGATACAAAGAGATCCACAAAGCCATCGTTGTCAAAATCACCAAAGAGTGGAGCCCAACTCCAGTCTGTCGCCGACACACCTGCCAGCTGACCTATTTCTGAGAAGGTACCGTTTCCATTATTGAGCTGGAGCATGTTTCGCATCAATTGATGATGTAATCCTGCTTCCAGAAAAAGTGAATAATGCTCGTAATTTTCCGGACTGAAAAGTAGTTTTTGCCTTTTGCTGTCCTCAGGAAGCATATCCAGCGTGATGAGGTCAAGCAATCCATCCCTGTTGATATCTGCCGCGTCCACTCCCATGGTGTACAGACTGGTATGGCCAAAATGCTCTTTTAATCTGTCTACAAACGTACCGTCTCCCTGGTTGATATAGAGGTAGTCCGCTGCCGAATAGTCGTTACCGAGGTAAATATCCGGAAATCCATCCCCGTTGAAATCGGCGATACTTGCCCCCAATCCATAACTCAGGCCCGTTTCACTCAGGCCCGCTTCCTTGGTGGCATTGACAAATTTCCT
The DNA here is from genome assembly GCA_048819475.1 of Algoriphagus sp. Classification (GTDB taxonomy): domain Bacteria; phylum Bacteroidota; class Bacteroidia; order Cytophagales; family Cyclobacteriaceae; genus Algoriphagus. Next base: position 193,641 of record JBMDXP010000071.1, read on the forward strand.
TCCTTCATTTCTATAGATTTTCGTACTGCTTAGACTGTCTGCAGTTGAAAGCATATTCCTGAACGCATTGATGTTCAGATTATTAAAAAGTCTGGGGTTATGATTGAGTAGTACCAAATCCAGATCACCATCGCCATCCAGGTCGGCGAAATAAGCTGCTGTGCTGTAAGCCGGATCATCCAGACCGTACTCAGCTGCCATTTCCTTGTAGTAGGGAATCCCCTGGTTGTCCAGCCCCTGATTCACAAAAAGTTGGTTTCTGCGCTGGGCCTCAGGGAAGTCACCTGAGTAGCAGACGTAAATATCCTGTAGCCCGTCACCATTGATATCCACCATGGCGGTCCCCGTGGTCCAGGCATTTTCCCGGCCACCTGTTCCTGTAGCTAACGTGACATCCCGGAACTTCAGCCCTCCCTGGTTCAGGTATAACTTGTTCTGTCCCTGGTTAGCCGTAAAGTACAAATCTTCCCAGCCATCGTTGTTTACATCCCCTACGGCTACTCCACCCCCATTATAAAAATACTGGTAAGTCAGGATATTGGATAGTGCAGTCTCCTGGATTTGGTTGGTAAACAGGACCCCGCTCGAGTCCGCGGGCACAGGTTCAAACAAAAAAACTGCAGAAGTTTCTTCCATTTCAGGAGACGAACAGGAAAACAGGCAAATGCCTGATCCAAAGATCAAAACCATAAGGAACTTGCTACACATACTGATCAAACCGACTGTTTTATTAAATGAAACCACCTGAAAGCCTTCACGGCTGTATCAAGAAAAAACTCCGGGGCAAAACCTTCTGCCCCGGAGAGTACAAATAAACCTCTATTGCTATGATAAATTAATTCACTGCACGGACTACGCGGATATTGTCTATCCCGATTACAGCTGGGATATCATTTGCCGTACTATTTATAATCAATAGTCTCAGTTGCTTGGTATTGACCCCTTTGTCATCTTCACTTCCCACGAGTAAGTCTCCATAGGTCCCAAATCTGGTGGTACCGTTGGTTAACTGACTCAGGTTCACCGAGAAGGTATGCCAGCTACCGTTTGTAGTTCTTACGAACTGGTTCAGCGGAATATTATAGCTTAACTCCCCACTACGGGAAGGATACCAAAGCTGGACTTCCAAGCCCTGAATGGAGGAAGTTGTATTCACAGCCAGCTCAAACCGGATGTCAAAATTTGCGGCAGGTATGGTAGGGGCATAATCACTCGCCGGTGCAGTCGGGAAAATCTGTGCGCCTGCATAATTGGTCAGGTTGATTACCTTATCGTTATTCCAACCATAATTGCCAGGAAAAGCCTGATTCATCCCTCCGAAGTTTCCTTCCAAAGAAGCAATGCCCGGCTGGCTTGATCTGATCATCTCGCCGGAGATTCCCCAACCCCAGCCCCAAGGCCATTCGAGCGCACCATTGGTATCGAAGTCAGCTATCATGCCTTTCCCGGCATAGATCTGCGTATTTCTGTTGACTGCAGAACCTCCACTTCGGGTGACCACCTGGATAGACTGTGACTCACTGAAATCAATGTTTTCCGGCACCGTTACTTTAAGGGATGTCCCGGACGCATTGGTCTCAAATCCTGAAGTCACATAGACATCTTCTCCCGGAAAATATACCGTATCCACAAAGTAGAAATACCTGCCGAACAGCTCAAGCTGATCACCGGGTTTCACGTACTGGTTTTTCACCTGGGTCACCTGCGGTGCAGGAGGAAGTGTCTGGAAGTTGAAAGTAGCCTCACCGCTTCTGGTCACCAGTCTTAGCGTATTGCCTACATTCGGATCGGTGGCCACAGTCGGCACAGAGTCCCCCACCGTCACAATCACCGAAGTATTCGTCACGTAAGCAGGATTGATGCCCAAAGGATAGTCATTGAGATAGACCTCCTGGGTACCTCTCAGGTTGTTGCCGATAATAGCTATGGTACTCCCCAGCGTAGCGGAGGTAAAGGCACTGTCCGTAGTGGATGGATCCGTATTCCGGATCCGCTCGATGACCGGCATGCCCGTACCCATATCATCTTCTTCCTTGCAAGCCCCCAGCACCATTACTCCAAGCAGCAGTACTGCTGCCCACATCGAGTGGGAAAATTGAAATTGATTAGTTATGATTTTCATATTTCGTGATGATTAATTATACAACTACACCTATCAGTTACCCGCAGAGAAATCATAAGGAACGGCAGGTTTACGCAGGTTTGGAGCTCTTGCCAACTCCGCCGAAGGAATCGGTATCCTGAAGTTGGAAGCGTTTACCTGGAAATAACGGGGAGAGGTGTCATCCGCAGGGATTTCAATCTCCCAAAGCGTTGGATTGGGGAGGCGGTCCGCATAGATTCTGAACGTACCCCTATCCTGATTGGAAAGTATCTCATACGCCAGCTGGGGATTATGGTAGTGAAGTCTTGTAAATTCATACCATGCCTGCCCTTCCATGGCAAACTCAACGATCCGCTCTTCAAAGATGTCCTGCCAGGTGATCGAGGTCTTCGCGTTCACTCCCGCCCGCTGTCTCACCATATTCAGGTAGGTCAGGGCTTCATTTGGATTCTTGTCCAGAATCGCTTCGGCATAGATCAGGTACACATCAGACAGTCTCAGTAAATAGGTGTTGATCTCTGTTCCCTGCTGTACGACCTTTCCGTCGTTATCCTCGGGACGGCCCACCACATACTTCTTCACCCAAGCCCTGGTATTGTACTCGCGGCTGCCATCAATATTTCTTGCCGGTACCCTCAGCTCCTGTGCCGAACCTCCCGGAGGCACTTGGGTGATATAAGGATAGTGGTCTCCCGGGAACATGAACGTGGCCTTTCTCCTTTTGTCAAAGATCAGATCATCGTAGAGTTCAAGCATCCATTTGGAAGCACCGATATCACCACCCCAGCCGTCACCGAAACCGGTGATTTCTGACCCGAAGGCCAAAAATGCCTGTACTGAATTCTGCGCACCATATGCTCCTGACTGTCCTGCATTGTACGTCCACTGCAGAGCCGCAAGGGTTTCAGGATTGTTGTTGTTTGCCGTTTTGAACAGATCTTCATAATTGGGGAGCAAAGATGCCCCGCTGTTATCGATTACCCTTTTGGAAAAGTATGCTGCGGAATCCAGGTCAGACTGATTGATCGAGCCGGAAATCCCCGCTTTGGTCAGGTACATCTTGGCCAGCATTCCTTCTGCGCTCCACTTGTTAAGGCGGCCATTCTGTACAGAAGCCTCTGGGAGGTTCTCTGCTGCAAACCGGAAATCCTTGATAATAAACTGCCATACAGATTCTTCCGTATTTCTGGCCAGCGTAGTGTCTTGCAAAAGGGTGGTATTGTTGGTAATGATCGGAACCGGTCCCCAGTTCTGCACCAAATACGAATACGCCAGTCCTCTCATAAACCTGCCCTCAGCCAACCCGTGGTTTTTGATCCTGTCGGTCACATTTGGGCCTGCAAAGGTCTGGATGTTGCTGATCATGGAATTGGACTGCGCCACTACGTTGAAAAACGCTCTCCAGGCAGCACCGTTTTCAGCGGTTTCGCCGGTGGTGTTGAACCGCACATTTTCCAGCTGGTAAGAGCCGGATGTCAGGGCACCTCCGCGGGCATCTCCTAATCCATGACTCGCCTTATCATTGTAAGCAAACCATACAATATTATACAGTGGAGCCGAAGCAGCCAGAATCTGATCATCATTCTGATAGAAGTTCGCATCCACTATGGCATCCAAGGGGGGCCTGTCCAAGAAATCCCCCGAACAACCCACCAATCCTCCAAAGAGCAGCGTTGCCCCTGCGATATAGTTTCGGATTTTTATAGTTATTTTCATCTGTTTATATTTTTTCTTTCAAAGGTCATTACCTGTCCCGAAAAGTCGGGATAGCCTGTACCGATTTTTCATCGGGAGAATGCCCTAGCTAATCATCCACCTTCCCGGAACCAGCCCGGGACAAATTGTATGAGAAGCTTATTTCCATGGGCATTTCATGATTTCTTGATCTGTAGATTAAAAATCAAGGCCTAAGCTGAATGTGTACATCCTAGTCAGCGGATATCTACCGTAATCCACACCGATTAACTGGTCCGAAGCAGACACGTTGTTTCCTACATAAGCACCTACTTCAGGATCATATCCCTTGTATTTGGTGAAGGTGAAGGCATTCTGAACGCCCAGGGACACCCTGGCTCCCCGGATTGCATTCTGGTTACCCAGTAAGGAAGAAGGAAGGGAATAAGCCAGTTGGATATTTTTCACCCTTACAAACGATCCATCCTCGACAAACCTGTCTGAGATTCTGGTACCGTTGCCATTAAGATCTGTAACCGTGATCCTCGGAATATCAGTTTCGGGATTCACCAGAAAAGGATTACCAGTCTGGTCCATTTCGATCCTGGCATAATTGTAAGTTTCCAGGAGCATATTTCTTCCCAGGTTCACATTGTTCGGATTGGTATTGTTAAACCGGTTGAAGTTGTAAATATCGTTACCGATAGAACCTGTCAAGAGTACATCCAAGGTGAAGTTCTTGTAAGAGAACTGCTGCGTGGTTCCGAAAGTGAATTTTGGCCAAGGGTTACCCAGGAAAGTCTGGTCACGCTCGTCTATCACACCATCTCCATTCAAATCCACAAATTTCACATCACCCACATATATACCATCCACACCCACTGGCAACGGGTTTCCTGCATTGTCCACAGGTCTCGGACTTGACTCGATCTCTTCTATGCTCTGGAACAACCCGTCTGTCTGGTATCCATAAAATAACCAAGGTGCCTGGCCGATGATGGCCCGCTGGGTAAAGTTGTTCATATACCAGGCTGTACGGTCTATGAATGCGGTTTCGGAGAAGAATTTCGTCACTTCAGTTCTGAAGCCTGAGAAGTTGAAGTTGGAGTTCCAGCTGAATCCACTGGCTCTGTTATCAATGTTGATGGTATTGATGGTAATCCCATACCCACGGTTTTCCAAGGCTCCGATGTTTACGGTAGGAGTACCGATGCTTCCTTCACCTGAAGTTCCCATGTACCAGGGAAGTGGATTAGGCAGGAGCAGGTTATCCGTTTTCTTCACATAGAAGTCGGCCTCGATCTGCAATCTGTTGTTCAGCATGTTCAGGTTGAAACCCACGTTGACGGTAGATGTCTCTTCCCACTGCAACCCCGGATTTCCAAACCGTGACACCAGGAATCCACCTCCCCAAGGGGTAGGTATCGACGGTGAGCTCAGCGGGGCAAAAATGGCATTTGCACTGCCTTGGTTACCGGTAAGTCCGGTTTCAAACCTCAGCTTCAACTCATCCATCCAGTCTGCATCGCGAAGGAAGTTTTCCTCTGATACCCTCCAGGCTGCTGAAATAGAAGGGAAATATCCCCATCGGTTATCCGGACCGAAATTGGCCGACCCATCAGCTCTCAATGCAGCTAATAGAATATACCGCTCATTGTACGTATAGTTGATCCTTCCAAAATAGGACTCCATAGCCCAGTGGTTGGAATTCCCTCCGTTGGTCGCACCTTGGGAAGAACCCAAACCGATTTGCGGAAGATCGTTGGAAGGGAAATTTACCCGGGTGGCATTCACGGATTCGTAGGTGCTTCCCTGTGCTTCGTGGCTGAGCATCACATCGAACACATGTTTTCCAAATTCCTTATTATAAGTAACCATCTGGTTCCAGTTCCAGTACAGGCTGTTGTCAGTATTCAGGTTCAATTGATTGACATCGTTGCTTACCACACCCAGTCTGTAAGTAGGTGTCCAGAATCTCCCTGTACTGTAGTTTACGCTACCGTTAAGCATGGATCTGAACTTCAATCCTTTTACCAGATCCACATCCACATTGAATCCTCCCAGAGCCCCTCTTCTTCTCAACGACCTGTCCAGCAGGTTAGCCAAGGCAATTGGGTTGGGTGGGGTAAACTGCAGACTTGATCCGTTGATCGGGTCAGCTCCTCCCCAGGATCCATCAGGATTGTATACCGGAATATTCGGTGCCATCTGGATGGCATTGTTGATAACGTCCGTGCTTCCTGTGGCCAGCTGCTCATCGGTATTGGACAGCTGAAGGTTCACACCCAGCTTCAGCCATTTTCTGGTTTGGTTGTCAATATTCACCCGAAGGGAATACCGTTCAAAGTTTGAACCGATTGCGATCCCTTCCTGGTCAAAGTACTCTCCGGATATGTAGAACTGGGTCACATCATTTCCTCCGGAAAGGTTCAGCGTGTGCTTGTTCAGTCCAGCTGTCTGGAACAGCTCATTCTGCCAATTGGTGCCCTGTCCCAATAGGCTAGGGTCCAAAAATGCCGCGGGGGGAGTTCCTCCGGTGATCAGGTTGATTTCATTCACCATGGTCGCGTACTGCTGTAAGGACATGATCGGCAACTGATCAGGCTTGTCCTGTAAGCTGTACAGGTAGTTATAGCTTACTTTCACTTCACCGGATTTTCCTCTCTTGGTAGTGATCATCACCACACCGTTCGTGCCCCGTGAACCGTAGATAGCGGTAGCGGACGGTCCCTGGAGCACTTCCATGGACTCAATGTCGCTGGGGTTGAGACTTGCCAGTGGGTTGGTACCCGCAGTAGCTCCATAAGAAACCGTCTGTGGCTGGATCTGAACACCATCGATGACATAGAGCGGTTCATTGGTTCCTCCTATCGAGTTGATGCCTCTCACGTTTACCGAAATACCTCCTCCCGGAGAGCCTGTGTTTTGTGTCACATAGACACCTGCAGCACGGCCTTGGAGTGCCTGCTCTACGGTGGTATTGATCGTACGCTCAATATCTTCCGACGATACCGAGACCTGGGCAGACGACATGTCGCGCTTCTTCATGGTCCCATAGCCCACTACTACGACCTCATCCAGTGAAGCCATGTCTTCATCCAGGCTAAGATCAATCACGGTTTGGTTGCCTACGGTAACTTCCCGCGAGCTGAAGCCGATAAAGCTGTAAACCAACACGGAATTGGAAGAAGGGACAGAAATGGAATACGTACCATCTCCTTCGGTGGCTACTCCGGTGGTGGTGCCTTTCACCAATACCGTCACTCCCGGAAGGGGAAGTCCATCACCGGCAGATTTCACGGTACCACGTACCGTCACCTGGGCTTGAACCATGCCCACCAGCAGCATAAGCCAAAGTGGTAATAGTTTTTTCATCATAAGGGGTTTAAATGTTAGAAAATGAAAATAGGTTTGAGAATAGGAAAAGAGGATCCCTGGAGAACCGATCGGTCAGGATGGGGGCCTGTAACATAGCATAGGTTAGAATTTTGGGTTAGTAAAAAATCGCAGCACTAAACCCTCACTTTCACCATCCACCTCTGAAGTCGCCGACCACAGAAATCAACCTGGATGAAGTTAGTTTGATCAAATTGACTAAGCGCTTTGGGTTTACTGCTTTGATCCATTTAAATGTAATCTGAAGGATGTTAGCGGGAGGTACTCAAATGTTTATATTAAGGGTATCAAATGTTAACTTGCCGAAAAACAGCTCAAAAACCATGTTTTTACCCTATCAAGAAGCTATACTTTGAAAAATAACTGGATTCAAAATATAGCCTCCCTACTTAGTAATCTGATGGGGAGGCTGTTTTTTGGCTGAATGTATGGATGTACCCTGGCAGACATAATCTTCCCGCAAATCCTGCATCTGACTGTAAGGAGTACAGCATGCGCTTTCCTCTATTCCTTGGAGTGTAGCTCCACCAAGGTATGCTTTACTGTTTTCCCCCATGGTTTGAGGTGATCATCTGCCCACCCTCCTTCCGAAGGAGCTTGCGGCAGTAACATGGAACAGGTTTCATCTTTGTCTGCTATAGACCAGGCTGCCCAGCTGATCCTACGGCTTTCCATCCAGTACAGCCAAGCTCTCCACGACTCCTGATCTATCGGGCCATCGCCTGTAGCTTCCATTCCGGCACATTCTGATACAAAAATCGGCAGCCCGCTTTGGTAAGCCCGCTCAGCACGGTCCAGAAGTTCCGTCTTATGGGTCGCTGCATAGAAGTGCAGCACATACATGATGTTTTGTTGGTTCTCGATTGGGTTTTCCATTGCCAGATGCAGATCCTGACTCCATGTCGTCGTCCCTACCAGAATGATGTTATCCGGATCGTGTTTTCGGATTTCTGTGATCAAAGATTCGCTGTAAGCCTTGACTTCCGGCCATGTTTCATCATCCGGCTCATTGAAGATTTCATAAATCACGTTTGGATAGTCCCCGTACGTCTGGGCCATCTCCGCAAAAAACAACTTCGCCTCTTCTTCGTAGATATCATGGCTATGCCAGTCTATAATCACGTAGATCCCGGCCTCGATAGCAGCATCTACCACAGCTTTTACTTTCTCCTTTGCAAATTCCGGCTCGTCCAAATAAGCCCCATCAGGGCCCACCCCCATAGAGGCCCGGACCAGATTTACTTTCCAATCATCTTTCAGGTGCTTCACAGCAGATGGATTATAGAACCTGGGCCACCAGTTATGCCAGCCAAAGCTTACTCCCCGAAGCATGGCAGATTTCCCTTCGCTATCGACTAGTTTGCCCGATTCTACTTTCAATTGGCCATAAAATTTGCTTTCAGCAACAGGGGTTTCTACTGGTTTCTCATCCACACCAGGTGTAGAACTGCAGGCCATCAGGAGAGCCAGTCCAAAAATCAAGTTTTTCATCTTTTGGGTTAATTGATTGACTGGTCAATTTTACGGATCCAAAAGTTTTTTCAGGGTAACCGATTGTTTCCAATAACGCCATCAAAAGTTAACTATCACGGGAAATACTGTCTGGAGAAAGCGATTGTTGACGGTGCAGGTACTCGGAAGGGTTCATCCCAAACTCTGCCCTGAAATGCTTCGTGAAATATTTCGCGTTGTTATACCCGACCAGGTAAGCTACTTCCGCCACATTCAACTGACTCCTCATCAGCAGTTGACATGCCCGCTGTAGCCGGATCAACCTTATAAATTCTATCGGGCTTTTCCCCGTGATGGACTGAAGTTTCTTATACAGGTGCACACGGCTCATTCCCAGTTCCCTACTCATGAATTCCACCGTGAGTTCTGTATCTTCGATATGCTTCTCCACAAAGTTTACAGCCCGCTGGATCAGCTGATCATCCAGGGAATCTATCTGTACCTCGGATGCTGACACCTGTATTTTCTTCCTGTTCTGCTCCTGTACCACCTTGCGGTCACGCAACAGGTTCTTGATGCTTAGCTGCAATACCTCCAGATTGAAAGGTTTGGTGAGATAGAGGTTACATCCGCTGTCTAGTCCACGTATTTGCGTTTCTTCCGACTTTTTAGCTGTGAGGAGAATCACAGGAATATGGGAAGTCTTAATGTCTGATTTTATTTTAGTGCAGAGCTCATTCCCATCCATCAGCGGCATCATGTAGTCTGAAATCACCAGATCCGGGATATGGTTCTGCGCGATCTCCCACGCCTGTACCCCATGGGAGGCTATCAGCACTTCGTAGGTATCGGACAGACACTCGCGGAGATAATTTCTGAATTCGGGGTGGTCTTCTGCTATCAGGATGCAATCCTTTTGGCCGTCTCTCCGGAATTCTGTCACCTGATCCGGCTCTTCCCATTCATCCTGGGGGATCAGCGTAATGGGGATCTCGAGTATAAATTCTGAGCCCTCCCCCGGTACACTCTTGAACCGGATATCTCCCTGCATAATCCTGGCAAAATCCTGGGCCAGTGCCAACCCAATCCCGCTGCCCTGATTGAGACGCTCATGCCCCTCGGTGGTATAGTACCTGTCGAAAATCCTGGACTGTGATTCCAGCGGTATCCCTACCCCCGTATCCAGTACGGATAATGTCAGAAAGCCCAATTCTTCCGTTTCCTGGCTGATGGATACAGAGACTACGATCCCGCCTTTCTCCGGTGTAAATTTGAACGCATTGGAGAGCAGGTTAAACAGGACCTTCTCAAGTTTATCCGAGTCAAATATGGCCTGTTGACAGTTGGTATTGGATTCAAACCTCAGGAAAATATGCTGGTTTTCAGAAAGTTCATGGAAGTCCGCAACCCCATCTTTCAGAAACTGGACAATATCCCCTTCAGAAGGATGGAAATCCAATGCACCGTTTTCGATGTTCTTCACATCCAGCAACTGGTTGATCAGTTTCAGCAACCTTCTTGCATTGCGTTGAATAATCTGATACTGTGGGATAAGTACAGAATCTTTGGAGTTCGAGATCAAATGCTCCGCGGGAGTCATGATCAGGGATAAGGGAGTTCTAAACTCATGGCTTAAGTTGGTGAAGAATTTTGTCTTGAGCTTATCCAGTTCCTGTACACGCTTGCTTTCCAGCACTGCCTGCTCCCGTTCAAACTTGTCTTTCTCACGCCTGAGCAGCTGGTTACGAAGGTAAAGAATCAGGGACAAGGAGAGCAAAATATACAGCATATAGGCAATGGGAGTCATCCAAAACGGCGCCAGCACCTCTATTTGTAACTTATATTCTTTCGTGCTCCAGCCATCCAGCACTGTACCCGGCTGCACGACCAAGGTATAATTACCCGGATCCAGGTTGGTAAAAGTAACTTTTGCCGCATTGTCGTTGAGGTAAATCCAGTCACTGTTGAACCCCACCAATTTATACCTGTATTTGTTCTTTTCAGGATATAGGAAATTGAGCGCACTGAAGCCGATGCTGATGAGGTTTTCATCATGCCTCAAAACCAGCTTGTCCATCTGGCCCAGCGCTTTAGGTAAGATTACCCTTCCATCAATTTTCTGGCCTACCTCCACCTGCTCATTGAACAGCTGGAAATCCGTAAAGATTACCGATGGGTCATTCCTCTCAAAAGCAAAGTTCTCTGACCGGAAGATGTTGTAGCCATTTGGCCCTCCAAAGATAAACTCACCTTTACCTGTGCGGAGTGCTGAATTTTTGTTGAACAGGGCTGCCTGTAGCCCATCTTTCTGATCGAAGTTCTGAAATGAGATTTTGTAGGGCCGCCTAGACCTGTCTACTTCGGCATAAGACAGCCCCATGTGCGAACTGATCCAAAAATTGTTGTTGTCATCTTCCAGCAAATCCACCAGAAAAGGGGAAGGTAATCCCTGAGCTTTGCCATAATGGACAAAAGTACTATCCTTCACATCAAAATACTGAAGCCCTCCTATCGACGTAAGCCAGACCGTACCCTGGGAATCTTTAAACAGTTCGGTGATATAACTTTCCGCAAGACCTGATCCATCAGTGTCCGAATAATACCTTGTTTGCCCGGTCTCATAATTGACCACATTCAGTCCGCTCCCACCGGCTATCCATACATTGCCCGCGTCATCTTCTGTAAAGCTGGTGATGTATTGGTTATGTAGCTTGAATGGGGTCTTTCCAGCTGGATATAGTTGAAAAGTCTTCCGGTCGGCATCCAGGATTGCCAATCCTGATTTCAGCGAACCTATCCAGATCCGCCGCTTACTGTCCTCATATAATTTCCAGATACTCGGCCCGGGTATACCGTTTTCAACATCCTGTGAATAGCTGTAATTTCTGAAGTTTTTCCCATCAAAGGATCCGAGGCCACTCAGGTAAGTACCTATCCACAGTACGCCGGATTGATCCATGATCAGATCTACGATCACATCACCGGGCAGGCTGTTGGGATTGCCCGGTTCGTGGAGAAACTGCTTGTAGCGGTTTGTTTTTCGGTCATGATACAAGAGCCCCCCACCATTGGTTCCTATGTAGAGATTTCCTTCCTTGTCCTCGACAAAAGCATTGACATCGTTGAAAGGCAGGGAGTTTCCCTCTTCAAAATTCTTCTTGATATGCGAAAATCGCAACAAACCCTGGTGATAGTAGATCACTCCTCTCTTATGGGTGCCGATCCAGATTATATCCTCAGGATCTTTGTACAGTGAATAAACCACATTATGTGGCATATCCTGATCAACAAAATCCTGATCTTTGAGATACACCACCTTTCCGTGAGTCTTGTCGAGTAAATTGATGCCACCATGGTCCGTTCCCACCCAGATTTCACCGCGTTTCCCTTCCACGATGGCCTTCACCATATTGTTGTTCAGCCGGAAAGGGCCACTGTCCATTCTGTTTGATTTCACCTCGTGCCCAAATGCATCTATCCAAAATACGCCGGAATCCCGGTCAGGATCAAAAACCCAGGCATCCCCATCAGAATCCAGCATCAGTTCATAATTTGCAGCTTCAGGCAGCGCATTATCCGTCAGGCGGATGGTCTTGGTGACCACAAACCTGTTGGGATCCAGAAGATCAATGATCCCCTGCTCATGGACGATCCAGACCATGCCGTCTATTCCCTCCGCTATAGAAGAGATATGGTTGGAATACAGACTTCCTTTTCTCTCTGATTTTTCAATATGGATTGTCTTCTTTTCTGCCGGAAAAAACACGCTTAAGCCGTGGTCTGGATGGGTAAACCAAAACCGGTCCTGCCTATCTTTCATCAGCATCCCCACTGTCTCGGAGGCTAGTTGATAGTGGGCATAAAAAGCTGGCCCACCCCGGATGAAATGCTCCTTTTCAGGATCATATATATCAAACTGTCCGTTTACATTCCTTGCCCACAGCTTCCCTTCAGGCCCCAGGTAGAGCTTGTTGATATTATTATGGGAGAGGGAGGTAGAATCTTTGGAGTTGAAAAAAGGCTTGATCCTTGTACCGTCATACCGATAGAGACCGTATGCGGTGCCAAACCACATCATCCCCTGCCCATCACGCACGATACTCAATACATTGGAATTGGACAGTCCCAAATCCTCATCGAGGTTGCGGAAAACAAGCTGATCCAACAAATTTTGACCCAGTGCTCCTGAAACTGAGATCACCAATCCCATCACCATTGAAACCACCAAACCCTTCATAATCCTTGTTTTCCTATCCAACTAACTTATAATAATAAACTCAATCAAACCAGCTCGCTGTTTTTTTTTGATAGATGGTGATATAAAGCCAAAAAAAGTCCGGCTTACTTCAATTCAACCGGACTTTTATCAATTTTTTAAATAAGTTCTTAAATAAAGCGGTTCAGCAAGTTTTCAAAATACTCCTGCTTGCCACTGATTTTTTCAGGTTCTCCCACTTCATGGGCATGGTTTCTCAGGTCCTCCAAGGTCAGTTTGCCCTGTTCGAAAGCACTGCCGTTACCGCTGTCAAAGCTGGAATACCTGGCTTTTCTGCGCTCCAGGTAATCAGACTTATCCAGAATATCCTGGGCGATCAGCATGCCTCTGGCAAAGGCATCCATACTTCCTATATGCGCCAAAAACAGATCATCCATATCTGTGGAGTTTCTTCTGATCTTCGCATCGAAGTTTACTCCCCCGCCCTGGATGCCGGCCGACGTCAGAATCACCAGCATTGCCTCAGTCATTTCCTGAAGGTTCATCGCAAACTGGTCAGTATCCCATCCGTTTTGATAATCTCCTCTATTGGCATCTATACTTCCCAACATACCTGCATCTGCAGCCACCTGAAGTTCATGCTGGAAGGTATGCCCTGCAAGTGTGGCATGGTTTACCTCTATATTCAGCTTGAAATCCTTGTCCAGGCCATGCTGTCTGAGAAATCCTATCACCGTGGCAGAATCGAAATCGTACTGGTGCTTGGTCGGTTCCATTGGCTTGGGTTCTATAAAGAACGTCCCTTTGAAGCCATTTTTCCTTGCATAATCCCTCGCCATGGTTAGGAAGGTCGCCAGATGTTCGGTTTCCCTTTTCATGTCGGTATTTAGCAGGGACATGTAGCCTTCTCTTCCTCCCCAGAACACGTAATTTTCACCGCCAAGAGCAATAGTGGCATCAATTGCATTTTTTACCTGGGTACCTGCCCACGAGACCACATTGAAATCCGGATTGGTAGAAGCGCCATTCATATAGCGCGGGTTGCTGAACACATTTGCGGTTCCCCACAGCAGCTTCACGCCTGTTTCCGCCTGCTTTTGCTTGGCATACTCCGTGATGAGCTGCATGTGCTTTTCATACTCGGACAGACTCTTTCCTTCGTCGATCAGGTCAATATCATGGAAGCAATAATAAGGCGCTCCGATTTTGGTGATGAACTCAAATGCCGCATCCATTTTGTCCTTGGCGCGCTGTACGGGGTCAGCAGCCGCATCCCATGGATGGACGATTGTACCCGGTCCAAAAGGATCTCCACCTGTGCCGCAGAATGAATGCCAGTAAGCAATGGCAAATTTGAAATGTTCCTTCATGGTTTTTCCGGCGATTATACGGTTCTCATCGTAATAGCGGAAAGCCAGCGGATTGTCTGAATCTTTTCCTTCAAAAGGAATTTTGTCAATGGTAGAGAAATAAGTTTTAGACATCTCTGTTTTTTTAATTAGGTTAAATAGGTACTTAAATATAATCAGGAAATCATCCCCTGAATTTTTTCCAAGCGGTCCTTCCAGTGGGAGTACAGCTCTTCGTAAATTTCATAAAACTGCTCGTTTGGCTCAATAGTCTGAAGGAGCTCCAATCCGGCAAATGCTTCCTGCTCAGAAGCGAATATCCCAGCCCCAATACCAGCCCCTCTTGCCGCACCTTGTGCACCGTCTGTATCATATAATTCCAACACCACTTTGTTCATGTGCACAAATGTCTTCCTAAAGATAGGGCTTAAAAACATATTAGCCTTTCCTGCTTTCACTGTTTTCAGGTCAAGCCCCATATCCTGCATGATTCTGAACCCAAAAGTCAGCGCAGAGACAATCCCCTCTTGCGCGGCTCTGATCATATGTTTTTTGTCATGCTTCAGCAGGTTCAGGTCCAGAAGATGTGCCCCCACTTCTTTATTCTGCATTATCCGTTCTGCACCGTTGCCAAAGGGAATAAATGTAAGTCCCTCTGCACCGATTCCTGCAGAACTCGCCAGGTTGTTCATCTCCTCATAATCGATTTTCCCAGCACCCATTACTTTCTTGATCCAGCTGTTGAGGATTCCGGTTCCGTTTACACAGAGCAATACCCCATATGAAGGCTTGGCTTTGGCATGGTTTACATGGACAAAGGTGTTCACCCGCGATAGCGGGTCATACAGCGGCTTGTCACTTACCCCGTATACCGTGCCCGATGTTCCTGCTGTGGTCGCCAGCTCGCCGGGCTTCAGCACATTGAGTGAAAAAGCATTGTTCGGCTGGTCTCCTGCCCGGTAAGCCACGGGCACGCCTATTTCTATCCCTGTCAGGTGTGCTGCCTCTGTGATCACCTTGCCCTGCAGCGAGTACGAAGGAACCACATCCGGGATCCAGGATTTGGCTATCTTGTAATTTTCCAGCACTTTTTCGCTGATGCCACTCTCCTGGAAATCCCAGAAAATACCTTCCGACAATCCCGTCTCAGAAGTCAGGATCTCACCGGTAAGTTTCATGGCAATGAAATCCCCCGGAAGCATGATTTTATGGATTCGTGCGGCTAGTTCCGGCTCATTTTCAATCACCCATCTGAGTTTGGAAGCGGTAAAGTTTCCCGGGGAATTGAGCAGTCTGGTCAGACAGTACTCCTCACCCAGGTCTTTGAATGCCTTTTCCCCTATCCCTACGGCACGGCTGTCGCACCAGATGATAGAGGGACGCAAGACCTGCTGGTTCTCATCCACCAGTACCAGTCCGTGCATCTGATAGGCGATCCCTATTCCTTTCAGTTCGCCTTTACTTACCACAGCCTTGGTCAGAACATATTTACATGCCTTCTGCACATACGTCCACCAAGTATCAGGGTCCTGCTCTGCCCATCCCTTCTCGGGAGAGTCGATCTTCATTTCTTCCTCGGGAAATGCTTTTGAAACAATGGCTTTGCCTGTATCAGAATCCAATAAGGAAGCTTTTACCGAGGAGCTTCCAATGTCAATTCCTAATAATAAGTTACGCATGGGGTTATTTTAGATTTTACCAGAATACTATATAAAGGGCGGCAATGATACCCGAGATGATGAAGGCTCCTATCTTAAACGTCATACTGGTCTTGAACAACTCCTTGTCAATCTCAATACTGTTTGGATGGTCTTTACCTTTACCTTCTATCAAACTGATGATGACCATTAGCGTGGCAAGTATCAAAAATACCACACCCATCCGGTCTATGAAAGGAAGATTAGGCAAACTTATTTTTAAGATGATAGAAAGCGGTATACTCAATGCCGCGCCTGTAAGAGCCGCATTGGAGGTGGTCTTTTTCCAGAACACACCAAAGAAGAAAATGGCAAATACCCCCGGGCTTATAAACCCGGTATATTCCTGGATAAACTGAAACGCCTGGTCCAGCTGCCCCAGTGCCGGGGCGACGATAGCCGCCACAACGAACGATATCACCGCAGTCATTCTTCCCACCCGCACCTGCTTGGTTTCACTGGCATTTTTACCAAAATATTTCTGGTAGATGTCCATGGTAAATATCGTGGAAGTACTGTTTGCCATGGATGCCAATGAGGAAACTATCGCAGCTGTCAGCGCTGCAAAAGCAAGCCCTTTCAGACCTGTGGGAAGCAGCTGGAGCAATGTAGGATATGCTCTGTCTGATTTCACCAATCCCGTTATCGGATCCTTCATAGACTCCACAAAACCGACATCCACACCGTTTTTCACGATAACCCAGGCAGCAATGCCCGGTATCACTACGATCAACGGCATCAGTAACTTAAGAAAACCCGCGAAAATCATCCCCTTTTGTGCCTCATCCAGGCTTTTTGCAGCTAGCGCGCGCTGCGTGATGTACTGGTTGAATCCCCAGTAACTCAGGTTTGTAATCCACATCCCTCCTACCAGCACGCTGATCCCGGGAAGATCCAGGTACGCATCCCGGGTCCCGCCTTTTCCATCCGAAATCATCATTTCTCCTTTGGACAATATCATCGAGAAGTGTCCTGGCACTTCTTTTCTCAACAGACCCAATCCTTCCCAGGCATCACCGGAACCCACCATCTGCAATGCGATGTAGGTAGTAGCCAGTCCGCCAGCTATCAAAAACACCACCTGTACTACGTCCGTCCATGCGACCGCCTTCAACCCTCCATAAATGGAATAAACCATGGCAAAGACGGCAAGTCCGATAATACTGGGGATCATCGGTATATCGAGGATCGTGTTAAGACTTAACGCTCCCAGGTAAAGCACCGAGGTGAGGTTCACAAATACATAGAGTAGCAGCCAAAAAATGGCCATTGTCGTTCTTACCCGGGTATCATACCTGTCCAGTAAGAATCCGGGCATGGTGTAGATACCTTTTTTGATATAGACCGGCAAAAAGAAGATAGCCACTACCAGTAAAGTGGCTGCAGCCATCCACTCATAGGTGGAAATAGCCAGCCCCAAGGCAAAGCCCGAGCCCGACATTCCGATAAACTGCTCCGCGGAAATATTGGAAGCGATCAAAGAGGCCCCCACTGCCCACCATGGAAGTGCCTTGGAAGCCAGAAAATAATCCGAGGAGTTTTTGACGTGGCCTTTCTTCTCCCGTGATACAAACAGGCCCATCCCGATGATGAGCATACAGTAGCCTACAAATACGGCCAGGTCTAAAGGTTCTAAGAGCATGAATTTATTAGGTTAATGGATTGGGCAGTTAGTTTTGGGTAAAAGACTAATTTTAGGAGAATAAGCCGATAAATATAATGTTTTCATGCAAACGTCTGCATATAAATCCCATGGATCAAAAAATCAATCCAATAAACTTTCCAAAAACTGCTGACTATCAGTCGCATATTTCACACCTTCAATCTCTTTCAGATAGCTGATTCCAGTGGCATTCGACACCCATACCTGCTCTGCAGACTTTAACACCTCCGGCAGAAACTCTCCTTCCACCACGGAAAGGCGTGCTTTGGCCCGTTCCAAAATCACTCTTCGGGCTATGCCATCCAGGCAGCCGCAACTCAGTGCGGGTGTATAGATGACGCCTTCACTCAGCCAGAATAGGTTGGATGAGCCTGCCTCGGATAGGTAACCACGGTAGTCCAGCAGTATAATCTCGTCCGCTTCCTTACGTACCCTTTCCATATTGGCCAGAATATAGGGCAGGCAGTTCAGTGTTTTGAAGGAACTCCACACCGTCGGGTACAACTGCACATCTCTGGCAAACACCGCTTTACTTTTTACCCGGGGAGCAGCCTGGAAAACTGATATGTGTAGCAACTGCTCCGTGGAGCTGCCAGGCGGGGTATATTTCCCTGACCCACTACGGTAAATATTCCACCTTACCCGCAGACATTCCCCCTTGAAATTGTCTTTCAAAAAAAAGAGAATTCCTTCACTGTCCAGCGATGTGAGGTCCATTCCCAGAAGTGCCATCCCCCGTTTGATACGGTCCAGGTGATATACAAAAAACCTGATTTCTGAGTGGGTGAAGACCATTGTCTCAAACAGCCCATCGCCGAAGTTCATGGAACGGTTGGGCACTTCTACAGCTGAAACCGGCAGCCAATTCCCACTGTACGGGACTTTTTTAAAAACTGTATCAATTCCGCTCATAAAACTGTTCAAATTCGGTCATGGGTAAAAAGTGTCAGTAAAAGTGCATGTTAAAATTAGCAAACAAAACACCACTTAAACAGAAGAAAGCATAATTATTAAGAATATTGGAGGTAATTCCCCATTAGAAATTACATTAGCACCAAAATTGGAACGATTTGGACAATGGCAAATAAAAGTAGTGTTTTTGATATGATAGGACCGGTAATGATAGGCCCTTCCTCGTCTCATACTGCCGGGGTTGTCAGAATCGCCAGAGCTGCGATACGGGTACTGGGCAGCACACCCGATGAAGTCGTTATTACTTTTTACAATTCATTTGCACGGACGTATGAGGGACATGGAAGTGACCGTGCCATACTCGGCGGACTGTTGGATATGAAGACAGATGATGTCCGGATTAAGACCTCCCTGGATCTGGCTAAGGAAAAAGGGCTGGTTTATAAGTTTAAGTCAATAGGGAATTCATCCATTCACCACCCCAACACGATCAGGCTCCTGATGCGCAAAGGGGATAAGACGGTAGAGGTGGTGGGGGAAAGCCTGGGTGGCGGAGTGATCAATATAGCAGAAGTTGATGGGTTTGTGGCCAATTTTTCTGCCCAAAACCATACGCTGATTATTAAAGCGGATGATACTTTTGGGGCAATTGCTTTTATTTCAAGTGTGATCGCACAGGAAAAGACAAACATAGCCACCATGTCCGTTTCCCGTAAAGGAAAACATGACTTGGCATGCCATGTCATAGAAATGGACACTGGCATCCGGCCAACTACGATACAGTATCTGAAATCCCTGCCTTGGATCAAAGAACTAATATATATTCCCGATATAGATCTATAAGCCCCGAAGAAAAGCACTCGCAGGTTGGTAATCCAACGAACTTTGCAGCTGGAAAAACACCTTCAGAAAAACAAATTCATAACTTAGCCATTCAAAAAAACCAATACTTAACCGGAAATAACTAAAGTTTGAAAAATATGATACATTTTTGGTAATCAGGACTTCCTGAAATATAACTATGAGAAGGATCATGAATCCATAACGTATAAAATTGAGCATAATGCAAGAGACATACACCGGGATGTTTGGCAGTGACATAAAATCCTCCCGCCTGAAAGCGGGACAGACTATAGCAGTACACCTGGATAGTTTAAGACCAATAAAAAACAAATTATAAACAGATGAAAAAGCACTTTTGGGGTTTTATTTTGACTTTTGGGATTATCTACCAAGCAGCCTCCCAGACCAATACGTCTGGACCGTTTGATCTTCAGACAGCCGTAGCAGTGGCCTTGGAAAACAACCTTACGCTGAAGCGAAGTGAACTAAACCAGCTTACCAATGAAGCAAACCTGCTGGAAAATAAAGGCAGCAGGTACCCCTCCCTCTCCGCAGGAGGGAGCGCAGGCTACAGATGGGGTAGATCGATCAACCCGGTGACCAACCTGTTTGAAAACCAACGAATCGGAAACATTAACGTCAGTGGTTCAGCCAATGCCGCCGTGTTCAACGGTAACAGGATCAACAATTCCATCAACCAGTCCAAAGCTGCTCTTGAAGCAGGGATGTACAACATCGAGGCGACCAGAAATGACATCACACTGAACATCATCAACCTGTTTATCAATGTCGTTTTCAATAGGGAGCAGGTCAATATTGCAGAAAGCCAGTTGAAAACCACTGCGGATCAGTTATCCAGGACTACCAAGCTGGTAGGAGCAGGATCCTTGCCGTATTCTGATCAGCTGGATCTACAGGCCCAAAATGCAACCAATGAAGTGGAGCTGATCAATGCAAAGAATAACCTACGGATTTCCAAACTGGATCTTGCCCAGGCGATGCAGATCCCTTTCACAGACGATTTTGAGGTAATTGAGCCGGAATTTGAAATCAACGAGACGCTGATGGCCACAGAAACCCCCGAGGATATTTACAATACAGCCTTGCTGAATATGCCGGAGATCAAGGCCGCCATGGCCAATGTCAAAAGTGCCGAGTACGGAGTCAAAATCGCTAAAGGCGGGTTTTATCCCTCACTGGGCATTGGGGCAAACTTATTCTCCAACTATGTGGATCAGCCTCCTTTCGGAAGCAGTGAAATCGTCCCTTTTCCTGAGCAGATCCAGAACAACCTTTCCCAAGCTGTCAGCTTTCAGCTCAATATCCCCATCTTCACCCAGTTCAGCAACAAGGCCAACCTGCAGCGGGCAAGGGTACAGAAGCAGCTCAGCGAAGTGACAGAGCTGGAAACCAAAAACCAGCTTCGTCAGCAGATCGAAACCGCCTATACGAGCGCACTTGCTGCTGAGCAGTCTTACGAAGCATCCGAGGTAAGGGTAACAAGTCTGCAGGAATCCCTACGGATAGCACAACAGAGATTTGATCTGGGCGCCATCAACTCCGTGGATTTTCAGGTCGCACAGAACAACCTGTTCAATGCACAGGCGGACTTACTGAATGCAAAATACACCTATATTTTCAGAGTAAAAGTACTTGATTTTTACCTGGGTAACCCTATTAATCTTAACTAAGTCATGGCTAATAAAAAATCGAATAAACTTCTTTACTATTTGTTGGGTGCCATAGTAGCCCTGGTTCTTTTCGCAATCATAGGTAAGCAGGCCGGTTGGGTAGGTGGGGAAAGAGAGACAGAGGTCGAAATCACCAAAGTCTCCCGGAAACAGATCATCGAAAAAGTTAGTGCTTCAGGAGAAATACAGCCTGAGGTGGAAGTCAAATTGAGTCCGGATGTTGCCGGGGAAATCATTGAACTGAATATCCAGGAAGGTGATTCTGTAGAACAGGGCAAGCTTCTGGTGAAAATCAGACCTGACAACTTTATTTCAGCACTCGACCGGAGCAAAGCCAATCTAAACCAGCAGATGGCCAATCTTTCCCAGTCCAAAGCCAATCTGCAGCGGGCAGAAGCACAGTTTACCCAGGCGGAGCTGAATTTCAAAAGACAGCAGGGGTTATATGAAGAAAAAGTGATCTCCGACTCAGATTATGAGCAAGCCCAGGCTACCTATACCACTGCCGAGAAAGACCTGGAGGCGGCCAAGCAGAACGTGATCGCTGCGGAGTTTGTCATCAAGAGCTCACAGGCTTCTGTCAATGAAGCGGCCGAAAATGTGCGTCTTACCAACGTCTACTCTCCCGTAAGCGGGATAGTCTCCAATCTGCTCGTAGAAAAAGGAGAACGTGTGGTGGGTACCCAGCAGATGGCAGGTACTGAGATGCTGAGAATCGCGGATCTTTCCAGGATGGAAGTACGGGTGGATGTCAATGAAAACGATATCGTAAGACTAAGCCTGGGTGACACGTCACTGATCGATGTGGATTCGTATGCTTTCACCAGCAAAAAATTCAAGGGAGTGGTGACCAGTATAGCCAATACTGCCAATGAGAAACTCTCCGCTGATGCGGTCACTGAATTCAAGGTCAAAATCAGAATCCTGAATGACTCTTATGCCGAACTGGTAACCGAAGGAAAAAAATACCCTTTCAGGCCGGGGATGACAGCTTCCGTGGAGATCCTGACGACCTCCAAAAACGATGCGCTGTCTATTCCGCTTTCTGCTGTGACCACCCGTGAAAACCAGCAGGACACACTGGTAGGAGGCGGTACACGTGCCAAGGAACTTGTATTTGTAAATGATGGCGGTACTGCTAAAATCAAAGCGATCAAAACGGGAATCTCTGACTTCCTTAATATAGAAATAGTGGAAGGACTCGCTGAAGGTGAGGAGATAATCTCAGGGCCATACTTTGTGGTCAGCAAGCAGCTGAAAGAGGGAGATAAGGTAAAACCCTTAGCCGCTCCCAAAGCTTCCCCTGCGAAATAATCCAGATTTGGCAGTTTCCGGGACCCAGGAGTTCCAAAAAAACCTTCAGAGCTAGCTCTGAAGGTTTTTTTTACCACTTTTTAAGCTGCTCATACACCAGGTGTAGGGGAAAGCCCATGACGTTGAAATAGGATCCTTCAATTTTTGTAACCCCTATGAATCCGATCCATTCCTGGATCCCATAGGATCCAGCCTTGTCAAAAGGCTTATAATTGTTCAGATAGTGCCAGATCTCATCTTCTTCCAGAAAACGGAAAGTAACCGCAGTCTCATCTTCCAGCGTAGTCTGCCTCTTCCTGTCCCTGATAGTGACGGCAGTCATAACGGTATGCCGTGCCCCAGACAAGCTCTTCAGCATATCAAAAGCTTCCTGCTCATTCCTGGGCTTGCCCAGTACATGGCCGTCTTCTATCACCACCGTATCCGATGTGATCAGGATTTCATTTTCCAGAAGTTCCCCGGGAAAGGAATCTGACTTCAGCTTGGAAAGGTAAGCAGCCACAAATTCCGGCTTCAGGTCACCGGGCAGCTTCTCCTCTGTGGAATTGGGACGCACCTCAAACTCCAGTTCCAAGCCTTTCAACAACTCCTGACGTCGGGGGGAATTAGAGGCCAAAATAAGTTTTTTACCTTTAAGCTTGCTTAAAAAAGGCTCCATAGTCAAATTCAAATTCATCTTGATTAATACTCGCAAAAAGTAACCCTCCCAGCGCCTTGGGGTAGAAATAAGTGGATTTCTGTGGCATCACATGTCCTGACATACATACACCCAGAACCTGACTCAGCTCCAGCTCGCGGGTGATCACTGCAAAGCTAGCTTTTCCTGATCTTACTTCCTGAATACATCTGGAGAAATTACGCTCATAAACGAGTTTATCCGAATTTCTCTGGGCATCTGCAGGGATTCCCAGAATCCGCGCAAAAAGCAACTCATGGAGTACCACCAGATCCAACTTCCTGATAGGCTCAGGCAGGTCTGGATTTACCAGTTCTATCTTTCCCTTCAGCAGGTTCAGGACATAGCTCTCCTCTCCCATCACCAGACCAAAAGACCAGGGTCGGTGAAAAGAATAGTCCCCCAACTCCTGTGGATCTGCAAATTTCTTTACCTCAAACCATTCGCTCAGTGAAGTCAAAAGCTGCTCCTGCGTAAGCCCCAGACCATAGAACAACCGGTG
This sequence comes from Algoriphagus sp., assembly GCA_048819475.1. Taxonomy (GTDB): domain Bacteria; phylum Bacteroidota; class Bacteroidia; order Cytophagales; family Cyclobacteriaceae; genus Algoriphagus. The sequence goes on from JBMDXP010000071.1 coordinate 217,130, forward strand.
CGTAGGCAGGATCTTCAGATGGTTGCCACTTGTATTGGTCAGGTACATCAGGTGGTAATCCGATGCGGTCCATTTTTTAACGGGATTGGTACCGGCGGTCAGCTTCCTGTGGGAAATCGCTCCCTGCAGACGATGGTGTCCATCTGCCAGAATCACCTGCTTGTCCTGTAATACTGCGATGAATTTACTGATTACCCCGGCATCATGGATCACTGCCAGCACCTCTCTCACCCCCTGGTAATCCTCTACCTCATAGATAGGCGAAGCGATGGCCGCATCCATATAGCTCTCCAGCTGCTCTTCCTCATCCTGATACAATCCATGGGTAGGACTGGCCTGGATCCCGGTTGCCTTAAGCAGCGCTATCCGGTCATTCACGGCGGACACTATTGTGTTCTCATGTCTGAGAATGACATGCTCATCCCAATCGTACGCTTTGATCTGGGCAATAAACCCTTTTCTACAGCGCTCGTTGGGCTCTCCCGGCAGCCTGAAGTACTGGTAGTAGACGTAGATTCCCGGTAGCTTATCCTGTCTGATCACACCTGATTTCTTCCATTTGTTCAGTGTCTTCAGCGCTTGTCCGGCAGGATCCTCCCCCAAGGGGACGGATAAGTGGATGCTATTCAATGGGTTTTCGTAGAGCTGTTCCCGCTGACGGGGAGATACCACGTCAAAGAGCGGCGAGGTAAGCTCTTCCATCCTGGAAACAAGTTCGTCTGAATATCTCCAGGCCTTTATAGGTAAAATTTCAGCCATCCTCAATCCAGCCTTTTTCTCCACGCCGATTCTTTCCTGCTGCTTAGGGCAGATTCCGGCGAATCTGCAGGGGCATTTTTTCCAGCGGTATAGCAAGCGACTGCCAAGGCCGCCAGGAGCTCGTTCTCCTCCTCCGAAAAGGTAGGCTCCAGCAGCGTAGGGGTAAAGTGATTTTCCACAAACTTGGTGTCAAATTCTCCCGAGGTGAATGCCTCATGCCGTAAGGCGAAGCTGCAGAAATCCAATGTAGTCTGGATGCCGATGATTTTGAAATCTTCTATGGCCCGGATCATTCTGGCTATGGCGGCTGCTCTGGTTTCGGCATGGACGATGAGTTTGGCTATCATGGGATCATAGTAGATAGGGATATCCATCCCTTCCTCAAAGCCATCATCCACACGGATACCGGGTCCCTGGGGCCTGCGGTAGGTGATCAGCTTCCCTATATCCGGGAGAAAGTTGTTTTTGGGATCTTCTGCATACACCCTCACCTCAAGCGCATGGCCGCTTATCCGCAGTTCATCCTGGGCAAAAGACAACGGGTTCCCTTCTGCTATCCTGATTTGTTCATAGACCAGGTCCTTGCCGGTGATCATCTCGGTGACAGGGTGCTCCACCTGAAGCCGGGTGTTCATTTCGAGGAAATAAAAATTCAGCTCCCCATCCACGATGAATTCTACCGTTCCCGCACCATGGTAATTGCAGGCCCGGGCCACTCCTACTGCCGCTTCTCCCATCGCTTGTCTCATTTCGGGAGTCACTACCGCCGAAGGAGCCTCCTCGATTACCTTTTGATGCCTCCGCTGGATGGAACACTCCCGCTCAAAGAGATAAACGATAGATCCATGTGTGTCTCCGAGTACCTGGATTTCTATATGTCTGGGTGAGGAAATGTACTTTTCTATAAATACGGCACCGTCACCAAAAGCTGATTTTGCCTCACTGACTGCACGTTGCATCTGTTCTTCAAACTCCCCTTCATTCTCCACTATCCTCATCCCCTTGCCCCCCCCTCCGGCACTGGCTTTAATCAAAATCGGGTAACCTATTTCAGCAGCTTTCTCTTTGGCAGTGGGGATATCCGTAATTGCCTGGTCAGTGCCTGGTACCAGAGGAATAGCATAGGCACCAACTGCCTGCTTGGCTGCAAGCTTGCTCCCCATGACCAGGATGGACTCCGGTGAGGGACCGATGAAGACCAGCCCTGCATCGCTGACTTTCCGGGCAAACTCCGCATTCTCAGAAAGAAACCCATACCCCGGATGAATGGCATCCACACCCAGATCCTTGCATGCCTGGATGATCCGGTCCCCCAGGAGATAAGATTCAGCCGAAGGGGGAGGGCCCAGGCAGACTGATTCATCGGCAAACAGTACATGGGGAGACAACCTATCCGCTTCACTGTATACTGCCACGGTTTGGATTCCCATCTCCCTGGCAGTACGCATGATCCTCAGACTTATTTCCCCTCTATTGGCAACTAAAAGTTTTTTTATCTTTTTCATATTCTCCGAAGTTTTTGGGCAGACCCTTTAAAGGCTTGCAGCGAAATAAATAAATTAATCTGAGGATTGTTAAGAAAGCTGCGAATCAGCAACTGATTTTTGCTTAGGAGGCATTTAAGTTTTATTTTTGGCGGATTTTAATGAACAGATCATTATTTTCCCTTAACTCTTAAATTGATAAGCTTTGGATTTATTTGCAAAATTAAAAACGAATATGGGCCCCTTGGGCAAGCACTCTGAGTTTGCGGATGGTTATTTCTCATTTCCGAAACTGGAAGGGGAGATTGCACCACGGATGAAATTTCAGGGTAAAGACGTTTTAACCTGGAGTTTGAACAATTACCTGGGGCTGGCAAATCATCCTGAAATAAGAAAAGCCGATACCGATGCAGCTGCCAAATGGGGCGCTGCCTACCCGATGGGAGCCAGGATGATGTCCGGGCAGACCAACCTTCATGAGCAGTTGGAAGATGAACTTGCTTCATTCGTCGGTAAAGAGAAAGCCTACCTGCTCAATTATGGGTACCAGGGCATTATGTCCGTGATAGATTCATTGCTGGATAGAAAAGATGTAGTCGTGTATGATTCTGAATGTCATGCCTGTATCATAGATGCGTTGAGAATGCACCTGGGCAAGCGGTATGTGTTTCCGCATAATGACATTGAAAGCTGCGAAAAACAACTGGAAAGAGCCACCAAACTGGCCAATGAGACCGGAGGTGGTATATTGGTCATCACCGAAGGTGTATTCGGCATGACCGGAGACCAGGGCAAACTGGACGAAATCGTCGCCTTGAAATCAAAATTTGAATTCAGACTGCTGGTCGATGATGCACATGGGTTTGGTACCATGGGCCCTACCGGAGCCGGTACAGACGAAGCCCAAGGGGTACAGGATCAAGTAGACCTCTATTTCTCCACGTTTGCCAAATCAATGGCCAGCATCGGGGCTTTTATAGCCGGTGATGCAGAAGTTATCCTATACCTGAGGTATAATATGCGTTCCCAGATTTTTGCCAAATCACTTCCGATGCTTCTGGTGGAAGGCGCATTGAAGCGTTTGGAACTCCTGCGAACCCAGCCGGAATTGAAAGATAATCTATGGAAAATTGTAAATGCACTCAAAGACGGGCTGCATGCCAACGGGTTCAGCACTGGCAAATCCAACTCTCCAGTGACCCCTGTCGTGCTAAACGGCACTGTAGGCGAAGCAGCGGCACTTTCTTTCGACCTTCGTGAAAACTACAATATTTTCTGTTCAGTAGTGATTTACCCTGTGGTACCTAAAGGCATGATAATCTTGAGGTTGATCCCTACCGCGATGCACACCATAGCGGACGTGGAAGAAACGATAAAAGCCTTCGCCGCAATCAAAGAAAAACTGACCAGTGGTTTTTACAAAAATTCAGAGCTGGCCATTTCTTTTGGGGAATAAAAAAAAAATCAAAAAAAATGCCCTCAGGATTGAATTAGCAAGTATTTGGACTATATTGAATCCTAATAAACTTATCATCAACCTAAAAAAAACACTTTTACTATGAGCAAATTTAGTGAAGTCAAAGATTTGGTTCTGGGCCTTGAAGGCGATTTCGAGAAATTTTACGAAAAAGGAAATCAGGCTGCAGGTACCAGAGTAAGAAAAGGAATGCAAGACCTGAAAAACTTGGCTCAAGATATCCGTAAGGAAGTACAAGACAAGAAAAATGCTGGATGATTTTTCTACAGCAAAAAAAAAGGTGGCCAATCGGCCACCTTTTTTTATGTAAGGGGTAAATTTGTCTGGGTTAAAATGTCATCTTATTGTTTGCCCGGTCTATGTCAGCCATCCTTGCTGAAGGATCTATCTCCACAGACTTTATCATATCCATAGCCCTCTCCAGAGTAATGGTTTTGGTCAGATTAGTCCATGGCCAAGCCTCGCTCATAACCCGGACAGGCATTCCCTCTTCCTCCTCTTTTTCACCACGCATGATTACCAAAGGAAGATATACCTGCTCCTGCGAACCGTCTTTGTAAGTGATCACCAGGTCTATAGGCATCGGCATCAGTCCGATCCGTTCCAGTGTAATCTCCGTGGCTCCTCCGGCCGGTTTCACTTCTTTCACTGCATAATCAATGGATTTGGTCGTGTACACAAAGTACTCCTTATACCAGTCCAGTTCGAGTCCGCTTTCTTTCTCCATCACCCGGATTACATCATTGACATTGGGATGCTTAAACTTCCAGGTATTAAAATAGGTGAGCATGGCTTTGTCCCTTACTTCCGCCCCGATCACATACCCCAGCTGCTCCAAAAACACTGCACCTTTGGAATAGGCTGCAGCCCCATAGGCTTCGTTGGTATGGTAGTGGTCCGAATGTGTGCTCAGGGGCTCTTCCTTCCCGGATTTGGCCAATCTGATGTAGCCGGAATAAGATCCACGGTGTATGTTGCTGCTCTTTTCAAATATAGCATCCATGGTGAGGCTGCTGGCATAGCTGGTGAAGCCTTCATCCATCCAGGGGTAAAGTGATTCATTGGATGCCAATACCCCGTGAAACCAGCTATGGGCCAGCTCATGCACCATTACTCCCACCAAGCTTCCCAGACTCCTCTCTCCCGTGATCAGCGTAGACATGGCATACTCCATACCGCCGTCACCTCCCTGCACTACAGAAAACTGCTTGTACGGATACTGCCCAAAATGGGCTGACAGGTAATTGATCGCCTGCGGTGTATACTCCTTGAGTTTCTCCCAGTTCGCCGTGGTATTCGGACCGGGGATATAATAAAGGTGAACCGTGATCCCATTGTCCATCACCACTTTGTCGTGCTTGTATTTATTATCCGCACCCCACATAAAATCGTGTACCTGCGGAGCCTTAAAATGCCATGTAAGCGTATTCCCGGCAGGAGGAGTTACCTTCACACCTTCCTCTTCGTAGCCATGACCGATCTCGTTGGGATTTTGCAGGTAGCCGGTACCTCCCAGTACGTAGGTTTTGTCTATGGTGATCTTCACATCATAATCACCCCAGATCCCGTAAAACTCACGTCCAATGTAAGGATTGGCATGCCACCCCTGCTCATCATAATTGGCCATTTTGGGATACCACTGGGACATGGAGTACCTTACCCCTTCTTTGCTGTCACGTCCTGACCTTCTTACCTGTAGCGGTACCTGCCCGGCAAACTCCATTTCAAATTTGACCGAAGAATTAGGAAGGATAGGATCAGCGAGTTTTACCTCCAGAATAGTTTCTACCTCTCTGTATTCTACTGGGGCTCCATTCATGGTCAGGCTCGAAACATGGAGGTAACCGATCTCTTCCGGCTTCAGTTTGGAAATCCGGTCCGCTACTCTCCTGTCCGGATCAGCAATCGTCCGCGATCTTACATCCATCATACTCCCGGGCTGGAAGGCATTGAAATATAAATGGTAAAAAACTTTATACAGGGTATCCGGGGAGTTATTGGTATAATTCAATACCTGGGACCCGGTGTACTGATTACTCTTGACATCCATATCTACAGTCATCTGGTAATCTACAGCCTGCTGGAACCTTCCTGTCTGCGCAGACACTTCTACTGCCGCCAACGCAAAAACAAAAAGCCCTAACAAAGGCTTTACTACGCTATTTGTCATGTGATTTTATTTTTTCCCTAAAGAAAAACAAAAAGCCACGCCTGCCCAAACCACCAATCAAAATCTGGTAAAGTATGATATGGCCCATGCATATTTCAGGTTCAATGCCTTCAACAGGGTTCTTTTCCGCTGAAATAATTTCTGCCCTCCGTTTATCCGCTTTTCACTTATTTGAATCCAAAACACACTAACCTTTTACGCATGAAAAAAATCTACTTCCTGCTTTTTGTAACCCTGATGGGATTCGCTGCCCACGCACAACAGGTAAACATGGAGCTGTTCAAATCCATGAAGACCAGAAGTGTAGGTCCGGCCGGGATGAGTGGCCGGATCACCGCCATAGCTGCGGTCGATGAAAACCCCTCCATCATCTATGCGGGTTCGGCATCCGGTGGCCTTTGGAAATCAACCTCCGGCGGTATCACCTGGGACCCCATCTTTGACAACGAAAAAGTCCACTCTATCGGCTCTATTTCCATCTACCAGAAAAATCCAAGCGTGATCTGGGTGGGTACCGGAGAGGGAAATCCAAGAAACTCCCTGAACCTTGGCTATGGTGTCTACAGGTCGTTGGACGCCGGGGAGACCTGGGAATTGATGGGGCTGGAAGGCACCCGCGCCATCCACCGGATCATCGTCCATCCTGACGACCCCAACACCGTGTATGTAGGCGCGATAGGCTCTCCATGGGGTGAGCAGGAAGACCGCGGGGTATACAAAACCACAGACGGGGGAAAAACCTGGAACAAGATCCTCTACATCGACACCAAAACGGGTGTAGGCGAAATGATCATGGACCCCAATAATCCCAATAAAATCTTCGTTAACATGTGGCAACATAGAAGATACCCCTGGTTCTTCGAATCCGGCGGTTCTTCCTCTGGCCTTTATGTGACCCATGACGGAGGTGCCAACTGGAAGAAACTCGGTGAATCAAACGGATTGCCGAAGGGAAATCTGGGAAGAATGGGCCTTGCGATCTCTGAAGCCAACAGCAGCAAAGTATATGCATTGGTGGAATCTTCCAAAAATGCCCTCTATGTCTCCGAAGATGGCGGCAATAACTTTTCCATGGTCAACAGCGACGGTGAGATCGGTGACCGGCCGTTTTACTACTTCGAAATCTATGCAGACCCCAAAAATGAAAACCGCATCTATACCCTCTATTCACGTGTAGGGGTAAGTGAGGATGGCGGAAAGTCCTTCAGGCAGCTTCTCCAATACGAAGGGGTGCACCCCGACCATCATGCCTGGTATATCAACCCTAAAGACCCCAAATTCCTGATTGATGGAAATGATGGGGGCCTGAATATCTCCAGAGACGGTGGCAAGACATGGTATTTCGCAGAAAACCTCCCTGTAGGCCAGTTTTATCATGTAAATGTGGATGACGAGATCCCCTATAACATTTATGGTGGAATGCAGGACAACGGGTCATGGACCGGTCCGGCATACATATGGAGAAGAGATGGTATCAGAAACACCTACTGGCAAGAGCTCTCTTTCGGAGACGGGTTTGATGTCGTATCCCACCCAGCGGATTCCAGGTATGGATATACCATGTCCCAGGGAGGTAACGTAACTCGGTTCGATAAACTCACCGGCCATAGCAGGGTAGTAAAGCCCACCCATCCTGATAAGGACGTATTCTTGAGATTCAACTGGAACGCAGCCATTGCGCAGGATCCACATGATGCAAACACGGTCTATTTTGGGTCGCAGTTCCTGCACAAATCCACCGATAGTGGGGAGACCTGGGAGATCATTTCCCCAGACCTGACTACCAATGACTCTACCAAGCAGAGACAGCAGGAGACCGGAGGATTGACCTATGATATAACAGGTGCTGAAAACCACACCACCATCATCGCTATCGCCCCCAGTCCAGTGGACAAGAACGTAGTGTGGGTAGGTACAGATGACGGCAATGTACAGGTGACCAGGGACGGCGGAAAAACCTGGACCAACACCAGCACCAAACTCACCGGACTGCCTGCTGCATCCTGGATTCCTCAGATCCAGGCCTCAAAGTACGATGCAGGGGAAGCCTGGATCGTGGCAAACAACTACCGCAACAATGACTTTGCGGCTTATGCTTACCACACTTCCAACTATGGAGGCTCATATACCAGAATAGCTGATGACGGAAAAGTGTGGGGCTACACGCTCTGCATCGTTCAGGATCCTGTGACACCAAACCTGGTTTTCCTGGGGACAGAATTTGGGCTATACGTCTCTTTTGACAAAGCAAAAACATGGAACAAATGGGAACACGGGTATCCGGCTGCGGTCTCCACCTACGATATGGTGATCCAGGAGCGTGAAGCGGATTTGGTTATCGCCACGTTTGGACGGTCCATGTATGTGCTGGATGATATCAGACCACTGCGCGTATTTGCCGAAAACAACGGCACCATTCCCGGCAAAAAAATCACTGCTGTGCCTGCTTCAGATGCATACCAGGCCCAGATCCAGCAGCCCCATGGAGAGAGGTTCTCTGCCAGTGGCAAGTATGCCGCAGAAAACAGGGAATTGGGTGGAAGGCTCAGTTTCATCATCAACGATGACAGCACGAAGCTGGACTCCGTCACCGTAAAAATCTTCCATGCCGACGGAGAGCAGATCAGAACCCTGAAAACAAAAGCCTCCACAGGTGTCAACAAAATCACCTGGAATCTCGACCGTAAATCTTCCTCAGAAGTCACAGGAGGATTTGGAAGAGGCGGGGGACGTAGAAGCGGATTCTTCGAACCCAGCGGTGGAGACGCTATGCCAGGGACTTACCGGGTGGTCTTCAGCTATGGCGGTGAGGAATCCGAAACCAGCATCAACGTCCATGCAGATCCCAGGATAGCAGTGAACATGGCCGACCTGAAGGCAAAAGATGAGTTCCTGAAGAAACTGGAGGAATTATCCACAGCCGTGAATGCTACGACCAAGAAACTGACAGATGCACAGCAAACGCTGGACAAGGTTCTGGGGCTGACAAAAGATCTGGACTCCGAAGCGGCAAAAGACCTGGAAAAGGCAGCCAAGGACACCAAGAAAAAGCTGGATAAGGTAAGGGAGGCTTTTTATGGACCTACCCGTGAAGGACAGGGCATTGTAAGGAACCTATTCCCTACCACGATGACCATGCAGGGAGTCCCCAGACGATACGCTGGCTCATCTTATGGCGCACCTGGAGCTACTGAGGAGCGCTTATACACACATGCCAAAGAATCCGCTGATGAAGCCACAGCAAAAGTAAATGAGTTCCTCAATGGCGACTGGAAAGCATTTGAGAACAAAGTGAAAAACACCCCGATTGACCTGTTCGAAAAACTGAAATAAGGGCAGCTTATCAATCACTTGAAAAGGCATCTGCTGGTCGGCAGATGCCTTTTTTTATGGGTGCATGCAGCATACCCGGTTTCTCCCGGATGATGCAATTTCCAGCCCGTACCGGATAATATATCCCTGAATCGGGTTAAATTTCCCGGACTGCAGAAAAAGCCACCTAAAGAACGATCAACTTTGGACCACAGCCGATCAAAAATAAACTGGAAGACAGCCGCAGGCCTGGTCATCTCCAATATGATCGGGACCGGGGTGTTTACAAGTTTGGGATTTCAGCTGGTGGAAGTCCAGAATACCTGGTCTATACTTTTGCTCTGGTTTTTGGGAGGCATGCTGGCATTGATAGGGGCATTGGTATATGCTGAGCTGGGCACCTATTTTCACAAATCCGGAGGGGATTACATCTTCCTCTCAGAGACCATCCATCCCGCTGTAGGCTACCTCTATGCCTGGGTTTCGCTGACTGTCGGGTTTGCAGCTCCCATAGCCATAGCTGCTATGGCTATGAACGAATACCTGGTGCCGGTTATGGGGAAGACCCACTTACCCGGCTTGTTCTGTCTGGTCGCTGTGCCACTGGCACACATGATCAGCTTAAACCGTTCCGGAACGGTCCATAATTTCCTCACCTTGATCAAATTGGTGTTTATAGTGGTTCTGATCGCGCTTGGCTTTGCATTCGCCCCCAGTATTGCTGACCCGGCATTCGATTTCTCACCGGGCTGGACATCCGAGGTGCTGAAGCCGGGCTTCGCAGTCTCCCTGATTTACGTGTTTTATGCCTATACCGGGTGGAATGCTGCCGCTTATATCGTTGAGGAAGTGGACCACCCCCGAAAAACCCTGCCAAAGGCACTGGTGGCGGCGACCGGGTTGGTGATGATCCTCTACCTATTGCTTCAGCTGGTATTTCTCAGGCATGCCGGGTCAGGCCAGCTCACCGGAAAAGTGGAAGTCGCCTCCATCGCATTTGGAAACTTGCTGGGCAGCAGTGGTGCCATATGGGTTTCATTTTTCATCGCAGTACAGCTCATCGCCACCATCAGTGGTTATACCTGGGTGGGCCCGCGGGTCACTTATGCCATGGCAAGGGATTACAGCTTCTGGAGACCGGTTTCACATACCAATAAAAACGGGATTCCTGTCCGTGCCATCGCACTGAACACCCTCATCAGCCTCGTACTGTTCCTCTCCGGCTCATTTGAGCAGGTCATGCTGTATGCAGGCTTTGTGCTGCAGCTGATGGGTACGGTTACCGTATATTCCTCCCTGCGGGTGAAGACCACAGGGGGATTCAAAACTCCCTTCAAACCCCTGCTCCAATACGCTTATCTTATTTTCAGCAGCGCCATCATGGTTTATCTGTTTTGGGACAAGCCTGTGGAAAGTCTGGCCGGGCTCATACTTATCATCGTAGGCTTGCTGCTGTACCGCGCAGACAGCCGGATAGGGACAAGCGGGTAAGCCATGGCTGTTGCCCTTACGCTGTCCTCTCACCGCCGTACGTATCGCTCGGTATAGGGTGGTTCTTCTCGTTTTACTCTAACCTCCGGGGTTGGTCTGAGTGAAAAAATGCGAGTTGGAGTCTTTCTGAAGTGATGGTGGCGGTAGCTGGCACAATGCTGTCAGCCAAGTGCCAGAGGCTTTCCCTTAAGTTCGCCCATTCCCAAGCCTTGGATTTCTCCATCCCTCGCCTGACCGAATTTGTCCGTTTGTGCTGTACCCGCCCTTGGCACCCCCACGGGGGCTTTCACCACCAAATGAATGCCGTGCACGGCACAGTAAAAAACCCGGCCTCACAGGGAGCCGGGTTTCTGTATTTATTGGTTATCTGTCGGAGTAATGCTCAGAATAATAATCCTGATAAGCACCTGAGGTTACATTTTCCAGCCATTCCTGATTATCAAGATACCAGTCTATGGTCAATGAAATCCCTTCATCAAACTGCAGACTAGGCTCCCACCCGAGTTCCTCCTGGATTTTGGTGGCATCTATGGCATAGCGCAAATCATGTCCTGCCCGGTCAGTCACATACGTGATGAGCTTCTCTGAAGTCCCTGCTTCCCGGCCCAGCTTTTCATCCATCTTCTTACACAATAAGCGGACAATGTCTATGTTTTTCCACTCATTGAACCCGCCTATATTGTAGGTCTCCCCAGGTTTACCGGAGTGAAACACCACATCGATGGCGCGGGCATGATCCTTTACATACAGCCAGTCCCTTACATTCTCCCCTTTCCCATATACCGGAAGCGGCTTGTTGTTTTTGATATTGTGGATACAAAGCGGAATCAGTTTCTCCGGAAATTGATTCTGTCCATAATTGTTGGAACAGTTGGAGATCACCGTCTTCATCCCGTATGTATTGGCATATGCTCTCACAAAATGATCTGAAGAGGCCTTGGATGCAGAGTAAGGGGACTGCGGGTCATAGGGGGTGGTTTCCAGAAAAAACCCGCCATCATGCAGTGAACCGTACACTTCGTCGGTGGATACGTGGTAGAAGAGGTGGTTCTGGAGATCATTACTCCAGACTTTCTTGGCGGCATTCAGCAGATTGACCGTACCGATTACATTTGTCCTGACAAATGCCAAGGGGTCTGTAATCGATCTGTCCACATGGGACTCAGCAGCCAGGTGAATGACATCGGAGATCTGATATTTCGCAAAAACCTGATCCAAAGCTACCGGATCCAAAATATCCACTTTTTCAAATGTATAGTTTGATGCAGCCTCCACCTCTTTGAGGTTTTCCAGGTTTCCTGCATAAGTAAGTACATCGAGATTGACAATAGTGTAATCCGGGTACTTTTCAACAAAAAGCTTGACCACATGGCAACCGATAAACCCAGCTCCCCCGGTGATCAGAATAGATTTTCCCATCTTATTTTTTATAATAATCCAAATACCACTCAGTAAATGCCTTCACCCCATCTTCGATGGGTGTGTCCGGCTTGTACCCCGTATCCCTGACCAGGTCCGAAACATCAGCATGCGAAGCCGGAACGTCACCGGGCTGGAGTGGAAGCAGGTCCATCTTTGCTGTTATTCCCAACCCCTTTTCCACTGCTTTGATATAATCCATCAGCAATACAGGGGATGAATTGCCTATGTTGTAAACTTTATAGGGAGCAGTCGAACTTCCAGGATCCGGATTGAGGGCATCAAAACCGTGGTTTTTTCTGGCAGGCCGGTCTGCTACTTTCAGTATGCCTTCCACGATGTCGTCAATGTAAGTGAAATCGCGCCTCATATTCCCATAGTTGAACACCTGAATCGGCTCCCCTTTCAATATCGCTTCGGTGAACAAAAACAAAGCCATATCAGGTCGTCCCCACGGCCCATAGACGGTAAAAAACCTAAGGCCTGTAGTGGGCAGGCCAAACAGGTGACTATAGGTATGTGCCATGAGCTCATTGGACTTCTTGGACGCAGCATATAGACTGATGGGATGATCTACCGAATCCGAAGTGGAGAAAGGCATTTTTTCATTGGAGCCATACACTGAGCTGGAGGATGCATACACCAGGTGCTTGACCGGGTGATGCCTGCATGACTCCAGGATGTTCATAAACGCTATAATATTACTCTGCATGTAAGCTTCCGGATTGGTGAGGGAATACCTCACCCCTGCCTGTGCAGCCAGATGGATGACTACATCAAACCTCTCTGCGGCAAACAATTCCTGAAGCGGTTCCTTATCGGCTAGATCAAGCTGGATAAAGCGGTAGGAAGGGAGCGTCCCGGATGCGACCAGCTTTCCCATGCCCACCTGGTCCCTGCGTATTCCCATATGCGCCAGACGGGCATATTTGAGGTCAACATCATAATAGTCATTGATGATGTCCAGCCCCACTACCTCTTCTCCCCGATCCACTAAGCGTTGTGCAACATGAAAACCAATAAACCCGGCTGTGCCGGTAACCAGATACTTCATAGGAAAAAAACCAATTATAATGTAAATGCCAAATATAAGCTATTCCTGCTTATCGGAAGCGTTCAAAAGTCGCTGGTAGTTATTAAAAATCTCAAAATGCAGGGAGGGGCGATAGTAATTCTCCACAACTTCCAGGTGCAGATTAGCCGCAAGCTCCGCCATCTTGTCCCTTTTCACAAACGCAAACTCCAAGGCCTCTTTCAGCACGCCTGTATCTTTGACGGGGAAGACCAGCCCGGTTTTCTGCTGGGTTACGATATCCGTGTTACCGATGATGTCAGAGCAGATGACGGGCAGTTCCATGGCACCGGCCTCAAGCAGGACGTTAGGGAACCCCTCTCTGTGGGATGGATGTACCAGGATATCCGCCAAGGCCATGTAATGGGCCACGTGGTCTGACCAGTCTATCTGCACAATCCGGGGGTGACTCTGGATGGTCTGGATGGTTTCAGGAGAAAGCGGATTGAGATCCTGCTCGAAACTTCCCAGCAGCACCAATTTTGACATCCCCACGATCTTGGAAGACAGAAAAGCCTGAACCAGTTCTTCGATCCCTTTATCCAAAACCAATCTGCCCACCGACAGAATGATAAAATCCTCATCCCCGGGCAGTATCCTCATAGTAGCGGCCACCAAGTGGTTTTCCTTGAGGGCATCCCGGTTAAACTTCTCCAGATCTACTCCATTTGAGGAGCCTTTACCGATTATGCGGAGCTTGTCCTCATCACATAGCTCGTTTTCAAGCACAAAGTTTTTCAGTCCCTTTGAGTTGGGCCAAACTTCTGTCGCATACTGGTAGGTCCATTTTTCAATTTTCTCAAGAATACTTTTCTTCCCTCCGGCTGCTGCCATATACGGGATTCCTGCCAGTGTGTGGATCCTCACGTCCACGCCGGCAAGTTTCGCAGCGATCATCCCGAGCAGACCCGCTTTCGGGGTATGGGTATGGACGATATCCGGCTTCTCACGCTTGATCAGGCGGTATAGCTTCCATAGGGAAATTATATCCTGTATCGGGGTTATTTTTCTTGTAAACGGGATTACTTCATGGCGGCACCCCTCGGATTTGACCACCTGCTGCACCTCCCTCCCATCTGCACTGACCATTAGGACATCCCACCCCCTGTCTTTCATAAATTTCATTTGCCCCGTAAGCAATAATTTAAGGGATAAGGGAACAGTGGTGATTCGGATCAGTTTGGGCATCAAATAGGCTTCTAAAAATGCAAATGTAATATTTAATCCTTTTTTGAGTCCATAAAATGCAAATGGTGTTCCAAAGAAGAGTGATTTTATTCAGAGCAGCTCAATTGTGCGGATTTCCAGCCGGATCTGATGGTTTCCATGGGAGGTGCGCGTCTCCCGGGAAAAATATCGGCCATCCCCAGCCATGGATCAATGAGAAATTCTCCCGGATACTTCGTATTTCCCCAGCCTCCTCCAGCATCTGATCGATATCAGCTGCCGTAGCCATGGGGATCGTCATGTGATCACCCCACTGGAACTCATCCTGGACTTTCTCCCTGGCTCATTACCAATGTTTTAGCTTCGGATTGTTTTATTAAATTCAAGGCAGAATTCATCGATTAAATAGAAAATAGCAGTAATTTTATTGGTAGACAGCGTCATGAAATAGCAGTTATACATTTGATTATCAGACAATTAAATACAACTATAATTCATGGCTTTATCTACTTTTTTCCACCTGGTATCAGATGCATTTCTGAACTATTTATTAATCGAGCTCAGGTTATAAAAAATAGTTTTTAAAATGGGAGGATATGGCTAACTTCTGGAGACAACACGGTGTTCCGCATAAAGGATGGACTTTAGTGGATGTGATTGATGTCCGGGAAGAGGGTCAGCCGGAGTCGGAAACCGATTATGAAACCTGTATGATGTGCGGTAATGAAAAAATCAGATACGTACATATCCTGGAACACCCTGATCTGAACGAGTATTTCAGGGTAGGCTGTACTTGTGCAGAGAAAATGACCAATGATTATATCAACCCTGAAAGACGGGAACGGGAATTAAGAAATCGGGCAAGCAGGAGGATTAACTGGACTAAAAGGCAATGGAAAAGAAGTAAAAACGGGAATTACTTTTTAAATATAGATGAGCATCATCTGCTTATTTACCGAGATAAGGGAACAAACAAATATAAAGTAAAAATAGGTGAAACGTTCGGAAAGAAAACCTTTGACACGTTAGATAAGGCCAAAACCGCCGTATTCAACGGCATAGAATATTTAAAAGAGAAAGGAAATTGGTAACCAAGAACACGCCATAAGTATAATTAACGTTATTGGGATCGAACACATGAAGGGAATCCAGCTAAAAAGATTTGGGCTGAATATCCAATCTAATATACCCAGTCTTCTAGTAGCTCCCTATGGATTTGGCAGAAGCTCATTTGCAGCATTCAACTTAATGAACGATAGAATTATGCTGGATGGGTAACGGTCATACTGAAGCTTCACGGATCATCAGAAGCCAATAGGCTATACCTAGGGCCTGCTGAAAAACGCCAGTAAAAAGATTGGAAGCCATAGTTTTGAGTTATCAGACCATTTTTAAGGCAAGCTGTTTTTCAGCAAGTGCAAGCTTTTTGACCAGAATTGCTCCTTATCCATGCACCGGAAAATCCAAAAACAGTATTTTTTTGAGCTAGCCTCAGCCCCACCATCTTCTTCGTTGCCCTCATTCGAAGTATAAGCATAC
>JBMDXP010000072.1:0-66555 GCA_048819475.1 Algoriphagus sp.
TAGGGCTTGCTGAAAAAGTCTCAGCTGTACCAGCTTCAAGGCGTCCGCATGATGATGTATGCTTATACTTCGAATGAGGGCAACGAAGAAGATGGTGGGGCTGAGGCTAGCTCAAAAAAATACTGTTATTGGATTTTCCGGTGCATGGAAAAGGGGCTATTGTGGTCAAAAAGCTTGCACTTGCTGAAAAACAGCTTACCTTAAAAATGGTCTGATAATTCAAAACTATGGCTTCCAATCTTTTTATTGGCGTTTTTCAGCAGGCCCTAGATAGAAGTCAGGTTTTAAGTTACCCGGAATTGTATCTACCCCTAATTACCGAGATTATAATTTAAGCGCTCTTGCGATTACTTCAGCCATAATGGTAAGTCCCTCTTTATTGGGGTGCACTCCATCAGGAAGCAGTTCAGACTTGTCCATTAGCGGGGTATACAGATCTATCACCTCAGCTCCAGACTTTCTGATTACTTCAAAGAGCATCAAACGCTGCTCATTGTTCATTACTACAGGAGTGATGCCAAAGTTTTCCCGCGTCACCGGTACGGGGATAATTACATATACCTTGCCATCGGCAGGCATGTGTCTTCGGAACTCGGCGATCATATCCAGGTAGTCCTCCACAAAATCATCTTTGTGCGCCCAGTTTTGAGGCTTCGAGTCGTTAGTGCCCAGCTTGATCAATACCACATCTGGTTTAAAATCCTTTGCCTGCTGGAATTGTGGTTCATTCCAATAAGGATAATCACCTTTCTTAAGCAAAGTCCGCCCACTTACGCCGAAGTTTTTCACCTCATAGGAATCCCCCAGTAATGCGCCTACCTGGAGCGGATAGCTGTCAGGGTTGTCACGTCCAGGGCCCTGGGTGATACTGTTTCCGACAAAGGCAACCCGAATGGGAGTTTGGCCAAACGAAAGGCCGCTGACCAGTAAGAACAAAATCAGCAAGTTAGGTTTTTTCATAAATTGGGTTTTTGACTTTATAGAATGGAATTCATTCTAAATATAAATCACTGTGGCAAAGTAACCATCCCAATTTGTGTAAAGGTTTTAAAAATTCTTTATTCATGGAGCGCTGGTTTTACGGACTGGCTAACTTATGCAGGTTTTTCTCTGTTCCAATCCACCTCTGGACTAAATGAATCAACCAGCCTACAAAAGAAGGGCTGGAAACACGCTCCACTTTCTGCTTTTCCTTAGTCAAACCGATAAAAGTGTCCAGATAGGAATTGATTGAATCTAGCGCTCATCATATTCCAATTCAGGAACTATCTTTAACCTATGTATCAGCTGAAGCTTATATACAGGTATTTCACTTGGCTGTCCGGAGATGTGGTAGTAGGGGCAATGGCCGGGATGCTTTTTTTTGAGAGGCTATTAAGGACCCATTTGGATTGGCAGGTTTACGGGATTTTGGCGGTGAGTGTTTGGTGCGTATATACCCTAGACCATCTACTAGACTCAAGGTTAATAAGGGATTCATCAATTGAGGACAGACATTCTTTTCATGCTAAAAACTCCCGGATTTTATGGATACTTCTTTTTGTTGGCGTGTTGGCAGGAATAGTTTGGGCCTATGTTAGCTTAAAGTTAAGTAGGGATTTTTTGACTGGCGCAGGCCTGGCGTGCATTATCCTGCTTCTGATCTTGGGAGTACGAAGGTTAGCTTCATATTGGATATGGCTCAAGGAATCAGGTACAGCTGTCTTTTATGTTATAGGTATTTCTTTTCTTCCCATGCTTCGGACAGATAGCTCTCTGCTTTCCTGGAAAGAATTCATTTTACTTCTGATCTATGTCCTTTTAGCATACCTGAATTTATTGATGCTTTCCTGGCTGGATCGGGCGAAAGACAAGCAATCAGGGTTTAGGTCAACAGTTTCCATTATTCCGGATGAGAGAGCAAGGAGTGGCATCCGGAGTTTGGCACTTACAGTGATCTGCTTGAGTTTGGGTACATTTATCCTGTATCCTTCCCTGCTTAGAATTTATACCTGCCTACTGATGATGATGGGCTTGGTTCATTACCTGGTTTTTTTTGAGAGCCGGCTTTCATCAGGTCAGATGCGCATCCGGCTTGAAGCTTCATTTATGATTCCAATGGTGCTGGCATTGATTTGAATTATACAAACGCACTATGACCCGTAATCGCTCTTCCTACGATAAGAGAGTTGATTTCCTTGGTCCCTTCATAGCTATATACTGCTTCTGCATCCGCCACAAATCTGGCAATGTCATGCCTAAGCAAAATGCCATTTCCACCGAAAAGCTCTCGTGCATGATCCACGATTGACCGCATTCTAAGCGTACAGAATACTTTGGCCAAGGAAGCATGTTCATCAAGGAGTTCATCAGAATCCTGCATCACAGAAAGTCGGAACACCATGGTCTGCATCGCTGTCAGATCCCCTAGCATAGTGACCAAGAGGTCCTGTACCAGCTGAAAGGAGGCGATAGGGCGGCCAAATTGTATGCGTTCGTTGGTATACGCCAGAGCAAGCTCGTAGGCTCCCCTCGCACAGCCTACTGCCTGCCAGGCAACTCCCGCACGGGTCATCCGCAGGACTTTTGAAGTATCCCGGAATGAGTTTGCCTCCTGAAGACGATCCGATTCAGGTACTTCACAGTTTGTAAGGGTAATCAGCGCATTTTGTACGGTACGAAGAGCCATTTTATCTTCAAGCTTTTCGGCGAGAAAGCCGGGATTTTCCTTCCTTACTATGAATCCCTTCACCTGATTATCTGTCAGATCCCTGGCCCAGATCACGGTCATATCAGAGAACGTGGCATTCCCTATCCATTTTTTTTGGCCATTGATAATCCACGTGTCTCCCTCTCTCTTACAGGTAGTCGTAAGTCCTCCAGCCACTCCTGACCCCACCTCTGGCTCCGTTAGTCCAAATGCCCCTATTTTTTCAAGTTTTTGCATGGAGGGTAGCCACTCTTGCTTCTGGGCCTCAGATCCACATAGGTATACTGAGCCCATAGCCAATCCGCTCTGTACACCAAAAAATGTAGACATAGAGGTGTCTACCCTGGCCATTTCCATAGCAATGAAACCTTCCAGCAATGCGGAGTGTCCCGGACACCCATAGCCCTTGTAAGTTAGGCCTGCTATATCGAGTTCAGCCATCTTAGGGATCACTTGCATAGGGAATTCGCCCCTGTTCCAATAATCGTTCGCAATAGGTTTGATCTCACGCTCCATAAATTCCCGTACTTTTAGCTGTATTTCCCGTTCTTTGGGGTTCAGGGTTTTTCCCAACTCATAAAAATCACCATTCACAGGAGGGATTACTTTCTTTTTGCCACTACCTTTGAGCATCCCCATCATTTTAGAGAGATCTTCTTCGCTCATTTTGGAAACAAGGTCGACCATTTTTGGTAAATCTACTTTCTGGGAGAGTTTCGAGATCTGATCCACGTCGATAGTTGCCAACAGCTGACGTACTCCTGAGAGTGTTTTGAATAGGTTTTTCATAAAAAGTGGGAATGGTTAGAGTTAATTGATACTTCTTAAACTGGTGAAAGACCACTATAGTTTTATAGCGCCCTATTATAGCCCTCTTGTAAAGTTACTGTTTGGGCAGAAATTAAAGCTAGCAAAAACCTTCTTTATCAGCGGGGTAGGAGATAGAAAACTGCTGATCATCGGAGGTGGAGACGGACAGGATTTTATTCATATTTCTGGAGGGCTAACCGGTGAATACTGGGAAATTTCCAGATCTATGCTAAAGAAAGCTATGCGGAATTTACGGGAGAGTGAGTTGAGATTTAGGTTGGGAAAATTCAGCTCTTCAGAAAAATTTGATGAAATACACTTGCCTTTTGTCCTTGATACCATGCCCGATGAAGAAATTCTGGATTTAGCGAATCAGCTCAAGCGTAATCTGACAAAAGAAGGAAAAATCCTTGTAAGTGATTTCTTTGATACTTCCTCTCTAGCTCAAAGGTCCGTGAATAGAATAATGATCAGGTTCTTCCGTTTGGTTACTGGACATCGTAGAAATGACTTGCCGGATTATAACCGATTGTTTGGTGAGTCAGGTTACCGCTTGACCGATCGTAAGGAATGGCATGGAGGCTGGATCCAAAGCCTGGTGTTTAAGATTGAAGAAAGTTATTGCTGATGTTTCAGCCGAAATTTTTCGGGAGACATTTGAGTCTTTTTTCTGAAGAATCTAGCAAAATAAGATGGGTCACTGTAATTAAGACCATCCGCAATTGCCGAAACAGGAAGATTTGAATTGACCAGCATCCGCTGAGCTTCCAGGATTATGCGATCCTGAATCAGTGCCGATAGTGTCTTTCCCAATGCCTTTTTGGTAAGGCTATTCAGTTGTTTCGGGGTGAGATTCATCTGGGAGCTGTAGAACAGTATCTCGCGCTGATTCCGAAAGTTTTCTTCAATGATCAGCTGGAGTCTTAAAAAAGAACTGTCCAGTTGGCTTCCAGAAAGTTGGGACCGCTGCGGATAAGCCCGCAATAAACTGATCAGGAGCAGGTCAGTATAATTAAGTAAGGCATCGGTATGATATACTCTTTCCATTTCATACTCCTCTTTGATCCGGGTAAAGAACTCCTGAAGTTCCATCAACTCTTCAGCTGCCAGCTTCATATAGGGGCTCAGATGAGGGTTGAGAAAAATGTAAGAATTCAGCTTTTTGAAGGGGAATACGGAGAGATAAAACTTTGGATTAAAGAAAAGAATATGCCCATCGCTATCCGGGCTGAGCTTCCATGAATGAACTTGCCCTGGACTTAGAAAGAATACCTTAGCTGGTTCTACGGAATACGTTTTGAAATCGACGGTATGGGTTCCGCTGCCTGAAGTAAACAGCACTAAAATGTAGAAGTCGTGTTTATGAGGGCGTTGGATGAATTTATGCTGTTCGAGATGTTTGACAAGTGTGCTATAATAATAGTTGGGTTGGTCAGGAATGGCACTTACAAAGTCATTAATCTGGTAGATGGGCAAGATTGTTTTTGACATGCATGAAAATGCCAATTTCTTTGATTAATTCAAAGAGAGGAAGGATATCCCAACCTATCCAGTTAAGCCGGGGTTTTACTTTCTGGCCTATAGGGGACAAAGAGTGTAATCCATATAGATCTGCTCAACCGGAAGGTAAGTGGAAGGAAAAGCAGGATCGTAGCAACCATCAAACTGAGGATTGCAGTAAGGGATATTTCTTCTACAGTAACTTCCAGAAGCACCCACAATGCTATAAAGATAGCTGTATTAATGCCATAGCTCACAAACATCGCCCCGAAGTAGAACCCTGGTTCAGGCTCGAAAGACTGACCGCAATAAGCACATGTTTTATTCATCTTATGAAATCCGGTTGGTTTCCAAAGATGATTCTTCAGAAACATGTCTCCCTCATGACATCTGGGGCACTTGCACCTGCAGATACTGAGTAATTTTGAATCTTTGTCTAGAACACCCATGTCTTGTTACTTTTCTACAAAAGTAAAGGGCTTTTTGTTAAGAGTGTAGGAGAAAAAATACCTTTTATAGGACTTTAAGGCAAGTGAAATACATGAAGGGTGATTTCACTGTGCGGCTTTCAGGATAACTCTAGTAATCAGCTCGTCAAAATACTGTCCGTTTCCCGGTCCATACCAATTCATTTCTCTGACTTCATGATACTTCCTGTCATAATATTCGTCAGGAGTGATGTACCCAATATAGCCACCATTGAAAGTGGAGATGATAAGATTGAGCCCATTTTTGTTGGCTAAATTTTCCCATTTCTTATAAAACACACCTGAAATTTCTCCGCTTGAGGCGATCCATAGCGTATTGTCTATTAAGGTAAAGTCCAGATGGGCATTGGTCTCTCCCAATAAACGGTCGAAGAGCCAAGGGCGGATACGTAGATTGTCTGAGATCCTGAGATGTGGCTCACGAAGAGAAAGAGGCAACTGGCCTGTCCGGATCAGTGGTTCATTAAGTGTGTCGTATGTGCTAGGGCTTAGCCGAATTGTCGAATCCAATGCTGCTGCGTATTTCTTTACCAGTTCGGGGGTGTTTCCATAAGAAACAGGCCTATGGCTACCTACTGTACCAGAGGCAAACAGGGCAAAGTCATAGCCTTTAGCCTCGAGATCGCTCATGAGATAGTAAGGATAGTCTCCTGATAAACCCATAAACTTTGAGCTCATGCAGGTGGCATGTGCTGAGTAGGTAAGGATGGTTGCAGCTTTTCCAGTTGTTTTGGTAAATATCAACTGCCTTACATAAGGATCTACAGGATCTTCGGCGACAAAACGATTGGCAACGAACGGGGCAGCATCTGATTTTCGGAAAGTAATGGAAACGGTATCCTGCGCTTCCATGGCAGATCTAAGTGCATCGACACTGCTTCGAACTATTTTGTCCATGATTTCCTGATCAAAGCCCCCGAAGGCGAACTCACCGAGTGGGCCAGGCATGTAGCCCCCCATTCCGGAATGGGTATGGGTTGCTGTGAAAATCAACTGGTCTATTCCCAGACCCGCTTCTTTTACCGCTTCATGTACTTGCTGGGCTAGTGCTGGATGGACAATTAAAAGTTCGTAGCTTAACCAAGCGATGGCTGTCTTCCCGTTGCTGAGCGAAATGGCTTTTACATAGCTGCTGTCCTGTACAAACTCATATTGGCCCCTAGGAGCATACCCCACCAGACTTGCTGGCTCCTTGGGTGTCATATTGGACTTGGCCCAGCCAGATAGCCAAACACCGCCCTCAGTGCCTTCAAACGAAGTCTGACCAAGTCTTTGGATCGTATTGGAGAAGAAATCCTGATCCTGTATAGGTGACCGGTCGACCGTGGTAAGTGTAACGCATGCGATAAAAGCTAAAAACAGAAAGATCCCCAAAAGGATCTTCCCGGATTTCACCAAAAGTCTTTGTGCAGACATCAATCAATACTCAAAAGAGCCGTGCGCACTATGGATCGTTACTTTTCTGCCATCATAAGGCTCCACCCTACCAATAACCTGAGCTTCTACGCCGTAGGATTCAGCGATGTCAATGATCTCTTCGGCATAGCGTTCATCGAGATATATTTCCATCCTATGACCCATATTGAATACTTTATACATTTCTTTCCAGTCCGTGCCGCTTTCTTCCTGGATGATCCTGAAAAGGGGAGGGGTATCGAAGAGGTTATCTTTAATTACATGAACATTATCGACAAAATGCAGCACTTTGGTCTGTGCACCTCCACTGCAGTGTACCACCCCATGGATATTCGGACGCATGTAATTCAACACATCCACCATGATCGGAGCATAGGTGCGGGTAGGAGACAGCACCAGTTTACCAATGTTGACAGGGGATCCCGGGGCGGCATCCGTGAGATTGTACTTACCGCTATAGATAAGTTCCTCAGGTACCGCTGGATCGTAACTTTCCGGATAGTTTGTTTTTAATACCTTGTTGAAAACATCATGCCGTGCTGAGGTGAGACCGTTGCTCCCCATTCCTCCGTTGTAGAAAGATTCATAGTTTGCTTGGCCATAGGAAGCTAAGCCTACGATCACGTCCCCTGCCTGAATCTTGTCGTTGGAGATAACCTCATCTCTGCGCATCCTACAAGTCACAGTGCTGTCTACTATTACTGTACGTACGAGATCACCTACGTCAGCTGTTTCTCCACCTGTGAGGACTGCGTTTACACCGTTGTCACGAAGCATTTGGAGTACTTCTTCTGTCCCCTCGATAATTGCAGAAATTACCTCTCCGGGTATCAAATTTTTATTTCTTCCGATAGTGGATGAGACGAGAATATTATTGATAGCCCCTACACAAAGAAGATCATCCGTATTCATGATAACTGCATCCTGAGCGATGCCTTTCCATACACTTAAATCCCCTGTTTCTTTCCAATACAAGTAAGCCAGAGAGGATTTGGTACCAGCCCCATCAGCGTGCATGATATTACAGTAATCCGGATTATTACCTAAGGTATCTTCCACTACTTTGCAGAAAGCCTTTGGGAAAAGTCCTTTGTCCAGCTTGGAAATGGCCTGATGCACATCTTCTTTGGATGCGGAAACTCCCCGCTGCATGTATCGCTCGTTCATATCAGTTTTTATTGACACAAATGTAAATACTATCATTTACAAAAGCTTGGAAATTCGGATTCTATGGATTTGAAATTGCCGTGTAGAAGGGACTGCCGGGAGCAAAGAGGAGGGGTGTTCGAGGTAGGAATAATTTGAATATTAGTAAAATGTAAAGCGCATCCAGAGACCTGGATGCGCTTTACATTTACAGGATAACTAAACAGTCCTCCCTACTCATCGATTTCAATTACCTTAAATTCTGTGCGGCGATTCACCTGATGCTCTTCCTCGGTCTGGGCATTCTGTATGATCAGCTGCGATTCTCCGTAGCCCTTGGCTACAAGACGATCAGCCGCTATGCCTTGGGATACGATATAGTCAACCGCAGACTGTGCCCTGCGCTGGGATAGGTTAAGGTTATATGCATCGCTTGACCTGGAGTCTGTATGTGAACTTAGTTCGATACGGATGGCTGGATTGTCTTTAAGAATCTGTACCAGTTTATCCAGTTCCAATGCCGCATCAGGCCTGATTTCAGCTTTGTCAAGATCATAATAGATATTTTCCAACACGATGGATTTATCCAGAACCAGCTGATCCAGAACTATAGTGGTGTCCAAAGTTATATTGGTGACGTCTTGGACCAAAGTTGCCGGATCAGGGGTCTTTCCGACGGTCGTATATGGGATTGATTTGGAGAAATAGCCGTTTTTGGATGCGATGATTGTAAAATTTTCATTCGGCTCCAAGGTAAATCTCACCCGGCCATTTGAATTCGAGAAATCCCCCCCGGCCTGCTTGTTGTCGGCATCATACAGTACTACCCTAGCCTGCTGCAGGATGGCATCATCTTTACCCGCAACCCGTTCCTTGGTAGTCACATTGAGCAATACATTGATGATTTTAGGTTTTGGGGTCTTGTCTTCAAAGAAATAAATATCATCATCCCCTTCTCCTCCTTCCCTGTTTGAAGAAATAAAACCGGCCTTTGGATATTCTGTAAAGAATATCCCAAAATCATCGTTGGTACTGTTGAAATTAGCTCCAAGGTTTTTGATTGTTTGATTTCCTTCCCCGTCCGCTTCTGCGACAAAAATATCCAGTTTCCCATATCCAGGATGTCCGTCTGAAGCAAAGAAAAATTTCCCATCAGGCATTATTCTGGGGAAAAGCTCATTCCCGGGAGTATTGATCGTTGGGCCCAGATTGACCGCGTTTCCAAAATCCCCATTCGCTAGACGTGTGGCTTTGTAAAGGTCAATTCCGCCGAAGCCCCCCGGCCTGTTGGAAGCGAAGTACAGTACGTCTCCATCCGGGCTAAAGGACGGTGTTGAATTCCACCAGAACTCGTCTTCATTCAAGGGCATCCAGATTGGCTGGGTAAAAGCGGACCCCCTGAAGTAAGATACAAAAAGCGCAGTTTCAGGGAGGTCTTTGGCAGATGTGGAATTGCCTCGTGCGTAAATTATAGTATTGCCGTCAGGGCTGATAGCGATGGCGGCTTGATTCAGCCCCTCTTCATTGGTAAACTCAGGTAAGGGCTGGATAGCGTTGACATCCACTCTCAAACCCTCAGCCCTGGCCCGAAAGAGTTTGGTATAAGGTGAGCCATCTGCCGCATAAATTCCGGATCCTTGTCTGCCTGAGGTAAAATAGAGGAAATTCTCACTGACGACAGGTGCGTAATCAGCAGCGGGGGTGTTGAGTTCCTTGTAGTTGATTAAGACATGATTTGGCCAATAGTCTTCTATACCTTCTATAAGGTTTATGGATTCAATCTGACGTTGGGTAGTTGCGAGAAGATTGTCTTCCTGGGTATACTCTTTTGCCTTTTCAAATGCAGCGCGTGCTTCCTGTGATTTGTTTTGGGCTTTCAGACTCTCTCCCAGACGGTAATAGTTGTCAAATGTAGGATCCTCCTGTACCAGTTTTTCATAGTATGGTGAAGCTTTTTCTATCCGGTTAGACAAGCGATAGCTTTCAGCGACGATCTGATTGGCGTCTTTATTCTCAGGATCTTCACTTAAGATCTGGTTGAAGGTATTGATGGCATATTGATATTGACCGGAAAGAAACTGGTCATTCCCCTTCTCCTGAAGACTTTTGCAGGAGCTCCCTAAGAGAATAATTAGGCTAATCCATAAAAAATTCTGTTTCATCTGTAAGGCTGTTGATGATCTGTTCTGAATATTACTAATTAATTTGGAAAGTATTTGTTTAACCAGCTTTTACTGGCAGGAATCCACAGCTGGTCAAGCTCTTTTTTTGAGCGGATCTGGGGATTAACCACTTCTGTTGACCTGTTGATTTCCCCGGTTGTTACTTTTGATTTGACCCCTAGTGCGGGTGTTACTCTGATTGTACCAGGATCGGTCTTATAGCTAACCTTTCCTTGATCTGTCAGATTGATTCCCAGTGAATCCTCAAGTTCACGAAGGACTCTTACAGAACTGTCAATCGAACATCCGCTGGCTCCTAAGCCACTCTCATCCACAGCCAGAATCAAAATCTGATCATCAATGATCAAAAATGAAGTTGGCATAAGTTTTCCATGTGTGTTCCATCCCTCACAAAAATTTTTCAATGTTGAAGCGATTACATCTTTGGCCGCAGTGGAAAAAGCTTGTTCTGCCTGATAAAGCCATATCCTGGAATGATCGGGTAATAAATGGAAATCAACGTACATTTTGAGAAGTAATTTTGGTAAAGAAAAACCCTTTCTACCTAACGGCAAAAAGGGCTGAATTGATTCAATGGAAAAAAATCAAATTCCCATATCTTTCGCGATCATTTCTGCAAGATCGTAGACCTTTACATCCCCTTCACGATCTTTGTTTTTCACCCCATCCACCATCATGGTGAGGCAAAATGGGCAACCTACAGCTATGGTGTGGGCACCAGTCGACAGCGCCTCTTCGGTGCGTTCGATATTGATATCTTTCTTTCCAGGTTCTGGCTCTTTGAACATCTGGGCTCCTCCGGCTCCACAACATAATCCTTTGGTTTTACAGCGTTTCATTTCAACCAACTCTACATCCAGGGCTTTGATTACCTCCCGCGGTGCTTCATATACGCCGTTGGCACGACCTAGGTAGCAGGAATCATGAAAGGTGATCTTTTTTCCTTTAAACTCACCTCCTCCCTTGAGTATGACCTTACCATCGTTTATCAACTGCTGAAGAAACTGCGAGTGGTGGATGACCTCATAACTTCCTCCCAGGGCAGGATATTCGTTTTTAATGGTGTTAAAACAATGGGGGCAAGCCGTCACCACTTTTTTTACTCCATAGCCATTCATCACCTGTATATTGGCTACTGCCTGCATCTGGAAGAGGAACTCGTTGCCGGCACGCCTAGCTGGATCTCCTGTACAAGCTTCCTCGGGACCCAGTACGGCAAAGCTAACCCCTACCTTATTCAATATTTTCACAAATGCTTGGGTGACTGCTCTATAGCGGTCATCAAAAGATCCTGCGCATCCTACCCAAAACAGGATTTCCGGGCTTTCTCCTTTGCTGGCCATCCCGGCCATAGTAGGTACTTGGTATGTAGACATTTTGAGCTTAAGATTGAAGGTCATGGGTATGACCAGTGAGTTTTTGGGGCCAAGGTAGCATCCGAAAATTTAGCGGGTTTAAAGCATTATCAGAAGGTTCTTTGGCCTTTTTATTAGTTTATTTCTTCTTCTTTCACTTTTTCGGCCCAATTGAACCGGTCTGAAGGACTGAATTTCCAAGGTGAGAAGCTTGTCTCCATGTTTTGGAACATTGCGTTCCATTGAGCAGGGGTTCCGGACTCTTCCATAGCCACATAGCGCCTCAGCTGGAATATTATTGAAAGAGGGTCGATATTGACAGGACAAGCTTCCACACAGGCATTACAGCTGGTGCAGGCATTTAACTCTTCTTTGGTGATATAATCGCCCAAAAGTGCCTTTCCATCTTCCAAGCCGGGCCCTCCGGCATCGATACTCTTTCCGACTTCTTCAGCCCTATCCCTCACCTCCATCATGATTTTCCGGGGCGATAGTTTTTTTCCTGTGATGTTTGCTGGGCATTCGGCTGTACACCGACCGCATTCGGTACATGAATAGGCGTTCATGATGTTAATCCAGCTCAGGTCATTTACATCCTTGGCACCAAACCTAGTCACTTCAGTAGCCTCTCCCGGGGAAGCTTCATTGGGGATCCCCAGCATCATATTTACCTCATTGGTGACTTCAGGCATGTTGAACATCTCTCCTTTGGGCTTGAGGTTGGAGTACCAGGTATTTGGAAAAGCCAAGAAAATATGCAAATGCTTGGAATACGTAACATATACGGCAAAACCAAGAATACCAATGATGTGGAACCACCAGGCAAAGCGCTCGATGAAAACCAGCAAACCCACGTTCATACCCTCAAAAACCGGGCGAATAAACCCGCTGAAGAACAAGCCTCCGAGTGGGATGTAATGGCCATATCCCTGGTCTGCCAATATCTGATCTGTGGCGTTCATCGTTAAGATTGCAAACATTAAAACGATCTCAATCAGGAGAATTAAGTTGGCATCCATCGCTGGCCACCCACTCAATTCTTTCATGCGTAGCCGCGGTACCCGGGTGACATTCCTGCGAAGAAGAAACACCACACACGAGAATAGAACCGCTACAGCCAATAGCTCAAACAGGTTCATGGCTACCGTATATATGCCTCCCAAAAATGGAGCAAAGAGCCTGTGCGTTCCCAGCATGCCATCCAGGACAAATTCCAGCACCTCCAGATTAATCACCAGAAATCCCACATAAATCAGTAAATGGAGTAGGGCCGGAATAAGGCGTTTAAACATCTTCTGTTGGCCAAAGGCCACCAGAAGCATACTCTTCCACCGTGAGGATGGGCGGTCATTTCTTTTCTCTTGTTTTCCCAGCAGGATACTTCTTCGGAGAAATCCGATCCTTTTCACAAGAATGAAGGTCGCAATGCCAAAAATAATAAGAAAAGCAACTTGTGATAAAAAGCTCATAGTGACTGTATTAGCGTTTATTGAAAGTTTTGTTATGTAAATTTTTCTTCAAATGATTTGGTTCAAATAGCCAAATACCTACCTTTGCATCACTTTAAACGGTGATATAGCTCAGTTGGTAGAGCATCGGACTGAAAATCCGTGAGTCGGTGGTTCGAGTCCACTTATCACCACAAGCCTCGACTTCGGTCGGGGCTTTTTTTATGCTCATTTGATTTTGATCCTGACTCATTTTAGAATTGGTGAACTTGATGCAAAGTAGTAAATACGCTGCATGCATACTATTTTTCTTCCAAATTTAGAAACAATTTAAGCCTTTTGGGGGCTATTCTTAACATCTTCTTTAAAGGGGCAAAGCTGGCAGGTATTCTTTGGAGGAACAGTAAAAAGAAAATCTGAAAAAAAATCTGAAAAAGTGTAACATTCAGAGTCTTTAAGCATCACCCATACAGAATGAAGTCATTTTTTGAAGCACATATCTGGCCAAAAAGAAGTCAGCTCTACCGGTTGGTTTACCTCTGGGTAAGAGACCGTTCCTTGGCTGAGGATATGCTTCAAAATTTATTCGAGAAAACGATCGGTAGGGAACAGGAACTTCGTAATCATCCCAACCTTTCAGGGTGGCTGGTAAGAAGCCTTAAAAATGAGATGCTTCATTACATGCGTCAGAACAGGAAGTTTGACTCACTGGAAGGGCTGGAAGATTTCGAGGTTGAGGAGTCCGCTGTCAGCGAGGATACCAATGAGTCAGTACGTGAGATAATGAATCTGTTAGGGATGCTTCCTCTTAAGCAGCGCGAGATATTCCAGTTAAGAGAGGTAGAAGGGCTTAGTTATGAGGAGATTGCTGCCCACTTGGATATCAGTATCGAGCAGGTGAAGGTGGGGTTGTTCCGGGCCAGAAAGGCACTCCGTGAGAAAATGCAAAAAAAAATGTCTAGATGAATCAACGGATAGAAGAATTGCTGGAAAGGTATTGGTCGGCAGAAAGTAGCTTGGCAGAAGAAGTGGAGCTTAAGGAGCTGCTTTCAAAATCCCCTGGCTATGAAGATGAGAAACGCCTCTTCGATTCACTGAGGGAGCTTGCAGGGAATGAGCCTTTACGTGTGTACATTCCAAAAACGAAAACACGGATGCTCAAGTATTCTTGGGCGAAGTATGCGGCTGCAGTGGCTCTCATTGCTGGATCTCTTTCGGTGTGGAGGGTTTATGAGCACAGACAGGCCGAAGAGAGAGCCTATCAGGAGGTGATGCAGGCATTTACGCTGATTCATACCAATTTTATGAAAGGGCAGGAACAGATGCAGGTGATGGAGGATTTGAAATATTTAAATACCACAAATCACTTGTTTGGCAATCCGCATGGAAAATAAAGTATGAGGCTGATTAGCGGAATCACATGAGGATAGGATAAGTAATCCACATAGGTTCTCCTGATCAGATCAGTGACTGGTTGTGGTCTTAAAAAATCAATTATAAACAGATGAAAAAATTACTCACAGTAACCCTTCTTCTAACGGCACTGGTGTTTCATGCAAATGCACAGGATGATGCCATCCAGAAATTTTTCTCAAAATATATGGAGGATGACCGTTTTTCGAGAGTGTTCATATCTCCTAAAATGATGCAGATGGCAGGAGGTTTTCTGAAGAATAATGCCGGATCGGATAAGGACGCTGAGCAGTTGGGAGCACTTATCCTTAAGGTGAAGGGGATACGGATCCTGAGTTCTGATCAGGTGGACGGCCCTGGATTTTATAAAGAGGCAATGGGTACACTTGCACGCAACAAGTATGAGGAACTTATGGATGTACAGGATAAAGGAACAAGCCTGAAGTTCATGGTCCGTGAGGAAGGAGGCCTGGTCAAAGAGCTTTTGATGCTTACTGGCTCTGGGAAAGACTTTACGTTGCTGAGTATGCTGGGTAACTTCACATATGATGATTTAAACATGCTGGCGGAAAATTCTGATCTGCCGGGAATGAGTGAGTACAGTAAAGGGAAAAAATAACTATAAGCGTACATCGAAATTCAAAAACTGTGAAATCCGAACATGCAGTGGATGGCACACCCCGGGATAATCATCCTTAAATGAAAGATTCTTCTGGATTAAATTCAAGATATGTAGTCCCGTTTTATTAATCACGGGGCAAGTTCTTACTGGTAAAAATCAAATTATAAACACATGAAAAAAGCACTGGTAACTGTAGCCTTAATGGCATTCTTCATCACAGCATATGCCCAAAGCAAAAGCGTGGCATCTATGTATGAGAAGTACAAAGGGAATGATGATTTCTTTCACCTGGAGCTGGGTGGGAACTTCATGAATTTTGCGAATGGATTCAAGATCAACATGGACAAGAATGACTTGGCCACTGTAGCGAAATCTGTGGAAAAGCTGAATTTCTTTACGCTGCCTGATAAATCCGATTTGGACAGGGCTGAGTTTAAAAGCTTGCAGCGGGGATTGGAGCGGGAGCGCTACGAATTGCTTATGGAAGCTTCAGAAGGAAAGGGAGGTGTAAGGGTGTATTCCAAAGGTGGGAATACAATCTCTGACCTGGTAGTACTTGTAGGCGGTGATGATGGAGATTTGATGGTGGTAGAGCTGAAGGGCAGGTTTGATCAGGAGACCCTGGCAAAAGCTACTGACTACAGCCGTAAAAAATCCAAATGATTACAAGATGCCCCTCGCAGTGGGCAATGGCTGGTCTGCCAGATAGTGTTATCTGGCAGATTTTTCAATTTATCTGGGCTTTCCTTGCAAAAGAATGCGGATAACTAACCTGGACCCGCCCATTTTTTTTCGTCCTATTTGATTATCCTAGTCCTCTACTACCACGCTTTTCCAAAAAAAATAGCCTTTGATTCTTTCAGCAGCTTCTTTGATTGCAGGGTCAAGAAAAGATGGCTTCTGACAGAATTTTTTGATGTAGAAGAATAAGTGAAATACTTTTTAAAAATTATTTGAAAGGAAATAATCATTGGTTTTATGTGGATTAAATATTTTGATGTGCCTACATGATTTTACTAATTGGAAAAAAATATAATAAAATTCTGTATTGTGATCGAAAATCCAAATTTAGACGCTTTCGTCATCGATTGCGAAAATATTTTATTAAATAGTCAATAAAATCAATGATTTGTTACAGAATCATTAATCAAATAAAATTTTTATTGAAGTATTTGTAATTATGAATTCTGTACTTACCTTTGAATCATAATTGAACATCACCAGAATATACCGGTGCTGAGTGTAACCCAAAATACTCCCCTGATGGATTCACCATCCCGTGGTTACAACTAAATGTAGAACCTATAAAACCAATTATTGAAATGAGAAAATTACTTACACTGCTTTTCGTTGCGGGGATCGCAACAGGAGCATTCGCAAACAATGAAATTAAGACTGTAGAGATCAAACAAACCGAAACAGCCAAAGTATCGGTGGCATTCAATGCAGTGCCTAAAGGAACAGTGATTGTAAAGATAACCGATGTGAATGACCGGTTGATCCTTAGGGACAGAATCACAAAGACGGAAGCTTTCGCGAAAAAATATGATCTTAACGCGTTACCGGAAGGCACCTATTCTGTAGAGGTTTTGGATCAAAGTGGAGTTTTAAGAACTGCTTCTTTTGATACGCATGCTGCCCCGGCTCCAGCTGTTTTTTCCCGTGTTTCCAAAGTAGGGGCAAACAAGTATAGACTGCTAGTAAGCAACCTGGAGGCTAAGGATGTGGAAGTTTCCATATTTGATGGAGGTAAATTGATCCACTCAGAAAAAATCGACAATCCTCAGGGATTACATAAGATATTTACCGTCGATAAGGCAAGTAAAGAAGGGGTAACCTTTAAGGTGAAAACTGCGTCTGGTTTTGAAAGCTATGTATCCAGCCTGTAAACTGAACCAATTATAAAATGGAAGCCCTACCTGATTTCAGGTAGGGCTTTATTTTTTTATGAGTTTCTGAGCGCATGGATAAGTTCTTTCTTTCCCATTCTGCTCCTGCCTTTGATGCCTACCTCTTTTGCCTTTTGATATAGCTCTTTTTTGGACCTGTCTTCATAATCGCTCGCCCTGCCGCCCTTTTTCCCCGAGTTGGGGTCATTGGATATTCTTGCCGCCTTTTGCTGACTCATTCCTTTATCCAGTAAGGCTTCGTATTGTTCAGGGTTTTTGATGCTAGGTCCATGATCCTTTGCCATGATTTCTTAGGTTTAATTGTACAATGGACTGATTAATTACTGTGGATATTTGCTTCCGGTTTCTGCGTTAGGAAAGCCAATAATCAGCTTAATCCCAGCTCAGGTGAAAATTTCCTTTTTTTTTCGCCTGTATAGCTGAAGAGGAACAAACCAGATACCAAAATTCCCGCGTGTATGTGCAGGAAATGGGCAAAATAGAACTTGTTATATAAACCCATCACAATCAAAAGCAAAAAGCCCCGGGAAATTCCCAGGGCTTTTCTTTGTTACAGTTGTTACTTACTTTTTCCAGCTTGCCTTGCCTCCTTTGGCTGAGTCTACTGCAATGGAATAGTTCGAGCCCGAAGAGACAATCCATTTCACTTTCACGCCACTCATACCCGGTATATTGCTAACAGCTATCCGGTCCGGGGAAGCCTTCTGTTCAGTAAACTGCTTCATATCTTCATCATTTACCACAAATCCCGCCAGTACTTTGGCACCTGAAATACTGATATAGTCAGGTCTTTCAATCTTATATTTCAAGTCCTGGCTGGAATGGGTGGGCATCATCCGCTCATTGAAAACAGTAGCCGTAATAGCTTTCAGGCCTCCACCTAACTCTTCTTCTTTCACATCCAACACCGAGAGCTTTGGGGTGTGGTAAGCATGATAAATCGTAAATGCGGAATTCCGGTGGGCATCTTGTTCCAAAAGAAACCCCGGATGTGCCCTGCCGAAATTCTTCTTAAACCCACCGATTTCCACCGTCCCAAACTGAGGATGTTCGAATTCATGCCAATCGACAAATGCATCACCCATTGTGAGTAGTCTGTCCACTTTAAACATTTCATCCTGTCCCCGTCCCTGTGATGTCTGATGGAAATATAAATAGCCGTTCATTAGCTCATTGGAATAAGTGAAGATGCCTCTGCTGCCATAAAACCAATCCAATTCACCTCCAAATACAGAATACATGTCTTTATATACCGTGAGGTATCTGTAACCAGGGATCATTTCTTCACCCTTCGTGGCTATGGCGTCATAAATCCTGATATCCTCCCTATTATAGGTGTCTATATCTTCCTCCGCTCCTGGTCCACGTAGTATCATACCACCACTGTTGTGGAAACTCTGGGCGCCGGCTATGTTGGGATGTTTCATTACAAACTCCATCACGGATCGGTTCTCGGAGAGTGTAAAAGGATATTTCAATGCACCTCGTTGGATATAATCAGGCTGCCAATTCCATCCCCAGTCCCTATTGGGGTCGTAATAGCCAATACCATCATCATTCACTTTTCCATCCCCGTCCCCGTCGGTACCTTCCTGGCCGAGCATTTCATAGTTGCCTACTTGATCAGGTCCTACCATGATCAATTTACGTGGATCCAGAGGATCCTTTATATAGCGTCCTGTGGGGGATTTGCGGATCATCATCGTGATGTGGCCATCACCGTCCAAATCATCCATCCCATCCTCGCCAGCTTCACCATCGCCGTCGTTATCAAGAACCATCATTCCGGATCTTGGTGAGTTTGCCGTATTGGGTTCTAGAAAAAAGTTGTTTCTCGCGTCTGGATTGATGGTGGGTGTGATATAAAAGGTTTTATCTCTCAGCAATTCTTTGATGAACTCATTGTCCACTTGCATTTCAGTAAGATACCAAGCGGAGTAAAGTGAAAACTCCCCTCCTTGGACCTCATTGGAATGGATGTTTCCGTCTATCCACATAGCAGGCTTATCTTCTGCTTTTCCGGCCGAAAAATCCGTTATCGTAAGAGTCATGATATCTCTACCTTCATAGGATTTTCCGATACTTTCCAGTTTTGCAAGGTTGGGGTGAGCCGCAGCAATTTTCTTCATCATGTCCACCAGGCCTTCGTAGGTATAATAGCGGTTGAAGGCTATTTCTACTTTGGGCTTGTGCGGTGTACCGATAGCCCGGAAAAACTTTTCCTGGGCAATTGATTTATGGATACCAAGACTAGTCATACAAAAAGCCAAGGCAACGATAAGTTTTGTTGTTTTCATAGTATTCATGGCTTAGAGTTTTACAGTTTCAGTGGCGAAACCAATGTGGGAAGCACCGGCTTTTAGCGTGATAGTTCCATTTCCTCGGATGATCCAGCTGACCTGGATTTTTTCATAGGCTCCTAGCTTATCATACAGTTTGATTTTATCTCCAGATACAATCTTGTCCACATCTGTAAGCATGTTTATTCTGACTTTGCGCAGCCATCTGGAGCGGGTTCCCATGTCGGAATGGGTTGGAAGCGGCGAGTTGTTGAAAAGATCCGCAGTGACCCTGGTCAATCCATTGCCAAGGGCTTCCGTCTTGACATTGTGGAACTCCAGTTTAGGCTGCATTCCAGCCAGCTTAAGTATAAATTCTGTATGCTGCACTGCAATATCCTCCACTTGATCAAATGGTGGATTGACCATTTTAAATGGCTTGATTCCTCCCACTTCTACCTTTTTTCCAGGGAAATCCGGATGCTTGATTTCTGTCCATGGAACAAACACATCATTTTTCCCAACCGATTCTGCCCAAGCCAAATAATTGGCTTCTGCATTGGACTTGCCTTTTCCGTCTGCATCCTTAAACTCAGGGACCCACCATCCGGGCGTGCTGAAGCTTAGTCTGCCGAAATGGAAATACGCCCACTGAAAGAAATCCCCGTCAGTTCCTTGATTGGTTTGCTGGTGAGCTTTGGGCGTGACCGTTTCAGTATATATTCCGGAAACCATTGCATTGATAGCTTGATCTTTTTCCAAAATTGAAGTGACCACGCGCTTTTTGGCATCAGCAGCATTATATTTTAGTGGAGAGGAAAGGTTGTTTGCCGGTGAGAAAGTGACAAAAGCAAAAATATTCCACTGCTCAAATAAATAATCCAGCAAGGCCCTGGATTCTTTTTGTGCAACAGGTATGTCTCCTGCAAGAGGCTGGAAAACAGGGAATTTATATGTCAGCGACTTGTTGAATGCTATTCCTTCTTTTGGGTCCTCAGCAAAGCTGCCATCTTTATCATCATCTTTACTTTCTTTGAATACAAGGTATTTGCCTGCTTCACCTTTGGACCGATCCGCTTTTTCCATAACCCGGTCGTCTTGTGCTGAAAGCAAATAATCCCCCATAGGATCTTCTACCCTCATCAGCGTAATCAGTCCGTCACCATTCAGGTCAGTATAACCATTGTCACCCGGGACACCATCCCTGTCATGGTCTACTGCTACGGCATTCCCTCTCCGTTCATATTTTAAGGCTGAATGATACTGTTCATAAGCATCAGGAGACATATTGGGGAAAATATAAAAAGTGGATTTTTCCAACACCGCGGAGTGCTGGGATACGAGTTTTTCGGCAAACTGAAGTGCAAGCTCTGTGCTGAGCACATGAAATCCCTCCACTCCTCCTACTACGGCTAGTGCTGGCTTTTGATCCATTGCTCCTGTTCCTACTTTGAGCACCCAGATATCCTTTCCGCCTTCGGTTTTTGTGAGAGACTTGAGTTCAGCGGAAGCATTGGATGCTACTCGCTGCAAACGTTGGTTGATTTCAGTCAAGGTAGGGTAATCGGACTGCCCAAAAGCATTTCCTGATACACCCAACCCACCTATCATCAACCAGGTGAGTAAAGATTTTTTCATAAATTAGCAGGGTTTTAATTCTTTTTCGTGTGAAATAAAAGCTATGAATCAGGGGTGAATTTTAGTAAAAAAAGGGGAATTATCAGCCTGGCTTTTTCTGAATGCAGAATTAAGGCTTAAAAGGGTGTTGCCCGGGATAAGTGGGAAGCGTTGTCCATGAATTGGAAGGAAGGTAAAAAATTGCTTATTTGAAGCCTTTAGCTAGATTCGACATGTATCAAAAAATTGCATTGGCCATTGCTTTTTCCCCAAGAATGGAAGCCTTGATTTCTGAGACCAAGCGTTTGGTTCAGCTTTTCAATTCGGAATTGGTTCTAATCCATGTAGGAAAAAAAACGGAAGAGCTCGAAAACAAGCTGGATGAAGTAGTCATAAAAGTCGGTTTGGATAAATCCAGGATCAATTTCATCTGGAAAGAAGGGAAGCCTGCAAAGATGATTCTTCATACTTGCGTGGAGGAGAAAGTGGATTTGCTGGTAATGGGGGCATTGAAAAAAGAGGGCCTCTTTACTTACTATCTTGGCTCCGTAGCACGGAAAGTTATCCGTAAGTCTGGCTGCTCTGTTCTTACATTGATTGATCCTACGCTGGTTGGTCGGGTATTTTCCAAGGTGGTGATAAATGGGACACAGCTGGAAGAGACTCCCTACGTAATCGAAAAAGGGTTGAAATTCTGTCAGCTCGAAAGAGCCAGCCAAGTCCACATTCTGAACGAGATCAAGTTATATGGATTGCAGATGGCAACCGCCGGAGAAGGTACCGAAGAAGAAGTAGCACAGACCCGAAGAAAGCTGATCCAGGAAGAAATCAATTATGTCCAACAGATTCTTGACAAGATGGATCAGTCTGGGTTGAGAATTAATATTAAAGTCACTTCTGGAAAATGGGCAGTGGAACTGGCAAGATATTGTGAATTTATCGATGCAGATCTCCTTATTATGGGTGACCGTAGGGATTATACTTTTATTGACAGGATTTTTCCACATGACCTTGAGGAGATACTTACTGAGCTTCCATGTAATCTTTTAATCGTAAAGTAACCATGGAGAGTCTCGATCATACAGATGTCATAAATCTGTTGCTACAACTTGCCAGTATGCTGATTATGGCGAGGGTTTTTGCTGAAATAGCACAGAAGTTTAACCAGCCGGCTGTAGTTGGGGAGCTTCTCGCCGGTATCATCCTTGGCCCGACAGTGTTGGGTATGGTTACACCGGATTTGTTCCAATATATGTTTGCCAGCAATCCTTCAGCTAATCTTGCGTTGGATGGAATTGTTCAGGTTGCTGTGATTTTGCTCCTGTTCATAGCTGGACTGGAAGTGGAACTACATCTGGTCTGGTCCCAGGGAAAATCGGCATTGAGTATCAGTTTGCTGGGGCTTATAGTCCCCTTCATTCTTGGGTTTGTATTCCCTTATCTGTTTGCCTCATTCTTTGGATTTGCAGAAGGTGAGCGCCTTTTATTTTCCCTTTTCATGGGTACTGCGATGTCTATTACTGCTTTGCCAGTCGTAGTCCGTATCCTGATGGATATGGATCTCTTCAAAACTAAGATGGGAATGGTTATCGTTGCTTCTGCTATGGTAAACGATATCATTGGATGGTTGATATTTTCTGTAATTCTATCCTTTATGGGAAAAAGCGGCAGTCTCTCACTTATGAATACTATAGGAATCACCTTGATGTTCACCATATTCATGCTTACCCTGGGAAAGGGACTTATTAACCGGGTACTTCCTTGGATCAACAAAAAACTTGCCTGGCCTGGAGGCCTGCTTTCACTCGCTATGGCATTCTGCTTTTTATCTGCAGCGTTCACGGAGTGGTTGGGAATACACGCCATTTTCGGAGCTTTTTTACTCGGTGTTGCCCTAGGTGATTCCGCTCACATGTCTGAGCGGGCCAAAGAAATAATCCACCAATTCATCAACAATATTTTTGCCCCACTCTTCTTTGTGTCTATTGGGTTAAAAGTGAATTTCTTCACCAACTTCAGTCCATTATTGGTATTGGCGGTATTGGCTATATCATTTGCCGGGAAAATATTCGGTTCGGGCTTTGGTGCCCTTCGGTCTGGATACCCATTCAGAGAAGCTCTTGCAGTTGGCTTTGGAATGAACGCCAGGGGAGCTATGGAGATTATACTGGGATTGATCGCTTTGGAAAACGGCCTGGTGGACGAAAAACTATTTGTGGCATTGGTAGTAATGGCTATCATTACAAGTATGAGTAGCGGACCTCTGATGAGATGGGCACTTAAAAGGAAACCCTCATTTTAAAGAAAAGGAAAAACATAAAAATATTATATCAGAAATTTGAATAATTATAATTTGGAAGTTAAAATGGGTTAAAAATAGAAAAATCTCTATTTTTTATAATCATTTCATAGGGCAGTTTGTAAATTAGCAATAGATGATATCAAACTAAACCATTATGAATTACCTAAAATCACTAAAAATTTATGCCTTTTCTCTGATGTTTTCCGTGCTGGTTTCGGCTGGTACGTTTGCCCAGCAGCAAGGTATACCCCCACAGGTCCAGCAGGAAGTCAACGACGATTTCTCTGACGCTGAAATTGAGACCTTTGTAAAAATCAACAAAGAAATCATGCCTTTGCAGGAAGATGTACAGGATAACATGGTGAAGAAAATCGAAGAAAAAGGACTGGAAGTAGAGCGTTTTCAACAGTTGGCGCAGGCCCAGCAAACCCAAACACTAACTGAGGCTTCAGATGATCCTAGGGAAATTGCTGCTTTTAATGAAGCAGGTCAGGAAGTAATAAAACTTCAACAAGGCCTGCAAGTGCAGATTCAGGAAGTGATCGTGAAAAACAAGATGGAGCCTGAGAAATTTGAAGCAATATATATGGCTTATTCCGCCAGTCCGAAGGTTAAAGAAAAAGTAGACAAGTTATTGTTTGCAGAAGGCGAAGGTTAATAGGAAAAATACCTGAGCGCAAATTACTGGCCCTGATTGATCTCAGGGCTTTTTTTTGACTTTCTCAATTGGCTTTCGAAATTTTCAATGAGAGTTTGTAACCAAAGCCATTATTTTTG
Organism: Algoriphagus sp.; assembly: GCA_048819475.1. Lineage (GTDB taxonomy): Bacteria > Bacteroidota > Bacteroidia > Cytophagales > Cyclobacteriaceae > Algoriphagus. Next base: position 23,956 of record JBMDXP010000072.1, read on the forward strand.
GCTTTTACTTTGGAAAAGACTGCAATTGATGATCTCGAACAAATCTAAGACCGGCATTTTACTGGTTAATTTAGGTACTCCAGACAGTACCTCTACAGGTGATGTAAGAAAGTATTTGCGTGAGTTTTTAATGGACGGCCGCGTGATTGATATACCGCTAATTTCCAGGTGGATGCTGGTAAACTTGATAATAGCTCCTTTTCGGGCACCGAAATCAGCGCGGGAATACAGGAAATTATGGACGGATAGGGGATCACCTCTTTTGTTTCATACCGGGGACCTAAGAGATAAACTCGCAGACAGACTGGATTCGGAAAAGTTTGTGGTAAGCATGGCGATGCGCTATCAGTCACCAAGCATCCAGGAAGGATTAGAGGCACTGATGAAGGCGAAAGTCAAAAAAATCATTGTGCTTCCTTTGTTTCCGCAATATGCATCGGCTACCAACGGTTCGGTGATGGATAAGGTAATGGAGATTATTAGCAGCTGGCAGATTATTCCAGAAATCTCGTTTATCAACAAATTCATTGAGCATCCCCTATTTTTACAAGCTTGGACCGAATTGGGATTGGGGATGATGAAGGAAAAGCAGTACGATGCCTACCTTTTTTCATACCATGGTCTGCCAGAACGGCAAATTAAGAAAGGTTCCGTGGAAGAGTATTGTCAGCTTGGTGGATGCTGTGATAATTACAGTCCGAATAATCAGTTTTGCTATCGCGCCCAATGCTACCATACTACACGTTTACTTACCGCCGAGCTTGGCTTACCCGAAGAAAAAGTCAGAACATGCTTCCAATCCAGATTGGGAAAGGACCCATGGATCAAACCATACACAGAGGATATGATTAAGGAATTGGCAGCAGAAGGGATCAAGAGCGTTCTGGTGTTTTCTCCTGCTTTTGTTGCAGATTGCCTTGAAACTACCGTGGAGGTAGGCCAGGAGTATAAGGAGCAATTTGAAGAATTGGGAGGAGAGCACTGGGATCTTGTGCCTAGTCTGAATTCCAATGATACCTGGGTGGACTGTGTGAAAGATCTGGTGGAGACCCATGCTTAAACACGAAGTATAAAATGACCGGAAACGGTGACGATGAAGGTTTGTAAAATTGAAAGATTGAAATTAAAAATTGTCTATGGATCGTAGCCCCTCCCAGTATCAGAGAGTTGTGGATTAGGAGCTGGCCAAAGATCCATGGGGAAGATGATCGGTGGGCTCATCATTGCAATAACCAGCAAGGTGGGAGAAGCAATTCCGGGATCAAGATAAAAGTCAGAATATCAACTATCCAATGAAGAACGGGTTCAGGGTGAAGCCAGAACCGGAGAATTAAATATTCCTGTCTTGCTTAAACGCCGGATGATTTACATCTCTTTTTCGGGGTCAAACAGTTCCAGACGGTTTGTTTTAACATCATAAACAACTGCCCCTGTAGTCAATAATTGAAGATTCAATGCGGTCAACTGTTTGTCCAGAATAAAATTTGGGTTGTTCAGGTAAACATCCATATCCCCCGCATAACGTGAAACATAAACACATAAAATTTCGGGTTGATCTATGAGGTTCTCCACATACTTCTTTCCTTCAGCTATACACGAGCCACACCCATTTTGGGGAATAAAGATAACCAGACTATAGTCAGTAAGATCGAGATTATATGCCAATGCAAATTGTTCAATGGGAGAAAGGTCTTTTTTGCATGAGAAATAAACCAAACTAATCCCAAGCAAAAGAATAAGTATCGATGCGGATTTCGTTTTCAATGGCATTGGGATCATTCGGATGATTGGCAATTAGGTTAAGTCCCTTTTCATTTACAAAGTATAAATGGGCCTGATAAGTGTTTTCAGGAACTCTATATTCGTAGATCAGTTCCAAATCTTCATTATATACAGAAACCACGAAGTAGGGTAGATTTTTACTAAAGTCCAATGCTGATTTATCTTTGGGGATTTCGTCTCCTGGCCATACAAAATGATAGTATAGTTTTTTGAAAGCATCATACGTAAACCCCAGACTTTCCGAATACAAATGTAAATCCCTTGTAAATTCATCCACTCCTTTTGCATGCGCATTTTTCATGTATTTGTAAGAGTAGTTCTTTGCAAAGTTAGATTGTAACTCGGTTTCTGAAAGTTTATGGTTATTTAAATCTATGATGTACAGCAAATTGCTGTTTAGGTGTTTGGCGAAAAGCGTGTTTTTGTGAGAACTCATCGAAGTCCGAAAACTCACTTTCTCTTCAGTAAGAATACTGGCAGGAAACCGAATGGGAGTAGGCACGATAGTGTGCTCAGCTAGATCAATTCTAAGAAAAGGGATGTATGATTTCAGCGTCTCAATGCCTATCTGATCATACTCAATATAGCCTGGAGTGTTAAGAAAATAAACAGATTTGCCATAAGTAATGAACTGAGAGCCAAACCGGCTGTATGAAGGGGTAGGCATGAACATGGCAGTATCTGATGAATAATCATACTTGGTTACTACTTCTCCGTCTCCATTGACAAGATGGATCAGGTTTCTAGCGGTTGAAGGTAGAAAAATGCTGTCCTCGTTATGGAGATAAAAGCCAAAAGCATTTCCAACCCCATCGGGCCCTTCTCTCTTGTAAGTCAAAAATGTTCCAGCAACTTTTTGCTCTAAATCAATCTTGGTAATGGTTCGTCTGGATTGATTCCACCAGTAAAGATTGCTGTCCTTGTATTGCATGGCAAAAGTGGTAGGTTCTACATACTGGTCAATAGGAATGGTCAGGGTTTCGATCAATAGGAATTCACCCTGTGGCTCAAATTGAACCTTTTCAGAACAGGCCAGGGATAAAAGAATGAGGAGAAAAAAGGGGGTTGTTTTCATAGAGGATTAATAAAGAAGCGTTTGTAAATAAATTACAGACGCTCTAATCGGAGTTTAGCTGTCCACTTCTACTTCATCACAATCTGGTTTTGGAACAGCACACAACGGTCCACTTGGCACATTTTTGCAAATGTAGTCCCGATTATCCCAAATGCACCAGTTGGCAGGGGGAGTTTGGGCTTGTGTGTCTTCACTGGTGCCAAACGAAAAGAAGCTAGCGGCAAATAATGCCATTGCCCCTGAAATTTGATTTTTGTTTTCATAGAAATTAGTATTTGTTTTAAATGTTTAATAAAAATGAAATTAATCAATCTAAGAGTTATTTTTTTATGATAAAAGGTTGGTATTGTTGATTATCGGAATTATTATTGGTATAAAAGCATTTTTCATATCTACAAAATAGTTGATTGGTTTGGTTATTAGTTTATTCTTCTGCTAAACTGAACTCTTGGATAAGATAGGGGAAAAGAGTTTGATTCCTGTGATTTCGTTTTTGGGAACTTGGGGAGACGAAAATGAGGAGAGGTTGCATTCGGTCATTTATGAAACGGTTTAAAAATTTCTGACTATATGGGATCTTGCACATAACTAGCGAAAATGAGGGAAAATTGTGACCAAGCCTTTCTTTTGGAATTTGATCTGATTTTTTTGATGCGATTTTTAAATAGAAAACCCGAAATTCGAACCTTGTTCCAACTGTATCCGGGTCAATCAGACTTTGTCAACATCTCGTCCCCCCAGCCAATCCCTTCTTATCCTTGGAATTCTGATGGTTTCCATCAATCTCAGGACTTCAATAGCCTCAGTGGGGCCTTTAATACCTTTTATCAGGGCTGACTTGGGGCTTTCCAATGGGTTGGCGGGGTTTCTCACAACTTTGCCTCTCCTGACATTCGCTACATTTTCACTTATTTCACCCAGCATTGGGAAGAGATTGGGGCATGGGAGGGCAATATTTTTAGCATTGGTCTTATTACTGGCAGGGATGATCATCCGGATATTAGGAGGAATAGAACTCTTACTTTTAGGAACCGCACTGACAGGAATAGGGATTGTAATTGCAAATGTGCTCCTGATCCCTCTGATCAAGCTGAGACTCCCGGAAAAACTGGGCCTGATGACCGCGCTTCTTGCTACAGGAATGTCCCTTTTTGCTGCGATAGCGGTGGGCCTCAGTGTGCCTTTGGCGGTGGATATGAACTTGGGATGGAGAGGGTCTTTGCTGGCCTGGGCTTCGGTTGTATTACTGGCAGTTGTTTTCTGGATTCCGCAGGTCAGAAGGTCAAAGACAGCAATACAGACTGATCTTTTACCCTCAAAGAATGTTTGGAAATCAAGGTTGGCTTGGCAAATCACCCTGTTTATGGGGGCACAATCAGTGATGTATTTTACGATGATTACCTGGCTTCCGGATATGCTGGTTTCTAGAGGGATGACTCCTGCTAAAGCAGGTTTGATTTCTTCTTTGATGCAGGTCATATCCTTGGCAGGATCTTATTTTGCACCTGCGATCCTGATCAGGCTGAAGGAGCAGTCCAAGATCATATCCATCGTGGGGGTATCCTATATAGTCGGGTATCTAGGGCTGCTTCCAACAGCTGAATGGCTGACCTATGCGTCTTTGGGTATAATCGGGTTGGGAATGGGAGCGAGTTTAAGTATTGCTTATACCCTCATCTCTCTACGGACTGCTGAAGATAGGACCACCGCCAAGCTTTCCGGGATGGTACAATCTTCAGGATATGTATTGGCTGCCCTTGGTCCCATGGTTTTTGGTATCTCGCTGGATATCTTCGGTAACTGGAATCTCCTGATTTATTTTATGATTCTGTTTTCTTGCATGTTCCTGTATTTTGGGATTCCTGCAGGCCGTGACCTTAAAATCTAAAAACCGGACATCCTTCCCTAATGCCGGAATAGAATGTAATTTTGCGCTGCATTTCTAACCCTTTACCCCATGCAAGATTTTCTCTATTCCCTAGGTGTTTCCGAACAATTGTTCAATTACCTGATCATGCCTTTACTGATTTTCTGCGCTAGGGTAGGTGATGTGTCTATCAATACACTCCGGATCATGTTCATGATGAATGGGAAGAAGAATGTAGCACCCTTTCTGGGGTTTTTTGAAGCCCTTATCTGGTTACTGGCTATTGGACAGATTTTCCAGAATATCAGTAACCCACTGTCCTATATTGCCTATGCGGCAGGCTTTGGTACTGGTACTTACGTAGGGATGTATTTTGAGGAGAAACTCGCCCTGGGAAGAGTACTCGTCCGGGTCATTACCCCTAAGCCCCATCCTGAATTGGTGGAATTTATGAAGGAGAGGGATTATCGATTTACTACAGTAGGTGCGGAAGGAAGGTATGGAAAAGTAAACCTTCTTTTTACTGTCATGAAAAGGGAGTCTCTCACAGAGTTTGTGGCTAAAGTAAAACAGGTGGATGAGAAAGCATTTTATACCATAGAAAGTGTAAAGCGTGTATCAGAGGATGACCTGAATGTCATGGATGACAAACCACGCTTTAACATGAGTTTTTTCAGTAAGGCCAGAACCTGATGTCCAATTCCTGGTTTAAGTTTAAGCAATTTTTCATCGATCAGGATCGATGCGCTATGAAAATAAGTACAGATGCGGTACTGCTGGGGGCCTTGGCCCAAGCAGAAAATATGTCGCATATCCTGGATATAGGGACAGGTACCGGTGTAATCGCGCTGATGCTTGCACAGCGCTTTCAGGAGGCAAGCATCCATGCGGTAGAGATTGACCCTGCAGCGGCGGAACAGGCTGGTGAAAATTTTGCCAATAGCCCCTTTGCATCCCGGCTTTCTGTCTCGGAAGGCAGGCTGCAGGATTTTTCCAGGAAAGAGAAATATGACTTGATTGTAAGCAATCCCCCTTACTTTCCAGCCCACCTCAAATCCTCCAATCCCCTTCGTAATAAGGCTCTTCATACGGATGATCTGTCCTTTAATGAGCTGATAGAAAAGACTGTGAAATTATTGACCGATGAAGGCAGGTTATGGGTGATTTTGCCTCCAAGACAAATGCAGGATTTTGAGAAAATAGCGGGCAATACAGGAATTTTTCCAGTGAGAAAATATACAGTACAAGATGCTCCCGAAAAAAGGGTAATCAGGGAAATAGCAGATTTTTCGTTTAAAAGGGGTGAATTGACACATGAAGCCATCCTGATAAAAGATGGGAAGGGGGGCTTTCATCATACGTATACCGAGCTGGTTTCAGGATTTCTTCTGAATCATTGATTCACCATGAGGAGAGACTACGGTTTAGACAGACCCTTCTCATTAATTTCACACCCGGATGAGAGTAGCTCGAGCAGACCTACTTCAGGAGCCAATTGTTTCCTGTTCATGAAAGATAATACCCATTTTCTCAAGTTCAGTGAGAATAGGCTCATATATCCCGGGTAGTACCGGTAAATGTAATCCCTGCAGCTTGATCTTTCCATCAAGGAATAGGTCGACCGCGATCGCAAGTGGTAACCCCACCGTCTTGGCCATCGCCGTATATAGGTGGTCTTGTCCATAGCATATCAAGCTGGAGGTCGTCTTCTTTACGCCTTGGGGTGTGTCTATTTCGAATAGATGTTGCATCACTATCATATCTTTATCCATCGGATCCATTTTCCAGTTTTTCTCCAGGATTGACTGAAGGATAGACGCAGGTGTTCCTTGAAACTTCGGTAAGCGTATATTGTCAAAGAATCCCAACCACTGGATTTTCTCCCAGATTTCAAAATCGAAATCCCGGATAAGCTCTCCCAGTTTTTCCTCTACGGACAGACTGGGTGAGTAGGGCAGAAATGAATTCAGGAATTCGCGCTGGGTGGTTGTTTCAGGAAGATTTGTCTGGAAGCTGTCATCGGTCATTCCTAGCTGGACAAAGACATCCCAAGCTTTACAAAACCCTTTTCTACGGAGTGTCCCGCGAAGTAACGTTTGGACTTCTTCCAAACCATATACTTTTCTATAGCTCAATGAGTCCCGGTTTGGGTACCCCTCGAACTCGCCCTCCCCCTCGAATCTTACTGTTTCAAGCCGTTTAAAAAGCTGGTGATAGGGGATGAATTTCAAGTTGCCTTTTTCAAGATACCTGGAAGCTCCCTGCCCTGCCAGCACTACGTTTCGGGGGTTCCAGGTGAATTTGTACTTCCAGGGATTGTCTTCACTCCCAGGTGCCAAAAGCCCACCACAATAGGATTTGAAAGAGCGGATTTCTTGCTGATCGGATTTTGCCCTGTCTATAATTCTCATGGCAGACATATGGTCAATTCCGGGATCAAGTCCACATTCATTCAGAAAAAAAAGTCCCTTTTTTTCCACGTCATCTTTCATTTCCCTCATGGCATCGGACTCGTAAGAAGCAGAGAAGAAGTGCTTCCCCAGCTCGAGACAGTCTTTGGCCACTATCGGATGCATAAAAGCAGGAAGCATGGAGATTACCACTTGTGACTCTGCGATGAGGCTTTTTCTTGCTTCAGTATTTTCTATATCCAGCTGACGGGCCGAAGTGTTTGGCCGCTGCCTAAGCCTTCTGTCAGCAGCAAGCTGATCCAGGTCAGCCACAATTAACTGCCTGTTTTTCTTAATGCAGGATGCTGCTAGATAATCAATAAGAAATGTGGAGGATTTTCCGCCTCCCAGTATCAGGATAGTATGCATGTTTGCCGTGATGATGTGCTAAATTGGGTAATTATTTCTAGGGGAAAAAGGTCTGAATATTTAAAAACGGGAACAAATACTTACTTTGAACGTTAGGACTTTCCCAAATTGATGTCAATGACAAAGAAGATAAGCGTCCAATCGGAGATAGAAGTGCTAAGCTTGGACGAATTGGCCCAGGATGAATATACAGTGTTGGTGAAGGCCCAGGAAATAAGCGTCAACGCATATGCTCCGTACTCAAATTTTCAGGTGGGTGCGGCAGTTTTATTGGAAAACGGAGAGATACTCCAGTCCAGTAATCAGGAAAATGTCAGTTTTCCTGTGGGCATATGCGCAGAAGGGATTGTGTTGGGCTATGCCGGGGCAAATTTTCCGGACGCTGCCCCAGTGATGATGGCCATAGTGGCAAAAAGACAACACGAGGAGAACTGGGCTTCTGTAGCACCGTGTGGACTTTGTAGACAAGCAATAAATGAAGCAGAAGTCCGCTTCGGAAAGAAAATCACAGTGCTTATTTTAAGACCGGATGGCACTGTCTTCCGAATCAGCGGTATAGGTAACCTCCTTCCTTTGAAATTTGATGACCTTATCAGTTAACGGTGAAAAAACAGATTCAATTTCCTTATCACGCGCATTATTCAGTCTCACATGAACCTAATTTTCTGGAACAGGAAATTTGGATAGTCTTGCATGGTTATGGCCAATTGGCTGAGTTTTTCATCAGGAAATTCCAACCCTTTGACTCTCCGGATTTACTTTTTATAGCTCCTGAAGGCACCAATTACAGTTACCTGAATGGTTTCGAAGGAAGAGTGGGGGCCAATTGGATGACCAAGAACGAGAGAGAAACAGCCATAGCGAATAACCATCAATATCTGGATTCGTTGATGGGGAGTTTGTTGTCAGGCTATTCTACGGATCCGAAAATAACTGTTCTAGGGTTTTCTCAAGGTGCAGCCACAGCCACAAGATGGGCAAGCCGTTGGCCGGGAAAAGTTGACAGGTTAATCCTTTGGTCAGGTGGTTTTGCCCTGGATCTGGTCATAGAGGATGGGAGAGAGAAATTTTCCGATACCGAGATTCTTATCGCAATAGGTTCACAGGACAGGCTGATTACCCCAGAAAGTATTGAAAAGCAGAGTGAACTGATCGAAAAACTTGGTCAACGGGTCAAAAAAATACATTTTGAGGGAGGTCATGAGTTAAATACTGAACTGTTGAAGAAAATAATACATGCAAATGCTTAAATCCGATTATATTGGCTCCGCAATTGCTTTCAAAACATTTGTTGAACCATCTACTTTAACTGTTTTTCTGAAAATTTTGTAAACCATCAATGCTTTCCCTTACTGAAAAAGAGGTAGATATGATATCTACCCAATTATTAAAAGGAATGGTCTGCTTCTACCAAATCGATAAGAAGAAGATCCATCAAATGCCTGACGACGAAGATTATTTTAATTATGATCTTACAGAGGAAGAAGAAGATATCCTGGACGAGATCGAGGATGATCCGGAGAATTTTGCGGAATTCACTAAAATGGAACCTGCCCAAGAGCACCAGATGATGCAGGATTTTGTTGACAGAAAAGTTAAAGAAAGAGGGCTTGCCGAGGATTTGGTCAGTTCATTGACCAAACCTAAGGCGAATACAGCTTTTAAGTTTCTTATTGATGGATCGAAATACAAGAATGAGTGGATTGAATTTCGAAAAGGCAAATACAACGATTGGGTCAAAGAGCAGATTGATAGCTTCAATTATGCTGAAGATTAAGGAAAGCCGTCCACTTTGGGCGGTTCTTTTTTTACACCAAGAGGTACAGGGATAAGTGATCCAGAAGAAAAGTACAACTATCAATGGGTGTCTATTGACTCGGACAGGTATAGAAGATGAAAAATATTTTATAAGCTATGCACCTATCTTGAAAAGAATAAAATCACCTATTGCTACTATTGCGAAAGAAGATAACCCAGCTGTTCTCTATGCAAAAAAATCCTGCTTAAAAAGAGAAATATTAAGGATGGAAAACTAACCAATATTTCTTTTGTAGTTAAGAATGGGGAGATTGTTGACCTTTCAAACCCGTCCCGCAAAAATTTTGACAAAGTGCTGGCAGACTTGTCTTCTGAAGAATAACCTACCCAAAAGGAGTGGGGGCTATTCATCCAGTAATTATTTAGTGGATATACTCCTAGTAATCTGATGATTGTCGATTTTTTAGCAACCTGAAAGAAGGTGTCATCATTTTTTTATATTTTGAATGGATGCAGCAATCTTGTGATTTTTCAATCAGAAATACGTTACAGCCAGGCGACCTTGGACGGGTAGCAGAGATGCATGGAAGGATTTATGCAGAAGAACACGGTTTTGGAATTGGTTTTGAAGCTTATGTAATGGAAAGTCTTGTTGAATTTTGCAGACAATATGATTCGGAACTGGACAAAGTATGGGTAGTTGAAGCTGAGGGAAAAACGGTTGGCTTTCTTTCGCTGATGCATCGTCCGGAAGATCTTGTACAACTGCGGTACTTTATCCTGGAGAAAGAGTACCGTGGAAGAGGGATAGGGAAACGACTGATGAAAGAGTGGATGGAGTGCTATAGTTCACGATCCTATTCAGGTGCTTATTTGTACACGACTTCAGGACTGGATTCAGCAGTAAACCTCTATGAGGCTGCAGGGTTCAGAAAAGTGGGAGAAGAGTTGTCAGAGAATTTTGGTGTACCGATGGTGGAATTGGAGTATCGGTTGTTTTAAAATACTAGTAATGAGAAAATTACTTTCTGTTTTTCTGCTTGCCGGCTGGGTTTCCCTTACTGGGTCTTTTGCCCAGAACTGGGATTGGGGTGGTCCATTGGATCCCTTGCAGTCAAAATTTGAGATAAGGCATTATCGGCTTGAACTGGAAATATTTCCGGATGACCAGTTCATAAGCGGCAAGAATACCATCAGCTTCATTGCTGCCGAAAAGCTGGACACGTTAAGGTTAAACTTCATCGATGAGTATCATGTGGACAAAGTGATCATGGGAGGGGAAGAAGTTGGTTTCAATCATACCAGTGATGTGCTGGACGTTTTCCCGGAGGACTGCACGTGTGAGGAGGTAGCGATATATTATAGTGGAAAGACGCCCATTGCACAAAACCCACCATGGACAGGTGGTTTTACTTGGGAGAAAGACAAATTGAATAATTACTGGATGGGATTATCCTCACAAGGTGAAGGGGCAAAGATTTTCATGCCGGCACTGGACCACCCAAGTAGTGAGCCTGCTGAAGGGGTGGATCTGTATTTCACAGTCCCCAAACCTTATTTTGTAGCTGCAAACGGAAGATTGAAAGGAGAAAAAAGAGTGGATGATAAGATTGTATATCATTGGGCGACCTCCTATCCGATCAATAATTACAATATCAATTTCACGGTAGGGGTGTTCCATGAAGAAAGGATGGATTTCAAATCCATTTCTGGAGAAGATATCCCAATGCATGTTTACGTCCTGCAGGAAAACCGGGCTAAAGCCAAGGAGTTATTGGCTATATTAAAAGTGAGTACGGAAACCCACGAAAAATATTTTGGGGCATTTCCATTTCCCAAGGATAAGATAGCCGTAGTGGAGACACCATATTTGGGTATGGAGCACCAGACCATCAATGCTTATGGCAATAACTTTCAGTTTGTCCAAGTGGGAGATACATCTTACGACTGGCTTCTACACCATGAACTGGGGCATGAATGGTTTGGCAATAAAGTATCCGTTGGAGATTGGGCAGATATGTGGATACACGAGGGGATTACAGCTTTTGGGGACTGGATGTTTTATTGGGAACATGGGGGAGCAGATGCCTATTTCGAAAAGGTCAAGTCAGAAAACAGAAATATTTTGCATCAAAGGCCGGTTTTAAGCCCGAAAAACAGTACGGAGGAAGAAGCTTATCACTCGGATATTTACTCCAAGGGGGCCTATATTATCCACTCGCTGCGCTGGCTTATTGGAGACGAAGTCTTTTTTCCCATGCTGAAAGCTTTTGCTGCCGATGACCGCTTTACTTATCAAAACCGGCTAGATACAGACGACTTTGTCAGCTTTGTACAGGAGTATACAGTTAGCGATTATAGGGGCTTCTTTGAACTGTACTTGAAAACCACAAAATTGCCGAAGGTGAAAATTTCCAAAAAAGGTAAAACAGGTTATCAGGTAAGTTTGCAGGGAATTGATTTCCAGATGCCCGTCGAAGTTCAGACCTCTTTTGGGGTACAGGTTGTGACATTGGGAAAGACCCCGGTTCTCATCAAAAGTGATTCAATGCCGGAGGTAGACCCTAGGGGGTGGCTTATGCTGGTCAAATAGGGATCATGAAGAGGCTTTATCGGATTGCCAGCTTCACTCTCATAATTCTGTGGGGTATTTCATCCCAATTTATATGTAATATAGAATTAGTCTCTAAGGATGTTATAACCCAGAGACTAGTCTGATAGGTCGCCTGACTGTCATAGGCTGGAGGATTAGGCTATTGGCTGAGGGAATAAACTCCCCACAGGTATGGCAATTCTCACTTTATTCAAACTTATCCATGCCCCTTCCGATTATTTTTCTAATTTTGCACCAATTTGGACATAAGTAATTTTCCTCTCTCAATCCCCCTTTTGAAATGCCTAAAGACAGTAGCATAAAGCACGTTCTTATTATTGGTTCAGGTCCCATCGTCATTGGTCAAGCATGCGAGTTTGATTATTCAGGGAGTCAGGCCGCCAGATCTCTTCGTGAAGAAGGTATTGTGGTGACCCTGATAAACTCCAATCCCGCCACCATCATGACAGATCCCGTTACTGCTGACAACGTGTATCTGCTTCCTTTGGAAAAGAAATCCATCGTAAAAATCCTTCAAAGCCATCCAGACATTGATGCAGTCCTACCGACTATGGGAGGGCAGACTGCACTGAACCTTGCGATAGATTGCGATAAGGGTGGAGTGTGGAATAAATACGGTGTACGAATGATCGGTGTTGACATCGATGCAATCGACACGGCCGAAAACCGGGAAAAGTTCAAGGCATTGATGGAAGAAATAGGTGTAGGTGTGTGTAAAGGAGATACAGCCACTTCCTTTCTGCAAGGGAAGGAAATTGCCCAGGAAATAGGCTTTCCTTTGATCATCCGCGCATCCTATACCCTCGGCGGTGCAGGCGGTGCTTTTGTGGAGAAAGAAGAGGATTTTGAGAAGGCCCTTGTAGCAGGTCTTCAAGCCTCACCGGTGCATGAAGTACTGATCGAGCAGAGCATACTGGGATGGAAGGAGTATGAGCTGGAAGTCATGCGGGACAATATCGGGAATATGATTGTGATCTGTTCCATCGAGAACTTTGACCCTATGGGAGTGCACACGGGAGATTCGATCACGGTTGCACCGGCTATGACCTTGCCCGACACGGTATACCAGCGTATGAGAAACTATGCGATCACCATGATGAACAGCATAGGGAATTTTGCCGGAGGTTGTAACGTGCAGTTTTCTGTAAGTCCTGATAATGAAACTATTATTGGTATTGAAATAAATCCCCGGGTTTCCCGGTCTTCTGCTTTGGCATCGAAGGCGACAGGGTATCCTATAGCAAAAGTGGCTGCCAAGCTGGCCATAGGCTATAACCTTGATGAGCTTCAGAATTCAATTACCGGCACTACTTCGGCGTTTTTTGAGCCATCCATCGACTATGTGATCGTAAAAATACCCCGATGGAACTTTGATAAGTTTAAAGGATCTGACCGTAGGTTAGGGCTTTCGATGAAAGCGGTCGGGGAAGTAATGGGTATTGGGAGGAATTTTCAGGAGGCCTTACAAAAAGCCTGTCAGTCTCTGGAAATTAAAAGAAATGGACTGGGTGCTGACGGCAAAGAGCTGAGAGATCAGGCCCAAATCCTCTATTCTTTGGCTAACCCTAGCTGGAACAGGTTATTTCATATCTATGATGCGTTTAAACTGGGTATATCTTTTAGGACTATACATGATTTGACTAAGATAGACAAGTGGTTCCTCAAGCAGATAGAAGAACTGATCCATCTTGAGGCAGAGATAGGTAAATATAAAATCGATACAGTTCCTTTTGAATTAATGGACCTGGCAAAGAGGAAAGGCTATGCGGATAGACAGATAGCCCATCTGTTTGACTGTATGGAAAGTGAAGTGTTCAACAAGCGTTATCACGAAATGGGAATCAAGCGGGTATATAAGCTTGTGGATACCTGTGCCGCTGAATTTGAAGCGCAGACACCTTATTATTATTCAGCTTTTGGAGAGGAAAATGAGTCAACGCGTACAGATAAGAAAAAAGTGGTGGTCTTGGGCTCAGGGCCTAACCGCGTCGGTCAGGGGATAGAGTTTGATTATTCTTGTGTACACGGAGTCTTAGCAGCGAAGGAGTGTGGGTATGAAACCATCATGATCAACTGTAATCCAGAGACTGTATCTACAGATTTCGATATTTCAGATAAGCTGTATTTCGAGCCTGTATTCTGGGAGCACATTTACGAGATTATCCTACATGAAAAACCCGAAGGGGTGATTGTGCAGCTGGGTGGCCAAACGGCCTTGAAGCTGGCTGAGAAGCTGGATAAGTATGGTATAAAAATAATCGGAACCAGTTTCGAAGCACTCGACTTGGCAGAAGACAGAGGACTGTTTTCTTCTTTGCTGAAAGAGAATAATGTACCTTATCCTGAGTTTGGAACCATCCACAATACAGATGAGGCACTTGAGCTTTGCAAAACGATAGGATTCCCGTTATTGGTCCGTCCAAGCTATGTGCTGGGAGGCCAGGGTATGAAAATTGTGATAAATGAAAAAGAGCTGGAAGAGCATGTGGTAGATGTGTTAAGGGATATTCCAAATAATGAAATATTGCTTGATCACTTTCTGGAAGGGGCAATAGAAGCAGAAGCGGATGCCATTTGTGATGGGGAGAATGTATACATTATAGGTATAATGCAGCATATAGAGCCGGCAGGGATACATTCTGGAGACTCTTACGCAGTTCTTCCTCCTTATAATCTTGGAGATCTGGTGATCCGTCAAATCGAAACCTATACTGAGCGGATTGCATTGGCTCTTAGGACAGTGGGACTGATCAATATCCAGTTTGCCATCAAGAATGACAAGGTTTATGTAATCGAAGCAAATCCAAGAGCTTCCCGGACAGTTCCGTTTATTTGTAAAGCTTACCAGGAACCTTATGTAAATTATGCCGTAAAGGTGATGTTAGGAGAGAAAAAAGTGACTGATTTTGAATTCAAGCCGGTGAAAAAAGGTTATGCAATCAAAGAGCCGGTTTTCTCTTTCCATAAATTCCCCAATGTAAATAAAGAGCTGGGGCCAGAAATGAAATCCACCGGAGAGTCAATTTATTTCATCGATGACTTGATGGACGATTATTTTCTGAAAATCTACTCTGAAAGAAATCTGTATTTGAGTAGATAAGTCAGTTCAATAAATCTTAATGCTTTGATAAAATTTCTTATAATTCTACTTGGACTTGGTTGGTTGATGGGTCAGTTGATACGTTACTTCCTTAGGAGTAAGTTGGCTAAGTTTGCCCAGCAAGTCAATGAAGTGGCTAAGGAACAGCAGCGCGCCCAGCAGCATGCATCCAAGCCAAAGGACGCTGTAGTAGTGGATTTCATTCCAAAAAAGCACCAAGAGAAAAGGCAGAAAGATGTCCAAGGCGGAGAATATGTAGATTATGAAGAAGTGAAGGATTAGTCCTTCACTTTTTTGTTAGCCTATGTTGGAAGGCTTAGGGTTAAATCAAACTTTCTGCACCAAAAAAGCTTAAATCCCGTAAGTGTTTTGGTGCCGATTAAAAAATCTTCTCCCCCATCTTGCACCCTTAACTTCTTTTTAAGCTCCTCCGCTCCCGAAGAATAATTTCTCGTGATTACATTTACCTTACCTGTAGGGAAAAATTTCCTGACATTCTCCTTTTTGGGTGAGATTTCTTCCAGAACTTCAAAAACCCGCCCTGGTACCGCTGAAGGTAGATGGCTACAAGTGTATAGATGGCTGTTTGCTTCAAGTTTTTTCAGGCCAAATCTTTTTCCAAATGATTTAAAGGCACCTGCCTTTAAAATTCCCGATAGGGGCTCTACAAGATAATTTTCAACTTCCCCATACTGTGATCCACAGCGGGCTTCTTCCTCTTGGGAAAAAACAAAGTGCTGTTCTTTTTCACCTAAATCAACTACTTCCAATTGTACCGATCTGGATTTGGTTGCCCTATTCCACAGAAGTATCAGCTCTTTGACCTCATTACGTACAGATAGTATTTGGATTTTCTGAATGGAAGGAAGTTCAGTCAAAGCTTGTGACACATCCAACATAGGAGATACTTTCAGCATGATTTGTTCCGCCCTTTCCATCATGAGATCCCAATTGCTTACCACATTGGGCTCACAATCCTGGAGGCGATAAAGCTTCTGGTTCCCTGTGCCCCGCCTGGCCGGATCAGCATAGATCAGGTTATAATACTGAATGGAGTTTTTTAGGTATGTCAAGCCATCTCCTTTGATAAAAGTAAACTTGTAAGGGGATAAGAGTGATAAATTGAATGATACAATCGCAGCTAAATCTTCCTGTTTTTCACAATAGACAGCTTGCTCAAAGCCCCTGCTTAAAAAGAAACTATCCACACCAAAACCGCCTGTAAGATCTATCATCGCGTTTCCTTCCAGATTTCTGGATTTGAACATCGCAGTTGCTTCCGATGAGCTTTGCTCAAGAGAAATGGAGGTGGGGAAAATCAATCGTGGGTCGGTACACCAGGTAGGTAGCTTTTTAGCTGCTTTTTGTCGGGCAGAAATCTGCTGAACGGCGGCTTTAATGTCAAAAGTTACTTTGCCTTGATACTTAAAAAGCAAAAGTGCAGGATCATCTTTAAGATGATCCTGCACAAAATCTTTGAAGTCAGCCCGGTTATACTGGCTCAACTCCATTAAACCAACCCATTTTTCAGGGCATATTCGGCAATTTGAACAGCATTGGTAGCGGCTCCTTTTCGAAGATTGTCTGCCACTATCCACATATTGAGGGTGTTGGCTTGCGATTCATCTCTCCTGAGCCTTCCTACGAACACCTCATCTTTTTTATGGGCTGTGATCGGCATAGGGTAGACATAATTGGCAGGATCATCCTGCACGATTATTCCGGGAGCATCAGAAAGCAGCTGGCGCACTTCATCAAGATCAAAATCCTCTTTGAATTCTACATTCACCGCCTCCGAATGCCCTCCCATGGTGGGGATCCGTACTGTGGTTGCAGTGACTTTAATCGAGTCATCAGAGAAGATCTTCTTGGTTTCATTGATCATTTTCATTTCTTCCTTGGTATACCCATTAGGTTGGAATACATCTATATGGGGAAGTACATTCATGTCAATTTTATGCGGATATACCATTTCAGGAGTCTTACCGGTGCGCTCCGCCATCATCTGGTCTACAGCGGCTTTTCCAGTGCCTGTCACAGATTGATAGGTAGACACTACGATCCGCTTGATGCCATACCGCAGGCGTAAAGGCTCCAATGCCAGTACCATCTGGATAGTAGAACAGTTTGGATTGGCTATAATTTTATCTGCTTTACCCAGTTCTTTTGCGTTGATCTCTGGTACAACTAGTTTCTTGGAAGCATCCATTCTCCAGGCAGAAGAATTATCGATCACCAAAGTACCTGCTTCAGCGAATCTGGGAGCCCACTCCAAAGAGGTGCTTCCACCAGCAGAGAATATTGCAATTTCCGGTTTCAGGGATACCGCCTCAGCTAAACCAATAACAGTGTGGTTCTTACCCTTGTAACTGATTTGCTTTCCTACAGATCGCTCACTGGCGACCAACAGAAGTTCATCAAAAGGGAAGTTGTGCTCGTCTAGCACTTCAAGGATTTCCGAGCCTACCAATCCGGTAGCTCCTACCACTGCTAATTTCATTGTTAATTCTTGGTTTGAATAGGTTATAACTGAGTTAGAATTACAAAAGTAAGCACCTGATATTCATTTTCAGGTATCAGGCAGAAAAAATGAAGGAAAGCTGATTTAAAAATACACCTAATCAATTAGATAAATGGCTTTGATTGATTAAATTGGTTTGCATTTTATTTTTCGGTCATTGTATCGTGAAGTACCTATTTTTCATCGGCGCTGGATTGATCGCTGCGGTTTTAAGCTTGGAGATTGCAGATAGGACAGGAATGTCAGTGGGTAGACAAGACTTCGAAGTGGATTTCACTATGGCGAACTACCCTGAAGAGTTTCTTCCCGGGTGGTATGGGAATGAAGTAAGGAGCACATCTTCACGTATTTTTCAAAGCAGTAACCTTGGACGGAATGGAAGTTCGGCATTGGCAGTTCAGCCTATTGCCTCTTTTTCCGGAGAGATCCGTATTAGGCTTGCTGCGGAACAGTTCAATGATCCCACTGTACAATTTTGGGCTAGATCAATACAGAATGGTTCAGGAAATAGACCGGCACAGATTTTTTATTCATGGAGTGCTCTTCTTGACGAGGGATATTCAACCCCTGAATTACTCGGAGGAGAAGATGAATTTGCCAATGTAAACCAAGAATTCAAACGGTTTCACCTGGATGTTCCACTGGAATATAAGGAGATGTCTGAACTGTTTCTGCGTATTGAGGTTCGTTATGGACCAGGGGAGGGAAGTTGTGCAAGGTGGGTAATGGATGATTTTGTGTTTGGGGATATACCCAGGGATACTATACCCCCTCAAGTAGAGGAAATCAAAGGCTATGATGAAAAGGAGATCTTATTGCAATTTAGTGAACCCGTGGACCCGGTATTCGCCCAATTCCTGATCAATTACAGATTGGAGGATACTGTTGAGCCAATAATGGCTGAAGTCCAATCGGATTCATTGGTTCGGCTTATTTTTGACTATCCCTTCTATCCTGGAAGAAATTACAGTCTGTTAGTACAGGGCGTGCCGGATTTGGAGGGTAATTTTATGGCAGACACGAAAGTGGATTTTCTGTTTTACGATCCTACTGATATTCAATTCAAAGGATTGGTTATCAATGAGATTATGGCTGCCCCAAGAGAAGGGCTGTTTCTTCCAAATGTAGAATATGTAGAAGTTTTTCATGCTGGAGAATATACTTATACTTTCAGAGACCTTCGCTGGGCCAACTCCCGCACTGAAGTTCTGCTGGAGGAATATTGGATTGATCCCGGAGAGTATGTTTTGCTTGTGCCTGATCACCAGGCATACTTGATGGAACCGTATGGACGTGTGGTACCGGTTTCCCACTGGCCTACTCTCCTGAATTCTGGAGATGAACTGATTTTAAGGGACGATAAGGAGAAGCTTGTTGATCGGGTCCGTTATGCCACTTCCAGCTGGGGTGGAGCAGAATATGCTGCAGGAGGTTACAGTTTGGAAGTTGTCAATCCTTTCTCATATTGTGACCAGTCCGAATTACTACGGCATTCATTGGGCCCGCAGCGTGGAACTCCCGGAAGTCAGAATTCGGTGTTTGGCGTGGAGGCTGACCAGGATCCGCCGGTGGTCACGGATGCGGTGTTTCTGTCCCCTGATTTGATTTCAATCAGCTTTTCAAAACCGATACTACCGGTATTTGACTCTGTTCTTTTCGTTTTTGATCCACCTATGACTATAGATTCCGCCTATCAGGGAAGATCAACAGAAGTACTACTGAACTTGGAATCTCCTGCAGAAGAAAGCCTGCAGTATAGTCTACAAATAAGCTTGATTCGGGATTGCGCGGGAAATGTTTTCCAGATGGATGCAGTTCGCTTGGTCTTGCCTGCACAGCCTGCAAAAGGTGATGTGGTGCTGAATGAAGTGCTTTTCAATCCTATAACAGGAAGTCCAAAATTTGTGGAATTAGCGAATGCTACGGATAAATACCTGGAAATAGGTAACTGGAAGCTTGCGAATAGGGATGCTGCTGGCAATCCTTCCCAGTTACGTATCCTTGATCCAGCAGGATTGGTACTAATGCCCCGTGGCTATTTGGCGGTGACAACCAATGCTGCTCAGCTATTCCGTGATTATCCGAAGTCAACCATTGATGGGTTTCATGAAATCACCACTTTACCCAGCTACCCCATATCCGGAGGAATAGTGGTTTTAATGGATGCGGATGATACAGTTGTCGATTCATTCACCTACAATGAGAGTATGCACCATCCGCTTTTAAGGAACCCGAAAGGAGTTTCCCTAGAGAGGTTAGCGATGGATTCTCCGACAGACCAGCTTTCCAATTGGCATTCGGCATCCGGTATTGAAGATTATGCCACTCCTGGCCGGAAAAACTCCCAGGCCATTTCCGCGGAATTTGATGGTGATATAATCCAATTGGAACCAGAAGTTTTTGATCCGGAAGGCAGTAATGGCATTACATTTACCACGATTAAGTATGAACTTGACCAGGCAGGGTGGGTTGGCAGCTTCAGGATATATGCTATATCAGGCCAGCTTATTCAAGTTTTGGTGCAGAATGAGCTACTTGGGGCCAAAGGACATTTTATTTGGACTGGGACAGATGATCAAGGCAGGTCAGTCAGGCCAGGATATTATATTTTGATAGGAGAATTTTTTGATTTAAATGGTCGGGTTAGAACTGTCCGGAAATCAATTGTTGTTGCGACTAGATTATAAATTTTTTGGTCAATTGTACTGACTTACACAGTTATTTTAATTAACTTAAGGATATATTTAATTAACTGTCTCATGGAATCAGGCCTAATCAATAAAGCATTGAAAGAATTTGCCCTTCGGGAAGGCAAAGACCTGAAGGAAATCCAGCAGTATTTACTGATGAAATATAGGATAGAGGTTGACACTTTTGTATTGGAGAAGCGCTTGAAAAAAATGCAATTGGACCAAAAGAGAGTGGCTTAAGAGGAACAGGCAGGACGTATTGCTCCATTATTGAATATTATCGTAGCGTGATTTTTTTTGTTAGTAAGTGAAACATGGTCTCCAGTGTTTTTTTAAAGTAACTGCCCTAGTGCAGGTTAGCCAGTCCGTAATTTAGTTGTTTGTATCAGAGGATATTTTTTAATATTTGTAATTCCGATACCGAGACGTATTTTAGAGAACTATTCCGGAGAAATCCCGTCCCAAGTACTATTATATAATTAACTCACATTATGAGTCAAGAAGAAAAGACAGCTTACTCCCAAGAGGAGTTGAAAGAATTCGAAGAAATTATTTTAAATAAACTTACGAGTGCAAAAGAGGAATTGACCTCACTCAAAGAGTCATTAAGTAAGAAAAACGACAGTGGGACAGATTTTACCGCCTCCACATCTAAATTGTTGGAGGACGGTGCAGATACCTTGGAGCGTGAGAGTTTGAGCCAGCTGGCTGCCCGCCAGCAGAAGTTTATTGTAAATCTTGAAAATGCGCTCATCCGTATCAAAAATGGCACATATGGAGTCTGTGTGGATACCGGAAAGCTTATTTCCAAAGAGAGATTGAAAGCAGTTCCGCATACCATGCACTCTATTGAGGCAAAACTTGCTAAAAAATAGGTTTGGATTTTCTTCATCGGCATATAGAGGCCTTGGTTTTTTGTGCGCCTTCACCATTGGGAAAGGATGAAATCGTCCGGTGCCTCAGTGAGATGTTTCAGTCGGAAGTGCCCATGGATCATGTGGAGAAAGCATTGGCAGATCTGAGCGAAAAATATGGGTCAGAGGATTTTTCATTTACATTGGAGTATATGGGGGGCGGTTTTCAGTTTCTCACCAAACCCGCCTACCAAACTTCAATAAGCATTCTTTTGCGTCAACAGTCGCAAAAAAGGCTGTCTACTGCACAGCTGGAAACATTGTCTATTATAGCTTATAAGCAACCCGTCACCAAGGGGGAGCTAGAGCAGATACGCGGTGTCAACAGCGACTATTCCGTTCAAAAATTATTAGAGAAGGAATTGATTGAAATAAAAGGAAAATCAGAAAGTGTGGGAAAACCGTTGATTTATGGTACCTCACAGAAGTTTATGGAGTATTTTGGGATAAATTCAATCAAGGATCTTCCGCAGCCCAAAGATTTCTCACAGCCTGAAAATCAGATAGGAGAGGAGCGGGCATAAGTTCAACCCAGAGTTTTTACGCGTGCGAGTTGGGCAATCAGGAATTTTTTTCCGGAGCTTAGTTCCAGGCAGACTACACGGGTTCTGCGTGTTTCTCCCTTTTCAAAGATTCTTCCGGCCAAGGAAAATTTACTTCCTGGTCTTACTTCTGACAAGAACCGCTCTCCGGTGTTGCCATTTGGGTGATCGTATTTTAACATTTCCCTCATAAGGAAAAGATCTGCGGCAGAGCTTGCCTTAGGGTTTCTCATATGGTTGCGAAGGGGAACCAGTAGATCTATTGGGAAGACCCGTTCATGCAAAAGAGGGGCCATGAGCTGCTGAAATGTTATTTTCCATTCGATGCCATGGGGGGGGATAGTCATACCGAACCGTAAGAAGGCATGGAGGTGTGCTACTTCGTGGATATAGGTAAGTAAAAACTGATAAGGATTTAGGTCGCCATTTAGCGTAATGGTCTGGATTTTTCTGTCTTTTCGATAGCGGAAGTCACCAAGCTTGGATTTTCTGCTTGCAGTTACCTCAAAAGAGAAAACCTGTTTTTCCCATAACTGAAAACAATATTCTACCGCAGGGTCAGGCAAATGTTTTGTGAAAATGCCTCTCAGTATCTCAGAACTCATCTACGCGAAAATACAAAAAAAAGAGCTCCGGATTCCGGAGCTCAATACTTTAGATGTGGTGTTAATTACTTAACCTCTTCAATAACAACTGTAGTGTCAGCAGAAACTTCAGAAGTATCGACTGTATCGATTACCACTTCTTCTTTAGGCTCTTCAACAGTTTCAATTACTTCAGTAGCTTCTTCTTCTTTTACTTCTTTGTTGCCGCAAGCTGCAGTAGCCATTAAGCCAACAATTGCGAAAATTGCAAATACCTTTTTCATTTTTTGTGGTTTTCTTAATTACAATACAAATGTATTATTACTTTTTGCAATAAAACAACAGCCACTCAAATATTTTTTATTTGTTTTTGTAAATTATTTTTACTGGAACTCCTTCGAAATCAAAGTTTTCCCGAAGTCGGTTTTCAAGATACCTGGTATAAGGAGACTTGATATATTGGGGAAGATTACAGAAAAATGCAAACACAGGATTCTTGGTAGGAAGCTGTGTCACATATTTGATTTTGATATATTTTCCTTTCCAGGCTGGAGGAGGATATTTTTCAATTTCCTTGAGAAGTATATCATTCAACTTGGATGTAGTTACTCTCCGGGTTTTGTTTTCATACACTTTTACGGCAAGTTCAATTGCCTGAAATATTCTTTGTTTCTCTACTACGGAAGTGAAAATGATAGGTATCCATTTGTTTTCTCCAAGCCGCTCCACCATATCTTCTTTTATCCTTCCCATGGTTTTGTGATCCTTCTCCACCAGATCCCATTTATTGACCATGATCATCACACCCTTATTGTTTTTGATAGCAAGGGCTATAAGGTTGACGTCCTGAGCCTCCAGGCCTCTCGTGGCATCTACCATGACTATCACCACATCTGATTCCTCCAGTGTTCGAAGAGATCTCATGATGGAGTAAAACTCGATATCCTCTTTCACTTTTGCTTTTTTCCTGATACCGGCGGTGTCCGTGATGATAAAGTCCTTTCCAAACATCTGGTACCTGGTGTGGATGGCATCCCGGGTTGTACCTGCCTCGTCTGTCACAATAGACCTTTCCTTGCCCAGAAGTGCATTGAGAAAAGAAGATTTACCCACATTAGGACGGCCTAAAATAGAAATCTTAGGTATGCCCGCATCCGGATCCTCATCGCCTTCCTCTTCAAAATGACCGATTACTTCATCCAGAAGCTCTCCTGTTCCGCTACCACTTGCGGCAGCAATAGGAAATACTTCAAAATCACTGATACCCAGGGAATAGAACTCGTTCGCCATAAAGCTTTTTTCCCGGTTGTCAGCCTTGTTTGCCACAATGTAGAGCGGCTTCTTACTGTTCCGTAGTTCGTTCGCAAATTCAGCATCAAGGTCCGTCAGACCATCATGACAGTCCACCACGAACAGGATAACGTCTGCCTCTTCCACGGCTAGCTTTACTTGCTTCCTGATTTCAGCTTCGAATACATCTTCGGATCCTGTCACGTACCCACCCGTATCGATCACAGAAAAGAATTTTCCCGCCCATTGTGCATGACCATAGTGCCTGTCTCTCGTTACTCCACTTACATTGTCTTCAATTGCTTTTCGCTCTTCCACCAGTCTGTTGAACAGGGTGGATTTGCCAACATTGGGCCTACCAACTATTGCTACAATATTTGCCATATTCAGGATGGGTCGTACCCAAATTTTTTCAGTTTCTGTTTATTTTTTCTCCAGTCTTGTTCCACCTTGACAAAGGTTTCCAGAAAGACTTTTTTTCCAAAGAATTTTTCAAGCTCTTCCCGCGCTTCAATTCCTACCTTCTTAAGCATTTTACCTTTATCTCCGATCACAATCCCTTTTTGACTTTCACGCTCCACAAAAATGGTGGCCCGTATTCTTATGATCTTCTCATCTTCATGAAAATCTTCTATGGCAACTTCTGTACTATAAGGCACTTCTTTTTTATAGTTGTTGAAGATTTTCTCACGGATGATCTCAGAGGCAAAGAACCGCTCCGGTCGGTCTGTTAGTTCCTCTTTATCGTAAAAAGCGGGGTGCTCAGGAAGCTTTTCCAAAATCTCCTGGACAATGCGCTCTGTGTTGAATTTCTCCAGTGCAGAGATGGGGATGACAGTTTCCGATTTGATCCGCTCTGTCCAATACCGTGTGACTTCTTCCAGTTGGCCTTCTTTTGCAAGATCTATTTTATTGATTACCAGCAAAACTGGGATTCCGGATTCGTTAATTCTCGTTATAATCCCTTCAATGTCAGTTTCTTTCTCATATAGATCCGTTACGAAAACGATCACATCGGCATCCTCCAAAGAAAGGTTTACAAAGCTCATCATATTTTTATGAAGCTCGTATTGGGGTTTCAGCATGCCGGGCGTATCTGAAAAAACGATCTGATAATTGTCTGCATTGATCAGTCCCACTATCCTATGACGTGTGGTCTGGGCTTTCGAAGATATAATCGAAAGACGCTCACCTACAAGGATATTCATCAGCGTAGACTTTCCTACATTAGGTTTTCCAATGATATTGACAAAGCCGGCTTGATGGGTAGGAGTGCTCATTTTATAATTTTTTTACAAAGGTACTTGATTTTATAGAGTTTGTCCTTACCTTTGTATCACAATTAGCCGCAAGGGCAGTTAAGTTAGACAGAAAACAAAGTAAAAATATATCGCGGGATGGAGCAGTTGGTAGCTCGTCGGGCTCATAACCCGAAGGTCACAGGTTCGAGTCCTGTTCCCGCTACTAAGCAATTAGTTGATCGTTTTACGGTCAACTTTTTGTGTTTTATAACGGGCCTGTTGCAGGTTGTCAATTCAAATCGGTTCCAATCAGTCCCGAATGACTCAAATATGTCCCCTTTTTTGTCCCTATTTCTGTCCCCCTTTTTGTCCCAGATTCAAGGCTGATTTGTAATCTAATTTTTGAAGGCATGGGTTGGATAATTTCGCTTCTCAGGTATCGATAGTTAACAATGCAAGGTCGAAATCATCGAAATGGATTCGAATTTGGTGGAAATGAAAATTCCGGGTCTTTGAAAAAGGTGTGGGTAACCATTAGATTTTTTTCTCACATTGGATTTTTATTGAATCCAATGTGATGAGTAAGTGTGTCCTAAGCTTTCCTAGAAGTAGCAAAAAGTAGAAAAGGATTTTCTGCTCCCAATGCTCCGATCATTGCAATGAAGCTGATGAATAATGTTCCTAAAAACTTAATTGTTGACCACATAATTAGATGGTTTAGTGAATAACTAATGTACTCATTTACGGGTAGGGTTCAAAACTACTGTGTGTAACCTGTAAAAGAAAATAGGGCAATACTTACTTGGGAATTCGTATGGCTGGTATCTCTCATACCTTACTAATTATATCCCACTTAAAATATTTTTTTAAAACAATGACCAGTCATTAATGATTAATCATTAACTTTGCTTCTGAGGTTTATTCTCAACCTTATAAATGTCATTATGAGCAAGAAAAATAAAGAAGTATTAGAGATCAGACCACGGATGGGGGTGGAGATTATGGAGGCTTTTCATCTACTGAATGACAAGTCAGAGGAGTTCTTTGCAAGATTTGAGATTACGCCCCAGCAATTCAATGTCCTTGCAATCCTGCATTACACAGGCCCGGTATCCACTTCAGTGATTTTGGAGTGGATGTTTGAGAAGAATGCAGGAGTGTCGCGACTGGTAGATCGTTTAGTAAAAAAGGACTTGGTAGTTAAAAAAGCACACCCGAGTGATAAAAGGCTGATCGAAGTGGAACTGACAAGTAAAGGGGAAGAAATATATCAGCTGATCTCGCCCCAGATCAAGGAAATTGATGGAGTTTCAGAGAATTTAACAGATCAAGAAGTGAGGCAGTTGATCCAGTTGCTTGTTAAGCTCAAGGGATACTAAGCATCAAGATCTATTTTAAAAGTTAGGCGAATAAAGAATTATGTATAAGTCAGTTTTTACTTTGGTTTCAATCACTGGAGTTTTCTTAATGCTCATTTTGGGCCTTTCAAATCCGCATTTTAAAACTCCAATTAATAGAGGAGAGGATTTTACAACAAATGAACTAAACAATATGACAGACAAAATGAAATTCAGAGGAGTTGTTTACGATGTTGGACTCCAGTTTAGTCCGGGTCCATTTTCGGTTGATCCATTCAACCCAGACCAAGTTAGGTATGACATGAAGGTGATTGCATCGGATCTTCATGCCAATGCGGTGAGAATCGAAGGAGAAGAGATATACCGCTTGGTTACAGCAGCAAAAGCTGCTCACGAAGCGGGTCTTAAAGTACTCTTTAATCCATGGAAGATGAATGCGGATGCGAAGGAGACTGCTGAATATATGAAAGAAGCGGCCATTGAAGCCGAAAAACTGAGGAAGGAGGGAATTGACCTCATTTTTGTTGCTGGTTGCGAATACACAATTTTTAGCAAAGGAGCTTTTCCAGGTGAGACATTCAATGAAAGAGTAGGTTTCATGATTGAACACGTATTTGGACCGGATGGAAAAGAGAAAAATAGTCCTGAGATGGCAGGTGCTTCCAAGAGGCTCAATGAAATTTTGGCTACAATTGTTTCAGGAGTTCGCAATCATTTCAAAGGACCAGTTACCTATTCTTCTGGTACCTGGGAGGAGGTAGATTGGAATCTATTTGACATCGTGGGCATTGACTATTACCGGAGAGGTGAATCCGCTGAGGATTACCTAGACAAGCTGAAAACCTTTAAGACTGACAAGCCACTAATTGTCATGGAAGTAGGGAGCTGTGCCTACGAGGGAGCGGCCGCAAAGGGAGACGGTGGTTTTGCGATCTTTCAGGGTGTAAATCCAGATGGGACGATCATCTACCAAGACAACATTATCCCCGTTCGAAGTGAAAAAGAGCAGGCGGATTATGTGGAAACCCAGGCTACTCTGCTGGCCGATAGCGATGCGGATGGCGTATTCATCTATGTTTTTGCTTTTCCGATCTTTCCACATAGCGAGGAAATCGGCAAAGATATGGATATGACTTCCTATGCTTTGGTCAAATCTTTTCCTAAAAATGACCCTCGCTCAGAAAATATTCCAAATTGGGAGCCAAAGGAGGCCTTTCATAGACTTTCCAAGGTTTATGGAGAGATGGCGACAACAGGTAAATAGTTTGAATTGAGAAAAGAATAGATTTAAGATCAGGTAGTTTTTCTGCCTGATCTTTTGTGTTTATATAGCTAACTAAAGGATTGTTGGATATTAATATGGATACTATTAAGTGAAATATATGTACCTGAATTTTCCTTTTCTAGTTTCCACCTTTGCAGAAACTAAACCAAAAGAATATGATTTTTGACAAGTTTAATTTAGGAAAACTGACGCTTTCCAATAGAATTGTGATGGCTCCCATGACGCGAACCCGATCCCAAAATGGGATCATGACGGACATGAATGCCGAATACTACAGGCAAAGGGCTTCGGTGGGCTTGATTATCACCGAGGGAACCTCTATTTCAGCCTCCTCCATGGGCTATTTGTATGTGCCGGGTTTGTACAATGCCGCACAAACTGAAAGCTGGAAAAAAGTGACCAAAGCAGTTCATGATGAAGGTGGAAAAATCTTTACTCAGCTTTGGCACGTGGGACGTGTTTCCCATGTTTCCAATCAGCCCAACCATTTTGATCCGGTCGCCCCTTCGGCTATCCAGGCAAAAGACAGTACCGCTTGGGGAATCGAAAATGGCAAAGAAGGCAGGGTTCAAGTTTCCAAACCTCGGGCTTTGGAAGTAGCTGAGATCAGTGAAATCATCCAAGATTATGTAAAAGCCGCTGAAAATGGAATAGAGGCAGGCTTTGACGGGGTTGAGATTCATGGAGCCAATGGCTATCTTATTGATCAGTTTTTGAATCCTTTTACCAATCTCAGAACGGATGAATATGGTGGATCTATCACCAACCGCATCCGGTTTATGTTGGAAGTAGTAGATGCCATTTCTGAGGCGATAGGTTCAGAGAAAGTTGGGATCAGATTTTCTCCTTTTGGAACTCAACATGACATGGCTATTTTCGAGGAAATAGAAGAAACTTACCGAGAGATGGGGGAACAATTATCAAAAAGAGACTTGGCATACGTACACTTGCATGATCAAGGCACACTTTATTCTGAGCACTTTGATTTGATAGAAAAGTTCAGAAAATGGTATGATGGAAACATCATGTTTGCCGGGTTTTTGACCAAAGATAGAGCCAATGAAATGATCGATGGTGGATTGATCGATTTGGCAGCATTTGGCAGACCTTTGATTTCCAATCCAGATTTCGTGAATCGATTGGAAAATGATCTTCCTTTAGCTGAGGGCAAAAGAGAGTTGTACTATGGAAATACTCCAGAAGGATACGTGGATTACCCTACGTATGAAATGGAGATGAGTAGGTAATCTTTTCTGAAATAAGAATGAGACAGCTGAAGAAGATGAACTCTTTTTTAGCTGTTTTTGATTGTTGTTTTGGGTAAGTTTATTTCACAATTGGGTAACATGATTTTATGGTTAAGGTTTTGAAACAATTTGATCCTTTGATCATTGAGGAGATCAAGGAGACAGCATTCAGTTGCTATCATCATTCCCATAGCTACTATGAGATAGTATATATCCACTCCGGGGAGGGAAGGCATCTGTTCAATGATGACTTGGTTTCCTATCAAAAAGGGGATTTGTTTTTGATTGCTCCTGGGGATCAGCATTCTTTTGAAATCGACTCGCCAACCCATTTTATCTACATCAAATTCACGGATTTTTATTTTGAGAGTAAAAGGCATTTGTCCCCTGATGAATTTCGGATTGGATCACCTGAAATCCTGATGGAAATGAAATGGCTGAAGGAAGTAAAGATTTGTATCAAGTCTCCCTGTAATAAAATCCTGAGATCGACCATGGACAACTTGGTGGAATATGCCAAATTCAAGGATGTCTCCAATTCCCCGATTGTCTATTATCAACTGCTCAGTGTCTTTGGGATGATCAAAGAAATTCTCCGGGAAAGGAATGTCAATGTCACCGGAAATACTTTGAATCATGAGCAATTGGTGTCCTATATCCATGAGAATATCTATGAACGAGAAAATCTTCAGGTAAAGTATGTTGCTGAGAAATTCAATATCTCACCGAGCTATTTCAGTAATTTTTTCAAAAGGCATTTCAATTCTTCCTATCAAGAGTACTTAGACGAGTACCGGATTTCATTGGTTAAGAAGCGATTGGATATAGGTGGAATGAAACTCAAAGAAATAGCAGGAGAATTCGGTTTTACCGATACGAGCCATTTGGCGAAGACTTTTAAAAGAGTGACTGGGTTGTCACCCAAGCAGTACGGTAGATAAGAATTGATTTTGAAGTAGATGCGATATTGGATCAGGAGTACTTAAGAATTCGTACACCTCGTACGGCTCGTACCCCTCGTACCGTACGAATTGTACGAGGCTGAGAGAGATTCAAAATCAATCAAATGGATTCAATTCCGAAAAGATCGAAGTCCTTCAAATAAGCATGAAAATCAAAGGTTCGTTTTCTGATTTTGACCATCCAGAAAATAGGTTCCTTTTCTGATTTCACATCAAAAAGAAAAAAGACCATTCAAAAACCATAAACATAAAAAGCGCCTATAGGGCATTTAAACACATGTTTTAAGAGGTTCGAAATGGTTCAATTCAAATAAATTTAAAAAAGTAAATACAAAATGAACCTGTCCCCCTTTTTGTCCCCCTTTTTTTATAAGTCACTGAAAATCAATAGAAGTTTGTAGCGCTGTTCCCGCTACTAAGCAATTAGTTGATCGTTTTACGGTCAACTTTTTGTGTTTTATAACCTTTCTTGGGCTTTTTGTCAATTCAAATCCATTCCATTTGAATCAAATTGTCCCCAAATATGTCCCATTATTTTTCCTTTTTTGGACCTCTTAGCATTATGAAAAAATGATTTATTTAGAAGTCTGGAATGAGAATTTATATGAGTTCCGATTTTGTATTGGTCGTTTTTTTAAGAATCCCATTTCATTTTCCAAGCAGAAAACTCAGAGGGTTTTATCCGAAACCGGACAAAGTTCCCTTCATGTAATCCCAGGAGTTCGGTTTCAACTACATCGGTGAATCTGGATCGATCTGGTTCCGGTAATTTTTTGACTTCAGATTTTATTGTTTGGGATGCTACTTCTTTTTCCATTGCATTGCTGACGATATAGCTGACGACTTCCCGTATTTCCTCCCTGTATTTCATACGGAAAGGGTCCGGCTCTCCAAGGGATTGTCGAATGGCCGCATATCGTAAGGCAGAGCGCTCATAAGCCCACAGAAACACATCTTTGAATAACTCGATGCGGTTTAATTCATAAATGCCCAACGTTCCTTTGATATAGCTTTCTTCTGGCACATCTACAAATGAAAGAGGAGCAAGGTTGTGTCTGTTCAATGGAATATTTGCCGCCAACCTGGAGACTCGCTTATTGATATCGTCAAAGGGTTGTAAATAGGGGAGTTGTACCAGAATGAAAAATACCTGTTCAAACGGATTTTCAATTTCACTCGCTTTTGTCAGAATCAGATCAAAGTATTCTTCGATGAGTTGAGGAGCTCCCAAAGGAGTGAACACGGAGTTTGTAATCCCCGCACCAAATGTCCTAAGTCTTCCTGAGGCAGCTGGATTGGGTAAAAGGTTGTTTGAAAGCAAGGCGTGAAGATTGAGAAAGGTATATCGGTTGAAGCCTACTTCACTGGACGATTCTACCAGAAACTCAATCGCTTCTTTATGGTTGAGAATCATCTGGGTTTCCATGGGTGATTTGTTCGAGGGGGTTTTTCCGTTATGGATTAACAAATCCGTATCTAACAAGGAATAGGTGTTTCCTTCCAGTCTGCTTGAATTCCAGGAAAGGTCGATTAACAATCGATTCAATATTTCTCTGGCGTAGGTCCCTGCCGGTTGTTCGTTACTTCTTGTCTTTCCCCAGCCAGCTAGTTTTTGTTTTTCTTCTTTGCTGAGATAGCTGTCAATATTGGGACGGTAGTTTTCCAAGAAACTTCGCTCGTACCCGGTGGGTGTTCTCTGTGTTTTAGGTCTGGATACCAAAGCCAATACTTCTTGCCCTTCTTGTGAAAGGGGGATGGAGGCTTTTTCGTTAGTCACTTTTTCAAGTGATGAGAGAGGCTTTGTACTTTCATTAGTTCTGACAAAATACCGCGTAGATCTTGCCTTGCCTTCCACTTGAATAAGACTGTTTTCCCTGAGGTCTTTTAGCCTTCTTTGAAGAGCTCTTTTATTGATCGAAAACGGAAGTAGATCGATCAACTGATCAATTGTAATCCCGCTTGGAAAAGAAGCGATTATTTCAATGATGGTTTTGAGCTCTTTTTGGTCTGTCATGACAAGCTTGCTTAAATATCACGACAATTTAATAAATAGGATGACGCGAATATATGAATTGCGACAAAAAAAATGACGTGATACTAATTGTTGCGTCAAAATGTAGCTGATAATATTTGAGGGGTATCTCAATCCAAAAAAAGATAGTTCTAAATTCGTACACCTCGTACCGTACGAATGGTATGAGGCTAAATTGAGATTCTATTCCATCCAAATTATTTCAATCCTGAGACAACTCAAATACCTTCAAATTAACAGGAAATTCGAAGGTTCATTTTCTAATTTTGACCCTAGCTAAAATAGGTTCGTTTTTTGATTTCACATCAAAAAGAAAAAAGATCATTCAAAAACCATAAAATGTGTCTATACGGCGTTCAAATTTGTCCCTCTTTTCGTCCACTTTTTTGTCCCCTTTTGGTTTTTTAAGTCCATTTGTTTTGGGCGTTTCCTAGTGAAGTTGGAGCATTTTGTAGCTCTTGAAAATGTGATCGACAAATTCTAAATCACTAATGGATGCGAATTATCGGAAATGAAGCTCTGAGTTTTTGATGACTAGAGGTCAATCGTCAGCTAATACCGGATTTGATTTAGATCAAAGTGTGTGCTGATAATTGGGGGGATGCTCAGTCGAGAAGTTTACCGCCGAGCAGGAGCCCCAGCTGGATATGTTTACCAACCGGGATCCGAGTCATATCCCGCTGATGCAGGCCGTGGACCGACTCAACCTCCTGTATGGGATGAAAGTCCGGCTGGCCTCTCAGGATTCGGGCAGGATCAGGAAGATGAAGCAGGAGATGTTTTCTCCGCGATATTATACCAATCTGGACGAGGAGATAATCATCATGGTATAGATAGACCAGTCCGATACCTGTGCAAAAAAATAGTCTAGCTTTTGAGATGTAACAAAGATTGGCGAAATGATGGCAAAGTAAGTGAGGAAACTCAGAGAAAAGGCGTTCTGTGTGATGTCGAAAAAGGAGTGGATTAGAGTCCTTTCCTGATTTTCTCTAGCCTAGGGCAAAGGGTTTCTAAATGATCTCTAAACCCGAAAATCTATATCCGTCCAAACGGCGGTCATCACTTTCCAGATCCGTGATTATTCCATCTATTCCTTTTAGGCTCGTCACAGAAAAAAACTCTGTTGTATTCAGCTTTTCATTGTTGACCAACGATAGCGTTCTTTTTGAAGACAGTATCATAGCTTTTTTGACCTCCCCATCCTCAGCGACTTGGGCAGTGACCCCGAATTGGGGGTCAATGGCGCAGGTGCCCATCAGAAATAAGTCTGCCAAGTATTTTTGCACTTCCAGGCAAGTCTGAATCCCCAAGGTGGTCTGGGTGTCTGAATTGTAATTTCCTCCCAATACGATCAACTCTACCCCAGCATGGTTTGACAGCACTCCAGGGAGGGCTATGTTGTTGGTGATTATTCTGATTTTGGCATCTATGGGTATAGTTGCAGCAATCGCTAAAACAGTGGAGCCTCCGTCCAAATAGAGTGTTTTTGCCTGCGTCACCAATTGATGAGCTTTGAGAGCAATGCGTTTCTTGCTTTCAGAAAACAGGCCCGAGCGCTCACGGAACGATAGCGGGTTTTTACTGGGAGGAATGGCACCTCCGCGGGTTTTTACCATTAGGCCATTCTTAACCAATGTCTCTATATCTCTTCGGATGGTATCTTCAGAAACCCCCAATTCTCTCGCTAAGATTTCAAAGGATACCCTTCCTTCCGAATTGAGACACTCTAATATGAAGTGGAATCGTTCTTCTTTAAGCATGGGCAGAATATAAGTAAGATTAAAGCCATTCGGATTGGTAGGATTTAGGCAGTAAAGATAGTCAATTCGATTTTTTGAATAATTATGCGTATAAATGCAAATTTGCATATTATTGCAATGTTGGTTTTCTGATAAAACCTATAAACCTAATCTCTGATGAATAGAAGATCTTTTATTCAGACCACTGCGCTTTCAGCGGTCAGTGTTTCTTTGAGCGGACTACTGCGCGCCAATCCGTTCAAATCCCAGAATTACGCCATGCAGCTGTTTTCGGTCAGAGAAGCTGTGGCAAAAGATCTAGAAGGTACTTTGGAAAAACTTCGAAGTATTGGCTATGATCGACTGGAAATTTATGGGTATGATGGAGCTTTCTTTGGAAAGACTCTGGGAGAGTTTAAGACGATCCTGAAAAATACCGGGATGAAAGTGCTCAGTTCCCATCATATATCCGGGTTTGCAATGCCGGGAAAAGGCTCTCTGAAAGTAGATTGGGAGCAAACAGTGGAGGATATGAATACAATTGGAGCCAACTACATGGGCTGTTCTTATCTTTTTCCCAATGAACGGACTGAAGAGATCTATGCTGAACTGCCAGATTTGTTGAATAGGGCTGGGGAAGTTTCTAAAAATTCGGGAATTCAGTTTTTCTATCACAACCATGAATTTGAGTTTGAGCCGTATCAAAATACGCTGGTTTATGATCACCTCCTGAACCAGACCTCTGCCGATTTGGTGAAGATGGAACTGGATCTATATTGGATTTACAAAGCGGGCAAAGATCCACTTTCCTATTTTGACAAATACCCCGGTAGATTTCCGCTGTGGCATGTTAAGGACATGTCTCAGGCTGGTGAGATTACCGAAGTTGGCAATGGCACGATCGATTTTGATCAACTTTTTGCGGCTCGGAAAAAAGCCGGGCTTAAGCACTGGTTTGTGGAGCAGGATGTCAGCAAAGGAGACATTTTTGAGAGCCTAAAGCAAAGTCACACCTATTTGGAAACAAAAAATATTAATCCCAACATCCTATTTATTTAAAATTTTGATTCATGAATTATTCTAAGTTATTACCCCAGTCCTTCGCTTTGTTACTCGCTGCATGCTTGTTTTCCTGTGCCGAACCCGAGGTGGGCGACAATGAGTTGAGCAAACAAGAAATCTCAGAGGGATGGAAATTACTCTTTGACGGAAAGTCGACGGACCAATGGCACCTCTACAACTTAGGGAAAAAAAACAGTGCCTGGAAAGTAAAAGACGGAGCTTTAGTCTGTGATCCCACGGACGTGAAAGTTGACGAAGAACGGGGAGATTTGGTCAGTGATAAAAACTATACCAATTTCGAATTTGCCTTTGATTGGAGACTTTCCGAAGCAGGTAATAGCGGGGTGTTCATCAATGTACAGGAAGAAGACAGCATACCTCGTGCTTGGATGTCAGGGCCGGAATATCAACTATTGGAAAACACCCATGAGGACTACACCAAGAAAGAAAAACGTTCAGGTACCCTCTATGGATTTTCCGAGCAAAAGAATCCGGTTGAGCCCAATCCTCTCAATGAGTGGAATCATTCGGTCATCAGGCAGGTGGGTGGAAAAATCGAATTTTATCTCAATGGTGTATTGACGGCCGAGCAAGATTTGAGTTCTCAGGCGTGGAAGGATAAGGTAGCCGCATCTGGCTTTAGCAAATTCCCTGTGTTTGGACAATTTACAACCGGGAAAATCGCCCTTCAGGACTGGTCCAAGGGAGTCTCCTTTAAAAATCTTAAAATCAAAGAGCTGTAATCTTGTTCAGACAAGGAATTCAAAATTTAGGGCAATTCCATAGGTACTTAAAACCGAAAAATTGAACTCTATGCGAATAGAACATGTGGCAATCTGGGTTTCGAACCTGGAATTGGTCAAAGAATTCTATGTTCAGTATTTTGACGCGAAAGCCAATCAATTGTACCATAATGCCAATACGGGATTTTCCTCCTATTTTCTTAGATTAGGAGGGGATTCCCGTATTGAGCTGATGCATCGCCCGGATGTTTTTCAAAAGCCCTCCGGTGTGGGATTTGGATATGCGCATTTGGCCATTTCAGTAGGAAGTCGTGAGAAAGTAATCGAACTGACCGAAAAATTGAACGAAGATGGATACCGGCTAGTCGGATATCCCCGAGTAACAGGTGACGGTTACTTTGAGAGTGTGATCGCAGACCCTGATGGTAATCTTATCGAGATTACCGTATAAACTATTCTGGCCACTCGACTCTATCGGGCTAATTGATCATATATTTTTCCGACTCTATGCGCCTCGCTGACTACATTGAGAAGCGCTTTTGAGTTGCCCTGTCTTCTAGTGTTAATGTAAAGAGGAGCCAGTGAATTCAACGGGATAAACCTAACCTGATCCTTTCCAAGCGTTTGAAATGATTGGGGAAGTATCGATTGATCATACCCCAAAAAGGGGTACAGTAAATTAAGTTACGATTAACCTCTTAAATTTACTATGATGACCACACGAAGAAAATTTACCTCGAAGTTCAAGACCAAGGTGGTTTTGGAATTGTTGAAAGAACGCTCGTCTTTGGCCGAGCTTGCCCAGAAGTACGAACTCGCCCCGCAACAACTCAGCAATTGGAAGCGGGAGTTCCTCAACGGCGCTGAGGAGGTCTTTGAAAAGGGCGGCAAAAGCAAAAAAGACCCCGCCGATGAAGAGAAAGACCAGTTGCTCAAAACGATCGGTAAGCTGAAAGTCGAAGTTGATTTTTTAAAAGACGCCTTGCGCTAGAACCTCTGGCAAAACGAAGCAGCATGATACGAAAGGGTCATACCGAACTGAGCCTGAAGGCTCAATGAAACATCCTGGAGATCCACCGCTCAGGGATCTATTACCAGCACAAGCCGGAATCGGAGCTAAACCTGGAGCTCATGAGGCTGATGGACGAACACTACCTCCATCATCCCTTCAAGGGTGCCCCAGGCCTGCACACTTGGCTGAACCGGGACAAAGGATATAAGATCAGTAAAAGCCGGGTGGAGAGGCTGTATTACCGCTGTATGGGCCTGCAGGCCATCATGCCCGGCAGGCATACTTCCCGGAGGCATATAAGGCCCATAAAGTATACCCTTACCTGCTCAGGAGTCTGGAAGTCACCCGTCCCAATCAGGTTTGGGCTATGGACATCACCTACATTCCCATGAAAAGGGCTTTATGTACATGGCTGCCATCATCGATCTATACAGCCGGCACATTGTGGGTTGGTCCATCTCCAACTCTATGGATGCCCAATGGTGCAAAGAGGTATTAGAGGAGGCCATCAGCCAGTATGGGTGCCCAGAGATCCTCAATACCGATCAGGGAAGCCAGTTCATGGCAGAAGTCTTTACTAAAGCAGTATTGTCCTATGAAATTAGCCTGAGTATGGTTGGCAAAGGAAGAGCGATTGACAATGTGTTCATTGAGCGGTTCTGGCGAACCATCAAGTACGAAAAGATCTATCTCAATCCCCCACACGACTGGCTGGACCTATATGCGCAGCTTGCTGAATACATGGACTACAACAACAACCGAAGAAGACACAGCAGCCTGGATAATCAGATGCCGGCTCAAGTCTACTTCCTAATTGAACAGGTGGCTTGAAACCGAGTTTACCACATTCCCACACTCACCTGAAAATCTAAAAGAGGATTTTTCGGGTGTGGAAATATGGAAAACTCACGCACTTCCTGTATACTTGGAAATTCAGTTCCATCATTTTTCGCAAGTTCAATTTGATTATAGATCAAATTTTCTTGAGCCAAAGAGTGATAATGAACACAGATCAATAAAAGAAGGCAAATAAAATATTTAGCTTCATGTTTATTGTTTTAGTTTAATGTTCATGCAATCCTTACAAATTCTAGTATTTCCCCATCAAGCCCAGATGCATCCAAAGTCATTTTGCCAGACTCGATAAAGCAAGCCCATGTTCGAAATCCGATTTTCATTGTAAAACCCGTTAGCCCATTGAATGGACTCAAAACGAGGTCATAATCATAAATCCCAGGATCGGAAACAAATTCAAATTCCCCTCCAATGATTTCTACAGTATCCTCTTCATTAAATTCATATACTATATTTTCACAGGAGTAATCCAATTCCCTATGCTGGCCATTTTCCATGTTGAAATTTTTTACTCGAACCAATTTCCACTTACCCGTGACGTCATCAAGTGAACCGTCCACAGATTTAACACGGCACTTTAAACCTGGAAATTCTACATCTTGGCATCCGCTGAACAAACTGAATAAAACAAGCATCACCAATGTGAAATGTGACGCTTTTTTGGCGTAGATACTATTAATGTTAATCTCGGAGTCTTTCGACAAGCACTGATTTAGAAAGAGAGACTTCATTCCGACTTTGATTTTTGTTTTTAATTTCTTCATCTCTATTTAGGTTTTAATTCAAATTTTTAGGCGAGAAAATTCCCGTCACAATTGAATAGCTCGTTTTATTACTTTTTTTGGTGGGGAAAAGCCAAAGAAATTCTCAGGCTATTAGGAAGTCGAAGAAGTCTAAGGTTTCCTCCCTCGTTCAATAGGCGATAATCTAATTTTTAGTTTTTATGAACCAAACTATTTTTATAAAATTATTCCTTTAATGTGTTTATATTTTTTCTTTCAAAGGTCACCCCGAATGGTCGGGGCAGGCTATGGAATCTCGCATAGCTGATAATCATCCCAGTGTGTGTCGCTTGCGTCATGCTCGATTTCATTTAAAAATAGTAGTTTATACTAGGTCTTAGTTTCAACTAAGTGTATTTTTTGTCCTTTCAGGTATTCTCAATCTGGCTTGCATCCCTAGTCTCTTTGAATGTTGGGAATTCCTGAAACAGCTTACTTTCCTAGAGAGGACAAGGAGCATTGCTTGGTCTTCCCTAAGTCCTGGGGCTTGTCGAGGTTGGGATAGGTAGAGGAAAGTGTCTATGTTTATTATGAATAGATGAAACATTTTTAACTATTGATATAGCATCCGTGATTTTTAGATTTCTGCGCTTGGGAAAAGTAATCTTTCTTATTTTTAAGAAAGCCATAAAACGGATAATGTTATTTGTTTGGAGGATGACCCCCTCTATGCCATTGTCGATAAAGTTGTCCAGCGTCTGAAGGAGCAAAGCAACGTGTCCCATGACAAATGGATTTCGGGGGAACAGGTCATGCAGATGATGCGCATAAAATCAAAGACGACTTTGCAAATTTTGGATCACTGAAATCAAATGCCCTTGGTCAGTTTCTAGGATGGACAATTTTACTGCCAAGGGCATTGTATGATGATCACTTCAATAGGTCATTGTTTGTCTTGTACAAGACATAATTCCCGCCTCCTTCGAAGAAGATAGCTATCCCGTTAAACATATACAGGAATGCGGGCTCGCCTTCCAGACCACCGGTATCGGTTATTGTAAAAGCTTGTAGTCCGTGACTGAGGTACAATGGCAAAGGTAGGGGGGACTTCTCCGCTCTGCAGGTCCACCCTCTCACTGTAGCATCCACTTGGATATCAATTCGCAAATCGAATTTTTCCTCAAAACGAATTTTGAGCAGGAAGGCATTAGACCGAATAAAATCCAACTCGGTTTTTAGAGAAATAATGTCTTTGTCTTTTTGCTCCAGGATATAGCGATAGGATCTGGATAGTTGGTCAATGAATTTTTCAGATAGCTTAGGATCTGCATGGAACAGAGAGGAAAGAATGCTCAGACTGTTGAACAGGAAATGGGAACTTGCCTGACTTTTAAGTGCTTAGAAACGGGCCAGCGCATTTTACTTTTCCATTTTTTTCGTTTGTACCACAGCTACTGAAGGTTGCAATTGGACCTTTTGGAAATCAAAAAATAAAAGATTGAGATGGCAGTGACTAAGGTGATGGCATGGATGGAGCGACCAAAAGTGTTCCATATCTCCGGGAATATTTGGCCGGATGGACTTTTGGCAGACTTGGGAAAGAGTGGATTGCCAATGAAATTATGTATGCCAAACACAGCCCGATACAGGGTTTTGGAAAAAAAGAGGTAAAATCAATTCGAATGAATTTAAATTTTTGAGGCAAATCAAGCCTTTCCTGCGATTTGTCCGAGATACATCATAAAATTTTAAAGATCAAATTTTAAAAATAGTCCAATCTCATGTGAATTCATCTTTTGCTTACAATTCTGAACTTTTTCATTTAATTTTGTGTACCTTAATGTGTACACATAACTTAATATCATGTTAGTAATAAGCACTAGAGAGTTTCGACAAAATCTAAAAAAATACCTGGATCTAATCGATAAAAATGAGCGAGTGATCATTCAGAGAGGAAAAGGAAAGGTCTATGAAATTTCAAACGAAGTAAAAAATGACCGGTTCTTTGATAATCCAATCATTCAGGAACGATTGGCCAAAAGCATTCAATCTTACACCGAGGGAAAAACAGTGAAGTTGTCAGATGAGCAATTGAAGGGTCTCCTCGGTATATGAATTTTGAGGTAGAATTTACAATTGAGGCTTTGGAAGATATTGAGAAGTTGAAGAAAACAGGAAATAAGGCCATTTTAAAGAAGTTTTTCTCTTTAATCCAAGAACTAAAAGAATATCCTGAGACAGGTACCGGAAAACCTGAAAGGCTCAAGCATTTTCAGCAAAATGCTTGGTCGAGACGGATAGATAAAAAGCATAGGCTTGTTTATTTGATTGACGGAGTTAAGGTTGTGGTTACAATTTTAGGAGCCTATGGACATTATGATGATAAATAAAAATTCATCAAATGTCACTTGCAAAATGGTTTGACCACTGATGAAAATTACTGATACAAAAAGAAGAAAAAGAGGGGCACTTCAATAGTACAGTGTCTCATGCCCCTCGATTAGTTTTCCAACCCCATGAAAAACCATTAATCCTCCAGTGGCGATTCGCAATAAGAGGATGCCAAGATCCGGATTCAATGTACTTGAAGGTTTACTCATCTTCTGTTTATTATTTATTGATTTAACCACTCTTTAAACTTCATTGCTTTCTCTTTGCTTATCACTAGCTCTTTTTCAGGATGCTTTTTAAGCACTACTTTTAATTTACCGTTAAAGCTATCTGGGATACGCTCTATGCTGTTGACATGAACGATAAACCGCCTATTGGCTCTGAAGGAATCCCTGGGTCCAGCTCTTCTTCCAATTCGTCCCAAGAGGCATTACCTCTTCGGTGCCGGATTCGAGGTTTGGTTTTGTAAATGGCCATTTCTCTGTTCCCAGGTCTAGGTTCACCGTATTCCATACATCTCAGCCAGTTTCAGCAAACAGCCAACCTCCTGAGGCCCGATGAAAGCCTTACTTTGGAATATATCCAGAGCGGATGTAAAGAAGGTAGCATGCATCCTGGAGCTTACACAGTAAATCATAATCTTCCAGTGCACCTTCAATATCCTCTTCATCCAGTCCATTGTAATCAGATAAGCCCTCTTCTCTCCAGAGGTTCCATAGCTTGATCCATTTCTTCAAGGAACGTTTGTCGAAGAATAGGTTCAATACAAGTCTGGGATCTCTGATCTCTTCTCCATTCAAGGTTTTGGGCAGGTATTGGATTTTTGATTCCAGGGTCTCCCCGGACAGAATGGTCTTGGGAAGAAGTAAATGCTTGATTTTTACCGTTTCTGGAGGACTGATTTCAGAATGCTTATAAAGGTAATGGGCGCAATGCAACAGCTTGATCCACTGGCCAGACCTGAATATATGATCACAGGGAGAATTACGGTATAAGGTGGGCTCCGGAGAGACTGAGGCATGCAATATGATTTTGAGAAAAGTCCTCCATTGATCAATTGAAGCATATAATACAAATAGCTCGTGAAGACGCTTGAAGCAGATGGAATTGTCATATACCACCCATTCCTTGTTTTTGGATTTGAAACTGGATTTTACAGTCATGGCTTTTTCAGGGATAAGTTGAACATTTGTTTTATCTGGTGTTTAGGATTAGGAGGGGCATATCTCCTCATGGCTGATGTGCTGAATGTAAATGACATAGCAGGCATCCAACATTTTACAGTAAAGGACAAAATCCTTCAGAATGGCTTCGGCCGCTTTTTCTTCTATCAAAGAGTGGTTGGAAAGACTTATTTCTCTCCAGATATTCCATTCTTTTAACCATTTTTTAAGGGGCTTTCTGGAAAAGAACTCAGTAAGTACAGCTAGAGGAAAGCTAATCTCCCTTTCATCCAGCCATTTGGGTAGGTAGTCTGTGAGGTCTTTGACAGGCTTTCCGGTTTTGGGAAGGGTCGGCCGGATTATATCGTCCCAATTGGGAATCCCTATTTTGATTAATTCTTGCCGATCATGGATATAGGCAGCGCAGTGCATGAGTCTGATCCACAATCCAGTGATCTGCAGATGGGCTGCCGGAGAGCTCATGATCCATTTTGCCTTGGAGGAAAGCACCGCCTCGAGGATGTCCAAGGCGTCTTTATGCCACATCGGAATCCGGGCATATTCTGAAAATAGGAAATGCAGGGTTTCGAGGCACTGCTCAGGTTTCTCCACGAGGGCTTCTTTGAAACTGGTTTTGAAATTGCTAGTCATGGTAATTGAAATTTTGATCTTAGGAGGTTAAATTCATGCCGTATACTCCGGTATCTGCGTATCCTGTAGAGCACTATTGTCCCCATCTTCATAAAAGAGCAGCAAAAATCCAACTGCCGCCGACCGGTAGACATGACATAGGTGCATTTGGATAAAACAAGTTTCTTATCAAGTAAGAACCACGTTAGCGCGTGTTGAAAGGGGAGGAATACAGTAGTCATTAGTCTTGATTTAATTCAATTCATTTCCGGTGCGACATTTCTTTTGATTCACACTGGAAGTGAAATTCCTAGAGGAATGCCCAGCTTAATAAGGAAGCCAGAGGTGGTCAAATGAAATTTGCGGTTTAGGGAATGGAAAATTGCCTGATAAATCAAGGATAAATAGCGTAAGTGTATTCGTATGGCATTAAACCTTCAGAATAACATCCTTGATCAATGAAAACTATTAAAATAGCTTTCCGAAATACCTGCGGCAACCATTATAAAAGAAGTTACTGCCAAAATGATTATATTTCTATACCCGATCTAAAAGTGGGGATTACTTTCTAAGATTTCAAGTAAAAAACTACCTTTTTTTCT
>JBMDXP010000073.1:0-132590 GCA_048819475.1 Algoriphagus sp.
CCGGAAAATCCAAAAACAGTATTTTTTTGAGCTAGCCTCAGCCCCACCATCTTCTACGTTGCCCTCATTCGAAGTATAAGCATACATCATCATTCGGACGCCTTGAAGCTGGTACAGCTGAGACTTTTTCAGCAAGCCCTATTTATGGTAATAGTCTACAGTACAGCTATTCGGCAAGCTTATTCACGATGCGCTCAATTCCTGTGAGATAGGCAAGCCCAAACAGGTTCAAATGCACTAGCAAGGGGTATAGATTGTAGATCCCCATCCGAAGTTCAAATCCTGGCTCCAAAGGAAATACGGATTCGTAGGATGCATAAAACTTGGAATCAAACCCTCCAAACAGCCTGGAAAAGGCTATGTCCATCTCCCTGTGTCCATAATATAGTGCGGGATCTATAAGGCAGGGCTGTCCATCTGGGGTACTTATTACATTTCCGGACCAGAGATCCCCGTGGATAAGAGCAGGCTTCTCTATCGGAAAAATTGACGCTAAGCGTGGATAAATAGACTGGAATTTCTTAAGAAAAGCCAGTGGGATAAGTTTGTCATAATAGGCCTTTCCCACCATCGGTTCCAACCGCTGTTCGATAAAAAAATCTGTCCAATTGTCCATCTGGAAGTTTTTTTGAGGGATAGATGCAATGTAATTATCGCAGTCTAGCCCAAATTTGGTATGCTGGTTCAGGTGGAGCTGGGCTAGTCCCAGGCCCAGGTTTTCCCAATAATCCAACTTCGGTCTTCCTGGTTCAATAAATTCCAAAAGGAGAAAATTATAATCTCCTATCCTCCCACACCCATGTACACCGGGTACTTTCAAGAAGGTAGCTTTTCTGAGCATGTCGAGTGCTTCCGACTCTTTATGAAGCACATTTCTTTCGTGATTAATAGTTAGTTTTAAAAAATAAGCCCCTTCCGAAGTATCCAAGCGTATTCCCTGATTATGGTTTCCTGCCGCAACCAAGGAAGCAGACGTTAACGCTATGTTCGGCCCAATTGACTCAAAAAGTACTTGCTCATAGATCCCATCCAGATCAAGCATACAGCTGATGCGTGACTTTGACTTCGTCAAGAAAATTACCCATAGCCTCATCCAGTATGGTATAAATCTCCTCAAACCCTTCTTCTCCTCCGTAATAGGGATCTGGAACTGACTGTCCTTCGGAGCCTGGCACAAAATCCCTCATGAGATGGATTTTCTTTTGTTCAAATCCAAACCGGATTTTAAGCGCGTTGAGATTTCTTAGATTGATCTCATCCATGGCTATAATGTAATCAAACTCCCGAAAATCTGTGCGGTTAACCTGTCTGCCACGATGCTTGAGAGGAAGGCCGTGCTTTGTGGCACATTTCAGGGTGCGTTCATCAGGAAGCTCCCCGATATGAAAATCCGATGTACCGGCGCTGTCTGCTAAAAATTGCCGTGACATGCCCGCTGCTTTCACTTTCCCATTAAAAATAGCTTCGGCCAAAGGAGATCGACAAATATTACCAAGACATACAAATAATACTCGAATCATATCTCTTCTAACTCAGGTTGGTGTTATAGGCTGAAAAACAAGGGGTTTTAAATTACTTATTTTTCAATGGAATAACATGGCAGGTTTTTGATTTTTTTAAAATATTCCCAAAGTTATAAAAGAACAGTTCAATGCCTATTTTCCGGGAAGTAATAAGTTGTCCTCCTGATTGGCTACTTTTGGGGAATGAAATGGTTCTATAGGCTAGGAGTTTTTTTTGCCAGGCTCATATTGCGCCTTGTAAGTATAATCAATCCCAGAGTACGTCATTT
Organism: Algoriphagus sp.; assembly: GCA_048819475.1. Taxonomy (GTDB): domain Bacteria; phylum Bacteroidota; class Bacteroidia; order Cytophagales; family Cyclobacteriaceae; genus Algoriphagus. The sequence goes on from JBMDXP010000073.1 coordinate 1,793, forward strand.
CCTGAAAAGCAGAGACGGGCTTTTTGACCGGTTAATCCAATACAGGAGCTCTACAGAGGAGCCTATTGCATGGTTTCACGTTGCCTCCCTGGGGGAATATGAGCAGGCCCGTCCAGTTATAGAAAAAATCAGGGGAAGCAATCCCCATCTTCAGATTGTACTTAGTTTTTTCAGCCCTTCCGGCTATGATAACGCAACCAAAAAAAAACAACCTTACGTAGACTTCATCACTTACATCCCCCTGGACAGTAAAACCCAGGCCTTCCTTTTTGTAAAAATCCTTAATCCCAGCGTCGTAGTCTTTACAAAATATGACCTTTGGTACCATCATATTCTGGCAGTGAAACTTAGCAGGATTCCCTTGTTTCTTATAGCTGCTTCTTTCAGACCTAATCAGCTATACTTTCGATATGATGGGTTTTTCCGGAGTATTTTATTCCAGTTCGACTACATCTTCACCCAAAACGAAGAAAGTCTCTACCTTTTGAAATCAATCGGCTACACATCAGCAAGCCAGTCAGGTGACACACGTTTTGACCGCGTTTTCGCTACTGCTACCGAGCCCAAAAAGTTTGATTCTGTAGAGGCTTGGGTAGGAAGCTATGAAGTATTGGTCGCTGGCTCCGTCTGGGAAGAAGACATGCAACTTCTCATACCCCTGATCAATTCCCATCCGGAATACCGGTGGATCATTGCACCGCATGATTTGAGACCTGGGCCCATGAACAGCTGGATGGGCAAAATTACCTTGCCCTCTTCAACGTACTCCAGCTGGAATGGCACCGATAATCCCTCGGTCATTTTTATTGACAACATCGGCATGCTTAGCTCGCTGTATCAATTTGGAAGGATAGCCTATATAGGTGGAGGGTTTGGCAAGGGCCTGCATAATATTTTGGAGCCATTGGGTTTCGGGATTCCGGTGATTTTCGGCAAATTGAAAAACAGTTCAAAATTTCCAGAGGCCAAACAAAGTGTCAGGGAAGGCTGTGGATTTGAAGTGGGCAATGCAATTGAATTGAATGAGGCCTTTAATCGGCTGCAGTTGTATCCCTTCTATACCCAAAGCGCAAATTCAGCAAAAAAATGGGTTAGGGAAAACCTCGGTGCTGCTCAACGCATCTGTGAAAAAATAAATCAACTTAAAGCTAAGACATGATAGGCAGGGTAATCAAATCAACGGGAAGTTGGTACATCGTGCAGGCAGAAAATGAGGTGATCGCAGCAAGACTGAAGGGCAAATTCAAGCAGGAGGACCTCAAACTTACCAATCCTATTGCGGTGGGAGACTGGGTGGAACTGGTTAAAGAAGCAAATCAGGACACAGCTGTGATATCAGGGATTATACCCCGTGAGAATTATGTCATCCGCAAATCAACCCGTAAGCAACACTTCTCCCATATCATAGCCAGTAATCTGGACCAGGCAATTCTCATGGTAACGATGAAGAGTCCAAGGACATCACTGGGCTTTATTGATAGGTTTTTGGTCAGTACAGAAAGCTTTAGAATCCCCGCAATACTCGTGGTAAACAAAGCAGATCAGTTAGCGGGAGAAGAAGCTGCTGAATGGATTTTGGACCTGCATGAAATCTACGAGCCTCTCGGGTATCCGGTTTTGGAAATTTCCGCACTGGAGGACAACGATCTATGGGAGAAATTCGCCCCCTACTTATCCGGGAAATCGACCCTGATTTCAGGCCATTCGGGAGTGGGAAAGTCTACATTCTTAAATGCACTTATCCCCGATGCGGGTCAGCAGACCAAAGAAATCTCATCATTTAGTGAAAAGGGAGTCCACACCACCACATTTGCGGAATTGTTTCCTCTGAAAAATGGAGGTGACCTTATCGATACTCCTGGAATCAAAGAGTTTGGAATTCTTGATGTGGAGGAGAATGAACTGTCCCATTACTTCGCGGAAATGCGGAAGTACCTGGGGCTATGCAAATATAACAACTGTAAGCATGTCAATGAACCGGGGTGTATGGTTATCCAAAAAGTAGAGGAAGGCTATATACACCCCTACCGGTATCAAAGTTATCTGAACATACTGAATGAGGAGGACAGCTTTAGATAAGCCGGCGCTGCGATTTTGAATCCCAGTAGAATTGCCTAATTTTCATTTTTGAAAGAACACATGAGCGAAGTACTCAATCACACACAAGTCAAGAAAAAAATCACCAGAATGGCTTACGAGATTTACGAGAGAAATCTTGGATCCGCAGGAGTTGTATTTGCTGGGATCAATGGCATGGGAAAAAATCTCGCGGAGCTGCTCGCTGGTGAGTTAAGCACTATTTCTCCGCTACAGGTCGAGCAAGTGGAAGTATTATTGGACAAAATCAATATCGCATCGGCAGAGATTGAACTCTCGCAGGAGATCGATCTCACAGGCAAAACCCTGATCTTGGTAGATGATGTATTAAACACTGGCAGAACCCTTGCCTATGCCATGAAACCGTTTTTGGATAAGGAGCTCTATAAGATGGAAATAGCCGTCTTGGTAAACCGGAGCCATGGCTTATTTCCGTTAAGGCCTGATTACACCGGATTTGAGCTATCCACAACACTAAATGAGCATATCAAAGTAGATTGCTCTGGCGATCTTTATTCAGTCCATTTGCACTAAACCCTATGTCTGTACATTCTTCAGCCAACGTCAAGCGAATAACCACACACATCCTTCAGGAAATGAAGGACCGTGGTGAGAAAATATCCATGCTGACTGCCTATGATTATTCCATGGCAAAAATAGTGGATGCTGCCGGGGTGGATATAATCCTCGTCGGTGATTCTGCTTCCAATGTAATGGCAGGTCACGAAACGACCCTCCCCATCACACTCGACCAGATGATCTATCATGCTTCAGCTGTAGTCCGGGCTGTGAACCGTGCTTTTGTAGTGGTAGATATTCCCTTCGGCAACTATCAGGGCAATAGTTCCGAAGCATTGCGCTCTGCTATACGGATCATGAAAGAATCCGGTGCACACGCGGTGAAAGTTGAGGGGGGCGCTGAGATAAAGGAGTCTGTGATACGGATTCTCAGTGCCGGTGTACCTGTAATGGGCCATCTAGGACTCACTCCTCAGTCCATTTATAAGTTTGGGACATATACCGTCCGTGCCAAAGAAGAAACTGAGGCCCAGAAATTACTGGAGGATGCCAGAATCCTTGAATCCTGTGGATGTTTTGCTATTGTGCTGGAAAAAATCCCTGCCACACTTGCAAAACAAGTGGCAGAAAATGTCTCTATACCAGTGATCGGAATAGGTGCAGGAGGTGGTGTGGATGGACAGGTATTAGTCATGCACGATATGCTGGGAATCACACAGGAGTTCAAGCCTAGATTTTTGAGACAATATGCCAATCTGGAAGCCACTATGCTTCATGCTTTTGGTCAATATATAAAAGATGTAAAGAGCAAGGATTTTCCCAACGAATCCGAAAGCTACTGATAACACTTACTTTAGTACCTATTTGACTGTGGCAGATGAATAAAAAGACCGGCAATTATAGCCGGTCTTTTTATGCTTTATTCCAACTCTTCTTGTCTGGAGATTTCTGGTTCGGGCTCACGCATTTTTTCTTTTATACGCAGCATAAAGTCACTCAGCACATTCATGTAATTGATAAAAGCCTCGTATGGAGATTCATAAGGGCTGAAATAAGCGTGGATATCCCCGTCTGAAAAGAATTTTGTACACATGTAATAGAAGTGGTCCGAAGTCTGGAGATATTTCCAGTCGCGCTGAATGTCCTCATCATCTATTGCATTTACCAGCTTTTCGAGTTCGTAGAGCCTATCAAATGCCTCATCTTGGAGATCATTACCCAGCCAAGCCGTCAAATCGCGCTCTTCATCAGCCCATGAAATAGGAATTGGAACGTGGATTTTCCCTACGGGAGGCACTTGGGCGACTACTTCAGAAGGGGTAGAAAAAGTAAATGGGGAATGCTTAAATACCGCTTCAGGAAGATGTCTCATAAAATCAAAGATCCCCGTTTCTGCCCATTGATGCTCTCCAAAGGTCTCATAATCCATGAAGAGATTGATTACTTCCTCTTCTTTTGGGATGCTGTTGATCCACTTCACAAACTTATCGGTGGTCAGTGGATAATCCTCCCATCCACGGTTACCAAACCGGAAGGCGATATCATCGCTGAGCTGGAAGTTTTTCAGCAAGACTTTCAGCTTGGGTTCTATACTGTTGCAATACACATAATTAGGACTCTTCCAACCCAGGATATGCTTAGCCCCTTCAGTAAGTATGGCCTCATAACCTAGCTCTGCCACCATGGAGCCGATTTGGTCTGAATAAATAAGCTCGGTATTCCGGAATACTTTTGGGGTATATCCGTTAAACAATTTTTTTACTTTGTCCTGATGCTTCCGCACCATATCGTGGAACTCCTCCTTACTTTTCAGTGCTGCCAACGAATGCGCATATGTTTCGTTCAGCAGCTCAGCGTGGCCAGTGGCCACCAATTTCTGGAAACTTGCCAATACATCCGGTGCATAGGCCTCCATCTGGTCCAGAAATGTACCGGATATGGAAAAACTTACTTTAAACGCTCCATTGTACTTATGGATCAACTCCAAGAGAAGTGCATTCATAGGTAAATAGCATTTTTGCGCTACCTTCCTCATAATGCTTCTATTGGCAAAATCATCCCAATAGTGATGATCCTCGCCGATATCGAAGAAGCGATAAGGTTTCAGTCTGTAAGGTTGGTGAACCTGAAAGTAAAAGCAGATGGTTCTCATGGTTTCTTGGGTAATGTATTTTGATAGACTGTGACAAGTTTGGCAGCCACATGCTCCCATTTCAATTTTTTCAATTCCTCACTTCCCAGTTCCTTAAACATTCTGGAAATCCCATCATAGTGGAGCAGGGCGAATATGGCATCCGCCATGGAATCAATGTCCCAGAAATCGATTTTAATCGCATTTTTGAGGACTTCGGCTACTCCAGATTGCTTGGAGATAATCACGGGTGTATTATGCCTTACAGCTTCCAAGGGTGAAATGCCAAAGGGCTCTGATACGGAGGGCATGACATATACATCACTGATTGAGTACATGTGATCCACATCGTCCCCCTTGAGAAACCCAGTGAAGTGGAACTTTGTACCCATCCGCAGTTCCGCGACACGGTCTATCATTCTATTGAGAAGATCTCCGTTTCCCGCCATGACAAAGCGGACATTGGGATCTCTTTCTATCACCTTCTTGGCTGCTTCCACAAAATATTCAGGACCTTTCTGAAAAGTGATCCGGCCCAAGAAAGTGACGATTTTTTCAGGTACCTTCTTATTGAAAGAAGATTTGATAATACTCGAATCCAACACCGCATTATGGAGCACGCTTACCTTGTGAGGTGATACGCCATACTTCTTCACGATAATATTCTTGGTCAGTTGGCTTACTGCCACTACATGATCGGCGGCATGCATCCCTGCACGCTCAATATCATATACCTGTTGATTGACACGTTCCCCGGAGCGGTCAAACTCAGTCGCATGCACGTGCGCAATGAGTGGTTTCCCGCTTATTTCCTTCGCTGCGATGCCTGCAGGAAATGATAACCAATCATGTGCATGAATTAGATCATGCTCTTTATTTTTTGCTATCTGGGCAGCTGTCAAAGCATATCTGGACACCTCCATCATGAGGTCTTTGCCATATTTACCGCTAAACTCAAACTTGTTTGAGAAAATGCTGTCTTCCACATCCATCCGGTCATGGATGGTGTAATCTGTATATTTCTTGAACTCTTCCGGACCTAAGTAAGGAATCAAAAAGCTGCTGACTTCAAGATAGGTGAGATTTTTCCAGATTTTCTTGAACCTTCTTTCCCTGTAATCTATGGAGATGTCACTTGCATTTACGAAATCAGCCAACGGTTCCTCGTCACCCCAGAGTTTCGGTACTACAAAAATGATCTCCTGCTTATGATGGACAAGACCTTTCACCAGCCCATAACAGGCTGTTCCAAGACCACCGGAAATATGAGGCGGGAATTCCCACCCAAACATTAACACCTTCATAAAAAGTCTTTTATATTCTCTTGACCAAGTCCATCATTCGAAGTAATTCTGCCACACTCCAAGCCTGTGAAACGGCCCCTTTAGGACGATGCGGAGGATCACCGTCATAAATCTCTGCTACCGTACCTACGCCATATTGAGTCATTACCCCATCAAAGCCTTTGATGATTTTCTGGATAAAATTCAATGCCGACTTCCCGTGAAGCTTTGCATATCCTTCTACGAAATGACCTAGCGGCCAGGTCCATACAGTCCCATTGTGATAGGCTTGGTCCCGGCTGATCTGATCTCCAAAATAATACCCTTTATAGGCAGGATCATCGGGAGACAAAGATCTCAGCCCCCTAGTAGTCAACAGTTTTGATTTCACGACTTCCAGAACCTGATCATTTTGACTTTCGCTGAGCATGGTGTATGGGAGAGAAGTGGCAAATACCATATTGGGGCGTACAGACCAGTCTTTTTCCTCACCATTGACGACATCCGCCAGATACCCATGTTCTGCCGACCAGAACGATTTTTCGAAAGCTCCCTTTACGCGTTCTGCCAGCTCTTTCATCTCATTATCCCCAGTAAGCTCATGGTAAAAGCAAAGTGCATTGTACCACAATGCCTGAATCTCTACAGGACACCCCATTCTCGGGGTTACAGGTCCATCTGGGGTAACCGCATCCATCCATGTCAAAGCTACTCCATCCTGGCCTCCAAAGACCAGCCCGTTATCCAGCACATGGATATTGAAATCCGTCCCCTGCCTGAAACCATCGATAATACCCTTCAGCTTGCTGAGGTATCGCTCCTTCACGGTCTTGGTATCCGAGGTGAACAATACATATTGCTGAACAGCCCAAAAATACCACAACGGAGCATCGATAGAGTTCATGTTAGCTGTCACACCACTTCCAACGTTTGGAAACAACGGACCTTTCAAGTCACGTGACATGGTGTCCATGATATCCAAAAATGTCTTTCTGTCGCCTGCGGCAAGAGTCAGACCCGGAGCAGCTACAAAAGTATCTCTGCCCCACCATCCAAACCAGGGATAGCCAGCGATTACACGGGTATCTCCATCTCTGTTCCGGATGAATTGGCCTGCTGAATTCTTCAGGCAGTTTTCGAAATTATTGCGTGGGATCCTACGTGCAATTTCCTTCTCAAAGGCAGCTTGACGGGTCTTCGGATCAGCTTCGGTCAGACCGGCAGAGAAAATTACCGGCTCCCCCTTTTTTATTTCAAACTCGAAATAGCCCGGGACATACAAATCTTCTTGGTAATCATAGCCCCGCTCCCTCTCCTGGATGTACTCTATATTGTAATACCAATCAGGCGCTGGGACAAAGTCATTTTTCTTAGATACCTGCAGGTAGAGTGGATCATAGGCTTCATAAAGATGAAACATGGCTCCATTGGGGACCTTTTGGAATTTCTTGTTCAGGAAAGTATTTGCTTTGGAAAGGGCATGATATCCTCTAAAAGCAAGAAATGGGCAAATCCTGATCTTGGTGGGAGAGTGGGCCTCCAGCAGCGTATATCTGATCATCAGCCTATCCCTGTTGGTATCCAATATCAATTCCTTTTGAAGTAAAACACCTCCTACCCGATAGGTCAGTTTGGGTATAGGCTCAGAGTCAAAATCCTCAAGATATTTATGTCCTCTGGGAGAATAATTCCCGGGAAATTTTGAAATCCCCAAGTTGAAACTTGCCCCATGTTGGATCACTGTCTCATGGACTGTAGAAAGCATAACATGACTTTGACTGTCAATCTGCGGTTGTGGCACAACCAACAGCCCATGGTATTTCCGGGTATTGCAGCCAATAATGGTGGTACTGGTATAACTCCCAGAGCGATTAGATCTGATGATCTCCCGATCCAGCGAATAATTCAGGTTAACCAGTTGTGTTTTATCGAAATGGATATAACTCATGCTATAAAATCTATATTGATAAAAATAGAGTTTTGAAAGGACAAGAAAAATTAATAGGAAAAAAATAAAGGTTATGTTTCCATAACCTTCGCTTTTTGTTTGAAATAATCAGGAATGAACCGCTTCTTTTTGGATTTCCTCAAAATTTCTCAGCGATTCTTCAAATTTTATAAGATAGCTTTTTGCCAAACTGAGGTTGACAGGCTTCACCACAGGAAATTTCGGAGCAGATTTGAACAAGGTAAACATCTCAAATTGGTTTAGTCTTGTTTGAGTTTGTCAAATGCTGTGCCAATTTACCAGCCCTTAAAACAGGAAAAACCCCTCTTAATTTGAAGAGGGGTTTTGGGTGAAAGACCGGGTTCGAACCGGCGACCTCTGGTGCCACAAACCAGCGCTCTAACCAGCTGAGCTACAATCACCATAATAAGTTCCTGAAATGTTGCTTTTCAATTGGTGTGCAAAAGTAATAATTAAGTAGACCCGGCGCAAGATGCAGGGTCATTTTTTTGCAGAAAAACTCAGTCGCTGTCCTTTAGTCTCTTCATGGAATGTACCGAACTCGTACGCCAAATGTCCAGAGACGACCGTATGGGTAACTTTTGATCTAAAAGTATATCCCTCAAAAGGAGACCAGCCACATTTGGATAGGATATTGTCTCTTGACACTTCCCAGGGAGAATCAAGATCTACCAGTACCAAGTCCGCAAAGTATCCTTCCCGTATGAACCCGCGATCCCTGATGCGGAAAAGCCGTGCCACATTATGGCTCATTTTCTGAACTATCTCTTCAAGAGAGATTTTATTCTGATGGTAGAATTCCAGCATTGCCACCAAGCTATGCTGGTTTAACGGACCTCCAGAAGGTGCTTTGACATAATTCTGGGACTTCTCTGCCAGTGTATGAGGGGCATGGTCTGTAGCCACCACATCTATTCTCCCGTCCAAAACTGCGCTGAAAATCGCTGCCCTGTCGTCTGCAGTCTTCACAGCAGGGTTCCATTTGATCAGATTCCCCTTTTGCACATAATCCTCATCAGAAAACCACAGATGATGGATGCAGGCCTCAGCGGTTATCCGCTTTTCTTCCAAAGGAAGTTTATTATCAAAGAGCTCCAGTTCCTTTGCCGTGCTGATGTGGAGAATATGAAGCCTGGTTCCATGCTTTTTTGCCATGGCCACTGCCCTGCTGGATGCATCATAGCATGCTTCTTCTGACCTGATTTTAGGATGGAACTTGACCGGTATATCATCACCATAGATCAATTTAAACTCCTCGAGGTTTGTCTTAATGATCGTATCGTTCTCGCTGTGGATAGCAATCAACGCATCACACTCTTTAAATATTTTTTCAAGTGTTTCCGGATCATCCACAAGCATGTTTCCGGTGGAAGAGCCTTGAAAGACTTTTACACCACAGACACGCTCCTTGTCAACCTTAAGCACCTCCTCCAGATTTGTATTTGTGGCTCCAAAGAAGAAGGAGTAATTAGCCAAGGAAACTTCTGAAGCCCTTTTGTATTTCTCCTCCAATAGTTCCAATGTAGTGGACTGGGGAATGGTATTTGGCATTTCCATGTAGGAGGTTGTCCCCCCAGCCACACCGGCTTTAGCCTCAGTATAGATTTCAGCCTTATGCGTAAGTCCGGGTTCTCTGAAATGAACCTGATCATCTATTACTCCCGGCAACAGATATTTACCCGATCCATCGATGTGCAAATCAGCAGCTTCTCCACTCAGATCACTGCCAATTTTGACGATTTTACTATCCATTGTCAAAATGTCTGCCCGGCTTATCCGGCCTTCATTGACTATATTTGCACCGGTGATCAGAATACTTTTCATCTTTAACTCCATTTAGGATTTTACTAATTCAACCAAAATTAACTAATCATGAGCAATCAGGCCTCAAGTTTTGACGCATTTAAGCTTAATCGCCAGCTTTTAGATGCAGTGGGAGAGGCTGGATATACACAACCTACTCCTATCCAGGAAAAAGCTATCCCCCTGGCATTAGGTGGTCATGATGTACTCGGGATTGCGCAGACGGGTACAGGGAAGACCGCTGCTTACCTGCTCCCTTTGCTGATGAAGATTAAATACGCACAAGGTATGCATATAAGGGGGTTGATTTTGGCTCCAACCCGGGAATTGGTAATGCAGATCGAAGAGATGGCGCACCGACTCGCCAAAAACACGGATCTCCGACTCGTCAGCCTGTACGGAGGACTGGGACCAAAAACCCAAATAGAACAGATTGAAGCCGGAGTAGATTTGGTAATAGCTACTCCGGGAAGGTTTCTGGACCTTTATAAGAAAGGGGTGCTCTTCACCAAGGAAATCAAGACCATGGTTTTGGATGAAGCGGACAAAATGATGGACATGGGGTTTATGCCGCAGATTCGTGCTATCCTTGAAATCATACCGGTAAAACGCCAAAACCTGTTGTTCTCAGCGACCTTCAGCGACCGAGTGGAAAGGCTTGCTTCCGAGTTTTTAGAGTTTCCGGAGCGTGTGGAAGTGACACCTTCTGCCACGACTGCAGAAACAATCGGCCAAGTAAAATTCCATGTGCCCAATATCAAAACCAAAATCAACTTACTCGCCTTTCTCTTGGAGGCAGAGGAGATCAAACGTGCAATCATCTTTACCAGGTCCCGAAAAAATGCAGAACAGGTTTTCAGTTTTTTGGATCGGAAGCACATGGGGGAGATTAGGGTAATCCATGCCAACAAAGGACAGAACACACGGATCAATGCTATGGACGACTTCAAGTCTGGAGATGTCCGGGTACTGGTAGCTACCGATGTAGCCTCGAGAGGGCTGGACGTAAGCATGGTCTCACACGTGATCAATTTCGATGTCCCCCTGATCTATGAAGACTATGTGCATAGGATAGGCCGGACTGGAAGAGCCGAACAAGAGGGAAAGGCTATCACGTTTATCAATCCCGCTGAAGAATATCATTTTGAGCGGATTGAGGATCTGATCCGTATGAAAGTCGAAGTCATGGAAATTCCTGCCACAGTCGATATACCTGAAACCCCTTTTGCCGAGAAGCAGATTTATGCAAGAGAGCTCGACAGATTGATGCAGCGGGATAACCCTGATTACAAAGGTGCATTTCATGAAAAAAAGGCCCGGAAAAAACCGAACATGTTCAAAGAGAAAGCCAAAGAAGAGAAGAAGAGAGGGAATAAAAACTCCAAGGCTAAAACGAACCGAAACCAGCTGAAGACAAAACACCGGAAAAACAAAGGGAAATAGCAACGTTTCATTTAATGATGCCAGCATAGCGGGTAACCTCCATTTCTCTGGGATACCGGATTTATAGCCTGCAGTAGGTCTCCTACCGGATTGTCCTTTTCCGGTTTACTTTTATCGCGAAATATGCATTAGCAATTCCATTGCAGCCATTAGTTGCCTCAAAATCAGTCATTATAGTGCTGTTTCAGCCTTGTTATAGCCCTTACGCTTACTTTTTCCATCCATAAAAATGCCTCCAAAAAGTGATTTCCTTTTTGGAGGCATTTGAACCAGACGACCCAAAAGGTCATTTATTATCGGTCTGTTCTTGTGTTTGATCCATCTACAGGAGTGCGGTTGTCCCTGTTGGCCAGATCCCATGCAGAGTGGAAAATAAGCTGGGCTCTTTTCGTCATCAATGGAAACTCGATTTTATCTACTGTATCCGTTACCTGATGGTAGTCATCATGGACACCATTGAAGAAAAACATCACCGGAATATTATGTTTGGCAAAATTGTAATGGTCTGATCTGTAGTAAAATCGGTTAGGATCATCTTCCGCATCATATCTATAGTCCAGAATCAGGTTTGTATAGGTAATATTATTGTATTCGTTGATCACTTTGAGGCTAGAAGCCAGCATCTCGGAACCTATCACATACACGTAATCTTTGTTTTCAGCATTTTGATATTCATAGTCTATCCTACCTACCATGTCAATGTTGATATTGTTCACAGTGTTTTCCAAGGGAAATACCGGATGATCCCCATAGTACTCCGAGCCGAGCAGACCCTTTTCTTCTCCGGTGACATTTAAGAATAGTATACTTCTCCTTGGCTTCACACCGTCTTTGGCCGCCATGGCAAAAGCTTCTGCAATCTCCATAACAGAGACAGTGCCTGATCCATCGTCATCAGCTCCGTTGAAAACCTCTCCGGTACTACTCACTCCCACGTGATCGTAATGTGAAGAAATTACCAATACTTCATCTTTCTTGTCAGTACCTTCCAAGTACGCCATTACATTCTCCGTTGGGACGACTGTATTTGATTTTACAACTTGGTAAGTGGCCTTTTGGGACTTTATGGACTCAGGATTGGTTTTAGCAGCTTCTTTCAGCTGATCCACAGGGGCACCAAACAGTTCCCCCATTTTGTCGGAACTCACCATGAAGGCTGCGCGCTGTTCCGTGGGCTTTTCAAAGCCCAGTCTTCCACGTCCTCCCAAAGATTTATAGCGGTTTGCGATTCTGTCAAAGTTGGCCTGTCCCTCCATAGTTACCATCACTACGCCAGCAGCACCGGCATCCATCACCTTTCCGATGAGATCGTTGGTCCGGACTCCTACCGCCCAAATCCCCACCAGCTTCCCCTTTACGTCCACCTTAGCGAGGTTTTCATCGGAAACCAATCCCAGAAAAACCAAGTCGGTCTTCGCTGCTTTCTTCATATCACCATCTCCCACAAAGACAAAATCCTCATTCTCTTTCAACTTCAATTTACCCACTTGTAGAGTAACCTTACTATAAGAGGTGCTGACCAAGTCAAACTTTTGGAAATAAGCCCCATCTACGGGCCCCACCAAACCTAAATTCTTATAGAAATCAGCGAGATAGTTCGCTGCCTTTTTTTGTCCTTCCGATCCAGTATCTCTTCCCTGAAGTTCATCAGAAGCGATGTAGGTAAGGTGCTTCTCCAAATCTTCAGCTGTAATGGTGTTGGCATATTTCACCTGCACCGGATTTTGCGCCAAGCTAGGAAGCGATAGCCCCAAAGCCAATGCTCCTGTTAATAACAACCCTTTTTTCATCTGTTTATAGTTTGTTTTTATCGGTCAGATGGAATCATCCCCCTGTGTGGCGGTGACGACATGACAGTTTTTTCCAAGGCACTAAACTAGATAAAATTTTAACCCATCAATAAACCGTTTGTAAATATCCCGTGTTAGGGGATAAATTAATGCCAAAGGGAAAAACATTATACTTCAAGAAATTGTACCTTTGCGACTTGAAAAATCAGGATGATTTCAAACCCAAATACTTCAAACTTCCCCTAGTTCTTTATGCAGATCAACCTTTCTAACGCTGTCAAATTTGAGAGCAGACATAATGGCCCGACTGAAGCGGAAACCGCAGAGATGTTGGAGAAAATCGGAGCCTCAACCCTGGAGGAGTTAATCAATCAGACCGTTCCCAAATCCATTCAGCTGGAACGCCCACTCAACCTTCCTGCTGCTAAGTTGGAATCTGAATTTCTTAAAGAATTCAGGAAGTTGGCATCCAAAAACAAGGTATTCAAATCTTTCATAGGATTAGGCTACTATGACACGTTGGTTCCCGGTGTGATCTTGAGAAATGTACTCGAAAACCCGGGATGGTATACTGCCTATACTCCCTATCAGGCAGAGATTGCCCAAGGTCGATTGGAGGCTTTGATCAATTTCCAGACTGTGGTGATGGAGCTTACAGGAATGGAACTTGCAAATGCCTCTCTTCTGGATGAGGGCACAGCCGCAGCGGAAGCCATGACCATGCTTTTTGCGATAAAACCGAGAGAAAAGAAGAATTCGGTGAAATTTTTTGTTGACCATAAAGTATTTCCGCAGACTAAGGCTGTCCTGGAAACACGTGCTGAGCCGTTGGGGATTGAGCTTGTGTATGGGGAAGTTGATTCTCTGGACCTGACTGATCAGGATCTGTATGGAGTTCTCTTCCAGTACCCTGACTCTGACGGAGAAGTACGGGACTACTCTGCTTTGATAGCCGCTGCAAGGGAAAATAAAGTCACGACAGCATTTGCTGCTGATCTGCTTGCGCTTACTTTGCTTACACCTCCTGGTGAAATGGGTGCTGATGTAGTAGTTGGTTCCGCACAGAGATTTGGGGTACCGATGGGCTATGGAGGCCCCCACGCTGCTTTTTTTGCGACTAAGGAAGAATATAAAAGACAGATCCCTGGCAGGATCATAGGTGTCTCTGTGGACAGAGCCGGAAATAAGGCTTATAGAATGGCTCTCCAGACCAGGGAACAACATATCAAAAGGGAAAAGGCTACTTCAAACATTTGTACCTCCCAGGTGCTGCTAGCGGTGATGTCCAGCTTCTACGCAGTCTATCATGGACCACAAGGCTTAAAAAATATTGCGCTACGTACCCATGGGCTGGCTAAATTAACTGCTAAAGCTTTGGCAGAACTTGGCTATACTGTGTCCTCGCAGCAATATTTTGATACAATAAAAATAGCCTTGACTGCTGATATCCAGCAAAAAGTTCAGGAGCTTTCCGTGCTATCCGAAATGAATTTCCGATATGAAAGCGGCGCTGTTTTACTCACTTTTGATGAAGCAAAAACCTTTGGTGACACCCAGGCGGTAGTAGAGATCTTTGCAAATGCCTTATCTGCGACAGCACCGGATCTATCAGTCCTTTCAGAGGATTTGAAGCTGGATCTACCCACCTCTTTGCTCCGTGCATCGGATTACCTGACCCATCCTGTATTTAACGATTATCACAGTGAGCATGAGATGCTTCGCTACATCAAGCGGCTTGAAGCAAAGGATCTCTCCTTGGTACATTCCATGATTTCCCTGGGGTCGTGCACGATGAAGTTGAATGCCACAGCGGAAATGATCCCCGTAACCTGGCCTGAATTTGGCCAGATGCATCCTTTTGCACCCATCGATCAAACCAAAGGTTATCAGGAACTCTTTACCAATCTGGAAAACTGGCTAACTGAGATTACTGGATTTGCGGCTACCTCGCTTCAACCCAACTCGGGGGCTCAGGGAGAATTTGCAGGTTTGATGGTCATCCGTGCCTATCATTTGCATAGAAATGAAGGGCATCGCAATGTAGCGTTGATCCCGACTTCAGCTCACGGCACCAACCCTGCCTCCGCAGTTATGGCCGGTATGAAAGTAGTCTTGGTGAAATGTGATGAAAAAGGAAACATTGACCTTGAGGATCTAAAGACTAAGGCTGCTGCACATGCGGATGACCTGTCCGCCTTGATGGTTACCTACCCTTCTACCCACGGTGTATTTGAGGAAGCTATCCAGGAGATCTGCTCCACCATCCATGAATTTGGCGGGTTGGTCTACATGGATGGAGCCAATATGAATGCACAAGTGGGACTTACCAGTCCCGGTAGAATAGGCGCGGATGTCTGTCACCTGAACCTCCATAAGACTTTCTGCATACCACACGGTGGCGGTGGACCCGGAATGGGCCCTATATGTGTAGCCAAGCATCTGGCACCATTCCTTCCAGGAAACCCACTGGTGAAGACTGGAGGAGAAGATGCCGTATCTTCTGTCTCAGCAGCCCCTTATGGAAGTGCCAGTATCTTGCCTATCTCCTATGCCTACATTGCGATGATGGGTGGAGATGGTCTCACCAATGCTACCAAAACAGCTATCCTAAATGCAAATTATATCAAAGAAAGGCTGAAAGGAGGGTTCTCTATTCTGTATACCGGTACCCAAGGCAGAGCTGCCCACGAGATGATCGTGGATTGCCGCTCATTCAAAGAACTGGGCATAGAAGTAGAAGACATCGCAAAGCGACTGATGGATTACGGTTATCACGCACCGACAGTATCCTTCCCGGTAGCAGGCACGCTAATGATCGAGCCTACTGAATCAGAGACAAAGGCTGAGCTCGACAAATTCTGCGATGCCCTTCTATCCATTCGGTCTGAAATCAGGGAGATTGAAGAAGGAAAGGCGGATAAATTCAATAACGTGTTAAAAAATGCTCCCCATACTGCACCTATGGTTCTTACTGGGGAATGGGATCTACCTTATTCAAGAGAGAAAGCAGTTTTTCCAATTGACTTTGTCAAAGAGAACAAATTCTGGCCGAGTGTGAGAAGGATAGATTCTGCATATGGAGACAGAAATCTTATTTGCAGTTGTATTCCCGTTGAAGACTATGCCAAAGAAGAAGCGGATATTCAGTAGTTTTAAGATAATCCGTAGTGATTCAACCAAAAAAGACTGGCAGAAAAGCCAGTCTTTTTGTTTTTTCGGAGGCACGACACATCAGGATTAAGTGAGTTTTTATAGGATTAACACTTCCATGCATCAAAAAATCCAGCTATACAGCCTATCATACGATAGATGAAAGGAATAATAATCCTCAAACTTATCCAAACACCCGTGAGCGTTTATCTTATATGCTCTTTATAAACAGTTGTTTTTCTAGACATTCACATGCCTTTCGGCATGATAAGAAGACCTCACCAAAGGACCTGATTCCACGTACTTCAACCCTCTGCTTAATCCCTCTTCCCTATATTCTGCAAAAAGATCGGGATGGATGAATTCAGCTACCTCAATATGCATCTTGGTAGGCTGTAGATATTGTCCTAACGTGAGGATATCACAGCCATGTGCTACCAGATCATCAATCGCCTTCAATACTTCCTCTTTCTTTTCTCCTAACCCGAGCATGATACCCGTTTTGGTTCTTTTTCCAAATTCCTTGGTCAGTTTGATCTGCTCAAGAGAACGCTCATATTTGGCCTGCGGCCTTACCCTGCGGTAAAGACTACCGACAGTCTCCATATTGTGTGACACTACTTCCTGTCCTCCACTAATCATTCTATAGAGTGCATCCCAATTTGATTTAACATCCGGAATCAGTGTCTCTATGGTAGTTTCAGGAGAAAGCTCTTTGGTTTGAACCACAGTCTGATACCATATTTCTGCTCCTTTGTCTTTCAGCTCATCTCTATTAACAGACGTGAGAACAGCATGTTTGACCCGCATCAATTTGATGGCTTCAGCCACCCTTCGGGGTTCATCGGTGTCATACTCGGGTGGCCTGCCTGTCGCTACAGCACAAAAGGAACATGAGCGTGTACAGACATTTCCCAGAATCATAAATGTAGCTGTGCCAGCCCCCCAGCATTCCCCCATATTGGGACAATTACCGCTTTCACAAATGGTATGGAGTTTATGCTCATCTACTAGCTTTCGTACTTTTGCATATTCTTTTCCCACCGGCAGCTTCACCCTAAGCCAATCAGGCTTTTTCTTGCGGGTAGCTTCTTCGGAAATCACGGGTAACTCAATCATGGATAATTCAATTTAAGTCAAAGGTACGCTTCATCGACCCAAAACCCAACAAACCTTACTGTCTAAAGCCATAGAAAAACGTGAAGTAAACAGACTGGAACAGCTGCTTATTCTCGGCTGTGGGAATAATAGGTATTTCCTTGGTAAACCCTTCTAACATATATCCAAGTTCCAATCCTGTTACATTTGAGCGAAAAACACCAAACTCAAATGAAAGCGCGGCCTTTACATTACCTCCAAACGCCAATTCAGACTCTCCTATCCCTTCAAAAAGTCTTCCCGTCCCCAAAATATTAAATCTACTCTGATGGATCTCTGGATTATACTGCTCTCTTACAGTTTCTAGTCTATTAACTGCGTACTCCACATAATAAGGTGCAATCAATCCCAGGGAAGGACCCACCGCCGCCAATGCAGAAACCTGTACTCCTTGATTGGGAGCCTTTTTGAATAACACTACCTCTCTCCCATATTGGGGTCTGATGGCATACAGGTAATTTGACTTACCAAAAATGTAGCTGTTCCCCAATACGGTATTGTACCGTGTCTCTTTAGGGTTTTTGACATTTGAGAGTTCTATCGACCAGAAACTAAACTGGGTATCATCTATTCTGGTACCAGCTTTGAACATAAGTCCTCCAATCAGGCCTCCATTGGTATTCTTATTCAAACCAAAAAGATACTCCCTGTCATATTCGTAGTTACCTGCGTCTTCTCTTTGTGCTTCAGCCCGGAATACCACCAGAAGTGTCAGAAAGGATAAAATGAATTTCAGCTTGTTCATTCGAAATGGTCGAAAATATTGCCCTATTTTTGGGGTTATGTATTTAAACTGAATTTTAAAAGTAAGAGTTTATGGCCACTATAAAAAGTTCATATTTAGGGAATTTAAGAACACAATCCATGCATCTGCAATCTGGTACTGAAATACTTACAGATGCTCCTTTGGATAATAATGGAAAAGGTGAAGCATTCTCTCCCACAGATTTGGTTTCAAGTGCTTTAGGAAGCTGTATGACCACAATTATGGGAATCGTTGCCGAGAGAGAGGGGGTAGTTTTGGAAGGGCTATCGTGGGAAGTCACTAAAATCATGCAATCTTCGCCCCGGAAAATCAAAGAGATCATTGTGGATTTCACGTGGGATAAGCCCTCAACAGATCCCACCATCATCCAGAAGCTGAAAAACGCAGCCAAGACATGTCCGGTAGCGCTGAGCCTAGATCCAGCAATCATCCAAACCTTGAAGTTTAATTTCTAGGTTATTTGGAAAAAGTGAATACCTTATCCGGTAGAATATAAAACCCACTACTTATGTGTTACCTATTTGAAAGTTTTGAAGGCTGGAAAACTTACTGTAAAGAGCGGGCACTCACTCTGCCCCGTACAGTAATAGACTATGAAGTAGAGCAAAAAAACAGTGATGAAGCGAAGGTAAGAGCCGGTTTGCTACAGGCATATCAAGTCATGAAAGATGCAGTAAAGACCGGACTGGAGGAAGAGATGAACTCAAGATCAGGAATGATCAACAATGGGGCAAAAAAGGTTTTTAACCATCCGCTGGCTGTGCTCTCCTTAGATTTTCAAAAACTTGTTTCCAGGGCTCTTGCTGCCAAAGAAGTAAACTCCTGCATGGGAAGAGTGGTGGCAGCTCCTACCGCCGGTGCCAGTGGAATACTTCCTGGTACACTGGTAACGCTTCAGGAAATCCATAAGTTAAGCGACGAGCAGATTGTAGATGGGCTGCTTGTAGGTGCCGGTATAGCGCTGATCATAGAGGAGAAAGCAAGTCTGGCAGGAGCTGTAGGAGGTTGTCAGGCGGAAACCGGATCAGCAGCGGCAATGGCATCCGGTGCTATTGTATTCTGCCTGGGAGGGACTATAGATCAAGTGTTCAATGCGGTAGCCATAACCATTCAATGTATGCTTGGTCTGGTATGTGATCCCGTGGCCGGATTGGTGGAAGTTCCCTGTGTAGTAAGAAACGCCAGTGCTGCTGCCATCGCTTTCAGTTCAGCCCAGATCGCACTTGCTGATGTAAGCGCAGTCATTCCGGTAGACGAATGTATTGAAGCGATGGGTGAGATAGGAGCTTCCATGGAAAGTAGGTATAAGGAAACTGCTATGGGTGGATTAGCTGCTACGCTGACCGGCCAGGATATTGCCAACCGGATTCTAATTAAAGATATAGAGATTCTGCCTGACGATGATTTACCCTAATAGAACCTGAAGAATCGGTATACTGAGCAGTCTATCTATTGTGAGGCTGAACACTATTGCCCATAGCATAGCGCTCCAAAGCATATGGATGTGTATTTCCCGCTTTGGCACACCAAACGAAACCATAATCAGGGTACCTCCTATAGGGGTAAGTATTACCGGGGTCAAAAAAGCGATTCCCAACACTCCGTATTTCCCCCATATCTTCACAATATTTCTGTTTTTCTTTGAGAATATTTGTTTTGGTTTTTTGGCTCTAAGGGCCATGTACTGCTTGATCTTGTCCCCCAAAAAGGCGAATACACTTACGCTGGTCATCATCCCAGCGACAGTCACCAAAACGGTCTCGAAAACACTATAGCCTGCTGCAGATCCTAAGACCGGACCAGCTATAAACTTGAAAAGGCATAGGAAGTAAATCCCTAAAAATGTAAGAATGGCTTCCATTAGAGCAAGAAGTATAAATATGCCCCGTAACTGAGAAGTAAAATTCCACCTTCATACTTAGACAAGCGCATCTTAAATCTCATAAGCGGAAAAAGCAACGCGGTAATCCCAATCATCCAAAGGTAATCTGACTGAATGAATGCCTCAGATACACCAATAGGTTTAATGATGGCCGTCAATCCTATGATTGAGAGTATATTCATGATATTGCTTCCCAGAATATTTCCCAGCGCCAAATCAGTACGCTTGGACATCGCTGCGATTATGGAAGTGATCAGCTCCGGCAAACTCGTTCCTATGGCGACTATGGTCACTCCTATCACCCGCTCTGATACTCCAAATTCACGGGAAACCAGGATGGCATTTTCTACCAAAAGCTCTGAACCAAAGTAGAGCCCAACTATTCCCCCAACCAATAATCCCAAGGCAGCGATCCAGGAATAAGACTTAACCTGCTCGATCTCTTCCTCCGTCTGTTCACTGTTCTCTTTAACCCCCGTACCTAAATTTCTAAACAGGTATATATTGAAGCCTACAAAAAGAGATACCAAGAATATTCCTTCCCAAAAGCTGATTCCCCCACCGCTGAAGCTTACTACATAAAACAACAAGGTAACAAGAGCAGTTAAAAAATAGTCAAACCTTATGTGACTTCTTTTGATCAAAATCGGATAGAAAAGACTACTTACACCGAGTACCAAAGCTATATTAGCTATGTTTGATCCCACTACATTCCCTACTGAAATATCACTGTTACCTTTCAAAGCAGCATTTATACTTACTAACAATTCAGGAGCGGAGGTACCAAACGCCACTACTGTCAATCCCACTAGACCAGCACTCATTCCCATTTTAACAGCGATGGCAGAAGCACCATCAACCAGAATTTTCCCTCCGAAAAGTAAAATCCCCAATCCCAATACAAGTAATAAATAAGTAGTTACCACGGTTAGATTTTATTTCCAAATGCCAAATCCCCTGCATCCCCTAAACCGGGAACAATAAATGAGCTGGAATTGAGTTTTTCATCCACTGCTCCCACCCAAAGTGTGAATGGAATAGTTAGGTTCTGATGAAGATAGGCTATTCCTTCAGGGGCAGCTACCACAGCTGCTACATGAAGATGTGATGGAGTTCCATGATTTTTCAAAGCCTCAATAGACTGTATTAAGGATTTTCCCGTAGCAAGCATAGGATCAGTTAGGATTACCGTCTTGTCCTGAATACTGGGACTGACCCTATATCCTAAGTTGATTGAAATATCCCCCGAGTTTCCCTCCTCTCTAAAAGCACCTATAAAACCACTTTCTGCTTGATCGAAAAAATTCAAAAAACCCTGATAAAAAGGTAATGAAGCTCTTAATACAGATATGATAACTGGCTGCGTTCCACTTGTCAACATCGCGTGAGTTGCCAAAGGTGTCTCTATTTGCTCTCGACTGTAGACAAATGATTTGGATATTTCATATGCCAAGACCTCCCCAAGACGTTCCAGGTTCCTCCGAAAACGCATCCGGTCTCTTTGGGTAGTTACATTTCTCATCTCTGCCATAAAATTATTGGCGACAGATGGTATATCGGACAGAACAAACATAGTGCGAAGATAAAATAAAACTCGGCTGTTACTTTTACGGGAGTAAATTTCTCTCATTCATCCCAATAATTACTTCTACTCCTTACCAAAATTAAAAACAGAAGCGTGAATTCCATTAGATTTATAACCAAACTATCTACTTAAGACTAGCAGGCTTGAATCCGAATTCATTAGGTTTTGTTTAGCCTATTTTGATTTGCTCAGGAGAGACGCTGATAGCAAGGTCAGGCCGGTTGGAAACTTGGGCAAAGAAATACTGTTATGGCGAAGTTGAAAGCAGTACTTTTTTATAACTGATCCCGAAGTAGTAATGGATGCTAATGCATATTATGGATTGGTCCGAAGCATAGTTCTCCATAGTTCCTTTAGTCTCAGATAACTTTGCAATAAAACGTGACCTTCTTTAAATCAAAAAAGCCCGGCAGAACCGGGCTTTAACTATTGAATTATTTAGCTTTTACTTTACTTCGAAGCTAGCTCTTCTTGCAAGTTGACGTGCATCAGCTGAAGCTTTATCTACACTTGTATCCTCACCGTAACCTTTGTAAGACAATCTTGAAGCATCTACTCCAGAAGCGATAAGTATGTCATAGACTGCTTTCGCTCTTCTTTCTGAAAGCTTCATGTTGTAATCTTCAGGTCCAAGTTCGTCTGCATAACCTTTGATTTCAACGCTCACTCCAGGGTTTCTCTTCATGAAGTTTGCTACATAGTTAGCAGCACTTGCAGAATAACCTAATGGTTTAGAGCTATCAAATGCATAGTAAACATTTACGTATCCATCATTGATTGCCTTTCTAAGGTAATCTACTTCTTCTTTAACTTCCTCTACAGGGCAGCCATCAGTAGATGCTGGACCAGGAAGGAACGGACACTTATCCAAGTGATCAGGAGTTCCGTCACCGTCAGAATCAAGTGTAACACCATGGGAATCTACACGAGCACCAGCTGGGGTATTTGGCTCTTTATCCAAATAATCTGGAACACCATCCCCATCAGAATCTTTCAGCATATCCTTGATACCGCTGATCTGGGTTGCCAACTCTTCTTTAGTAGCGTATTTATCAGCTGCTATATACCAGTCAGCATGCTCATCATGCTTTCCAAGATAGAACTGAACACCCAATGTACCAGTCCACCAGGTACCATTTGCTCCGTAGTAACCCGGATCATCAGGTCTGATTACAGAAGCTCCATCGAATGCGACGGTCTGACGGCCATTCAAGATGGTGGATATATCCCCAACTAGAGCGACTCTTCTACCTAATTTCAACTGAGGTGTAACACCGAACATGATGGTGTAAACATTGTCATCAAAATCATTGTAAAGATTTTCTTCAGGGTTTACAAGACCGATACCTGCACCACCATGAAGCAATAGACTAAAAGATCTACTGAATGATTCGAAGTTCATTATTCTACCAAGGTTAGCTACAGCCTGAAGATTCAATCTGTTATACTTGGTATCAAATGAAGGACTTGTAGACCCATTTCCTTCTGCTTGCTTGAAGGAACCGAAACCATAATCCAGCTTAGCGCCGAACTTTTCGTTAAACATGTACCGAACTCCAAAGTCGACGTGACCTAAGTTCAATGTAGGAGACAGAAAACCAGGAGTAATAGGAGCCATTGGCTTATTGAAGCCTCCATTGACCTCAATAGACAACTTGTTAAATCCCTGATCCTGGGCAGCCGTGGTAGTCTGCTCCTGAGCGTTGGCGGTAATTGCCAAGGCTCCAGCCATAAGTGTTGAGAGTATTAGTTTTTTCATAACAAAAAATTTTTGTTCAAATTTTAAGTGTTTGATTGATGTGAATACAAATTTATAAACTTTTAATTTACTGCAAATCTAGATGAATTATTTAAAACCCAATTCGGGAGAAAAAATAATTCTATGACATTTTCAGAATTATACAACAAATACTTAACATAATTGATGCCAAAATGAAATTATTGTTTGAATTATTGAAATTAAACGGTGTTTCCAGCGACGAGTCAACAACATCCGATTTCATCCTTCAATACATCCAAGAACGAAGGAATTATTGGAATGTTTTACCAAAAATATATTTTGGAGAAGATTTCCATGATTGTATACTATTGAAATTCGGTACTCCTAGAACGGCTGTCTTTGCTCATATAGATACTATTGGGTTTATGTCACGTTATGAAAATCAGCTAGTTACTATAGGAGGACCGGAAATAATTCCAGGCACCAAAATTACGGGGAAAGATAGTTTTGGAGAAATTTCATGTAAAATCACCGGAGATGAAGAAGGAGTATTTCACGACTTTCCACGGGGTATAGAACCCGGAACCTTACTTTCCTTCGAACAAGACATCAGAATGGACTCTGATTTCATTCAAGCCGCTTATTTGGACAACAGACTGGGATTATATACTGCTCTAAAACTTTGTGAAACGTTGGAAAACGGATGGGTGGTTTTTTCAACCTACGAGGAACATGGAGGAGGAAGCGTACCTTTCCTCCTAAAGTTCATCCAGGAAAATTCCCCCATAAAGCAAGCTTTGATTGCAGATATAACCTGGATTACTTCAGGGGTCACCCATCATGAAGGTGTGGTTATTTCTATCCGGGACCGATATATCCCAAGGAGGAAATTTATCAATAAAGTAATTGGACTGGTTAAGGAAAGCGGTATTCCTTACCAGCTTGAGGTAGAGGCACATGGAGGAAGTGATGGGAGGGAAGTTCAATTTTCACCTTATCCCATTGATTGGTGTTTTATAGGAGCTGCGGAAGATCACGTGCATACTCCCCATGAAAAAGTGTCTTTAAAAGATTTGGAAGCCATGGTCAAGATCTATCCTTATTTAATGGAAAAACTATAATTGAAAACAAATGAAACTAACCTTAAAGGATAAAGATTTTGAACTCTACTTATCTTCTGAACAAATCCAGAAAAGAAATACCCAGCTCGGGGAATTGATATCAACAGATTTTCTAAATAAAGACTTAGTGCTTATTGGGGTTTTGAATGGATCCTATGTATTCATGGCAGACCTTTGCAGGAAAATTAAGTTACCCATAACCACTACTTTCATTAAAATCAGTAGTTACAAAGGAGTAAAAAGTAATGAAGAAGTCAAATCAATTCTGGGTTTAGAAGAAAAAATCGAAGGAAAAAATATTCTGATCGTAGAGGATATAGTGGATACGGGAATCAGCATGGATTACCTTCTTAAGGCTCTTTCCGCTTACAATCCTTTACAGATAGCTATAGCTACTTTACTTTTTAAACCCAATGCTTTCCGGTTTAATTATCACTTAGATTATGTGGGTTTTGAAATTCCCAATAAATTTGTCGTGGGCTACGGTCTAGATTACGATGGTCTGGGTAGGAATTTACCGGAGATTTATCAACTTAGCAATGCTTAATTAGCAACTTAAATAATAGAATCAGGAATGTATAATATTGTATTATTTGGTCCTCCGGGCGCAGGCAAAGGAACCCAAAGTGAAAAGCTGATCCAAAAGTATGGACTTACGCACCTTTCTACAGGCGATTTATTCAGGAAGCATTTAGGTGAAGGTACCGACTTGGGAAATCTTGCCAAAAAGTATATGAACGAAGGCCACCTTGTTCCTGATGAGGTAGTTATCGGAATGGTGGAGGATAAAATCAATTCTACGAGAAGTTCCCAAGGATTCATTTTTGATGGTTTCCCCAGGACGACTGCACAGGCAGAAGCATTGGATCTGATGCTTTCCAAACATGGGATGTCTATCTCCGGTATGATCGCCCTGGACGTTCCTGAAGAGGTGCTGAAGATCAGAATTAAGGAACGCGGAAAGACTTCCAACCGGGCGGATGATCAGGATGATGAAAAAATAAATACACGTATTAAAGTGTATATGGATGAGACGCTACCTGTCGCAGACTACTACAACAAGCAGGATAAGTTTCAGAAAATCAAAGGAGTAGGTGAAATAGATGAGATATTCAAAGACATCAGCGCTGTAATAGATAGCTACTGATTGACTTAATTTCCTTAGTTTTGCAATTCAATTTAGGCTAAGCTTCAGAGCTTAGCCTTTTTCTTTCATAATAATGGCGGACTCCAATTTTATAGATTATGTAAAGTTCTGCTCCAGATCAGGGGCAGGCGGAGCTGGGGCACTGCATTTCCGAAGGGAAAAGCATGTACCCAAAGGAGGACCTGACGGTGGAGATGGTGGAAGAGGGGGACATATTATTCTTCGCGGAAGTGCCCAGCTTTGGACTCTATTACACCTTAAGTATAAAAAGCATGTCATAGCTGAGGCTGGAAAAGGTGGAGAGGGAGGCCGGCGCAGCGGGGCAAATGGAAAAGACATTATCCTGGAAGTTCCCTTGGGGACAGTGGCAAAAGATGCAGAATCCGGAGAAAAAAGAGTTGAGATCACAGAAGACGGTCAAGAAATAATCCTCACTAAGGGAGGAAGAGGAGGAATGGGCAACCACAATTTTAAGACATCGACAAACCAAGCTCCCCATTATGCCCAGCCCGGTGAAGAAGGTATTGAAGAATGGATTATTCTTGAGCTCAAATTACTCGCTGATGTGGGTCTGGTGGGTTTTCCAAATGCCGGCAAGTCTACTTTGCTTTCGTCGATTTCTGCTGCGAGGCCAGAAATCGGAGACTATCCCTTTACCACTTTGGTTCCTAATCTGGGAGTAGTAGGTTACCATGATGACAAATCATTTGTAATGGCAGACATTCCTGGCATTATAGAAGGAGCGGCAGAAGGGAAAGGGTTAGGCATTAGGTTCCTAAGACATATCGAAAGGAACGCTATCTTGCTTTTTCTCATTCCTGCAGATGCTCCCGACTTGACTAAACAATATCAAGTACTCCTGAGAGAGCTGGAGAAATACAACCCCGAACTGTTGGATAAAAAGCGGATACTAGCCATATCAAAATCAGATATGCTAGATGATGAGTTGATAAAAGAAATGGAAGCAGGTTTACCCGAAGGAGTTTCCTCCATTTTTATTTCATCTGTTTCAAATTACAACCTTGAAAAATTAAAAGACCTGATCTGGCAGGCAATTCACCAGCAATAGCGTGTCAGAATGTCAGGATAAATGTGCTGGCAACAATATTGTTAAAGTGAAACAAGCCGACTATTGCCAATTAGAATTATGGAAAATAACGAACAAGTGGATCAAGAAATGAATCAAAAAGAGGAAGAATTGACAGAAGGAACTCTGGAAAATCAACTCGAAGAAAGTTCAGACCAGGAGGAGCAGCCCGATTCAGCAGATAAAAAGCTGGAATATGAAGTGGCAGACTTGAAAGATAAATATTTGAGGCTTTACTCGGATTTTGAAAATTACCGGAAGCGCACTGCAAAGGAAAGGCTGGACCTAATTACAACTGCATCTGAGGATATGCTGCGGGACCTCATTCCAGTAGTGGATGATTTCGAAAGGGCTTTTAAGGCAAATGAGAAGGAAGAGGATGCTCTCAAAGTAAGAGAAGGAAATCAATTGATCTTTCATAAACTTCTTCGAATTCTGGAGAGCAAGGGTTTAAAACCGATGAACGACTTGGTGGGGAAGCCATTTGATGCTGACACCCAAGAAGCAATTACCCAGATACCTGCTCCATCTGAGGAGATGAAGGGTAAAGTGATAGATGTAATAGAAAAAGGATATACGCTTGGTGATAAGGTAGTTCGGTTCGCCAAGGTCGTGACAGGAGCATAAGATTATGGCAAAAAGAGATTATTACGAAGTATTAGGGGTATCCAAATCCGCATCAGCAGAGGAAATTAAAAAGGCCTATAGGAAAATGGCCATCCAATATCACCCGGATAAGAATCCTGATAATCCCGAGGCGGAAGAGAAATTTAAGGAGGCAGCGGAAGCTTATGAGGTTCTTAGTAATCCAGAAAAGAAGCAACGTTACGACCAATTTGGACATCAAGGTCTGGGCGGAAACGGTGGATATAGTGGAGGTGGAATGAACATGGAGGATATATTCTCACAGTTCGGGGATATTTTCGGAGGTGGCGGATTTGGCTCCTTCTTCGGGGGCGGTGGCGGAGGCCGCAGATCAAAGAAAGGCACCAATCTACGGGTTAAACTCAAGCTCAACCTCAGCGAGATTGCAAATGGGGTAGAAAAGAAAATCAAAGTAAAACGTCACGTAGTCGCTCCGGGAGTTTCATTTAAATCCTGCACTACATGTCAGGGAAGTGGACAGATAAAGAAGGTAGTCAACACTATGCTGGGCCAAATGGTATCAGCAAGTACCTGTGCAGTGTGTGGTGGGAGCGGACAGATAGTAGATAAGAAGCCAGCAGAAGCTGACTCTAGAGGACTTATTATAAAAGAAGAGGTAATCTCCATCAACATACCGGGTGGTGTGGCCGAAGGTATGCAGCTCAGTATGTCCGGTAAAGGAAACGAGATACCTGGAGGGATACCCGGAGACTTACTCATCGTCATTGAAGAAGTAGAAGATCACACGCTTCAACGAGATGGAAATAATGTAATCTATGATCTTCATGTCTCCTTTGTAGATGCTGCTTTAGGCGCATCAGTGGAAGTACCTACCATCGAAGGAAAAGTCAAAATCAAGATTGATCCCGGCACCCAAAGTGGCAAAATGCTTCGCCTAAAAGGCAAAGGCATTAAAGATATAAATGGGTATTCCAAAGGAGACCAGTTAATCATGGTCAATATATGGACTCCTACGACACTCTCAAGAGAAGAACGGCAAATGCTTGAAAGTCTCCGGGACTCAGAGAATTTTAAACCTGATCCTGGAAAAGGTGATAAATCATTCTTCGACAAAATGAAAGAGTTTTTTTAGTTGAGAAAAAGCCAGAGTCCGTTCTGGCTTTTTTTATAGTTTTGATAAACCTTTTTGAAGTCGCCTCGTAACCTATCGGTATGCTTAGAAAATTGTGTCTGCTTTTTCTGATAATCATAGGATGGGTAGGTGTGAGTAAGGCGCAACTAGTCAAAGAATTCCGGGTTACAGAGAGAAAAGGGTTTGGGATGGTCCACTTGGAATTCACCTCCTATAAAAGCAAAACCCAGCTCAAGAGGGTTAAATCACCAGATCCGCTGTATGTCCATGGACATTTAAAAAAAACTAATATTCTTCCAAGCTTCTCACACGTCATTGCTGACGATATTCTCGAAGCTTCTTTGGTCCACAAAAATGTCGAATCTGAAAACCTTGGAAAAAGTATTACTTCCAAGCTGTTTTCAAGTGAAGGGAATAACTTTGACCACACTTGGGACATCGGATTGAACACGAACTTCCTCTATCACCTGGATTTCAATCTGGGAATGGGATTGGCTGATTTTGATCTTGCGAATTTGCCCATCAATCAATTAAAAATAAAAAGTGCAAGTGCAGATGTGCTCATCCACTACAGCTCCAACAGTCCAAACCAGATTCAGATGGATACGTTGTTGGTGACGTTGAATATGGGAACGGTCGGAGTTACTACCGCCAATTATACCAATGCAAAAAAGATGATTTTTGAGGTAAACTATGGAAAAATCAATTTGAATTTTTCGGAAGGAATGCCCAGTGCGTGTCAAGTAATCGCAGCTGTGGGAGCTGGGGCGTTACATTTGAATCTTCCTCCCGACTCTGTTCCGGTCAAAATCAAAATGAAGACCACACCAATGTGTAGGACCTCCCTTCCCAAGTATCTCAAGGCACTTGATAAAGAAACCTACATCACAAAAGGTTATGATCCTCTGGACCCTAGACTTCTTGAAATGACAATTGATGTAGGGGTAGGTTCATTAACTGTAGAATAATTGCTATTTTTTGGGTAAATGCTGAAAATCGAAAGTCTAAACAAAAAATACGGCTCTACTAACGCCCTCACGGATTTGGATCTTGATGTCCCAGATGGAGTTATTTTTGGACTTCTGGGTCCGAATGGAGCTGGAAAAACCACGTTGATCCGTATAATTAACCAGATTATAGAAGGAGATAGTGGCACCATACGATTGCAAGGTGAATTATTGGCCCCCAAACATATCCGTAAAATCGGATATCTTCCTGAAGAAAGGGGGCTTTATAAAAAGATGAAAGTCTGGGATCAGATGCTTTACTTTGCCCGGCTGAAAGGATTATCCCAGACTGATGCCAAATCAAAGATTGATGCCTGGTTGGAAAAACTTGGAATTGCCACATGGAAGGATAAAAAGATTGAGGACCTCTCTAAAGGAATGGCTCAAAAAATCCAGTTCATATCCACTATTATTCATAATCCTCCTTTACTTATCCTGGACGAACCTTTTTCAGGGTTTGACCCGGTCAATGCCGAGATTATAAAAAATGAAATTCTTGAACTCAAGAATCAAGGAACCACAGTTATTCTAAGTACCCACAGAATGGAATCTGTAGAATTGCTTTGTGATCAGGTGGCCATGATCCATCGCTCCAGAAAGATCCTGGATGGCACAATAAAGCACGTAAAATCCAGCTATAGACCCGAAGTTTATACCATCACTCTTGAACATGTCACAAGGGAAATTCCCGAAGAATGGTCTGTCAAGTACGATGGCACCAGCCATCATTTCTCCCTGCCCCTCAGCGGTAAAAATCCGAACGAAATGCTTATTGACCTCATGCAATACGGGCAGGTCACACACTTTCAGGAGGTCATTCCGAGTATGGAAGAAATCTTTATTCACCAGATAAAATCAACAGAAAATGAATAAAATCTGGTTGGTAATCCAGCGGGAATACCTTTCACGGGTCAAAAAGAAATCATTCTTATTAGCCACTCTGCTTACTCCCCTTATTTTTCCTGCTATCATGGGTGTTTTTGTTTGGATCGCCATGGAGGAAAAGGACAGTCAATCACTTCGGATCATAGAAGTAGTGGATGAGAATAATCTTTTTTTTCTTGAAAGCTCTGAACAGTACGCTTTTTCTTTCTCCAACACTGACCGGGAGAAGGCTAAGGAAATGGTTCAAAACGGAGACCGGTATGGATTTCTCTACATTCCCAAATTTGACCTAAAAGAGCCTATTGGGATTGTTTTCTATGGTGATGAAAATCCCAACATGAATCTGATCAGTTATCTGGAGAATAACCTGAAGAAGAAAATTGAGGAGCAACGGCTGTATGAGAGTGGAATTGATCCCAAAATCATCACTGAAGTCAGGACCAAAGTTGTCATTCGATCAATAGTTCTTGATGATCAGGGAACTGAAACAGTGAGTGATGCCACCATCAATTATGCCATTGGGTTTGTCGCAGGAATATTGATCTATATGTTCATCTTTATCTATGGCAATCAGATCATGCAAGGGGTAATTGAGGAAAAATCCAGCCGGATCGTAGAAATACTGGTTTCCTCCCTCCGACCGTTTCAACTCATGCTTGGGAAAATAATCGGCATTGCCGGAGTTGGATTGACACAGCTTCTCATATGGATTGTATTGATTGGTACACTTACTACAGTGGTAACTGGATTTCTGGGAATGCAGATGCCACAGCAGCAGGCAATGGAAATGGCCAATCCTGAATTAATGACACCATCTGGGGATATGGGTGAGATTCTTCAGGTTTTATCCAGTATAAACTACATCCAGATTGTACTTTGTTTTATATTTTATTTTCTTGGTGGCTACCTTCTTTACGGGGCTCTGTTTGCAGGAATAGGATCTGCGGTAGACGCTCCTTCGGATGCCCAGCAGTTTATGCTGCCTGTTACCATTCCACTTCTTGTTGCTTATATGGGGCTGTTCGTTTTTGTACTCAATGATCCCAATAGTACTACCTCTTTCTGGCTTTCTGTGATACCCCTCACTTCTCCGATAGCCATGATGGGAAGAGTGAGCTTTGGGGTTCCTTATTATGAGTTAGCACTTTCCATGGCGTTATTGATTCTTGGCTTCCTGTTTACCACCTGGATTGCAGGAAAAATATACCGAATAGGAATTCTGATGCATGGCACCAAGCCAAGTTATAAGACTATATGGAAATGGATCAAGTCCAGTCAATAATCCCACTGTTCTGTAAAACTCAGGATTAAACCTGTAAAGTGATATCCTTTTCACAGGAAAATGTCTTAATAAAGGTACGTGTTGGATATCATCTAGAGTGACTCAAGAAGCCCTTCCGAGCCAAGATCATATAGAACACGGAAAATCTAATGGGGATAAGGACTACACCAAGTTCTGAATCCATATTTTGGCAAAACCACCATTCGGCATTCTCAGCTGTGCGCTGTTCAACTCTTTCAAGATTCAGCTTTTTTTAATAGATGGTCTAATCTAAAAAGAATCCAAGTATATGGAAGGCTATAAAGGGGGGTAAAAACTCACCAAAAAAGAGTTTTATCGCCTTTCAAAAAAAACCGGACTAATCCTAACCTGTGAAATATTAATTTTCCAAAATTAATTTACCCAAACTAACCTATTGCTATTTTAGCATATAGCAGTACTAAAGCCTGCATCACAATGAGTTCATTACCGGTGAATCAGTCCCCTATTCTACTTATCGTTTTTCTGTTACTATTTTCTGTAATGGGTTTTGCCCAAGAGAATAAAACTAATGGTAGATTAAGGGGCATCGTCCAAGATCAAGAACGTAAAGACGTCTTACCTTTCTCCAGTGTTGCGGTCTATTCTGAGAAGGACAGCCTGGTCGGAGGTGGTATATCGGATGATAACGGGAGATTTAGCATTGATTTACCTTTTGGTAGGTATTATGCTTTGATAGAATTCATGGGCTATGAGTCCAAGAGAACCGATTTCTTTTCGCTCAGCAGGGAAAACCCCATACATGATCTCAAAGAAATTGTTTTGGTCACTACCACAGGAAATCTGGATGAAGTAATCGTGCAGGGAGAAAAAACCCTGATGGAGCTTTCCCTTGATAAGAGAATATTCAATGTGGGAAAAGACCTGGCAAATGCAGGAGGCACCGCTTCCGATATCCTGATGAATTTACCTTCAGTTGCCGTGGACCCTGAAGGAAATGTTCGCTTGAGAGGATCCGCAAATGTGCGGATTCTGATTGATGGAAAGCCTTCTGGGCTTGTCAGTTTTAAAGGTAGCAGTGGGTTGCGGCAGCTGCAGGCCAATATGGTAGAGCGAGTCGAAATTATCACCAATCCGTCGGCAAGATACGAAGCCGAGGGAATGGCAGGTGTAATTAATATTATCCTCAAAAAAGACAACCAGCAAGGATTCAATGGATCATTTGAGGTGATTGGGGGAAGTCCGCTAAACCTTGGCTTCACTACAAATCTCAATTACAGGCATAATAGAATCAACTGGTTCATCAATTATGGACTTGCAAAAAGGCATCAGCCTGGTGTAAGTGAACTTTACCAGGAAGTCTATAATGAAGATGGTTCTACTGCTATTCTTAGCCAGAATAATTCCTCAATCGTGAAGAGTCTCAACAATAACATCCGGGGAGGATTGGACTATTATTTTAATGAGCAGAGTATTGTGACCTTATCATATCTCTGGAGAAGAAGTGATGCCCGCAGGATCACTGATATCAGGTACAATGATTACTTGAATGATTTTAACACTTATTTAGGCTACTCACTCAGAAGGCAGGACGAAAAAGAGAAAGAACCCAACTCCGAGATAATCTTAAATTATAAAAGAAATTTTGAACAGAAGGGTCACGAGCTTACTGCTGCATTCACCTATTTGAACTATTGGGAGAATTCGGATCAGCTCTTTACTGAAAACGCATTCACACCGCAAGGAGCAGAAATTCCTTCAGGTGCATTAGTGCAGACTTCACTCAATGATGAATATGAGAATCAATACCTTCTCCAATTGGACTATGTGAAGCCCTTTGCAACAGAAGGGAAGCTTGAAACGGGTATACGAACCAGTTTCCGTGACATGGAAAATGATTTCATTGTAGAGCAGCTAGGGGAAGGCGGAGAATTTGAAACCTTACCGGGATTGGACAATATTTTTATTTACAATGAGAATATCCTTGCTGTCTATGGTATAATAGGAAACAAAACCGGAAAATGGAGTTATCAAGGTGGCTTGAGGGCAGAGCATACCGATGTGAAAACGACATTGGTGAAAACCAACGAGCAAAATCCAAGAAAATACACCAATCTGTTTCCGAGCGCCCATCTCACATATAATATCACAGAAGAAAATGCATTTCAGTTGAGCTATAGCCGCAGGGTCCGGAGACCGGTCTATAACGACCTAAGCCCTTATGTTACCTTCTCTGATCAACGGAATTTTTTCAGTGGAAACCCGGATCTTAATCCTGAATTTACAGATGCTTTTGAGCTAGGTCATATTAAGTACTTCGATAAAGGTACTTTGTTTTCAACGGCCTATTTCCGAAATACTACGGATAAAATAGAAAGAATCCGAACTGTTAATAACGAAGGGAATTCCGTGACACTACCCTTTAACCTTGCTGGAGAACAATCTATGGGATTGGAATTCAGTGCTGATTACCGTCCAACATCCTGGTGGAAACTTGACTTAAACCTAAATTTCTTCCATGCGATCATCGATGGCAGCAATGTAGAGGCTGAATTTCAGGCTAGGACTACTTCTTGGCTGGTACGCCAAACATCCAGGTTTACCTTGGAAAATGGATGGGACATTCAGGTGAGAGGCAATTTTGAAGCCCGGCAAAAAACGGCTCAAGGTGTAAGAAAAGGTATTTTCTTCACTGATCTATCTGCTAGCAGACAAGTCTTGAGTGAGCGTGGAACAATTATTTTCAATGTTACTGATATTTTTAATTCCCGGAGAAACCGCTATATCATCGAAGGGGAGAATTTCTTCACTGAAGGCGATTCACAGTTTATACGAAGGCAGTTCAACCTTACACTTGCATACCGCATCAAACAATAATAGGTGATAAACCTCATCAAGCTAGTTTATCAGTTCGCTTCGAGGATTAATAGTAGATAAGGATGGAAAACAATGTTTTACTGCATTTCTGAGGTCTATATGGGTAAAACTTTCCTTTTGGTATGCCTAGGCCTATGCTTTAGCCTTTCGCTGTATGCACAAAAAATTAATGACTCCTATCGGCTTTCAATTAAAAAAGCGAGCTCAGAGATCATTATTGATGGAATTCTGGACGAACAAGCATGGATAGATGCTGAAACAGCCAGTGATTTCTTTATGATCACCCCTATGGATACGAGTTTCTCTACAGTCAGAACAGACGTGAGAATGAGTTACGATTCAGATCATTTGTATTTGATTGTAGTAAATTATCATGCGGTCGAGGGACCCTATATGGTTGAATCCCTGAGAAGGGATTTCAACTTTGGGAAGAATGATAATTTCTTACTCTTTATGGACCCATTTGATGATTTGACCAACGGTTTTTCCTTTGGTGCAAATGCCGCAGGTGCACAATGGGACGGAATCATGTATAACGGGGGGAGTGTGGACTTGAGTTGGGACAATAAATGGGTTTCAAAAGTCAGAAATTATGAGGACAGGTGGATTTTTGAAGCGGCCATTCCTTTTAAATCGATCCGCTATAAAAAGGGAATAACAGAATGGGGGATAAATTTCAGCAGGTTGGATTTGAAAACCACAGAAAAATCCGGCTGGGCTCCCGTACCGCGACAATTCCCATCTGCTTCACTGGCATACACCGGTACGCTCGTATGGGATAATCCCCCGCCTGAAGCAGGAGCCAATATTTCAATTATTCCCTATCTCCTAGGTGGCGCCACTAAAGTGAACTCAGAAAATAAAAAAGCTGACTACCGCGGTGATATGGGGTTGGATGCCAAGATTTCACTGACCTCCTCACTTAATCTTGATCTTACGGTAAATCCCGATTTCTCACAAGTGGAAGTCGATAGACAAGTGACGAATCTTGACCGGTTTGAGCTTTTCTTTCCTGAAAGACGACAGTTTTTCCTGGAAAACGGTGACTTATTTGCGGGATTTGGCTACAATACCATCCGCCCCTTTTTCTCGAGAAGAATTGGGCTAAACGCCCCAATCAGTTTCGGGGCAAGATTGAGTGGAAAAATCAACCGGGACTGGAGAATCGGGGCAATGAACATGCAAACCGGAGAAGTGGATGAACAGTCGCTGCCCGCCCAAAATTTCACTGTCATGGCCTTACAGCGACAAGTAGGGACGAGATCGAATATTGGAGCTATCTTCATCAACAAACAATCCCTGAATTACAATCCAGAGGCTACAGAGGAGGCCAGTCCTATCTATTCACAATTCAACAGGAACCTGGGTCTCGAATATAATCTTGCATCAGCCAACAATCTATGGACAGGGAAAGCTTTGGTTCTGAAGAGTTTTGGACCTGACCAGTCCAGTAATGGATTTGTCCACGCCGCAAATCTCCGCTATGCAAGTGGTAATCTGACTTGGAATTGGCAACACGAATATGTTTCAGCTAATTATACTGCCGAAGTAGGTTTCGTACCGCGGCGGAGCTATTACAAACTCAACCCAACCATAGGGTATCGATTTTTCCCCAAAAGCGAGAAAATATTAAGTCATGGACCCGATATAGGCAACACTTTGTTTTTTGATATGGGGGGTGAGCAAACGGACAACACACTCTTTGCAGCCTATAACATTAAATGGAGAACCCAGAGTACGGCTATGCTTTGGGCTGGATATGATTATGTCAAGCTCCAGATGCCTTTTGACCCAACGAATTTTAGCCAGCTTACCCTTCCTACTGGTAGTGAGCATACCTGGTATGCCTGGGGAATGGAGTACATCTCCAAACCACAAAGTCTCTTGACGTATGCATTTAATACCCGTATGGGGGGATATTATGCCGACGGAAACCGATACAATCTAAGTTCAGAATTAGGCTATAGGTTTCAACCCTACGTTAGCCTAGCGCTCAATACAAATTACAACCAGATCAATCTGCCAGAACCATGGGGAAGAACTGATTTCTGGCTGATAGGGCCCAGACTGGACGTAACAATGACTAACACACTCTTTTTCACCGCTTTTATCCAATACAACCAACAGATCGAGAACATCAACCTAAATACCAGATTTCAGTGGAGATACAAGCCCGCTTCGGACTTATTTATCGTATACACGGACAATTATCTTCCAGCTCCTTTCTATACCAAGAACCGCTCTCTAGTGCTCAAGTTTACTTACTGGTGGAATGTCTGATCAGGCTTTTGTCATTGCATCCACCATTAACCCAAATGCTTTCTTTATTTCCCTAAACTGCTTATCTCTCGATGCTACCAAACTTTCTTGTGTAAGGCTGACAGCGGTGTTGAACTGCTCGTAAATTTGGGAGAATTCCACTGCAAATTGGTTGCCTTTTACCCCCCAGGTACCCAGATAAGCATCCAGTTTTTCCACTTTGAGCCCGACATGCGACACCGCATAGCTCATAGCGGTGATGGCACCATGTAGACTTGTACCTATATAGCATTTTGAATTCGCGATCAGGTACATGATATCCCATATCGTATGTGCATCGAAATAGGTGAATTCACTTTTCAGTTTAGCTCCCAGCTCATGCAGTGCCTCATGATCATCGTGATCAAGCGCTTTTCCTATAGGACAAAGACAAAGTCGCGTATCTCCCTGTCTATGAACCTTATCCAGCCCTTCCGCAATTACATCAAGTTTTCCTGAAGTCGTCTTCTTGTTAATCTGCACGAATGCGTACTGACCTTTATACGATTTCACGTAGTCTTTCACTTCCTGAGTGACCTTCCCAATCAAAAGTTCCACGGGATAAAATTCCGACATAAGAATAGCCGAGTCTGGAAAAAGATGGGCGTTAATAGCTACTTGATGGAGATTATCTTGGGTAATTTTATCTCTTACAGCAAAGTATTCGGCTTTTTGCAGTTTCTGCTTTAGGAATTTATACTTTTCGAAAACCGCCGGCTTCAGACCCGATCCTCCCAATGAATTCAGGATTACGGAATTGACACCTCTGAAATCGCTGCTCTCAAAGACAAACGGAAGAGTGGTTTTCCCTTTCAGGATACGTTTAGTAAAACCATTCAGGTCAAATACTTTAGAAAGTTTTACATGCCTTTTATTCACTTTCTGAAAAAACGGGTTAAGCGCAGCATAAAGTGAATTCCACGTCACTCCCAGTGCTTCACCGCCTGCGATTATGACGTTCACTTTTTGATGGGGATTATCACACGCTTCATAGAATTCCTGAAGATCCTGTGTAGGAGGACCTCCTTCCGCAGAAAGATCACTCTTGACCAACCCGAAAAATTGAAAGCTGAAATTTAGCCCATAAGTGCTAAGTTGCTTCTCTATTATGAGGGGAAATAATAAATCCCCATAGTTGTATCGGTCAAATGCACCGATTATTAAAATCTTTATCATTTAGCTGTTGAAATCATTGGGTATTAAAAAAGGAACACTGGCCTCTTATTTGTTTCCCCTATGCAAAAAAGATACTTAATTTTATTTGTTAAGCGTATTTTATCAGCGGGAACTATTTTTGGTCAGTCTATATCTTCTCTCTTGGATGAAAATCCATCGCCCATCCATCATTAAAGGAGCAGCACGCACCAAAAAACATCTTAATCCCAAAAAAAGGAGACACTTTCATTCAACTCATCTAAAACCTTCCTCCCATTGAATAGCCAACTAGCTGTCAAACGCATTTTTTCTGGAACCGTATGGGGAATTTTGGCAAAAATCCTTGATGCAGCAGCCAAATTTGTGACCATTCCTATGCTAGTCGGATATTATGGGAAATCAGATTATGGACTGATAGCGCTTGCTTTTTCTTTAAATGCATATTTAAGATTAATGGATTTAGGGATGAATGTAGGTTCGGTGAGATTCCTGTCCATGTGGGAAGCCAAAAGTGAATGGGAACCCATAGCCAGGGCCTCCCGCTCCAGTATCATCTTCTATGGAAGTATCGGGCTGATCAATTCAATCATATTTATGTTCATGGCCAACTATGGCCAGTTTCTATTTAATCTACAACCTGAACAAATCCCTACTTACCGGGTGATGATGTATGTTTTATCGGCCAGCACCATACTGAATTGGCTCTCCAATGTGATCATTCAGCTTCTCAGCGCAAAAGATGAATTAGGCTTTGTCAATAGAATAACTGTCCTCAGCAGCATTCTGAACTTTTTGGTCGCCTTTGTAGCAATTCAATTTGAATGGTCGCTGACCTTATATTTCTTTTTCTATACTCTCTCCACGCTGGTGCCGATTCCGTTTAACATCCATAGACTGAACGTGTATCCCTTGCGTCTGTGGGAATTGCTCACACCCAAGTGGGATGGCCAGATTTTCAAAGAAATAATAGGCTATAGCTCTGCCATATTTTTAATGGGGCTCTTCCAGCTTACTGCCAATGAATTAAGACCTATACTTCTGGCTCGGTTTGCCTCAGGTATAGACGTACTGACTGATTACAGGGTGATCCAGACGATCGCCATGCTCATTATCTCATTTGGGACTATTTTTCTTCAGGTTCTCCTGCCCTCGGCTTCCAAGGTCTATGCAGAGAACAATCACCCCAAAATGGAAAAAATGGTTTTTGAAGCTACGAGGTATATCTCCATATTTCTGACGGCGGTAGTTTTTCTTCTCATCTTAAATTCAACCAACATCCTGCTACTCTATATGGGGCAAGATTACCTCCATTTGGGCATATGGTTAAATATTTGGCTGTTAACTGTCCTTCTGAATATGCATAATACCCCAGTCGCTAGTTTGGTGCTTTCATCAGGAAAAACCAGATTTCTTATCTATTCATCAGCGACAGCATGTATCATTTCCCTTCCCATCACGGTTATTCTAGCCCCGAGACTGAACGTTGGGGCCGCAGTGATAGGATATTTTGCCTATATGTCCATACAAATAGGCTTCTTTTATCTCTATTATATCCCCAAAATATTAAAACTGGATAGCAAAAAAATCTTCTTTAAAGGATTTTTCCCTTCGCTTATAGGAGCGTGCACTGCTTTCTTGGGCGCTTATTTGGCTGAAAACTTGCTAAAACTCCCCAAAGGATTTATGAATATGGTGGTCTGCTCACTTGTATTTATAATTCTCTTTCTTGTTATCCATAGGCTTTTTGTAGTGAAATCGGAAGATATAGCCTACATCAAGAAAAGATTACTTAAAAGTCCAGAGACAGGGGCAAAAGACAGTCATGATTAAATTCTCAATTTGCATTCCTGCGTATAAAAGTAAATTCCTACATGAGTGCATTGATAGCATACTAGGACAGACAGTGTCTGATTTTGAGCTTTTAGTCTTGAATGATGACTCTCCTGAGCCGATAGATGCAATAGTGAGTACGTATAAGGATCCAAGAATCAGGTACATCAGAAACGAAAAAAATGTGGGTGCCTTTGACCTGGTGGACAACTGGAACAAGTGTCTCTTGTTCGCTGCTGGGGAATTTATCATCATTATGGGTGATGATGACCGCTTGGCACCAACTTATCTGGAAGAATTTTTATCCTTAATCCAAGTTTTTCCTGACCTTAATGTGTATCACTGTAGGAGTAAGATCATTGACGATGAGGGTAAGGATGTCATGCTGACCCCGGCATTGCCGGTGTTCGAACATGTTTACGATTCCATCTGGCACCGCCTTCACCAATTGCGGTCAAATTACATATCCGACTACGTATACCGGACTGAAGCGCTAAGAAAGCAAGGAGGATTCTTCAAACTCCCACTCGCATGGGGGTCGGATGATATCACTGCTTTCATAGCTTCAGCTGAAAGAGGCATCGCACATACCAATAACCCCGTATTCCACTATAGAAGTAATGGGCTTTCCATCACTTCTACAGGAAGCGACATGCACAAAATGGAAGCGGATTTGGG
Source organism: Algoriphagus sp. (assembly GCA_048819475.1). GTDB lineage: Bacteria > Bacteroidota > Bacteroidia > Cytophagales > Cyclobacteriaceae > Algoriphagus. Next base: position 42,173 of record JBMDXP010000073.1, read on the forward strand.
TTATGCATTTTGGCTTCGGTCTTTTCTCAAAAAACAACCCAATCAGGATTCAGATGAAATAGTTTATAGGCATTTGATAAAAAATCTGGATCGCTATATCAGCCAGCGTAAAATTTATACCATGATGATCTCCATGCGATCCAATACGTTGAAAAAGGCCGCTATGTGGTTTAAAAACCGCAGGAAATTTGATATTGGGATCAAAGAAATCAGCGTCTCGTTAGCTAAAAGCCTGAAATCAACCTGAATGAGATTTTTTGGAAAATATGAAGATAATTTTTAATCCGCCGGTAAACACAGAGAACAAATACATCGATATTTTAGTAGATGGACTTTTGGAAAGGGGTTATCAGGTAGAGCGTCTTGATGATTTCTTTTCCAGCTGGTCTCACTTTAAGTCTATCCGGCTGGTTCATCTGAACTGGTTTGAGAATTTGGATGACAGTAGCCTTACCTCCACGCTGAAAAGCTTCTTTAGGAAGATAACCGTCCTGATTGCGATCCGGCTTGGAAATAAAAAGCTGGTGTGGACAATGCATAACCGCCTTTCACACGAAAAGAAATCCGGTAAGTGGAGTAATTACCTCACACATCTTTTAGTGTACTGGGCGGATGCAATAGTCATCCACAGTGAAGTCTCTAGAAACTTGTTGATTGAAAGGTATAAGCAACCCCGGGGAAAAATTGTTCACATTCCACATCCCGATTTTGTTTCTGTATATGGTCCTGCTTTGGATAACCCAATCCATGAAGATACCACCTTGCGACTGTTGTTTATCGGAGCTATAAAACCCTATAAAAACATAGAACTCCTGATAGAAGCATGTGGAAAGTTTGATAAATCCCTCATGCTTACAATCGCCGGCAACCCAAAAACAGACTCTTATGGCACCGAATTGAAAGCCCTCGCCTCAAAATACCGGAATATGAGGCTGTGTTTGGAATTCATCCCAGACGGAGAGCTTCCTGGGCTCTTGAGTAAAGCTGATATTCTTGTGTTACCATACAACTTGGAGAGCAGTTTGAATTCAGGTACAGTGATTCTTGCATTCTCTTATCGCAAAACAGTCATCTGCCCCAAAATTGGCACCATTGAGGATCTGAATGAAGGTCAGGATAACATGCTGTCTTATACTTACCAATCGCCATCCCACCATCTTCATACTTTGGAAAAAACCATTCAACATGCTATCACTATGAAAAAAGATAATCCCTTAGTATTCAATGAAATGGGCGATAGAATGCAGTCTTTGGTCAGTCGGGAAAATAACAAAAGCCTGGTTTGTGAGAAATTAAATCAACTTTACCTTCAACTAATCGGTTGATTAAGATGATCATTTTTTTAATACGCTCCTTATGAAGATCCTTTATGTAAACTCGTTATATAGTCCACTGATAGAGGGTGGGGCGGAGATTTCCCTCAAGCTCATTGTGGAAGGGATTAAATCACTAGGGCATGAAGTGGTTGTATTGAGCCTCTCTCCTAACACAGGACTGGCAGAAGAGATGGTAGATGGTGTCAAAGTTTACAGAGCCGGACTTGAAAACAGGTATTGGCCATATTCTTCCGGAAAAGCGAATAAGCTTTCCCGGATAGCATGGCACTTAAAAGACCGAAGTAATTCCAGGATGGGCACCATAGTAAGGCAGGTGCTGGAAAAGGAAAAGCCAGATGTGGTATCCTGCCATAACCTTGCAGGCTGGTCCATCAAAGTATGGGATGAGATAACCGATTTTGGGGTGCCTATTGTCCAAGTCTTGCACGATCTATACCTGCTATGCCCTAACAGCAATATGTTCAAGGGAAACACTCCTTGTGACAACCAATGCTTTAGCTGTAAGCTCATGAGACTGACCCACCGTGAGAAGTCGCAACAGGTCTCTGCTGTAGTAGGAATAAGCAAGAGTATTCTGGGGCGTTTTGAAGCTGTAGGTTATTTTGCGAAAGCACAGAAGTATGTGATTATGAATACCCGTGCCGTTCCCAATCCTCCTACCGCGAAAAGCAGAACTGCGGGCCAACCGCTGAAAATAGGATATCTGGGAACGCTGTCAAGCATAAAAGGGGTGGAGTGGCTTATTGAGCAGTTCAAAAAACTTCCTTTTCCCGCTTCCCTGCTTCTCGGTGGCAAGGGAAACAGTGCATACGAAACGCTACTGAAAAACTCTTCAAAAGGGTTCGACATCACCTTTTTAGGATATGTTGAATCACAGAAATTTTTCAGCGGGATCGATGTACTGGTAGTTCCCTCTCTATGGCAGGAACCACTGGGAATGGTTGCGATAGAATCCCTTGCAAATCATGTCCCGGTAATTGCAAATAAAACGGGAGGACTTCAAGAGACTGTCAAGGACAGCATCAATGGTTTATATTGCTATGACAATGAGCCTGATTCGTTGGCAGAAGCATTGACCAGGCTATTCGAGAATACCAGGTTATACAACGAGCTGAGTAAAAATGCAAGATCTTCCGTAGCCCCTATCCTAAGCGCCGAACGAATGCTAAATGAATACTCAAGCGTGCTCTATAAAGTGGTGAAAACATGATACGCAATAGGTTTAATTAAGATGGAAATCCAATCGGCCGATACAACAAGCCCCCCCATTCCAATGGGATTATCCAGCTGGAGAGGAATTTCCTTGCCTGAGGTTTTCCTGATCCTATCCGTCATATCGTGCTTTCTTCCGGTTAAAATCTATCCAGTAGTTTTCCTGATAAGCTCCTTTTTATTTTACCGGGATACCTTAAAAATAAACTTTGAAAAGTGGGCTTTGGCACTGGCTCTGTTTAGTCTATATGCCATCGGCAGTTTTCTATTGACATTCCAAGGCCAGGAGATTTTGCTGTTGAATATCAGTAAAATGACGGTAAATTTTATTTTCCTTTTCTTTACCATCAACTGGCTGGCTTCACGCGACAATACAAGACTAATTCAGCTGATGGACCAAACCTTATTGGTCATCTTTTCATTGGTTTTGATCCAATTACTCATCTATCACCATGCATTCGACTTCAAACTTATCCTGGGTAGTTCCTCCTCTGGTCAGGCCAGCTCACTTTACGTTAAATCTCTTTATTTCTGGGGGTTGGAGGATAAAAATATGTTTGGGGCGAGAATAGCACTTTTAGGCTTTGTCTACCTATGCATACCGATTGTAAGAGCAGACAAAATCTCCCTATGGAGAATAATCTTCATCTTTGCGCTAGGCTATTTAAGCCTTTCCCGTACCCCAATAATAGCACTTTTAATAGGCGTTTTATTTCTATTTTGGAATGTGGCCAATAAGCGTTGGAGAGTTGTGTTTTTGATCGGCTGCATGCTCTGCCTTCCTTTCCTATTACAGAAGGTTATCCGTGTGGATAACATCACCTCTTCCAACGATGGAATGGGAATCCGACTGGTCTATTGGAAAGCATTCTTTACTAATTTTTCTGAAATCTCCCCTTTGGGAAATGGGTTTTTAAGTGCCCCTGAATTTCTTATCGATCACGCCGACTTCTTTAGAGGCGAACCCCATATTCACAATACATTTATGTCATGTTATCTTGAATTGGGAATAATTGGATTACTCTCTTATACCTCCTTCCTTGTTTACTTTTTCCTGGGATGCAAAGCTACTATTGACCATCAATTATTTTGGATAGCCTTGTTTCTCCCTCTCTTAGGGATTATGATGATTCTGTATTCGGGATACGACAACGACGTGATTCTTTATCTGCTCTTGATTTATCTGATCGGGAGTAATAGAAAAATTCTATTTCCAAACCTTAAAGTCAGCATATGAAACCGGGAGAAATATCGATAGCGCCGCACGGGGAAATGATTAGCTGCCGCAACAGATTCCATAACCTGTCCCGATTTATCAGAGTGACCATTACAGATCATAACCGGATGAAATCGAACATGACTCAAAAGTCATACATCGAGATGATTATAATGTGCGAAATTCTCCCGATGAAATCCGGGACAGGCTACCTCGATTTATCGGGACAGGTAATGCCCACTAAAAATCAAATTATAAACAGATGAAAAGGGAGAAGAAAGTAATTGTCGATTCCCGATGGGAAGGCAATACCGGGATAGGTCGGCTATACAAGGAGGTGATGGATTATGCTCCCGCATCCATTTCATATTCTACTGTAAGGGAAGATATGGGGCTGGCTAATCCGTTTTCTCCGCTTATGCTAAGTGAACAGATCAATAAATCGGACGCAGAGGTGTTTTATAGTCCTTCATTTATGCCTCCGGCTTTTGCCAAAATACCTTTTGTATTTACCATACATGATCTGATGCATCTTTTTTATTACTCCAGCTTCCATAAGCTATACTATAGGTATGTGATTGCAAAATTAGCCTTACGGGCAAAAAAAATAATTACGGTATCCCATTTCAGTAAAGGTCAACTCGTGGATCTTCTTAATATTCCTGAGCACTTGATACAGGTGATATACAATGGTGTGGATCATAATTTCCTTCAGAACGAGGAGGTACATGAAAGTGATAGACCTTATTTCCTTTATGTGGGAAACCGCAGGAAAAACAAAAATATACCAGCTATGCTCACTGCATTTGCCAATTCAAAAATTCCCGAAGAATTTATTTTTGCTTTGTCGGGGGAGGAAGATGCCGAACTGGGAATTTTGATCAAAAAACTCAAAATTGAGAAAAGGGTTCGGTTTTTGGGTTTCATCAAAGAAGAGGATTTGCCGAAACTCTATAGAGGTGCCCATGCCACGCTGTTTGTTTCACTGATGGAAGGATTTGGCTTGCCGATATTAGAATCTATGGCATCCGGCACGCCCGTATTGACATCCTCTACAAGCTCACTTCCTGAAATAGCAGGAGATGCAGCTCTTTGCGTAAACCCAAAAGATGTTACGGCCATCCAATCCGGCATCGAGAAGCTGGTGAACGACCAGCCGTTTTATCTCGACTGTGTCCTCAAAGGTATGGAGCGGGCAACACTATTTTCCTGGGAGAGCACAGCCCGTCAAACCTGGGATACCATTCTTTCTTAACATCAGAAAACCATGAAAAGAAAAACCATACTTTACCTCATTATCTCGCTTATCGCTGGAGGAAATTTCTCCTATAGTCAAACTGATGCCTTAACAGCGGCGAAATTGATTGACATTACGGAGCATGGAGCCGTCGGTGACGGGGAGACAGATAATACTGCCATTATTCAGGAAGTAATAAACAAAGCCATTGTAGGAGATACCATTCTTATTCCTGACGGGAATTTCAGAGTCAGAACCTTATTCCTCAAAACCGGGGTAAGCATGCGGTCCACTGGAATTTTAACGCAGCACTCCTCCACAAAAACAGGAAATTTCTCGCTGGAGAAGCAAAATTCCCCTAACCCACTTCTAAAAGGCGAAGGGGTTACAGACCTCACGATATCCATCAAGGCAGAGACAAAAAATGAAGCAATTTATCTGATTCGGGCCAAGAATATACTCATTCACAAGGCAGAGCTGAAGGGAGACTCTACAAAGCTTCTTTCCTATCCAGGGATTTCACTCTTCAAATGTAGCGGAGTAACCATTACGTCAAGTAAAATCTCACATTATGGCATGCCTAGGAAGGAAACACATAGCTATCAACCAGGTACGGGAATACGGGTCTTTTCAAGTAATACCATCTCTATAAGGGACTCGGAAATATTCAGAAATGGTGAGAATGGAATTTTTGTTCATGGCAGCAGGAAAGTAGAAGCTCTAAACAATACAATCCATCATAATGGAATGTCAGCAATTCAGGTAGCATTTGGCTCTTCAGGGAAGGAGGGGGATTATATTTTCTCAAAAAACCTGTTTGATGAGAATGCATCCGATGGGATCGACATAAACAACAGATCCCCCGAAAAAGCAAAAGACATAGCATGTATAATCACGGAAAATATCAGCTGTGGGAATGGCTTCGTGGATGGCAAGTCAACCCCAGATGGGTCGGGTATAGCTACCCTTATCAATGTGTCGAATGTCATTATGTATAAAAATCGGGCTTTTGGAAACAATAGACCTGCAATTTATGTAGAAAGCTGCGACGTGATATTGGCAAAAGAAAACCACGCCGACAATCAGGTCGAGGTGGTATTGGATTTGGGTGAAATGCTCCTGGATTCCAACAAATTCGGAAGCATTAATCTTATGGCAAATGTACGGGCGGAGAAACTGACCATTTCAAACAATGAATTCGGTTCACTTTCTCTCCCAAACGGAATAGAAGTCAGCCAGTTCATTATTGAGAAAAACACTATCAAGAATGCTTCACTTAATTTTAACATGGGCGCAGGGAATATTAGAATGATGGGAAACAAAGTTTCAAGCAATTCTCCAAATGGTGCGATCCTATTGACCAAGGCAAATAGTATCCTCCTGCAAGACAATGAGATTGAAAGCAAAAATGCTACGGCCATTACCATTAAAAACTCAGCACAAAAAGTGAGGCTGATCAAAAATACCATTCGATCCGCTTCAGTGTGTGTGATGGATGACAATTCCACTGATTTGCTGGTGGAAGGCAATAAACTCACGATATTACCGGGAGGTGAAGGAAATCAGACTATACTCAGCCATTATCCCAATCAGTTGAAACTGAAAGGAAATGAGCATATCGGACTGGAAGACGGAGGAACGATCAAAATGGTAGGAACAGGACAGGCAACCCTAATCGGTGAAAAAATTTCCAGGGGAACTACTGATTTTGGCCGGGTGGAAATAAGTGAATACTAATCTCTAACGATCCGCTATGGAAGTCAATCTTTTTATCCCTACTCTGAATGCTGGGAGTATATGGCCAAAAGTCTTGGATAGCATCCTTTCCCAATCTTATCCCATAAAGCATGTAGTGATTATCGATTCGGGCTCATCAGACGGAACTTTGGAGGCTGCGTCAGGGGAAGGGTTTGATTTCATACACATTGATAAAGCAAGTTTTGATCATGGAGGAACCCGCCAACTGGGTGTAGAACAATTTCCAGATGCTGACATTTTTGTATTTCTAACTCAGGACGCCATTTTGGCAGATTCACACGCTATAGGAATAATGGTGGATGCATTCCAGAAAAATCCATCCATAGGAATGGCTTATGGCAGGCAGTTGCCACATCTCAACGCTAAAGTATTGGAGTCCCATGCCAGACTTTTTAACTATCCTTCCAAGTCCCAGATCAGGGGATTGGAGGATGCTCCCCGCTATGGAATAAAGACAATCTCCTGCTCCAACTCCTTTGCTGCCTATCGAAAAGAGGCATTTTTCGAAGCAAATGGTTTTCCTTCCGGGACAATTTTGGGAGAGGACGTTCTTATCGCAGGCAGTATGCTATTGAAAGGATGGAAAATGGCCTATTTGTCGGAGTCCAAAGTTTACCATTCCCACGATTATTCTGCCCTAGAGGAATTTAAAAGATATTTTGATATAGGGGTATTCCATGCAGATAACCCTTGGATCTTTCAGCATTTCGGAAGAGCAGAGAGTGAAGGCATGAAATACCTCAAATCAGAACTGAGCTATGTTTGGAATAACAAGCCATTGCTTATTCCCAAAACATTTGCCTCTCTTTTCGCGAAATGGCTCGGTTACAAATTTGGCCTAAATCATCGCTATCTCCCCTTAATCCCCAAAAAATCATTCTCCATGCATAAGGGATACTGGAAAAAACTGTAGAAAACTATACCCAGTATTTCTAAAATTATCTGAAACATGTGGGGAGTAATTCCCCATATTCAAAGTCAAATTAAGTACTCCTTAGTTTTTTGAGCTTTATACCCCCTTTATACACCCTCTTTAAGCGATATGTGGAGTTGGCATTTTAGTTGTATTTACAATATTCAAATACCAAAATTAAGGGACTCTAACGATTAAGATTATGATACGCAACAATCAAAACCAAGAGATTATATTTAAGGGGTATAGTTCCAACGAAATGATCCCCGGATTATTTTCTTTCAATAAAATCAACAGTTCAACTCTATCACAGTCGATTCATGATAAGATCGACGTGACTACAAGGTTTGCTAAAAGAGTATTTGATATTTTGTTTTCTTCTTTTGTGATGCTATTAGGACTTCCTGTTTTCCTAATGGTTATGCTTATTACAAAATTGTCCTCCAAAGGACCTATATTCTATAAGCAAGAACGTGTAGGAAAAAATGGTCACCCCTTCTTTATTTACAAATTTAGAAGTATGATACAAGAATCAGAGATGAATGGACCACAACTTACTACTGATGATGATCCAAGAATCACGAAATGGGGTAATATCATGAGAAAAACCCACCTGGATGAACTTCCTCAGTTTTGGAATGTCTTAATGGGAGATATGTCTGTAGTAGGCCCCAGACCTGAAAGAGCTTTCTTTATAGAACAGATTGTCCAAAAAGCTCCGGCATACAAAAACCTGCTGAAGATCAAACCTGGAATTACCTCAATAGGTCAAGTTGATTATGGTTATGCTGAAAATGTAGATGAAATGTGTGAGCGAATGGTATTGGATCTAAATTATCTTGAAGAAGTTAATATACTGACAGATTTAACTATCATATTAAAGACTGTAGGTACAATGATCTATGGAAAAGGAAAATAGAACCTCCTTTTTAAACTGAATTAATCACCAAATCCATCCAATTCAATGTTGGGTGGATTTTTCATTTTTCAAATGGGATAAAATACCATATTACCCTTTGTTAAATCACTACACTCCTCTTAATAAAACAGCTGTTATATTCCATTTTTAAATTATTTTGTATTTATGTATCACAGTATCTATAAACAATTATTCTATCAATATTGGATTTTGAAGAATCTTATTTATGGCTTCACCCAAAGTCCAAATTTTTTACCAACTGCTCGTGTAAAAACAGTGGCATGAGGATTCTTAACTCTTTTATTTTACAACAAGATGTATATCAGAACCAAACAAGCTGGAAATAGCATGACGTGGTAAATCAAAGAAACGCTTGAAGGATTCCTCACGCGAATCCCCTTCGATCAAATTCGGTATGTGCTAGCTGCCCGCTAAAAAATAAAATTACAATCCCATGAAATCAAGCATGACCCAAAGCGACGCAGACTGGGATGATTATCAGCTATGCGAGATTCCAACCCGACTTGTCGGGACAGGTAGTGACCATTGAAAGAAAAAATATAAACACATGAAAAATCCAATGATACACCATGCGGCACTCTTACTTGTCCGCCTCGGAGCTGGGGGAATGATGCTTACCCATGGAATACCCAAAATCGGAAGATTACTGGGAGAAGGACCGGTGAAGTTTTCAGATCCTTTTGGCGTAGGACCTGAACTATCTCTATCCATGGCAATTTTTGCTGAAGTAATCTGTGCAATCCTCGTCATGATCGGTTTCAAGACACGTCTAGCCACCATTCCATTAATGATCACCATGCTCGTAGCGGCTTTCTATGCCCATTGGAACGACCCTTTTGGGAGAAAAGAATTACCTCTCCTCTACTTCCTCGTATTCCTGACCATTTTGCTAATGGGAGCCGGAAGGTTTGCTGTAGATGGATTTAAAAGAAAGCGGTTGTTTTAAGCCTGAAGAGACTGGAGTGTCCAGTCTCCCCATTCTTATGGGCTAGGCATTAATCAGCCCTTCGATATCAAATTTCTTCATTTTCATAAAAGCCTCAATTACCCGTGGCCTTTTCTCTGGATCCTTCATCAGTTTGCTGAGAATTTCCGGTACTATCTGCCACGAGACGCCAAATCGGTCTTTGAGCCATCCGCATTGACTTTCTTGTCCTCCCTCGGAAAGCATTGACCAAAACCTATCGATCTCATCCTGATCCTCGCATTCCACCACCAGTGAAATTGCTTCATTGAAACTGAACCCGTGTTCCAAATTGCTATCCATCGCTATAAATAGCTGGCCGTTCAAAGTAAACTGTGCATGGTTTATCTTTCCAGATTGTTCCCCATACTCCTTCCCGTATCGGGATATGAAGCGTATTGAGGAATTCTCAAAAATGGATGTGTAATTAACGATTGCGGCTTCAGCTTTTCCAAAGTTTTCTCCCGTAAATAGAAAAGCCGGCGTATACCGCTGGTCAATACCCTCCGGCTTATCCGTCGTCAATTGCCACGTAATCCCAAAACGATCCTTTACCCAACCGTATTTTTCTGCCCAAGGATATGTATCAAGTGGCATCAGTGCAGATCCATCATGGATTAATCTATCCCATACCATTTTTAGCTCCTCAGCCGAATTCATGATGGAATAAAAGGAGATGGAAGGATTAAACAAAAATCCGGGGCCACCATTCAAGCACATAAATTTCTGTCCTGACGCTTCAAATACCACCACCATCGGATCCTCAGAAACAATCTTTGAATCAGGAAGCACCGCTGCATAATATGATGCGGCTTCTTTGGCTTTCCCGTCAAACCAGAGACAGGGATATATTGGGCTTTTCATAATTAAGAAAGTTTGCGGTGACAAATAATCAGGCTTCTACGATTTCTTTCAGCTTCTTCAATGCTTTTGGCCATGCTTCATTGAAATAGTCGTCGTGTTCCCCTTGCGAATCCATATCCACGATCACGAGAGTTTTTCCCTCCTGAGGTATAAAAGAATAATTCTCCAAAGCACCTGCCCACGCCTCCACCTCTGCTCCTGTGGTAACTTCCTGATCTCCTCTCACAAATCCTAAATGCTCAATTGAGACATATTTTTCCTTGATATTTTCCTTTATCCGGCTCACCATCCCCTCCATCTGACCATTTTCTCCGGGTGCAACAAAAAAAATCTTTTCTCCTTTTTCCCAATTACCTCGAACGTTGGACCCAGGGAAAAATACCGAAGTCCATAGGGGGTACGTCTCCTTCCCAAGCATGGACTGATAGACCTGATCTGGGGTTGCATCAATCACCTCTTCAAAATAAAGAAGATTTGGCCCAGACTTCTCTACATAGCGTTTGAAATTGTCCAGAATGGCTTGCCAGCCTGCCTTCTGCATTTCCGGTGAATGGGTGGTTTCCGCTTCAAAATGCTCCACAACCTCTGTGTGATCACCATTTTGCTTGAATTCCACTTCTACAAGTCTTCCATCGGCAATTTCGTAAGAAATCTTCTTATACTTTTCTACGTCAGTATAAGTTCCTGTAAAATCAAACCCCATGCTACCATCTTTTGACTCCATGCGGCTGATTAATTTACCCCCTGGCTGCAGGTTGTTTTCCGAATAAGTAGTATGCCAATCAGTGGATGCACTGTTCCATCGGACAATGTGCCTGGGTAGATTCCATTTTTCCCATACTATTTCTATGGGTGCTTTTATCAAAGCCTTCACTGTCAAGTTGATTTTGTTGTAAGTCATAATTGTCGTGGTGATTTAAATTTTCCGGATATGTGAATACACAAACTTACAGGCACCCTTATAAAATCCAGCTACACAAATCAGACAAATAAAAGGTGATTTCCGACAAGAACTTTATATTTAACTTATGAAACGAATATCAATCCTTGTTCCAGAAAATGCTGTTTTACAAGCCATTGCTGATCCACAATATTGCTTCACCGCTGTAAACATGTTTTTTACATCTTCTGGTAAAAAACCACTTTTTGAGGTGGAGCTTGTAGGAATGACCAAGGCTGTTTCCCTCGGCTCCGGTAGTTTTACTGTCCATCCTGATAAGTTGATTTTCGATGTCGACAAAACAGACCTTATTCTCATACCTGCATTGTTTGGTGATCTTGAAGAAGCACTACGCCTTAACAGGCAATTTGTACCCTGGATTATACAACATTATGAGAAGGGGGCAGAGGTAGGCTCTTTATGTTTAGGAGCTTTCCTATTGGCAGCTACCGGGTTGCTGGAGGGGAAAAAATGCTCTACCCATTGGAACTTCATAAATGAGTTTCGGAGCATGTTTCCAGGTGTCGAAATCCAGGATGGGTCTATTGTAACCGAAGAGAAAGGAATCTATTCCAGTGGAGGGGCAAACTCCTATTGGAATCTGCTTTTGCATTTGGTGGAAAAATATGCCGGTAGAGAAATGGCTATTCTAACTGCCAAATATTTTGCCATCGACATCGACAGGAATAGCCAGGCAGCATTCTCCATATTCAAAGGACAAAAGATGCATCAGGATGAAGCAATAAAAAAAGCTCAGGAAATTATAGAGTCACAGATAGAAGAGCGGATCACGGTGGATGAGCTAGCTGGCCATGTAGCAGTAGGCAGACGTAGTTTTGAAAGACGCTTTAAGAGGGTGACAAATAATTCTGTACTGGAATATATCCAGCGGGTTAAAATAGAAGCCGCCAAAAGAAGCTTTGAAACAAGCTTAAAAAACATCAACGAAGTGATGTATGAAGTGGGCTATACGGACACAAAGGCTTTCCGGTCCACGTTTAAAAAAATCACCGGTCTTACTCCATTGGAATATAGAACAAAATACAACAGCCTTACGATTTCCAATTGAATCAGTTGATTTTGGATTGTTACTCCCCTGCTAAGCAGGTATCAACTTTAGGTATCCCGTATTCTGTAGATCTTTCCATCTGCTTTGGTCATAAGATAAATTTGACCGTGACAATCCTGGCCAAATTTAAGATCAACCCTCTTATTTCCACACAGCTCTTGCAGGCTAATTTCTTTTCCATCAAGCTTCACCTTCCATTTCTCAACTTTTATATTACTCTGGTCCTTCATATCCGCGATAAACAACTTCCCTGTAGGCACATCCCCAAAAACGTATCTACCTTCCAACGATCCTGACTTAAAGAAGTATCCGCCGATAATCGCAGCCAGTTCATCATGATCCATTTCAAGGATAGGATAGGTAGAGCCCAGGAGAGCATCATTAGCTGCAAGAGAAAAAACAGCCCCCATATTCCCATAGGGATTGATAATAAAACTTCCTTCTCTCAGAGGCCAACCGTAAAATTCCCCAGGTTTGATTTCATTCAATTCTTCCACATTCTGGTGGCCTATTTCTGTGGCCAGCAGGCGCCCCTCCGGATCCCAAAAGACCCTATTGGGATTGCGGAAGCCGTAAGCGTAGACTTCTCCCGCTTTTCCGGCATCTTGTGCGAATGGATTGGAAGGAGGGATTCCATATTTTCCATTTCTGCTGTTATTCCCTCGGGGATCAATCCGTAAGATACTGCTCCACACCTTACTTCCTTGGTGATCTGCAATGAACGCAAACCCACTCTCGGCACTCCCCCCATCTCCAATGCCTATATAAAGCTGCCCGTAATCTGCATCACCCCTTACAGCATAGGGGTTGAACGAAATCTCCTGCATTCCGTGCACTTGAGTCACAAAATTTATCCGGAGGAGCTCACGGCCTATACCTTCAAAAGTTTCAGCAAGAGGGTTGGCTGTAGTCCATTCTGTAAGAACCCATTGAAACATCACTTGTATGCTGTCTGCATAAGAAAAATCTGCAGGCTGTAGCTGTCCTTTTTCAGAATGTGATGTGTAGAGCATCCCGTTTTTCTGAAAATCAGGATGGAATGCATAACTTCCGAATCCTGTCGCCAGACCCGGAGAATAAGATAGATCGGCTCTATGGTCCCGCAGCGGAAAATATTCGGAATGAAGTCCATCTTTTAATTCATACAATATCCCCCGCTGGTCATGTACGAATAGTCTTCCCGATTGTGGTTCACATTCCAGTTTTGTGATTTTTGCAAGGGGAGGGTTAGGCTCTGAGGCAGGAATCTGTGTGATAAAATCCAGGTCAAGTACTAATTCAGAATCCCTGGCTATATCTGGAAGAGGATCATCCAGTCCTGCAACTCCCACGGAATCCGGAAGCTCCTTGAATGTATGGAGATAGCTTAAAAGCGCATCCACCTCTACTTCTTCCAAATGGGAAAATGCCGGCATATATACCTTAAATTTATCATACATACTGACTGCCCTTGCATCTCCGCTCTTGATAACGCGCTCAGGATTTCTGATAAAATCACGTATCCACTCGGTCTCAACCTGATGGGTAAGTCCGCTGAGATTGGGGCCAATAGCTTCTTGAAGGAAACTATGACATGCACTACAATGCCTTTCAAACAAGAGCTTTCCACTGATGACTTGGGCGGAATCTGAAGAAATATCTGCCCCGAAATTTCCTACGCGTTGCTGTGAGCAAGAATAAATTAAAACACTAAAAAAATAAAGGAAGAATACTTGACTTTTCATTAGGGGTAAATTGGGAGCTTATTGGCTTAATGCCACATGAACATTGTAAAAAAGGCAACTTATCACAATTTTCGCTACGCACAAAACGAAAGGACCTCCCCAAAAGCTGTTTATGGGATTTTATCAAAAAATGATGGGCTACGGAAAAAGTGTTTGGAACATGACCGGGTAAAATACTCAGATAAATAGCTGAAAGGAAGTCGTGTAGCTATAATCCCATTTACCTACTTCCCAGGGATAAGTTAAGGACACGGATAACAGGTCTTCCACATGCATCATCCGGCATATAGCCGTTACATTAACTGGCTTTCATCTCAAGCTTCTCCTTGGTCACCTTCCCAAATAACCACCTCATCCTCAAGATAGTGGGGATAAATCTTCCTGTGCTGCCTCTTTACCTCTTGGATAAGAGCCTCACGAAAGCCCTCTAAATTCTCTCCGCTGGCAGCAGCCATAAATACCGGTTTGATCCCATTCTTTTTTTCATAGGCATCAGACAGCGCACCGAAGTCGACAAAATCCGCTTCTTCCAATTCCAGTTCAGACATATTCATACTTTCCTCCTCGCTTGGCATAGTCTCTACCAGATCGATTTTGTTGAATACCAGCAATACAGGCTTATCTCCAGCCTTGATCTCATTCAGCGTTTGAGTCACCACAGCTATGTGATCCTCAAAATTAGGGTGGGAGGTATCCACCACATGGACAAGTAGATCAGCCTCCCGGATCTCTTCTAGAGTGGACTTGAAAGATTCAATAAGATGAGTGGGTAACTTCCTGATAAACCCTACGGTATCGGAAAGCAGAAAAGGGACATTTTGCAAAACTACCTTCCGAACGGTGGAATCTACAGTGGCAAAAAGTTTATTTTCAGCAAGGATGTTTGTCTTTGTGATTAGATTCATCAATGTACTCTTCCCCACATTTGTATAGCCTACTAAAGCGACTCTGACAATACCCTTTCTCCCTTTTCGCTGGGTTTCACCTTGCTTTTCTATTTCTTTGAGCTTAGCCTTCAATAAGGATATCTTCCCTCTGATATCTCTTTTATCGGTTTCGATCTCCTTCTCACCAGCTCCACCCCTCGTACTGGTACCCCCTCGCTGACGTTCCAAGTGCGTCCACATCCTAGTGAGTCGTGGAAGCAGGTATTGAAACCTTGCGAGTTCCACCTGGGTTTTTGCTTGGGCAGTCTGCGCACGGTTTAAGAAAATATCCAAAATCAAAAGAGACCTGTCATAAATCTTAACTTTCAGCTCATTCTCTAGGTTTCTCATTTGAGATGGGGTCAAATCATCATCAAAAATGACCATATCTACTTCAAAATGAGTAATATAAGCAAGAATTTCCTCCAATTTTCCGCTTCCGACAAAAGTCCGGATATCAGGTTTCTCCATCTTTTGGGTAAACTGGTATACCGTCCGGGCTCCAAGTGTTTCTGTAAGAAACGCCAATTCATCAAGATGTTCATCGGTTTCCCGGTCAGTTTGATGTTGCCGGACCAAACTCACCAAAATGGCAGTCTCCTCTTGAGGGGCCGTATCGTATAGTTTCTGAAGTTTTCGGGAAAATTTACTCATAGTGTTGATTTGCAATGCTGAAACAATGCCGAAACATGGAATTAAGTTTCCAAAGAAACAGTTTAGTGGATGATTCATCGTAAAATTCCAGCCTACTCGGAATCAGAATCACGCAAAGTTCAGCATAATTCATTAGAATTGATTAGGATAGTCACAACTCTCGTGGTTATTTTACTCTTTAAATCGGAAACCAAAAATTTATTATGGCCGAAATAAAAAAAGCACCCCTAGCTGGTGTTTTGGAGATATTTCCAAGAATATTTAATGACCAAAGGGGCTATTTCTTTGAATCGTATAGGACAGATTGGCTAAAACCTCACGGGATAACGCACGACTGGGTGCAAGACAATCAGAGCTTCTCCCAGAAAGGTACTGTCCGCGGCCTTCACTTCCAACGTGCTCCTCATACACAGGCAAAACTGGTTCGTGTAGCTCAAGGTAGCGTCCTTGATGTAGTGGTGGATTTGAGAAAAGGATCTCCCACATTCGGCAAATCCTTCTCTACTGTTCTGGATACAGAACGGAATAATCTTTTGTATGTACCTGCTGGATTTGCTCATGGGTTTTCTGTATTAGAAGATGCTGTATTCATGTACAAATGCTCCAATTATTACAATAAAGAAAGTGAGGGAGGGTTGAGCTGGAATGACCCTGTTTTGAAAATTGACTGGCAAGTTTCAAACCCTATCATTTCAGACAAAGATAACAGTTGGCCGAACCTAGCTGAGTATAAGGAACGTGAAGGAGGATTTTTGTAATGGGTGTTTTTGATCTCTTCAAAAGAAAGCCTGAGCAAGTGGAAGACCTTGACCTAAAGTGGATGCAAGTGGACATGCATTCGCATCTTATACCAGGAATAGATGATGGCTCAAAAACAATGGAAGAGTCTTTGGGCTTGATCCGAAGATTAGAGGGGTATGGGTTGCGCAAGATTATCACTACACCTCATATTATGTCTGAGTATTACCGCAATACACCTGAGATCATTAGGATGGGATTGGAAGACTTACGCAGAGCATTGAAATCAGAAGGTATTTCCATTGAGGTCGAAGTAGCGGCGGAGTATTATATGGATGAGATTTTTCTTGATAGAATCAAGAATGGAGAGGAGATACTCACCTTTGGAGACCAGTATATTCTGGTTGAAACAGGCTTTATCAATAAGCCTCAAATGCTTTTGGAGACTATTTTTCAGCTGGAAATGGCAGGATTCAAGCCTATTTTGGCCCATCCGGAGCGCTACCAATATCTTATTACCGACAAAAAATTATTGGAAGAGCTAGTAGACAGGAAGATAATGTTTCAGGTAAATCTGTTGTCACTAACAGGATTTTATTCGAAGCAGGTCAAGGATTTTGCAGAAATGCTATTGGAAAAAGGACTGGTGAGATTCTTTGGTACAGACTGCCACAATTCCCGTTATCTCGATATGCTGGAATCACTTCCTAAGCAAAAAACCTATAGAAAAATAAAGCAAATTGAGGTGTTGAATACCAGTCTTTGAACCTATGGTATCAAGCATAACGCAAGCGACACACGGCCATTATCCGGCATGTAGGAGTTCCATATGATTATAATTTGTCTTAAGCTGTCACTACCTGTTCCGATAAATCGGGATAGCCAGTCCCGGATTTCATCGGGAGAATTTCGCACATTATAATCATCTCCCAGTGTGACTTTTCAATCATGCTTGATTTCATCTGTAGCCTTTAACTATCACTTGTACACAAATGAAAATTCTGATTACCGGAATAACGGGTCTATTCGGGAGTTATCTTGCCAAAGAATTTGCCGCTCTGGGGGAAATCCATGGTTTTCATAGAGCCGGATCTTCGACAAAACTTCTGGATGATGCCTCCTTTCCAATCCATTGGCATGAGGGGAATGTTACAGATGTAGAAGCTCTGGAAGGAGCGTTGGAGGGCATAGATCTGGTGATTCATTCTGCCGGTATAGTCTCATTTGACTCCAGGGACGAAGATTTACTTTACAAAGTCAACGTTCTGGGTACCGCAAGTGTGGTCAATGCCATGCTCGGCGTGGGAGTGAAAAAACTGGTACACATCAGCTCTGTATCTGCCATAGGCAGGAGTCCGGAAGTCAATGAAATTGATGAAAACTTCAAATGGCAGGATTCTCCGTTGAACACCGACTATGCTGTTTCCAAGTACCTTGGAGAACTTGAGGCATGGAGGGGTGAGCAAGAAGGCCTCGACCTTATTGTGGTAAATCCATCGGTCTTATTGGGAAGGATAGAGGATGACCGAAGTAGCACCGATATTTATCATTATGTATTAGAGGAAAATTCCTATTATCCCCAAGGAAGTCTTAACTATATTGATGTTCGGGATGCAGCAAAACTTACCAGAGCACTGGTGGAAAAGAAAGTATGGGGAGAACGCTTTATCTTAAACAAGGAGAGCATACCCTATCAGGATTTTTTTTCCAGAATGGCTGCCGCATTCAATAAAAAAGCACCACGTAGACTTATCCACCCATTTATGTTGGAAATCGTGGTTCTGGCCAATTCAGTATTAAGGAAATTGGGACTCAGCAAAAGCCCTCTGAATAAAAAAACAGCTATGATTTCCCATCAAAAGACTGCATTCAGTAACCTGAAGATTGCAAGGACCATGGACTTTACCTACACCCCCCTGGCGGAGACATTCAAATGGGCCAAGTAAACTTATTTTTAGGCTAATTCGTTTCTTCAGGAACAGCTGGAAAAGTCCTGTTCGTTTTAACTTTAACTGAAAGAAAAAATTAACAATCCGGCACTTTGAGAGACCAAATTAATTGGTAACTTAATTTAACCATAAAGCATCCAAATGACTGGAGATCATGATCAAGATTGGGAAAATGATAAAAAGCTTGTAGAGCGATTTGAAAATTCCCTGAAAGCCAATCTGGACTTGTATTTTGAAGAGGAGGAACTGGAGGATATTATCCGTTTTTACTTTGATCAGCAGAAATTTCTAAAAGCGCTTCGTGCCTCCGAATTTTCTCTTGAAAAATTCCCTTTTTCTGTCGAAATAAAGCTCCTGAAGGCGCAGTGCCTCATATTCAATGATGAGCTGGAGGAGGGGTTAAGCATATTGGAAAATATAAACAACATCTCCCCTAACAATGAGGAGATTATTCTTGCGCTGGCCAATGCCTATATTTTGGCCGGAACCCCTCAGGATGGAATAGAACTTTTGGAAAATTTCCTCCCATTGGCAGAAGATAAAGCGGAAGTATTTTATTCACTTGGAAATCTTTACCGGATACAGAATGACAATGCCAAAGCGAGCTATTATTTTAAAGAAGCGGTAAAAAACAGGATCAATCACGAAGATGCACTTTTTCAACTGGCAATGATAACTGAAGAAGAAGGTTCTTTTGATGAAATCCTTGAGTTCTATCAGGAATTTATCGATCAGGATCCTTACAGCGCTGGCGCATGGTATAATCTGGGTGTGGTGTATAATAGACTGGGGAGATTCGAAGAAGCAATTAAGGCGTATGATTATGCTCTTCTTATAGATGATGCCTTCGCCTCGGCCTATTTTAACCTTGGCAATGCACTGATGAACACCCAGCAGTATGAGCTGGCCTTGGAGGCCTACCAAAATACCATCAATTGTGAGGGCGCAAATGCTGAAAACTGCTGCTATATGGGAGCGGCCTATGAAAAATTGAATCAGATAGACCAAGCTTTTAAATATTTCAAGAAATCTGCTAAGCTGGACGAAGAGTATGACGATGCGTGGTTTGGCTTAGGCATGTGTATGCTTAAAAAAGAAAAATTCTTTGAGGCTATCCATTATTTCAGAAAAGCACTGAATCTAACCAAGGAGAATGCTAATTACTGGGTAGGACTTGCTGATGCAGAATTTAATTTAGGCAATATGCAGGCAAGTTCAGATGCTTACGAGGAGGCTATAAATCTTGAGCCGGGGATCATGGAAACCTATGTAAACCTATCTGTGATTTATTTTGAGCAGAACAGATTTGAGGAAGCCATTGACGTAATCCGTGAAGGAATTGAAGAGCTTCCTGAAGAAGCAGAGCTGTATTTTCGCATGGTAGTATATCAAATCAAAATGGGCAATTACAAAGAAGCGTTTTCATTTTTGGAAAATGGATTAACTTTGGACTTTGAAAGGCATACGATTCTGTATGAACTAATGCCCGAGTTAAAAAAGCAAAAGGCAATTTACAAGATTATTGCCCAGTATCGGGATGAGAATTCCGAAACCTAACCTTTAATACCTAGCAAATGAATTATGTGCTAAAGAACATCCCAGTACGGACTGAAAAGCCACGTACCACGGGGTTCACCATGGCCATGGACAAAGGGCTTAGTCTGAGAGCCACAGAAGATTTTGTTGAAAGTTGTTCTGATTTTGTCGATATCGTCAAGCTTGGCTGGGCTACCTCCTATGTCACTAAGCACCTAAGTGAGAAAATAGCAGTCTATCGGGCAGCAGGAATCCCGGTATATCTTGGAGGGACACTTTTCGAAGCATTTATAGTGAGAGGTCAGTTTGATGACTACAGAAAAGTACTCGACAAATACGACCTCTCCTATGCGGAAGTCTCTGATGGCTCCATTTCATTGAACCACGAGAAAAAATGTGAATACATCTCAACGCTGGCCACTCAGGTCACCGTGCTCTCTGAAGTAGGGTCCAAAGATGCCGCAAAGATAATCCCCCCTTATAAATGGATTGAGCAGATGCAGACAGAGCTGGCTGCCGGAGCGTGGAAAGTCATTGGGGAAGCTAGAGAGGGCGGAAATGTGGGCTTGTTTAGAGATTCAGGCGAAGTACGGCAGGGTTTGGTAGAGGAAATTCTTACCCAGATCCCCGAAGAAAGAATAATCTGGGAAGCTCCTATCAAATCACAGCAAGTCTGGTTTATAAAACTTCTGGGAGCTAACGTAAATCTTGGAAATATCAGTCCTTCTGAAATAATACCGTTGGAGACAATCCGGCTGGGCCTCAGAGGAGATACATTCGATCACTTTTTGGGAGAAATTAAATTATAACATATCACCCCTGGCTGACAGGTATGCTTTCTGTTCAGTCCTAATTTTTAATTATGGACGCTCTCAAAAAAAATCTACTCACTTACATTAAGGGCATGGCAATGGGCGCCGCAGATATTGTCCCTGGGGTGTCAGGTGGATCCATTGCGTTGATTACAGGGATTTATAAAGAACTTCTGGATAGTATTAACTCCTTCAACGCCACGAATCTAAGCCTGCTGGGAAAATTTGAAATCAAAAGGTTTTACAAAGCAGTAAATGGTACTTTTTTGCTCTGTCTTCTTTTAGGCATCCTCACGAGTATCTTTTCCATGTCCCGGGTGATCACTTACCTTATGTCGGATCATCCCATACCACTTTGGTCGTTTTTCTGCGGGTTGATTTTGGTCAGTGCATTTATTATTCTAAAAGATATCAAGCGGTGGAGTCTAGGGGTAATCTTATCAATTCTTGTTGGCACATTGCTGGCTTACTTCATTACCGAATTGCCGCCCACTACTTCACCTGATGCGCTGTGGTTCACCTTTGTGTCAGGTGCAATCGCCATTTGTGCTATGATTCTTCCTGGAATCAGTGGAAGTTTCATCCTACTGATTCTAGGAAAGTACGAACCTATCCTTAATGCCGTTTCCAATAGGGACATCCTTACCTTGGCCGTGTTTGCAATAGGCTGTCTCGTAGGCATTCTCACATTCAGCAGAGTTGTTTCCTGGCTACTAAGAAAGTTCTATGCCATTACGATTGGCCTACTATCGGGCTTTATGCTCGGCTCAGTGAATGAGCTCTGGCCTTGGAAAAGAGTGATAGAATACAGAATTTCTTCTTCCGGCAAAGAAACACCGTTTATTTCTGAAAATGTAACACCCACTTCTTATTTAGAGCAAGTGGGACAAGATCCACAGGTAATTTGGGCTATCTGTGCCTTTGTTTTTGGTGTTGTGCTGGTATTGGGAATTGATATGTTTGCTAATTATCTGAAAAAACCATGAGAAAGTTTGGTTTGATTGGATTCCCCTTGGGTCATTCTTTTTCCAAAAAATATTTTTCTGCCAAATTCGAAAGAGAAGGAATAACGGATTGCCTATTTGAACTTTACGAAATCCCAAACATTGCACAATTTCCATCTCTCCTCAAGGAAAATAGCGGACTAAAGGGGCTGGCAGTCACTATCCCTTATAAAAATGAGGTAATTTCCTATCTGGATGAATTGGATGAGCACTGCGCAACCATCGGGGCGGTGAACTGCATTGACATCCAACCCAATAAGCTGAAGGGATATAATACAGATTATATAGGATTCAAAAACTCACTTTCCAAGTGGTTAGGCCATCGCAGACCTAAAGCACTCGTACTCGGTACAGGTGGAGCTTCAAAGGCTGTCAAGCAGGCGTTGAAAGATAGCGACATTTCATTCATCGGTGTCTCAAGGTCCGCAGGTCCTGACTTGCTCACATATAGTGATCTCGCTAATGACCCTTCATACCTTCATGAGCACCATTTGATAATCAATACCACCCCATTAGGGACGTTTCCGAAAGTAGAGGACGTCCCTCCGGTTCCGATAAATCAATTGACAGCATCCCATCTAGTCTATGACTTGGTTTATAACCCAGCTGAGACAGCATTGATGAGGGCATGTATAGCCCGTGGTGGAAGCGCAAAGAATGGACTGGAAATGCTTGAGCTCCAAGCGGAAGCAGCTTGGGATATCTGGAATTCATAATTCTTTTATGAAAAAGGCAATATTGATCGTCCAATGTCCTGATCAAAAAGGGATCGTGGCCGAAGTTTCCCGGTTCTTATACTCCTATAAAGGAAATATTCTTGAGGTAGATCAGTATGTAGATAAAGAGATGGGCACATTCTTCATGCGCTCTGCCTGGGAGGTGGACTCTTTCTTACTACCCAAAGAACAAATTATAGACAGGTTTCGCGAAGAAGTAGCCAGCAAATTTCAAATGGAGTTTAACCTTCATTTTAATTTTCCCAAACCACGGATGGCTATTTTTGTAAGTAAGCTATCCCATTGCCTGTTTGACATTCTGGGAAGATACCATGCTGGGCAATTGGAAGTGGATATTCCTTTAGTGATTTCAAACCATCTGGTACTTAAAACCATCGTAGAAGCATTTGGGGTTTCTTTTCACTACATTCCACTGACCTCAGAGACTAAGCCAGCCGCAGAAGCAAGCCAATTAGAGTTGATGAAGTCTGCCAAAATTGACTTTGTAGTCTTAGCCCGATACATGCAGATTCTTTCCCCAGAATTTATAACCCGTTTTCCTAACAGGATTATCAATATCCACCATTCTTTTTTGCCGGCCTTTGTAGGAGCTCGCCCTTATCACGCAGCATATGAGCGAGGGGTAAAAATTATAGGCGCTACGGCCCACTACGTCACCGAAGAACTGGATGCGGGCCCCATTATCGAGCAGGATGTGGCTAGGGTACGTCATCATAATACAGTGACGGAGCTTGTTCAAATAGGCCAGGATATCGAAAAATTAGTACTTTCCAAAGCAATTAAATATCACGTAGAACGCAAAGTGCTGGTTTTCCGAAATAAAACTGTCATTTTTTATTGATCAAGGAATTACTTTTCTGGGGATATCTTTCGGCAATCTTGTCAGTAATTCGTAATTGACTTGCTGTGTAGATTCCGAAAAAGAAGCTACTGTGATTTCCTTGCCTCTCTGTTTGCCTATCAAGATCACTTCATCTCCCATTTTCACGGATTTTATCTTGCTGATATCTACCGCTATGGTATTCATGGTGACGGTTCCCACTACCTGGCAGTACTGTCCTGAAATCAACACCCTGCCAAGGTTACTCAGTAATCTGCTATAGCCATGTCCGTATCCCACAGGGATAATTGCCAGACGCATATTTTCCAATGCCATATAACTATTCCCATACCCTACGAATTCCCCCATTTTCACATCCTTAACACTCATTACTTCCGATTTCCAGGTAATCAATCTCTTCAATGGATTTTTCTTTCCGCGGGAAAGTGAATTAAGCTTAGCAAAAAACGTCTCCTTGGTAGGCCAAAATCCGTAGCCTGCTATTCCTATTCTCACCATATCCATTATGGTTTCCGGAAAAATCAGAGAAGCTGCTGAACAAGCCGTGTGATACCTCAAGAAGCCAAGCCCTTCAGCGTTCAAATACTTTCTAAACGCCCCGAAAACCTCGATTTGATTTTTTACCCTCACATAATTACTGACACTTTCTGCGCCTGCATAATGGGTGCATAGCCCTTCCAGCAGGATATGATCGAGATTGGATAAGAGTAGCTCAGTCAGCTTTTTCCTGTCTTTCCAATCAAACCCTGTCCTATAAAACCCCGTCTCAACCTCAATGTGGATCCTTGACTTAATCCCAATCCTCTTTGAAATTGCTATTGTCTTCTGAAGCCTATCAAAATCAAAGACGTAAAAACTTATTTGTTCCCTGATAAGCTCCTCCAGTTCTTCAGAATGAAGCATCCCCAAAATCATTATTTCAGATCCCTCCTGTGAAGCCGCCACTACCTCCCACGCTTCATCTGAACTGAATGTACTGAAATGCCTAATACCTGCTTTTTCGGCAATGCCCACCATCTCTTTTATCCCATGTCCGTAAGCATTCCCCTTTACTACAGCTGAGATAGTCGGATAAGATCCGATTTCTTTTCTGATGTATCGTATATTTTGTCTGTAAGCTTTGGCACTAAGTTCCAATGTGGAGGTTGCAATCATAGTTTTTTAAGTACAGCCCAAAAATTAAAGGACTCCTTTACGTAATCCAATTGTTATGTGATTTATTCTTACCTACCCCAACAATACCAATCAGCAAAGAGGTCAAAATAGTTTGTTTCTGATCATTAAAGTTAATTGATTAAAGAATGTAGGAAAATGAGTGGGTCAGCGGAAAAGAACAGGTTCCATTCGCTGTTTTCACCTGTGGACAGCCATCTTTACCCATAATTTATTGAACGGGCATCATTACGTCCAATTGGCAGAGAAGAGCTTCTCTGCCCGTTTTCCTAAGCAGGATACCCTTTTCTATGCAAATGCAAAGAAAACCAACCAGACCAAAAATAAGATCGGAAGCAGAATCGGTAATGAGAACCGAATGATATACCCGAAGAAAGATGGCATCTTCACGCCACTTTGCTCAGCAATGGACTTTACCATAAAATTTGGACCATTACCGATATAGGTCATCGCTCCAAAAAACACTGAGGCAATTGCAATGGCCATCAGCTGAAAAGCTGAATCAGGATATCCATCGGCTGCAAATCTTCTCACATCCTCGATGCTGTTGATAGAAGCTCCTTCAGAAGCCATTGCAGCAGCGAGAAAGTTCAAATAGGTAGGGGCGTTGTCCAAGACTCCAGAGAGAACGCCAGTACCCCAATAGAGTGTGTTATGGGTAATCAATGCTGCTCCTTCCGGTGATTTGGCAAACGTGCCCACGAGTTCTAAAGCAGGCATCATAGTACCAAAAATCCCAACGAAAATAAATGCTACCTCCCTGATCGGCTCAAAATTAAATTCATTGCCTTGAATAGCCCGGTTATCAGCAAACCTGTAAGACAGAAATGCTACTGAAAGCATGATTATTTCACGGAGAAAAGAGATCTTCTGTCCATCATAGACTATAGCAGGTACGCCCTCTATCACATTGGGATCCAAAAAAACCGAACAGATAATGATAAACAGCCATCCGAAATTCTTCATTCCGATCAATGAAAACTTATTGGTGTAAGTGATAGTTTCCAGTTCGCTGTCATCATTAGCCCTTCCAAACTTCCTGTCGACAATATAAAATACCAACGCAAGAAGAAGAATGGCAAAGAGCCAATTATCCCAATTGTACTCGAGAGTCCAGAAAAAAGGTATTCCTTTGAGGAAGCCGAGGAATAAAGGAGGGTCTCCAATAGGTGTCAGCGAGCCACCAATATTACTGACCATAAAAATAAAGAATATGATGTGGTAGGCCTGAACATTTCCTTTGTTCAGTCTGATAAAGGGGCGGATCAAAAGCATGGAAGCGCCAGTAGTCCCTATAAGATTGGAAACCAATGCGCCCACGAGTAGCAGTGTGACATTGGCCATAGGAGTTGCTTTCTTGTCAATTTCTATCAAAATCCCGCCTGAAGCAACAAAAAGTGAGGCCAACAAAGCGATAAACTGAACGTATTCGGCTAAGGCATGTACCGGACCGTGTACATTATCCAGTACAAACAGGTAGTAGAATACTACTAATATAGCCAAGCCTATTGCTATTTTAGGATAGTTCTTGTGCCAAAAATGTTCATAGAACAGTGGGCCTGTTGCAATCATAAGTAATAAAGCAACAAATGGGATAACCAACCATCCTGGAGCAGCATGATGGTCATCCAGAGATGATGCTAAACCATCCTCTTCATGGGAGGCGTCAAGAATATGCCCATCAGTCTGATTATCGGCCTGGGCAAGCATTACTTGCTCTTGGTCTATATTTTGGGCTTGAACAGAAAAAGACTTAAACCCTCCAAAAAATAGAATTCCTATGAGTAAAGATAAGCTTAGAATAATATTCTTCATTTGTTTAAATAAAATGTGCGGAGATTTCCCGGGGGTTAATTTAAGCAAATTTTTGACTGTTAATAATTGCCAGCAACAAGTATTAAACTACATATTTTGCATGAGACGCCACAATCTGAAAATGCAAGCCCGATGGATTTAATCAAAAATTAACTCCATCGGGTCAAAGGCAAAGAATGGTTTTACACGAGTTGAGCCAGGGCTATTTTAAAGGACGTTTCAGCTAGTTTGGTTTTTCCGCTGTTTTCGTAAAAGGTCTTTTTCAGTGCATGTTCTATTGTAGAGCTCACGTCTGAGAAAATGGCCTCATCTGTCACTTCCGCCTTCTCACCCATCAAATAAGCAAATACTCTTGCCATACCGCAGTTTGCGATAAAATCAGGAATCAAAGAAACCTGCTGATCGACCCATACTCCAATAGGGCCAAAAAAAATCTCAGAATCGGCAAACGGAACATTTGCACCACAGGAGATCACCTCCAACCCTGACGCCACCATTCGTTCTGCCTGGTGTTTTGTAATCAGTCGGGACGCTGCAGCAGGAATGAAAATCTCACTGGAAACATCCCATATTCTGTCATTCATCTCTTCAAAACCCAGCATATTTTCCGCCTGCAATTGATTGCCTACACGGTTAAGGAAAAGCTCCCTCACTTCATCTAGACCAAAGCCCTCTTCCTTGATTACCCCTCCATTTTTATCTATGATCCCCACAATCTTCACTCCCTCCACTGCCAGAAAACAGGCAGCCGCGGCCCCAACATTTCCCCAGCCCTGGATTACAGCCCGCTTTCCTTGAAGTTTGCCACCCCATATAGTATAATAATGCCTCACCGCTTCGGCCACTCCATATCCGGTAATCATATCCGCAACAGTATATTTGCGAGTGCCATTCGGCGTATAGTGTGGATCTTCCAGAACTTTGGATACGCCCTGCCGCAACTGCCCTATTTTTCTTATTTTCTGAGGTTCAGTTGCATGAAAGTGTCCGTTTACTATACCTTCCTGTGGATGCCATAGCCCATATGACTCTGTGATAGGGATCACCTCATGAATCTCATCCACATTCAAATCTCCTCCCGTACCATAATAATTCTTCAGAAGGGGAAGCACGGCCTTATACCACCGCTCCAATACTTCATTTTTTCTTGGATCATTGGGATCAAAGTTAATTCCTGATTTAGCCCCTCCTATTGCAGGGCCGGACACAGTGAATTTTACTTCCATCGTTTTGGCAAGTGATTCCACTTCACGCTTGTCCAGACCTTTTCTCATTCTGGTTCCTCCTCCGGCTGCTCCACCTCTCAACGAATTGATCACAACCCACCCTTCTGCTTCAGACTCACTGTCACTCCACTCGAAAATGATTTCAGGTTGTTTATTCTCAAATTTTTTTAGTAATTCTTGCATGGTTCTAATTTGGGTTTATATGCACAGCAAAAATAGAAAAATAAAGATGCCTGCCTATAATTGAATGCAAGGGTATCTCACCCATATATGACCCCACCACAACTATCCCGGCTTGCCCCTGTAACGGATGCCAGACAGTTGATCTCATTCCGTAGTCTTAGTACGCCCAAAAAACCAAAAATAAGAGCCTCCTTGAATTCAATCAACTGGCGGCTGGATGGATAAAGCTTCAAGTTGCCTGACAAGTGATAATTTAACCGCTCCTTAAAAAACAGATTATACGCTCCCCCGCCTGTAATCAATACAGAAGGTTCATCCACTAGCTGGTATTTTTTAATGCTTGTAGCTATTTGAAATGCATAATGCTCGATCAGGGTAGCCAATACGTCCCTGGGGCTTAAGCCGGAAGCTTGAATCGCAGGGATAAAATCCCTTTCCACATCTTCTCTCCCCAAGGATTTTGCCTTGTTGTTTTGATAAAAAGGGAATGCATTCAGCTTAGTATAGAGGCTGTCACAAACTACTCCTTCCTTCGCCCAGTTCCCCAAATTATCAAAGACTCCACCCAGAATATTCGCCTGGGGGTTCAGCAGAAGGTTAAACGGGCAGCAGTCAAAGGCTATCCTGTGCCCTTTAAATTTGGTGCTCAGATTGGCAATGCCTCCAAGATTAATGCAATAATCAACTTCATCAAATAAAAGCCTGTCTCCAACCGGTACCAAGGGGGCTCCTTGCCCTCCGCGTTGCACATCCAGCATTCTAAAATCATTGATTACCCTCAGGCCAGTGACCTGATGTAATGCCCAACCATTACCAATCTGTAGTGTTAAGCCTTTCTCCGGCTGATGAAACACAGTATGGCCATGGGAGCACACCGCATCGGGTTTTGATGGAGACCCTGAAGTAAAAGACATTACCTGCTCTCCCATCCAACGGCCAAATTCCACATCCAAGAAGCTCAAATCCAGTGCTGATAGCCTATGGCTATTCATAAGCCTATTGCCCAAGTCTGCAGGAAAAGGAACAGTAGTGGATTTGAGGATTTCATAGTTCCATTCGCTCTTAAAAGAAAAGGTACAGTGAACCAGGTCCAAGCCATCGCCGGAGGTTCCTGACATCAGCCCTATTATACTGTACTCTATATCTTTCATGGGTTAAATAATGTTAAGCGCGGCTATTCCCAAAGATAAATTAACATTCATAAAATGTCCTGTTTTTCAGATTATCTAATTTGCGATACTTTACTGTGTAAATGGGAAATCTAATTATCGATATCGGAAATACCCGGATTAAATCTGGCCTTTTTGAGGGGACTGAATTGGTGTGGGAAGCTTCTTATGACCTACTTGATGAAGCCTTAATTCAATGGGCTTCCATTTCATGGAATAAATGCTTCATAAGTTCGGTGAGGTGGAACCTGCAGGAATTACGGGGTTTTTTGCCATTTGATTTCACATTGCTAACTTCCCATACGGCACTTCCTATACTAAATAACTATGGAACTCCTGCTACTCTTGGCCTTGATAGAATCGCTGCAGCTGTGGGAGGCTGGACATTAGCTGGATATGGACCTGTACTGGTGATTGATATGGGAAGCTGCATCACCTATGATTTGGTAGATGACAGTGACAGGTACCTCGGAGGAGCAATAAGCCCCGGCTTCTTCATGCGGGCCAAAGCCATGCATAGCCAAACAGCAAGGCTTCCTCTGGTTGACTTATCATCGAAGCCGGCGGGACTTTTAGGCAACAATACCATTTCATGCATGCAGATTGGGATCTGGTATGGAATTGAATTTGAAATAATTGGCCAAATCCAGGCCTATAGTGAGGAATTTCCAAAAATCAAGGTCTTTGTTTGTGGAGGAGATGCACAATCTTTTGATTCATTGGCAAAAGACCACATATTTGTAGTCCCAAATTTGGTCCTTCATGGATTGAATCGTATCCTAAACCATAATGTTGAGTAAAATCAAATTGCCATTCCTGGGTGTGATTTCCACCCTTCTCTTATTTTCGGAAGCGAATGCACAGTCCAGTGCATCGACATACAGCGCACTGGGGATCGGGGAGTTCAATTATTCCGGTCTTACCCAGAATCAAGCCATGGGAGGATTAGGTATCAGTTTTGGTTCGGGCTGGGGGGCCAATGTGGTCAATCCTGCCCTATCCACCAGAAATACCATCTTTAACTTCCAGGCTGCTCTTAATTACAAGAGATTAAATGCTAACAATGGCACCCAGACATCCAACGTGGATGGCGGGGGACTTTCCTATCTGGCATTTTCGCTACCGGTCAAGTCAGGCAAAATGACTGCGGGTCTGGGACTGAACCAGCTTACCAGTGTCAATTACCGACTATTGATTGAGAGCACAGTGACCAATGCTGAGTTGCAGGCAATCAATTTTATCGAAGGAGATGGAGGTATTTCGGAGGCTTATGCCAATTTCGGATTCATAGTCGCAAAAAACCTCAGCTTAGGTGTCCAAGGCTCTTATTTGTTTGGGTCTACTATCAGAACAAATCAGCTTTCTCTATTTGATGATGAATCAAATAAAGTGGGGACCACTTCTGATTATTACGAAAGATTGTCCATCAGTGACGTAGGTTATAAGTTGGGAGCCCATTACTTTTTCAGGCTGAATGCAAAGAGCAACCTTCATATGGGAGCCATTTATCAGCGTTTGGGGGATGTTAATGGAAAAGCTTTTGCCAAGTTGGCCGCAAATGGCCAAGCTAGCAACCCGAATTCGGATGGCGATCTTATTGCCAATGACGAACCCGGCAGTATCTACATTCCAAATCGCTACGGATTTGGAATAAGCTATGAAAAAACAAATAAATTTGTAATTGGATTGGAAGGTCAGTATCAGGACTTTAGCCAATACAGGTCATTTCTTGATGATCCTACCCAGTTAAAAGAAGTTATAAAATTAGGATTAGGATTTCAGATTGTTCCTGATTATTTATCAGTTGATAGCTATTTAAAGCGTAGTACGTACCGATTTGGCTTGGAATATCAGCAAACTCCATACTACCTTAACCAGACTAATATCAATGATATTGGCATTAACTTTGGAGCATCTCTTCCTGTAAACCAATTATCACTAATGAATTTCGCTGTAAAAGTTGGCCAACGCGGAACGACAGATAACGGATTAATCAGAGAAAATTACCTTAACTTCACCTTAGGGTTTTCACTGAATGACAACAGTTGGTTTTACAAACGAGTATTTGAATAAAACATAAACAAATTATAGTCTTCGAGTGGTTATTCTATAGTCTAAAGATTGGAATTAAACACCCGAATCAACAATCGCCGAATTAAACCATTTAACAGATGAAACTTAAATCAACTTTCCTCGGACTATCAGCCTTACTTGTGGCCGGCATGGTCCAGGCACAAGAAGGATGGAATTGGCCTTCTGACGCTGCACTTGAAGCGAAAGCTAGAGAATACAATGCAGCATACACAGACTATTTAAAATCAGATCAGTTTGTAGAAGCTACAAAGCCTCTCAACTGGTTACTGGTAAATGTGCCTGAACTAAACCAATCCATATACCAAAATGGTGTGAAGGTGTACGATGGTGCTGCAAAAGTGACTACTGATGAAACAAAGAAAAGAGTCTACCAGGATTCTGTGATCGCCATCTATGAAAAAAGGGATGAGCTCTACGACAACGAAAAAGACTGGATAGAAAATAAAGCTTATTATGGCTATCAGTATTACAAAGGGGATAAGGATAAATTAAAAGAACCCATTGCAGATTTTGAAAAGGCTCTTGAACTTAATGGTAAGATCAACTATCAGCTGATAGCTGCTTACTTTGATCTTATTTACAGAAATTACGCCTATAACAAAGCCTATTCTGGAGAAGAGATTCTAAGCATTCATGACAAAGTGCAGGCGTTGCTTGATGACGCTGCCGAAGAAGGAACCGATGTAACCAGTCAGAAATCTACTTTGGAAACACTTTTGGTAGCTATGGAGCTGATCGACTGTGATTTCATCGAGAAGACTATGGGGCCAAAACTTACTGCCGATCCAACTAATGCAGATTTGGCAGATCAAATATTCAGATATTCGGTACAATACAAATGTTTCTCAGGAAGTGCATTTCTTCAAGCTCTGGAGATCAAGCATGCTAAGGAACCTTCTTTCTCTACCTCCCAAGTAATTGCGATGAGATATATGCAGGAAGATGCTCCTGACAAAGCCCAGGGAATGTGGGAACAGGCCTTAAGTTATGCTGAAACCAATGAGCAGAAGGCAGAGGTGCAGATTGAACTGGCCAAAATCCATGCAAAGCAAGGCCGTAAAGCAGCTGCAAGGACAGCAGCAAAAGAGGCTGCAAATCTGGATAACTCCAAAACGGCAGATGTTTACTCTTTAATCGGAGGAATGTACATGAATTCTTTCAATGATTGTAAAGGAGGCGAAAGCCGTGTAAAAGATTATTCAATCTACATTGCAGCGTATAATGCTTATCAAAAAGCTGGTGATTCCCAAGGAATGGCCAACGCGCGGGCAAGATTCCCTTCCAAGGAAGAATTGTTCACCGAAGGTCTTCAAACTGGCTCTACCATCAATACAGGCTGTTGGATTGGTGAAACTGTCACATTGGCTACTAGGGATTAATTTATACCAGAACTAATAAATCACTAGGGCAGTCTGAGGACTGCCCTTTTCATTTTCTAACCTATCGGTTAAAATCAATTATCTTTGTGACGTGAACAGAGTTTTTAGAATTTTCAGCCTTATAATCATGACAGGCATGACTTTATCATGCAGGGAAGATGTGGATGAAGCTGCGCTTAGGATCTATGATGGCCCCATCAATACCGCAGTGAATATCCATTTGATGTCCAGTGACTCCGCGGTAGTACGATCGGAAATTCAAGCCCCGAAACAACTTGAATTCAAGAATGGAAACCTGGAATTTCCTGAAGGAATAGATATCCAGTTTTTTGAAAAAGATGGAAGATTAAGCTCTACTTTGCGTGCAGACGTCGGTTATTATATCAAGGAAGATAATTTGTACAAGGGAGAAGGAAATGTGAAAGTCAATAACCTCATCGAAAGACAAAGGCTGCAATCGGAAGAACTTTTTTGGAATCCCGTAGAAAAAAAAATATATACAGAAAAATTTGTCACCGTGGAAGACGAGGGGAAACAGACTCTTTTCAACGGCACGGGAATGGTAGCCGATGAGAATTTCAGCAAGTATCAAATAAAGAATGTGCGTGACAGCAGGACACTTCTACCAGGTGAAGGATTATGAAACTAAAAGATGTCATTTTACTTTCACTTGCTCTGGCTTTAATAATCATTGGTATCCATCAAACGATGACAGTAGGGGTAGAAGGTTCCTATTCCATTTTTATGTTTGCAGTAGCTCTATTGTTCTGGTATCAATATCGCAGAACCAAAACTCCTGAGAAATCAGTTTCTCCAAAGAAAAAATCAGCGTCAGCTAAAAAGCGTTAAGCATGGAACTATCCTATTTGTTATCAGTCATTATTACACTGGTTTTTTCAGCTTTTTTCTCCGGTATGGAGATTGCTTTTATTTCTTCCAACAAGCTTCAGATCGAACTTCAGAATAAGCAAGGACTATTCAGTGGAAGGGTACTGAGCACTTTTGTGCAAAAGCCAGGTCAGTTCATCGGCACCACTTTGATAGGAAATACGATTATGCTGGTTCTATATGGCATTTTCATGGCTTATTTGCTGGAAGTGCCCCTTAGGGCATGGATGCCTTCAGGTATAAACAACGAGGTCCTTATTCTACTGCTTCAGACCCTACTTTCTACGCTGATTGTTTTGGTGACAGGAGAGTTTTTGCCTAAAAGCCTCTTTATGCTGAACCCCAACAGCATGCTCAATTTCTTTGCAGTCCCTTTTCTGGCTATCTATTATCTGATGTATCCTTTGGTATGGTCTGTAGTAGCGCTTTCGAGATTCTTTATAACTAAGATATTAAGACTTGAGTACAATGAAGAGAAGCCTGTCTTTACAGTGACAGACTTGAATTCATTTATCCAAAACCACATGACAAAAACAAGACAGGAAGGTCAGGTGGATATTGATACCAAAATCTTTGAAAATGCAGTGGAATTTAAGACCGTCAGAGTCAGGGAGTGTATGGTGCCCCGTACTGATATCATGTCGGTAGAAGTGGATGATTCCATCGATGAACTCAAGTCTGTCTTTGCAGAGAGTGGACACTCCAAGATTATAGTCTATAGGGAAACCATAGATGAAGTGATAGGATATTGCCATCAGCTGGAGCTTTTCAAAAAGCCAAAATCCATAGAAGACATCCTTACCCCCATCATTATAGCTCCGGAATCTGCCCTCGCCAATGAGCTGTTAATCCAATTCATTCAAGAGAGGAAAAGTCTTGCGTTGGTAGTGGACGAGTTTGGAGGCACCAGTGGAATAGTCTCTATGGAAGATATTATTGAAGAGATTTTTGGGGAAATTGAAGATGAGTATGACAATGACGATTTGGTAGAACAGAAAATTTCCGAGCAGGAGTTTCTGCTGAGCGCGCGTCATGAAATTGATTATTTGAATGATAAATATAACTGGGAATTGCCTATTGGAGACTTTGAGACCTTATCCGGATTGATTTTGTCCCTTACCGAAAATCTTCCCAAGAAAGGGGAATCGGTGACATTTGGCCCGTATACATTCACTGTAATGACCAAACAAGAGCATAGAATTGAGACCATCAGGATTAAAATCAACAGTTCAGGAATTTTTTAGATAAGGGTTTGATTCAGAATATATTTTGAATTTCGTTACTAATGCTATTATTTTGCGACACTTCTAAAAAAGCGTAGTAACAATAATGGCGTTAATTAAACAAATTAGACAGAGAACTGGTCTCGCAATCGGTGTAATTGCCGGCGGGTTGATTTTATTCCTTTTGGGTGGTGACCTGCTCAGCCCAAACTCTTCCCTTCTCAATTCCAGCCAAAATGTGGTCGGAGAGATAGCAGGTGAGGACATCACCTATCAAGAGTATTCTGCGAAAGTAGAAGAATATAAAGTAGGTTACCAGCAACGGACAGGCAGGGCTCCATCTGAAGTGGAAATGTTCACAGTACGTGAGCAGGCATGGCAAGCCATGATTGTAGAACGTGTATTCAAACAGGAGTATGAAAAACTTGGCCTGACTGTTTCCAGTGCTGAACTGGTGGATATGGTGCAGGGGAAAAATATAGTTCCGGAACTACGTCAGCAATTGGTTAATCCTGAGACCGGCCAGTTTGACAAAAACCAACTGATTACTTTTCTTCAGTCGCTTGAAACTGCAGATCCTGGGCAACAGGCATTCTGGTTCCAACAGGAAAAGCTCTTCGCTGACTCCCGATTGAGAATAAAATATGATAATCTATTGGCCACATCAGAGTATGCCACCTCTGCCGAAGCAAAAATGGAATATAAAGCAGCCAATACCATCGCCGACGCTTCTATTCTTTTTGTGCCTTACAATGCCATCCCAAATGATCAAATCACAATCCAGGAAAATGAGTTGAAAGCCTATCTTGATAAGCATAAAAGCAAATTCAAGACTGGAAATACAGCAACTCTGGAATATGTAAGCTTCAGTATCCAACCTAGTGGAGAAGATTCCACTGAAGTTATCAGCCAAATAAAGGAGCTGACTGAGGGACTAAAATCTGCGGAAAATGACTCAGTATTTGTTTTGAGAAATTCAGAAAGTCCTTCTCCGTTTTTTACATTTTTACCAGGAAGTAATCTACCTGAGAATCTCACTTCCAATGTATCCGATATTGAGGTAGGTGAAACTTATGGTCCTTTCATAACTTCCAACTCCTCCTACGTGTCCTATAAAATCTCAGACCGGTACGAAGGAACCCCAAGGATGAGAGCCTCCCATATATTATTTAGCACCGAGGGGCTGGATGATTCGGGAAAGGCTGAGGTGAAAGCAGAAGCTGAGAGGGTCCTCGCAGAGGTAAAAGAGAGCGGGAATTTTGCCCTGGCTGCCCGTCAGTATGGACAGGATGGTACCGCGCAGAATGGTGGGGATCTGGGTTGGTTTGCCAAAGATGATTTTGTCACCGAATTTGCTGAAGCCACTTATGCAGCCCGCTCCAAAGGTATTTTGAATAATTTGGTAGAGACTGAATATGGTTATCATATTATTGAAGTCACCGAAATGCCAAAATCAACCCATACGAAAATAGCAACTTTGGAACTTGAACTGGCAGCCAGTGACATCACCAGAAATGAAGCCTTCAGAAATGCAGATTCATTTGCAGCCAATGCCGGTAACCGTAACCAATTCACTGAGAACGCTTCAGCCGGAGGGTACAGAATATTGACTGCCGAAAATATCGAGGCTGGATCAAGAAATCTCAACAACCTTCAGAATGCAAGAGAAGTAATCCGCTGGGCATTCTCTGACGCTAAAAAAGGTGAGGTATCCGAAGTATTTGAACTTGACAATGCGTACGTGGTGGCAACGCTAGTGAGCAAAAAAGAAGAAGGCGATGCTACTTTGGAGGATGTCAGAACACAGATTGAAGCACAAGTAAGAAATGAGAAGAAGGCTGAATTGATAAAATCCCAGTTAACAGGGAAATCCACACTGGAGGAGATGCTCGCAGTATATCCGGATGAGGCCTCGATCAACGAAGTTCCCGATTTGAAACTTAGTGCCTCTGTGATTCCAGGTGTTGGGTTTGCTCCTGCTGCCATTGGTTCTATTTTTGGATTGGAGCAAGGGAAACTCACTGCTCCTGTGCGCGAGGATGTTGGCGTTATAGTAGGAAGATTAAATTCCCTCACTCCCGCGGGAGAGATAGGGGATTATTCTGGCTTTCAAGGTCAACTTACCCAGAATGCTTCACAGAGAACGGCGTATCAAGTCATGATGGCTCTTCAGGATTTAGCTAATGTTAAAGATTATCGTTACAAGTTCTTTTAATTAAGAACTGGATTTTGAACCCATGCCTATCAGCATGGGTTCTTTGTTTACATCCTGTCGGAAACCGATCACCAGAATAATACTATGCAAGGACAATTCAACAAGGCCACATTCAAGGAGAAATTAGAAGCAAACGGACAGTTTCCCATGCTTTACATGTTCAAATTCATCGTTCCCAATGGAAAGGAATCACAAGTGGCTGAGCTGTTTCCAAAAAATGAAATGCTGGTCAAGGAAAGTTCGGGGGGCAAATATGTAAGCACTACTATCCAGGCTATGATGGACAGTGCAGACCAAATAATCGATATCTATGAGAAAGCCTCATCTATTGAGGGTTTAATTTCACTTTAATCACCAAGCCATGTGGACAGAAGAAGATAATAAATTGAAGCGGACATTCAAGTTCAATGATTTCCAAGAGGCTTTCGCATTCATGACCCGTGTAGCCTTTTTGGCTGAGTCCCATCAGCACCATCCAAACTGGAGCAATGCGTATAATACTGTGGATATAGAGTTAACCACACATGACAAGGGAAATAAAATCACCGATAAGGACCATAAACTTGCCAAAGCAATTGATGCATTGGGGAAATGATGGAAGAGCATGCTATTAACTTATTTCTTGTCCCCACCCCAATCGGCAATTTAAAAGACATCACGCTGAGGGCGGTAGAAGTATTAAAATCTTCAGACACTATTCTTGCTGAGGATACCAGAACAAGTGGGCAGCTTTTAAAACACCTTGAAATCTCCAGGCCATTGCAGAGTTACCATATTTTCAATGAGCATAAAACCGTTGAACGGCTGGTGGAGCGCATGAAAAAGGGTGAGGTTTTTGCTTTGATCAGTGATGCCGGCACACCTGCCATTTCAGATCCCGGATTTTTACTCGTAAGGGAAGTATTGGCAGCCGGTCTGGAGGTACAATGCTTACCGGGGCCCACAGCCTTTGTGCCGGCTTTGGTCAATAGCGGCCTTCCAAATGACCGGTTTGTTTTTGAAGGCTTCCTGCCCCATAAGAAGGGTCGCAAAACCAGAATAGAGGCATTGGTGGAGGAAACCCGGACGTTGGTTTTTTATGAGTCTCCCCATCGTATTATGAAGACGCTGGAACAACTTGCAGAAGCATTTGGCCCAGATCGTCTAGCCTGTGTGTCACGTGAACTTACTAAAATCCATGAGGAAAATGCCAGAGGGACTTTGGCAGAATTAATTGAATATTATCAGACACATCCATGCAAAGGTGAGCTTGTTCTTACTGTAGCAGGAAAGAACCCAAAAAGCTGAGAAAACTATAACCATCGATTCTAAGATGACTATCGAAAAATTAAGTTTGCTTCTGGAGCAGACACAGGCAATTGCCAAAGAAGTCGGGGCATTTATAAGAAAGGAAAGGCAGCATTTTGATCTGACAACCGTAGAACATAAGGGATTCAATGATCTTGTATCGTATGTGGACAAAGAGGCGGAAAAGCAAATTGTAGATAGGCTTTCCTCTATCTTACCAGAAGCAGGCTTTGTAACTGAAGAAGGAACGAGTAGTACAAAAGGGGAAGAGTTTAACTGGATAATAGACCCGTTGGACGGCACCACCAATTTCATCCATGGCCTACCGATATTTGCAGTAAGTATTGCACTTATGGCTAAGGATGAAGTGATTTTGGGAGTGGTGTATGAAGTAAACAGACATGAGTGCTTTTATGCGATGAAAGGGGGTGGTGCCTACTGCAATGACACCCCTATAAAGGTAAGTCAGGCAAAATCACTTTCAGCTTCACTTATTGCGACAGGTTTTCCATACTATAGCTTTGAGCTTCTGGATAACTACCTTGCTGCCCTGAAGGCTCTTATGCAAACAACCCATGGCCTGAGGCGATTGGGCAGTGCGGCTATGGATCTTTGCTATGTGGCTGCCGGGAGGATGGAAGGTTATTTTGAATACAATCTTAACTCTTATGATGTGGCTGCCGGGGCACTGATTGTGCAGGAAGCAGGAGGGACCGTGACGGATTTTTCCCACGGCAATAATTTTATTTTCGGAAGACAGATTATTGCAACAAACGGACTCATCCATGCTGAATTTTATCAAGTGGTCAAACCCATTCTCAACTGAATCCTATCCCAACAAGAAATACCACATCAGTACAGTTAAAATTGAAATAGGAATTCCCAATCCCGCCAATAGCGTGGCCAGTCTAGGATTCAGCCCGTATTGAATAGCGACAATAGATCCTGTAATCATAGGGGCCATTCCACTTTCAAGCACAGTTACCTTGAATACGAGGTCAGATTCTGGAAGGAAGTTTCTATAAATCACCCAAATCACTGCCGGGGCAAGTACAAGTCTGTAAGCTATTCCCAACCAATAAATCCTTGAGCGAAGTTCTTGGAAATCCAGAGAGAATTTCATTCCTATAGCCAACAACGCCACTGGAGCCATACTTTTCCCTACTACGGATAAAGCCGGAATTAAAAATTCCGGTGTCCGCCATCCAGCAAGGCTCATGAACAAGGTCAGGATTAAAAAGAGAAACGGAGGGAATGTGATTATCTTTTTGGGAATATGCCTTAGTCTTCCATTCCGGTCAGAATATATTGAGCCCACCAAGATTGCCAGAGAGGAAGCCAGCAGAAAGGACCCTCCTTGATCAATAAGCAAAGCCGTGGGCAAAGCATCAGAACCATATAAAATTTCAATAAAGGGAAAGCCTAAAAAACTCGTGTTTGCCAGTCCGGTTACAATGATCATGCATCCAGTAGTGGGGCTATTCCAGTGAAGCAGTTTTCCCATCACCCCAAATACAAACCAAGACAATAAAAAGGTAACCCACGCACTGGAGATAGGCAGGAGGAGATTCCAACTCGGCTCAATCTGTGGTATATATAGGAGGGCAAGGGAAGGAAGGACTAGGTTAAACAGGTAGGAGTTCACCCATACCACAGATCTTTCAAGAGGAAAGCCCGGCCACCTTTGAAAAAGCAATCCTGCTAAAAGAAAAACAAGGCAAATACCGATCGTAATCATCCCTAAAATTGAGTGAATGTACTTCTAATTAATATTTAATTAATCTGCAATCATTGTATATGGCTGAAAATCAAAATATTTTTGTTCCATGTAAATTGAACAGGATGACCAAACTAATTCCTATTTCCATTGAAGGTGAACGTTGGGTTCAGCTTTCCCAACTATCCAAAGAACATGCAATGAAACTCAAGACATGGCTGCCGGTGAGTTGTTTCAAGAGTATTTTTCTTCATGGAATGGAGCTTCGGGAGTGTATAAGTTTTGAGATTTATGAGTATTGGTTTTGTACAAGCCAGCTATCTGATCAAAAATCAGCGGTATTTGAGTTTTAATCCAGATCGAAACTCTTTCGCTTCCCTTTAAAATAGTTTTCTATCTCAGGATATAGATTACTTTCCACTTGGGGAATCCCATCCAATGCCAAATCCATCTGTCCCCCGGCACTATCATTGTCCACTCTCATTCCTTCCAACATATAAATTAAATCTTCCAGGGTTAGGGGATCCAGACTGGAAGATGGATAAAGCATGTATTCATTTCCATAGAAATCTACGGCATCATAGTGGATCTTTGATTCAACCCAATGGGCATAGATACTTATCTGCTCTCCCCATTTGCTCTCAGGATAATACAGTTTAGCAAGAAGTATTGACGTGGTATCTCCTTCAAAATAGGCCTCTGGCTGGTATTTAAAATCAAACATGCCTCTAAAATAACAATTAGGGCCGACAGACTAATGCAATCCGCTTTTAGGATTGGATAATCGGGACTTTCGGGCTATTTTTGGTCAGATTTTCTGATAGACCTTTTTACATTTGCCAGCATATTTAAATTAGCTTTCAAACCCCTGATTATGAAAAGAGATACTGTTATCTTCGACCTCATTGACCGAGAAGAAGACAGGCAAAAGCGAGGAATAGAATTAATCGCTTCCGAAAACTTCACCAGCAAGCAAGTAATGGAAGCTGCTGGCAGCGTCCTTACTAATAAATATGCAGAAGGTCTGCCTGGTAAGCGTTACTATGGAGGTTGCGAGGTAGTTGACGAAATAGAGCAGTTGGCCATCGACCGTGCGAAAGAGCTTTTTGGCGCTACTTGGGCAAATGTGCAGCCTCACTCAGGTGCTCAGGCGAATGCAGCGGTATTTCTGGCTTGCTTAAAAGCTGGGGATTCTATCCTGGGATTTGATTTATCCCATGGTGGTCATTTGACACACGGCTCTCCTGTAAACTTTTCCGGCAAGCTATACGATCCTCATTTTTATGGAGTGGAAGAGGAAACAGGAGTAATAGATTACGATAAGGTTGAAGCCAAAGCCTTGGAAGTAAAACCAAAGCTTTTGATATGTGGCGCATCAGCCTACAGCAGAGACTGGGATTACGAGCGGTTAAGAGAGATAGCCGATCAAGTAGGTGCTATTTTACTTGCGGACATTTCGCATCCATCCGGACTTATAGCGAGGGGATTACTCAATGACCCGTTGGATTTTTGCCATATTGTGACCACTACCACTCACAAGACCCTTAGAGGGCCAAGAGGTGGCTTGATTTTAATGCGGGAAGACTTTGACAATCCTTTTAGCCTGAAAACACCCAAAGGAGAACTGAGAAAGATGTCCTCGCTCTTGGATGGGGGTGTTTTCCCAGGCACACAAGGAGGGCCCTTGGAGCATATAATTGCAGCCAAAGCAATTGCTTTTCAGGAGTGTCTATCAGATGAATATATGCATTATGTGGTTCAGGTGAAAAACAACGCATCCGTAATGGCGGATGAGTTCGTAAGTCTTGGATATCAACTGATTTCTGGAGGAACTGATAATCATCTCATGCTAATCGATCTTAGAAATAAAGATCTAACTGGCAAGATTGCAGAGGAAACTCTCGGAAAGGTGGATATAACCATCAACAAGAACATGGTTCCTTTTGACACAAAGTCACCTTTTGTGACATCAGGGATGAGAGTTGGAACAGCTGCTGTAACGACCAGAGGACTGAAAGAAGATGACATGAAAAAAATAGTCCATCTTATTGACAGCGCGTTGAAAAATCACGACAACGACACCGAGCTGGCAAACATCAAAGGAGAAGTGAATGCTTGGATGGTGGAATTCCCCTTATACTAAAGCTTAATATCCCAACGTGGCATTAGATCAATTAAAAGACGACGAAGAGGAAGGCATGTCCTTTTTGGATCATTTAGAAGCTTTAAGGTGGCATTTATTGCGATCCATAGCCGCTGTTCTTATCCTCAGTGTAACAGCCTTTCTGGCAAAAAGCATAGTCTTTGGTGTAATTATATTAGGCCCATCCAAAGTTGATTTTATTACTTACAGGGTTCTATGTGATATTGGAAATTACTTGAGCATCGACGCTTTATGTATACAAGAGCTGCCTTTTACAATTCAGAGTAGGCAGATGACAGGCCAGTTTTCCATGCACATGTCCTCCAGTTTTGTGATAGGATTTATAGCCTCATTTCCCTTTGTATTTTGGGAAGTTTGGAGATTTA
The DNA here is from genome assembly GCA_048819475.1 of Algoriphagus sp. Taxonomy (GTDB): domain Bacteria; phylum Bacteroidota; class Bacteroidia; order Cytophagales; family Cyclobacteriaceae; genus Algoriphagus. The sequence goes on from JBMDXP010000073.1 coordinate 84,442, forward strand.
TAAGCCCGGGGCTTTATGATCAGGAAAAAAGCGCAGCACGGGGAGCTGTTTTCTTCGTCAGCCTTCTGTTCTTTGCCGGAGCAGCTTTCGGATACTTTATATTAGCCCCGCTTTCAATCAACTTCCTTTCCAATTATCAAGTAGACCCATCAATCCTCAATGAGTTTGATATCAGCTCTTATATTTCTACACTGACAATGCTGGTGCTGGCTTCGGCTATCATGTTCCAGCTACCAGTGGTGGTATATTTCCTTTCAATGTCCGGTCTGGTCACAGCAGCCATGCTTCGCTCGTACAGGAGACATTCTATTGTTGTGATTCTTATCGTATCTGCAGTAATTACTCCGCCGGATGTTATCAGTCAATTGTTGATAGCCATGCCCATACTTGTATTATATGAGGCAGGTATCCAAATTGCTAAAAGACTGGAAAAGAAAAAAGCACTCAAGCGGGCAGCAGAAGACTTGGAAAGAGAGCCGGAGAATTATGATTAATCAATAACATGAAAAGAAAAATAGCTATTGGAGGTGATCACGCGGGATTTGAATATAAGGCTAAACTCATCCAAAAACTTGAATCCTTAGGTTGCGATGTGAAGGATTTTGGCCCATATTCCAATAGCTCTGTGGATTATCCTGATTTTGTCCATCCTTTGAGTTTATCCGTAGAAGCCGGAGAATACGAATTGGGAATCGTGATCTGTGGAAGTGGGAATGGGGTGGCTATTACGGCAAATAAGCATCAAGGAATCCGTGCTGCATTATGCTGGAACGAAGAGCTAGCCGCTTTGGCAAGACAACATAACAATGCGAACGTTTTGGCCTTGCCAGCCAGGTTCATTTCCTATGAATTAGCTGAAAGGCTAGCAGAACTATTTTTGAACACTGATTTTGAAGGTGGGAGACATCAAAACCGTGTGGATAAAATTGCCTGCGGTTAGAATTTAAGTGTGTGATGTAGTACTAAAGCCCCGGTCGAGCAATCTTCCGGGGCTTTTACTTTCACTAGAGATTTTACCGCTGTGTAACCTCGCCGGATTTGTGACATATAAATCCCGACTAGGGTATCTCTACCTAGCATAGAGTTATTGCTTAGCGGATTTTATCCATTCCAAAACCTTTTCTTTAGGTAACTCCTCCACTTTCCTTCCTCCTTTTCCCTCCATGGTCTCCGCCGCAAAAAGCGAGTTGACAATAGCTTCTTCTGTCGCCTCTATTACTGCAAGAAACAAGGGTGTCATATCATCATTTCTCAAAAAGTCAGCCTTTTCAGAATACAGAGCAGGCTGCTTATGAGTTATCCTAAGAGATTCCGCTGTAGAGAAAGCTATCACATAATCACCTGATCCGTTTGAAGCAATCCCTCCTGTCTTTGCCAGTCCCATCATGGCACGCTGTGCAAGCCTTTCCAGATTTCTCTCCAGTATGGGAGCATCTGTCGCCACAACGATCATACAGCTTCCGTCTGATTTTTCCAAAGCATCCTTAAATGGGTATTTATCCAGCTTTTCTCCTACAGGAATCCCTGCAATCTGAAGATTACCTCCGAAATTAGTCTGGACAAGTACACCTACCGTATACCCTCCAAGCTCGATGGGAAGTCTGCGTGAAGAAGTCCCAATTCCCCCTTTCCATCCAAAACAAACTGTACCCGTACCGGCTCCTACATTTCCTTCCCGAACTGGTCCTTCCTCTGCTGTCTCAATCGCTCTCAACACATCCTCCTGGGTAATGTGCAGGCCTCTGATATCATTGAGGTAACCGTCATTCGTTTCTCCAACCACGGCATTTACCGACTGGACCTCGGCATTCCCCTCTTCAGCCAAAGTAAATTTGATTATTCCAGCCACTCCTTCAGAGACACTTAGCGTGTTGGTAAGAATGATTGGGCTTTCCAGATTGCCAAGCTCCTGAACCTGGGTAATCCCAGTGAGCTTACCAAAACCATTCCCCACAAAAATGGCAGCCGGCACTTTTTCCTGGAAAAGATTGGAACCATGGGGAAGGATAGCCGTCACACCGGTCCTAATCTCATCACCCTCAATTTTTGTGACATGCCCGATCTTGATCCCTTTCACATCAGTAATGGCATTTAGCCTTCCAGGAACTAAAATCCCGAAATCAATGCCATGTTCACGAGGCCTGTTTTGGGAATAGCAGACGTGAGAGAAAAATAACCAAAACAACAGAGCGCTTAATTTCATTCGGAGGGAGTGGAGGGTTTGAACTCAGCAGACTATTTGTATTTCAGCAGGTTAGAATCAATTTCCCAATAATTGTCTGATTTCATAATCCTGGAGATGTGCATTCAGCCATCCTGCTTCCAGTGTAGCACCATACTTTTTGTAGAAGTTAATTGCCGGCCCATTCCAGTCCAGTACTTGCCACATCATCCCGGTGCAGCCAGCCTCCAGAGATTTGGACATTACCCTGTCAAAAAGCAATTTGCCTGCTCCATTCCCTCGTTCAGACTCTGTGACCACGATATCTTCGAGATATAACCGTCTCCCTTTCCATGTGCTGTATCTATAATAATAGATCGCAATCCCTATTATCTCGCTGGTTTCATTCTTCTCACATACAAACAATCCATACACTGGATTCGGCCCGAAACCATCATTCTGCATCAGCTCTAGGGTATTTGTTACTTGTTCCGGAGCCTTTTCATATAGTGCAAGCTCTTTGATCAACTCAAGGACACGGGGCAGATCCGCTGTATTGCCTTCTCTTAATGTGTACATAGCAACTAGTTAAAATGGAGTTTATCTGAATATTATATTAAATTTAGTCAAATCAAAAATACCATGTTTTTAGCTATTGACGCAGGCAATTCCAACGTAGTTTTTGCTCTTTATAATAAAGGGGAGGGAAAATGGACTAATCAGTTCAGGCTGGAAACGCATGGTTCCAAACTTACCTCTGAATTGTCCGGGAAAGTACCGCTGTATTTTCTTGAGCATGGGATTAATCCCGGGGATATCCAACACATCGGGTTCAGTTCGGTAGTGCCGGAAGTCAATAGTCTTATTTCACTCTTCTGCACAAAGTTTTTCGGGAGGACACCCTATAAGATCTCGCCAAAAAGCTATTTAAAACTCCCCGTCAAAACTAACAGACCCAATGAAATTGGAGCTGACTTGATGTGCAATGTGATGGCAGCTTATAGCCGGTATCAAAGCGCTGTCATTATAGTAGACTTCGGCACAGCTCTCACCTTCACTGTGGTAGATGACAAGGGACATGTAATGGGTGTCAACATTGTACCTGGTCTCAGGACTGCCATCAAGTCTCTTTTCACCCATACATCCAAGCTTCCCGAAGTGGAGCTAAAATTACCTGCTTCCGCAATTGGAAAAAACACAATTCATGCGATCCAATCTGGAATATTGTATGGCTATAGTGGGTTGGTGAAGGGTATGTTAGAAGCTATTATCTCAGAAACAGGAAAAAAATTTACTATAATCGCCACAGGAGGGCTATCTGCTATCATTACTCCGCTGGAAATTGTTTTTGACGAAATAGACCGGAACCTTACATTGGAGGGATTAAGATTAATCACGGAGCTCAACACTTAAATCTCTTCAAATCTTATTATTAAATTAGGATCAGGACAATTCAGACTGTACTCATTCCTGGTTTGTTCGGAACACACTCCCGGATAGTCACCCCAGTGTCCCTGTAAATCAAACATCAGCTGGAAATGTAAGTGCGGAGGCCAATCTCCATTTTCAGGAAAGGGACCTATGCCTCCAAGAAGTTGCCCTTCTTTTACAGCACTGCCCACCTCAATTCCTATAAGATCCTTCAGTTGCAAGTGGCCATATAGTGAGAACAGCTTTCTTCCGTCCAACTCGTGTTGAAGGATAATGGTTGCTCCATAATTTCCAAAACCGGAATTATCCTGAAAGCTGTGAACTCTTCCTCTCAACGGAACAAAAATAGGAGTACCTGCCGCTGCCCAAATATCTACTCCCAAGTGGATGTTTCTAAAATCGGCTACTCCCGTCGCAAACACCTCACTTCTTCTATAGATAGCACGTTGCTCCATATAACCCCCTATTCCAAATTCTTTTCCAGCACCTTTTATCTGGTCAAATACATAGTCATTGAAAGCATCTGTATCTGTTAGATCCACACTGGTCAGATCTTGATTAGCAGGGCTAAAATCCAGAGGTTTTGTATTACCCTTATCCAATCGTTTACCCATTACCGGGTAAAAAGTGTAAGCATTCCAATTCATACCTGAAGTAACGTGTTTTAATCCATACAATAAAAGAATATGGAGGCAACTTAAGTAAGGTGCTATAGCTTAATCTTTGCCTAATCGCTATTTTCGGGATATGAATTCTATATTCCCAACGCTCCCTGACATCGTCACTGCCCACCAGCGGATACAGCCATTTATCCATAGGACCCCCATACTCACATCATCCGCAATTAATACAATAGCAGGATGCAAGATTTTTTTCAAATGCGAAAACTTCCAAAAAGTTGGTGCTTTCAAAGCTCGTGGTGCCGCAAATGCAGTTCTGAAGTTGTCAACTGGTCAACGGCGCAAGGGAGTAGCTACCCACAGCAGCGGAAATCACGCAGCAGCTTTGGCAAGAGCAGCGGCAGTGGCTGGAATACCTGCTTACATCGTCATGCCGTCCAATGCCCCTGCTATCAAAAAAAAGGCGGTGAAGAGTTATGGTGGTAAAATCATTGAATGCGAACCAAATCTCAAGGCCAGAGAAACTACACTTCAGGACGTTGTTTTGAAGACAGGAGCGGTATTTATTCCTCCCTACGACTCCCTTGATGTCATCGAAGGGCAAGCTACGTGTGCTTTGGAGTTTATTGAAGATCAGCCTGATTTAGACATCTTAATGACCCCGGTAGGAGGTGGAGGGCTATTGGGTGGTACAGCATTGTCCGCACATTACCTGCAGCCCAATCTTGAGGTGATTGCAGGGGAGCCCCAAGGTGCTGATGATGCATTTCAATCATTTCATGCTGGAAAACTTATACCACAGACCGGCCCGAATACCATAGCAGATGGACTTTTGACATCGCTGGGAGAACTTAACTTCAAATTAGTCCAGACCTATGTAAGTGATATTCTGCTGGCCAGCGACCCTGAAATCATTGATGCGATGCGCATGGTGTTTGAACGGATGAAAATTGTAATTGAGCCTTCCTGTGCAGTTCCCCTGGCCTCCTTATTGGCAAATCAAGAGAGATTCCTAGGAAAAAATGTAGGGATAATTCTATCCGGGGGGAATGTTGACTTAAGTAAGCTTCCCTTCTAACTAAGGAACAGCGCTTCGGGAAAATAGCTCACAGAAGCGCTGTCCGGGAATTGGAAGTTTATCACTCCCTTATTTTTTACTTTCTTTTACAGCATGATGCGCAGCTCTGGCAGCGAATGCCATATAAGTCAAAGAGGGGTTTTGGGTGGCGGTAGACGTCATGGAAGCTCCGTCCGTCACATATACATTTGGCACCGCATGAAGCTGATGATTTGCGTTGAGAAGGGAGGTTTTAGGATCCTTTCCCATTCTTACACCGCCCATTTCATGAATATCCAAACCAGGCGCACGCTTATCATCACGTGTCTGAATGTTAGTAAATCCAGCCTTTTCAAACATTTCCGTCATCTGCTCAAGATAATCCTTGACCATCTTCTCATCATTATCGTCATATCCGACATTAATTTTTAGTTGGGGAATTCCCCAAGCATCCTTCAGCTCCTTATCAAGGGCCACGTAGCTACTCTCTTTGGGGATAGTCTCTCCCATCATATGGGATCCGACATACCATGGGCCATATTTGTCAGGATTCAGGAGGCTATTCTTGAGTTCAAGACCAATGCCCTCTGAACTTGAATTCATTCCTCTGCCTGCGGAAAACCCGGCTGCATAACCTCTCAAGAAATCGGTTTCTTGTTTTTCAACATTTCGGAACCGTGGAAAATACCCGCTCGTAGGTCTTCCCCCTGAGGTTGTATACTCTGAATGTCCCTCATGCTGTGCAGATACTCCAGCACGGTAATTATGAAAAGCAACATATTTGCCTAGAAGACCGCTGTCATTCCCCAAGCCATCCGGAAATCTATTGGATACGGAATTCAGTAAGATAAGATTGGAGTTCAGGGCAGCTGCATTTAGGAAAATAACCGGGGCATAAAACTCCTCCATTTCTTTTGAGTGGGCGTCCACTATCCTTACACCGGTGGCAACGCCTTTTTCTTCATCATAGATAATAGAATGGACTACTGCGTCCGGTCTCAAGGTGAGATTTCCCGTCCGAAGAGCCCAGGGTAGCGTAGATGAATTTGAGCTGAAGTATCCACCGAACGGGCACCCACGCTGGCATAGGTTTCGGTTTTGGCATTTGGCTCTACCCTGCTGGGCATAAAAGTCTAAATTCCCGTTGATATGGGCACATCGCGCAGAGATCATGTGTCGATCATTGCCATAATTTTCCTTCAGCTTCTCCTTGAAGTATTTCTCCACTACATTCAGTTCATAGCCGGGAAGGAACTCTCCATCCGGTAGAACGGGGATGCCATCTTTGTTTCCTGAAACGCCTGCAAACTTCTCCACATGACTGTACCAGGGCTGGAGATCCTTGTACCGTATAGGCCAGTCTACTGCAAACCCATCCCGTGCGGGTCCATCGAAGTCAAAATCGGACCAACGCTGAACCTGTCGCGCCCAAAGCAGCGACTTACCTCCCACTTGATATCCCCGGATCCAATCAAACGGACTTTCCTGTACATAGGGATGCTCAGTGTCTTTAACAAAAAAATGCATCGCATCTTCCCGAAAGGCATAACATCTGCTGACTATCGGGTTTTCATCCTGGATTTTTTGAGGTACTTGCCCTCTATGCTCGAATTCATAAGGGAGTTTATTTGTGGTAGGATAATCCTTAATGTGCTCCACGTTTTTCCCCCGCTCCAGCATTAAAGTTTTCACCCCCAGATCACAGAGCTCCTTGGCTGCCCATCCTCCTGAAATACCAGAGCCTATGACAATTGCCTCGTATGTACGCTCCTGCTTACTCCTTATGTTAAAATTAGCCATTAATTCTAGGTTTTTGCAGGTCTGAGATCAAGACAGCACCGTTGTACTCTCCGGGAATGAGAGAATAAGGAATTATTTCTGTCTGAATATATTCCGAAGCCATATATCCTTGGATAGTGAAACGCTTGGTTGTATTCAGAAAATAGACAAGAGCTTTATTTTCATCCCCTTCAAGTCGCGCTCCTGATTGAATGAGGTCTTCCTTTTCCTTGGTGGATAGTTTCTCAAAGATCTTTCCCCCGGTCTTCTTGGCATAGTCTGGAAATGCAGCCAACCCTTCTGTAAAGTATTTCTGGTTCTCTTCAGTCATGCAATCATTTACCATCACAAGAATAAAATCAGGGACTTCTAAGTCCAAAGCACCCTTGATTTCCCCGGCTGGTATGATGGTATTTGATATTTCTCCAAGAAGGGCTTTCTGGGAAGAGGTAATCTTAAGATTACTGTAGGCACTCAATATATCATCTGAGCTAAAATCACAGGAAGGAATAAGAGCCAATCCACCCGAAATCAGCGCCAGATGTCGCAAAGCTATCCGTCTGTTCATAGGTTGTAGAGTTATTGGGTTAAAAGTTAATATGTTCCAAAAAATAGGGATTTTTCAGCCAAAAACCCACCCCAAGCCTGTAATTGGAAATATTATAAGATTATTGGGTTAAAACACCCAGTTCCCCGTAGGTAGCCAGATTGCCATCAGTCGTTTTTACTGATTTCAGCTTGATGAATTTAGCCTGCACCGACTCAAACCGTACCCGCTGTTGAATAGGGCTGTTTGCAATATTTGAAAACTCGCCAAAGGCAACCCTTTTCCAAACTTTACCATCATCACTGATTTCAAAAAGATAGTCAGCGATAATTCCATTCGGATATCTAGCCTGCATGGGGGTATAGGTAAAACCAACCAGCCGATGAATTTGTCCCAAATCAACAACCAACTCATTATCTCTTGAAACCAGATAGGTAGAGGGATTTTCATCTATGGCAAGCTCGCCCTTTTCCCGGTAAGTCTTCCAACTTTTCTTTGGGATATCCAGGTCTGCACGCAAGGCCTCACTTTTTTCACCAGTATCCGGATTCCATACCTCCGCAATCAAAGTATGCGGAGAATTTACAGGGATTGGTCCATTATACAATGCGCTTGCATCTGTGGGTTCTGTACCATCCAGCGTATACCTGATCTCCAGTCCATCATCCGGAGATGTGAGTGTGACCTCGCCGGATACTGAGCGGGAAAAGGTAGGAGGTATTACCAGCTTGGAGGCATTAAACACACCAATGGTAGAAATCACAGGGACATCCTTAGCATCCAAAAAATTTATCCGCAGTCGTTGTGCAGTTTGCTCACCCAATCGAAGAATTCTTTTATAGCCTACTGTGGTCCCTTCCGCAATTTTCTTCCAATCGCCATTTTGCTCTATTTCTATAGAAAATTCCTTAATCCTTTGGCCCAGAGGGGTATATTCCTGTAGCAGAAGTCTGTTAAAATCTGCTTCTTTTCCAAAATCAAGAATAAGGCTACCTTTCAACTCTCCATCTTTTAATGCCCAATAGGTTTCATAATCTCCGTCCAACACCTTGTCAGCTTCATAACCTTTACCCCTGTCCGCAGTGGCTTTTATCTTCGCGCTGGACGCCAAATTGTCAGAAAAATCCTCCCGTATTTTATTCCCAAACTTCAAAATTGCTTCCTCGTCCTTACTATGGATTAACCCCCTTCTATCTACAGGAAAATTAATCAATAGGGAGCTGTTTCGACCCACACTATTGTAATATATCTCCAAAAGTTCAGGTAAGGTCTTGACTTTATGGTCCTCATATTCATGATAATACCATCCAGGACGGATAGAAACATCTGCTTCGGTAGGTACCCAATGGGTTCCGTTTTCCTGTCCGGAAGCATATTTTTCCGGGTATTCGGGCATACCTGCATAGACGGAATCACGCATGAGGTTAGACCAGGTAGTTTCGTAGGCAAAGCCATCTTCATTTCCTACCCAACGGACATCCGGTCCCCCATCACTGAACATCATGGCATTTGGCTGCAGTTCACGGACCAGTTCATAGACACTCGGCCATTCATAATAGGTTAGCTTATCTACTTTCCTTTCCTCATTGGTCCCGCCATAGTAACCACTTCCCCCGTTTGCTCCATCAAACCATACTTCAAAGATATCCCCATAATTTGTAAGGAGTTCTTTGAGTTGATTTCTCATGTAAGTGACGTATTCAGGCCTGCCATAATCAGGATGGTTTCTGTCCCATGGCGAATAATAAACGCCAAATTTCAGTCCATACTCTTTACATGATTCTGCCAATTCCCTGATTAGATCACCTTTCCCGTTTTTCCAAGGGCTGTTCTTGACTGAATGCTCAGTATACTCTGATGGCCACAAAACGAATCCATCGTGATGCTTGGCAGTAATTATCAATCCTTTCATACCAGCTTCACTGGCAATTCGCGCCCATTGGCGGGTATCTAGTGAAGTGGGATCAAACTGCGCTGGACTTTCGTCTCCATAGCCCCATTCCCTATCAGAAAACGTATTCATATTAAAGTGCACAAACCCATAAAATCCCAACTCCTGCCATGCAATTTGACGTTCATGGGGAATGGGTAGGACCGGTGCCGGAGGAGTTGACTTTTCCTTACAAAAACTTAACAGGATTAAAATGAGAGAATAAAGTAATTTCTTCATAGGGTGGGTTCGAGATCGAATATTACCACTTTAGACACACAATTTGAAATTTTAAAGAATTCTCCATCACCACAATTTACCTTTTGAGTCAATGTTAATGACTAAGTTGAGTTTAGTATGTAATTTCGGACCATGAAATCTATTCTCACCTGTTGTTTTATTTTTGTCACATTTATTTCCCAGGCGCAGATCACTTTACGCGTAGTGGACGAGGAAAATTTGCAGCCGCTGGAGAATGTTCGTGTCAAAAGTTTAAGCGGGGGGATCAAGCTTACCAATGAAGCAGGTGTTGTGTTTTTTGGGGAGGAAGAGACTGCTTCTTTTCAGTTTTTCAAGGAAGGATATGAATTCTTGAGCCAAACCTTTTCCCAAGGAGACCATGAGGTCAGCCTGATTTCCAAAACTATAAACCTATCTGCAGTAGTGGTTCAGGCTTTTGAAACCGAACGGCCTATTTTGGAGCAATCTGCCTCTATCTCTACTATTTCAGAACGGGATTTCAATCGGTTCAACGAGATCTCCCCCGTCAATGCTTTCAATACTAAGCCGGGTGTCAGAATAGAAGAGAGGGCACCTGCCAGCTACCGCATTTCTATTAGAGGGAGCTCGCTCCGTGCACCTTTTGGGGTGAGGAATGTGAAGGTGTATTGGAATGGGGTGCCCTTTACTGCTCCAGATGGAACGACCCCATTAAATCTCCTCGATTTAGGAAATATCACAACTGCAGAAGTAATCAAAGGACCTTCAGGAAGTATCTACGGGGCAGGCAATGGAGGAGTGATCAATCTTGAAAGTAAAGCAAGTCCGATCGGCGGAAAAATCTCGGCAGATTTCACCGCTGGAGACTTTGGGCTTTTCAGGAATAGGTTAGCCATTTCCCAGCAGGTAGGAAGTGGAGGATTCGAAGCATCTTATGTGAAGCAGAAATCTGAAGGTTACCGTGATCATTCCGCTGTGGACCGTCAGGTTTTTCAATTGGGGAGTTACTTCCCAGTATCGGAAAAGCAGGAAATCCGTACCCAATTGCTGGTTTCAGATTTGGACTATCAGATTCCGGGGGCTTTGACAGAGGCCCAGCTAGAGGAGAACCCTTCCCAGGCAAGACCGGGCTCAGCTTCCCAAAACAGCTCCATATCCCAACAAGCTGTATTTGCTTCGATCGGTCATGTATACAGGTTCACTTCGAATACAAACAACACCACAACCATCTATATCCAAACCAACAACTTTGAAAACCCTTTTATACTCGACTACAAAAAAGAGCTGGGGTTTGGATATGGTGGACGAACCCGGTTTTCCCACGAAGGTAAACTGGTAGGCAAGCCGCTACGCCTGACAGCAGGTGGAGAATTCCAGGGTAGCATTACGGACGCTCAGAATTTTGGAAATAGGGATGGCGTAGCAGATACCATTCGCTTTGCTGATAAGCTCCGGGCCACTCAAGCTTTACTGTTCCAGCAAGCTGAATGGGAACTCAATGAGCGGTTTATTTTCACTCTTGGACTCAGTCAGAACTTCTCCAGTGTTGAAATCGATAGACAAGTAGATGCCTCAGGAGGAGTATTGGGGCTACAGAAGCGGACTTTTGACCCTTTGGTAATCCCACGAGTGGCTCTTAACTATAAATTGAACAGCTTTTCTTCAGTTTTTGGAAGTGTGAGCAGCGGATTTTCACCTCCCACTATTGATGAAATCCGAACTAACGAAGGAAGTCTCAACCTTGATCTTGAAGCTGAAAAAGGGGTGAATTATGAACTGGGCTACAAATTGGGTAGAGAGAAACTAAGCCTGGAACTCACTGCTTTTTATTTCAAACTGGATGAAACCATCACTACATTCACCAATGATCAAGGGGTAGTATTGTTCAGAAATGCAGGTTCTACAGATCAAAAAGGGATTGAAGCGGCTTTGGATTATTCCATCTTCAGAAACAGCTCAGGACTGGTGAGAAATCTCAACCTAGGATCAGCTTATACCGGCCATTTTTTCAAGTTTGGAAACTATATCCAGCAGGAAAATGATTTTTCGGGAAATGACTTGACGGGTGTTGCGCCTCATACCGTAGTTTCAAGATTGGATCTACAGACAAGAGCAGGGTTTTATCTGAACTTTACCCATCAATTCGTGGATGAAATCCCATTAAATGATGCCAATACTGTTTTCCAAGGTTCTTACAATCTAGTAAACATTCGGGTAGGGATAATACGAAATTTTGGAAAAAACTGGGACATCGAAGGGTTTGCCGGAGTGGACAACTTGCTTAATGAAACCTACTCTCTTGGAAATGACCTGAATGCTTTTGCCGGAAGGTTTTATCAACCAGCCCCTCTTCGTAATTTTTACGCAGGAATTAAGATTGGCTTGAGCTATTGAGATCTTAGATAGCTGTTTTTGGGCAAAGACAACCTTTCCCAAGAAGTCTTCCAATTCATTTGGGCAGGTTACCTGATTTCCTGAAACGCTTACTCTTCTATTCCATCAAGTTCGCTCAGCTCCAGCCAGCTCAGCTCCAGCTCTTCCAATTCCCTGTCTATCTCCGTCATACGCTTTGAAACAGCCTTCAACTGTTCATGATCGTCTATACCAGCCCCAATCTGCTCTGCCAAACCTGTTTTCTCATTTTCCAGCTTTTCAATATCACTGTTGACACGTTTAAACTCCTGCTTCTGCTTATAGCTGGCTTTACTCTTTGGAGAAGAGCTTGAGGATTCGATCGCTTTAGTCGGTGCAGGCTGGGCTGTTTTCTCCTTTTTGGAGACGACAGCGGTTTCTTTGCCGGCGGTTTCTTTTTCCAGGAGACGGAACTCTGTGTAGTTTCCCGGGAAATCGCTGATTTCTCCTTCCCCTTCAAACACAAATAAATGCTCTACTAACTGATCCATGAAGTACCGGTCATGCGAGACAATGATCAGGCAACCCGGAAATGTGTCGAGAAACTCCTCGAGCGTATTCAATGTCATCAGATCAAGATCATTGGTCGGTTCATCCAGAATGAGAAAATTAGGATTCTTGATCAATACCATGAGAAGTTGAAGCCTTCTCCGTTCTCCTCCGCTAAGTTTCTCTATCGGGGTATGCTGCTGCTTGGGAGGAAATCCAAACTGGGTTAAAAACTGACTTATCGTGATTGTCTGCCCTTTATCCAATACGACCACTTCCGCCACTTCCTTTACAATATCAATCAGGCGCTTGCTTTCGTCGAAACTACTTTCTTCTTGCCTGTAGTAACCAAATGCCGTCGTTTGCCCTATCGCTACTTTTCCCTCATCTGGTTGTAGCTGTCCGGTAATCAGATTAAGGAATGTTGTTTTCCCAGCCCCGTTTGGCCCAATAATTCCAATACGATCCTTCTTTTTGAAAACATAATTGAAATCCTCAACCAGCTTCTTATCACCGTAAGATTTGGTCAGATGCTCAATCTCAATAATCTTATTTCCCAGCCGCTGGGCACTCACCTGAAGCTCAATATCCCTATCCTCACGTTTCTGCGAGGCTTTTTCCTTTGTCTCCTCAAATGCATCCACACGGTATTTGGCTTTGGTACTCCTGGCTTTGGGCTGACGGCGTATCCAGTCGAGCTCCTTTTTATAAAGGCTTTTTGCTTTCTCTAGTTCAGTGGCCTCATTCTCCATCCTCTCGTCCTTTTTATCCAGAAAGTATCCGTAATTCCCCTGATACCTGTGGATTTTCCCCTGATCCAATTCCAGTATTTCATTGGTTACTTTTTCCAAAAAATACCGGTCGTGGGTAACCATGAAAAGGGCAAGATTGGCCTTTGCCAAGTATTCCTCCAGCCACTCGATGGTTTCCAGATCCAAGTGGTTAGTCGGCTCATCCAGCAACAGTAAATCCGGTTTTTCCAGAATAGCTTTTGCCAATGCCACACGCTTCCGCTGCCCCCCACTAAGGCTTCCTACCTGAAGGTCTGTGTCCGGCAGCCCCAGTTTTCCCAATACTTCCTTGACCTGATACTCAAAATCCCATGCCTGAAACGCATCCATCTTCTCAAAAAGCACCTGCATTTTATCCGGATTATCAATACCATTTTCAGAGTCCAGTATGGCTTTGTGATAATCCTGGATAACCTGAAGAACCTCACTGTTGCTCTGGTCAAAAATGGTCTGGTAGATGGAAAGAGTTCCTTCAAATACGGGGTTTTGATGCACATAAGCCACTTTTACAGCCTGGTTCACCGCTACTTGGCCGTTATCTGGTATTTCCAGCCCCATAATGATTTTCATCAAGGTGGATTTGCCTGCGCCATTGATTCCGACCAAGGCGATTTTCTGCCCCTGGGATATGCCAAATGATATATTGGAAAAAAGCTTACGCTCTCCGAAAGCTTTACTGAGATTCTCAACCGAAAGGTAATTCATGCCGCAAAAATAGATAAAAATGAAAGAACAATAACCTTGGATTTTATGAAGGAACCAAACAGGCATCCGGTTGCGGGATAGGGGCTCTATAGCTACACATGGGAAACGCTTTACTTTGAAGTTGACCCGGAATTCTGAACTGAAAGCCTTCTGGTAGGCGGCGCTATCTTTTGTTTAATTTAGTACCATGCAATATTGGCACCATTTAGCGAATTCGAGCTGCTAAGTACGATTAAGGCATTACTTTACTAAAAATTCAAGTGGAATTTCTTTTACTTAAATTAAACCAATTACTATTATTTACTGCTTCCTTCAGCTAATCCTATATTACCTTATGAAAACCATCCACGATATACTTAAGCTTGGAGACCCGAGACTTTATACCGTATGTGATCCGGTATCAAGTGATGAACTTCCCTATATAAGTGAATGGGTCAACCAACTCCGGGAAGCAATGAATGATGTGCGCCGTGTATACGGATTTGGCAGAGGCATAGCCGCTCCCCAATTGGGAATAATGAAACGGATGTTTTACCTGGATTTGGATATACCCTATATTATCCTGAATCCAGAGCTCAGTGAGCTAAGCCCGAGACAGTTTGAGCTCTGGGATGACTGTATGAGTTTTCCGGGACTTTTAGTCAAGGTAGCTCGTCATCAATCCCTTACCTTAAAGTATCAAGATGAGAAATGGCAAACGCACACTTGGAAAGTCTCAGGTGCTATTTCTGAATTAGTCCAACATGAATGTGATCACCTAAATGGTGTCCTTTGTACAATGAGGGCAGTAGACGCCAAGTCACTCCGATGGAAAGCGTAATATAGACACTGTAAAAGCATTCTTTACCCCCTATTAACAAAGCTGTGAGGTATAGGCAGTTCAATTCCTCCACACCCCCGCTGAATGTATGGGATTGGAGGGCTATATGGGACGGGAGCTTTTGGTGCGTGGAAGGGGAGATTAAAAGTGGTACCCGGTTACACAGCTAGGTTTGATATAATTCTACCCAATAGCTCAAAAAGCAATCCCTATAAAGTGGGGTTAACTCAGTACTCCGCGGAAGGAATTCCAGTGAATCTTTCTGAAGAGAGAAGTGTTGGGAATCGTGGTAAGGGCGCCGAAAATGAGCGATTGGCTATAAATCAGATCGCTCTACCCCAGCTCTCAATGCAAGCTTAAATTACTACCTTTGAAACGTGGAAGAGACGATTAAAAAAGACATACGTAAACTCAGCCTGATCGAGCTTGAGGAGTTCTTTTTGGCAAATGGAGAAAAGAAATTCCGGGCTAAGCAGGTCTATGAATGGCTTTGGAACAAATCCCTGAAGAATTTTGATGAGATGAGCAATATTTCCCTTTCCACCAGAGAGCTGCTCAAAGCCAATTTTGCCATCAATCATATTCATGTGGATCTGATGCAGCATTCTTCTGATGGAACCATCAAAAATGCTGTGAAACTTTTTGATGACAAGATTGTGGAATCTGTCCTGATTCCCACCTCCAAACGGATCACCGCCTGCGTTTCATCACAGGTAGGATGTAGTCTGGACTGTAATTTCTGTGCAACTGCGCGGTTAAAACGGATGCGAAACCTCAATCCTGATGAAATCTATGACCAGGTGGTCGCAATCAAGGAGGAGGCAAATACTTACTTTCAGCGTCCGTTAACCAACATTGTTTTTATGGGTATGGGAGAGCCTTTGCTAAACTATGCAAACGTAATCGCGGCCATTGATAAAATCACTTCTCCGGAAGGTCTCGGCATGGCGGCTAGAAGGATCACGCTCTCCACTGTGGGGATTACCAAGATGATCCGGAAAATGGCCGATGATGGAGTCAAATTCAACCTGGCAGTCTCCCTTCATTCTGCTATCAATGAGACACGCTCCAAGCTTATGCCGATAAATGAAACCAATACGGTAGAAGAATTGGGAGAGGCATTAAAATATTGGTATGAAAAAACGAAGCGGAAGGTAACGTACGAATATGTGATATGGGAAGGGATAAATGACGATGAAAAGCATGCGGTAGCCCTAGCCCGGTTTTGTAAGCTTATCCCATCCAAAGTGAATATCATCCAATACAATCCTATTGATGAGGGAGAGTTTCGACAGGCCAGGCCCGAAGCAGTAGACATGTATATACGGGTCCTCTCAAATCAGGGAATCATAGCCAAAGTCCGGAAATCAAGAGGCCAGGATATCGATGCGGCATGTGGCCAGCTTGCCAATAAGAACGAAGTAGCAGAAATATCGTAAACACGTGTTATATATTTGATGAAGCCCCTAAGCAATCAATCTAGTCAAATCAAAATCAATTTTTCAAAGGTAAAAGAAGATTCGCATGAAGGGGAGTGGAGAATCAATCCGGAATACTTCAACAAGGACTCCTCCAAGAACGCCTGGTAATTGTAGAATGGATGCAGGCGGTAGATTAGTCCAGGTTTTAAGATAGTGCTTGCTTTGTTAGCCTGAGTATTTTAGTTTGTAGTCTCAACATAGAACTCCTGATGATGAAGAAAACGTTAGTGACGCTCTTAGCCTGCTTTTTGTTATACTCCGTAAGCCATGCCCAATCCCTTGAACAAGGAAATACTAGAATACATACGTTAGGTTCTTACGGATTAAAATGGAAAAATTTCGGTGCCGGTGCCGGGGTGGAGTTCTTCTTTGCAGATAACTTTGCGCTGATGCCCAGTTATACTTTTATCTTTCCAAGGGTTGGGAAGGCAAGCAATTTTAGTGCGGATCTTCGATATTATTTATCAGATGGACCCTCACAGTTATACTTATTGGCCGGCTATAGCCAGAACTGGGAGAATCCTCAAAATGACCGGGCAGGGAGAACCAGAACCGCAAAGGGTGCAAATGTAGGAATAGGGGCATACATCAGGATTGTCGAATGGGTAGGAATAAGCAGCGAATTCCGCTTTCAGAGCCAAACTTCACAGGAAGGGGGATTCCGGGTAGGTTTAGCTTTTCCTCTGTAGAGAATGCCGCTTATCCGTCCTTTGCCAGATAACCGAAAAGTCAACACCGACTATGGAATGAGAGGATTGGCTTCCACCCCTTCGAATGTCATTTCAACAGGTTTGATTGTTCCATCCTCATTGAATTCCATCCTATCTATGCAGGTTACACGATGATCCCTTCCCTCATTGGGAATAGGACGTCTGTGGTATACCATATACCAATCATCCGTACCTGGTTTGTTTAGGACAGAATTATGACCAGCTCCTGTCGCTACCTCCGGATCAGACTCCAGTATAGTTCCGATTCTATTATATGGGCCTGTGGCTTTATCTGCCATAGCATAAGCCACTTTATAGCTGTCATTAGTCCACCCTCCTTCAGACCACATTAGATAATACTTTCCATTACGGATAAACATGAATGGCCCTTCCACATAACCTTCAGGCGTTATTTCCTTGAAAATCTCCCCATCCTCCCAAGGTTTGAATCCGGTGAAGTCGTCATTTAGAACCCCAAGGTTACAATGACTCCATCCTCCATAAAACATGTAATAGGTACCGTCGGTATCCTTGAAGACAAACTGATCAATGGGCTGGGCATTGTTATGAAAATCAGAAAGCAATGGCTTACCTAAATAGTCCTTAAATGGACCTCCCGGAGAATCTGCAACTGCTATACCTAACCCCCCAGTATGGTTGATCGGATTATTTGGGTCATAAGAGTCACGTCCAGGCCGTTGAATATCATTGGCCGAGAAGAAAAAATAGTATTTCCCTTCCTTTTCTATAGCAGATGGTGCCCACATTGCTTGCTTTGCCCATGTGATCTTGGATGTATCGAGAATCCTCTCATGCTTATCCCAGTGGACAAGATCTTTAGACGAAAAGGCATCAAAATGCAGCTGATCACCATAAGCAGCAGAAAAAGTAGGGTATATCCAGTATTCGTCTCCGAAAACGATCCCCTCAGGATCTGCATACCATCCTTCAAAAATTGGATTGCCAGACAGCTCTTTTGCTTTCTCGGCTTCCCTACCCGAACATGCACCGGCTACAATCAAAAGCGCTACTAAAACAGTATAATTGGTTTTCATGCCTCTAATATATCAATCACCGATGTAATTGAAATGCTGAATCGAATTATTTGGTTTTGGCACTGTTGCTTACATCATCTAAAATGCTTCCAAGAAAGCTAAAACAAAATTCTCAAGCAGCTATTTTCATGGCTGGATTTACATACCTGCAGAAACCGATCAAACTATTACCCTGCTCCAAAGTACTTATCCATCTGTCATAACTAATGTTCAAGGGCAGAACCTGTTCCTTGACGAAGCAGACGGGAGCCCGCTAGGACTTGAATCAGAAGAAGCTGTAATGCACGATAGTCTTTTACTCTCAGTGGCCTAAGACATGCTCGATTTTGATCCTACCAATATCCTTCGGCATCCAAGGAGTAGATATATTAACGTATGCTAACCTGCAGGCATTCCTTGTCACCCCTGGAAGAATCTTACAACAGGCAAGCCATTCCAGCCATTTTTTCGGTCCAACGCTCCCAGTAAGGTCTATTTCTTGTATCTTTGTGCCTGCTTTTGAGGGATATGTATACCCCGAAAGGGCTTTTGTTACTGCCTTTTAACTCGAAGTGTAAAAAACAGTGACTATCTAAATTGATTCAAATCACCTACTTGCCCACAAGAAAGGATTATTGTGAAAACCTATAAAGAATTCAAACAGGTCGATTATCCCGCTATCGGGGAGGACATCTTAAATTACTGGAAAGAAAACCAGATATTCGAAAAATCCATCTCTAACCGTGACGGAGCAGCTACGTTTACTTTTTTTGAAGGACCTCCATCAGCAAATGGGACACCAGGGATCCACCATGTGATGGCACGTACGCTTAAGGATATTTTTTGCAGATATAAAACCTTGCAGGGCTACCAGGTAAAACGTAAAGGAGGATGGGATACACATGGCCTACCGGTAGAATTGCAGGTAGAGAAGGAGCTTGGTATCACCAAAGAAGATATTGGGAAGAAAATTTCCGTGGAAGAGTATAACCGCAAATGCCGGGAGACGGTAATGCGTTTTAAGAATGAGTGGGATGATATGACCGAAAAAATCGGCTATTGGGTCGATCTGGATGATCCCTACATTACTTTTGACTCCAACTATATCGAAAGCCTGTGGGCATTGCTGCGCAAACTTTATTATAAAGACCTGCTTTATAAGGGATATACCATACAGCCTTACTCACCGGCCGCTGGCACGGGATTGAGTTCCCATGAACTCAATCAACCCGGTACTTACAAAGACGTGAAAGACACGTCAATAACTGCCCAATTTAAGTTGAAGGGGGAGGATAATACTTACATCTTAGCATGGACCACCACTCCTTGGACCTTACCTTCCAACTCCGCGCTTGCGATTGGAGAAAATTTGGACTATGTAAAGGTGAGGACGTTCAACCCCTATACATTTGATGCGGTCACAGTGATTCTTGCCAAGGCAAGAATGAATGCTTACCTAAACCCAAAAGCATCCGAACTGAAGCTGGAAGATTATAAGCCTGGAGACAAGCTCATCCCATATGAAATCCTCAGCGAGTTCAAAGGTAGATCCATGCTTGGCTGGGAGTACGAGCAACTTTTTCCAATAGCTGAACTGGCTTTACCCCAACCTGCTTTCACTATCGTATCCGGAGATTATGTAACCACAGAAGATGGCACAGGCATCGTACACCTTGCAAAAGCGTTCGGCGCTGACGACTTTAGGACATTGGCACAAAACAATGTACCGGGAGTATTTGTGAAAGATGAACTGGGGAATGACATTCCGGTAGTAGACAAGCAAGGGAAATTCCTGCCGGTGGTAGGAAATTACCTTTCCGGAAAAATGGCCGAACATGGTATAACTGCCCATAAACCATATGGAGTAGACGATTTCTATGTAAAAAACTACCCGAAAGATGATGAGAATACTGCTGATTATAAAAGCACAGATGTAATCATCTCCATCATCTTAAAAAACGAAAATAAAGCCTTCAAGGTAGAGAAATACGAGCACAGCTACCCTCATTGCTGGAGAACAGACATGCCCGTGCTCTACTATCCACTGGAAAGTTGGTTTATTAAAACCACCGCTTACAAGGACCGGATGGTGGAACTTAATAAAACCATCAACTGGAAACCGGAAGCAACTGGAACCGGCAGGTTTGGGAACTGGCTGGAAAATCTGGTAGACTGGAACTTGAGCCGTTCCCGGTTTTGGGGAACACCCCTTCCCATATGGCGAACCACTGATGGCTCTGAGGAGAAGTGTATCGGATCAATCGCAGAATTGGAAGCAGAGATTGAAAAATCCGTATCAGCAGGATTTATGGCCAAGTCCCCCTATCAAGGTAAGGAGCTGGATCTTCACCGACCTTTCGTCGATGATGTGGTATTAGTCTCTGACAAGGGAGCAAAAATGTTCCGCGAGCCCGATTTGATAGATGTATGGTTTGATTCAGGTGCAATGCCTTATGCACAGTGGCATTATCCATTTGAGAATGAAGCACTGTTCAAAGCGAATTATCCCGCTGATTATATCGCAGAGGGAGTAGACCAGACAAGGGGTTGGTTCTTTACCCTCCATGCACTTGCGGTGATGCTGTTTGATAGCGTGGCTTTCAAAAATGTGATCGCAAACGGACTCGTATTGGATAAGAATGGGAATAAAATGTCTAAGCGTCTGGGGAATGCTGTGGATCCTTTTAAGACCCTTAAGGAATATGGACCTGATGCGTTACGATGGTATCTGCTAAGCAACGCAAACCCATGGGATAACCTTAAGTTTAACCTCGACGGGGTCACAGAGGTGCAGCGGCGCTTTTTCGGTACCTTACAAAACACTTACAACTTTTTTGCTTTATATGCCAATCTGGATACGTTCATCTATGCCAAATCCACTTCAGTGGCTATATCAGAGCGGGCAGAGCTAGATCAATGGATTCTGTCCAAACTTCAGTCTCTCATTGCAGAGGTAGAGGTATCCATGGATAACTATGACGCCACAAAGGCTACCCGTGCCATCATGGGTTTCACCGTGGACCAGCTTTCCAATTGGTATGTGCGTCTGGCGAGAAAAAGGTTCTGGCGAGGAGAAATGAACGGTGATAAGCAAGCTGCTTATGAGACATTATACGAATGCCTGCTTACCTTATCCCAGTTAATGGCTTCATTTGCCCCCTTCTATGCAGACTGGCTCTATCAGAATCTTTCCGAAGCCAATGAGTCAGGTCCAGAATCTGTGCACCTGACCAACTGGATTTCTGCAGATTCATCTTTAATCAATCACGGGTTGGAAAACAGCATGGAATTGGCACAGACGATTTCCTCTCTAGTCCATTCGCTTCGTAAAAAGGAAAAAGTAAAAGTACGTCAGCCACTCCAGCGTATACTCATCCCCATTCTGAATGAGGAAACCCAACGCCAGATTCAGCATGTGGAAGAACTAATCAAATCAGAGGTCAATATCAAAACCATCGAATACATCGATGATGCATCTGGAATCCTGGTAAAAAATGTGAAGCCAAACCTTCCCTTGCTAGGTAAAAAATTAGGCTCTAGAATGCGTACAGTGGTAGCGGCCATCAGTCAATGGCAACAGGCCGATATTGCTGTTATAGAGCGGGAGGGCAAAATTACCATGCAGGTAGATGGCGAGACCTTCGAATTATTATTGGAAGAGGTATTGATCACTTCCCAGGATATTCCAGGATGGTCTGTGGCAACTGATCGGGGTATTACTGTCGCGCTGGATGTCACACTTACCGATGAGTTGAAGCAGGAGGGTGTGGCAAGAGATCTAGTGAATAGGCTACAAAACCTTCGCAAAGAAATGGGGCTGGAAGTTCAGGATAAAATCACAATAGGCATTTCAGAAGAAAATTCCTTGGTAAAATCTGCCATAGCAAATTTTGGTGAGTACATCAAAACAGAAACGCAGGCTTTAACGATAGAGGTACTGGCAGTATCCCCAGAGGCAACGGTACTGGATATGGATGATATCGAAGTGGCAGTTGAGGTAAAAAAAGCCTGACGGCAAACTATAAACAATGAATAAATACATCAAATATTTTGGTATTGCCATTCTGGTAATCCTGATTGATCAAGCGGTGAAAATGCTGGTCCATTTCGAAATGGATTTTGGATCTCCTGGACAGATCCCGATTTTCGGCGACTGGTTTAAACTGCACTATACGACAAATCCAGGGATGGCATTTGGGATGGAACTGGGCTCCGAATATGGCAAACTGCTCCTCACTTCTTTCCGGCTGGTAGCGATGGTAGGTATAGGCTATTATCTATATTATATAATTGACAAAAGACACCATCCAACTTACATCTTGTGTATAGCTATGATTTTAGGCGGGGCGATTGGTAATCTTGTAGACTCCATTTTTTATGGAGTCTGGTTGAATAATGCACCCTATAATGCTTCCACTCCATGGTTCCATGGACAGGTGGTAGACATGTTCTATTTTGACATTTGGGAAGGCCATCTCCCTAAATGGATACCCTTATGGGGAGGAAGTTATACTGCACTATGGCCTATTTTTAATGTTGCAGATGCTTCTATTTTTATAGGAGTTACTATAATTCTAATTTTTCAGGGACGATTCTTCCCGGATAAAAGAGTGGAGGAACCTGCTGACAATGATTCTGATCAAGTTACTATCCGCCCACAATAATTTAGTTTTATAAAAACAGCCGCAACATGTGGGTCTCCTTTGCATCAGTTGTTGCGGCTGTTTCCTGTAATTTTTGGGGTTTTTGTAAAAAACAGTCACAAAACCTATAAAATCGCCCATTTTTCCGTATTTTTCAACTTGGATTTCAATAAACTGAGGACTCCATAAAAGATTTTGATTGCTTTTGGCCCGCCCTATCCAGCCAAGCAACTGACCCATCTTTATAATAAGTATGATTGTAGATTCTGATAAACCTTTTCAGATAGTTTATTCTGTATATAGCCATGAATTTCTAGGACTGTTGCTAGAATCCTTTGTGGTACAGTTGGATGAGCAGGGAAGGTTTTCTTTGGCGTATCAAAATATAAGTTCTGCAAATGCCCATGAGTTTGATTCCGGCTTGGATAAAACAGACTATGAGCTGATAAAATTAATGGATGCCATGCATCCAGAGATAGTGATCAAACCTTACATCAAGCGAGGAAATATCCGTCCGAAGGATTATTTGGCTAAAATCTTCGATCCAAAAACAGAGGATAAAAAGACTCAGATTCTGGTAGAAGAAAGGCTTGAAATCCAGCGCTCTAAAATTATGCCTTTACTTGTTGGCAAGCGTTTGTTTGAGATGGGAAGTGACGGAACTCCTGTTTGGAAAGAAATAGTAGTCAATGCAGAGCGTGCTACCGTGCTGTTCCATTTCCATAAGAATCAAGAGAATACACACTATTGGCCCACTATCAAATTCAAGGGAGAGAAACTGGATTGGCAATACAAGGGAGGATATTTGATCTGTAAAGATCCTGCCTGGCTGATTGTCAATGCCCAGCTGTACCATTTTGAAAAAGGTATAGATGGCAAAAAGCTTCAAGCATTCCTGAATAAAAAATTTATCGTCATTGATAAGCGGATAGAACCAAGCTATTACCGGGGCTTTATGACCAATCTTATCACTCAATTCGACGTGACTTCGGAGGGATTTGATATCAAGGTGGAGCGTGGAACCCCGGAAGTGATGATTGGCATCAGCGATCTTCAGGGCAAAGCGGGCCCGGATTTATTCGGAAATGAGGAAGAGGGTATCCAGGAAGATAAAATTGTATTTGAGCTGCGTTTCAAATACGGGGAGTTTGATTTTCCAGTACAGTCTTCGGATGGTGAAAAACTGGGAAATTCGGTGAGATTGGAGGAGAAAGATGACCAATATACTTTTTTCAAAACCATAAGAAGCACGCAGAAGGAAAAATCATTCATCAAAATGCTCCGTGATAAAGGGCTTGATTTCAAATCTGGAAAAGTAGCACTTCCTAAGACACAGGCTTTTGAATGGATAGGTTCAAACGAGGATTTTCTCGACATTGAAAAAATCAAGATTACGCAAAAAGTCAATCCGAAAGGAAAAGTTTACAATATAGGAAAGGCCCAGATTTCAATAGAAGTCAATGAGAATATTGACTGGTTCGATGTGAAGGCATTGATAAAATTTGGGATCTACCTCGTTCCTTTTGCCAAACTTCGAAAACTTCTCATCCAAGGAAAAACTGAATTTGAGCTGCCAAACGGAGAGATTGCCGTAATCCCATCTTCTTGGTTTGTCAATTACTCTGAGCTCTTCAATTTTATGGAGGACCGGGGTATGAATGATTCCATGGTTCTGAGAAAACACCATCTAGCGCTGGCCAAAGAACTGGAGAAAGGTGATCTGGTACAGTTGACGCTAAGCAGAAAACTCGAAAGATTACGGGATTTTGAGGCTATTGAGGATTACGATATGCCGTCCTATTTTGAAGGAACACTCAGACCTTATCAGCACGCCGGTTACAACTGGTTGAGGTTTCTGAATGAATTCAAGTTCGGAGGTTGTCTAGCTGACGATATGGGTCTTGGAAAAACCGTACAGACGCTGGCTCTGCTTGCTTACGAGAAGGAGCATAACCCTGGCTTTACCTCCTTACTGGTGATGCCTACTTCATTGATTTATAACTGGGAACTGGAAGCGAGAAAATTCACTCCAGAACTGAAAATCCTGGTTTACTCAGGCACCCAGCGGATCAAAGACCCTTGGAGATTTGGGGAGTACGACTTGATCCTGACTTCCTATGGGATTACCAGGCTGGATATTGATGTCCTGAAGGAGTTCTTTTTCAATTATGTGATTTTGGATGAGTCACAAGCCATTAAAAACCCCACCAGCAATATAGCTGCCGCTGTCAATCAGCTGAAAAGTAAGCAGAAGCTTATTCTGACAGGTACTCCTGTGGAAAATGGGACGATGGATCTATGGTCCCAGATGAATTTTATCAATCCAGGACTGCTTGGCAATCAAAATTCATTCAAAAAGCAGTTTTTGCTCCCTATTGAAAAACAGAATGATAAAGAAAAGGCTACCAAACTCCATGCAATGATTAAGCCTTTCATCCTTCGAAGACTCAAATCACAGGTGGCCACAGACCTCCCTGAGAAGATCACTAACGTCAAATATTCAGAAATGACGGTCGAGCAGGAGAAAGTATATGAAGAGGTGAAAAACTATTACCGTGAAAAAATCATTTCTGACATTCAAACAACAGGTAGGAATACCCAGCAGTTTACTTTACTACGCGGACTCATGCAGTTACGTCAAATTGCAAACCATCCAAAACTGGTGAGGGGAGATTACGAGGGAGACTCTGGGAAGTTGGAGGACGTAATTCACATGCTCCAGTCCACAATTTCAGAAGGTCATAAGGTATTGGTTTTTAGCCAGTTTGTCCGGCATTTAGCCATAGTGAAGGAATATTTGGAGGGAGAAGGAATCCCTTATGCTTATTTAGATGGCGCGACCAAGGACAGACAGGGGCAAGTGGAGAAGTTTCAGGAAAATGAAGACATCAAGGTATTTCTTATTTCGTTAAAAGCAGGAGGGGTAGGGCTTAACCTGACCAAAGCTGAATATGTATTCTTGCTTGATCCTTGGTGGAACCCTGCTGTTGAGGCTCAGGCTATCGACAGAGCCCACAGAATCGGGCAGGAAAACAAGGTGATTATTTATAAGTTTATCAGTAAAGATTCTGTTGAGGAAAAAATCATGGCCCTTCAGGACCGCAAGCTAGCCTTGGCAGGGGAGCTTATCAGCACAGAAGAAAGCTTTATGAAGAGCCTGGGACAGGATGATATCGCTGCATTGCTGGCCTAATTTTTCCTATGTTGATAGCTACGGGCGAAAAATCTATTTTTCGCCTTTTTTTATTGATTTGATTTTCAATCCCATAGAAGACAATTCCCTCTAATCAACCATAATTTGTTGCTGAAACTTGGTTATTAGCCATATTATTTTTCTAAATTAAATCATCTAGTACCACAACTACCCATCGCATGCCTAGAGCCAAATCTGATAAAGATCGGAAAATCTTCGTGCTGGATACCTCCGTCATCCTCTATGCACACAATTCCATAATGAATTTTGCCGAGCATGATGTAGTCATTCCGATCACCGTCTTGGAGGAATTGGACCAATTCAAAAAAGGCAACGACACCAAAAACTTTGAGGCCCGTGAGTTTATACGGCTATTAGACAAGCTCTCCCAGGATCATATGATCCATAACTGGACCCCTCTTAACGGTAAAACCAAAGGCAACTTCCGGGTTCTGATGAATCCGGAAAACCAGATGAATGCCAATGAGATTTTCGGAGAGGAAAAGAATGATCACAAGATCCTAAATGCCGCTCTTTACCTGAAGCAGCATGAGAAAAACCGCAGAGTGATCTTGGTAAGCAAGGACATTAACCTTCGACTCAAAGCCAAATCCCTGGAAATCCACGCGGAGGATTACGAAACCGGTAAGATCAAAAATATTACAGAGCTCGAGAATACCGGTAAATATGTGATGGACAATATGGATCCCGCACATATCAACAAACTCTATGAGCAAGGGTATATTGAGGCTAAAACAGTATTGGGTACCAGAAAAAGAAAATCAAACGCATATTATATACTGAAGAGTGATAAAAACTCTGTTTTAGCTTATTACAATTCCCAGGAGAGCATTTTGGAGCGTGTGGACAAGCGTTTGGCCTATAATATCAAACCGAAAAACGCTGAACAGACCTTTGCGCTGCATGCTATCACCAACCCAAATATCCGGTTAGTCTCTGTGCAGGGGGTCGCTGGAACAGGGAAGACTTTGCTCGCCCTGGCTGGAGCGCTGGAACAACGCAGGGATTATAAGCAAATCTTTCTTGCACGCCCTATTGTACCTTTAAGCAATAAGGATATAGGATATCTGCCCGGGGACATCAAATCCAAGTTGAACCCCTATATGGAACCTCTCTGGGATAATCTAAAATTCATTCAGAACCAGTATAAAGAAACAGACAGAGAGTACCAGAAAATAACAGAACTTGTAAATCAGGAAAAACTAGTCATCCAACCGCTCGCCTATATAAGGGGGAGATCCTTATCCAATATTTTCTTTATTGTGGATGAAGCTCAAAATTTAACTCCCCACGAGATCAAAACCATAATTTCCCGCGCCGGGGAAAATACCAAGATTATATTCACAGGTGATGTGTTTCAAATAGACACCCCTTATTTGGACAGTCAGAGTAACGGGTTATCCTATCTGATTGACCGAGTTAAAGATCACCCCCTCTATGCGCATATTAAGCTGGAAAAGGGGGAACGATCGGAGTTGGCAAATTTGGCCAACGAATTACTCTAGTCTTCATAAGCCCGCGTCACGGGCTTATTTTACTTTTGGTGGAAATACAACCCGATAAGAAGGAGCATATTGTTCGGCATTGCAGAATTAATGTACGCTATTGAACACCATTTTTGCATTCATTAATGCTAATAATCTATATATCAATCATTTATGATTTTGGGACACTTTTTGGCTTATAGGTGGTATAGAAATTAAACCAACTTATTACTGCCATGATCACTTCACTATTTTCCCAAAAAAACGTCTGTGCGGCACTGGGCTTCTTGATGGCAATTACCATTGTTTGGAAAGCTAAAGTAGAGACCAGCCTTATACAGCAAACTGCCCGATTTGAATATACTGAACCAACTCCTCATTTCGGAAATGATATTGATACAGAAACCTTCAAGGTGCCTGTCACAAAACAAAAGAGCTCAACTGATGACAGACTTGTACTCAGGTAAAGCTCCAAAGAGAAACCTCGTAAGGGTTAATTTGGTTGATTGTTTGGTTAAGCCAAAGAGGTGGGCACTGCCCACCTCTTTCTTTTTTAGCTTTCTGTGATGGTATTTAATTTAGCCAGGAAGCTATTGTAATATTGGCGTCCCACTTGTACCACAGCCCCCTTCTTCAGTGTGATCTCCTTGGTATTAAAGCTTTCTATCTGTCCGAGATGGACTATGAAAGACTTCTGTACCCGAAGAAAAATCTGAGAAGGAAGAATATCTTCTATTTCCTTCATGGATTTTCTTATGCTGTAATCCCGGTTTCTGGTATATATGGTCACCATATTTCCATTGGCTTCGATAAAGAAAATCTCATCATAGGGAACCCTTTCAAAGGCATTGTCAGCTTTGATAAAAACGGCATCGGTAACCAGATATGGACTGTCCGTACTGGCTTTGACCACAGCAGCTTCAGTAGATGGCTTTGTCCTTTTATTGTAAAGCACGATCTCTACTATGGCATGGATATCATTGGTATTGAAAGGCTTTACTATAAATCCTGCCGGGGAAATACGTTTTGCACGCTCAATTATTGTAGGATCGCTATAGGATGTCACAAAGACAAGGGGAGCATCGACCATTTGCTTGACAATTTCCCCAAGTTCAATACCATCCTTATCCCCTTTCAGTTTGATATCCATGAATATCAGGTCAGGGCGATACTTTTTAATGATTTTAATACATTGGTTCGCAGAATTGGCAATGTCTACATTGACATACCCCAAAAGTTCTAGGATTTCCTGAATGTTTTCTGCAATGCTGATATCGTCTTCGACGATTAAAATCCGCTCTTCTTTCATAAGTAGGTGGCAGATGTGAGTTTTGGTAGGTAGAAACTGATTTCATTGGCCTTAGAGCCAACTTTTCACTAATTACAAAATTATATTAGGTAAACCAAGTGCCTTTTTATAGCCTGATGACTTACAGGCTCATCATTTCCTTAAAGCGTGCTGCCTGACGCCTGCTCACCTCAATTCTATCGCCTCCCTTAAGAGTAACAACCAATCCCCCATTAAACCACGGTTCTATTCCCTCTACCCATCCCAGATTAATAATATGCTTTCTACTCGCACGGAAAAAAGACTTTTCATCCAACCTCTCATCCAATGCATTGAGTGATTTGTGGATCATGGGCTTAAAATTATCAAAGTAAACTTTTATATAATTCCCATCGGATTCGAAAAGCCTGACGTTTGATAACCGTACAAACCAACACCTGTCTCCATCTTTCACGAAAACCTGATCTTCAAGAGTTAACTTCTTTTGATTCAACAGCCCCGGACTCTCGTCGGATTTAACCGAACCATCTATTTTACCCTGAAGCTTCAGAATGGCCTCTTCCAACCTTTTGGGTTCGATGGGCTTCAACAAGTAATCCAAGGCGTTTACCTGAAAGGCTTTTAGGGCATACTCATCATAAGCGGTTGTGAAAATCACATGGGGAACATTATCCAACTCCTCCAGTAATTCGAACCCCGTTTTTTCAGGCATTTGAATATCAAGGAAGATAACGTCAGGACTAAATTGGTCAATTTTCTCTTTCGCATCATCGACATTTACGGCTTCACCTACAACCTCGACACTTTCAAGTTGATTTAAAAGGGTGATAAGCTCCTTTCGAGCTAATCTTTCATCGTCAATTACAATGGCTCGCATTTTTCTTAAGTTAGTTATTCGAATGTAACTCTTTGTTTTGGGATTTTTATTTCAGTGATAACAAATTGATTTCCCGAGTTGAAGATACGGAAGGTTGCTTTACCACCATAAATTAACTTCAATCTTTGTATCGTATTACTTAAACCATGCCCTTCTCCCTCTTTGGATTTTAAGCTCGGTGTAGCCTTCAACTGTCCACTGTTTTTCACTTGAATATAAAGGTCATCATTCAGACCTTCTCTGCATTTGATCTCTATTATGCCACCTTTTACCAAATTCGATATCCCATGCTTAATGGCATTCTCCACTATAGTCTGCAACATCATGGGAGGTATCTTAAAACTAAAAGCCTCGTCTTCTATGGCATAACTTACCTGTAACCTTTCTTCAAATCTTATGGACTCAAGTTCGAGGTAGTCTTTCACCGTGTTTAATTCATCTCCAAAATCTATCGTTTGCTTCTTATCCAGCATCAATGAAAAACGAAGCATATTTGAAATCCTCGTGATTGCCGTTTTGGCCTTGTTAGGATCTTCGTCTATCAATGCCCTTACACTGTTTAGGGCATTGAAAATAAAATGGGGGTTCAACTGACTCTTGAGATGATTAAGACGGATCTCGTTGATTTTGGCTTCATACCTCAAGGTGGTATTGTAATTATCCAAAAAATGAAAGAGAAAATAAAGTAGAAACCAGATAGCATAGAAAAGGAATGCCACAAATAGGTTGACCAGTATTACCAGGATCCTGAAATCTTCCTGAGGGCTCAACGTGCCAAAAGCAATATTGATAAGAATCTGAGCCACGATATTCACAAAGCTCAACGCCAGAACAGCCAAGAGCGTCTGAAATAAAAGCTGGGGAATTCCTAACTTGAACCAATTGTAGGTTTTTACAATAAATCTTAAAAAATGGGTAGAAAGAAGGTAAAACGAACCTAAAACCACAAATGCCCACAACTGGACAGCACTGATCCCCTGGGAAAGAGATGCAAAAAATATATTGACAAAAGCAAAAGCTCCCCAACCCAAAAATTGTAAAATCCAGTAAAGCCTAATCCTGTTCATCTTCGGCCAAAGATAAAAATCACATCTGGTTCACTACCTATATTTTGATAAAAGGGTTAATGCTTTGATTTCTACTCAGATCAACTGTTTAACTCTATCTTCAAAAATTTTCCAGTATAACTCTTAGGGTTTGCAGCGACTTTTTCAGGCGTGCCTTGTACTACAATAGTACCTCCTTTGTTTCCCCCCTCTGGGCCAAGGTCTACTATAAAGTCAGCCATTTTTATGACATCCATATTGTGCTCAATAATAAGGACCGTATTACCCTTATCCACCAACCCTTTCACCACCAACATCAGCAAGTCAATATCCTGAAAGTGAAGTCCTGTGGTAGGCTCGTCCAAAATATAGAAGGTTTTTCCTGTATCTTTTTTTGAAAGTTCAGTGGCCAGTTTAACCCGTTGGGCTTCACCACCGGACAGCGTGGTAGCATGCTGGCCAAGCGTTATATATCCCAGCCCCACCTCATTCAGCGTTTTGATTTTTCTCAGAATTTTAGGCTGCTTGTCAAAAAAATCCACTGCCTGTTCCACAGTCATATCAAGCACATCCGATATGGATTTTCCTTTAAACCTGACCTCAAGGGTCTCCCGGTTATACCGCTTACCCTTGCAGGTCTCACAGGGAATATGTACATCAGGTAAGAAATCCATCTCGATCAGTTTCATTCCTGCTCCCTCGCAGTCTTCACATCTGCCTCCTTTCACATTGAAAGAAAACCTACCTGGTTTATAGCCCCGGATTTTTGCTTCTGGCAGTTCTGTGAATAGCGTGCGGATATCTGAGAATACACCTGTGTAGGTGGCTGGGTTAGATCTAGGAGTTCTGCCTATAGGAGATTGGTCTACCTCAATAACTTTATCCAATTCTTCCAGTCCATGTATGCTTTTATAGGGCATAGGTTCTTTCTTGGATTTATACACATGCTGGTTAAGAATAGGGAAAAGGGTCTCATGGATCAAGGTACTTTTCCCACTTCCCGAAACACCGGTGATACAGATCAGGGTACCCAGAGGAAGTTGTAAATCAACGTTTTTAAGGTTGTTGCCATTAGCCCCCTTGAGTATCAATGATTTTCCTTTACCTGATCTCCTTTCTTTGGGCACAGAAAGTCCGATTTTTCCACTCAGGTATTTTGCTGTCAGTCCCTTGGTCTTCAAGACTTCCCCAGGTGTGCCTGATGCTACTACTTGTCCACCATGTCTTCCCGCTCCAGGGCCCATGTCCAAAATGTAATCAGACTCGAGCATCATATCCTTATCATGTTCTACCACCAGCACAGAATTTCCCAAATCCCTCAAACTCTGAAGAGCTTTGATCAATTTCACATTATCGCGCTGATGTAGCCCGATACTGGGTTCATCGAGAATATACAGCACTCCCACCAGCTGTGTTCCAATCTGTGTAGCCAGCCTGATCCGTTGAGCCTCCCCTCCTGAAAGCGTTCTCAGAGGCCTGTTCAGTGACAGGTAGTCCAAGCCTATATCCAATAGAAAACCAATCCGCTTCCGGATTTCCTTAAGTACTTCATGACCGATAATATTTTGTTTCTCGGTCAATCTGCTTTCCAGTCCTTCAAACCATTCCCGCAATGTTCCTATATCCATCATGGCCAGTTGGCCGATATGCACTCCGTCTATTTTGATGTTCAAAGCTTCCTTCTTGAGCCGGTAACCTTCACAGTCAGGACAGGTCTGTGTGATAGTGAATTCACTTACCCAATCCTGTATTTTATCTGAACTACCCTCTTGGTATTTTTGGAGAAAGTTGATGATTCCCTCAAAAGTAGTGTTCCATTTAGTGCCGGGATATTTAACAGAATCAACCGCAACCTCTATTTTATCTCCATTCAAAAGAATATCCACTACATTCTCCGGCAAATCTTTTATAGGAGTGCTCATGCTGCATTTGTAATGCTTCAGGATCGCCTCAATTTTTTTGAATATCCATATATCCCGGTATTCACCCAAGGGAGCAATCCCTCCCCGGGTGATGCTGAGCTTAGGGTCGGGGATTATGCTATCCTTAGTGATCTCTTCAGTGATTCCCAAGCCATTGCACGTAGGGCAAGCGCCATAGGGACTGTTAAACGAAAAAGTATTCGGCGCAGGCTCGTCATAGGAAAGGCCCGTTTCAGGATCCATCAAATACTTGGAGAAATGGTGGATTTCACCTCCTTCATCACGGATCATAATCACTCCCTTCCCGTGTTGCAACGCGGATTTAAGGGATTGTGTGATTCTGAATCTATCCGATTCATCCGCCACGATCCGGTCAATCACGATTTCAATGTCATGAATCTTGTATCTGTCCACCTGCATTTTAGGCTGCATCTCCATGACCACACCGTCCACGCGCACCCGTTGGAAGCCCATTTTCCGGATCTGCTCAAAAAGCTCGCGGTAATGCCCCTTTCGACCCTTTACCACTGGAGCAAGTATGTAAAGTTTCTTTCCGGGGAAATTAGAAAACAACTGTGCTATTATCTGATCTTCAGTCTGACGCACCATTTTAGCCCCAGTGAGGTAAGAAAAAGCCTCTCCCGCCCGTGCATAAAACAAGCGCATGAAATCATATATTTCTGTAACCGTCCCTACAGTGGACCGCGGGTTCTTAGATGTGGTTTTCTGCTCAATGGCAATCACTGGCGAAAGACCGTTTATCTTATCCACATCCGGCCGCTCCATGCCTCCCAGAAAGGAACGGGCATATGCTGAAAAGGACTCCATGTACCTACGCTGACCCTCAGCATAAATCGTGTCAAACGCTAAAGAGCTCTTTCCGCTCCCACTTAATCCGGTAACTACGACGAGTTGGTTACGCGGAATCCTCAAATCAAGATTTTTCAGATTATGCTCTCTGGCTCCAAAAATTTCGATGTATTCCTCCTGTGCAGAAGTGACTTGGCTCATAAACTAACGGGCAACAATTGTAAATGGCGAATGTACAAATTTTCAGACGGATGAGATAGCGTTACACCAAGATAGTGACTGTCAACACTTCAGGGAAGTTGCCAGTTTCTGTCAGAATACGAAGCTACCCCATAAAAAGTACTGGCAATGTATGCTCTTCCGTACCGGCTAGTAAACATCCATCCATAGACTTCAATCATTCTTTTTGGATTGAAAGGAACACATACCCCTAACGGCTTCTTCATGTCCCATTTGGAACTACCCATTTGCGCTGAAAAGATTAACTTTGGGAATGCTCAAAGAGATCCTGGTTCTAATCCAAAAAGAAATCACCTTGGAATGGCGACAGAAATATGCTTTAAACGGTATATTGCTATATGTGGTATCCGCAGTTTTTATAACTTATCTCAGTGTGGGTGCCAAACAGGGAGATCTTTCTGCCCCAACCTGGAATGCTGTCTACTGGATTATTATCCTGTTTTCCACAGTCAATGCAGTTGCCAAAAGCTTTGTCCAGGAGCATCAGGGAAGGCAGCTTTATTATTATATGATAGCTTCGCCTGAGGCGGTGATTCTCTCCAAAATCATCTATAATACAGCCTTGACATTGATATTGGCATTGTTGGGTTATTTTGTTTTTTCAGTAATTCTAGGAAATCCTGTACAGGATCAAGGCTTGTTTATCCTTAATCTTGTTTTGGGGGCTATGGGTTTTTCTGCCAGTCTCACCATGGTGAGCGGGATTGCTTCCAAAGCTGGCAATAATGCTACCTTAATGGCGATTCTGAGTTTTCCAGTTATTATTCCGATATTACTCATGGCGATACGGATCTCGAAGAACGCGTTGGATGGGCTCGATTGGAGCGTAAGCGTGGATAAACTTCTGACATTGTTTGCCATCAACGCGATAGTATGCACAGCCGGATATATTTTATTTCCGTACTTATGGAGATCCTGATTCCTCTAGCTACCCTAGCTCCATGCAATGGGCTAACCTTAAAAAATCGCCAGGTATAATTCAAAGGATCAAGCCACCCACTGATCACCGTGACAATCTTTTGGAATTTGATCCTGGACTTTTCACTCTGCTTAATTGTATCTTCCGCCTTCCTTTTCCAAGAAAAACAAGCGTAATCAGGAACTTATGACTTATTTTTGCATTTGAATTAGCAAAAATACCCTATGCGCCAATCTTGGTGGAAAATCCTTGCAATCGCCCTGTTGCTTTATACACTCACTGCCGGATTACTGATGGACGTCCCCCGTCTCCCAATTCTCAATGAGACTATCCGTGGTTTATATTTCCATGTGACAATGTGGTTTGCCATGATATTAATGCTTGTGATAGCAGTCATCTACAGCGTCAAATATCTAAGGACGAATAATACCTTATTTGATGATGTAGCCGTTGAGTTTACAAATGCGGCTATTTTATTTGGTGTGCTGGGAATAGTGACTGGCATGCTGTGGGCCAAGTTTACATGGGGAGACTACTGGAGTGGCGATCCAAAGCAAAATGCTTCGGCTATAGGTATTATGATGTATTTTGCATATCTCATTCTCAGAAGTTCCCTTACTGATGCCCAACAAAAGGGTAGAATCGGAGCAATCTATAATATATTTGCTTTTGCTGCATTTATTCCTCTCATCTTTGTGCTGCCAAGACTTACCGATAGCCTGCATCCGGGAAATGGCGGGAACCCAGGGTTCAATGCTTACGACATGGATTCAAAACTCCGAATGGTCTTTTATCCTGCAATTCTAGGGTGGACGCTTTTGGGTACATGGATCGCAACTGTACGCATTAGAATGCGTAGAGTTGAGCGGGCTATCGAAGACCGATTTATCAATTCCTGATGATTATGAAAAAATTTCTGACCATAGCCTTGTTGATTTTCAGTTTAAATGCACTTGCGCAAGAGAAAATCCCGATAAGTGAAGCCGACTATTCCAACAGTGAGATCGCTATGGCCGATCAAATGCGCGCAAATGGAAAGATTTATGTTTTAGTAGGGATTATCGTGATCGTTTTTGCTGGAATAACGGTTTACCTTATAAACACCGATCGAAAAATCAGCAGACTTGAAAAAAACTTTCCCTCTTAATTATTCACCTTCATGAAAAAAGGACATATCATCGGATTAGGAATCATTGCTGTAGCGATAGTTATCATTATGACTTCCATAGGAGACGCTAGTAGCTATGAGAGTTTTGGCACCGCTCTGAAAATGAAACATGATGGAAATGACAAATCTATCCATGTCGTAGGCCAGTTGAAAAAAGATGAATCCGGCACCGTGACCGGCATACAGGTACGTGAAGACAAGACATCCTTTACCTTCGTACTGGTAGACAATGAAGGTACAGAGCAGGAGGTTTTTTATAATGAACCTGTTCCTGCTGATTTCACACGCTCAGAGTCTGTGGTGGTAATCGGCGCCTATAAGAATGACCAGATCTTTGTGGCAGATAAAATCCTGATGAAATGCCCCTCCAAATATCAGGAGACCGAAGTGCAGACTGCCGGAATGTGAACTGAGTACTTCACCTAGTAATACTAAATCATGATCAATACCTTCGTAGGTGATTTGGGCCACCTGATGACCATTGTGGCTTTTGTCAGTGCATTGGTTACAGCCTATGCCTATATCCAATATTTCCACGCAAATGAACTGGAAAAGGCTAGTTGGAAACGTTTCAGTAGAATCAGCTTTTATATTCATGCTTCATCGAGTATACTGATTGCATGCGCGCTCTTTGAAATTCTCTATAACAACAGGTATGAGTATTTTTATGCGTATTCCCATACTTCAAGAGCACTCCCATTCCATTACATGATCTCCAGTTTCTGGGAAGGTCAGGAAGGCGCTTTTATCCTTTGGATCTTTTGGAATGTGATCTTGGGTTCAATTCTTATCAACACCAATAAATTTTGGGAAGCTCCTGTAATGGTGGTTTTTGCCTTGGTGCAGGCATTTTTAGTCTCTATGATCATGGGTGTAGTGATCGGGGATCTAAAAATCGGAAGCTCTCCTTTTATTTTACTGAGGGATGCTACCCAAGCCCCTATTTTCCAGATGAATCCAGATTTTGTACCTGAGGATGGTACCGGACTGAACCCTCTATTACAAAACATTTGGATGGTCATTCATCCCCCCATTACTTTTTTGGGATATGCATCTACCCTTGTACCATTTGCATTCCTGATTGGCGGTCTGGTGACCAAGCGCTATTCTGAATGGATACGTCCTGCCTTGCCCTGGGCGATTTTCTCAGCCATGATCTTAGGTATGGGCATTATTATGGGCGCTTATTGGGCTTATGTTACCCTGAATTTTGGAGGGTATTGGAATTGGGATCCGGTGGAAAATGCTGTATATGTCCCATGGTTGATTTTGGTGGCAGCCATACATACAATGATCACTTTCAAGAAAAGCAGCACAGCCCTTAAGACTTCTATTGTACTGGTCATAGCAGCATTTATTCTGGTTTTATATGCCACATTCTTAGTCAGATCAGGCATATTGGGAGACGCTTCTGTACACTCCTTTACAGATCTTGGCCTTTCGGGTCAGCTTCTTATCTATTTGCTTTTCTTCTTGTTCGTAGCAGTATTCCTAACTGCCAGGGCATGGAAGCATATTCCTACTTCAGATAAAGAAGCTTCTGTTTATTCACGCGAATTCTGGATATTCATAGGCGCTACCACGCTGTGTCTAATGGCATTTCAGGTGATTTTACCCACATCCATTCCGGTTTGGAATGCAATCGTGGAGAGTCTGGGAGGAATTTCCAATATGGCACCCCCTGCCGATCAAATCCAGTTCTATACCAAGTTCCAGCTATGGTTTGCTGTGGTTTTGGCACTTTTAACAGCTGTAGGTCAGTTTTTTTGGTGGCAAAAGATTGATTCAAAATCCCTCAAAGATGCATTGCTGACTCCATACATTATTTCTGTACTGCTGTCTGCTGCTATAATTGTACTGGCCAAGGTATATGACTGGAAATACATAATTGTGATTTTGGCTGGGACCTTTACCATTGTAGCCAATTCGGTTATACTTATACGAATCCTCAAAAAGTCTACTTTCAAACTGGCGGGGGGTTCATTGGCCCACATTGGATTAGGGATGGTTTTGATAGGTGTGATGTTCAGTTCGGGATACTCTGAAGTAATTTCGCTCAACATGTCAGGAATAGCCCATAGCAACAGCTGGGAAGACGAGCTTAACCAAGAGCATGTACTCCTCTGGATCAACAGACCCCTTCAGATGAAGGATTATACGGTGATATACAGAGGAAGACAGAAAAAAGTAGTCGGGGTACCACATTATGTACCTGCAAAACTCCTTAAGTCTACAGGAAATGTAAATGAGGCTATTGCACTTGGGGATTTCACACTGGATGGCAAGACCTATTTTCAAAAAGATGAAATGGTCAAGCTGGTTTTGGAAGAAAACGACTATTTTAAAATCGAATATTACCAGGATGAGAAGTTGAAATTTGTGCTAAATCCCATGTCCCAGTTCAATGCAGGCATGGGAGGTTTGATATCCTCGCCTGATTCCAAGATCTATGTAGATAGCGATTTGTACACCTACGTGGCAGCCATGAATGACTATGCCGATCCAGACTGGAAAGATGACGAGATCTACGAAGTCAAGCCCGGAGAGCAGTTTCATATCGCTGACTTTGTAACTTATTTTGATGGAGCTGAGGTACTCCAGGAAGTAGATGGGTATACACTACAGGAAGGCGACGTTGCTGTGAAGGCGAAATTGAGAATTCTTGATTATGACGTCGAAAAAAAGCTCGAGCCTTTGTTTATCATCCGCAATAGCCAAGTCGGTAAGCTAGCTGTAGAGGACAGCGAACTTGGTCTAAAAGTAAGCTTGGAGAACATTCTTCCGGAACAGAACAAGTTTGTGTTTAAAGCCAACCAGTACCAAAAGGACTACGTGGTCATGAAAGCCATCGTGAAGCCTTATATCAACATTCTGTGGATCGGAACTATTATTATGTTGATGGGACTCTTTATAGCCATCGTCAGAAGATTTGACGAATTCAAAAAAATGAGAGATAAAGGACTGGAGTAATGCTCGATTTATTTCTGAACTTAAATTCACGATAAATATATAGCCCGATTTAAATCCGGGCTATATATTTTTGCTGGCAGCGTAACTGGATCAGATCTGAACTACCTCTCCCAACATTCCAAGAATATCATCAAGGTATTCCCTGCTATTGGATAGTCGGGGTACTTTGTGTTGACCTCCCAACTTCCCTTTTTTACCCATCCAGTTTTCAAAAGATCCCATGGGAACGTGGTGAATTATAGGGGCTTTTAAAGCTAGGTCTTTATACCGCTTGGCATCGTAATCCGAATTGATCTCCCTCAGTTTAACATCCAGAAGCTCATCGAATTTTCCAGGGTCATTCGGCTTAGTACGGAACTCTATCACCCATTCATGTGCACCCTTTGTTCCAGACGATTCAAAGTACAGAGGAGCGGCTGTAAAATTTGTAATAGTTGCGTTTGTCTGCGACGCTGCGAATTCGATCGCTTTCTCAGCATTTTCTACAATCACTTCTTCCCCGAAAGCATTGATGAAATGCTTGGTCCTGCCTGAAATCCTAAACCTGTATGGATGTGTGGAGGAGAATTTTACAGTATCCCCTATCTTGTATCTCCATAGTCCCCCATTAGTGGTAATTACCAATGCGTAATTTTTTCCTATTTCCACCTCTGAAAGTGGGATCACTTGGGGGTTCTCCTTCTCCCACTCCTCCATTGGAATGAATTCATAGAAAATACCGTAATCCAAGAGGAGCAACAATTCCTCTGAATCCGGCTGATCCTGTAATCCGAAAAATCCTTCTGAAGCATTGTAGGTCTCCATGTACCGCATCTTATCAGAGGGTATCAATTCTTTGAACAAGCTTCTATAGGGTCCAAACGCCACAGCACCATGAAAGAAAATTTCAAGATTTGGCCAAACCTCTAAAATATTTTTGGCTTTCTTAAGCTCAAGAATACGTTGCAAAAGCACAATAGTCCAAGTGGGCACTCCTGCTATAGAAGTCACATTTTCATTCATCGTCTCCCTCGCCATTTTTTCAATTTTCGCTTCCCACTCACTCATGAGCGCAACATCCAATGATGGTGTTCTTACGAATTGAGCCCATATAGGGAGATTCTGCATAATCACCGCCGAAATATCCCCCGCTTTGGCTATGCCCTGGGGATTCAGTGGGTTCTTTTCAAGCGTCCCACCTATGCTCAGGCTTTTTCCCGAAAATAGTTTGGAGTCGGGATAGTTTGCCACGTATAATGACAGCATATCCTTGCCTCCTTTGTAGTGGCATTCTTCCAGACTTTCCGTAGTAACAGGGATATATTTGCTCCGGCTTGATGTAGTACCGGAAGATTTGGCAAACCATTCTATATCCGTGTTCCAAATTACATTTTGCTTGCCCTGCATGGTCTTATCAAAATAAGGCTTCAAACCTTCATAATCCCTGACAGGTACTCGATCGGCAAAATCCTGATACTTCTTAATTTCTGAAAACCCGAATTCCTTGCCAAATTCTGTCCTCTTGCCCGCTTCGATCAATTCTTCAAAAATTGAATTCTGGACGGCTATAGGATTTTCTTTGAAATTTTCTATCTGACCTATCCGATTTTTAAAAATCCAGGTCATGAAGGTGTTGAGAACTTCCATTATTTAAAAACTTTGCGTTTTAGCTCAAACTGACTTCCGAGATAAACTTTTCTTACTTGCTCATCGGCTGCAAGCTCTTCCGCTGTCCCTGCTTTTAAAAGTCGCCCCTCAAACATAAGGTAGGCCCGGTCAGTGATGGAAAGGGTCTCATTTACATTGTGATCAGTGATCAAAATGCCAATATTTTTAGTTTTCAATTTTGCTACGATCGTTTGAATCTCTTCCACAGCGATGGGATCCACGCCGGCAAATGGTTCATCCAAAAGGACAAATTTTGGGTCAACTGCCAATGCGCGGGCTATTTCTGTTCGTCTCCTCTCACCCCCAGAAAGCACCATGCCAAGATTCTTACGGACGTGTGTAAGACTGAATTCTTCCAGTAAGCTATCAACCTTCTCTCTGCGCTCCTGCTTAGGCATTGTGGTCATTTCCAGCACTGCCATGATGTTTTCTTCTACCGACAGCTTCCTGAAAACCGATGCCTCCTGGGCGAGATATCCAATGCCTAATTTAGCTCGCTTGTACATGGGTAGCGAGGTGATATTTTCACTTTCGAGAAATATTTTCCCTTCATTGGGCTGGATTAACCCCACGATCATGTAAAAAGAAGTGGTTTTCCCAGCACCGTTTGGTCCTAATAACCCTACAATCTCACCCTGCTTAACCTCCACAGAGATATCATTGACCACCTTGCGGCCTTTATATATTTTAACAAGATGCTCGGCACGAAGAATCATATCAGTCAAATTTGATGTCTTTCACATAGAGTTGCAAACTGCTCTTATCCCGAAACACGTTCTCACGCATTTCGGCCACTATATCAAAACGCATCTTTCCCCGGAGCATATTCACCGTGGTAAGATCGGGGTCCTTTGCCCTGTCTGCCATCCCGAATCCCAAACATACAGGTGTGGTAACCTGCCCATCCTGAACAATCTTAAACCGCAAATGCTTATCTTTTAATACGGTAACATCCTCAGCATATACATTTGAAATCCTGAAAATCGGTCCTGTATTGCCTGGACCAAACGGGGCCATTTGTTTTAAAATATTGTAAAACTTGTAATTTATCTGATCAAGCAGTAGCTCATCATCCACTTCTATTACAGGCTTACGGTGAATCTCTTCAATCCTACTTTTCACCACAGCTTCAAATTTTTCCTGAAATGCCGGTACATTATCCACTGATAAGGTCAGGCCTGCGGCATATTTATGACCACCAAACTGATCCAATAAATCCGCACACTCGGCAATGGCTTCATAAATATCAAAATCAACCACTGATCTGGCGCTCCCAGTTGCTTTGCTGTTTGACTCGGTGAGTATGATAGTGGGACGATAGTATTTCTCAATACACCTGCTTGCCACTATGCCTATTACGCCTTTATGCCAGTCTTCTTTGAAGAGCACCGTGGAGCTCCATATGCTTAATTCTTCCCTTGCCGCGATCATCTCGAAGGCCTCTTTAGTGATGTTTTCATCAAAATTCCTCCGGGTCGCATTGACCTCATCAACTACCTTAGCCCGCTCCATTGCACCTTCCAGATCCGCTGAGATCAGAAGCTCTACAGAGGCTTTGGCATGTTCCAATCTGCCAGAGGCGTTGATTCTAGGACCTATTTTGAATACGATGTCGGATATTCCTATCTCCTTTTCCAGGTTACTGCGGAGAATCAGGGCTTTAAGACCTGGTCTTGGCGTGTTATTGATCCTATCCAACCCATAGTACGAAAGAATACGGTTTTCGCCGGTAATCGGCACAATATCAGCTGCTATACTTACCACCAGCAAATCCAGATAAGCATATAGTGCAGATTCATCAATTCCCCTTCTCTTCGCAAACGCCTGAATCAATTTGAAACCCACCCCACATCCACTTAGCTCTTTATACGGATAATTGCAGTCCTTTCGTTTCGCATCCAAGACTGCCACTGCAGCCGGAAGCTCTTCACCAGGGGTATGGTGATCGCATATGATAAAATCCACTCCCAAGGAATGGGCTAAGTTCACTTTT
Source organism: Algoriphagus sp. (assembly GCA_048819475.1). Taxonomy (GTDB): domain Bacteria; phylum Bacteroidota; class Bacteroidia; order Cytophagales; family Cyclobacteriaceae; genus Algoriphagus. The sequence continues at coordinate 126,849 of JBMDXP010000073.1, forward strand.
TCAATCGCCTTGATACCACAGTCCAACGCTATGATCAACTTAATGTCGGAGTCGGCCGCAGTGCGTACTCCACGTTCGGATATTCCATACCCTTCCTTGTATCGGTCTGGGATATAAAACTCTACATGTGGATAAAAACTTCTCAAAAAACTATAGACCAATGCTACGGCCGTGGTGCCATCCACATCGTAATCCCCATACACCATGATCTTTTCCTCATCAGCAATAGCGCGCTCTATTCTGGTGACCGCAGCAGCCATATCCTTCATGAGAAACGGGTCGTGCAGATGGCTTAAATTTGGACGGAAATAGTTTTTCGCTGCCTCAAAACTATCCACGCCTCTATTGATAAGCATGTTTGCCAGAATAGGATTGACATTGATTTCCTTACTGAGCTTATCTATCGCATCCTGTGAGGCTTTGGGTTTTTGTTTCCAGACGTACTCCATGATGCTAATTTAGTAAACGAGGTAGTGTGACAAGTGCTAGGTGAAAAAGTCCTGATTCTTTAATCGCGGAATACTGCTAAAAAGTTTCCGGATTTAAGCTCTTCGATTCTTGTAATCAAACCAAAAATAAGCCGGAAAAACCAAGGATTTAAGTTTCCAGTCGTTTTTCTCCTTTAATGTCAACGTCGGATCCCCATGCACCTTTCGATACATTTTACCTGCCATCAGACAATGAGCGGATACGGCAGCAAATATTACCAAATAAATAGTCAATTCCGTCATGCTTATCCTTTCTGCAAAATCAGTGCTGCCCAATTATCCTTACAATGCTCTGAAAGAAGCTTTAATCCAAAAGCTTCTGCCGAGCCCAAAAGGTCTGCCACGTCTTCTGTGTAGAACCCACTGAGTAGCAAATACCCCCCATCTACCATCAACCCACAATAGATTTCCATCTCATCCAGCAGCACATTTTTATTGATGTTGGCAAGAATAATGTCGTAAGGCCCAGATGGATTCACCTCCCTGATAGTGCCTAGTCCCATACGCGTATCAAGGCCGTTCAGGTCAAAATTCTCGTTACCATTCTCCACACACCAGTCATCCACATCAAATGCATCCACCTGATGTGCTCCTAACAGATGTGCCATGATGGCCAGTATCCCTGTACCTGAACCCACATCAAGTATCCGCTTTCCACTATGATCCAGAGCCCCTTGGTTTCTGAGCATCTGAAAAGTGGTCGCATGATGCCCTGTACCGAAGGACATTTTAGGGTTGATTACTATTTCATGACGGAAGCCTGGCTGGGATGGGTGAAAGGATGCCCTGACATATACCAGCTTATCTACTTCAATGGGATCGTAATTTTTCTCCCATTCCTCATTCCAGTTAATTTTGGGAACCCGACTCTCTTTAATGACAATTTTGGCAGGTTGTTTATACTCAGCGATTACCGAATCAAACGCCAGCCTATCAAAGGAATCTTCAAGGGTGTAGGCATCAATTCCCTCCTCTGTCTCGAGGAAGGAATCAAAACCGTTTTCAGCTAGTTCAGCAATAAGGATTTCCCGGAACTCCTCCAGGCAACTGATTTTAAATTCCAGGTAATCCATCTTGGTCAATAAGATTTGATAATTTCCAAAAAGTCCCGTGACTTTAGAGAAGCTCCTCCTATTAAACCTCCATCCACATCCGGTTTTGCAAGCAGATCAGCAGCATTTGCTGCATTCATGCTTCCCCCATATAGGATGGAGATGCCTTCAGCTATTTCTTTTCCATATTTCGCGGCAATATGTCTTCTCAAAGCATAGTGCATATCCTGTGCTTCCTGGGATGTAGCGGTTTTGCCTGTGCCAATAGCCCAAACTGGTTCGTAGGCAATCACTACTTTTGAAATCTCCTCTGGAGTCAGATTAAAGAGGCTTTCTGTGAGTTGAAACTTCACATTTGGCTCATGTGTACCTGCAGTCCTTATTTCCAGAGATTCCCCACAGCAAAAGATCGGTATCAATCCGTTGGCAAGTGCCTGTTTTACTTTTTCAGTCAGCAGTTCATTGGTTTCTTTGAAGTAGTCCCTCCTTTCACTGTGTCCTATGATCACGTATTGAGCACCAAAAGAAGCCAGAATTTTTGCGGAAACCTCTCCGGTATACGCACCTGACTCTTTATCTGAGCAGTTTTGCGCTCCAATAAAAACTCCCGGAGTATCCCCAATAAGTTTTTTTACTGGAAATATGTGCGGAAACGGAGGGTTCAATATAGCAATGACTCCCTGTATGTTTTCGTCTTTGTACATGTTGACAATCTCGGAGGTAAGCTTTTGCCCTTCATCGAAGGTCATGTTCATCTTCCAGTTGCCGGCAATTATTTTTTTACGCATGATAATGGGTTATAAGTTTAGTCAAGGTTTGATAAGTAGAATAAGCAGGATAATTTGGCTTAAAATTACAGAAAATGTCCAGTTGGGGAAAATTTAACTCAAACGAGCCTTTAAAAAAGTCTTGGTCCGAGGAAGAGGCCCATGAAAAGCTTGCAAATTACTGTGCCTATCAGGACCGCTGTGAATGGGATGCCAGACGTAAGCTTTACGAAAAAGGCATTAAAGGCATCAAGGCCGAAGAACTTATTTCAGAGATGGTTAAAGAGGGATTCATCGATGAGGAACGTTATGCCAGGTCTTTTGCGCGGGGAAAATTCAGATTGAAAAAGTGGGGGAAGGTAAGAATTCAACGTGAACTCAAAATCCGGGACCTAGCCAATAAAAGTATTGAAGCCGCACTACGTGAAATCGATCCCTGTGAGTATTATGACACCCTTCTACACGAAACAGAAAAGAAATGGGCAAAAACTAGTGAAAAAGATCCCTACAAGAAAAAATTCAAAGTAATCCAGTACCTTTTATCAAAAGGGTTTGAACAGGATTTGGCCAAAGAGGCTATGGAAGAAGCAGTGCGGGAATAAGGGTAGTTGGTTTGGAAAACCCAAAAGCTAGGTTATCATGTTACTTACTATCTTGGCGGAAAGCAGGGAAAGAGGGATACCACCCCCTGGATGTACACTACCTCCACAGAAATACAGATTCTCGATGTCAGAAGAAAAATTTGCATGCCTGAGAAAGGCTGCAAATCTGTTATTTGAGCTATTCCCATATAGCGCTCCCTGAGAACTGGATGTTCGGGACTCAATGGTTCTGGGTTCTAGAATCTCCTCGACTTCTATCAATGGCTCAAGGTCTGTTTTCAATATCCGGTTGATCTTATCGATAATCTTCCGACGCGCCTCCTCTATCAGGCGATCCCAATTCTGGCCCTTGTTATTGGGTACATTGATCATTGTGAACCAATTCATGCAGCCCGGTGGGGCATCATCGGCTTTATAGGTAGAAGTGATATTGATATAGACAGTAGGGTCTGAAGTGATGGTTCCCCTGTTGAATATATGATCAAACTCTTCCAGGTAATTTCCGGAGAAAAAAATATTGTGAAGGTCCAATTCGGAAAACACCCTTTTGATACCCCAGTAAAAAATCAATGCTGAACTTGACTTAGGTTGATTTAAAAGCCTTCTAGGTTGCTTTTGCCTGCTCAATATGGTCTTGTAGGCATTTACCATATCCATGTTGTTGACCACTACATCTGCGAGATGATGCTCTTCACCTATACGGACCCCTTTGGCCTTTCTTTTTTCTACCAGGATCTCATCTACCTTGCTGTCAAACTGAAACCTTACTCCAAGTTCTCTTGCCAGCTTAAATAAACTGTGGGTGATGTCATACATGCCTTCTTTGGGAAAGAAAGCACCCCTGTTGAACTCTAAATGCGGGATAATATTTAAAGTGGCAGGTGTCACATAGGGATTTGAACCATTATATGTGGCATATCGATTAAAGAGCTGGATGATTTTAGGATGGGTAAACCGCCTTTCATTCGCTCTGTTCATAGTAGAAAAGACGCCCAACTTCCCCATCTTTAAGTAAGATTTTAATGCTTTGTAACTAGTCCACGTGCTGAATTTATGCAAGGATCTATGCATAAAAAGAGGCGCTAGATGATCATATATAAAGGCTGAGTGCTTCAGCGCATGACGAATATTTACTGCAGGTTCACCTAATCTTGTTTCGACCTCTTCTGCAAACCTGTCAATATCCGCGTAAGCTTTGAGCTGCTTTCCGTCTTCCCAAAAATAAGCACAAGTAACTGGAAGTCTGATATATTCAAAGTTTTCCCTAGGGGATTTTCCTGCAATCTTGAACAGCTCTTCCACTTCTTCAGGAAGTGTAAAAAGTGAAGGTCCTGCATCAAACCTATAACCGCCGGATTTCAGTTCGGAAAGTTTACCCCCCGGATAGGAGTTAGCTTCAAACACCTCCACATGATACCCCTTCACCGCAAGCCGTATCGCCGTTGCGATTCCTGCGATACCAGATCCTATGATTATAGTTTTTTTTGACATTGAAAGTTGCTTTCTCCCTCCAAACTACTTTTTCAGCGTGTAAGTTGACTATTGAACAAAAGCAGCTCAGATAAGAGCTTATTCTTCAAACTTAAATTAAATCCAAGGTGTTTCCATTACTAATCCTAAACCAATCACTTTTTATGAAAATAGTAAAAGCATTTGCAGCTCAAGGAGCTGATCAACCGTTAGGGCCATTTGATTTAGAAAGAAGAACACTTGGGCCGAAAGATGTGGAAATAGAAATCTTATTTTGTGGTGTATGCCATTCAGACATACATACCGCAAAAAATGAGTGGGGAGGGACGATGTATCCGGTAGTGCCTGGGCATGAGATCGTAGGAAAAGTATCTGCCATCGGAGATGAGGTCACTCAACATCAAGTGGGTGAAACAGTAGGAGTGGGTTGCTTTGTAGATTCATGCGGCCATTGTGAGAGTTGTGCGGAAGATTTGGAGCAATATTGTGAAAACGGGCATTCCCAGACTTACAATTCTTTTCTTCAGGATAAGAAGACCATCACGTATGGTGGGTATTCCACACATATTGTAGTTACAGAGAAATTTGTACTAAAGATCTCGGACAAATTACCCTTGGAGGCTGTAGCTCCTCTTTTATGTGCGGGCATTACGACATATTCCCCTTTGAAACACTGGAATGTAAAGAAAGGGGATAAAGTGGCTGTCGTAGGTCTCGGGGGATTAGGACATATGGGTGTAAAGCTTGCCGCATCCATGGGAGCCGAAGTTACCATGCTCAGCCGGTCACCAAAGAAAGCCAAAGATGCAAAAGCGCTCGGTGCGCATCACTTTGAGCTGACAACCGACCCCGCCAATATGAAGAAGTTGGCAAATTCGTTTGATTTAATCCTTGATACGGTTTCTGGACCACATGATTATAATTCGTATCTGAGTCTATTGAGGACTAATGGTGTAATGGTATTGCTCGGAGTACCACCAGAGCAAGAAAAAGTACATGCCGGGTCCTTGATTTTTGGTAGAAAAAGCTTAGTGGGTTCTTTAGTGGGGGGTATTAAAGAAACGCAGGAGATGTTGGACTACTGCGCTGAGCACGCTATCGTCTCCGATGTAGAAGTCATCAAGATCAACCAAATCAATGAAGCTTACGAAAGAACCTTGGCAGGAGATGTACATTATAGGTTTGTAATTGATATGTCTTCCCTGAAAAATTGATATAGGATAAAAACTAAACCACTATGGACTTAAAGTCCATAGGTTAAGGGCAAGCGACTGGAAGTCGCCTTAAACCTCATCATTCTATGATAAAATTATCGTTGTTATCATCATTTGGACGTCTATGATGCTCAAGATACTCATTAACC
>JBMDXP010000074.1:0-1193 GCA_048819475.1 Algoriphagus sp.
CTGGTATGTTTTTGTCCCTATGCTCATATTACAAGACATATTCATTCATCCTCATACCAACTGAGACTCTACAAGCAAGTTCTCGTAGTGTCCTCCCTCCAGGTAGAGACAAAAGCAGGAGTGAGCTAGTTCCTTGTCTCCAAGCATGAACCAAGTCAAGTCACCATTGTCCCCCTTGGTGAGGACAGAGACTGCAGCACAGTACACTGTGCAAAGGGCCTGGAGGGTGATATGGTCCGCCCATGTCCCCATCTTTGCCATGTCCTCCAAGTACCTTTCCACTGTGGGATGCTCACCCAAGGGGACAAAAGGCCTGATGTCCTCCTTGTTGTTGGTCATCCATTGGACTGCCACCTTCCTGAGATTTAGGGGTTAGGGGGGTTACAAGGGCGTCTGCGAGTGTGGGTTTTTTTGCCTGATGAGCTAGCTCGACAAACTAAATTGCGCCTGATAGATACGCAAGCGAAGAGCCAGGCACAAGTTTTGTGGATGCATAGCATGAGAAATGACGGAGATATGGCCGTTCAAAGTCCGGAGGGTCCTTTTTCGCTCAAAGTGGCACGTAAACGGACAGTAATCAGTGGTTTCCGGTCCGATTGCCATGCATGCTGTACGTTTAGATAGAGCGTCTTGCCAACTATCTTAGGGGTTATGGGTTATTTAGGGGTTACAAGAGCGTCCCCGGGGGAGGGTTTTTTTTCCTGATGGGCTACAGCTGAGATCTATATACCGTTGGAAAAAGCATCAAAAGATGAGCCAGGAAAAGTTGTTCACTCAACCCTAGCTCCGATAATGACGGAGATATGGCCGGTCAAAGTCCGGAGGATCCTTTTTGGGGTCGGAGTGGACTTTGACCGGACATTAATCGCTGGTCTTTGATCCCTTTGCCACGCTCTTGATTGCGTTAGATAGTGCTTAATAAGGGCTATTCAGAACACCAAGGATATCCAGTCTAGCCTTATGCATGTATGAGGAAAAGTGGCATAACCCCAAAGGACCATAGTAAATTAGGGTTACAAGGGTATCTGCGAGTGTGGGTTTTTTTTCCTGACGCGCTACAGCTGAGATCCATATACCGTTTGAAAGAGCATCCAAAAAGGAGCCAGGAAAAGTTGTTCATCCAACCCTAGCTCGAAAAGTGACGGAGATATGGCCGGTCAAAGTGCGGAGGGTCCTTTTTCGGGTCGAAGTGG
>JBMDXP010000075.1:0-19436 GCA_048819475.1 Algoriphagus sp.
CTGAAAAAACAAATTATAAACAGATGAAATCGAGCATGACGCAGAGCGACGCACAGTGGGATGATTATCCGGTATGCGAGATTCCCTGTCCGACGACAGGCGGGCATATGACAATTGAAAAATAATTATAAACAGATGAAAGTCTCTGTTATAGGATTGGGCTGGATTGGGCTTCCGCTTGCAAGGCATCTTAAGGAAGCAGGCTATTATGTAATAGGAAGTTCCACCTCCATCGCTAAAATGGAACTTAATCAACAGGAAGAGCTGGATACTGTCCTGTTTGAATTAGCCCCCTATCCAAAAGGAAACTCCTTTTCAAAGCTGTTTAAATCAGATATTCTTGTAATCAATATTCCTCCTAGGACAAGATCAATGGGGGATGATTTCTATCCCGAGCAGCTCAAATTCCTGAAAAGTTTAATTGACCAATCATCAATCAAAAAAGTCATTCTTGTTTCGAGCACAGGCGTATACCCTAATCAGACCCGGCTATCCCCCTATCAGGAGGATGAATTGGTGACCCAGCAAAACACGGGCAATCCCTCTCAATTAAGAGGCGAACAGGTGTTGGCGAATGAGAGGAAATATGAATTTACAGTGGTCCGTCTGGGAGGTTTGTTGGGAGATGAGCGCATTCCCGGCAGGTATTTCTCCGGTAAGGAAAATGTAACAGGTCATACCAAGGTTAATTTTATCCACAGGATTGATGCAGTCAAGCTTCTGGCCTGGGTGATAACAGAGAACCATTGGAATTCTGTTTTCAATGGTGTGGCCCCTATACATCCTGCTAGAAGGGCAGTCTATGAGCAAAACAGCAAGGATTTGAGTATAACTCCTCCCCTTAGTTATGCCCAGGAAACCCAGGGACATGACAGGCTCATATCCAGTTCTAAAATATTGGAAATGGGATTCCGGTTCACCTTTGAAAATCCCCTCAGCTTTTCTTACAAAAGTTAGTAGCTTCCTTTAATGCAGTTTTGCCCCATTTGGTACCACATCATCTGCTGAGCAAAGAATGATGCCTCCTAATGATGCGGTAAATCCGGTCACTAATACCTCCGACATAAAATCGGCAATTTGCCTCGGTCTAAGATTACACACGCACACCACCTGCTTTCCCACTAGCTGATTAGGCTGATAATTATCGGTTATCTGAGCGGATGATTTTCTGATTCCTAATTCCTCGCCCAAGTCCACCCAAATTTTATAAGCCGGTTTTCTGGCTTTTGCAAAAGGTTCCACCCTTATTACTGTTCCAATACGTAATTCAATTTTGTCGAAATCTTCGTAATCAATTGTTTGCATAGCAAATATTTTTCTTATTTTTAGAAAGCTTTACTCACCCAGCAGTTTTCACCTTGGTTTTATCTAATTGCAATGTCAAAATATTCCAACTTTCCTTTTAAGAAATTAACCTTCTACAGCACACTTGTATTGGTTTTTTGCTTCTTTTCAGGCAAAAGTTTTGCGCAGTCTGAGCAAGATAAGATTGAACTGGATAATATGAAACCCACTGAGAGAGGAATTCTTGAAGAGAATTCTATTGGTCAGGAGACTACCTCAACAAAAAATTTTCCAGTAAAATCCGCAGCTTCAGCTTCCAAGCCAAACGCTCCAAAAAAAGAAGTCCTACCCAGTGAAGGGAAGAAATCTGAAGTCATCCCCTCCACGCTTTCCTTTAATATTTTTCTTTATATCGTGGATAAGTTTAAAGCGGATTAAGAAACAAAAAAAGAGGCCTTATGCCTCTTTTTTTTATCAGTTGCCTGCAAGAAAACTTTCCAAATCCTGAAGGCTGATCATGCCTTCATAATACGCCCTTCCGAAAACGGATGCCTTCATTCCCATATCTCTAAGTCTTCTGAAATCATCGACGCCTCTTACACCCCCACTGGCTGCAATTTCAAGCGTAGGAAATCTTTCTTGTATTTTCTTGAACATAGAGAAGTTAGGTCCCTCCATGACTCCATCTCTTGTAATATCAGAGCATTTAAGGTACTTAAGCCCTCTTTCATAGAAAAATTCTATATGATCAAAAAGGTCTATCTCGGTTTTCTTCAACCAACCCCTAATCTTGATTTTATAGTCCACAGGATTTGTATCAGCTGCTAAATTGATCTTCTCCCTACCATAAGATATTAAAAACTGGGCAAAACGTTCTGGATGGTTAGCTGCTACCGAAGCAACCGTAATTGTAGATGCCCCAAATTCAAAACATTTGATCACATCCCCATCGGTAGAGATTCCACCAGTAAAATCTACTTTCAAATCAGTGTATCCAGCTATTGCTTCGAGAATATGATAGTTCTTGGGCTCACCTCTCCGCGCTCCATCAAGATCAACCAAATGGATCCTCTTTAAACCGATTGATTCAAATGCCTGTGCAATTTCGAGAGGATTATGGGATATTATTTCTTGCGTGGCGAAATCCCCCCGTTTTAGGCGAACACACTTACCATTAATCAACCAAATAGAAGGTACTATTTCAAACATTTCAATAAATTTCTAAAGAATACAGGAAAATTGATTTTAAAGATCTTCCTTAAATATAACACAGACTGTGACTATCCTATCGGGCAGATGTCTAAAACTTCATTTTTTTTTGAATCTCCCCGTCCTTTTTTAAAGGAAATACACAACTTCTCAATAAACCAGTTTGCCTACTTTCCCTCCAGCTCCAGAAGCCCATATGGTTCCAAATGTGTGTCCCAAACGTATGGCATGAAAACCTTCATCAGAAAAACGGCCCCAATTAAGTCCTCCATCAGATGAGTAGTCACTGCCCCCCGGACCCACGGCCAGCAGCCAATGGGCTCCTGGAAAATAAGCAACTCCTGATCTATAACCACTTGGTGTGGTAGCAGGAATGGTCCATTTCCCATTCTTTTCCAAAAAAATGGCTGAATTGGAAATCTCCGAATCAGGCTCAAGGTAATCCCCGCCAACTACAAAAATTTCTCCTTTACCGATTGAGGTAATAGAAAATATCCCTTGGGAAGGATTTCCTTTCCGTACAGGTGCTTCGTATTTATTCCAAGTCCTTCCTTCATTTCCCGAATGGTAAAGATTTGATTCTATACCACCACTTCCAAGCCAAAGGTCCGATCCATGTGCTAAAAAGGAACTTGCACTCGCAGCAAAAGCAGCTTCACCCTCAGCTACCATGGGCAATGAGTCTACAGAATGCCAGGATTCTCCTTGATTTGCAGTGTGTAAAATCATCCATTTCCCATCAATTGGATCTCCAATCACATACCCAATATTAGCATCAGAAAAGCTTATCCCATCAAAAAATGCCTCTTCAGATGTCTCCCTATGCTTCAGCTCCCAGCTGTCTCCCCCGTCTACAGTTTTGTAAATCACAGCAGGCTGTCCTGCGGACACAGCTACTGCTGTCAAGGCGTTGACAGCATGAATAGATCGGAAATCCACGGAATCCAAGCCGCCTATTATCCCATGGTCCCATGTATCACCCCCATCGACAGTACGCAACCAGACACCATCGCTTCCACTTGCCCAGACGATCTCCGCAGTTACCACAGAGAGTCCTCTCAAAGAAGACTGGACTGGAGTTTGTTTTATCTCCCAGCCGATTGGCTTCTCAGGAAAATCAGATCGAGTATTTCGTTGACAGGAAAAAAGCGCTACCCCTAAGAGTAGCGCCGCCAAAAACTTCTTTACCATTGTTATGAATTCAGACTACATCTACTTTTCTATAAGCCTCTATCAATGCCTTTTCCCCGTCTACTCCAGGTAGGGCATTGCCATGCTCCATTCCCATCACACCTGTGAAACCTTTGTCTTTAATATATTTAAAGACATTACCATAATGGATCTCACCGGTCCCAGGCTCTTTTCTTCCTGGGTTATCCCCGATTTGAATATAAGCAATCTCCTCCCAGGTTTTTTCCATTGTGGAAATAAGATTTCCTTCATTTCGCTGCATATGGTAGATATCATACAGAATCTTACAGCTAGGACTAGCTACCGCCTTACAAATCATATAAGATTGGTCTGCATTCCTAAGAAATAATTCTGGTGTATCGCTAAGAGGCTCCATTACCATCACTAGGCCATGAGGTTCAAAAATCTCGGCTCCGCGCTTGAAGGCCTCGATCACATTCCCAGTCTGTACACCCATAGGTAGTCTCCTTTCAAAAAAACCAGGTACCACAGTCATCCATTTTGCATTGACACGCTTAGCTACTTCCACTGATTTTTTACAGGTAGCTACAAATGTGTCAATAAATTCCTGCTTTCCTGTAGTAAGTGAGACTTTCCAGTTGTCCCCACCCTCCACTACAAATACACCCATCCGCATTCCCAGTGATTCAAGAGTTTTGCCTACGAGGTTTTGTTCTTCTACTGATCTTCCCAGCATACCGTTATCTTCCAATGACCGGAAGCCCTGATCTGCCATAAACTTCAGTTCATCTACTATCCCCCCGGGAGCTGAATTCTTGAACATCCCAAAATGTGGGGCGAAATCCATGTTGAAGGTAGGTTCCGCTTTTTCTGAGGCAAAGGCAGGAAATCCCGCTGCTCCGGAGACTCCTAAAAGAGTGCTCCCCAGCCCAATATTCCTGATAAATTTTCTTCTTTCCATAACGTATTAGATTACAACTGTTTTACCAGGAACTGCATGTGGATAGTATCCATCATCGCCTGGAAGAATTTTAGGCATTGCATCCCACGCCAAAGTCTCAGGGAATAAGTCAACTGTTCCATTTAGGGCTTCCTCCCAGGTCAGTACCTTACCGGAATAAGTCGCATACCTCCCCATAATTGCTGTCATGGTACTTTTTGCTGCATTCTCTGCATCCGCAAATTTATATTCGCCCTTTACCAAAGCTGCCCAAAGCTCATCGTGTTCTGTCTGATATGGATTCGGGTTATTTTCCCTATTGTGGGTATAAATCGCATTTCCCTTCCAATCGGTAAGCATACCATGGTTCCCAGCACTTAAGTAGACTTTTCCTTTAGTCCCCTGAAAGCTCTCATCCACCCTATTGGATGCTCCCGGAAAATGGCGGCATTCACTGTGAATCACTGACCCATCTTCATATGTAAAAGTGATGACATGATGATCAAATATCTCCCCGTGATCTTTACCTGTACGGACTGCGCGCCCCCCAGTTCCCTCTGCTTTGACAGGATATCCCTGCTTTACCCAGTTCGCAACATCTATATTGTGGACGTGTTGCTCTGTAATATGATCTCCGCATAGCCAGTTGAAATAATACCAATTTCTCATTTGATACTCCATTTCAGTTTGCTCCGGCTTACGCTCGCGCACCCATACCCCACCATCATTCCAATATACCTGCCCACCTGTGATTTCTCCTATCTCCCCATCGTGGATCCGTTTAATCGTTTCGATATAATTATTCTGGTAATGCCTTTGAAGGCCTACTACCACATTGAGTTTTTTGGCTTTAGCTTCTTCCGCAGCAGCTAATACACGGCGTATTCCCGCAGCGTCAGTAGCTACTGGCTTCTCCATAAATATCTGCTTGCCCTGCTTGACAGCTTCCTCAAAATGACTGGGCCTGAATCCTGGAGGAGAAGCAAGGATGACCACATCGGCATCTGCTATGGCCTGCTTATATCCATCAAAACCTACATACTTTCTCTCTTCAGGAACATCCACTTTATCCGCACCGTATTTCTCCATTATGGGTTTATAACTATTATCCAGCCTGTCCCGAAAAGCATCAGCCATAGCAACTAGCTTTATTGGATGTCCGGTTTCAAAAGCCTGGAAAACAGCTCCTGTACCACGTCCACCACAGCCTATTACGGCGAGTTTAAGATGGTTATCCGGTGCTGCATAGGCACCCGGAACAATAAAAGATGAAGTCAGCACTCCTCCTGTTACAAGGGCAGAAGTCTTGATGAAATCTCTTCTGGAATTTAGATTTTTCATAAGTAGGGTCATTTTGAGGGTTAGTAATCGGCTATAGGTTCGGCAGTATAATATGCCTTGATTTGTTCTTCGCTAGGTGGAATAAGTGGTCTCACCAGTCTAATCCCCAAAAAAGGGGCTTCAGGAAACCACCATTGACTTTTTGGGATCTGGGGATCTATCCGCTTCCAATCCGGAGTACTGACGAATCTTTTGCTGGACGATATATCAGAGGATTTTGTGGTATAACTTCCTCCTCTTACCACTCTTGGATAGAGTTTGGTAGATGGATTAATCGGATTTTCGGATGAAGACTCACTGTAGAAGCCTCCATCATAGTGATCAGAAGTCCATTCCAATACATTCCCATAAATATCGTAAAGGCCCCAAGGATTGGCCTTCTTTTGACCGACTTTTTGGGTGGTTTCTTCTGAGTTTTCAGCAATCCAGGCGTAATCACTGAGCTGGGATTCATCATCACCATAGAAAAACCTGGTAGACGAGCCCGCTCTTGCAGCATATTCCCATTCTGCTTCGGTAGGGAGGCGGTAAAATATGCCAGTCTTTAGATACAGCCAATGGCAGTATTGTATTGCGCCATATTGAGTCATTCCTACGGCAGGTTTTCCCTCTTTTCCCATACCAAATGTCATGTCCAGATATGGCAGACTTGGACGGCTCAATCCGTCGACCACAGCTCCAATTGGCTCTTCTGAAATAGCCAGCTCATAATTCTTATCAAGAAACAACTCAAATGCATCCCACGTGACCTCATGTGTCCCCATCCAGAAGGCATCCAGTTTCACTTCATGCGCTGGCTTCTCATCGCTGTTATCAGAAAGATCATTCCCCATCCTAAAATTTCCCGCCGGGATGGGGGTCATATCAAAAACAACCTGTGTCCCGGGAATTTTTTGGGTATAGGATTCAAAAACAACATCTGTGGTATTGAAGCTCATAAAGAGGAAAGCCCCTACAGCTGCATACTTCTTTTTCATTGGTACTCGGTTTGTGGAGAAAATCCCTCCCATTAAATTTAATCGTATTTGATAGCTTAGTTAATTACTTTTTGATGAATGGAGCCCATAAATCAAGATTCCTTTTTCCTTAACCAGAAATACCAATCTATTGTCTATTTTTTGAATGCTCCGTACATCTCCACTAATTGACAACCCAGAGTCTTGCTTACCCATAGTCTTGAAATTTCCCTTTCCATCACCGAGCATAATCAAACCGTGATTCGCATCATATTTACCGAATTTCAGCTTTCCATAACGGATATTTCCTGCGAGAACCATATCAAGATATCCATCCCCATTTATATCCAATGCCTCTGCTTCAAATATTGGTGAAAACTGAGCTTCTATAGGAAGATGCTTGCTTTCAAATTTACCCATGGAATTTTGGACGAAATACGCAGTTTCCAGATTATTCATGAATAGTGACCTAGCCCCCTCTCTCTCTTGGGAAGTAAATAAATCGTCCATTCTTACGTCGGAGAATGACTTAAAATCCAGATACCGCTTTTTGAGAAAATTCACCTGTCCCAGGATTTCATCCCTGCTTGCAGAGGGATACTTTTCTCCCTGGACGTAATAACCAAGAATCGCATCCATGGAACCATTCGAGTCAAAATCTTTGTAAAGAAGCTCCATAGGCTCCCTTTCACTTGCTTTAAGCTGGGAATTAAGCCCTAAGTTACCGACAAGAATCTCCACTCGTCCATCGCCATCCCAATCTTCCAGTTTCACAGTGTTCCACAAGCCTATCTGATCCGTATCAAAATAATGGGAGCGCACATCCTTCCACTGATTGCCGTTCCAGGAAAAAATGTAAATAGGAGTTCCTTCCCCCACCACAATCAACTCTGGTCTTCCATCTTGGTCAAAGTCTCCCCAACCCGTATCGGTCACCATCCCCAAGCCGGAAATTTCTGGAGCCAGGGAAGCAGTCTGATCTTTAAAAACGCCCTTTCCATCATTGATCCATAGCTTACCTCCTGATCCTAAAGGGTACTGTCCAGGAACTACCCTATTTCCTATAAAGAGATCCTGAAATCCATCAAAATTAAAATCTCCAGCCAAAATAGATCCTGTTGGGTTATGGTCTCCAGGAAAGGCGTCGGGGGAAAGTGTGAAATTGCCTTTTCCATCGCTTAAGTACAACCTGTCTTCCAAAGCAGCTTCACCTACATTGAATCCATGCACACCCCCACTTCCTACCACCAGGTCTATAAATCCATCTCCATTGGCATCAAAAGCCACGGCGTCTGCATCCTCCGATTCACGGGCATGCTGAAAAGAAACAGAGTCGACTTTTTGAAAGGTACCCGAATGCGACTGATAAAAGATTCTTCCACTTATTCCCGCATCTCCCCCTACAAAAATATCTTTTAGCCCATCCCCATTAAAGTCCTCCACTACCATTGCCTTACCATTGCCAGAAATCGGATGGGTGAGTAAGGGTTGCCTCTTGAAATCGTTGACACCCCTTCCCTTAGGAATAGACAACATTTCTTTATCCACGGTTACGGTCAGGTTTGGTTTTGATATTCCAGTATCCGGTTTCCTACTTTCTTTTTGGGAGAAAACCAATGTCTGATTTGATGGTACACCATATACTGTAGAAACATTTCCTCCCAGCCAATAAACATATATCGAATCAATTTCAGATACACTGCCCAAGCCTAGATGTAGGACGGGTGAGATTGATGACTGAAACCCTCGGTAAGGATTCTGCTCAACCAACTTTACCTCATCCCCAAAATATGCTTTTACAATGGCCCCGTGTCCCGACGTATTCGGGGTATCTCCTTCGAGCCTTATTTTTAAAAAATTTCCAAGTCCTCTCTCGACTGCCTCGTTCTTATAAATGAAAGCCTTAGAATTAATATTGTTTACAATCAGTTCCAGGTCCCCATCATTGTCCAAGTCTGCATACACTGCTCCATTGCTATTGGCAGGATGGTTTATCCCCCATAGCTCCGAATTATTGGTGAATTTGAGACTTCCCTCATTCTTGAATATATAATTTGTGAGATTGGAGGAAGGCATTGATTTTACCATGGTGAGCAAATCCTCCCGCTTTAACTGACCTCCGGCGGTTCTCACATAATTATCCATGTATTTCAAAAAGTCCTGGTTATTGTAATCTCTGAGATAACCGTTTGTAATAAAAATATCTTTCCATCCATCGTTATCAAAGTCTGCTATCAGTGATGCCCAGCTCCAGTCCGTATTCGATATACCTGATAATTGACCTATTTCCTGAAAAGAGCCGTCTCCTGAATTGATATGCAGCATGTTTCGCATATATTGATGATGGAACCCCTTATCTACATTCATCTGGAAAACCTCAAAATTATCTGGGGAGAGGAGTAGCTTCTGTCTTCTATTATCTTCCGGGAGCATATCAAGCGTAAATATGTCCACCAATCCATCATTGTTAATGTCTGCTATGTCGTTCCCCATAGAAAAATGGGATACATGATCCAAGGTGGTGAGTATCTGGTCTTGAAACGTTTTGTCCCCCTGATTTATATATAAATAATCAGGAACAGTATAATCATTGCCAATGTAGATGTCAGGCCAACCATCCTGATTAATATCGGCAATTGCCAAACCAAGACCATAAGATAGGCTTGAACTTGAAAT
Source organism: Algoriphagus sp. (assembly GCA_048819475.1). Taxonomy (GTDB): domain Bacteria; phylum Bacteroidota; class Bacteroidia; order Cytophagales; family Cyclobacteriaceae; genus Algoriphagus. The sequence continues at coordinate 9,559 of JBMDXP010000075.1, forward strand.
TCCGGCCTCTTGGGTGATTTCAGTGAATTTTCCATTCCGGTTTTCAAACAACTGCGGACCCGCTTCGTGCTTTTCTTTCAGTAGGTTTCTTGTGACCGAAACATCAAGATTTTGGGTTGATTTTGTATTGTGGTTTAGAAGGATGAGGTCCAAATCCCCATCTAAATCAAAGTCAAAGAAGGCTGCCGAAGTAGAGGGAGCACTAGAGGCAATCCCATATTCCTCAGCCATCTCTTTGAAGATGGGATTTCCGTCTTCATCATTTCCCTGGTTTACAAAAAGCTGGTTCTTGCGTTTTTCAGGTGGAAGACTACCTGAATAACACAGGTAGATATCCAGTTTCCCATCCCCGTTAATATCCACGAATACCACTCCTGTCTTCCAAGGCCCAGGGCGGCCACTTACCCCCGATAGTTTAGCGATCTCTTTAAATTTGAGATCACCCTGATTGAGGTAGAGATGATTATCCTCCAGATTGGATGAAAAATAAATGTCATCCAAGCCATCCTGATTTAGATCTCCCACAGCTACTCCTCCACCATTGTAAAGATATTCGTACATCAACACATTGAGGTTTAAGGTTTCCTGAATCGCGTTGGAAAAAGAAATTCCAGTTTCACTGAAATCCAACAATGTAAAAAGTGTATCGTGATGTACAGATTCTTTTTTATCTGGGGCTTTGGATGGGTCGCAAGAAATCAGAAATGAACTAAGGGTAAGAAATAATACTAAGGGATATTTTCTCATAGAACGGATAATCTAAGCCATCTCCAAATGAGATGGCTTAGATCAAATTTACAACTTCAGGTATCTTATTCGTATCCTGGATTCTGGACTAGATTTCCATTTCTATTGATTTCATCCCGGTGGAGAGGAATGAAATACATTTTGTCCTGCCAAGTCCTGTTTTCTTTCCCTGGATCCATATCCACCACTCGGTACACATAATTGTATACCTGAGGATCATATCTATATACAGAGAGGGATTGGCCTGGCTTAAGCGTACCTGTAATGCTTATTCCATTGGCCTGCCTACCCAAAGTCTCCCTGGCAATCATCCATCTCCTTACATCATGGAAACGCTGCTCCTCGTAGGCCATTTCTATTCTTCGCTCATTTCTGTAGCGTGCTCTCAGTGCATCGCCGCTCTCTGTGACCGCTGGCAAACCTACCCTGAACCGTATCTGGTTCAACCAAGCTCTAGCTTCATCTTCCTGACCTAGTTCTATAGAAGCTTCTACATAGTTCAATACCGCTTCTGTGTATCTGATCACTGGCCATGGAATCTCCTGCCATGTATTCTGATCCACAATTGCCGGATTAGGATCGATGAATTTCCTTACATAATATCCAGTATAACTACCGTTCCAGTCTTCGATTGGGCTATTTCTTGTGTCCAGTCCAAAATGGGTATCTTTTCCTCCTGACGCAGTAGTCACTTCATAGCTACCTGTCTGAATCTGACCTAATGGATCCCTTGGAGCATTCGCAGAAGCTCTCGGTTTCCACTGTGCTCCATCAAACAGAATGGAAGCATAGAAACGTGCATCTCTATTGTCATACGGCGCAGCAGCTTTGGCCGGGTCACTCCAGGAAAATTGGGTACCATCCATCATCTCGTAATCATCTACCAGAAGCTGCACCGGAGTATTGCCTGCCCAGTTATTGTACCCGTTTGGACCATTGAACAATCCTTGCCTTCCGCCATCTTCCTGCTTGGCATTGATGAAATAACGGCCCAAAAGGATTTCGCTCTGCCCCCCATTTCTTGCCAATGAATTATTTATATAATTCTCGATTCCTTCCTCATGGGTTACAGGACTGGAAAGCCCCATCATGTTTCCACTGGTTCTATCCAGCACTGCTTTAGCAGCAGCTTGGGCTTTTTGCCAACGTTCTGTCCTGTTACCACTTGAATAAGCCAGCAAATCAATATCGGGAAAAGAGGAAAGTACAGATGACTTCGCCTTTGCGGTAGGACCGTCATGAAGATCACTTGCTGCATATAACAGCACCCGTGACTTCAGTGCTAGCGCGGAAAGGTCTGTAGCGCGGCCACTTACCCTGGACTTACCATCCAGCAAAGTCGCAGCATCATCCAAATCAGCTACGATAAAGTTGACGATTTGCTCCCATGTAGCCCTAGGCTCCTCATAGGTCTCTTCTCCAAGCCCATAAGCACGGTCTACCAGAGGAACACCTCCAAAATATCTGGCCAAATCATGGTAGTAGTAAGCCCGCATAAATTTGGCCTCACCCAACAGCCTATCCACTATTCCTCCGTCATTCGCAAACTGTGGATCAGACAGATTTTCAATGGCAATATTAGTCCTTCGGATATAGCTATAAAGCCTGCCCCAGTTATAGGTCCTTCGGTTTCCATCGTTCCAACCTATGTCAGCTGAGTTGATACGGGCCTCAGTAACGGTATTCAATCCTCGGCCTGGATGGGTGAAAATCGCTTCATCAGTAAGTGATGCAAGCATTTCTTCATTAAATCCCCCATTTCCAAACCCTTGGTAAATCCCGATCACAAAAGCCTCCGCCAATGCCGGATCTGTCCAGACATCAGATTCCGATACCTCACCCAAAGGTCGGGTATCCAGAAAATCGTCATTACAAGCGGTCAAAAGAAGACCGAAAGCAAATAGATATGTAATATATTTAGTTATGAATTTCATGTGTTTCATTATTAGAAAGTGACTGATAAACCTGTACTAATGATTCTAGCCTGAGGATAATATTGTCCTGTAGAGTTATTAGTCTCAGGATCAAACACCTTTAGTTTGTCCCAAGTAAGCAAATTCAATCCATTCATATAGACTCTGAGATTTCTTACCCCAATCTTCTCAGATAGGTGCATAGGCAGGTTATAGCCGATCTCCATATTTTTCAACCTCAAGTAATCCGTACTTCTGAACCAGTAAGTGTTTCCTCCAGAGTAGTACTGATCACTTCTGTTGGCAATCCTAGGATGCACACTGCTCGGATTATCGATGGTCCATCTGTTATCATAGATATCCAGCAGGAAGTTCCCTATATTTCCTGATTCACCTGCACTAACGTATTGCCTGGCTCCCAATGCTCCCTGAAACAACACTGATAAATCGAAATTCTTCCAGCTCAGACTGATGTTTGCCCCACCCTGGAACAATGGAATATCGTTATTGTCCATCCTTACCCGGTCATCAGGCGTGATAGCTCCATCACCGTCAAAATCCACATACTTCATATCACCCGGTCTCAGGTTATTGGTGATGGCAGAATAATCCAATGGATCCGAATCAATTTCCTCCTGGTTTCTGAATACACCATCGTACTTGTACACCAAGAATGTGTTCATAGGTTTACCTGTGGAAAGCTGCCAATCCGGAGCTCCTGGGGATTCATCCCAGAAAAGGATTTTGTTCTTGGCATAACCACCGTTGATGCTGAAGGAATACTGGAATTCGCCGATATTTCCCCGGGTTCCAAGGTTGAGGTCGAAGCCTTTGTTTTCCACTTCTCCGATATTCTCTGCAGGAAGCGTGATTCCAGTGGTCTGGGGAATAGAAGCATTTCTTCTCCAAAGGATATTTGTCCTCTTATTATAGAATAAGTCAAACTCGAAGAATATTTTTCCCTGAAGGAATTGCCCTTCAAAACCAATATTGGAATTATTGGCAACTTCCCAGGTAATCCCGGTATTGGGAACCCTGGTTTCAAACAAGGTTTTTGTTTCCACCCCGTTTGTTATATAGGAGCTAAATCCATAGGTAGACAGGAATTGATACTCTTGCAGCACATTATCAAAGAAAATCTGATCATTACCCAATTGACCCCATGATCCTCTGATTTTAAAGAAGTCAAAAGATCTTCCAAGTGAATTTTTCCAGAACCCTTCTTCAGAGACTACCCAGCCCATCATGATTCCCGGGAAGAACCCATATCTGGTATCGGACGGGAATATGTATGAGCCATCGTATCTCCAAAGGAATTCCGCGATATATTTTTCCTGATAATTATAATTGACCCGGCCGAAGTAGTTGAGTCGGGCTCTCTCAAAGGCACCGCCTCCGTTGTTTTTCTCCAGATCACCTCCGGCAAACATCTGGTCAATAGCAGTGGAAATGAAATATCTTCTGAAGGCATTGAAGTTATTCCCCTGTACCGTCTCTTTATTGAAACCTGCCAGCAAGGAAAGCCCGTGACCTCCCTCAAAAACTTTATCATAAGTAGCTACTGTACCCAACAGGATATTGAGCTGATCGATGCTTTCCTCTCTTAAGCTAGGTTCCGCAGGACCTCTTTTACTCGGCACTAAAACCGGTGTTACACCATCTTCTTCAAATCCTGAGCCTTTTTCGTAAAGTGTCCACGGAATCTCCCAACGCTTCAAATTCCTCATGGTCTTATCCACAGATGCGGTTCCGGTAATTTTCAGCCCTTCCACGCCGGGGATTTTTATCTCAATGGAACCGTTGGACTGGAAATAATCCCGGGTATCCCGGTCGTATCCGGTCTGGTTAGTAGTGATAACCACGGGGTTTTCACCATTTTCAATATCCGGTCCGGGAAGTCCGTTTGGCCAGTAAGCAGGCTGATTGGGTTTACCCCGCATCTGCATCCTGAAAATTGCCCCAGCCCCTCTTGTCGGGAAAAACCTATATTCTTCTCTACCCAATACCCCCAGGCTTACCTTTACATACTTGTTGATATTGGCATCCAGGTTCACTCTGAAATCATACTGCTTAAAACCGGTCGCCGCATTCTTATAGTATGCATCCTGATTCTGATAACCTAATGAAGTAAGGTATTTCACATTCTCATTCCCTCCGATCAGCTGCACATTGTACCGTGACTGTGGTGACCAGTTTTTCAACGTGGCATCGTACCAATTGGTATTGGGGTAGTTCCATGGATCTGACCCATTTCTATAGAGCTCCAATTCATCCGGGGAATATGGAGCTGTTCTAGTCTGTCCATTTGGCCGAAGATATTGCCCATTCTGTTTGTAAGCTTGATTTGCAGCTGCCCATTCACTTACTGGTAAACCATAAATATCCAGATCATTGAGCATTTCCGCATATTGCGCAGCATTGGCAAGATCCGGGACTACGGTAGGTTGAGCCCATCCTTGATTTGCCTGAAAAGTCAGCTCAGGCTTGCCGTCAAGACCTCTTTTAGTAGTAACCAAAATTACCCCATTTGCAGCTCTTGACCCATAGATTGCGGCCGAAGCATCCTTCAATACAGATATGCTTTCGATATCGTTAGGGTTCAAACGCTCGAGCCCACCTGCACGTGCCGGAATCCCATCAATCACAATAAGGGCGTCGTTGTTTCCTAATGTATTGGAGCCGCGAATACGGATACCAGAACCGTCATAACCGGGTTCTCCACTCCTGTTCACTGCCACTACCCCAGCCATTCTTCCCGCAATTGAGTTGGAAAGATTCATCGCTGGAGATTTGGAAAGCTCCCTCCCCTTAACAGTCGCCACGGATCCGGTGATTGTTTCCTTCTTTTGTTCACCATAGCCTACCACAATCACTTCTTCGAGTGATTTGGTGTCCGGCATGAGTGTCAATTCAAAAATTGACTTACCTGCTGTTGGAACTTCGAGTGTGGTAAATCCAATAAATGAAAGAACCAGCGTGGAATTGGGATCTGGCAGTCTCACACTGAATCTTCCATCCACATCCGTTACCACTCCAACCGTAGTTCCTTTCACGAGAATTGATACCCCCGGCAAAGGCAAATTATCTTCTCCGGAAATAACTACTCCAGACACCTCCTGGGCCTGGGCTAAACCTGAGGACATAACTCCCAGGCATAGTAATAAAATTAAGCTAAAGAGCTTAAATCGGGTAAAGCTATTCATAAGCAAATTGGGTTTGTTAATTGATGTTAAACCAATATTAAAAATCCCAATTTATTTACAATAATTCTTACTGAATTACGTTTAATTCTGACTGAATTTTGTCTTAATTTTTGCTAAAAATGAAAACTATTGCAATAATAGTTTCGTTAAAGGACTCTTTCTACGACTCGCTTATTTAATTCTATTAACCACTTCTTTTTTGGGAATTCTAAGAGACCACATACCTCTTAAGTCCCCAATTCCAAAATTCACCGCTTTATCATCAGTATAAAGTGCTTCTATCTTTGAAAATGTATCTTCTGCTATATCAGCATCAGGGTTTCCATGACAACTCAAACAAAGATTACTGGATATCATAATTGCCTTTGTATACAGGTATACTTCTCCGCCATGGATTTTTTGGATGTTGGGATCAGACTTCAACCCACTCTCGAAATTGTACTCATACGCTTCCAACACAGGAAGCTCTTCGGTATTTGGCTGATTTAAGGGATTTCTATATTTATTGGAAACCCGTCGTATAGAAACGCCATACTTCCCTCCTATATCTGAAAGGATGGGTAAAGCTTCCAATGAACAAAATGTGATCGCATCTGCCCAGCCCTTCTCTTCAATAGCTTTTTCCAATTGCCCAATAAGTTGTGCCTGAGCTTCCCGGCTGATTGAATCTCCCCAATACATCGCCTCTTCCAAAATTTGTGCCTCCGAGAGCTTTTTGACCTCCATGCTTCTATTGACATCTTCAAAGACTTCCTTGGATACTCTTTCCTGTGGGCCACACGAAATCAATAGGGCAAATATTATAAAGCAGATTCTGTTCATGATCTCTTTGTGTTGATGGGAATAAAGCTACAAACCGAATTCCATATTAAGAATGGGGTGACATTATTCTTTATAAGATATAATAGAGCTATTGTATTAGTTCTTTATGTCGTGAAATATCTTATTTTTATCCGAATTTTGAGATGGGCAATATGTACAGGTTATTAGGTCTGCTTTTTATTGGACTGGCTGTCAATTCCCAGGCTTTCTCCCAAACTTGGGTGCGGATGCAAAGCTGGGGACTTGATATAGAATCGATAGCTTGGATAGATCAAAGTAAAGGGTTTGCTGTGGGCGAAAACCTGATCATTCAAACCACCAATGGAGGTATTACTTGGGAAGAAATCGATGTGAATTTTGGGGGAAAACTCATGGATGTGGTTTTCTGGGATGAAAATTCAGGGATAGCAGCGGGAGAGCATGGACTTATCATGCAAACAAGGGATGCTGGAAAAACCTGGTCTCAGAAAGTCTCCGGAGTAACCCACCACATTATGAGCGTGGCTTTTTCTGGACAGGACCTCTGGGCTGTGACAGCCAATGGTCATATTTTACAGTCGATGGATAATGGAAACACGTGGCAACAATCCGCCTCTGGACTCCAATCCAGTTTGAATGAAATTACATTTATCAATCCTGATACTGCTTATATTGCGGGTAATCAGGGAAGGATTCTGAGGACATTTGATAAGGGAAAGCAATGGACCCTGCTCTCTTCCGGCACCGCCTTAAACCTCAATGGTATCACTTTCTCAACACCATCCATTGGTTACGCGGTCGGTCAGGAAGGCATTGTTTTAAAAACTTTGGATGGAGGCAATACTTGGTCGCTCCAAAGCTCAGGTGTGGATTCGGAATTAAGAAAAATAGCTGTCAGCCCACTGAATATTCAGATTATCACCATAGTGGGAGAGGCTGCTACTGCCCTCAGGTCCACCAATTCTGCCAATACATTTGGCAAAGCTAATTTAGGAGCAACCAATAGCCGTAACCTTTCTTCCGTTGCATACATTCCCGGATCCAATCAGGTCTTTGCAAGTGGACAAGATGGCTATTTAATCAGATCTACGAATGGGGGTGCTACCTATTCACAGCTTCTGGCAGGGGTAAGGAATAATTTTACCTCATTGGAGTTTAAGTCGGACCGTGCAGGTCTGATTGCCGGAGAAAAAGGGCAATTTTTCCTCACAGCCAATGGGGGCACATCCGTTGTCCCAAGACCACTTCCCGAGAATGTAACCATTGAAGGGATGAAGTTCTGGAATACAAGCTATGGATATGCCGGAGCGGATGATGGTAAAATCTTCAGAACCAGCAATGCCGGTAATTCCTGGGCCTCAGTACCTGCACACACCCCAGAATCTATTCAGGGATTTTATCTTTTTTCTACCGGGGTATTATACATAGCAGGCTCAAATGGATATATAGCCAGATCTTTTGACTCTGGTGCCTCTTGGGATTCCCAGATTCAGACTAATACCTCTGAAGACTTTGTGGATTTGACTTTTTTTGATTTTCAGGTTGGATTCGCTATTGGAAAAAATGGGCAAATCAGCTGGAGTGACGGAGGAAATACCTGGGAAAACATCCAAAAACCCACGGATAGAAACCTGAATTCACTAGCCAAGCTAAGTCCAACCACCGCTATTGTGGTGGGTGACGGAGGTACAATCCTCAAATCCGAAGATCAGGCAAAAACATGGAGAAAAATTGAAACTAATGAAACAGCAACTTTCACATCGGTGGACTTCTGGGATGATAAGCTCGGTTTTATAGTAGGGGAATCCGGCATTACACTACAGACAAAGGATGGTGGAGAGACTTGGCTCAAGATTTCCAGTGGCACAAGCAGAAACCTCAATAGTGTGAGTGTAGGAAACCCACTTGTGGCATTTGCTGCAGGCGATGATGGAAGTCTGCTCAGATACATCTGCTCCCCGCCGTCTGGATTAGGCGAAATAAATGGAAACCCCTCAAGTTGCATCTCCACTCAAACTTACTCCGTTCCGGATTCAATGGTTCTTGGTTCAGAATTAATCTGGAGGGTAGACGGTGGCGAAATCATTTCGGGTCAAGGCAGTAATACTGTACAGGTGCTCTGGAAGACTCCAGGAAGAAACGGGATATATGTAAGCAGGGAAAATTTTTGTGGTACGGGTAGAACTTCCTCTCTGGAAGTCGCAGTTCTTTCTTCACCACCAATGGATTCGAAGATAGATGGGGACGGATCCGTATGCATAGGCCAGGAAGCTATTTACTCCATTTCTCGTCCTACTAAAGGGGCGTACATATGGACGATAGATGGTGGTGATATCATAGCCGGGCAAGGTTCTGACCGGATCAGTGTCATCTGGAATGTAGAAGGACTGGGATCAGCAAGTGTTGTTCAGAGTAATAGTTGTGGACAGACAACGCCCGTTCACCTACCCGTCAAGGTAAGTAGTCCTCCACCCATGCCAAGTCCAGTAACAGGCAATAATCTGGTGGGTCTATGGGAAGAATACTATGAAGTAACAGATCAGGAGGAAGTAAATTTTATATGGGAAATTTCAGCGGGTAGTGGAAGAATTCTGGAAGGCCAAGGAAGTAACCGGGTGCTGATAGGCTGGACCAAAGAAGGGAAATTCCAACTCAAAGTGACTCCTGAAAACTTCTGCAATAACGGAGAATCCCAAACCTTGGAAGTTGAAGTCAATGTAATCACCTCTCTCCCTGAGGCCGAAAAAACCGGAATCTCCATTTATCCAAATCCTTCATCAGGCACATTGACTATCCAGATGGGAAATACTCAAAACTGGAAAAATCTCCAAATCATCAATTCCTTTGGACAGGAAATCCAATTCATTGACTTAACGAGAGGGCATTCAAATTTGAAACTGGATGATTTGCCAAAAGGACTGATGATTTTAAAGTTTCAGACTGAAACCAGAACCATCACCAGGAAGATAGTAGTAAACTAATCTAAATAGGGCCTGCTGAAAAACGCCAGTAAAAAGATTGGAAGCCATAGTTTTGAATTATCAGACCATTTTTAATGCAAGCTGTTTTTCAGCAAGTGCAAGCTTTTTGACCACAATAGCCCCTTATCCATGCACCGGAAAATCCAAAAACAGTATTTTTTTGAGCTAGCCTCAGCCCCACCATCTTCTACGTTGCCCTCATTCGAAGTATAAGCATACATCATCACTCGGAC